>NZ_JBFNQD010000001.1:39061-1532873 GCF_040797145.1 Labrys neptuniae | reverse complement strand
CTCGGGGCCGGGTTTCTTCAACATGACCCACTGAATCAAAAACTGCTGACTAACGCTACTGGTTTGTCAGCAGTCTGCGCGGACATCCTGTCCGCTCTTTCTCTCATCCAGGCGCAGCAGTTCCAGGAGCGGACATCGCGACATGCTCCTGCATGTCGCTGTGATGTCCGCGCTCCATTCTACCGCCTGCTGGCGTGCGCTGTGCCGAATATCCAGGCCAGGGCAATGCCGGCGATGAAGCCGATGCCGTGCGCGGTGAAACTGATCTGAGGCAGTGAAAGGTCGATCGCCGCCTGGATCAGCAGCACGATGACGATCAGGCTGAGATTGTGCCGGTCGGCGATATGGCGGGTCGCCAGGAAATCGGACAGGCGTCGCAGGGCAATGGCTCCGATCAGGGCGAAGATGGCGCCGGAAGCCCCGACCAGAACATCCGGCTGGGTGAAGCCCGCCTCGGTGAGGGCGAGCACCCCGGCCATGGAGACCAGGCCGCCGATCAGATAGATCAGGCCCATGCGCAGGCTTCCGACCGTGGCTTCGACCATGCGCCCGAGCAGGAAGAGCCCGATCATGTTGCTGATCAGGTGTTCGGGGCCGGCATGCAGGAACATGGCGCTGAGCAGGCGCCACCATTCATGATCCCGGACCACCGCGTCGGGCCATAACCCTCCGAGCCGGAACAGGTTTTCGGCATCGGTGGTGTCGCCATTCCACAGCTCGATGCCGAAGGCGGCGCAATTGGCCAGGATCAGCAGATAGGTCACGGGGGCGGCGCGCCAGCCCGTGCGGCGCAGGGGGGCGTTGCGCCGGATATGCGCCTCCAAATCATCGAGGAAGGCGGTTGCCTGTGGCGAGAGCTGGCCCTCGGCCTGGCTCGCAGGCTTGTCCAGGCGAGCGACGATCGCCTCATGCTGGGCGGGCGTCAGGGAAGCGGCAGCAAAGCCGCGCAGCAGAGGCTCGGCGAGTTCGCCCCGTGCCGCCGCCTGGAGGGCGGTCGCCTGCCAGAATGCCTTCACGGAGACCGGCATGGCGTGAAACGAGGCGAGCATCGAGTCCGTGGCCTGGACGCGCCCGCAGAAGGCGAGGAGCATCAGGGTCGACAATTGCCCGGCGCCCAGCAGGCCGCGATAACGCATGGCTGTCGCCACCATGGCTTCCAGCTGGCCGGTCTCCCCGAGGGCCCGAATCGGGAAGGCGACCGCATCTGCGCCTGCCGGCACGGGGTTTCGGGCAAGGTAATCGACGATGCCCTGCCAGTTCTGGCGCTGCCGCAGCAATTGCAGGTCGAGGATCACTTCCTGATCCGGCTTGCTGGTCTGGCGCAGCGCTTCAAGGGCATCGATACGTTCTTCGCGCGTCGATTCGGAAAGAGCCTTGAACAGACTGGCCGTGAAGCGGACTTGGCTGGTGGGCTGGACGAAGCTGGCCAGGCGGGCGAGCAGGGCGGCACGTTCGTTGCGGCCGGCCAGCAATTCGCGATTGGCCCGGTTCAGCAGCGGCCCCGGCGCAATGATCGCCAGCAAGGCGAGAGCCGCCAGGAAACCGTAACAGTCAGGCAGAAACCTGTATCCGGCGACGGCGATGGCGATCACGACCGCGTGCCCCGCCAGGTAGATCGCGATGCCTGGAAAGCGGTAGGTCCGGGTGACGAACACCTGGGCGATGGCCACGGCTGACAGGGAACCGGCGGAGAGCGCGAGGAAGGTCTGCAAATCCATGCGCCGCTTTTGCCGGAAGCGGCGCTGAGCCGCAACCTGTCACTCTCCCCCGCCTTATGCACGGTTGGGTCATGCGGCTTGCATGGCTTTTTCTTTCAATGCAGCGAGGTTCGGGGCTATAGAGGGGAAAATCGAGAGCGTTTTGCGATTTGGCGGAATCGCCAAGAATCGCAAAGACGCGTCGAACCAAAGAGTTAGAGCAAACAAGCGCTTCCGTCTAAACGCCCTTTGCTCTAGAGATCCGACAGGTTGATAATGGCCGACAAGCCGTCCGATATCGCAACGCTCAGCTTCGAAAAGGCACTTGCCGAGCTCGAGCAAATCGTGCGCAGCCTCGAAGGCGGCAATGTGCCGCTGGAGGAATCGATCACGCTGTTCGGGCGTGGCGAGCAGCTCAAGGCTCATTGCGACAAGCTTTTGAAGGTTGCAGAGGCCAAGGTCGACAAGATCCGGCTCGATGCCGAGGGCAAGCCCGCCGGGCTCGAGCCTCTACCTGAAGCCTGACAGGCGACGGCCTGCAAGGCGCCCAGCACTCCACCAGAACGGCCGTCATCGCAAAGGCGCGTCGGAACAAAGAGTTAGAGCAAAATGATGTTTCCACTTATGCGTGCTTTGCTCTAGTCTCCCCGGGTGAACAATTTGGCAAACACTTCCGCAACCCCGCTGCTCGACACCATCCATCTGCCGGCCGATCTGCGCCGCCTGCCCGAGGACAAGCTCCAGCAGGTGGCGGACGAGCTGCGCCGGGAGACCATTGACGCCGTTTCGGTGACGGGCGGCCATCTCGGTGCCGGGCTCGGCGTGGTCGAGCTGACGGTCGCCATCCATGCCGTGTTCGATACGCCGCGCGATCGCCTGATCTGGGATGTCGGCCACCAGGCCTATCCGCACAAGATCCTTACCGGGCGGCGCGATCGCATCCGTACCCTGCGCCAGGCGGACGGCCTCAGCGGCTTCACCAAACGTAGCGAGAGCGAATACGATCCCTTCGGCGCCGCGCATTCCTCGACCTCGATCTCGGCGGGCCTGGGTATGGCGGCGGCGCGCGATCTCGATGGCCGCAACAACAACGTGATCTGCGTGATCGGCGACGGCTCGATGTCGGCCGGCATGGCCTATGAGGCGATGAACAATGCCGGGGCGCTGGGCTCGCGCCTCGTCGTCATCCTCAACGACAACGACATGTCGATCGCCCCGCCCGTGGGGGCGATGTCGGCCTATCTGGCCCGGCTGGTTTCCGGCGGCACCTACAAGAATTTGCGCGATTTCGGCAAGATGCTGGCCAGGAAGCTGCCGAAATTCTTCTACGACAAGGCCAAGCGCACCGAGGAATATGCCCGCGGCTTCTGGACCGGCGGCACGCTGTTCGAGGAACTCGGCTTCTACTATATCGGGCCGATCGACGGGCATAATCTCGACCACCTCCTGCCGGTGCTCAAGAATGTGCGCGACCAGGCCGATGGGCCCGTGCTGATCCATGTCGTCACCCAGAAAGGCAAGGGTTATGGCCCGGCCGAGAACGCGCCCGACAAATATCATGGCGTGGTGAAGTTCGACGTCATCACCGGGGCGCAGGTGAAGGCCAAGGCCAATGCGCCCTCCTATACCCGCGTCTTTGCCGAAAGCCTGATCAAGGAAGCCCACAAGGACGACAAGGTCGTGGCGATCACCGCCGCCATGCCGTCCGGCACCGGGCTCGACTTGTTCGAGCAAGCCTTCCCGCAACGGCTTTACGATGTCGGCATCGCCGAGCAGCACGCCGTCACCTTCGCGGCGGGCCTTGCCAGCGAGGGCTACAAGCCGTTCTGTGCGATCTATTCCACCTTCCTGCAGCGCGGCTACGACCAGGTCGTCCACGACGTTGCCATCCAGAACCTGCCCGTGCGCTTCCCGATCGATCGTGCCGGTCTCGTTGGGGCCGACGGCGCTACCCACGCCGGCTCCTTCGACGTCGCTTTTCTTGGCTGCCTGCCCAACATGGTGGTGATGGCGGCCGCCGACGAAGCCGAGTTGGTGCATATGGTCGCAACCGCGGCCGCCTATGACGGCGGCCCTATCGCCTTCCGCTACCCGCGCGGCGAGGGGGTTGGCGTCGAGATGCCTGAAGTCGGCGTGCCCCTGCCGATCGGCAAGGGGCGCGTCCTGCGCGAGGGCAGCAATATTGCCCTGCTTTCCTTCGGTACGCGCCTGGCCGAGTGCCTCAAGGCCGCAGAAGATCTGGCGGCGCTCGGCCTGTCGGCGACCGTTGCGGATGCCCGGTTTGCCAAGCCGCTCGACGAGGAGTTGGTCCTCAGGCTCGCTCGCGAGCACGAGGTGCTGCTGACCATCGAGGAAGGCTCCGTGGGGGGCTTCGGCAGCTTCGTGGCCCAGTGCCTGGCCGAGGCAGGCGTTTTCGACAGCGGCCTGAAATTCCGCTCCCTGGTGCTGCCCGACATCTTCCTCGACCAGAACAAGCCGGAGGCGATGTATGCGCAGGCCGGGCTCGATGCCGCCGGCATCGTCACCAAGGTCCTGTCGGTGCTCGGGCGCGATGTCGTAACCGGCGCCAAGCGCGCCTGATGCGCAAGCGCGCGGACGTGCTGCTGGTCGAGCGCGGTCATTTCGACAGCCGCGCCAAGGCACAGGCCGCGATCTCCGCCGGCCTCGTGACGGCCGATGGCAAGCCGGTGCGCAAGGCGTCGGAGAGCCTGGCAGCAGAGGCTGTGATCGAAGCGCAGGCGGCCTTTCCCTTCGTGTCGCGCGGCGGGCTCAAGCTCGAACATGCCCTCGATATGTTTTCGGTGCCCGTAGAGGGGCGCGTCGCGCTCGACATCGGCGCCTCCACCGGCGGCTTCAGTGACGTGCTGCTGCGGCGGGGGGCGGCACGGGTTTATGCCGTCGATGTCGGTCATGATCAGCTTCACGCCAGCCTGCGCGGGAATGACAGGTTGATCTCGCTGGAAGGGCAGGATGCACGCAAGCTCGATCGCGGCCTGGTGCCCGACCCCGTCGACCTCGTCGTCGCCGACGTCAGCTTCATCTCGCTGGCGCTGGTTCTGCCGGCGGCGCTCGCATTGGCCGCGCCGGGTGCGGATCTTGCCGTTCTGGTCAAGCCGCAGTTCGAAGCGGGTCGCGAGCGGGTGGGCAAGGGCGGCGTGGTGAAGGACGAGGCCGTGCACGCCGAGGTCTGCGATCGTATCGCCGGCACCGTCTCGTCACTTGGCTGGAAGGTGCGCGGGGTCGTGCCGTCTCCCATCGAAGGCGGGGACGGCAACAAGGAGTTTCTGCTGTCTGCCCATAGGGTTAGTGTAGCCGGGCTCATAGATTGAATCAGAGGACTTGCGCGCCTGGATTGAGATTTTGATTCATCTCTTTCAGGCATCGCTTGATGAAGTTGAGATCGTGAATCAGCACGTTGAGACATCGCTGGAACTCAAGATCGAAAGGCTGGGGCATCGCGGTGACGGCATCGCGCCGGGCCCGGTCTTCGTGCCCTATGCCTTGCCGGGCGAGACGGTCCTGGCCGAGGTGGCCGGAGAGCGGGGGCGGCTGGTCGCCCTGCAGGAACCGAGCCCGGATCGCATCGAACCCTTCTGCCCCCATTTCACGCATTGCGGCGGCTGTGCCGTCCAGCATTTGTCGGTGCCGGCGTACCAGGCCTGGAAGCGGGGCCTGGTGGTCGAGGCACTGAAGCAGGCCGGCATCGAAGCGCCGGTCGAGCCGCTCGTCGATGCCCATGGCCGCGGCCGGCGCCGGGCAACCCTGCATGCCCGCAAGGGCAAGGTCGGCTTTGCCGAGGCCCGCTCGCATGCCATCGTCGAACTCGACGCCTGCCCGATTCTGGTGCCGGAATTGAACCGCGGCCTGGAGGCGGCGCGGGCGCTCGAAAAGCAATTGCGCGGTCTCGGCAAGCCGCTTGACCTGGTGCTGACAGCCACGATCACCGGCCTCGACTGCGACATTCGCGGCGCCGGTCGCGTCGACGACAAGATGCGGTTGAGGCTCAGCGACCTTGCCCGGCAGTTCGACCTGGCCCGGCTTTCCAACCATGGCGACGTGGTGATCGAACGCCGGGCGCCGGTAGTGCGGTTCGGGACGGTGGAGGTTTCGCCGCCGCCGGGCGCCTTCCTGCAGGCGACGGCCGAGGCAGATGCCGCCCTTACGGCCCTGGTGCGCGGGGGCCTTGCCGGTGCCAAGCGCATTGCCGATCTCTTCTCCGGCTGCGGCACCTTCGCCTTGGCGCTGGCGGACGCCATGCATGTGCAGGCTTTCGATTCGGACAAGCCGGCAATATCGGCGCTCGACCGGGCCGCTCGGCGAGCCCAGGGACTGAAGCCTGTCAGCGCCACCGTGCGCGATCTCTTTCACCGCCCCTTGCTGGCCGAGGAACTCAAGCCCTTCGATGCCGTGGTGTTCGATCCACCGCGCGCCGGTGCGGAGGCGCAGGCCAAACGCCTTGCCGCTGCCAAGCTGCGCCATATCGTCGGTGTCTCCTGCAACCCGACGACCTTTGCCCGCGATGCTGCGCTGTTGATTGCCGGTGGCTACCGGCTCGTCAGGGTGACGCCGGTCGATCAGTTCCGCCACTCCGGCCATGTCGAACTGGTCGGCGTGTTCGAGCGAAGATAGCGTTTTGCAATTGGATGGAATCGTCAGGAGCCGCAAAATGCTCCTGGCACCCGCGAGTTGATCTAGAGAATGATCTCAACCAGACCGCATTCTGCTCCAGGAAATGTCATGACTTCAGAGCCGCCTCTTCCCACTGCCCTCATCGTCATGGGCGTTTCCGGTGCTGGAAAGAGCAGCATCGGCGAGCGGCTCGGGCTCCGGCTTGGCTGGACGTTCCGCGATGGTGATTCCTTCCACCCGCCGGCCAATGTCGCCAAGATGCATGCCGGCATCCCGTTGACGGACGAGGACCGCTGGCCCTGGCTTGCGGCTATCGCCGCCTGGATCGCCGAACTGAGAGGGGCGGGGCAACACGGCGTCATCGCCTGCTCGGCACTCAAGCGCGGCTATCGCGATGCCCTGCGGAATGGGCATGTGGATGTCCGTTTCGTCTTTCTCGAAGGCAGCGCCGAAGTGATCGCGGCCCGATTGGCCAAGCGCAAGGACCATTTCATGCCGCCGAGTCTGCTCGCCAGCCAGTTCGCCACGCTGGAACCCCCGGGAGCCGACGAGGCGCCGATCCGTGTTTCGATCGAGGCGGAACCCGACGCGATCGTCGCCAATGCGCTCCGCCAGCTTGCCCGTTAAAGCGTTTTGCGATTTCTTGGAATCACCAAGAATCGCAAAGACGCGTTGAAACAAAGAGTTAGAGCAAAGCAGCGGTTATGCATAAACGCGCTTTGCTCTAGGATAAGGCAGGTTCAAGTATGACCGCGCCTTGCTCCGACTCCTTCATTTTGGCGCGTCTTTGCGATTCCGGTTGCGTTCGGCAATCGCAAAACGCCGTAGCCAGGATACCCATTCCATGTCCGCCCTGCTTTCTCCTGAACTTCTTGCCCGCTTCGCTGCTCTGGTCGGCGAGCGCTACGCCATTGCCGATGCGGATGCCCAGCAGCCTTTCCTGAAGGAATGGCGCGACCGCTATCACGGCAAGACGCCGCTGGTGCTGCTGCCAGGGACGGTGGACGAGGTTGCGGCGATCCTCAAGCTGGCCGACGAGACTGATACCCCGATCGTGCCGCAGGGCGGCAATACCGGCCTGGTCGGCGGCCAGGTTCCGCATGCGGAAGGCAATGAACTGCTGATCTCGCTCAAGCGGCTGGACAAGGTTCGTGCCGTCGACCCCGACAGCAATACCATCGATGTCGAGGCCGGCGTGACGCTGCAGCGCGTGCAGGAGGCGGCGGAGGCGGCCGGGCGTTTCTTCCCGCTCACTTTGCCCTCGGAGGGGAGCTGCACCATCGGCGGCAATATCGGCACCAATGCCGGCGGCACCGGCGTAATCGCCTATGGCAATACGCGCGATCTGGTGATGGGCCTGGAGGTCGTGCTGCCGGGCGGGCGGATCTGGCACGGCATGCGCCATCTGCGCAAGGACAACACTGGCTACGATCTGAAGAACCTCTTCATCGGCGCCGAAGGTACGCTCGGCATCGTCACCGCGGCGGTGCTGAAACTGTTTCCCAGGCCTCGCTCCGTCGGCACGGCCTTCATCGGCGTCGACAATCCGGCGGCGGCGCTGGCGCTCTTGAACGTTGCCCGGGAAAACGGCGGCGGCACCGTGACGGCTTTCGAATTGATGCCGCGCATCGGCATCGATTTCGTCATCCGCCATGTTGCCGATGCGCGCGACCCCATCGAGGGCAGCTATCCCTGGTATGTGCTGCTGGAGGTGTCAACCTCCGCGGAAGGCGGCGTGAACGAGGCGCTGGAGGCGATGCTGATGACGGCTTATGAGCGCGGTTATGCCCGCGACGCCGTGATCGCGGCCTCGCTCGACCAAGCCGCCGATTTCTGGCGCCTGCGCGAATTGCTGTCGGAAAGCCAGCGCTTCGAGGGCGGCTCGATCAAGCACGACGTCTCGGTGCCGATCCGCCTGGTTCCGGCCTTCCTCGACAAGGCCATCGCGGCCGTGGAGGCCTTCATTCCGGGTGCTCGTCCCTTGCCCTTCGGCCATCTCGGCGACGGCAATATCCACTTCAACATTTCCCAGCCGGTGGGCGGCGACAAGCAGGCTTTCCTGGATAAGTGGGAAAAGACCAACGAGATCGTCCACGCCATCGTCGCCGAGTTTCATGGTTCCATCTCGGCCGAGCACGGCATCGGCCAAGCCAAGCGCAAGCTGCTGCCCGGGGTCAAGGATCCGGTAGAGCTCGAGATGATGCGCGCCATTAAGGCGACGCTCGATCCCAAGGGCATCATGAATCCCGGCAAGGTGCTCTGACATGCGGGCGATGGTCGTCATCGGCCATCCCGCGCCGGCGAGCTTCAACCATGCCGTGGCCGAGGCGGTGCGACGGACCTGGCTGGAGGCTGGCTGCGACGTTGCCTATCACGACCTGACCGCCGAGGGCTTCGATCCGCTGCTGACCGCCGAGGAAGCTCGCGGTCGTCCGAGCGAGGATGCCCTGGTGCAGGCCCATATCGCCGAGCTGCAGTCCTGCGATCTCATGGCGGTCATCCATCCCAATTGCTGGGGCGCGCCGCCGGCGATCATGAAGGGCTGGATCGACAGGGTCTTCGCGCCCGGTGCCGCCTATACCTTCGCCAAGGGGGATGATCGGGGTGACGTGCCGCAAGGGCTCCTGCGGGCTCGTGCCGCGCTGGTGCTCAACACCGGCAATACACCTGCGGACCGGGAGCAGGCGGTTTTCGGCGATCCGCTCGATCGCATGTGGCGAGAGGGTATTTTGCGCTATTGTGGCGTCCATCATGTACGGCGTGCGCTCTATGGCGTGGTCGCCACCAGCACTGTGGCCGACCGGGCCGGCTGGCTCGCGGATGCGAAGACCCTGGCGCTGCGGGTGCGGGATCTCGCGGCGCAGGCGTGATCAGGGAGAGGACGATGCTGCAAGCTTGCCTGAACGGCAGCAGGAGCCGCGATTTCCACCCGGCACTGCCCTGCACGCCGGCCGAATTGGCGCGCGATGCCAAGGCAGCCATCGAGGCCGGTGCCGAGGAACTGCATGTCCATCCCCGGGGGCGGAATGGCGAGCAGAGCCTGGAGTCGGCCGATATCGCCGCGGCCTTGCAGGCTATCCGCATGAGCGTGCCGGACGTGCCTGTCGGCATCTCGACCCTATGGACCATTCCGCCGGTCGGCCGGGCGCGCCAGGCACCGATCCGCGAATGGCAGGTCCTGCCGGATTACGTTTCGGTCAATCTCGGCGAGGAGGACGCGCCGGAGATCATGGCGCTGATGATCCAGCGCCGCATCGGCATCGAAGCGGGCCTGGCCACGGTCGCCGACGCCTTGCGCCTGGTGGCGCTGCCTTCCGCGGAGCGCTGCCTGCGCGTCCTTGTCGAGATCGAGGAACAGGAAGCGGCGGCCGGTTTGCATGTCGCCCACGAGATCCTCGCTGTCCTCAGCCATGCCAATCTCGGCCTGCCGGTCCAGCTGCACGGCAGCGACCTGACCCAGTGGCCGATGCATGACGAAGCCGTCCGCCGGGGTCTCGACCGCCGCATCGGCCTCGAGGATGGCGCTGATCTGCCCGATGGGACCAGGGCCGCCGACAATGCCGAACTGCTGCGCACCGCGGTGGTGCTCTCGGCGCGGGCGGGTGGCTGACCGCCGGGCGGTTCGTTCCAGCGCCGATCGGCCGTTGTGCATGTCGCAAAAAGGTCGGAAGCGAACGTCATAGAAACGCTTGATTGATTGGGCTGCTTCGGCGGCCGAAAGGGATACGGATAGAATGTCTTGGAAGAGTCTTGGATGCCTGGCGCTGGTTTTGGCGCTTCACGGCCCTGCGCGCGCGTCAGATGCGACGCCCATTCTCGTCGTCGATGTCGCGAATGATCAGGTGCTCCATGCCGAGGAGGCAGGGCGTCCCTGGTTTCCAGCCTCGACGACCAAGTTGATGACGGCCTTCGTCACCTTCGAGGCCATTCGCGCCGGGCGCGTGTCGCTGGAGACGCCGGTGGTGCTTTCCAAACATGCGGCGAGCCAGAAGTTCCTCGACTCGGGTCTGCATGTCGGCAGCACCATGACCATGGAAGACGCTCTTTTCGCCATGATTTCGGGCTCCACCAATGATGTCGCCATGGCCATCGCCGAACAGGTTGCCGGCTCGGAGGAGGCCTTTGTCAAGTCGATGAACGACGCCGCCAGGCGATTGGGAATGACAGGAAGCCGATTTGTGAACCCGAACGGATTGTTCGATCGCCGGCAGAAGTCGACGGCGCGCGACATGGCGCTGCTGGGCATCGCCATTGACAGGCAGTTCCCGCAATATCGTCGCTTCTTCGAGACGTCGGCTGTCGTCATCGACGGAAAGACCGTGGAATCGCACAACGAGTTGCTGACCCGTTTTGACGGCGCCAGAGGCCTGAAGACGGGCTATCTCTGCGCGTCGGGCAACAATGTGGTCGCTCTTGCCGAAAGAGGCGGGAGGCAGGTCATGGTGGTCGTGATGGGCGCGACGACCGAGCGCGAACGCAACGAACGGGCGGCGATGTATCTGACCCAGGCGTTTACCGGCGAGCTCTCGCCCGACAACACCACGCTCTCCGCCCTTGCCAACGACACCAAGCGCAGCCCCCCGGACATGCGGGCAAAGCAATGCGGCGAGCAAACGCGGGACTATGAGCGGACGCGCGATGCAGCTTATCCCATGGGGCTGCCTGGGCAGACCAGCTATCTCGCGCAGGCCGAGGCCGCCAAGAAGGTACGCCAGATCACGACTTGGCTGACCCCCAGCCCCGCCAAGCCCGAAAAGACCTCGACCTCCGCCAAGCCGAAGCGGGGATGATGCGGCGAGGTTCAGTCCTCGCCGCCATCGGCAGGCCGCGTCACGCAGCCGCGCTGGCGGTGCACGCCGCTGCCGCTTGCGTCGGGAGCCTCGATGCTGGCGCCGACGCTGCGTGAGCAATAGGTCGACCCTCGCTCATCGGCGCTGTAGGTCGCGCTGCCAACCCCAACGCCTGCACTGCAGCTGGTGAGGGCTGCTGCGGCTGTAAGCGCGAGGGTTGCGGATAGAGCAAAGCGCGATTTTCTCGAATCGCTCTTTTTCTCTAACTTATTGTTCTGACGCGCTTTCTTAATCGAAAGGTCTATCAACTTTTCTGGAAAACGCTTTAGAATCTTCATCATCGTCTTTCCTTTGGGAATCGAATCTCGTCGAACAGGAAAACGCCCTCTCTCACAAGATTTCGCTAAGAATTTGAACACGCGCCATATTCGGCTTCGGCATGGCGAGCGGTCAAAGACCGTGCCTCAGATCCGGTGCATCCGGCGCCAGTTCGAGCCTATCGGCGGCCGGCGGCCGCAGCAGGGCGGCTGCTTCTCCAGGCTTGGTCAGCGGATCGAGCCAGAAGGCCATGGCGTCGGCCTCGATCAGCACCGGGCTGCGGTCGCCGAGCGCCGCCAGCGGGCCGCTGGCATCGGTGGTGAGAAGACCGACCGTGTCGATCTCGCTGCCGTCATGACCCGACCAGGTCTCCCAGATGGCGGCCAGGGCCATGAGGCCGCCGCCGGGCCGGCGCAGCAAATAGGGCCGTTTCGTGCGCCCCTGCTTTTGCCATTGGTAGAAACCGTCCGCCGGTATCAGGCACCGCCGCCGCGCAAAGGCGTTGCGGAAGGAAGGCTTCTCCTGCACCGTCTCCGAGCGGATGTTGATCAGCAGCGGATAGCCGGCCGTGTCCTTGATGAAGGCCGGGATGAAGCCCCATCGCATGAGAGTGAAGTGCCGGGCCGAGAAGTCGGCATGCACGACGGCAACAGGCTGGCTCGGTGCGATATTGGTACGCGGCGGGAAATCCGGCTCCTCGACATAGCCGAACCAGTCCCGAACCTCTCGTGGCGAATGGGTGAGCGCAAAACGGCCGGTCATGACCTCGAAAGGGGTTGCGGGGCAGGGCGCCGCCGCCAATAGTGGCGCCATGACGGAAGCGCCGCGATCCTATCCCGCCAGACCGATTCTTGCAGCCAGCATCGCTCTCTTCCGCGATGGCAGGGTGCTGTTGGGCGAGCGGGCGCGAGCACCGGGCCAGGGTTTGTTCTCGCTGCCGGGTGGTGTGGTGGAACTGGGTGAAAACCTGGAAGCGGCGGTAAGGCGGGAAGTCCATGAGGAGACCGGGCTGGAGATCGAGATCGCCGGCTTCGTCCGCCATCACGAGGTGATCGCCCGTGATGAAGCGGGGATCGTGCAACGCCATTTCGTGGTGGCGGTCTTCGCGGGGCGTTCGGAGCAGGGGGAGCCGCGGCTCAGCGAGGAAACCTTGAGCTTTCGCTGGGCCGATGCCGTCACCCTCGACGGCCTGCCGCTGACCGACGGACTGGCTGATATCGTTGCCGCTGCCAGGAGGATGCTGTGAGCGGCCGCCAGGTCCTGCCAGCCGCCTTGCTGGCATTCGGAACGATCGTGGCAGCGGCCTACGCTCAGACGCCGCCGCCCAAGCCGGTGCAGCCACCGCCGGCGCCAACGGCTCCGCAGATCGCCCCCTATGAGCCGCAATTGCTGCGGCTCGCCGAACTGATGGGAGCCTTGCACTACCTGCGCGGCCTGTGCGGCTTTGCGGATGCGCCGGCCTGGCGGGACAAGATGAACGCGCTGGCCGAGGCACAGGGCTTCGACGAGGCCGCCAAGGCACGCTTCGCCGGTGCCTTCAATCGCGGCTATCGCAGTTTCAGCGAGAGCTATCGCAGCTGCAACGAAGCTGCCGGGACGGTGATCCGTCTCTATCTCGATGAGAGCGGCAGCATCATCAAGGCACTGGAAGCGCGTTACGGCCGTTAACGATTAATTTGGAAGTGTCTATTCCTGGGACACCAGCATGCTATGGTCCGGTTCGCCCGCAGCCATCGCTGCGGCAGGATTTTGTCATGTATGATCGCGTTACCCATCTGAAACAGCAATTCGCCGCAGACGATGCCCGGCGGGCAGCGCTCGACTATCTGCTGCAGGCCTGGGAAGAGGCCATTCTTGATGGCATCGACGGCGATTGCGTGGCCAATGCGGCTCTTTTTGCGGCCTTCAAGGAATTGGTCGCGACCTATGGCGAGGAACCCGTCGCCCGCTTTGCCGAGCGCCTGCCCGAGCGGGTGCGCAATGGCGAGTTCACGGTCAAGGGAACCCATCAATAGAATGTGACGGACGGCAGGCGTCCGGGAAGGCTCGCATTCGGACGCGGCTGTGGCTAGGCTGGCGCCGAGCGAATACCGTGATTCGCCTGATCCCGGATTGATGCCGCCCATGCGCCTGATAACCCTTGCCGCTCTCGCAGCCACCCTGTTCGGCGCCGTGCCGTCGCAGGCGGCCAACGATACGACCAAGAATGCGCCGGGCTCGTCACCGCCCGTCAGCACCCAGACCCCCACGGTGACGGTCACCACGCCCGCAAATGACGACAGCGCAGCCTCCCAGGCCACGCCCCAGGTCTTCTATGGTGACTCCGACCTGCCGGCACCGGTGAGGGAACTGCGGCAGAAACTGCTGACGGCGATCAAGACGGGCGAACTTGAATCACTGCGCCCGATCTTTGCCGCCAATGGCGGCAATCCGGATCTGCCCGGTGGCGAGAGCGACGATCCGATCGCGACGCTGAAGCTTCTGGCCGGTGATCCGAAGGGCCGGGAGATCCTCGCCATCATGGATGACGTGCTCGAGGCGGGCTATGTCCATGTCGATGTCGGCACGCCGCAGGAGGCCTATGTCTGGCCCTATTTCGCGCGCTATCCCCTCAATAAGCTGACCGGCCCGCAGATGGTCGAGCTGTTTCGCCTGATCACGGCCGGCGATTTCCAGGACATGCAGGACAAGGGCGTCTATTCCTTCTATCGCCTCGGCATCAGCCCGCAGGGCAAGTGGCAGTTCTTCGAGGACGGGGATTAATCGCGTCGGTTGTCGCTCGCTCTATGGCAGGCGCACTGAGAAAATAGGATATCGAGGCATGACCGGCCTGACGGCGCGGTATGATTCGGATGAGGTGGAGCTGGAACGCGAAACGACGCTGCGCGATTTTCAGCAGTGGATGATTCACAGCTTCGGCCTTCAAGAGCAGGACGATCTTAGGCGACGTATTGGCGATGAGGCGCAGATCAAGCAAATGCTTTCGCCGATCTTTGATGAAATGAGGGACGGTGACAGTCTTTGGCTGTGCCGCAGCATCGTCCTTGGCCCGCTTTTGGGCCATAGAGGCATTGCCCTTGTTCGAGCAGGTCGTCCTTTGATCTATCTAAAGATCTTGAACTATTAGCTTGGCGATGATGCTCCGCCGATTTCGTTCCTTGCACTACGCCTGCATCAAGGTGGCGACATGCACGGCGCTGGAGCGGGCGAGGGCGGTCAGATCATAGCCGCCTTCGAGCACGGAGACGATGCGCCCGCCTGCGGTCCTGGCTGCGAGATCGATCAGCACCGAGGTCGCCCAGGCATAATCCTCCTCGACGAAATTGAGCCCGCCAAGCGGATCGCGCTCATGGGCATCGAAACCGGCTGAAATCAGGATGAGATCCGGCGCGAAGTCCTGCAGGCGCGGCAGGATTACGTTCTGCATGGCCTCGCGGAATTCGCTGCCGCCCTGGCCGGGCCTGAGCGGGGCATTGACGATGGTGCCGGCCTCGCCGGTTTCGCTGGGCGCGCCCGTGCCCGGATAGAGCGGCATCTGGTGGGTGGAGGCATAAAGCACGCTGGGGTCGTTCCAGAAGATCGCCTGGGTGCCGTTGCCGTGATGCACGTCGAAATCCACGATCGCCACTCGCTCGGCGTCATGCGCCTTCTGGGCGTGGCGGGCGGCGATGGCGACATTGTTGAAGAGGCAAAAGCCCATTGCCCGTTGCGGCTCGGCATGGTGGCCGGGCGGGCGCGAGGCGCTGAAGGCGTTCTTGGCCTTGCCGGTCATGACATGGTCGACCGCCAGCGTCGCACCGCCGGCGCCGCGCAGCGCTGCCTCGAAGCTGCCCGACGACATCGAGGTGTCGCCGTCGAGCTGCGCCAAGCCCTCATCGTCATGCGGGCTCAGGCGCTGCAAGGTTTCGACATAGGCGCGCGGATGGCAGGCCTCGATCATGTCGATCGAGGCCTCCGGCGCTTGGACGCGCTCCAGCCCGTCAAACAGGGGAGTAGCCAGCACGGCTTCCACCGCCAGGATGCGGTCGACCCGCTCGGGATGCCCTCGCGGCGTCTCGTGGCGGGCATAGGCCGGGTGCGTGACCAACAGCGTCGTCATGCCGGATATCTCCCTGCGACCTATGGCGTCCTGCGATGTGCCGACATCGGCAAGAACCACAAGGACGCGTCGAAATGAAGGACTAGAGCAAACAGGCGTTTCCGTCTAAACGCGCTTTGCTCTAGTGCATGGCCTCCCCGATTACCACGCCGGGGGGCGGTACGGAATCGTCGGGCACGAAGAAGTCGGGCGCCAGGGTTTCGCCCGGGACCGCGCGATAGGCTTCGAAATCGGTGACGCCCTCGCCATAGAGAAAGGTGTCGTCGATCAGGAAGTTGCCGGTGAAGCTGACTGGCTTGTGGAAGATGCGATAGGCGGCGTCAGCCAGGATGTCTGGCTTGCGCGAGCGGCGCATCAGGGCGTCGCCGCCGAGGATGTTCTTGATCGCGGCAGTGGCGATGGTCGTGCGGGGCCACAAGGCGTTGACGCCGATACGCCCGCGCGTCTCGCCGGCAAGGCCGAGCACCACCAGGCTCATGCCGTATTTGGCGATGGAATAGGCGGTATGGGGCGCGAACCACTTCTCCTTCATGTCGAGAGGCGGTGACAGCATCAGGATATGCGGCTGCTCGGCCTTTTCGAGATAGGGCAGGGCGGTCTTCGAGACCAGGAAGGTGCCCCGCGCGTTGATCTGGTTCATCAGATCGTAGCGCTTCATGTCGGTATCGGCGGCCTTGGTCATCTGGATGGCCGAGGCGTTGTTGACCACGATGTCGATGCCGCCGAACTGCGCCGCCGTCTTGGCGAAGGCGTCCTTGACACTGTCCTCGTCACGCACGTCCACCACCAGCGGCAGGGCCTTGCCGCCCGCCTTTTCGATCTCTTCGGCGGCCGTATAGATGGTGCCTTCGAGCTTGGGGTGGGGGGTTTCGGTCTTGGCCGCAATGGCGATGTTGGCGCCATCCCTGGCTGCCTTCAAGGCGATGGCGAGCCCGATGCCACGCGAGGCGCCAGTGATGAACAGGGTTTTGTTGGCAAGCGACATTCAGGAGTCCTGTCAGAGAACGGTTTCGAGTCCGGCGGCAACGTAGCCGCTAACCGCGCTTTCTGCGAGCCCCTCGGCCTGCGGCGAAATCTGCGTGGCATAGAAATGTGCGGTGTCGATGCGCAGGCGGTTGGCGGGCTCGTGGGGATCGATGGCGGCGGCGGCCAGCGCTTCCTTCACCACCACGGCGCCGCCGGCGGCGATGGCGAAGACGCGCAGATAGGGCGTGGCGCCGGCCAGGACGTCTTCGGGCCGCTCGCGGGGCGCCAGCATATAGGCCGTGGCGCGCTTCAGGGCATCGACGGAGCGCCCTAACGAGGGTGCGAGCGCGGCGAAGCGCTCGCTGGCCGCGGCGGCCGCGATGGTTTCCCGTAGTTCGGCGATGAACGCCCTGACAACGTCCCCGCCTTCGAGCGGTAGCTTGCGGGTGACGAGGTCGATCGCCTGGATGCCGTTGGTGCCCTCATAGATCGCGGCGATGCGGGCATCGCGGAAATGCTGGGCGGCGCCGGTTTCCTCAATATAACCCATGCCGCCATGGATCTGGACGCCGAGCGAGGCGACTTCGTTGCCGATATCGGTGGAGAAAGCCTTGGCCACAGGGGTGAGCAGGGCCGCGCGGTTGGCAGCTTGTCTACGCCTGTCGACATCGGTCTCGTGATGGGAGCGATCGATTGCCGCGGCGAGAAGGTAGGAGATGCCGCGGGCTGCCACGGTCTTCGCCCGCATCTCCAGCAGCATGCGCCTTATATCGGGATGTTCGATGATCGGGCTCATGCCGCCATTCTGCCAGAGCGGGCTCTTGCCCTGGCGGCGCTCGCGCGCATAGGCGAGCGCCTGCTGATAGGCCCGCTCGGCAATGGCGACCCCCTGCAGACCGACGGCGAGGCGGGCATTGTTCATCATGGTGAACATGCAGGCCAGGCCCTTATGCTCCTCGCCGACCAAATAGCCGATGGCGCCGCCCTCGTCGCCGAACACCATCACGCAGGTCGGCGAGCCATGGATGCCGAGCTTGTGCTCGAGGCCGGAGCAGAAGGCATCGTTGCGCCGGCCCGGATTGCCCTCGGCATCGGGCAGATATTTCGGCACCAGGAACAACGAGATGCCGCGCGTGCCCGCCGGCGCGTCGGGAAGGCGGGCAAGTACCAGATGCACGATGTTGGGCGTCAGGTCGTGGTCGCCATAGGTGATGAAGATCTTCTGCCCGAAGATGCGGTAGCTGCCGTCGTCCCGCCGTTCGGCTCGGCTGCGCAGGGCGGCGAGGTCGGAGCCGGCCTGCGGCTCGGTCAGGTTCATCGTGCCCGTCCACTCGCCGCTGACCAGCTTGGCGAGATAGGTCTCGCGAAGATCCGGCGTGGCATGGGCGGCGAGCGCCTCGACCGCGCCCATGGTGAGCACAGGCCCGATGCCGAAGGCCATCGAGGCCGAGTTCCACATTTCCAGGCAGGCGGCATTGAGCAGCAGGGGCAGGCCCTGGCCCCCGAATTCGACCGGCCCCGCCAGGCCGTTCCAGCCGCCGCCGCTCCAGTCGGCATAGGCCTCGCGCCAACCGGGAGCGGTCACCACGCCCTGCTGCTCGAGCCGGGCGCCGACCCGGTCGCCCTCGCGATTGAGCGGAGCAATGCGATCGGTCGCGAAATGGCCGGCTTCCTCCAGGATGGTGTCGACGAGATCCGGTGTTGCCTCGGGGAACAGCCCCTCGCTCTGCAGCGCATCGACATCGGCGACGTGACGAAGCGAGAAGGCAATGTCGGCGACAGGCGCTTGATAGGTCATTGTTGGTTCTTGAACTCCATTGCGCGCCTTCGACCTTGACGGAATGCGTGGCTACGGGCAATGGCGCATCACGCATCGATCAACAAAAGAGCGGACGGCGAGCCCGGATGACACATCGAAACACTCTGCATCTCGGGGCGGACCCATCTTCCCTGGCGACGGCGGGACGCATCCTGGTGGAGGGGGGGCTGGTCTCCTTTCCCACCGAAACGGTCTATGGCCTGGGCGCCGATGCCACCAATGGCCGGGCGGTCGCAGGCATCTACGAGGCCAAGGGCCGTCCGCGCTTCAATCCGTTGATCGCCCATCTCGCTTCTTTCGAGCTCGCCCGTGGCCAGGGCGTCTTCTCGCCGGCGGCCGAGCGCCTGGCGCTGGCGTTCTGGCCGGGACCATTGACTCTGGTGGTGCCGAAGGCGCCGAGCTGCACGGTCAGCGAGATCGCGACCGCTGGGCTCGACAGCGTCGCTTTGCGCGTGCCCGACCACCCCGTGGCCCATGCCGTGCTCGAGGCGGTCGGCCGCCCCGTCGCCGCACCCTCGGCCAATCGCTCCGGCCATGTCAGCGCCACCACGGCCGCCCATGTCGCGGCCGATCTCGATGGCCGCATCGATGCCATCGTGGATGGCGGCGCCACCCAGGTCGGTGTCGAATCGACCATCCTGTCGTGCCTCGGCGATCGCGTGGCGATGCTGCGTCCCGGCGGCCTGTCGCGGGACATGATCGAGGACGTGCTCGGCTTTGCGCTCGCCGAGGGGCCGGAGGGCGCCGGCGACGAGCCGGTGGCGCCTGGCATGCTGGCGTCCCACTATGCGCCTCGGGCCCATGTCAGGCTCGATGCCGAGGAAGCCGGACCGGACGAGGCTTGGCTCGGCTTTGGCCCGGGTGGGGATGGGCGGGCTCGCATCGCTGCCAATCTCAGTCCTAGCGGCGATCTGACCGAGGCCGCCGCCAATCTGTTCGGCATGCTGCGCCTGCTCGACCGGGCCGACATTCATGCCATAGCCGTCGCTCCCATTCCCGGCGACGGACTGGGAGAAGCCATACGCGACAGGCTCGCTCGCGCTGCCGCCGAACGATAGGGCAACTGGCCGGCGAC
Organism: Labrys neptuniae; assembly: GCF_040797145.1. Classification (NCBI taxonomy): domain Bacteria; kingdom Pseudomonadati; phylum Pseudomonadota; class Alphaproteobacteria; order Hyphomicrobiales; family Xanthobacteraceae; genus Labrys; species Labrys neptuniae. Next base: position 1,513,480 of record NZ_JBFNQD010000001.1, on the reverse strand, counting down.
TCGCCCGGCTGAACGGGTGGTGCTGACGTCACCGGGATGGAGGTGTCGTGACACCGTGTCATGTCGCCGATTAAGTGGCTCCGTCCTTCGCGGTCTTGCTTCCTGGCCGCCGCAGGTGAAGGGTGCAGTCCTCGAGGAATAAATTTTTGTTGATCGGATAAGTGCGGGTTAGGCAGTTGGTGTCAGGCGCTGACAGCGAATTCAGCATATCCCCACATCTTGGTTCGACCTTCGTGGCTTTTGGCCCGACGTGATCCATCCGAGTTCATTTTTGTAATGATTCCAGAATGATAGATATTGCGGTTTTGTCGGGGGCGGTCAGTAAGACGCGTAACCGTTGAATGGTTTGCCAAGCCTGGAACTTTGGACGAGAGCCGGCGTTCTCTTATCGCCCGTCTGCCGAATGCTGGCCTCAGTGGAAAAACAGAGACTAACCGTAGGTTGAACCAGCCGGGAAAGTATGTTTCCTGTGGTATGACGCTGGGTAGTTGCTGGGGGGCGCTGAGTAGCAAAGACAATTACCCGATCATGGAGATCAATTGTTCGAGCGAAGGAGACGCGATGTCGCACCATGTTCTTGTGGCCTGCATGCCGAAATCGGCTTCGACATTCATAAGCAGTGCCATAGCAAACGCGGTGAACCTTAATTCAATCAATTTGATTCCAAGTTACGGACGCCGCGAGCAGGAACTTTGTGAAATCTGCCTGGCCCAAAACGCCAAGCTCGACTATGTCGCGCAGCACCATATCAAGCATAGCACCTGGACCGAGGAGCTGTGCAGCGACTACGATGTCTCCATCATCGTCCTGATCCGCAGCCTTTTCGATGTCGTAGTCAGCATCCGGGACCATGTGCATCGCGAGAGCCCGGTCAATCCCTTCTTCTATCTCGACAAGCAGCATTTGAGCCGGGACCGAGCCGAGCTCGAGCACATGATCGCCATGCTGGCGATGCCCTGGTATATCAATTTCTACATGGGGTGGCGCAGCTCGAAGGCCGCGCGGATCTTCATGTATGAGGATTTCATTGCCGATCCGGACAAGGCGATAGGCGAGATGCTGACGTTTGCCGGTATCCCGGCAACTACGGCGCAAATTGCCGCCGGCCTGGAGGCTGCGAAATCCAAGGGCAGCCGCATCAATGTCGGCAAGGCCGGTCGCGGCATGGACCTCAAGCCGGAGACGGTCATGATGATCATGGACATGATGGCGGCCTATCCTGAAATTCAGGATGACCCCTATGTCCAGATGATGAAGACACAGGCTGCGCGTATCCTTGCCGCGGGGACCGACCAGGTTGCCGCGCCGTCGCCGCTTCCGGCTGCCGCCGGGGCGACACTCCGTCCTTCCTTTGCGATGCGGGCGAGGCGCTATTTCAGGCGCAAGATGAGGCTGCTGGGCAAAAGACGAAACCCGCTCATAGCGGCGGGATTGCTGGCCATCGCCGGTCTTTATTACGCTTTCCTGTACAATCTGATTCCGAATTCGCTGATGGGCGGGCGCATCGATGATCTCATCGTGCCGGCCGCCTGTGTTTTCGTCGCTGCCAAGCTCTTGACGAGGACCAAGGTCAGGCCGGTTCCGGTGCCATTCAGGGCAACCGATGCTGCAGCCTCGGTGTCATCGCACTGATCTTGGCCCGGGAAGGTCGCGCCCGGGGGGGCATCCCTGCCGATGCCCCCGGTCGCCGTCACGGTCAGGCCTGCAGAAGGCTTTCTGCGCTGACATAAGCCAGATTATGCGCTTCCGCGACCGGGTGGCAGGTGATCTTGCCATCCACGACGTTGAGGCCGTTGCGCAGATGCGCGTCGTCGCGCAGCGCCTGCTTCCAGCCCTTGTCGGCCAACGCCACTGCGAAGGGCAGGGTGACGTTGTTGAGCGCGAAGGTTGAGGTGCGCGCCACCGCGCCCGGCATGTTGGCGACGCAGTAATGCACTACGCCATCCACCACATAGGTCGGGTTTGAATGGGTGGTTGCCTTCGAGGTCTCGATGCAGCCACCCTGGTCGATCGCCACGTCGACGATCACTGCGCCAGGCTTCATGCTGCGCACCATGTCGCGGCTGACGAGCTTGGGAGCCGCCGCGCCGGGAACCAGTACCGTGCCGATCAGGAGGTCCGCCCGCTTCACCAGTTCCTCGATGGCCGAGCGGGTCGAGAACACGGTGGAGATCGACGTGCCGAACTGGGCGGCAAGCCGCTTGAGAGCCTCGGCCGAGCGGTCGACCACGGTGACTTTCGCCCCCATGCCGACGGCAATCGTCGCCGCATGCGTGCCCGAGACGCCGCCGCCGAGAATGGCGACCTCGGCTGCCGGAACGCCGGGAACACCGCCCAGCAGGATGCCGCGCCCGCCCTGGGCTTTCTCCAGGCTGTGGGCGCCGACCTGCGGTGCCAGGCGACCGGCGACTTCCGACATCGGCGTCAGCAGGGGCAGGGCGCCGGTGGCCGAGGTCACGGTCTCATAGGCAATGCAGACGGCGCCGGAGGCGACGAGGTCATGCGTCTGCTCCGCATCGGGTGCCAGGTGGAGATAGGTGAACAGGATCTGGCCCTGGCGCAGCTTCCGGCGCTCGACCGCCAGCGGTTCCTTCACCTTGACGATCATCTCCGCCTTGGCGAAGAGGATGTCGGGGTTGTCGACGATCTCGGCACCGGCGCCGATATAATCGGCATCCGAGAGGCCGGCGCCGACGCCGGCATTGGTTTCCACCCAGACCTTGTGCCCGTGATGCACCAGTTCCGCAACGGAAGATGGGATCAGGCCGACGCGAAATTCATTGTCCTTGATTTCCTTGGGGACGCCGATCAGCATTGTTTTCGCCTTGTATGGTGATGAAGCCAGCCCTTGTCGTCGGGCTTTAGGCTAGAAAGGCATGTTGGCGCGGAAATCGCGCAATTTCTCGCGGAAAAGTCTGGTGTTCAGGGCGTTCTGTCGCATAGTATGCGACAAATTGATCCAATGATCGCTGTTTATGCCAAGATCCGAGATCTCGCTCGATATCCGCGACCGTGCCATTCTCAGGCTGTTGCAAGCCGATGGGCGCCTGACCAATGTCGACTTGGCAGAGAAGGTCAATTTGTCGCCCTCCGCCTGCTTGAGAAGGGTCAAGCTTCTTGAAGAGCGCGGACTGATCTCGCGCTATGTCATGCTGCTCGATGAGAAGGAAGCTGGCCTGCCGGGGGTGGCCTTCGTGCTCGTCACGCTGGACCAGCAGGGACGCGGTGCGCTCGATGCCTTCGAGGCGGCGATCCAGCGCCATCCCGAAGTGACGGAATGCTGCCTCTTGGCCGGTGCCGCCGACTATATGGTGCGGGTCGCCTATGCCGATGCCGCTGATTTCGAGCGCATCCACACCGAGATCCTGACCCAGCTTCCCGGTGTGGTCCGCGTGCAATCGACACTGGCTTTGCGCAGCGTCAAGAAGACGACTGCGCTGCCGGTGTGAGGAGAGGGGCGGTCTTCAGACCGTCTCCGTGCCCTTGATCTCGATGCCGAAGCCCGAGAGGCCGATATAGGTGCGCGGCTTGGTCGAGAGCAGCTTGATCGACGAGACATCGAGGTCGCGCAGGATCTGGGCGCCGAGCCCGACCTCGCGCCACTGCTCGTTGCGCGCGGCTTCCGAGCCGTGGTCCGAGCCGTGCGTCACCATGGGGACGCCCGCAGTTCCGTCGCGCAGATAGACGATCACGCCCCGGCCTGCTTCCTTGAACTTGGCGAGGGAGCTGCCGAGCGTCTTGGCGCCGCCGAACACATCCGTCACCACGTCGGCGCGGTGCAGGCGGGTCGGTACGTTCTCGCCGTCCCCGATCTTGCCATAGACGAAAGCGAGTTGCTGCACCTCGTCATAGGGCGTGGTGTAGGCGTAGGCGGTGAGCGGTCCGATCTCGCTTTCCACGGTGAAGGTCGCCACCCGCTCGACCAGCTTTTCGCGGGCCTGGCGGAAGGCGATGAGATCGGCGATCGAGACCACATGCAGGCCATGGGTTTCGGCGAAGGCCGCGACTTCGGGGCCACGCTTGACGGTGCCGTCATCATTGGCGAGTTCGCAGATCGCGGCGACCTGGGGCAGGCCGGCGAGCTTGCACAGGTCGGTGGCTGCTTCGGTGTGGCCGGAGCGCATCAGCACGCCGCCTTCCTTGGAGATCAGCGGGAAGATGTGGCCGGGGCGCACGAAATCCGTGGCGCCCATATTGGGATTGGCGAGCGCCCGCACCGTGTTGGCGCGCTGTTCGGCCGAGATGCCGGTGGTCAGGCCGTGCTTGACGTCGACAGTGACGGTGAAGGCCGTGCCGAGCGGGGCGTCGTTCTGCGACACCATGGGATCGAGGCGCAGGCGCTTGGCCTCTTCCAGCGTCAAGGGGGCGCAGACGATGCCGCAGCAATGGCGGATGATGAAGGCCATCTTCTCGGTGGTGAGATGACTCGCGGCGATGATCAGGTCGCCTTCGTTCTCGCGGTCGTCGTCGTCGACCACCACCACGATCTCGCCACGGGCAAAGGCCTCGATGGCGGCCTGAATCTTCTGATGGGACACGACAGTCTCCTTGAGGGTGTCTCGAACCGGGGCAAGGCCCAGAAAATCATTGGGAGTGACGCTGCCACCGGTTGCTTCGGCAATGCGCGCGGCGGTCTCGCGGGAAATCCACGCCGTCTCGTCATTGCACAGGGCGGTGATGCTCGCAGGCGACAGCGCCACCGTCTTGGCGAAGGCACTGCGGGGGGTGGCGGTCTGTTTGAGCCAGGCGTCGAGTTTCATGGTGCCAAGGTAGGCACGAAGAATTTTAATTTCAACCGAAATGTGGAATGAATTTCAGTATTACTGAAAAATCAATATTATCAGATCCCGATCAAGGCCCGCAAGGTCGGCGTGGCGAGGTCGAGAGCCAGGCCGACGGCGACTCCGGCTGCGAAAATGCCGACATAGGTCCAAAGCGTGCTGTCACGATGCCAGGCAACCGGCTTGTCGTGACGCAGTTTCAGCATCATCGAAAGGGGCAGGGGCTCCCGCACGATGGGGGCGAGGGCGGCATGCAAGGCTTCGCTCTGGCGCTGCCAGGTGGCGGCACGCTCGCTGCCCTGGGGATCGGTTTCCAGCGCTTCGCGCGTTTCGCGCTCGACCCGCGCGGAGAGCCGGCCATCGACCAGGGCGTTGAAGATCCGGTCGGGAATGCGGGTCGGTTCGGTCATTTCACGATCCGCAGCACGGCATGGCGCTGGCCGTCCACCTGGCGCGAAAAGGCCTCGCGAGCCCGGGTGAGGCGGGCGATGAAGGCTTCTTCGCGCACCGCCAGCACGGCCGCCGCCGTCTCATAATCCAGGCCTTCGATGATGATCAGCGCCAGGACCTCGCGATCGGTCAGGGGCAGGCGGTCGAAGGCGCGCAGGATGTCGGGATGGCTGGAGCAGCCGGCCTTCATCGGCGGCCGCTGTGCCTTGAGCTGGTTTTCCCGGTCGTCGAGGTCGCGGCGGCGGGCGATCAGCGCCGTGAGCAGGCGGGGATAGTCGAGACGCTTGCCTTCATGCGCGGACAGGATCTCCAGGACCAGCGCATCCGCCCCATCGGAATCATGGCTGAGCGCCCGGGCAAAGCGCCTCAGGCGCTGGACGACGGCTTCTATCTGCTGGCCCATCGGTCGATCCTCCGGCCGCCCCCCCGGCTGGCCGCTTCTCCCTGCGGATTGAGCCGGAAATTCGCGCTGGGCGCGCCTCTCGGCACGCCTTGCCGCATCATACTGCGCAGCTTTTTGGGGGCCAAGCATTTTGGCGATGACGGAGCCTATGCAGAGGGTAAATTTATCACGCCGGCCAGCAGGATGAGCCCGAGCGCAAAGACCATGAAGGCAAGGCCCATTTCGAGCGTGCGCACCGTGACGGCGGCGGCAAAGCTCTGCGGGGCGGCAAGGCGCACGGCCAGGCTCTTGGCCATCACCGCGACGGTGGCGATGACGGCGATGGTGAGGGCGGTGCCCAGGCCCATGGCGAAGGTCGCGATGATGCCCGAGCCGTAGATTCCCTGCCGCCAGGCGAACACCAGCACGATGATGGCACCCGTGCAGGGCCTGAGGCCGGCGGCCAGGATGGCTCGCATATTGTTGCGCTTGGCGGTGTCGCTGTCGGTCGGCAAGGCGAGATGCCCGCAATTGGCGTCATGGACGTGGATGCTGGCGCCGGGCAGGCCGAAACGAGCGGCGATCAGTCCCCAGAGCGCGCGACCCTTGCGCCAGAACAGCCAGGCGCCGACCGCCATCACCATGAAGTTGGAGAGACGCTCCAGCATCAGGGTGGAGGCATCCATGGTCTGGGCGGTAACGTTGAGGATGGCGGCCAGCACCGACACCATGGCGATGGCGGACAGCGCTTGCACCAGGGCGAAGGCGCCGGACAGCGCGATGCCACGCTTCACCGCCTCGTCATTGGCGAACAGATAGGAGGAAATCACCGCCTTGCCATGGCCGGGGCCGGCCGCGTGGAAGACGCCATAGCCGAAACTGAGGGTGATCAGCGCCAGGCTGGCCGTGCCGTTCTGCTTGGATTCCTTCAAGGCATCGACGAGCAATTGGTAGTAGCGCGCCGTCTCGGTGAGGATCCAGGCCAGGAAGGGACTGGCGGGACCGGTGATCGATTGTTCGGGCCGGCTGATACCAAAGGGCGTGCTTTTCTGGGCCAGCGCTTCGCCGGCCATCAGCATAAGCAGGACCAGGACGGCTGGTGCCGCCTGCGCGACCCGCTTGGCAAAACGGCCTGTCCCCGCGATCACGGGCAGTTCACCTGGATGTTGTTGGCGAATTTGGCACCGAAATCCTTGTTCTGGTCCAGTGCGCTGAAATAGGCCTCGTCGAGCTGCAGGGCGGCGGCCTTCTGGTCCTCGCTCGGCGGCTTGGGCCTGATGACGTTGAGTGCGCAACCCTGTGGGGAACCGTCGAGTTTGGCAGGGGTCTCGTCATCAAGGGTGAACGCGACATAATAGGTCGGGTCGTAGATCTGGATTGCCAAGGCCTTCTGCCCCTGTGTCTGCGGGGAGGACAGGGGCAGGAAGAAATGCAGGGTCAGGACGCCGTTGGTAAAGTCGAGGTAAGGATCGACCGGATCCTTGAACAAAAGCTCCTTGCCGCCGAGCTTGGCAAAGGTGAAGTAGCCGAAATCCTTGAGGTTCTCGACATTGGTCTGGGCCAGAGGAGCGAGAGCCTCGCGGGTGTAGCCACCATTCGCGCTCTGCTGCAGCCCCTGCGTGGCATAAGAAGAAAAGGCCTCGTCGAAGGTCCAGTGCTGCTTGACGCCGGTTACTCGCCCCTTGTCGTCGTAGACGATCTCGCTGGCCGAATTGACGAAGACATGCGGATGGGCCGCAGCCCGTCCAATGAGACAACCGAGCAGCACGGTGGCGAGAAGAAGCGAACGCATGAACGATCCGGTTTGCAGAGGGCGGGAGCTGTAGCGATTCACCACTCGGAGGGTTGTAACCCGCCGAGTGGGGCGGAAGCATGGCGCTCCCTAGAGCAAAGCGCGTTCAGGCGTGAATGCTTTTTTGCTCTGACTCTTTGGTTCGACGCGTCTTTGCGATGCTTGGTGATTCAACCAAATCGCAAAACGCCACAGCCTTTGGTCCGGGAGCGCGCTGTTTGATAACAGCTTCCGGCTTCGGAACCTGTCAACGCGGCCGGGTTGTCCCGAACTCTTCACGGGCGCGGGAACTCAGCGCCCGCGCGCCGCTCGCATTTCTCAGAAGCCCTCCAGCACGATCTTGCCCTTGGCGCGCCCGCTTTCGATCAGGGCGTGGGCCTGCTTCAAATTTTCGGCATTGATCGGACGCAGCACCTGGCTGAGCGTGGTGCGGATCCTGCCTCCGTCGATCAGTGCGGCGACCTCGTTCAGCAGTTTGCCCTGCTCGTCCATGTCCGGCGTCTGGAAGATCGGGCGGGTGAACATCAGTTCCCAATGGATCGAGGCCGCCTTGCGCTTGAAGCCCATGATGTTCAAGGCTTCGGGATCGTCGATGAGCCCGAACCGGCCCTGCGGGGCGATCAGTTCGACGATCTCGTCGAGGTGGCGGTGGGTCTCGGTGGTGGAAAAGACGAAGGCGGGTGCTCCGATTCCGAGCGCTGCAATCTGTTCGGCGATCGGCTTGCTATGGTCGATGACGTGATGGGCGCCCAACTCGCGTACCCAGTCCTGCGTTTCCGGGCGCGAGGCAGTGGCGATGACCGTCACATCGGTCAGCGCGCGGACGAGCTGGATGGCAATCGACCCGACCCCGCCGGCGCCGCCGACGATCACGATGGCATTGGCTGCTCCGGGCACGGGGCGGCGAATGTCGAGCCGGTCGAACAGCATCTCCCAGGCCGTGATGGCCGTCAGCGGCAGGGCCGCAGCCTCGGCATTAGAGAGGCTTTGGGGTTTGTGGCCCACGATGCGCTCGTCGACCAGATGGAATTGGCTGTTGGCGCCGGGCCGGGTGATCGAGCCGGCATAGAACACTTCGTCGCCGGGCTTGAAGGCGGTTACCGCCTCGCCGATTTCGGCCACCCTGCCGACCGCGTCCCAACCCAGCACCTTCCACTCACCTGCTTCGGGCGAAGCCCTGCGGCGCACCTTGGTATCAACCGGGTTGACGGAGATAGCCGCGACCTCGACCAGGATGTCGCGGCCGGTTGCCTTGGGCCGGGGCAGCTCGACGTCCTCGAGCGCCGTCGTGCTGTCGATGGCACCCGCCGTCCTGTATCCGATTGCTTTCATGGCTCGTTCCTCGTCGCTGATTGCTATGGGCGGAACTTGTCCCTATGATTGGTTATCGTCAATATGCACAAAAAACGCCTATAGTATCAAAAAGGATACTGTCATGGCCAAAGCGCGCCATTCGCGGTTCGATTGCACGCCGGGCTGTTCGGTCGAGGCGGCCATCGGCCTGATCGACGGCAAGTGGAAGTCGATCATCCTGTTCCATCTGCTCGCCGGCACGCTGCGCTTCAGCGAGATCCGCCGCCACATCGCCAATGTCACGCCGCGCATGCTGACCAACCAGTTGCGTGAACTGGAGGAGGACGCGCTGATCGAGCGCAAGGTCTATGCGCAGGTACCGCCCAAAGTGGAATACAGCCTCTCCCCCCTCGGCCGCAGCATGGAGCCGGTCCTGCTGGCGCTGAAGGCCTGGGGGGATGCCCATATCGGCTTGTACGGCAAGCCGCATGCCGCCGAAAAGGCAGACGCGGCCTGATCCATCCCAGGAAAGCCGCCGCCGTCAGCCCTGGAGCGTGGCGACGTCGATCACCTGGAAACGCCCGCCATCCTCTTGGCGAAACAGGCCGAGGCGGTCGATGCGCAAATGCGGGGCGACCTCGAGCTCCTGGGCTCGGGCGTCCAGGCGTTCGCCGATGGCCGAGGCATTCTCGATGGCGCCCGACAGCGTCATGTGAAAGCGGAATTCTTCGAGCACATGGGGGTAGCCATGGGCATGGAGATAGCCACGCTGGCGCTCGCTCAGGCGGTCCGGGTTGCGGCGCGCGATTTCGGAGGGCGTGAGCGGCGCACGCAGCCTGTCGAAATGCCTGACGATGCTGCCTTCGAGGACGGCCAGCTCGGCCGGCGGTTCTGCCGGCACCATGGCGAGAAAGGCGCGGCCGTCACGCGAGGAGGGGATCGGGCGGATGACCCAGGCGCCGAGATCGACCGGCCGATGGGTCTTGGCGAAGGCAACGAAGTCCGATGCAAGAGCCGCTTCGTCCACGCCCTCGGCCGTACAGAAGGGAGCCTTCAAGGTGGCATGGAAGCCATAGAGCCGAGGATCGGCGGTCATCTCATGCCAGGCGGACGCCGAGGCGAGGGCAGGGTGCCATTGCGGCACGTCCCGGCCGGTAAAGGCATCGTAGCCCAGGACTTCGCTGCCGAAGCGCCAGAGCGCCGAATCTGCAGCGGGCACATAATAGATCGCGTAGCGTGTCGTCATTCTCGAACATCCATAAACCTGCTCTGCAGCATCGAACTTGATCCTGGAGGTAAGATCGATGCCATAATTTGTTGTTTCGAAAGCCCTTTTATTAAAAGGCCGATATCCCCCCTCGGCTCGATGGGCTAGAGCCCGAGGGCCCCGCCATCGGCGCGCGGGTCGTGCACCGCCTCGATGCGTCCGTCCCTGATGTGACGGACGAGCGCGCCAGCATGGCCGAAGCTGTCTGCATAGGGCTGGCCGATGTCGATGGGATGACCAGCGCGGTCGAGCGCGTTGAGGAGGCTTTCGTCGAATCTGTCTTCCAGCTGGAGCACGGATTTCCTGGTCTTCCCGTCGCGAGCGAGGACGAAACGCGGGGCATCGACGGCAGTCGCAAGGTCCTCGCCAAGGCGATAGCGTGAGAACAATTGCGCCAGGATCTGCGGCTGGGCATCGCCGCCCATGGTTCCGAAAGGCATCACCCGTCCGTCGGCAAACAGGGCCATGGCCGGGGCAAGCGTATGGAAGGGCAGGCGCCCGGGCGCCAAAGCGCGCGGCGAGCGGGCGTCTAGCGAAAAGGCAAGGCCACGATTCTGCATCAGCAGGCCGGTCTTCGGTAGGACCAGGCCCGAACCGTAGTCCCAATAGATCGATTGGATGTAGCTGACGGCAAGGCCTTCCTTGTCGATCGCGCCCATCCAGACGGTGTCGCCCTTGGCACCCTGCGGGGAGGAGGGGGCAGCGCGCGCCATGGAGATCGCCGCGGCTTCGCGCTCCAGGAAGGCCGGGGTGAGGAAGGCGCCCGGATCTGCGCTCATCGAGGCAGGATCGGCAATCTCGCGATCGGCGATGGCCGAGGCCCGTTTGGCCGCCTCGATCAGGCCATGGAGGTGTTCGAAGCCGCCTGCTCGCTTGAGGCCGAGGCGTTCGGCGAGGCCGAGGATGATCAGGGTGGACAGGCCCTGCGTCGGCGGCGGCAAACTAGAGAGCGTGACCCCCGGCAGGGCGAGGCTCAGCGGCTCGCGCAGCCGTGCTTCATAGCGTCGGAAATCCTCCCGCGTGACGAGGGCACCGGCGCGGTCGAGATCGGCGGCGATCTCGCGGGCCGCGTCGCCACGATAGAAATCGTCGAGCCCGGCATGGGCGAGTTGCTCCAGCAGACCCGCGAGAGCCGGCTGCAGGAGGCGGTCGCCGGCCTTGGGGGCTTCGCCTGATGGCATGAAATGGGCTGCGAAGCCCGAAACGGCCTTGAGTTCATCGATCTCTGCCGCTTCGACGCGGGCCTGCGAGGCCGAGACGGTAATGCCGTCGCGGGCATGGCGGATGGCGTCTTCCAGCAATAGGGCCACAGGTAGCCGTCCCCCGAAAGCCCTGGCCATCTCGGCGGCGATCTGCCAGCCGGCGATTGCGCCGGGAACCGTGAGGCTGGAGAGGACGCCGCGAGACGGCACTTCGTCATAGCCGAGATCGCGCAGGGCCGAGATGGTGGCCCGGCTGCCGGCGGGGCCGCAGGCCTGGATCGCCCGGACGCGGCGGCTTTTGTCGGCCACCAGCCAGAAACCGTCACCACCCATGCCGTTCATATGCGGATAGGTGACGGCGATGGTGGCCGCCATGGCGATCATCGCCTCGATGGCATTGCCGCCCTGGATCAGGATGCGCTGGCCGGTTTCGCTGGCCGGATGATGGGGCGTGGCGACGGCAGCGTGACCGAAAACGGGGGGTTCCATGGGCAGGGGACTTTCCAAGCGAAGGCTTACATGGACGATTTGTCATCTCATGCACCCCGAGATCCATCGGGAATCCAAAGGCGCCTGAAAACAAGGCGTTAGCGCAGGAGTGCCAATTCGCTCCAGCGTGCTTCGTTCCAGAAGGGGCGTAGCAAAGCGCGGCGCGATGGTATAGAGGCATGGGACGACATTCACGGAAGCCGCCAGGGAGCCGCCTTTGCCCAGCTCTGACAAATCCATCAATTGGACCAGCCTGATCACCATTTGCTCGGTTGCCGTTCTGATCGGCACCGAGTTGCTCGGTGCGGCCTGGGCTTCCGGCTGGGCGCTGGCGGGATTTTTCCAGCTCGGCCCCACGGTCGAGGTCATCCTGCAAGGCGTGTTCGGCCTGATAGCCCTCTATGCCATTTTCGTCTTCCTGAGGCAGGCCAGCCGGGTCGAGCCGATTTTCAAGCGTGAAGGCGCCAGCTCCTAAGGCGCAAGGCCCTGAACCGCCATCCGGCGGCGGGATGGCGAAAGCCGTCGAAGGCAGCCTCGCCGCGCGCTCGCTGCATGGCCTGTTTCGCCTGCTGAGGGTGAAGGATTGGGCGAGGCCGCCGGTTCTGAAGGCCTTGATCCGCCTGAGCCGCCATACCGGTCCTGCACTGCCTCCCGCCCGTTTGCGCAATCTCTGCGAGATCCGGCAGGACATGGCGCATGGTGACCGCGTATTCCACCTCGGTCCACGGGATGGCGGGCAGACGCCCTTCCATCTGCTCTACTTGCATGGCGGCGCCTATTCGTTTGCGATCAGCTTCCTGCATTGGCGTTTTCTCGAAGATCTGATCCGCCGTACCGGCTGCAGTGTCACGGTGCCCTTCTATCCTCTGGCTCCGGAAAACGATCCTCGCGACGTGCTGGCGAGCGTGCTGGCGCATTACACGGATCTGTGTGCCCGCATCGCCCCGGAGCGCATGGCGGTGATGGGCGATTCGGCTGGAGGCGGGTTGGCACTCGCGCTGGCCCAGGCCCTGGTCTCGGCCGGTCGGCCCCAGCCGGGCCAGATCGTCCTGCTCTCGCCCTGGCTCGACCTCACCATGGAGGATCCCGCGACGCTGGCTCATAGGCCACATGACCCGGTGATCACGCCCGAGGCAGCACGTGTGGCGGCGCGCCTTTATGCCGGTGACCTGCCGCTGGACGATCCCGGTATCAGTCCGCTTTATGGCGAGATGCGGGGGCTGGCTCCGGTCGCCGTCATGACCGGCACGGCCGATCTCCTCAATCCCGAGGCCCACAGGCTGGTGCAGCGTCTGGAGGCGGCGGGACAGCCCATTGACCTCCTCGAGCAGGCTGGCATGGTGCATGCCTGGATGCTGCTGCCGCTGCCGGAGGCCGTACGCGCGCGGGGGCAGATCGGCGATCTGCTCAATGCGCGCTTCCGGCCGGAGGGCAAGGTGACCCATCCGGCCTGATTTCCGGCCGCTCAGGTCAAGAGCCGCGCCGGTCTCTTCGACCAGACGAGGCGGTAGTAACAGGCCTGAAACAGCAGATTCGCGGCGAACCCGGCCGCATAGCCGATCCAGATACCGGACAGGCCGAGCTTTGCATCGAGCAGGCAGGCCAGCGGTACCTCGACCAGGGCGATGGCGGCCATGAACAGCACCATCGGCACCAGGACCGTACCATCTGCCCGCATGACCCCGCTCAGCACCGCCGACCAGCCGGCGAGCACCACGCTCCACAGCACGATGCGCAGCAGACCTGCGGCGGCAAGAGCCGTGGCGGAATCGGTGATGAACAGGCCGATGGCCACCGGGGCAAGCAGATAGGCGGCCACCACGAAGGCGCCCGTGGTAACCAGGTTCAGACGCAGCCCCGTTGCCAGGATAGGCCCGATGGCGCCTGGCTTGCCCGCGCCGATGCTGTGGGAAGCCAGGACCGTCGCCGTGATGCCCAGCGACATCACCGGAAACTGCACCCAGCTCATGATCTGATTGATCGCGCCGTAGCTGGCGGTTGCGCCGATGCCGTGCCGATTCACCAGGCCAAGCAGCACCAGTTCCGCCACTGCCAGGCTCATCATCTGGCCGGCGGTCGGCAAGCCGATGCGCAGGATAGCCGGAACGAACGAAACATCGAAGGCAGGTGACAGCGATGGCGCCAGTGGATGTCGGCGGCGGCGCCAGTGCCAGGCAAGCCAGAGCAGCGACAACGCATAGGCGCCGATGGTGGAGACGGCGGCGCTCGCGATGCCGAGACGAGGCAGTCCCGCCCAGCCCTCGATCAAGGCTGGCGTGGCGACAAGAGACAGTGCGGTTGCGAGGAGGAGCACGAAGAGCGGCGAGACGGTATCGCCGACGCCTCTGCTCATCGAGGTGACGAGCCAGAGCAGGAAGATCACGGGGCAACCCACTGTGATCAGGCGCGCATAGTCGATGGCCGCCGGCAGGATCGTCATGGGCGTGCCGAGGGCCTGCAGCAGGCCGGGAACGGCGAAGTGGCCGAACAGGGCGATCGGCAGGCTGAGGGCGAGCATCATCACGATGGCGGTGGCGGCGATACGGCGAACGCGCGGGCGATCGCCTGCCCCCCAGGCTTGGCCGATCAGCACGGCGGCGCCGCTGCTCAGGCCGATCACCAGCGAGAGCGCCAGGAACAGGATCGGAAAAAAGGCCGATACCGCGGCAATGGCCGGCAGGCCGAGCAACTGGCCGATCCAGATGCCGTCGAGCGTGCCGGAGGCGGCCTGGAGGACATTGGTCAGCATCATGGGCAGGAGGATGCCGAGATAGAGGCGCCATAGGGGGCGGGAGGCGGGAGACGATGACATGGCGGATACCGGGCAAGCGCATGCAATCCGGGCGGCGGACCGCTAGGTGCATGCGGGAAATCGACGGGTGAAAATCAGGCAGGAATCGGTAGTTCCGTCAGCGGTAACAGGCGTGAATCGACCAGTGCGGCGGTGCGGTGCCCGAGCCCGGCGAGATAGTCCCGGTCTTCGGCAAAGGCGAGGAAGCTCTGCACCGAGGCCTGCCGGATCAGCATGACCAGGTCCCAGCGTTCGGTTTCGGGGCCGATCAGGAACGCACCACCGTTCCCGAGAAACTGAACTTCGCCGCCACTTCGGGACACGAAGGGCAGGGTGTGGACGATATATCGCCGGAAGGCTTCCTCGCCGGTGATCGGCGCGGCGGGGGCGAGATCCGGCGACGCGGAATAGTCGGCAACCTCACGAAAACGCAGGAGATTGAGCATGGTGATGGGGCCGGCAAGGCCCCGCGTCACGAAGGCTCGTCCGGCCTCCTGCGTAGGAGAGAGAAAAGGCGGCATGATTTTTCCTCGGCATTCTGCGGAGTCCAGCCTGGGCAGGCACTTGTCTGCCGCCGAACGGGTGGACTGTGAATGGCGGCCCTTATACCCGGGTAAAATTATGCAGTCAATATACCCGGGTAATATTGCCTCACTTGCCGATCTGGTTTATGGCTGCCTTCCAACGTGCAACGCCAACCCGGTTCGGCCGAAGGAGGCCGCCCATGAAACGCGAAGATCGCAAGGCGGCCGTCGACGCCTATAGGAAGCGTAAGGTCGCGGGCGGCATCTATGCCGTTCGCTGTGCGGAGACGGGGGAATGCTGGGTTGGCCGGGCGCCGGACCTCTCCAAGATCCGCAACCGGCTCTGGTTCACCCTGGGCCAGGGTGTCAGCCTGAATCCAGCCTTGCAGGCCGCCTGGAACCGACACGGAGAACAGGCCTTCACCCTCGAGATCGTCGAAGAACTCGAGGATGAAGAGGTCGCCTTCATACGCGAGCGGGCCCTGAAGGAACGGCTCGATCACTGGATCGCGGTGCTGACGGCAAAGCCGATCTGATGTCGTCATTGTCCGGTGATGGAGGCGTCTTCGTCGGTACGCCGTGCTCGAGCGCTTGGCGATGCTGAAGGCAGTCGGTCCGGATCCGGTCGGGCACCCAACCCATTCTTGTAATGGTCATGAACGACGTGGCGCTTCTCATTTGACGCCGGAACAGCGCATGATGCAGATCGCGATTACCGGGGGCCTTTCGCATGTCCGATCTTCCAAGCGACGATCAGCTTCGCATCACGCTTGCGCGAACGCTCGGCCTCGTCTTCGAGGATTGGAGCATGCCCGATCCGACACGCATGGAACTGGATGTAGAGCAGGCGATTCGACAGGCGGTCCGGCGAGCCTGGCCGGACTTGACCGTCACCGCGGTGGTGGCCGGCCTTCGGCACGAAGGCGAAGTCGATAGCATCGATCTCCTGATGGCCGATACCCGCAGCGGCATCAAGAGACGATATCTGGTGTTTCCCTGACATGCGTCGCGTTCGGGGCAGGGCGCTTGCAGGCTCCAACAGTGCCGATGCCTGTTGAGGCACCCTTGCATCTGCTGTCGAATTCATTCGCAAGTCGCTGTCGATGGCCGCACCTCGTCCCGTAAAGGGGCGAGGACGGGCACCGAAATCGGGATCATTGCGGCAGGGCCAGCTTCACCTCATTGCGTATGCCGGCCTTGATGTCGACGTCCTGGACGACGCTGACATCGCCCTTCCAGGCGCTGATCTTGTATTTGCCGGCAGGCAGGACGTAGTTCGCCGGCAGGGTGTAGAGCCGGGTAATTTCTTTCGCCTCGCCATAGATATCGGTTTCGGGACTGGTAATGCGCACCGAGTCCGCACCCGGCGCGTCGAGGGCGGCAAGGCCTGCATCGAGGGGGAAGGAAGCCGTGACCGTCTCGCCCGCCTTGATCTCCAGGGGGAAGACGCGATCCACCCCGTCGATCTGGACATGAACGCGATAGGTACCGGCAGCAATGTCGAAAACGGGTTCGCCGTCATAGGCATCGGCCAGGAACGACTCACCATCGACCGGCGTGGCGCCGGCGAGGATCTCCACATGGGGATCTTTCGCGACGGGGCCTCCGGAAACGAAGACAATCTTGCCCTTGAGCTTGCCCACGCCGGCGATGACCTCGACGGGGACCGTTTCGGCCGGTGCGACCTCGACGTCACGGGATTGAATGGACGTGCCGAGCTTGAGGGTGACGCTGTATTCGCCCGCCGGCAGGATGACGGACGTCTCGGCATCATAGGCGGTGAACAGGTCGTCGGTGCTGCCCTTGGCCTTGACGGTCCAGGTCGCGTTTTCCAGGGCCGTTTCAGTCGCGGTCCGTTTGGCGCGCAGCCCAAGGCGGCCGGCATTCAACGCCATGTCGACGCGGTTCATCTCGCCGGCCTTGATGGTGATGGGAGCCTTCACGCTGGCCTGTCCCACCGTGAGCGTCAGAATGTAGTCACCTGGGGCGACCTGCTCGTGGATGTTGGCGTTGTAGCTCGTCATCACCGTTTCAGGCGCCACGCCTTCCGGCGCCGGGCGGGCGAGTTCCCACTGCACATTGTCGGTGAGCGGGTCGTCGCCGGCCGCCAGTCTCGCATAGCCGGTCAGGTTCCAGTCAGGCTTGGGTTCCGCCTTCGGCTCGGCCTTGGGTTGCGGAGCCGGCGCAGGCGGCGGCGGATTGCCTTGCGCCGTGTGAACGGCCTGTTGGATGGCCTTGGTGAGTTCGCCGGCATCCTCTGCCTGCAGGGCGATGCCGCCGGTCGCCTCCGCCATGCAGCGCAGTTCCCGGTTGGCTTCGGGATCCTTGATGTCGAAGCCGACAGTGTCGACGACGAGGTCGATATCGGCCTTCTTCAAGGCAGCGGCGACCTCGCAGGGGTCGGCATTGCAGGTCTCGACGCCATCGGAGACCAGGATGATGGTCGACCGGCCCTCCTGTCCCTTCATCGCTTCGGCGGCGGCTCGCACGGCATCGGTCATCGGCGTCCGCCCCTTGGGCGACAGGCCGCCGACCATGGCCATGAAGGCCTGCTCGTCGACGGGGCCGACCGGTTTGAGCGTCTCGATGTCCTTGCAGTCGCCCTTGCGGCGGTGGCCATAGACGATCAGGCCGAGCTGATCCTCCGAAGGCCAGCCTTTCAGGATGGTGCCGACGGTTTGGCGGGCCGCTTCGATCTTGGTGATGGCGCCTACCTTGCCCCACATCGAACCCGAGGCATCGAGCACCAGCATGACGCGAGCTCCTTCTTCTGCCCTCGCGCTCGCCGCCATCGGCGACAGGGCGCCCGCCAGGCCGAGGAAGCCCAGAAGGAGGAAGCAAAAGCCTTTCTGCATGGGAAACTCCAATGGATCTGCCGATCGGAAGCCCGTCCGGCCATGCTCGCCGGTTGCCGGTTCGAACACAAGCGAAGGTTGCGTGCCCTGGCAGGGCGCAGAATGTGTCGCCGTCGTCCGTTACCTCTGTGCGCTTTCGCATAGGGGGACGCGGGGTGATGGTGTTCATTCGGCATTGACGGCGCCACCTCCCGCGCACCGCTTGAATGCCCTTCTCCCGCTTTTTGGACAGGCGGCATGCTGATACCGCCCCACAGCGATGTGCGAAAACGCACAGCGCGAAGGGGCCGTTTCCAATTAACCATTGCTGTATCAGCTGGGCCGGAAATCAGCACGAGCCCACGCAAAATCGTCGGGGACTATCGATGTTGACCTCAAACGCACGCCTGGACTGGAACGACGACATCGACATGTCGGCGCCAGACATCACCGAGCTGCATCGCGCTTATATGCTGTCGATCCGGCAGCACCAGCGTCTACTGGGCGAGCTTTGCGCGACGCTGTCCAGTCTCGGTGTCGCCATCGACAATTCTCCTCTCGACTCGCAGATGCGAGATGCCCTTTCCGCCGGTGTCGGCCGTCATGTCGACCTGGCCCGCGGGATCATCGCTGGAATCGACAGCGCATTGAGCTTCTCGGCGCCGACGCGTCCGTCGACCGCTCATTGACGAATAGTCGCTGCAGCGGCAGCCGGCTGTGCCGAAAGGCACAGGGGTGCAGCGGCCGGGAAACCGGGTTGCCGTGGACGTAACTCTACTCTCCATAGCAGTACCTTGAGCGGGCAGGCCTTGCAGGAGGTTTGTCCGCTCCTTTCAGCTTGGATTTCCCGTAGAGAGCGAACCTTACGCTTGGTTGCTTCAGGAAGCCGGCGCAGCTCTTCCAAGAAAGAGGCACGATGCGTGTCCTCACCTCGCCTGCGTTACAGTAAGGCAGGGGCGGCTTCGTCGGGGTAGAGCACGTTCTTTTTCGATCTCTCTCCTGCCCAAACTGTTTGTTTCTGCGTATCTTTGTCATTTCCTGGGGTTCCGCTAGGTTGCAAAACGCTCCAGGGGCGGGTTTCCGAGTGGGTCACGGGGGCGGCGTATGATATCGGCAACACTTCTTGTTTTTTAATCAAACCGCATTGACACCCACTGGCTGTTTCATTTTTGTACTGCTGATGTGTTGATGTTTCCGGCTCTCGTCTGCCTAGTACCGCCGGACTTAACCGAACAGTAACCATAATGATGTCGGTACTAGCTACGCGCTGACGTATTCGGGGGTACTATGAAACTGGTCCATTTTGCCGTGCTCGCGGCCATGTCGCTGAGTCTGGGCGCCTGCCAATATACCAAGACGGCCGATCCCGTGCTCTCGGAGCGGGACGCGCAGTTCATGGCGATGATTCCCACCGGCGATGTGGACAAGATGTTTGCCCGCTACATGGTCGACAATCCCACCGGCGAGCCGCCGGGCGTGGTCGTGGTCGAGACCAAGCAGCATCTGCTCTATTATACGCTGCCCGACGGCAAGGCGATGCGCTATGGCGTGGCCCTCGGCAGCGAGGCTTTCGGCTGGACGGGCGAGGCCGTCATCGACCACAAGGCGGAATGGCCGACCTGGAATCCGCCGGCCGAGATGATTGCGCGCTGGCCGCATGTCAAGCGCACCGAGGGAGGCTGGACCAATCCTCTCGGCGCACGCGCGCTCTACCTCTTCCAGGGCGGCAAGGATACGCTCTATCGCATCCACGGCACCAACGAACCCGAGAAGATCGGCCGCAGCGTATCGTCCGGCTGCATCCGCATGCGCAACATCGATGTGATCGATCTTTATAACCGCGTTCCCGCCGGCACGAAGGTGATCGTGCGCTGAGATTTGCGGTTTCGGGCATCCCGGCGCGTCCGGGCTGGCCTGCCCGGCATTCGTTCGACATGAAGCCCCGGATCTTTCCGGGGCTTTTTGTTTGCCCGGCCGGCGCTGCATGGTTGCCGAATGAGGGGCGGTCTTTCTGGCCGGGTTGAGGGAAATCCCTCATCCGAGGCGCGTGGCATGGAGCCTATCCTCGGTGGACGGTTCATATCAGCTCGGAGAGACCATCATGACCGACCGCTCGGAAGACAGACATCCTACCCCCGATCGTGCCGAGGAGAATGCCTTCTTTCCTTCGCCCTATTCACTGAGCCAGTTCACGTCCGCCAAATCCGACCTGGGGGATGCACACTATCCCGACGCCTATCGCGGAGGGCGCTGGAAAATCCTGATGATCGCGGCGGACGAGCGCTATCTCCTCATGCGCAACGGCACGATGTTCTCGACCGGCAACCACCCCGTCGAGATGCTGCTGCCGATGTACCACATGGACCAGGCCGGTTTCGAAATCGAGATCGCCACCCTGTCGGGAAACCCGGTCAAGCTGGAGCTCTGGGCCTTTCCGAAGGAGGACGATGCAGTCCAGGGCATCTATCGCAAATATCTCGACAGGCTGAAGCAGCCACTGAAGCTGTCCGACGTCATCGAGGGCCGGCTCGGCAATGCCTCGGATTATATCGGCGTCTTCATCCCCGGGGGACATGGCGCCTTGATCGGCCTGCCGCAAAGCCGCGACGTCAAGGCGGTGCTCGAATGGGCCCTGCGCAAGGACAAGCACATCATCTCGCTCTGTCATGGCCCTGCGGCCTTGCTGGCCGCCTCGATCGGCGATGCCAAGGCAGACTCTCCCTTCAAGGGCTACAAGATTTGCGTGTTCCCCGATTCGATCGACGCGAAGACGCCCGATATCGGCTACATGCCCGGACCCATGCCTTGGTTCATCGGCGAGAAGCTGCGGGAAGCCGGTGTGGAAATCCTCAATGACGACATCACCGGCCGAACGTACCAGGATCGCAAGCTCATTACCGGCGACAGTCCTTTCGCATCGAACAATCTTGGCAAGGCAGCAGCCCGCGCTCTGATCACGGAGGCAGCCGCGCTATAGTCGCCCGGATGACGGCGCATGAAGATACGGATCAAGACATGGATCAGCTCTACGGCACGGTCTTCGCCATCGAGAGAAGCGACGACCTTGCATCGATCCAGCAACGCGTCCGTGCTGCCGCTTTGCCGTTCGGATTTGATCGTTTCGTGCTGTTTTCTGCAGCCCCGGTGCGCGACGACCTGGTCGAGAAGATCTATTGGGCGGAGGGGAATTGGTTTGGCGACGGGACTGTCGTGGATGCGAAGACCTATGTCCGCCGCTGCCCGGTGACGCGCCATATCCTGTCCACGGACGAAGCCTTTTTCTGGACCAAGACGGTTTCGAGCCGCGGCGAGAAATATCGCGTGGTCCGCACGCCCAGGGGGGCAGGCGTGCATGGGCTGCAGATTCCCGTCTTCGGCCCCGCCGGTCTCGAGGGCGCCGTGACCTATGGCGGTGAGCGGATCGACAGTTCTGCGCGGGCTCGCATCGCCCTGACGATCATCGGCGTCACGGCTTTCCGCTCGGCGCGGCGCCTCATCGAAGGTGGTGGCGACGACACGGCCGCCAACCTTACGCCGCGGGAGCGCGAAGTCCTGCGCTGGACGGCAGCGGGCCGGCGACAGGCGGACATTGCTGCGACACTCGGCTTGTCGGAGCGGACGGTTGAAAATCATCTGCGCCGGGCACGCCTGCGCCTGGGAGCCGCGACGACTGCGCAGGCGGTCCGAACGGCGATTCGACAAGGCGAAATCGAGGACTAAGCGAGTCGTTTCGGAAAACGCGCTTTGCTTCCGCATGTCTTACCGGACGTCACCGAGGCTTGCCCCAGGACGCGCGAACCGTCGCCGGATATACCGACCTGCAATATTGCCAAGTCTTACGACTGGGCCATCTGCTGAAGGCGAGTATAGGCCGCCTCCGCGCTCATCTGGCGCTGGTCCTTTTCCTTGCGCGCCGCGCCCACGGCGGCGGCCAGAGCCGGGATGGCGATCTTGCCATAACGATCCTCGAGCTTTTCCCGCTTCTCTTGCGCGGGCTGCTGGAGACGCGATCCCTCGATGTCCATAATCTGGTCCTCAACCAAGATACACGACAAGTACGTGCACGGATTTACGCAGTTACGACAACAACTTATCCCATAATTGACAGCGAAGGCGTGGGAATTATGACGGAACGGCGACATGATTAGCCCAATTGCGACATTGACGTTATTTTGCTGCAGCATGTTGCAAGAACGTCACAAGTAAATGAGCCGCATGGCCATAAAGAAAGCCGCGCTTTGCGGCGCGGCTGCGATGCATTCATAAGTTCAATGTTACCGATATGCCGCGCGCATATCGATAAATGCAGGATGCTTCCGCTCAGGCGGCGAGATCGTCGTCTTCGTCGCGCAGGCAGGCCGGCATTTCATGCTTGGGCTTTTCGGGTTTGGCCACGACCCGGGCCACCTGCGCCGCGGCAGCGGCGACGGCCGAAATACCGATGGCGCGATAGAGATGCTGCAACTGCTCGCGCGGGGACCCTTGCTGGGGCGCGAGCCCTTCGCCCGGTCGGGCGGCGGAAAGAGGGGAGGTCGTCATAATTAACTCCATACGCAACGACACGCTCTACTTGCATTCACCCTGGAGGTGCTTTGAAGCGAGGTGAGGGCCGGACTGTGAATATTTGGCGGCGAAGCTATCATGGTTAACGTGAAGGCTCCGTGATACTTCGCACGGCATGGTGGGCAGTATAGACCCCGCCACCTGAATGTTCGATTAACCGGGCCTCCGGCACCGGCAAATTCATGCCCTCGGCAGGGCCCAGGGCTGGACGCTGACGATCGACCAGGCCGTACCGCTCTTGCGGCAGCCCTTGCCCTGGTACCATTGCGCCGGGTTCGATCCCCGGACCAAACCCCCGGTCTGGTCCGACTGCGCCGCCACAAAGCTGCGGCAGGTGAGCTTGTTCTCGACATAGGTCTCGGCCACCGGGGTCACCGAACCATGGGCGCCGGTCGTCATATTCGACCATTGGATCGACGCGCCCGGATTCTGGGGGTCCATGGCAGCCTGCAGCGCAGCTTTGGCTTGCTGCCAGTCGGCATCGGTCATGCTGGCATTGAGGCGGATGTCCTGGGCGGGAATCGAGCCGGTCGTGGTCTGATCTTCAGCCGAACCGAAGATCGGGCCGAGAGGCGTCGAAATGGCGCAGCCTGTCAAAATGACACTGGCGATCAGCGCTGACAGTGGGCCGCGGACGCGGTACGCGTTATAAGCGCCCTTGAAGACGAACAGGCTGAACACAGTGGAGCCACCCCAATGACCATGACGTTAGGTAATCTTGGCACGGGCGAGTTAACGCCGGGTGACTCGGCTGGCTTCCTCGGCGCGTCCGAACCGTTTTTGCTGTTTGCGCAATGGCTCGCGGAGGCGGAGAAATCCGAGCCCAACGACCCCAACGCCATGGCGCTCGCCACGGTAGATCCCGATGGCTTGCCGGACGTTCGCATGGTGTTGCTCAAGGGCCTCGATGACAAGGGATTCGTATTCTACACCAACACCCAGAGCACCAAGGGCCAGGAACTGGCCGGCACGCCCAAGGCCGCCCTGCTGTTTCACTGGAAGAGCCTGCGCCGGCAGGTGAGGGTGCGCGGGCCGGTGGAGCGTGTCACGGATGCGGAGGCCGACGCCTATTTTGCCACGCGCCCGCGCGGGAGCCGAATCGGCGCCTGGGCCTCGCAGCAGTCGCGGCCGCTCGAGGGGCGTTTCGCCCTTGAAAAGGCGGTGGCGACCTACACGGCCAAATTCGCCATCGGCGAGATCCCACGTCCTCCGCACTGGACCGGTTTTCGCATCCTGCCGGTGCAGATCGAGTTCTGGCACGACAGGCCGTTCCGGCTGCATGACCGCCTGGTTTTCCGGCGTGCCGAAAGCCAGGGCGGCTGGAACCGCGAACAGCTTTATCCCTGAGGACAGCGGCGCTGCAATTCGGGATGCCATTCGCGGCGATCCGCCGCCCTATTTCATTTGGGCGTCGTGATATCTATGTCTTCTGGTATGGCTCTTGGGAGCCGCCCCCTTTTTCGATCGGTTACATCAATGACAAGCAGTTCCTCCCAGCATCCGCAGCGCGCGATGATCCTCACGGGCGCCTCCCGGGGGATCGGGCATGCCACCGTCAAGCGCTTTTCAGCGGCAGGCTGGCGGGTCATCACCTGCTCCCGCCATGCTTTTCCGGAGGAATGCCCGTGGGAGGCGGGCCCCGAGGATCACATCCAGGTCGATCTGGCCGATCCGGCCAATACCGAGGAAGCGATCCAGGAGATCAAGCGCCGTCTCGACGGCAGCGGCCTGCATGCACTGGTCAACAATGCGGCGATTTCGCCCAAGGGCAAGAGCGGCACGCGGCTGAGCAGCATCGAGACCGGGCTTTCGGATTGGCAATGGGTGTTCCAGGTCAATTTCTTCGCGCCGATCATGCTGGCGCGCGGGCTGATCCAGGAACTGGAGCAGGTCAAGGGCTCGGTGGTGAACGTCACCTCGATCGCCGGGGCACGTGTCCATCCCTTCGCCGGGGCCGCCTACGCGACCTCGAAGGCCGCCCTGGCGGCGCTGACCCGCGAAATGGCCTCGGACTTCGCACCGCGCGGCATCCGGGTCAATGCGATCGCGCCCGGTGAGATCGATACCTCGATCCTGTCGCCCGGCACCGAGAAGATCGTCGCGCAAATCCCGATGCGCCGCCTCGGCACACCCGACGAAGTGGCCAAGACCATCTACTTTCTGTGCACGGATCAGAGTTCCTATGTGAACGGGGCAGAGATCGCCATCAATGGCGGCCAGCACGTCTGACGGCGGTATTCCGGGGGCGACAAGGTTGCCGACAATGCTCCCGGCATGACAGGGATGGTCTATTCCTCAACAAATAGGTCTATCGCCCCTTCCCCCCTGCGCAGCCTTCCGTTATTCATGCCGTTCCTTTCGAATAGGCAGTTGCGGAATGACAGCAAGTGGATTGATGGCCGGCAAGCGCGGCCTCATCATGGGTGTGGCGAATAATCGATCGATCGCCTGGGGTATCGCCAAGGCGTGCAGGCAGCATGGCGCCGAGCTCGCCTTCACCTATCAGGGGGACGCCCTCAAGAAGCGCGTCGAGCCCCTGGCTGCCGAACTCGATGCCCTTGTCGTCGGCCATTGCGACGTCACCGACGGCGCTAGCATCGATGCGGTGTTCGCCGAAGTTGCCGCCAAGTGGGGCAAGCTCGACTTCATCGTCCACGCGATCGCCTTTTCGGACAAGGATCAGCTGGACGGCCGTTATCTCGAGACGACCGAAGAGAACTTCACCAAGACGATGCTGATCTCCTGCTATTCGCTGACCTCGGTCGCCCAGCGCGCCGAGAAGCTGATGACGGATGGCGGCTCGATCCTGACGCTGACCTATTACGGCGCCGAGAAGTGGATGCCGCACTACAACGTCATGGGCGTGGCCAAGGCCGCGCTCGAGGCGAGCGTGCGCTATCTGGCCGCCGATCTCGGCGAGAAGGCGATTCGGGTGAACGCCATCTCCGCTGGTCCGATCAAGACCCTGGCCGCTTCCGGCATCGGCGATTTCCGCTACATCCTGAAGTGGAACGAATATAACGCGCCGCTGCGCCGCACAGTCACCATCGAGGAGGTGGGCGAAGCGGGGGCCTATCTGCTCTCCGACATGTCGCGCGGCGTTACCGGCGAAGTGCACCATGTCGATGCCGGCTACCATGTGGTCGGCATGAAGAACCCGACCTCGCCCGACATCACGCTCGCCGGCAAGGACTGAGCGGCAAGCGCAGGCTTTGGAGCACCGGTTCAGCAGCTCATGAGGGGCCGGCAGCACGAAAACGAAACGGGCGTTCGCCGGCTGGCGTCATGCCCGTTTAGGGAGGCAGGACGGCCTCCCGTCAGGTTCATGCGTCCAAAGCAGGAGTAAGCCCGTGGCGCCAACACTTTACTTCATGCGCCACGGCGAGACCGACTGGAACGCTGAAGCGCGCCTGCAAGGCCAGCAGGACATTCCCCTCAACGAAGCCGGACGCAAGCAGGCTGCCGAGGCTGGCCACAGGCTTGCCGAGATTCTGCCTGAGCCGGACGGCTTGCCCTGGCTGGTCAGCCCGCTGGGACGCACGCGCGAGACGGCGGAACTGGCGCGCAAGGCGATCGGCCTGCCACCGCAGCGCTACACGACCGATGATCGCCTCAAGGAGTTGACCTTCGGCGATTGGGAAGGCCGAACCTGGGCCGAATTGCGGTCGGTGGACCGCAACATGGTGAAGGCGCGTACGGCCGACAAATGGGCCTATGTCCCGCCGCGCGGCGAAAGCTACGCCATGCTGCACGACCGCATCGCGCTCTGGCTCAAGACGGTGACGCAGGATCAGGTGGTTGTCAGCCATGGTGGCGTTGCCCGCGTGCTGATGGTGCTGCTGGCCGGTAAAGCCAGCGCTCAGGCGGCCGAAGAACCGATCTGGCAGGGCAAGCTGCTGGTCTTCCGCAACAAATCGGCCGAATGGGCTTAAGGCATTTTCGCGGCTGACCAGAACCGCCGAAGCAGATAAGCGTTTCGGCGGTTCTGGGCATCAGGCCCGGCGAGGCCTGCCGGCCTCGTCGAGCAGGGTCGCTTGCAGCGGCAGTGGATCGGCTCAGGTAACTGGGCCACCCTTGCGCTTGCAGCTTGCGCGGAACTTTTTACGGGGCGCGCCCTTCAGTCCCTGCTTGTCGGCGGCATCGGAGCAGGCCTTGGAAATGGCCGCCTTTTTGCTGGCATCGACCGTCGGCTTCTTGGCCATCGGGGTCGTCGGCGTGGCACTCGGCGCCATCTGTTCGGTCGGTGCAGCCGTCGCCGGTGGCGTGGCTTCAGGCGTGGTCTGTGCGGATGCTGCGCCGACACCCAAGGAAAGCGCCAGTGCAATTGCCGGAAGCAGGCCAAGATGGCGGACGTTCATGGTATTTCCTCCAGTATATTCGATTTCGGGTAGCGATTTCGATATCCAGCCCGACTCAGGCATGGAACCATGACATGGCCGAATTTTGACCTTCGTTTGAGAATTCAGCGGCGGCATCTGATCGAATCCTATTTCGATCCTAGATTATGCCTTGCTTATTCTGATCAGCTGCCCTGGCAATGAAGGAGTTTGTCGGACACCTTCAACCCTACAGGAACACGGTCGAAATTGAGTTTTGGCGCGAATGCTGTAGAAGGCGGCCATCATCCGTTCCCTGCGAGTTCCCATGTCCTTCAACAGCTTCGGCCATCTCTTCCGCGTTACCACCTATGGCGAGAGTCACGGCGTGGCGCTGGGCTGCGTGATCGATGGCTGTCCGCCGCGCCTGCCGATCAGCGAGGCGATGATCCAGGGCTTCCTCGACCGCCGCAAGCCGGGCCAGAGCCGCTTCACAACCCAGCGTCGCGAACCCGATGCCGTACGCATCCTTTCCGGCGTGATGGCGGACGAAGCGGGTGGGCAATTGCTGACCACGGGGACGCCGATCCATTTGATGATCGAGAATGTCGATCAGCGTTCGAAGGATTACGGGGAGATCAAGGACAAGTATCGCCCCGGCCACGCCGACTATGCCTATGACGTCAAATACGGCATTCGCGACTATCGCGGCGGCGGGCGATCCTCGGCACGCGAGACCGCAGCCCGCGTGGCGGCCGGAGCGGTGGCCCGGCAGGTCCTGCCCGGCGTGACCGTTCGCGGAGCGCTCGTGCAGATGGGGCCGCACAAGATCGACCGCAGCCGCTGGGATTGGGAGGCGGTGGACGCCAATCCCTTCTTCTGTCCGGATCCGGTCGCGGCTGTCTTCTTCGAGGAGTATCTCGACGGCATACGAAAGGCGGGTTCGTCGATCGGCGCGGTGATTGAGGTGGTGGCCGAAGGGGTGCAGCCCGGCCTCGGCGCTCCGATCTACGGCAAGCTCGATTCGGATCTGGCGGCGGCGATGATGAGCATCAATGCGGTCAAGGGTGTGGAGATCGGGGATGGCTTTGCCGCTGCCGAACTCGGGGGCGAGGCGAACGCCGACGAGATGCGCATGGGCAATGACGGCAGGCCGCTGTTCCTCTCCAACCATGCCGGCGGCATTCTCGGCGGCATCTCCACCGGCCAGCCCGTGGTGGTGCGCTTCGCCGTGAAGCCGACCTCTTCCATCCTGCAGGAGCGACGCACGGTGGATCGTTATGGCCACGACACCGATATCGTTACCAAGGGGCGCCATGACCCCTGTGTCGGCATCCGGGCGGTGCCGGTGGGCGAGGCGATGATGGCCTGCGTGCTTGCGGACCATCTTCTGCGCCATCGCGGCCAGGTCGGCGCGCCGGTTGCCTGGCCCTTCGAGAAATAACGGCGGGCGGGTTTGAAGACCCGCTCCCCAATTCAGCGCCCGATATCGTAGCCCTTGTCGCGCAGCTTCACGAGGGCGGCCTCGAGTTCGGGATCGATCGTGCCGGGCATGATGATCCTGGGCTGGACGATGAGATCGCCCGGACCGTCCTTGGCCTGCACGCCCTTGCCCTTGAGGCGGAAGGAGCGCAGCCCCGTGGTGCCGGCAGGCAAAGTGAGATCGACCGAGCCGTCCAGCGTCGGCACGCGTACCTTGGCGCCGAGAGCGGCCTCGTAGAGGGTCACGTTGACATCGACGCGAACATTCCTGCCTTCGGCACGAAACGTCTCGTGCGGTGCCACGGCCACCGTAATCAGCGCATCGCCTGGCTCGCCGCCGAACGGGCTGGGCTCGCCCTGGCCCCTCAGGCGAATGGTCTTGCCTGGAGCGATGCCTGCCGGAATGGAGGCATCCACCATGCGGCCCGGCCCGAGCTCGACCCGTGTCTTGCCGCCCAGCGCCCAGACCGTGAAGGGAATCTGGCCGGTGACCTGGATATCCTCGCCGCGGGGCGCCGAGCCGCGCGAACCGCCGCCGCGCTGGGCGCGTCCGCCGAACATCTCGCTGAGGATGTCGTCGAAGCCGCCCGCAAAACCGCCGCCAGCACTGCCGCCCCGACCACCGCCGAAATTGAACTCGAAGCCACCGGTGTCGCGCCCGAAGCCGCCGGGACCACCCGCAGCCTCGAAGCCCTGGAAGCGGGGCTTGCCCTCGGCGTCGATCTCGCCACGATCGAACTGGGCCCGCTTCTTTTCGTCACCGACGATTTCATAGGCGCTGTTGACCTCGGCGAACTTCGCCGCGGCCTTGGCATCCTTGTTCTGATCGGGGTGGTACTGCTTGGCGAGTTTCCGGAAGGCCTTCTTGATCTCAGCCAAGCTTGCCGTCTTGGAAACGCCAAGGACGCTATAGGGGTCACGCATGTTTCAAAATCTCTCCCGCCGGCCCCCTGATGGGCAGCCCGCCACCGTGGCACAAGGCCCACGTGCGCCCAAGACATGGGATTTAATACGGGATTCCGCAATATGCTTGCACTGCGAAATCTCCGAAAGGCGGTGAGTTCCAGCAATGACGGCTCAGGGGTCGTTTTGACGCTTGATGGACGATCTCTTGTTCCAGCCTCCTGTTTTCGCGCGAATTCGGTATGCCGCGCTTGCCAAATTCCTTATGGAGGGCGGGAAAGGGCTGTAGACTGGGATTCGCCATGCCGATACGCGCCATACTCTTCGACAAGGACGGAACCCTGGTCGACTTCCATCTCACCTGGAGCGCTGCGGCCTATGCCGCCATGCAGCGCCTGAGCGGTGGCGACCCCGAGAAGATGGCACGGCTGGTCGAGATCAACGATTACGATTTGGAGAGCCACCGCATCCTGCCGCATTCGGTGCTGGTGGCCGAATCTTCGGCCGATTATGGGGTCGCCTGGGCTGAAGTGCTCGGGGAGGTCGCCGATACCGCCTTCTTCGAACAGATGGACCGCATCTTCATCGAGGAGGGCCTGAAACATGTCACGCCCATCGGTGATCCGCCCTGGCTTCTGTCCACCCTGAAGAGCCGAGGCTATCTGCTGGGCATCTGCACCAATGATTCCGAGGCGGGTGCCCGTGCGCACTGCGAGAAGCTCGGCCTGATGCCCTGGCTCGACGCCGTGCTCGGCTATGATTCGGGCCATGGCCGCAAGCCGGAGCCGGGTCCGGTACTCGGCTTTGCCCAGGCGTTCGGGGTGAAGCCTCAGGAAATCGCCCTGGTCGGCGACTCCACCCATGACCTTCATGCCGTCAAGGCGGCCGGCGGCACGGCTATCGCCGTGCTCAGCGGTTTTGCCAAGCGGGAAGAACTCGCGCCGCATGCCGATCACGTCATCGACAGCGTGATGGACCTGCCCGATCTCCTGCAGTCGCTGGCGGGCGCGCCCTGATGCTGCGACGCCCGGCGCCTCCGCCGACCGGCTGGGCCCGTACCGCGCAGAGCTTGGCGGTCTTCGCCTTCGAGGTGGTGCTGATCTCCCTGGTGCTGCTGCGCTTCCATCTCGCCCCGCTCAAGGCCGGTTTTGCCGCCCTGTGCGCGGGACTGCTGGCAGCCTGCGCCGCCTTGCTCTGCGCCGTGGTCGCCTTCCAGGTGATCTGGCGCAAGGGCGAGCGAGGTTTCGGCAGAGCCTTCAGTGCCTTCCTGCTTGCCATCCTGGTGCTCGGGCCCGCAGCGATCGCCACCAGCCTTGCCCTCAGCGTGCCCGGAATCGTCGATGTCAGCACCGATCCCGAGGATCCTCCGCCCCTGGCCCATGCTACCCGCACACGCACGGCGGACGCCAATTCCACCGCCTATGCGGCGGGGCTGGCGGCGTATCAGCGCGAGGCCTTGCCGCAGGTCCAGTCGATTCTCCTCGACGTGCCGCCGGACGATATCCGCAAGATCGCGCTTCGCCTGATGCGGGAGAGGCGCTGGCAGGTCGTGGGTGATCTGCGCTTCGGCGAGATGGCCGCGCGTATCCGCCTGCCTGACAGCATCCGCGAGGATGGCGATCGCGTGGACGCCGACGCGATGGGAGGCCCGACCGCGGGTTCGGCCTCCACGCAGAGGCACTTTGGCGATCGTATCGAGGCGGTCGCCTCATCCACCATTCTGGGTACTGTCGACGACATTGCGCTGCGCATCCGGAGCGAGGGCGGCAAGACGCGCATCGACATGCGTTCGGCTGCTCGCTACGGCTCCTATGATTTCGGAGCCAACGCCAAGCATGTGCAGAGTTTCATGGCCGAGTTGCGCGATCGGGCGCTGACGCCGGATCAGGCGAGCCAGTAGCGGCCCGCCATGGAAGGGGCCCCCTCGGTGGCGACCTTGCCGCGCTGGACCAGGTCTTCGAGATGGGCGAAGAGGTTGAGGGCCGCCGCTCCCTGCAACCCGGCCGGCAGCCCCGCATAGACCCTGGCGGTCAAGGGCGTGATCGGCGCAGGGCCTTCGCCGAGGGCCTGCAGGATCGAAGCCTCGCGCATGCGGCGATGCTGGATCATCGCGCGCACGAAGCGCTGGGGCTGTTCGACCGGGCCGCCATGGCCAGGGAAATAGCGTGCCTCCGGCCTGCCGAGAAGTTTCTCCAGCGAGGCCATGTAGTCTCCCATCGAGCCGTCGGGTGGGGCGACGATGCTGGTGGACCAGGCCATGACATGGTCGCCCGACAACAGCACCTTGTCCGCTTCCAGCGAAAAGGCGAGATGGTTGGCGCAGTGGCCGGGCGTCGCCAGTGCCGTCAACGGCCAGTCCGGCGGACCGAAGCGATCGCCTTCGGTCAGGACAATGTCGGGCTGGAAGGCGAGGTCGCCGGCGGCATCGAGCAGATTGATCTCGCCGTCATGCAGGGGGCGGGCGCTGCGATGCGGGCCGGCGCCGTAGGTGGGCGCGCCGGTGGCCGATACCAGCGCCGACACGCCCGGCGAGTGGTCGCGGTGGGTGTGAGTGACGGCAATCGCCACCACTTCCTCGTCGTGCACGGCTGCCAGCAGGGCAGCGGCGTGATCAGGATCGTCCGGTCCGGGGTCGATGATCGCGACCTTGCCGCGTCCGACGATATAGGAACAGGTACCGGTAAAGGTGAAGGCACCGCCATTGGGAGCCAGGATGCGGCGGACACCCGGCGACAATTCCTCGAGGATGCCCGGCGGCGGCGCCTCACGGTTGTAAGGTATGTCTTCGCCCATAGGAATTTCCAGTATCGGTAAAATTTGTCCGGTGCGGCAAGGGCCTATCGGTCCGGCCGCCGATATCGCCTCTTGCGTACAAACGTCCTTTGGATGAAACTCATTGCGTACTGGTGTGGAATGGATCTGGTCATCCGGCCAGATCGGGACTGGGAGCGTAAGATGGCGCAGAGCGGCACCGTCAAGTTCTTCAACACCCAAAAAGGCTATGGCTTCATAACGCCTGACGATGGTGGACGCGACATCTTTGTTCACATCACCGCAGTCGAAAGTTCCGGTCTGGGTACATTGTCTGAAGGCCAGAAGATCTCCTTCGATGTCGAGCCCGACAAGAAGGGCAAGGGACCGAAGGCCGTCAATCTGGTGAAAGCCTGATCGGTATTTCCGCGCTTGCGGCTGAAATGCGGTAATGGATGGATGAGCGCTTGCAGGCGCTCATGATTCCAGCAGCTGGATTTCGGCTTCATCATGCAATTGCGCTCCTCGCCTCCTTCGCCCTTCGGTCGGAAGGTCAAGATCGCCGCCCACTATCTCGGCCTGTTCGATCGCATCACCGTGGTCCCGGCGGATACCAATGATCCGCAGGATAGCCTGCGCGAGCAGAACCCGCTCGGCAAGATCCCGGTGTTGATCCTGGATGACGGGACCATCCTCTACGACAGCCGGGTCATTCTCGACTATCTCGACCACCTCGCAGGAGGCGGGCGGATCATGCCGCAGGGCCCGGAACGCTATGAGGTGCTGACCCGTCAGGCCCTGGCGGACGGCATCATGGATGCCTCCCTGCTCCAGGTCTATGAAGCGAGGATACGTCCCGAGGACCAGCGCAGTGCCAAATGGCTCGATATCCAGGCCGGCAAGGTCGCGCGCGGCCTGGCTCAATTCGAGGCACGGGCAGGGGCCTTCGACCCGGCACTGGACGCGGGAAGCATCGCACTGGCCTGCGCGCTCGGCTATCTCGATTTGCGCTTTGCCGGAACCTGGCGGCAGCATCATCCCAAGCTGCAAGCCTGGTTGGCCGCCTTCGAGGCGGAAATCCCGGCTTTCGGCCTGACGCGTCCGCAGTGAGGCGATGGGCCTGAATGGTGGCCCCTATCGCTTCCGCCCGGCAGCCGTGGGCGACCTGCCCTTGCTGGCGGCCTGGCTGCGCGAGCCCGAAGTGGCCTGCTGGTGGCAGGATGCGGACAAGCAGCTGGAATTGCTCAGGGAGGACCTCGCCGATCCGCGCATGGTAATGCGGATCGTCAGCTTCGAAGCGCGACCCTTTGCCTATGTCCAGGACTATGAAGTCCACGCTTGGGAACAGCCGCATCTGGCCGCTTTTCCGGTCGGCACACGCGGCATCGATACGTTCATCGGGGATCCCGCCATGCTCGGTCGTGGCCACGGCCCGGCCTATCTGCGCCTGTTGGCACAGCATTTGCAGGCAGAGGGGGCGCCGATGGTCGTGGTTGATCCCGACCCTGCCAATCGGCGAGCACAGGCGGCCTATGCCAAAGCGGGCTTTCAGGCGCGAGACCTGGTGGCAACCGAGGATGGCCCGGCCAGGTTGATGGTGTTAGTCTGAAGGCCTGATCGGACGCCAAAGCGTTTTGCGATTTGGTGGAATCACCAAGAATCGCAAGGAAGCTCTGGCCAATCCTCAGGATTGGCTTGGGAACAAGGAGTTAGAGCAAATAAGCGTTCACGCTCGAACGCGCCTTGCTCTAGCGCTGTGGCGCCTCTTCACGCTGGCGTGCTTCCCAGGCAGTGCGCAAAACCGCGCTTTCGCCCTCGAAACGCTCCTCCATGACCTCGCAATGGCGGATGCGGTCGGCCCTGAAGCTACGGAAATCCCGGCGCAGCTCGCACCAGGCTACGACATGCATCACCTCGACATAGTAGATCATGGCGATCGGGCGGACGATCCGCCGGCTTTCCCGTCCCTCGACGTCGGCATAGTGCAGCAGCAATTTGCGTTCGTCGCGAATGGCCAGGCGAATGGCGGCAAGGTCGATGCTGATCGGCTCGGGATGGATCCATTGCGGCACGAAGAGGCTGGTCTTGTCGATCGGCTCGCGGTTGGCAACCGGCAGGACGGTGGCGATCTTGGCGCGGATCGAGCCTGCTGCCGCCTTGAGCGCACGGTCGTCGGTGCGCTCCAGCAGTCCGAGCGCGACCACGAGGGCCTCGACTTCCTCGATCGACAGCATCAGCGGCGGCAGGTCGTAGCCGGAGCGCATGACATAGCCGATGCCGGCTTCGCCATAGATGGGCACCGACAGGGCCTGGAGCGAGGCGATGTCGCGATAGATGGTGCGTTTGGCGACTTCGAGCTGCGCCGCGATCGCCTCGGCGGTTACCGGCTTCTTGGCGACGCGCAGCAACTGGATGATCTCGAACAGGCGTGTGGTGCGGCGCATGGGCAACAAGCCATTGATTGCGGTCTGTGCAGAGACTGCTGACAGATTCTTGGCAGCAGGGTTCTGCTTCAATCGGCATCTGTCAATCGGCATCAGCCGTATCGGAGATTGCCATGTCCATCGAAGGGAGCATGCCGGCCGCATTCACCCCGCGCCATCTCGGTGTGGCGCTGGTGACGGCCTCCGCCATCCTGTGGAGTTCGGCCGGCTATTTCACCCGAGCGGTACCCCTCGACATTGCCGCCCTGCTGTTCTGGCGTGGCCTGTTCGGTGCAGCCACCAGCCTCGCCTTCATCCTGGCGTTGGAAGGCCGCAACACCTGGCGCAGCTTCAGGGCGATGGGATGGGTCGGCCTGGGCTTCTGCCTGCTGTCCAGCCTGGGCATGGCCTGTTTCGTGGCATCGCTGCGACTCACCAGCGTGGCCCATGTCTCGATCATCTATGCGACGGTGCCCTTCGTGGCGGCGGGCCTGGCCTGGCTGGTGATGCGCGAACGGGCTTCAGCGGCGGTGCTGGTCGCCAGCCTGTTCGCGGTCGTAGGTGTGGCGCTGACCGTGGCCGGCGGCGGCGGGCAGGGGAGCCTGATCGGCGATGCCCTCGCACTGGCAATGACGGTGCTGGTGGCCGCCTTCGTGGTGATGCGGCGGCGCTTTCCCGATGTGCCACTGGTGCCGGCTGCCTGCCTGTCGGCGCTGGTGCCGGCCCTCATCAGCGCGCCTCTGATGTCGAGCTGGCCGGCGAATGCTGATGAAGTTGTCTTGCTGGTGGCATTCGGCGTGAGCAATATGGGCCTGGCTCTGGTCTGCTTTACCATCGGCGCGAAGTTCATTCCGGCAGCCCAGACGGCGCTGATCGGCGCCTTGGAGACGCCCCTTGCGCCCCTGTGGGTCTGGCTTGCTTTCGGAGAAGCGCCGGGAACGGCGGCCCTGGCCGGCGGCGCTGTGGTTCTCCTGGCCGTGGTGGGCAGCATGATCTGGGAAGGCCGGATATCGACTATCAAGGCCGGCTGACGATCATCGAACGAAAAAGGCCCGGCGTTGTGCCGGGCCTTTTCGGAGCGCTGTCTTCTGAACGGATCAGAAATGATAGTTGACGCCCAGCTTGATGTCGCTGCCGCTATAGCCGGCCTTGACGATACCGCTGCGGATGTCGAAGTCATCCTTGCCGTAGCTGGTATAGTTGTATTCAGCCCGGACCGACACTTCCGGGGTCACGCGATATTCGGCACCGAAGCCGGCGGTCCAACCGACCTGCCACTGCGAATCCTTGGCGCCGAAGCGGTTGATCTCGACATCGCCGAAGGCAAGGCCCGCCTTGATATAGGGCAGGAAGTCACCCATGGCGTAGCCGATGCGGGGCGTGATCGAGCCGTTGAAGCCGTAGGTACCCTTGTGGCCGTCATATTTGTCGGTGATGTCGGCGTAGTTCAGCGAGCCTTCGAGGCCGATCACGATCGGATCGTACTGCATGTTGTAGCCGGCCTGGACACCGCCGGTGAAGCCGCTGGCCTCGTTCAAGCGGACGCCGCGATCGGCATCGAAGTCACCGGAAAAGCCGTAGCCGAGATTGATACCGGCATAGAAGCCCGTCCAGGTCACATTGGAGGCCGGTGCCTGATAGGCCGGAGCGGGCTCCTGATAGGGCGGAATGTCGGCCGCGAAGGCGGATCCGGTGATCAGCGTCAATGCTGTGGCGAGAAGAAGCTTTTTCATCGTGAACTCCTGGAACTCATACACGCGATGACGCCGGTATCCCCAACCCATCGAACAATCATGCGACCGTGTTACGTGAAGACTATTAAGAGAAAGTTGCCTGATGGGTTTATTAAGTAGATTTAACAAGGCGACATTATGGCAATAACTTAAATTATATTTGAAATGATTTGTTAACTATAATGTATGTTCTAAAGATTTCCTTAGGGTAATTCAAAATTTATTATGGTTAATGAGAATTTAATTTCATGAATTCTGGTGTTGTCGGAATGGTTCTTCATTCCCATCCGGCGGCATAGGGCGCGGGCGCATTGGCAAAATCGGAATGAACCGTGCCCAAATCATAGTTGAACGCCGTCGCGCGGGCCGACCAGCGATTATTCTGGGCGCCGCCGCAGGCCAGATCATCACCCCGGCCGGAGGTGAGGCCGGGCAGAAGACAGAGGCCTGCCGGGCGTGCAGTGCGCATGGGCGAGCGATTCTTGCCACTCTCTCCCGAGGGATTGGCCGGGATGGAGCCGACAATGTCGACATCGTCATAGCCAGCCGTCGGGCGGGCCGGCTTGGCAGCGGCCTGCGGAGCGACGCCCGCCAGCACCGGCGCCTTGGTTACGGCAATGAAGCGACCGGTCCACACCAGCGACAGGGCGGAGGGCGCCCCAGGCACAGCCTCGCCGGCCTGCGCTGCTCCAATGAGGGGCTGCCAGGCCAGGATCGCGCAAGTGAGGAAAGTGACCTTCAGCATCGTGTCCCAGTGTTGCCTGTTCCAGTGCCAAAGCGTCTTGCGATTGAAGGGAGCTACCACGAATCACAAAGACGCGTCGAACCAAAGAGCTGGAGCAAAAAACGTTCAGCCATGGGCGTGCCTTGCTCCAGTGCTGGCATGGGCCAGTCCGTCACTTGAACACTGTCCAGTGGTTGATCGACGTTAACGCTGGGCAGCAATCTGCCTGCATCGTAAACGCAGTATGAAGACAAGCCTGCGGAAGGAATGGAGAAAATGGTGGAAAAGGCTCGTGCGCAACGCGCTTTGGTGACCGGCGCCGCCAAGCGTATCGGTCGGAGCATCGCGCTTGGGCTGGCCCAGGCCGGATATGATGTCGCGCTCCATTGCAATCGTTCGCGCGCGGAAGCGGAGGATGCGGCGGCGCAAATTGCGGCCATGGGACGCAGGACCTGTATCGTCGTGGGTGATCTGGCCGCGGGTGACAAGGTAAGTGCAATCGTCGAGGAGGCGCGCGCCGGCATCGGCGTCCTCGATCTGCTGGTGAATTCGGCCTCGATGTTCGAGCCCGACGGCATCGGCAGTCTCCAGGCGCAGATCTGGAACCGGCAATTCGCCGTCAACGCCCAGGCCCCGATCTTTCTCGCCCAGGCCTTTGCGGCCCAGGTCGACCCGCTTGCCTACGACCCCTCCATCGTCAATCTGATCGACCAGCGCGTGCTGCATCCCCGGCCGGACTATGTGTCCTATTATCTCAGCAAATCCGTGCTGCATGTCGCCACGCAGACCCTGGCCCAGGCCCTGGCGCCGCATATCCGAGTCAACGGCATCGGACCCGGCCCAACCCTGCAGGCCGCCTCGCAGACACCCGAGGAATTCGCGGCCGAGGCGGCCGGCACGCCGCTCGGCCATGGCAGTGCCGTGGAGGATATCGTGGAGGCCGTGCTCTATCTGGCCCGTGCGCGTAGCGTCAGCGGCCAGATGATCGCCGTCGATGGCGGCCAGCATCTGGCCTGGACTGAGTAAATCCGGGCGGAACAGCCCGCGGCAGGCCGAGGATGGTAGCAATTTCACCGGTGTTTTGCGTGCCCTCTCGCCAGCGCGCTTCCCGCGTCCTATTTATCAGCCATGATCGACTCGCCTGCTCCCGCCGAAACCGAGGAAGCCTCCTCCTCCGTCGACCTTGCCTTCGACGAGAAAGCCGTGCCGTCTTCGCTGCGGGCGGGAACCGCGGTCATCCATGCCTTCTGGAAGACGTTGCCCAATGCGCCGGGGGTCTATCGCATGATCGATGCGGAAGGCACGGTGCTCTATGTCGGCAAGGCGCATTCGCTCAAGAAGCGGGTGGCGAGCTATGCCCGTGGCATTGCGCCGACGGCGCGTATCGCCCGCATGATCGCCGAGACGGCGGCGATGGAGTTCGTCACCACCCAGACGGAAACCGAAGCCCTGCTGCTTGAGATCAACCTAATCAAGAGCCTGAAGCCGCGTTTCAACGTGCTGCTGCGCGACGACAAGTCCTTTCCCTATATCCTGCTGACGGGTGACCATCCTGCACCCCAACTGACCAAGCATCGCGGCGCGCGCACGCGCAAGGGTGATTATTTCGGCCCCTTCGCCAGCGTCCTGGCCGTCAACCGCACGATGAATGCCCTGGAGCGTGCCTTTCTCATCCGATCCTGTACGGATTCGGTGTTCTCCACCCGCACGCGCCCCTGTTTGCTGCACCAGATCAAGCGCTGCTCGGCTCCCTGTACCGGCGAGATCTCCATCGAGGATTATGCCGGCCTGGTCAGCGAGGCGCGCGCCTTCCTGACCGGCAAGTCCAAGGCCATCAAGGAAGCGATGGCGCATGAAATGGAGCAGGCCGCCGAGACCCTGGAATTCGAGCGCGCCGCCCGTTATCGCGACAGGCTCGCGGCACTTTCGGCCATCCAGTCGACGCAGGGCATCAATCCGCGTTCGATCGAGGAAGCGGACGTCTTTGCCGTGCACGAGCAGGCCGGCCAGTTCTGCATCGAGGTCTTCTTCTTCCGCACCGGCCAGAACTGGGGCAACCGGGCCTATTTTCCCAAGGCCGACCGTACGCTCAGCGAGGTCGAAGTGCTCGATGCCTTTCTCGGCCAGTTCTACGACGACAAGCCGGCGCCCAAGCTCGTGCTGCTTTCGCATGAGGTCGAGGGCGGGGAGATCCTGCGTGAGGCGCTGTCGCTGCGTGCCGGCCATCGTATCGAGATCGCGACGCCGAAGCGGGGAGAGAAGCGCGACCTCGTCGAACATGCCCTCACCAATGCCCGCGAGGCCCTTGGGCGCCGCCTGGCCGAATCCTCCTCGCAGCTCAAGCTGCTGGAGGGCGTCGCCGAGGCTTTCAGCCTCGAAGAGCCACCGCGCCGCATCGAGGTCTATGACAACTCCCACATCATGGGCACCAACGCCGTTGGCGGCATGATCGTGGCCGGACGCGAAGGCTTCGCCAAGACGCATTATCGCAAGTTCAACATCAAATCGACGGAGATCACGCCGGGCGACGACTACGGCATGATGCGCGAAGTGCTGGAGCGACGCTTTTCCCGCCTGATCAAGGAGACACCCAAGGACGAGCCGGGCGAGGCGGCGGAGCCGGACGATGTCGTGATGCCGACCTGGCCCGACCTCGTGCTCATCGACGGCGGTGCCGGCCAGTTGCAGGTGGCTCGCGAGGTTTTCGCCGACCTTGGCGTCGAGGATGTCGCGCTGGTCGGCGTCGCCAAGGGTGTCGATCGCGATGCCGGCCGCGAGACCTTCATCGTCGAGGGCAAGTCCCCCTTCAAGCTCGCCCCGCGCGATCCCGTGCTTTATTTCGTGCAGCGCCTGCGGGACGAAGCCCACCGCTTCGCCATCGGCGCCCATCGCCAGAAACGCTCCAAATCCCTGAAGGAGGGAGGGCTCCAGGAAATCGGCGGCATCGGCCCGCAGCGCAAACGTGCGCTGCTGCGGCATTTCGGCACTCTCAAGGCGATCGAACGCGCCTCGATGGCCGATCTCGAAGGCTGTCCGGGCATCGATCAGGCGACCGCCCGCAAGGTCTACGACTTCTTCCACGACAAGGCTCCTTAAACCCGGTTGACGGCGCGGCCCGCGCCATGTTCCTTCAAGCCATGACATCACCTGCGCCCACCAAGCGGACCTCGCCGCTCTCCCTGCCGAACATCCTCACCTATGGCCGGATCGCGGCGGTGCCGGTGGTCGTGGCCTGCCTGTTCTGGCCGGAGGTGATCTGGGTGCGCTGGGTCGCCTTCGGGGCGTTCGCGCTGGCGGCGGTGACGGACTATTTCGATGGCTATCTCGCCAGGGCCTGGGGGCAGCAATCCTCGCTCGGGCGCATGCTCGATCCGATCGCCGACAAGCTCTTGGTATCGTCCTGCCTGCTCATGCTGACGGCGACGGGAACCATCACCATCGGCAACCTGTCCGTATGGGCGGCGATCGTCATTCTGTGCCGCGAGATCCTGGTTTCAGGTCTCAGGGAGTTCCTGGCCGAATTGCGTGTTTCCGTGCCGGTAACGCGGCTTGCCAAATGGAAGACCACCGTCCAGCTCCTGGCGATCGGTTTCCTGCTGGCGGGGCCGGCCGGCGATGCGGTCCTGCCCGGCTGTACCATCATCGGCCTGGTGCTGTTGTGGGTTTCGGCTGTGGTGACGCTCTATACCGGGTATGATTACTTCCGCAGCGGCGTGCAGCATCTCCTCGAGGATGCGTAATAAGGCTGGAGGACGCGCGATGAAGCTGATCTATTTCGCCTGGCTGCGCGAGCGCATCGGCGTGCCGGAAGAGGAAGTCGATCTGCCGGCCGAGGTCAGGACGGTCGAGGATCTGATGCAGTTTCTGTCCGAGCGCAGCGAGGCCCATGCCCATGCCTTCGAGAACCGCAAGATCGTGCGGGCGGCGATCGATCGGCGCCATGTCAAGCCGGCCGCTCCGATTGCCGGTGCGGGTGAGGTCGCCTTCTTCCCGCCCATGACGGGCGGCTGAGGCGGCGGGAGCGGATACGGTGAGCGTTCGCCTGCAACGTGAGGATTTCGACGTTTCGGCCGAGATTGCCGCCTTGACTGGCGGGCGGACCGATATCGGTGCCGTGGTCAATTTCATCGGCATCTGCCGGGCCGGGCCCGACGACGACCGCATCAGCGCAATGACGCTCGATCATTATCCCGAAATGGCCCAGGCCGAGCTCGAGCGCATCGAGGCGGAAGCACGCGGGCGCTGGCCTTTGCAAGGGGTCTCCATCATCCATCGCCATGGCCGTCTCGTCCCGGGCGACAATATCGTCTTGGTAGTGACGGCCTCGATGCATCGCCAGGCCGCCTTCGAGGCCGCGTCCTTCCTGATGGATTATCTCAAGACCCGTGCCCCCTTCTGGAAGAAGGAGGAACGCGCCTCCGGCACGGGCTGGGTCGCCGCCAGGGACGAGGACGATGCCGCCGCGGCGCGTTGGACGACGAAGAAATCCTGATGCAGTTCCCCTGACGCGTTCCCACGGCGACAGACTTGGCCCCGCCGGCGTGCCATTGCCGCCGTTGCGATGGACAGGAGGGATTTTCATGCCGGACGGATTGAGAAGGCTCGCAGGTGCCGCAGCGGTGGCGACCTTGCTATGCGGCGTCGCGGGAGAGGCCTCGGCCGATTCGGAACTGCGGCGCGCGCTGTCGCACGTTCCCGCCAAGGTCGCAATGGATCGCAACGGCATTGCCGCCAGCTTTGTCGGCCTGTCGGAATTGCGCCGGCTCTATGCCGGGGATGTCTCCGCGATGAGGCGGCGGGTGGGCTTAGGCGACAGCGATACGCTGAAAGCTCTATTCATCAGCACGGACGAGTCCTGGCGCGATGACACCGGCCTGAAACGCAGCGAGATTGCCAGCCTCACCGACTATGGCACGCCGCCGCGGGCTGTCGTCCTCTGGCGCTTCACGGAGCCCGCCATATCCGCATCTTTCGTAGAAGGGCTTGGCAAGCGCGGCTTCAGCCATGCCAACGGCGTATGGCGCAATGGCGAGCCGATGAAGCTCGATTTCGCCAAACGCAGCATCACAAATCCCTTCCTCGGTCCGTTGGGCAGGGCCTCCATGCTGGCACCTTTCGCCGATGGAGTGGCGCAGTCCCCCGATCCAGCGGCTGCTGCCGAGGCGGGAGGCGTTTCGGCCAAGACCAGCCTCGCCGGCCTGGCACCCGTCGAAGCGGCCATCGATGCCATCGAGAAGGTGGCCGTCCAGGGCTCGATTCTGCAGGCGATCGTGCTCACCCCGGCGATCTGGATGCAGGGGGACGATGTGCTGGACATGATGGCGACCTCACCCACGGTCGACAAGAAAGCGCTGGCGGACAAGATGGCTGAGCGGGCGAAGAGGCCGCCCACGCCCGTGTCCCTCGGTGTGGTGATCGCCGATGTCGAGACGAAGGAGCCGGCAGGCAGTGGCGTGGTGATCGCGCTGCCCTATGGCGATTGCGACACCGCCAGGGAGGGGGCGAGGATCTTTGCCGACAAGTGGAAGAATGCCGCCGGCCGGGATGGCCAGACCGGCGCCCAGCGGACCGGCCGGGAACCCGCGGTGACGGTGCATCAGGGAAAGGAGGCCTGTGTGGCCTTGCTCTCGCTGATGGGAGCGCCCGATGCCGAACGCGGCAATTCCATTCTACGCTATATCACCGGCGCGATCTGGCAGCGTGATTTCAAGGCACTTCAGGGCGGATAGACTCGCAGGAAACAATGCAGCGAGCTCTCCACCGAGACGGCGAAGCGCTGCAGAAGCGAAATACACAGATTTTACTTTGTGTAAGGCCTCCTGAAGCGTTGCTCGATTCGCGGATTAATTGAAACGAAACCAGAATCTGTACAAATTGTCGCAGGCGGTCATCTTTCCAGCAACCAGCCGCCACTGAAAGTGGAAGTCGACAATGGAACAGATTCTTATCAACCTGGTAGCGGGCGCGCTCGGCGGCGCCGGCTCCGGCAAGGCTCTGCCGCAATTCGACATGGGCAATATCGGCAACATCATCGCCGGTCTGGTCGGCGGCGGCGTGCTCGGCCAGATCATCACCGCCGTTTGGCCGTCCGTGGCGGCCTCCATGCAGTCGGGGAATTTCGACATCGGCTCGATCGTCACCAACGTCATCGGTGGCGGTGCCGGTGGCGCGATCCTTCAGGTCATCGTCGGCATGATCAAGAATTCGATGAGCAAATAGTCGCTGCGACCGGGTGGTACGACAGCTGCGTCATCGTGAGCATGATGAAGCGGTCTGGTTTCCCACGGCGGGGGACCGGACTGCTTCACGTCATCCGTGATGATCGATGCGTTCTCAGCGGGCCAGCGCCGAGGCGATATGGCTGGCATCCGCGTTCAGTGCGCTGCCGAGCAGCCAGACACCGATGATCAGGGCGAGACCGGCAAGCAGGCCGGTGACGACATCGATCGTCACTCCAGCTATGTCGCCTTCTTCAAATCCGTCCTTCGCTGCAAACAATCCCGCCAAACGCATCGTACTGACTCCAACTCACCTTTCATTGTAACGCGGCGCAGTTAACGCCTCGTCTCTACTTGTAAGACTTATTGCGACTTTTCGGTGTTTATGTAGTGTCGAAAAGCACGCCGTGGGCATGTTATTCGGCATTGCTGCTATGGGTGTGGAGCATAGCGGTGGCAGGCTCCGCCAGGAGCCTTAACCATTTGTTATTGCTTAATTTTTCGTGAAGGGTGGTGCGTGCCTGGCAGCAGGCCGTTCAGCCGCGCAGGAAGAGGCGATAGGCGTCGTTGGCGCTCTCGTCCTCATAGGGGTAGCCGAGCTCTCCCAAACGTTCGAAAAGGCGCGGCCGATCAGCCTCGGGAACCTGGATTCCAACCAGCACGCGGCCATAATCGGCGCCGTGATTGCGGTAGTGGAACAGGGTGATGTTCCAGTCGAAGCCGACACCGTCGAGAAAGCGGAGCAGGGCGCCGGGACGTTCGGGAAACTCGAAGCGCAGCACCAATTCGTCCGTCAGACCGGGCGCCCGTCCTCCCACCATGTAGCGCACATGCAGCTTGGCGGTCTCGTCGGCGCTGATGTCGACGACGCCATAGCCGAGCCGCTCGAGCTGACCGACGATCTCGCTCTTCTGGCGCTTGGCATCGGCCAGCTTCAGGCCGACGAAGACATGGGCCTGGCTGCCGCCGGCATAGCGATAGTTGAACTCGGTGACGATGCGGTTGCCCAGCACGTCGATGAAGCGGCGATAGCTGCCCGTCTCCTCTGGG
This sequence comes from Labrys neptuniae, assembly GCF_040797145.1. Lineage (NCBI taxonomy): Bacteria > Pseudomonadati > Pseudomonadota > Alphaproteobacteria > Hyphomicrobiales > Xanthobacteraceae > Labrys > Labrys neptuniae. The sequence goes on along the minus strand of NZ_JBFNQD010000001.1, from coordinate 1,469,512 downwards.
ATGGTGACGGCGAGTAGGATCTCGCGAGCCTCGCCCACCTCGGCGCGTTCGGCGACATGTCGCAGGCGGTCGAAATTGAGGTTGGCGCCGCTGTTGACGGCGATCAGCGCGCCGCTTCTCTCAGGATTTGCCTGGGCATAGGCCTTCAGGCCTGCCAACGACAGGGCGCCGGCCGGTTCGGACAGCACCCGCATGTCCTCGAAAATGTCCTTGATTGCGGCGCACATGGCGTCGGTGTCGGCGACCAGGACGTCGTCCAGCAGTTCCCGGCAGATCCGGAAGGTCTCTTCACCTGCCTGGCGTACCGCGACACCGTCGGCGAACAGGCCGACACGATCAAGCACCACCCGCTCGCCGGCCTCGATGGCCGCCTTCATCGAGGCGGCGTCGACGGGCTCGACACCGATCACCTTCGTCTCCGGACGCAGGAACTTGACGTAGGAGGCGATGCCGGCGGCCAGGCCGCCGCCGCCGATCGGCACGAAAACCGCCTCGATCGGGTCGGGATGCTGGTGCAGGATCTCGACGCCCACGGTGCCCTGGCCGGCGATGACGTCACCATCGTCATAGGGGTGCACGAAGGTGAGGCCGTGCTCGCGTTCGAGTTCCCTGGCATGGGCGTAGGCTTCGTCGAAGACGTCGCCCTTGAGCACGACCTTGCCGCCCCAATAGCGCACGGCGTCGACCTTGATGCGCGGGGTGGTGATCGGCATGACGATGGTGGCGGCGATGCCGAGTTTCGTTGCCGAAAGGGCGACGCCCTGGGCGTGGTTGCCGGCCGAAGCGCAGATCACGCCGGCGGCCTTGGCCTCCTGCGACAGGCGGGCGATGCGGTTATAGGCGCCACGGATCTTGAAGGAGAAGATCGGCTGGAGATCCTCGCGCTTGAGCAGGACTTCCGCATTCAGGCGCTGGCTGAGCCGCACCATCGGGTCCAGGGGCGTTCTCTGGGCCACGTCATAGACACGGGCATCGAGGATTCGGCGGACATATTCGATCACAACGCACCTGACTGTCGAAAAGGGGAGCTGTTGAGCGCTCCCATGTAGAAAAGCCTGTCGGCTTCCATCTTTGAGGCGTTCGCATGGCGCTGTCACGTTTGATTTGCGCGCGCTGGCGGAGATAATGTCGCGCCCTTGCCTTCCAGAGACCTCATCATGGCCTGCCTGATCCGTCTGTTCTTCCTTGCCGCTGTCGTTCTGGCAGGCGCGTTGCCGGCCGGCGCAGCCCAGAAGGCAGCGCTGGTGATCGGCAACAGCGCCTATCGCTCGGTGACGCCTTTGGTGAACCCGGCCAATGACGCCAACGACATGGCGGCGGCGCTGGGGCGGATCGGCTATGCGGTGACCCTGGTCAAGGACGGCGACCTGGCGGCGATGAATGACGGGCTGAGGGCGTTCCTGCGCGATGCCGACCATGCCGACAGCGTGGTGGTGTTCTATTCGGGCCATGGCGTGCAGGTGAAGGGGCGCAACTACCTGGTGCCTGTCTCGGCCAAGATCTCGGACGAGCTCGATCTGGACACCCAGACCCTGTCGTTGGACAAGCTGCTGGAACTGGTCGACAGCGCGGCGCCGAAGGTGAAGATCGTGATCCTGGATTCGTGCCGGGACAATCCCCTGACGCGCCAGCTGACGCGGGGGGCGGGGACGCGCGGGCTGGCCCGCATCGATCTGGACGCCTCCTCGGCCAAGGGCACGCTGATCGCCTTCTCCACGGCGCCGGGTTCGGTGGCGCAGGATGGCAGCGGGCGCAACTCGCCCTTCACCACGGCGCTGCTCGCCCATATGGAGACGCCCGGCCTCGACATCCGCCAGATGTTCGGCCAGGTCAGGGCCGATGTCGACCAGTCGACCCAGGGTGGCCAGACCCCCTGGGTGAACGAGGCCATCATCGGTTCTTTCGCCATGGCCGGAAAGGCGGAGAATGTGCAGCCGGTCAAAGGAGTCGGCGCCACCAGCACGACGCCGGTCAATCAGCCGGCACAGACCGGGGCCGATCTCGCACCCGCCGTGACGACGGAGGGCGACAACCAGGCAAGCTCCCCGCCGCAGCAGAGCGCAGCCCTCGACTTTGCAGCGCCAGACAGGACCGTGCCCGCGTCCGTGTCGCCGAGCTTTCCCTGCAATGGCCGCCTGAACCCCACCGAAAACGCCATCTGCCAGGATGGCGACCTCGCCACCCTCGATCAGACGCTGTCATCCGCCTATGGCGTGATCAACGCCGCCCTGCCGAAGGACTTGCAGGCCAAGCTGAAGGCGAACCAGACGGCCTGGCGTGCCCAACGCGACGAGTGCGGCGCGGATGCCGCCTGCATCGGTGTGAGCTATCGGCAGCGTCTCGCCTTCCTGAAGAGCCTGGTCGACAAGGCGGCCGGCACGCCCTCCACGTCGCCCAGCTTCCCCTGCGGCGGACGCCTCAATCCGAGCGAGCGCGCCATCTGCCAGAGCGATACGCTGGCGCGGCTCGACCTTGCTCTCGACAGCGTGTTCAAGGCCCGGTTCAGGAATCTGGCGAAAGCCGACCAGGTCGCCCTGTCGGCCAGCCAGACGGCCTGGCGCACCAATCGCGACCGCTGTGGGGCAACCGCCAGCTGCATCGAAGCCGCCTATCGGCAGAGACTGAGCTACTTCCAGTCCCTGCAATAGGCCGCTTTGGCCACACCGGAATGGCGGCGGATCACATCGCCGGCTTGAGGCGATCCCGCCGCAGCCAGCGCAGCGTCATCAGCACGGCGACTGCCGTCAGCCCGCTCACCAGGCCGGCCCAGATACCGGCACCGCCCCAGCCGAAATGGAAGCCGAGCAGGATGCCGAGCGGCAGCCCCGCCACCCAGTAGCCGATGGCGGCGAACAGCATCGGGATCACCGTGTCGTGCAGGCCGCGCAGCATGCCGGCAGCCACGACCTGGGCCCCGTCGGTGATCTGGAACAGGCCGGCGAAGATCAGGAACAGGCTGGCTCTGGCCACCACATCGGCGTTGACCGGATCCGCAAGATCGATGAACCGGCCGATCAGCAGATGCGGTGCGATCAGCATGAAGGCCGCTGCCGCGCACATGAAGCCGACACCGAGGGCATAGGCCGTCCAGCCGGAGCGGCTGATGGCATGCCGGTCGCCGGCGCCATAGGCGAGGCCGACCCTCACGGTCGCCGCCTGACCGAGGCCGAGCGGCACCATGAAGCTGATCGAGGCGATCTGGATGGCGATGCCATGTGCTGCGAGGTCCGTCTCGCCGATGCGTCCCATCAGGAAGGCTGCGGCGTTGAAGACGGTGACCTCGAAGGCGAGCGTCACGGCGATGGGCACACCCAGCCGGAAGATCTGCCAGAGCCGTTCCCAATCGGGGCGCCACAGGTTCTGGAACAGTTGATAGTGTCGGAACGGCCGGCTGAAGGCCAGGAAAGCGGCAAGCAGCAGGAAGAAGATCCAGGTCGCGATCGTGGTCGCGATGCCCGGGCCCGACACGCCGAGGGCGGGCAGGCCGAGATGGCCGAAGGTGAGGCCCCAGGCCAGCACGGCGTTGATGATAATGCCGGCAAGCGCGCTCCACATGGCCGCGCGGGGCTGTCCCATAGCGGCCGCTGCCGAACGCAGGGCGATGTAGCCGACAAAGGCCGGCAGCGACCAGGCAAGACCGCCGAGATATTGCGAGGCATGCCTGGCGATCTCGGGATTCTGCCCGAGTTGCAGCATGATCCATTCGCCGTTCATCAGGCAGGCGAGGCCCGGGATCGAGACGATCAGCGATGTCCACAATCCCTGCTGCACGGTCCGGCGGATATCGCGGCCGCTGCCGTCACCGGCACCCAAGGCGCTGGCCACCATCGGTGCCACCGCCGTCACCACGCCCAATCCGATGATAGCAAAGAAAAAGAACAGGTTGTTGGCCAGAGTCACGGCGGCGATCGCCTGCGACCCCAATTCACCGACGAGGATGAGATTGGTGGTGGTCAGCGCCAGCTCGACCAGATTGGTCAGAATGAGGGGCCAGGCCAGGATTAGGGTTTCGAGTGCTTCCCGGCTCCAGCTCTGGTGACCACCGAGGCTCTTTTGCGAGCCTGCCGGCGGAAATACCGTAGCCATTTGGTCGTTTCCATTGGTTATTTGAAATTGGAGCGGGGGCCGCGCCCTCATTGGTGTGCAGCCCCCGTTCGGCCTCAGAAACGTTGGGATGGAAAGGCGGGCTGCCGCCTTTCTACTTGAACACTTCCTTCACCGCTTCGACGGGCTGCGGCTTTGGGCGTTCGATATTGGGCAGGAAGATCGTCAGCAGCCCGATCATCGGCAGGAAGGAGCAAACCTTGTAGACGAACTCGATGCTGGTCTTGTCGGCGAGAACGCCGAGGGCGGCCGCACCCACCCCGCCCATACCGAAGGCGAGGCCGAAGAAGAGCCCTGCGATCATGCCGGTCTTGCCCGGCACCAGCTCCTGCGCGAACACCACGATGGCGGAGAAGGCGGAGGACAGAATGAAGCCGATGATCACCGCCAGGACCGGGGTCCAGGTCAGATTGGCATAGGGCAGGGCCAGGCTGAAGGGCAGCACGCCCAGGATCGAGACCCAGATCACATATTTGCGCCCGATGCGGTCGCCGATCGGTCCACCGAGCAGCGTACCGGCGGCCGCGGCGAACAGGAAGATGAAGAGCTGCATCTGCACGGCTTCGGGCGACAGGCCGAAACGGTCCTCGAGATAGAGGGTGTAGTAGCTCGACAACGAGGCCATGTAGAAGAATTTGGAGAAGACCAACGCCAGCAGCACCGCCAGCGAGGCGATGACGCGGCCGCGCGACAACGAGGCCACCGCACACACGGTCCTGGTCTTGATGCCGGCCGTATGACGGCGATAGGCGGCATACCAGTTGCCAACGTTCCACAGGATGAACATGGCGAGCAAGGCGATCACCGAGAAGATGGCGATCGAATGCTGGCCATAGGGCAGGACGATGAAGGCGGCGAGCAACGGCCCGATCGAGGTGCCGAGATTGCCGCCGACCTGGAAGACTGATTGGGCCAAGCCGGTCTTGCCGCCGGAAGCCATGCGCGCGACGCGTGACGATTCGGGATGGAAGACCGAGGAGCCGGTGCCGACCAGCATGGCGGCGATCAGAACTGTGGCGTAATTTTGGGCATAGGCGAGCAGCACCAGGCCGATAAGGCTGAGGCCCATGCCGACGGTGAGCGAATAGGGCAGGGGGCGGCGGTCGGTATAGAGGCCGACGAAAGGCTGCAGCAGCGATGCCGTCAGCTGGAAGGCCAGCGTGATCAGGCCGATCTGGGTGTAGCTGAGGGCGTAATTGTCACGCAGCATCGGATAGATCGAGGGGATCAACGACTGGATGGTGTCGTTGAGGCAATGCGAGACGCTGATCGCCATCAGGATCGAATAGGCCGTGCGCTCGGGGCTGAATGCACCTGAGGAGGGCAGGGTGGCTGCTTTGGCGTCCATACGTCACTGCTAGACCCGCGGCGGCACGCGGGGTGCGAACGCGGACTATCCCTTTGTTGCGGCACGAAAAATCGGCATCTTGGCGCACGCCAAGGCCGATCGGGCCTGGTTCCGCTGGGCTATGCGGGTGATGGGAAGAGATGCGGGAGCCGCCCGCTAAACCGTTTTAGCCGAATGTCGCCAATCGGGGAATATCGAGACGCGTCGTCATCAATAAATCTTCGTGATGATATTCATCACGCTGACGCGATGAAAAGCAGGTCGGGACGGCAAGGGTCGGAAAACAAAATCGCGATCCGGGCTGGCCAGGATCGCGATCGGACTATCGGGCGGGCATGGCAGGCCCGAAGCTGGAGAGGAGCTCAGATCGGCTCGTTCTCGGCGCTGGCGACGCGGTCGATATGGCCGCGATACATGCCCAGATCCAGCATGTCGCGATAGCTCAGTTCGCGGCGCACGGTCGCGAGGCGACGGCGGTTGCGATAGGCTACGAGGCGGGCGGAGAGGGCGTTGATGAGAGCGACGGTCGTCACGGGAGTGGTTCCAGAAAAAGCGCTACGTTTACTGCGCTGCATATATAGGCAAATCGCGGCAAAATTTGTGCAGAATCGCACGCGCAAAGTCGTATGCCCGGCATGCTATTTTTGCATGGTTTAGAGGAAGTTACCGGCGGATGTGCCCGGGGCGGGATGCCCAAAGCTCGGATGGCTTGCCGGTACGGAGGTCGGCCAGCTTATGCTGCAATGCAACATGGCCAGGTAGGTTTCTGTTCAGCCCTGTGCTTTATTCCTTCCTCGATGAGAAGGATCGGGATCGACATGGCCCGACGCAAAAGCGTTTGTGGGTTGAATGAAACGCCTCGAACCGCAAACACGCGTCGAACCAACGAGTTCGGGCAAGGCCGCGTTTTCGCCAAAACGTGCCTTGCTCAGGTGGACCGGGAGAATTGCATGCGCAAGAGCTGGCTGGCGGCCTTGGCCGTTTCGACTTTGGTTCCTTTCATGTCGGCCAGGGCCGAAGAGTCGATGAAGGGAGTCTTCACGGCGCGGGAGGCCTGCCCGGCTCTCCAGTCGATCCGCAAGCAGACCAATCCCGGCGATGTCAAATTGACGCCCGGGCAGGATTATCGGCTGCTTGCCGGCAACAAGCCCGATCCGACCTTCTATCGCGTCCAGGTCGAAGATGCCCAGCCGGCGCAGCGCTGGGTGCCCGTCTCCTGCGGTGAGGTCAAGGCGGGCGATAATGGCACACCCGCCACGCCGGGTGCGGGCAAGCCTGGCCCGGCCAGATCTGATGCGGCAATTTCGACGGGTGGGGCTTCCTATGTCTTCGCCATCAGCTGGCAGGCCGCCTTTTGCGAGGGGCTGCCCGACAAGACAGAGTGCCGTACGCAAACCGCCGATCGCTATGACGCCAGCCATTTCACGCTGCATGGGCTCTGGCCGCAGCCGCGCGGCAATGCCTATTGCGGCGTGGCGCGGCGCGATATCGAGGCTGACAAGGCCCATCGCTGGGAGGACCTGCCCGAGCCCCAGCTCGAGCCGGCGACGCGTACGGCCCTGGAGAAGGCCATGCCCGGCACCGCCTCCTTCCTCGATCGACACGAATGGATCGAGCATGGCACCTGCTTCTTCGAGAAATCGGCCGATGCCTATTTCCGCCGCTCGGTGGCTCTGATCGGCGAGATCAACGCCTCGCCCGTCCAGAAGTTGTTCGCCGACAATGTCGGCAAGGAAATCGACACCAGCCAGATTCGCAGCGCCTTCGACCAGGGTTTCGGTGCGGGGGCCGGCGAGCGGGTGCGCTTTGCCTGCAAGCGTGACGGCAGCCGCAGCATCATCGTGGAAATGACAATCGGCTTGCGCGGCGAGGTCAAGGACGGTGCCAAGCTGGCCGACCTGATCGCCGGCGCCTCGCCGACGGATCAGGGCTGCAAGGCCGGTATCGTCGATCCGGTCGGACTGCAGTGAGGGCCGGCCTTGGAGACGGAACTCTATCTACCGGTCAAGGCCTTCCTGGAGTCGCTTGATTTTGCGGTGAAAGGCGAGATCGGCGGCTGTGATGTCCTGGCCCTGCGCGAAGGCGAGCCGCCGGTGGCGGTGATCTGCGAGCTCAAGCAGAGCTTCAACCTGGAACTGGTGCTGCAAGGCGTCGACAGGGCCGGAGCCTGCGACGAGATCTGGCTTGCGGCCCGTCTCTCCCTACGCGGCAAGGGGCGCGAGAGCGATGCGCGTTTCCGCAATCTCTGCCGCCGTCTCGGCTTTGGATTGCTGGGCGTGTCCGATAGCGGGGAGGTGCAGATCATCATCACGCCTGAGGCGCCGTTCCCGCGCCGTGATCCCAAGCGCCGTTCCCGCCTGTTGAGAGAGCACCGCAAGCGCCAGGGCGATCCTGTCGTCGGCGGCTCGACCCGTGCGCCGCAGATGACGGCCTATCGCCAGCAGGCGCTGGCCTGTGCCGCCGCACTGGTGTTGGCGCCGCAGCGCCGGCGGGACCTCGCCAAGACCGTGCCCGACGCCCCGAAGATCCTGCAGGGCAATGTCTATGGCTGGTTCGAGCGGGTCGAGAAAGGCATCTACGGCCTGACATCCGCAGGCCGTGAAGCCCTGGAGCGTTGGCCGCAGACTTGCCCATGACGAAATGAGGGGCGGGCCCCTTACACGAAGGGCGTGAAAATGTCGGGGCGTGGCGGCAGCAGGCGGCGGAAATAGGCCCGGCCTTCTTCCGAGACGGCGTTGGCGCCTGTGAAGAAGCTGTCGGGCATGTGACGGGTGCGCCCGGCGACCTGGTCGAGGGCGACAATGCGCGGCGAGGTATGCTTGCCGTCATGGTGCAGCACCACCGAGCCCGAGCCGGTAAAGGCGCTCTGGGCCGCGAAGGCACCGGCCTCGAAGGCTTCCTTGGCATCGGTCTCGTCGATGATGCCGATATAGCCCCGCGGCAGATAGCCCAGCGTGTCGACACGGGCGCGCGCCTTGGGGAAGCGCTGCTTCAAGGCCTTCTGGATCTCGATGCCGAGATCGCCGCCGGTGAGCTGCACATTGCCATGGGCGTCACGCTCGACCGTGCCAGCGGCGAGTGCCTCGGCGAGGGGACGGCCAGCCTCGTCCTGGACGCCTTCCGACATCGAGACGATGCAGCGGCCGATACGGGTGTAGACCATGTCGACGTCATCGAGGAACTGCTCGACCGAGAAGGGCTTTTCGGGCGTGTAGATCAGATGGGGCGCGTCCTCCGGCGCCTGCTGCCAGCCGGCAGCCGCGGCGCTGAGGAAGCCCGCATGCCGGCCCATGACGATGGCGACATAAATGCCCGGCATCGCCCGGAAATCGAGATCCATGCTGACGAAGGCATTGGCGACGAAAGCGGCCGCCGAGATGAAGCCCGGCACATGGTCGTTCTCCATCAGGTCGTTGTCGATCGTCTTGGGGGCGTGCACGAAGCTGCAGGAACCGGTCGACTGCTGGCGCAGGAGATCGAGCGTGCCGGCCGTGTCATTGCCACCGATGTAGATGAAGCCGCGGGCATCGAGCTTTTCCAGCGCCTGCAGGATGGTCTGGCAATAGGCTGGATCGGGCTTGTCCCGCGTCGAGCCGAGGCCCGAATTCGGGGTGCGGGCCAGGCGCTCAAGATCGCTTTCCGAAAGCGCGGTGAGGTCGACGAGATCGCCGCGCGTCAGCCCCCGGACGCCGTGGCGGGCGCCGAGGATGCGCAGTGACGGGTCGTGCCGGCGGGCGGCAACGATGGCGCCGCAGAGTGTCTGATTGATCACGGCGGTCGGGCCGCCTCCTTGAGCGATGACAATCGACGACATGGAGCCTCCCTGGCAATCTGGTTTCCAGTTGCTTAGCCTCGAAAGCGCCGGTCGGCAACGAGCGACTTGGGTGAAGGAGCGTGAAGTACAGCCGCCATTGCAAACGAAGGCGGCGATGCTTCATTCGGGGGCAAGGCGATCAGGACGTCGGCCTTCCCATCGGCATGCCGACATGCCTTACGCGATGGCGGCGGCATGCCGGCTTTCGTGTTTCGACTCTCTTTCGGCTTGCCATGGGGCGCTCCGACCGGCCGCGCAGATGCCTTGATGTCGCCGATATGCCAATGGGTTGGCGGCGTTGCGCACGGCATCGAAACCGCGAATGGATTTTGCGGTGGGAAGCGCTCCATCCGCTGTCAGTTCGATGGGATTCAGGCCTTGACAATACAGCCCCGCAATGGAATGAATTTTCTATAAATAAAAAAAATGATCTATTAATCTCGCCCTCGGGATTGAAAGAAATCAATGGTGGTTTCGCTACGTCGGAATTGGGGCAATGCACCGAAGCGAACGCAGGGAGAAGCCGAGGGTAAACCCTGCAACCATATTACCTGTCATATTTGCTTCATTTCTTCGTCATTGAGGCGCAACCAGTGAAGTCTTAAACGACGCCGTCCTTTTAAGAAGCGGCGCATCCTGAGGGAGTATGTGATGAAGTTGAGCGTTCTGGCTTCGGCCGTGGTTCTTCTGGCCAGTGTATCCACCGGGGCCGTCGCGGCCACCGACATCCAGTGGTGGCATGCGATGACGGGGGCCAACAACGACCGCATCGTCAAGCTGGCCAATGATTTCAATGCCAGCCAGAGCGACTATCGGATCGTTCCCGCCTACAAGGGTTCCTATCCCGATACGATGAATGCCGGCATTGCCGCGTTCCGGGCCGGCAATGCGCCCGATATCCTGCAGGTCTTCGAAGTCGGTACCGCCACCATGATGGCGGCCAAGGGCGCGATCAAGCCCGTCTACCAGCTGATGAAGGATGCGGGCGAGCCCTTCGACCAAAAGTCCTACCTGCCTGCCGTCACCGGTTATTATTCCAATGCCAAGGGCGAGATGCTGTCCTTTCCCTTCAACTCCTCGACCATGGTGATGTGGGTCAACGAGGATGCGCTGAAGAAGGCCAATCTGACGGCGGCACCCAAGACCTGGCCGGAGGCTTTCGAGGCGGCCAAGAAGCTGAAGGCAGCCGGTTACGCCACCTGCGGCATTTCCACGGCCTGGACCACCTGGGCCAATATCGAGGAGCTGTCGGCCTGGCACAACGTGCCGCTGTCGACCAAGGCCAACGGCTTGGATGGCTTCGATACCGAATTGAAGTTCAACAATCCGGTGGTGGTGAAGCATCTGGAAAACCTGGTCGAGGCCCAGAAGGACAAGACCTTCGACTATTCCGGCCGCACCAATCAGGGCGAGGGGCGCTTCACCTCGGGCGAATGCCCGCTGTTCCTGACCTCCTCGGCCTTCCTGGGCAACGTCAAGGCCAACGCCAAGTTCAAATATTCGGTGGCGCCGATGCCCTATTATCCCGATGTGCAGGGCGCGCCGCAGAACTCGATCATCGGCGGCGCTTCGCTGTGGGTGATGGGCGGCAAGTCGGACGAATCCTATAAGGGCATCGCCAAGTTCCTGACCTATCTGTCGAAGCCCGACGTGCAGGCCTGGTGGGCCCAGGAGACCGGCTATCTGCCGATCACCCCGGCTGCCTACGAGCTCTCCAAGAAACAGGGCTTCTATGCCAAGGATCCCAACAGCGAAGTCGCCGTGCTGGAGCTGACCAACAAGGCACCGACGGAAAATTCCCGCGGGCTGCGTCTGGGCAACCTCGCCCAGATCCGCGATGTCTGGGCCGAGGAGATCGAGCAGGCCCTGGCCGGCAAGAAAACCGCGCAGGCCGCGATGGACGATGCCGTCCGCCGGGGCGATGCGATCCTGAAGACCTTCGCCCGCACCGCGGGGCGATAACAGGCCCGTAAGCCTTAGCGAAAAGACGCTGACCTTCGTCATGCCCGGGCTTGGCCCGGGCACCCTGTCCGGCACCGTCACTGTCTGGGCTGGGTGCTGGATTGCCGGGTCAAGCCCGGAATGACAAAGGTCGAGAGCGTTAAAGCATCGCGCCGAAAGGGGTTGCCGGTTTTCGGCAATAGCGATGCGGCCATTAGGATCGACCATGGAAAAACGCTCCGTCTTCTCCGGCAAGACCCTGCCTTGGCTGCTGCTGGCGCCGCAATTGGCGATCACGCTGATCTTCTTCTATTGGCCGGTGCTGCAGGCGATCCGGCAATCCTTCTTCATCGAGGATAGTTTCGGCACCACCTCCGAATTCGTCGGGTTCGAGAATTACCAGCTCCTGTTCCAGCAACCGGAATATTACAAGGCCGTCGGCGTCACCCTGGTATTCGCCGGCCTGGTCTCGGTGCTGTCGCTCGGGCTGGCCTTGATCCTGGCCGTGCAGGCGGACAAGAAGATCAAGGGCGCCTCCTTCTATCGCACCATGCTGGTATGGCCCTATGCGGTGGCGCCGGCGGTGGCTGGCGTGCTCTGGCTCTTCATGTTCCAGCCCTCGCTCGGCCTGGTGGCGCGTGGCCTCAAGCAGCTCGGCCTGCCCTGGGATCCCCTGCTCAACGGCAATCACGCCATGATCCTGGTGGTGCTGGCGGCAACCTGGAAGCAGATCTCCTACAACTTCCTGTTCTTCCTGGCGGGGCTGCAATCGATTCCCAAATCGCTGATCGAGGCGGCGGCCATCGACGGCGCCCGGCCGGCGCGGCGCTTCTGGACCATCATCCTGCCGATGCTGTCGCCCACGACCTTCTTCCTACTCGTCATCAACATCGTCTACGTCTTCTTCGACACGTTCGGCATCATCGATGCGGTGACGCATGGCGGTCCGGCCGGGGAGACCATCACCATGGTGTTCAAGGTCTATAATGACGGCCAGAGCGGCGGCGATCTTGGCGGCTCGGCGGCGCAGTCGGTGATCCTGCTGATCATGGTGATCGCCATGACCACCCTGCAGTTCCGTTTCATCGAGAAGAAAGTGACTTATTGATGATCTGTTTCTCGTTGCTATCGAGAGGAACGGCTCATGGTTGAGAACCGCCGTTTCGGTAACCTTCTGCCCCACGCCATTCTGATCCTGGGCGTACTGGTCCTGGCCTTCCCGGTGTGGCTGGCCTTCGTGGCCTCTACCCATGATGCCACCACCATCATCAACGGTCAGATCGGCGTGCTGCCGGGCCCCGACCTGATCAAGAACTACACCCAGACCCTGTTTCACGGCACGGAGGGGGCTACGCGCGAACCGGTGCTCACCATGCTGACCACCAGCCTGATCATGGCGGTGGCGATCGCGGTGGGTAAGATCGTGATCTCGCTGATCTCGGCCTTCGCCATCGTCTATTTCCGTTTCCGCTTCCGCATGTTCGCCTTCTGGCTGATCTTCATCACCCTGATGCTGCCGGTGGAAGTGCGCATCTATCCCACCTACAAGATCGTTTCCGACCTGCATCTGCTCGATACCTATGCCGGCCTGACCCTGCCCTTGATCGCTTCGGCGACGGCGACCTTGCTGTTCCGCCAGTTCTTCATGACCATTCCGGACGAATTGCTGGAAGCTTCCAAGATCGACGGCGCCGGCCCGCTGAAATTCTTCAAGGATACCGTGCTGCCGCTCTCCATCACCTCGATCGCGGCGATGTTCGTGATCCAGTTCATCTATGGCTGGAACCAGTATTTGTGGCCCTTGCTGATCACCACCCAGGATTCGATGCAGACCATCGTCATCGGCATCCGCAAGATGATCACCACCCAGGACGCCCTGACCGAATGGCAGATCGCCATGGCGACCGCGATCCTGGCCATGCTGCCGCCGGTGGTGGTGGTCGTCGTCATGCAGAAGCTCTTCGTCAAGGGCCTGGTCGAGACCGAGAAGTGAGTAACCGATGGCTCAAGTCGTTCTGAACAACGTCAAGAAGATCTACGACAACGGCTACGAGGCGGTGAAGGGCGTGAGCTTCACCGTGCCGGATGGCGGCTTTTGCGTGCTGGTCGGGCCCTCCGGCTGCGGCAAGTCGACCTTGCTGCGCATGGTGGCCGGGCTGGAGCGCATCTCCTCGGGCGATGTCCACATCGGCGAGCGCCGCGTCAACGAGATCGAGCCGATGGACCGGGATATCGCCATGGTGTTCCAGAATTACGCGCTCTATCCGCATATGTCGGTTTACGACAACATGGCCTATGGCCTGCGCAACCGCAAAACCGCCGAGGGCGAGATCGGCCAGCGGGTGAAGGAAGCGGCCCGCATCCTCGAGCTCAGCGACGACATGCTCAAGCGCAAGCCACGCCAGCTCTCCGGCGGCCAGCGCCAGCGCGTGGCGATGGGCCGGGCCATCGTGCGTCAGCCGGCCGCCTTCCTGTTCGACGAGCCGCTCTCCAATCTCGACGCCAAGCTGCGCGTGCAGATGCGCGGCGAGATCAAGCAATTGCAGCAGCGCCTGGGCACCACTTCGATCTATGTCACCCACGACCAGCTCGAGGCGATGACCCTGGCCGACGTGCTGGTGGTGCTGAATGGCGGTGAAATCGAGCAGATCGGTGCTCCACTCGAGATCTACCGCAAGCCCGCCTCCACCTTCGTGGCGGCGTTCATCGGCTCGCCCGCCATGAACATCCTGAAAGCGCGGGGGGAGGGCAATACGCTCATTCTCGGGCAGACGCGCCTGACCCTGCCGGGAAAAGTTCCGGGCGAGGTCCTGGTCGGCCTGCGCGCCGAGGATCTGCAGCCGGTCTCAGCCCCGACGCCGGGCAGCCTGGCCGTGAAGCTACGCTATGTCGAGGAGCTCGGCGCGCATCGCCTTGTCCATGGCGATATCGACGGGCAGCCAATCGTCGTGGCGCTCGGCATGGAACATGCCGTCGCCGACGACATGCAGTTTGCTGTCGACACGAACATGATTCATCTTTTTGATAATGAAACTCGATTGAGAATCTCGGATTGAATCGCGTATTGATTGAAAGGTAGTCGATGCAGTGTTGGCATCGATTGTCGTGTAATCTTTCGATCATAAAGTTTTTCAGATGAAGAAAGTAAATAAGCTGATATTGGCGATCGCTGCAGGCGTCGCTATAGCACCTTCTTTCGCCTATGCAGGACCTAAGCAAGTAACCGTGCCTCGAGGCAAGCCCTATCCCGTATTGGCCATTGGCATATACGGTGCTGGTACATGCGAAGTTTATCCCGTCAGAGATATCCGTATCGCATCGGGGCCGGCTCATGGTGCCGCGCAACTCATAACCGTGGCGACCAAGCTAGGCCAGAACACAGGCGTGTGTGCGGGCACCGCCACGAAGGCACCGGTCATCGTCTACAGATCCGCGGCCAACTATACTGGCGTCGACCATATCACTGTGACCTGGATGGCCCCCTCACATACTGACAATGTGCGATTTGTACCCAACGAAATGGAGATCGAGATCACGGTCAAATGATGATGCCCTGATCCGACACGACCATGAGGTTGACAGATCATGGGCCCTCTTGGTTGTCTGACCGTCGAGCCGACGATGCGAATGAGGAATGGAGGCGCTGACCCTCCTCGGCTGACGCAGGAGAGTCGCATGCCCAAGCTCGACCGCATTCTCGAAACCGCCATCTATGTCGACGATCTCGATCGCGCTGCGCATTTCTACGAGACGGTGCTGCAACTTCCTTCCTTGCTGAAGATGGAGCGGCTCTACGCCTATGATGTGGGCGGTGCCAGCGTCCTGCTCGTCTTCAAGAAGGGCGCCTCCGATCATGACATGACATCGCCGGTCGGCACCATTCCGGGCCATGACGCGGCGGGGCGCATCCATGTCGCCTTTGCCATTGGTGCCGCTGAGCTGGCGGAGTGGGAGGCGCGGCTGGTGGCGCATGAGGTCGTGGTGGAAGGGCGTACCCATTGGCCGGCGGGCGGAGACAGCATCTATTTCCGCGATCCCGACGGCCATATGCTGGAACTTGCCACGCCAGGCCTGTGGCGGACCTATTGATGCAGAGGGCCGTGGCGTGTGCCGGGCCCGAAAGGACGGAAGTTTCCGATGTCGTTGATCACCACCATCGCCGAACTCGAGACACTCTATAGTGAGCCGGTGCAGCCTGCCGCCCGCATCAAGGTGCTCGACCACGTGTCCGATCAGTATCACGGCTTCATCCAGGCCTCGCCTTTCATGATACTTGCCTCGGTGGGGCGATCTGGCGTCGATTGTTCGCCGCGTGGCGACCCGGCCGGCTTCGTGCGTGTCGCCGATCGCAAGACCCTGATCATTCCCGACAGGCGCGGCAACAACCGGCTGGATTCGCTGCGAAACATCGTCGAGGACCCGCGCGTCCATCTTCTCTTTATGATTCCCGGCATCGGCGAGACGCTGCGCGTAGTCGGCCGTGCCGTGATCTCGACCGATGCGGAACTGTGCGCGAGCTTCACCATGCAGGGTAAGGCGCCCCGCACCGTTATCATCGTCACGGTGGAAGAGGTCTACACTCAGTGCCAGAAGGCGCTGGTGCGCTCCAAGCTCTGGGATCCCTCGACCCAGATTTCGCGGACGGAATTGCCCACCATGGGCCAGATCCTGAGCACGATTACCAAGGGCGATTTCGATGGCGAAGCCTATGACAAGGCCTATCCGGAACGCCTGCGCCAGACGATCTATTGAAACCATCGGCCTGTCTGAACGGTCATATCGCCGTTAGAAGCATGTCGTAAGGCACCGCCCGTGGAGGATGATGTGATGGTCAGAATCAGGATTGCCGTTCTGCTTGCCGCTCTCGCGATGCTGCCGGGTACGGTCGGCACGGCGAGGGCCGAGGAAGCCTCGGTCGCCGACCGCGTGACCACGCTCACGCGCGGGACCGCCTGGAAGCAGGTTGCGGCCATTCCCATCGCCTTCCCGACCTTCCATCCGCAGGGCATGGTCAAGATCGGCGAGGATTTCTTCGTGTCCTCGGTGAACATCCTCAAGCCGACCACTAAATATCCGGCGCCGCGCGAGGGCTACGATCGCAATACCGGCGAGGGCGAAGGCCATCTCTTCCGCATTTCCAAGGACGGCAAGCTGCTGGCTGACCTCAAGCTGGGTGAGGGCAGCATCTACCACCCCGGCGGCATCGACTTCGACGGCACGTTCATCTGGGTGCCGGTGGCCGAATATCGGCCGAACAGCCAGTCGATCATCTACAAGGTCGACCCGGCCACCATGAAGGCGGTGGAGGTGTTCCGCTTCAAGGACCATGTCGGCGGCATCGTTCACGACACCGAGCGTAATTCGCTGCATGGTGTGAGCTGGGGATCGCGCCGCTTCTATGCTTGGCCACTCGGGGCGGACGGCAAGATCAGCAATGCCGATGCAGCGCCGGAGGCGCTGCGTGTGATGAACCCGGCGCAGTATATCGACTATCAGGACTGCCACTATGCCGGCGGTTCGCGCATGCTCTGTTCCGGCCTGAATGCCTACAAGGTGACGCCGGACGCCGCGCCTTTCCGCCTGGGCGGCCTCGAACTGGTCGATCTCAAGGACAACAGGCCGGTCTGGCAGGTCCCCGTCGAACTGTGGGCACCCTCCGGCCTGCCGATGACCCAGAATCCGGCGTTCATCGAAGCCAGGGCCGGCGGGTTGCGGGCCTATTTCATGCCCGATGACGACAAGTCGACCCTGTTCGTCTACGAGGCGCAGACGCCTTGATGTCGAAGAGACCTTTGCGGTTGGCGAAGGGCCCGGCGTTCAGCCTCCGGCCGCGGAGCGGATGATCCGGCAGACATCGGAGCGGAAATCAGGGCCCGGTATCTGGCCCGGGTTCAGGATCATGGTGTAGTCGACGCGCGTGGCGTTGCCGTGCTTGCGGGCGACCATCTTGACTTCCTGGACGCGCCCGTTCCGCGCTCCGTCGTTGAGAGCCGTCAGAAGGCCGAGACGGCGGTTCACCTTGATACCGACCCAGTAGCTGTTGAGATGGGCGGTTCGCGTCAGATTGTCGATCGCCTTGGCAGGGCTCAAGCCAGGAAAGACATCCCATGTCGAAATCGCCGGGGCCAGCCCTCCCGAAATGGTGAAGTTGGAGGAACAGGTCTGGGCGTTGGCGACGGTTGCGCCGAACACAAGCAAGGCCGCGATACCGTATTTGATCATGGGATCCCGCTGCATGGTGAGACAATTCCGGCAAGGATCCTTTCGATAGCATGGTGACGTTAGGTTATCCATGCCGTCGATTGTACCGGGACCTCGGCTGCGAAGTTTGCCGACAGTACGTGGTCGATCGACCGTAAAACCGTCAGGATTGTTCGCGCAGTGCCTTCGAGCCAAGGGTGCCTCGGTCTCCCTACAGACCCGCCGTGCTCATGATGACATAGGCCTCGCCGCCCTTGCGATCGTGGCGGACCACATAGGCCTGGCCCCGCATCGTGATCTGGATCGGGCCTTCGCTCTCCAGGCTGGCGGCCGGCACGCCCGCGGCTGCACCGACCACGCTGCGGAATTGTTCGGCCACGGCCGGGCCGGCACTTTTCTCGGCCGTGACGGCGCATTCCTTCTTGCCGCGCACCTGCAGGGAGTAGCTGCCGTCCGGCGCCATGCCGACCAGACTGGCTCCGAGATCCATCTGCGGCTTGATGCCGTGCTTCTTTGCCGCTGCCATCGCCTTGTCGAAGGCGGGTGCGGTAGCAAGGCAGGCGTCGCGAAACAGCATCACGGCCTTGTCGGTGACGTCGCCGGCCCTGGCCGGCGGCAAGGCGGACGGACCTGCTGTAAAGCCCAGCACCAGGCTTGCTGCGAACATGGCGGCACCGCGCCGCGCGCGAGGCTCGAAACGGGAAGGGGTCATCGGGGGCTCCTTGCCTGGGCCTTGGGCCCGCCGTGTATAGGCGCCAGCGTCTGGTTTGGGAAGCGAGCCGGAACAATCGACGATGGCCTTTGATGCAGAAATGCCACAGAGCGACCGGAAGTGTCGCGCTTTCGACGCCGACTCTTGCGCCGGAAGCATGTCGGGATTAGAGAGCGCGCCCCGCAACCGTTCGACCCGAGGGAGAACAGCCATGAGATCGCAACAGGGAACGTCATGTTTCGTGCCGGCGCCTGCATTGCGTCCGGCTGTCCATAGTTCCATCAGGTTGAACGACCATGGCACGTTCCATGATTCAGCGCCGGCAGGACGCCGAGCGCGAACGTATCGAGGCCTATGAGGCCACGCTGCGCGCCTGCGCGCGGCGGGCGCAGTCTCCTTCTCCCCTGAGTGATGCCATCGCGGCGGTACGGGTCGGCTTGTCCAGCTTCGTGCTGCGTGATCCCGGTGAATGGCGTCCGCAGCTGAAGACGCGCGATCCCGCCCGCCTGAAGGTCGCGGCGGCGCGCTATCTCTTCGCCCGCTATCCGGTGCCCGCTCCGCTCGAGGAGATCTGGTCCGGTCCCGCAGGCCTGGAGGCGTCTGAGGCGAGGGAGCGCAAGCGCTGGTATCTCGTGGCCGCCCAGGGCGGCTCACTCTACAAGGAGTGCGCGAGGGACTTGCTCTCCCGCAAGGAGGTGCATGCCTTTCTCAATCCGCCTGTGGCGCTCTCCTTCGAGGCGGCGCTCTGGCAGGCGATCGCCCGTTCCTACACCGACGATCTCGGTGTGGCGCTGCGCATCGCCCGTTCGAAGATCGCGGCAACCCCGCGCACGCCGAAGGCGCATGCCTTCTGGCGCGAGGCGGCGCGTTTCTTCTGCCTGCATCCGCTGCCGCTGGAGGCGATCGACGATCTCTGCGATTTCCTCTCGGCCCGCTTCCGGGCGGATCGTCGCTACAGCCTGAAGGGGCGCACGCCGGCTTCACTGCAGCGGCAGATGCGGGATTGGCACCGCGAGCTGGCCCAGCTGGACCAGATCCGGCGAATGGCACAGCGCCATGCCGGCGCGCAGGCAAGGCGACCGGCCACCGGTGGCAAGCCCTCGGATGGCGGGCGCTGGCCGGGCGCGGCCCTGGCCGATTGGTCATGGCAGCCTTCGGCCAAGGAGGCGCGGCATCGCCGCGAGGAAATCCTGGTGGTGCAGCTCAAGACCGGTGCCGATCTCATCGCCGAGAGCCGCGCCATGCATCATTGCGTCTCGGGCTATGCCTATAAGTGCCTCACCGGCAAAGCCTCGATCTGGTCGCTGCGCCGCCGGGCAGCCGGAGCGGTGGAGCGCCTGCTGACGATCGAACTCGACCGTCAGCATGTCGCCGTCCAGATCCGAGGCCTTGCCAACCGGCTCGCCAGGCCGGAGGAGGAGGCGATGCTGAAGCGTTGGGCGAAGGCACGCGGAGTGATCCTGCGCTGAACGGCACCACCTGACGGCGAACCGGCAGGTGGTGCCGCCTGCCCATCCGATCATGGCGCGGGTACCAGGCCGGAAGGCGATATCAAATCCCAGCCATCCTGCTCGCGACGCAGCCAGACCTTGATCCGTGTGCCCTCGGCCGGCAGGTCGCGGATGGTGCCGCCCGGGCCGGCCCAGCCCGGTGGGCGCCCATGGGCGCGCCAGCCATGCGTCGCGATGTTCTTGCCGGCAAGCCCGCGCGACCCCTTCTCGACCGTGCCGACCTCGATCGCCAGGGTGAAGACCTCGTCGACGAACGCGCCTCGTTCGAAGAAGGAAATGTCATCGCGCCTCTTCACCCATTCCGGCACCTTCCTGGTGGTCGTGACGGCCACCAGGCGGCCGGTGAGAATGAGATCCGCCTCGGCGGTGAGGGTGGCCGGGGACATGTCGGGGATCGCGGCGAGCGCCGGGAGGTTGACTGCGGCCATCGCTCCCGTCAGCAGCAGGGCCATTGCGGTTCTGCGGGTGGTGATCATGGTCCAAACATTCCGAGGACTGATGTCGTCACGCCATCCTATCGTGCGTGCAGGCAATCCCTATCCCCGTTGTTACAGGGTTTCGTACGGCGTGTCGTTCCGCCAGCATCGCAGCGATGTGTGATCAGCGCACAACCGGGGGCGACAACATCCTCCGCCTGTGCCACTGATTGGGGCAGGCAAGGGGGAGGAATCGCTATGATCGCACGATATGCCGTATTGCTGGCCGCGGCAGCCTGCGCCTTTCCGGCGACGCAGGCGTCGGCTGGATCTGTGCCAGAAGGCTACAAGCTCGAGCAGGTGCTGATGCTCAGCAGGCACAATCTGCGCGCCCCGCTGGCCAATAGCGGCAGTGCGCTCGCCAAGGTCACCGAGAAGAAATGGCCGGAATGGGAGGTGCCGGGCGGCAATCTCACGGTCAAGGGCGGCATTCTCGAAACCTATATGGGCCGCTCGATCGGCGGCTGGCTGGCGGAGAACGGCCTGGTCCCCAAGGATGCCTGCCCGGCATCCGGCAGCGTGCACATCTATGCCAACAGCCTGCAGCGCACGGTGGCGACGGCGCAGTTCTTCGTCGCCGGCGCCTTTGCCGGCTGCGATGTTGCCGTGCACCACCAGGACAAGATGGGCTCGATGGATCCCACCTTTAATCCCGCTATCCGCGACAACCAGGATGGCTTCAGGGATCAGGCAGTCGCGGCGATGGCCGAGAAGGCCAAAGCCACGCCGCTGGCATCGGGCTATCGGCTGCTCGACGGCATTCTCGGTTTCAAGGCCTCGCAAAGCTGCACGCAGGACAAGCTGTGTGATCTGACCAAGGGCGAGGACAGCTTCACCGCCAAGGCTGGCGAGGAGCCGGGCACCAAGGGGCCGCTCAAGCTCGGCAATGCCGTGGTCGACGCCTTCACCCTGCAATATTACGAGGGCTTTCCACCCGGTGACGTCGCCTGGGGCAAGATCCGCAACGAAGGGCAGTGGCGTTCGCTCGCCGCCATCAAGAACGGCTACCAGGAAGCCCTGTTCACCTCGCCCGCCGTGGCCCGTGACGTTGCCGGGCCGATGCTGGCCTATATCGCCGGTGCCCTGGTGAAGCCGGAGGCCGGCAAGGCTGTGCCGGTGACGATGCTGTTCGGCCATGATTCCAATGTCGCTTCCGTCCTCGCTGCGCTCGAGGCCGAGCCCTATGCGCTGTCGGGGCAGGACGAGAAGACGCCTATCGGCGGCGTCATCCAGTTCCAGCGTTGGCGCGACACCAAGGGCAATCGCGACCTGTTCCGGCTCGACTATGTCTATCAGACCAAGGAGCAATTGCGCCAAGGCACCAAGCTCACGCCGAAGAACCCGCCGCGCCGGGTGACGCTGAAGCTCAAGGGCTGTCCCGCCGACAAGGATGGCTTCTGTGCCTGGAGCGATTTCGCCAAGACGATGCCCTAGCTCGGCAATGACAGGCGAGTTGTCCGATCGGCTGCGCGCTATCCTCGAGGCCCTGCCGCTGCGCCCGGGCCTGCGGGTGCTGGAGATCGGGTGTGGCCCGGGCGCGTTGGCGCGGGCGATGGCGGCGCGTATCGGCGGGGGCCATGTCCTGGCAATCGACCGTTCGGCCCGTGCGATCGCCCAGGCGGTCGCGGGCTCCAAGGCCGAGATCGCAGCGGGATGGCTGAGCTTCCGGCAGGCCGCCGCCGAGGCCTTCGTGCTGGAACGGGGCGAGATTCCCTATGACCTGGCCGTGGCCATTCGCGTCGGTGCGCTCGACGGGCGGCATCCGGCGGCCGGCGAGAAGGTGCGGTTGCGCCTCGCGGCTGCACTGACGCCACAGGGCCGGCTTTTTATCGATGGTGGCGATCCGCTGCGGGAAGTTCGGCTCGATTCGGCCTAGATCAGGGCCTGGAGGGAGGCAGCGAGATAGGGGCGCAGCAGGCTGCGGACCTGGCCGAGGCCCCAGGCCAGATGGTCCGGTGTGAGGGCGTCGATACCCTCGTGAAGGTCGAGATAAAGAGCCCAGTACGTCGCCACGATCCATAGATTGGCGAGCAATGGCTGGAACTGCTCGTCGGGCACGATCAGCAGGTCCCGCTCGCGCAAGCGCTGGGCCAGCGCCTCGACCGCCTCGCGCAGATGCGCGCTCAGACCCCGCACGCGCAGACGCAGCTCCGGGGAGAGCGCCAGCAGGCCGATCATGTCGCGCAGCAGGAAGCGATAGTCCCAGATCAGGGCAAACCAGCGCTCCAGCAACCCGAAGGACGCCGCCGGATCGGCCACGTCCGCGGTTCCTTCCGCCAGCAACGCCATGGCATCGGCCTCGAAACGGTCGAGCACGGCCGCGACCAGCGCTTCCTTGGTGCGGAAATGGTAATAGAGATTGCCTTCGTTGATGCCGGCGGCGGCGGCGATCTGCGCCGTGGTGACGCGATCGGGCCCGTTCTCGTTGAACAGGCCGAGCGCGAGCGTGACGATGCGCCCGCGCGTTTCGCCGCCCTTGCTGGTTGCTGCCGTACTTCGCTTCGTCCCGGTCGCCATGCGTCTCCGTCCAGATTTAAGGTGTTCACCTTAATGCTGCCCAACTCTAAGGTCATTACCTTAAGTCGATTGCTGGTGTGGGTACAATCCAAGCGATGGAGGCCGGCGTGAACATTGCAGTCGATCCCGTGATTTCCGAAGCGAGCGAAGGCGTCGCCGTCAGTCGCAGTTCCCTGCTGGCGGTGTTCTCGGCCATGATCACCAATCCGCTCAAGGTCATTCCGCCTGAGGCCTTCAGGGAGCCGCTGGTGGTCACGCGCAGCGGCGGCAAGCTGAGGATCTTCCTCACCGATCCCGTGCTGATCCACGAGGCGCTGACCACCAACAGCGCTGCTCTCGGCAAGGGCGAGGACACAAGGCGCGGTCTTGGCCCGGCGCTCGGGGAGGGGCTGCTCACGGCCGATGGCGAGCACTGGAAATGGCAGCGCCAGTCGGTGGCGCAGGGCTTTCGCCACGAGAAACTGCTCGCCTTCCTGCCCACCATGATCGCTGCCGCAGAGCGCACCTGCGCTCGTTGGCTCGAAACGCCTCCCGGTGCTGAACTCGATATCGGCCACGAGATGATGCACACCACCTTCGACATCATCGTCGAGACCATGATGTCCGGGCAGGGGGCCATCGATGCCGAGGCGGTGGAGCGCAGCGTCACGCGCTACCTTGAAGGGTCGGGCTGGACCTTCGCCATGGGCATGCTCAAGGCGCCGGAATGGCTGCCTTATCCCGGGCGCAGCGGCATCACGCGATCGGCCGGCTATCTGCGCACCACGCTGTCGCGCGTCGTGGCCGACCGCCGCAAGTCGTCCGAGCAACGCCAGGATTTGCTCGGCCTGCTGCTGTCGGCCGTCGACCCTGAAAGCGGGCGCCGCATGAGCGATGAGCAGGTGGTCGACAACCTCCTGACCTTCGTGATGGCGGGCCATGAAACCACGGCGCTCGGCCTCGCCTGGACCTTCCATCTCCTTGCTGCCCATCCCGACGTTGAGGCGCGCGTCCTGGCGGAAATCGAGGCCGTCACCGGGGAGGCCGGCGCTGTCCTGCCGGAACATGTCGCCAGCCTGGCCTATACGCGCCAGGTGTTCCAGGAGGCGATGCGGCTCTACCCGCCGGCGGCGATCATTCCGCGCGTGGCGTTGGTCGACTTCAAGCTCGGCCAGCATGTCATTCCAGCCGGCGCTGCGATCTATGTGCCGATCTATGCCGTGCACCGTCATGCCAGCCTGTGGGAGGAGCCGGAGCGCTTCGATCCCGATCGCTTCGCGCCGGAGCAGGCGAAAGGGCGCCATCGCTATGCCTATATGCCGTTCGGCGCCGGACCGCGCACCTGCATCGGCAGCGCCTTCGCCATGCTGGAGGCGGTAGCCATTCTCGCCGTATTGCTGAAGGGCTTCTCGCTGCGTTCCGTCGATATGTCCGAACCCAAGCCGAAGCTGCGCATCACACTGCGGCCGGATCGCAAATTGCGGATGAAGGGTGTGCAGCGGCGATAACGCGGTAACGAAAGCGTTTCTGAACCGCGCGCGGTGATGATCGCGGCTTGCCGAAGTCATGTCGGTGTAACCAGCGAAACTCGACTGTAATTTCTCAAGAAGAAAGCCGGCTTGATCTGATGACACGCTCGCTGCCCGGCGATAAGACGAGCCTATCGTCAATCCGGATCAAGCGGCCCCATGAGTGTGCTCGACGCATTTCCTACCCGCCCCCTGCGGGCGAACCGTATCGGCATCAGCCGCCTCACGGGGTGTTTCGTCGTCCTGGTCGGCTTCGCCTTCGCCGGCGGCATGGCCTGGTGGCAGGCCGAGGATCTATGGCGCGATTACAAGATCAGCCGCAGTTACGAGATCGCCGACGATGCGCGGATTTCAAATGGCGAGTGCAAGACCCGCAAGCTCGTCTTCACCGATTGCTCGGCCACCATCATCGCCCCCGACGGTGCCAGGAGCAGGGTCGAGATGATGTTCGTGGACATGCATGCCGGAGACTATGAAACCGGGGTCGTGCGTTCGCGCGAGGAGCCCCGGCTGCTGACGCTGGAACTGGGTGTCGAGAAGATCAGCGATCGCATCCTCACCTTTCTTGCCTTTGTCGGCGGGTTTGCCGTCCTTGGCATTGCGGGCCTTGCCATGCTGCTCAAGGCATCGAGGCTCAGGCGGGCGGTGGCCGAACCGGTTGTCATGAGGCCTGTCGTCGCCAAGGTCCTGACGCAGGCCCGGACCTGGCTGAACCAGACGATCAAGTATGAATACTCGCTCGACGGCAAGACCCGCAAGGCGACCAGCATCTTGAAGAAGAACGAGATGCCGTTCTTCCTCGATACCGAGGAGCGCCAGGTGCTCGCGGTCGTGCCCCAGACAACCTCGACGCCGATCCTGCTCGATGCCGGGCTCGAAATGCTCGATCTTACCGACGAGGAACGTGCCGCCGTCCGGGCGGCGGTCTCGCCGGTGCAGGATGACATCCGCGTCGACCGCAGCATGCGCTGGTGAGAGCCGGGGCGAGCGCTTTTTGCTTCAGGCTGCCGTGACGGC
Source organism: Labrys neptuniae (assembly GCF_040797145.1). Classification (NCBI taxonomy): domain Bacteria; kingdom Pseudomonadati; phylum Pseudomonadota; class Alphaproteobacteria; order Hyphomicrobiales; family Xanthobacteraceae; genus Labrys; species Labrys neptuniae. Next base: position 1,444,363 of record NZ_JBFNQD010000001.1, on the reverse strand, counting down.
CGTCAGGGCGGTGACGAGGCGGTCGAGTTCGGCTTCGGTGGTGTAGACGGCCGGGGAAACGCGGATGCACTGGCCGGCCGCGACGCCGGCGCGGCGCACGGTGAGCACCTTGAACTCGTCCCGCAGCCGGTTGACCGTCGCCGTGTTGTCGTCCTTGCTCACCTTGCCCTTGATCCGGAACGAGGTGATGCCGGCATGCAGGGCCGGATCGTTCGGCGTCAGGATCTCGATGGCATCGATGCCGGCGACGCGCTCCACCCAGTAATTGCGCAGATGGCTGACCCGCGCATGCTTGGCGGTAACGCCGATCGCCTGGTGCAAATCGAGGGCTGCCGGAATGGTGAGTGCGGCGGCAAAATTGAGCGTGCCGGTGTGGATGCGCGAGCGGACGTCGTCGGCCGGCCAGTCCTTGTCGCCCATATGGGTGTCGATGTCGGCGAGGCGGCCCTTGCGGATATAGAGAAAGCCGAGGCCGACAGGCGCGCCGATCCATTTGTGCAGGTTGAAGCCGGCGAAGTCGACGCCGAGATCGGTCATGTCGAGCGGCAACTGGCCCCAGCTATGGGCGGCATCGAGGATGACGTCGACGCCCCTGGCGCGCGCCATCGCCGTGATCTCGCGCACCGGCATCACCAGTCCGGTGCGGTGCGACAAATGGGTGAGCAGCAGCAATTTCGCCCTGGGCGTCTCCGCCAGCACCTTGCGATAGGTTTCCAGCACGGCCTCGCGCGTGGCCGGCTCAGGGATGGCGAAGGTCTTGATCGTGACGCCGCGTCGGCTCTCGAGCATGCCCATGGCATATTGCATGGAATCATAGTCGAGATCGGCATAGAGCACGGTGTCGCCAGGTTGGAGCTTGTTGTAGCCGGCGATCAGCGTCTGCAATGCCTCGGTGGCACCGCGGGTGAGGGCGATCTCCTCGGGCGAGACGCCGAGAGCGCCGGCGACGCGGTCGCGCACGGCGGCGAAATCGGCATCGAAGGATTTGCGGGCATAGACCGTATTTTGCCGATTCACGCGCTGGATGTTCTCGACATAGGTCTCCAGCACGGGCCGGGCCATGATGCCCCAATAGCCGTTTTCGAGATTGGCGGTGGACCGGTCGACGTCATAGAGGTCGCGGACACCGGACCAGAAGCCGGCATCGGTGGCGAGCTTGCTCGGGTCCGGCGCCGGCAGGGCAACGCTTTCGGCCGCCTGGGCCGGCCGCGTCGCCGCCGCCATCACGGTGGTCAGCAGCCCGCTGATCAGGAAATTGCGACGCTGGATCATGGTAGCCCCCGAATGTTGCATGTCGAACTGCCGGCGTGGATAGGGCCGGGGTATGACGGGGGAATGAAGGGCGAGGGCATTGTCGGAGGCCCATTCCGGGATCGCTGCGAGTAAGCTCAGCCCGCTGCAACATGCTGTGCGAAGGACAATTGATAGCCGTTGTCGTCAAGCAGGCCGAACTCACGCACGCCATACTCCATCGTCTCGATCGGATAGGCTATGGGCGCCCGCGTCTTGAGGCTCTCCCATAATTCGTCGACATTATCGACGTCCAGATAGATCGAGCCGGTAAATTTCGGGCCTTGCCACGGCAGATGGGTATTGGGGTGCGCGAGCAGGATGTCTGCCGCACCAAGTCGAACGCGAGCAAAGCTTTCCAATTGCAATGTGCAGGTAAAGCCAAGCTGTTCCACATAAAATTTCACCGATCGTTGAATGTCCTCGGTTGAGAGTGCGATCGATACGGCGCGAATAGCCATGTCTTTAAATTCCCGAACCACTTCCGCATACTCAATATGGACGAAGTCTACACGGGTAGCCATGCTGGCTGGCAACTTCCGTTTCAGGCGTTTTCGACAGGTTCAGGCGAGCCTTGGTCATTCACAGCCCATGGACATTCGCGGCTGATTGTTCCATCGGAGATAGGCGCGCCGTTCTTTGGCGGCCATGGAGTCTCCAGAACGGTCCAATCGCCCGATGAAACGCTGCCTTGCCCTGTTGCTCTTCCTTGCAATTGCCTTCGTGCCGGAGGTCGCCCTTGCCGGCCGGCGCGTGGCGTTGCTGATCGGCAATAGCGACTATGCCAAGGTGCCGCGCCTCGCCAATCCCGGGCGCGACGTCGGGTTGCTGAAGGAGACCCTGCAGAAGGCCGGCTTCGATGCGGTCGACACCGTCGTCGACGCCGACCGGGCCGGCATGATCGCGGCGCTGCGCCGCTTCCAGGCGAGCGCCTCGGGCGCCGACATCGCCGTGATCTATTTTTCGGGGCACGGCATCGAGATCGGCGGCGAAAACTATCTGGTGCCGACCGATGCGCATCTGTCCAGCGATCGTGACGTTCAGGACGAGACCCTGGCTCTGTCGCGCGTGGTCGAGTCGACCGACGGCGCCGGCCAGCTCAAGCTGGTGATCCTCGATGCCTGCCGCAACAATCCCTTCCTCGCCAGGATGGCGCGCACGCGCGGCACGCGCTCCGTCGGCAAGGGCCTGGCACGGGTGGAGCCGGAGGGGGACAATGTGCTCGTCGCCTATGCCGCCCGCGAGGGCAGCGTGGCGCTGGATGGCAACGGCATCAACAGCCCCTATGCACAGGCTCTGGCCCGCTATCTCACCCAGCCCGGCCTCGACATCCGCCTCGCCCTCGGCAAAGTGCGCGACGACGTGCTCAGTGCTACCGATCGTCAGCAGACACCCTTCTTCAACGGATCGCTGGGCGGCGACGTCATTACCCTGGCACCGGCAGGCGGCGGGCAGGTGACCATGGTGCCGCCGGCCGAACCGCCGCCGCCCGTCGAGCCGCCGCCGCGCAAGCAGACCAAGTTCACGCCGCTGGCGGTGCCACCCTCGCTGTTCCAGAATGGCGGGGCCGGCAGTGGTGCGATGTTGCGCATGACCGATCCGCGTGTTTGGCAGGTGGTCAAGGATGTCGACATGCCGGATGTGATCGAGGAATTCCGCGACCGCTATCGCGATTCCCGGGATGCCGGCGCGGCGGAAGAACGGCTCAAGCAACTCCTGGGTGTCAGTGAACTCGATCCGCTGCCGCCGCCGGCCGGCGAGCGCATCCCGGCGCCCGAAACCGAATGCGATCGGATCGGAGCGGCACCGCTCGATCCCGACACCGTGATGCGCCGTACCCGTGCGGCCTCGCCCAAGGAGATCGTTGCGGCCTGCGAGGCGGCGCTCAAGCAATATCCGCGCGAGCGGCGCTTCATGCATCAGCTCGGCGACGCGCTCGCCGATGCGGGCCAGAACGACAAGGCCCTGGGCATGAACCTGCGCGCCGGCATCGCCGGCAGCCAGGGCGGTTGGATCAGCTCCGGCCGCCTGTTCAAGGCGAGAGCCGGAGGAGCCAGCAATCCGGATGGCAACAGCTCCATCTCCCTCACCATGGCCTGGCAGCAGCCGCTCGGCTCCTTCTTCTTCAAGCGCGGCTTCGTCGAGCCCTTCGAGCGCCTGCGCGGCAAGGCCGGCGTCACGCGCGAACTGAGCAAGGCGGCCGCGGCCGGCGACCAGGCGGCCAATGTCTGGATCGGCTACATGTATCTCTTCGGCTTCAACGTGCCGAAGGACTATGCCAAGGGCATGGCGGCGCTCGACAAGGCTCGCCTGCCGCGCCCGGAAGACACCGGCATCCATCTTGCCTTGATGCTGAAGACCGGCTACGGCGTCCGGCAGGACGTCAAGGATGCCTTGGAGGAGTTCGGCAAGGCGCAGAAGGCTGACAACAGCTACGCCACCTATCAGCTCGCCCTGATGTATCTCGACGGTCTCGGCGTGCCGCAGAACTATGCCGCAGCCGCCCGCATGATGGGCGATGCGGCCGTCGGCGGCGATCCGCGCAGCGTCGACGACATCCTGGCCAATTTCGGCAAATGGCCCAGGGAATACCGGGTCGTGCTGCAGCAGGAACTGCTCAAGCGCAATCTCGTGCAGGGCAAGGCCGATGGCGAACTCTCGCCCGGCATGACGGAAGAGCTGCGCAAGCTCGCTCCGATGCCGACGGCACCGGTGGCGGCTACGCCTTAAGCGTATCCCTTTCAAGGTCTTGGCAGGCCATCGAACCGGAATTGCACTCCCTCGTTGTTGAGGTCGCGGAGCCCCTCACCTTACCTCTCCCCGTAAGAACGGGGCGAGGGGACTTTCATGTCGAGTTTTATGTCGAAAACCCTTCATCTCGCCCAACGGTCGGGCGAGATGAAAGTTTCGAGGATCAATCGCAACGTTGCGCCTCCTCGCCCCGTTCTTACGGGGAGAGGTAAGGTGAGGGGCAGCACCACCGCCTACAAATTCATTCACTTTCAAGCACCTTGCGAAGGCTCCGAAAGGGGGGCGCGCTCCAAGTAGCGCATCCCCTTGCAGGTTTTCGGGCAAACGGTTTGACCTCACTCCCAGAAATAATCCGCGTTGTAGCTCGATATGACCCCGGCGCTGATGCGCCATGCAATACATGCAGATCTGCTTTTGGAGTGAGAGTTGATGCCTTTGAAATAGGCATGGAGCTCGCTTTCGTGTCGCTGATGCGCCTATAGCGACATGTTATTGCGCAGTATGACTAGAAATGGACCGCGTACCCAGTTTGTAATTCATATAAATATGAACATGGATGCATATAAATACTGAATGAAGGCAATATCCTATCGCGTGATAGAATATTTCGATTTGATAAAGCTGGCTGTCGTCCATATGTCGCAGGGGCAGTTTTCAGATCGTCGCGAGCCCTCCATGACCGAGACCACGAAGACCGAAGCCAGCAAGACCGGGCTTCGCAAGGCGGCCGCCGGTGGCTGGGGAGCGCTCAAGAGCTGTGGCCGGCATCTGCTGGCGAGCGGTTCGCCTTTGACGGGTGTGCGCACCATGCTGAAGGCGAACCAGCCTGATGGCTTCGACTGCCCGGGCTGCGCCTGGGGCGACCCGGAGCATGGCTCCTCCTTCGAATTCTGCGAGAACGGTGTCAAGGCCGTGGCCTGGGAGGCGACCGACAAGCGCACCACGCCGGTGTTCTTTCGCGAGCACACGCTCGCCAAACTGGGGGGCTGGAGCGACTACGAACTGGAAGCCCAGGGCCGGCTGACACATCCGATGCGCTATGACCGAGCCAGCGACCGCTACGAGGCGATCGGCTGGGACGAGGCCTTCCGCGAGATCGGCGCCCATCTCAACGCGTTGGCCGATCCCAACCAGGCCGAGTTCTATACGTCGGGCCGAGCCAGCAACGAGGCGGCCTTCCTCTACCAGCTCTTCGTGCGGCTCTACGGCACCAACAATTTCCCGGATTGCTCGAACATGTGCCACGAGGCCAGCGGCGTTGCCCTGCGCCAGGCCATCGGCGTCGGCAAGGGTACGGTGCTGCTCGAGGATTTCGAGGAGGCGGACGCCATCTTCGTCGTCGGCCAGAACCCCGGCACCAACCATCCCCGCATGCTCGGCGACCTCAGGCGTGCAGCGATGCGCGGTGCCCGCGTGGTCGTGTTCAACCCGGTGCGCGAGCGCGGTCTCGAACGTTTTGCCGATCCGCAGGACAAGCTCGAAATGCTGCGCGGCGGCTCCAAGCCCGTCGCCAGCGACTATTTTCAGCCACGCCTGGGCGGCGACATGGCTGCCTTCCGCGGCATGGCCAAGACGGTCTTCGCCCGCGACGACGCCGAGCGCGCCGCCGGCCGGCCGACCCTGCTGGACGAAACCTTCCTGGCCGAGCACACCCACGGCCTCGCCGCCTACCGCGCTGCCGTCGAGGCCACGAGCTGGGAGGCGATCGAGGACCAGTCGGGCCTGACACAGGTGGAGATCGAGACGGCCGCCGACATCTATCTGTCGGCCGAGAAGGTGATCTGCACCTGGGCTATGGGCGTGACGCAGCATCTCCATTCGGTGGCCACCATCCGCGAGATCGCCAATCTCCTACTGCTGCGCGGCCATGTCGGTCGTCCCGGCGCCGGGCTGTGCCCGGTGCGCGGGCACTCCAACGTGCAGGGGGACCGCACCGTCGGCATCAACGAAAAGCCGCCGGCGGCCTTTCTCGACGCGCTGGCCCGCGAGTTCGACTTCGAGCCGCCGCGTGCCGACGGCCACAACGTGCTCGCTGCCATCGGCGCCATGCTCGACGGCAGCGCCAAGGCCTTCATCGGGCTCGGCGGCAATTTCGCCCGCGCCACGCCGGACTCACCCCTGGTGGAAAAGGCGCTCCGGGCCTGCGACCTCACCGTCCACATCGCCACCAAGCTCAACCATTCGCATCTGATGCCCGGGCGTGCTGCCTATCTGCTGCCTTGCCTCGGCCGTACCGAGGTTGACCGCAACAGCGCCGGCAAGATCCAGATCGTCACGGTCGAGGATTCGATGAGCATGGTGCATGGCTCGGGCGGCATCAATCCGCCGGCTTCCAAGGAGCTGCGCTCGGAAGTCGCGATCATTGCCGGCATCGCCGCCGCGACCGTCGGCTCGGACAAGGTCGACTGGGCGGCGCTTGCCGACAATCACGATTTGATCCGCGACAGCATCGCCCGCACCATTCCAGGCTTCGAGGACTATAATGTGCGGGTGCGCAAGCCGCGCGGCTTCCATCTGCGTAACGCCGCTGCTGAGCGCGAATGGAACACGCCGACCGGCCGTGCCAATTTCGCGGCCGTGCCGCTGCCGGAGGCGACCGCCTTCCAGCAGGCCCGCGGACGCAAGGACGTCTTCGTGCTGCAGACTTTCCGCTCGCACGACCAGTACAACACCACGATCTACGGCCATGACGACCGCTATCGCGGTATCAAGGGTGAGCGCCGGGTGATCTTCATCCATTCCGACGACATCGCCGCCATCGGCGCCATGCCCGGCGAGCATATCGATCTCGTCGGCGAGCATGACGACGGCATCACCCGCATCGCCGAGAATTTCCGGCTGGTTTCCTACGACATCCCGCGCGGCTGCATTGCGGGCTATTACCCCGAGGCGAATGTGCTGGTGCCGTTGTCGAGCGCCGGCGAGGAAAGCGACACGCCGACCTCCAAATCGGTGCTGGTTTCTCTCCGGCGCCGGGTGGCGGTGGCCGCATGAGCGAGGAAGAAGAAGATCTGCTGGCGACGATCGAGGCGATCCGGCGGCTCGACCCGCGCCTTTCGCCGCTCGACGGCGTCATCCTCGCCGCCGTGACCCTGGATATCGCCGATGATACCCGCAGCTTCGCCAGGCTGTTCGAGGTGGAGCATGCCCTGGTGATCCGCGCTGCCCATGAGCTCACCGAGGAGGGGCGCTGGCTCGACGTGGTCGAACGCCAGGCGCGCACGCAGCGCACCAAGGTGGCGATCAGCGAGGCAGGCAGGACACGGCTGGCCGGCCTGTAGGGACACCGGCGAATCGCGGCCAAACCCTATCGGCACCCCCTGGAATCATCCTATGAAAGCGCCTCATAGGAATCCCATCATGACCGATACGACAAGCCACTCGCCCGTGGTGGGCAAGCTCGGGCGCACGGAATTCATCGTGCTGGTGGCCAGCCTCGTTGCCGTCAATGCCTTCGCGATCGACATCATGCTGCCGGGCCTGCAGCAGATCGGCGCCAGTCTCGGCGAGCCCGATCCCAACCGGCGGCAATTGGTGATCCCGGCCTATCTGCTCGGTTTCGGCCTGCTGCAGTTGGTGTTCGGGCCGCTGTCCGATCGCTTCGGCCGGCGCGGACCGCTGCTGGTCGGGCTCGGCATCTATTGCCTGGCGGCCTTGTGCGCCTTCTTTACCACGGACTTCAATGCCCTGGTGGCCCTGCGTCTGGTCCAGGGCGGTGGCGCAGCCGCTTCCGCCGTGATCGCCACTGCCCTGGTGCGCGATGTCTTCGCCGGCAACCAGATGGCCAGGATCATGTCGCTGGTGTTCACCGTGCTGATGCTCTCGCCCATCCTTGCGCCCTCGCTCGGCCAGGGCCTGATGACGGTGATGGACTGGCGCGGCCTGTTCGGCTTCATGGCGGGCTGGGGGGCGATCGTGATCGGCTGGGTCTGGTGGCGCCTGCCCGAGACGCTGCAGCCCGAGCACAAGCGTCCTCTCAGCCTCAAGGCCGTGATCGAGGGCTTCGGCATCGTCTTCGCCAACCGGGTCTCGCTCGCCTATATCATCGGCATGGCGGCGCTGTTCGGGGCGCTGATGGGCTTCCTCAATTCCTCCCAGCAGATCTATCGCGACGTCTTCGGCGTCGAGACGATGTTTCCGCTGTTCTTCGCCGGCGGCGCCGCCTGCTCGGCGCTGGGTGGCATGGTCAATGCGCAGCTGGTCAACCGCTATGGCATGCGGCTCCTGTCCTGGCTGGCGCTCGGTGTGTTCGGCGCGGCAGCCTTGGCCATCCTGGTCGCTGCCTTGCTGCAGGCGCTGCCGCTCTGGCTGTTTTTCGGGCTCAGCGCGGCGCAGTTCCTGGTGTTCAGCATGATCCTGTCGAATTACGGCGCCCTGGCTATGGAGCCTCTCGGCGAGGTGGCCGGCACTGCGGCCTCGACCCAGGGTTTCCTGCAGATGGTGCCGGGCGCGGCCATCGGCATCCTGATCGGCCAGGTGTTCAACGGTACCGTGATCCCGCTCGCCATCGGCTATGTCGCCATGGTCGCCCTGACGGCAGTCTGCGTAACGCTGATGGCGGGGAGGGGACGCGTCACGGGCTGACCTGGTGACGTCGGCCGCGTCAACGCTGCCGCCGAAAGCAAGGCGAGGCTCTTCGCAGGTTGAGGAAAGGTCAGTGTTGCCGGTTACTATTGCCGTATTCTTCCTGGCAGGAACCAGCCACTTTTTGCGCGATGCTCTGCGATAACGCTACGGCAATAAAAAAGGGAGGTCCGAAAACCTCCCTCAGATTTCAGTTTTATCCGGTCATCAAGGTCGAAAGTCGCGCTGGTCTCTGCCTGGGGCGGCAATGACGCTGACGATTGACATCCCCAACTTCCATTCTTCCCTGTAATAGGGCTGTTGGTGGGGAAGATTATACCCACTTTTTGCAATGTCAACTGGGTCAAGGGAGTACATCCAAGTAGTATTGCAGGAAATAACATTTCATAAGGACGTCTCAATAATGTTTGTTCGTATGCTAACGTTTGCTCGGGAGCATTTTTTGGCTGGAGGCAGGATCAGTCCTGGCCTATTCGTCGCCAGAGCTTCGAGCTCACTTTGAAGCAGGATGGTCTCGCGGATAGGCAAGGCTTTTCGCCGCGATTGCCGTAGAGAATCCCGAGATAATGCAAGGCTTTGGCTAGGTCGAAACGCGGCTCGCGGCGCTTGCCCGCCCATGAACCGGGGGAAGGGGTTTGCTTCGGAGCGGTAGGATTCAACCCTGTAATTGCGTGCGAGGCATCAGCGGTCATGCTATTTTAGGTTGCAGATATGGTCCATCACAAGCCACCCGGGAGAGGTGCCATGGACGACAAGACTCGCGCGGCCTCAGCCCAGCCCATGCCTTCGGCAATCCAGGAACCTCCCCCGCATGTCAAGCTGATCCAGATCGCAACCGGCAGCTGGGTCGCGCGCATGGTCTGGGCGGCGGCCAAGCTGGGCCTGGCTGATCAGCTCACCGCCGGTCCGCGCGGCGCCGAGGAACTGGCCGGCCCGCTCGGCCTGCATGCGCCCTCGCTGCACCGTTTCATGCGCTGCCTGGCGAGCCTGGGTATCCTCGGCGAGCGCCCCGGCCGACGCTTCGCCCTGACGGAGATGGGCGAGGCGCTCAGGACCGGCGCGCCGGGCGCGGCGCGGGCCACAGTGCTGACCTTCGGCAGTTCCTGGTTCTGCGGCCCCCTCGACGAGATCATTTATTCGCTGCAGACCGGCAAGACCGCCTTCGAGAAGGTGCACGGCATGCCGGTCTTCGACTATCTCGGCCAGCACCCCGAGGAAGCTTCCCTGTTCAGCGAGACCATGGTCGGCGTGCATGGCCAGGAGCCGGAGGCCGTCGCTGCGGCCTATGACTTCTCGCCTTTCCGCAGCATTGTTGATGTAGGCGGAGCCACCGGCAATCTGCTCGCCGCGATCCTGGCCCGGCATCCGGAACCACGCGGTGTCCTGTTCGACCGGCCCTATGTGGTGGCCGAGGCGCCGGACCTGCTCGAGGCGCGCGGCGTGCGGGAGCGGGTGACGATCGAGCCCGGCGATTTCTTCCAGACGGTTCCGGCCGGGGGCGATGCCTATGTGCTGTCCCATGTCATCCATGACTGGAGCGAGGCGCAGTGCCTGGCCATCCTCGCCCATGTCCGCAAGGCGATGCAGCCCGATGGGCGGCTCCTGCTGGTCGAGATGGTGCTGCCGGCCGGCGATGCGCCCCATCCCGGCAAGCTGCTCGACATGGTGATGCTGACGCTGCCCGGCGGCCAGGAGCGCACGGAAGAGGAATACCGCCAGCTTCTCGCCAAGGCCGGTTTCCGCCTGACGCAGGTGGTGCCGACCGAGTCCGCCGTCAGCGTGGTGGAGGCGGTGCGGGAATAGGGGCTGGCGGGCTCTCGCCGGAACCGAAAATCGGGCGGCGGACCGGCACGCCCAGAACGCGCTCCTGCGCGCCAAATCAGCCATTTGGAGCGGGGGTTCAGGCTGTTCGCCCGGTCTTTTCTGGCATCGATTTGCGTTTTCGATGGAACGCAGAGGCCGTTCGGGGATTGTCATGGTGGAATGTCCTCTCACCCAAGACCCGTGGCCTCCACGGTCGGATGCAAAGGAAGACTGCCATGACCGAGATCATCACCGGCTTCTACGACAATCGATCCGATGCCCAAGCCGCCCTCGAGCAATTGCTGTCAGCCGGGTTTGCCCGCGACCAGATCACGCTCAATGCGAAGGACGAGAATTCCGACTATGTGCGCGGCGAAGACACCGCCTCCTATGATCACCAGCGCGACGAGGGCGGCTTCTGGGCGATGCTCAAGCACTTCTTCTTTCCCGATGAGCGGCGTTACCTCTACAGCGAGGGCCTGAGCCGCGGCGGCACGCTGCTCACCGTCGAGGCCGAAAGCCACCAGATCGAAACCGCCCGGATGATCATGGAGGAATATGGCTCGATCGACCTGCCGGCGCGGGCCGAGAGCTGGCGCAAGAGCGGCTGGCCGGGCTACGCCGCCGTGGCCCCGGACGGCGCGCTGCTTGCTCCCGAACATGCCGCCGGGGGCGACATCCGCGAGAACATGGAGGTCATCACCTCCGATGGCGTCAATATCGGCACGGTCGACGATCTCGGCGACGACCAGATCCGGCTCGCCAAGAATACCTCGCCCGATGGCGTGCATCATTTCGTGCCGCTGGACTGGGTCGACCATGTCGACGAACAGGTGCATCTCAAGCGCAAGGCGCCGGAGGTGCAGGCCGTCTGGTAGGATCGTTCGGCACCGGCTGCGTGACGACGGGCGCCCGAGAGGGTGCCTGTTGTTTGTGAACGGTGCCAGCTATGGAAAACGCTTTGGAGCAAAGCGCGTCCAGGCGCGAGCGCGCTTTGCTCTAACTCTTTGGTTCGACGCGTCTTTGCGATTTGAAGTGATTCATTCAAATCGCAAAACGCTTTAGCGCGCGAACACGCCGTCGAAATCCTTGAAGCCCTTGATTTCGATCGGATTGCCGCTCGGGTCGCGGAAGAACATGGTGCGTTGCTCGCCGGGCTCGCCCTCGAAGCGGATCACCGGCGGGATCTCGAAGGCGATGCCGGCCTTTTCCAGCCGGGCAGCCAGCGCCAGCCAGGCGTCGAGCGGCAGGATCACGCCGAGATGCGGCATCGGCACCATGTGATCGCCGACCTTGCCGGTGCGGCTGGTGGCGAAGGGCGTGCCCAGATGCAGCGAGATCTGGTGGCCGAAGAAGTCGAAATCGACCCAGCTCTGCGTGCTGCGCCCCTCCTCGCACCCCAGCACCTCGCCATAGAAGCGGCGGGCCTGGTCGAGATTGGTGACGTGATAGGCAAGGTGGAACAGCGAGCGCATGGCAGTCTCCGCATTGACCGGGCCACGGTAGCTGAAAAGCGGGCGGCGATTCAACGCCGGCGGCCCGATGCAGCGAATGTCAGACGCGCGCTGATGGGCGCCAAGTTCCCTTGGCCCAAGTTCCCTTGGCCCAAGTTCCCTTGGCCCAAGTTCCCTTGGACATTGTGCCGTCGTGTCCCGGGTGCACAAATGCGGCGGCGCGATCATGCCGCTCGGCCGTCGGGCATCCACGCAGCAATCGGGGAAGGCAGCCATGGCCCCCAGCTTGAACGACCTGTTCTTCGCGGAGGCCGGCTCGGCCTTCGCCCGGCAATTGGCGCTCGGCGATCTGATCGGCGACCGCCCCTGGAACGTCGACATCGGGCGCGGCGAGATCACCTTCGGCAGCGATCTTGCCTTCCCGATCCAGGTCCTCGGCACCTGCTCGGAACAGGAAAGCAGCTGGCTGTGGGCTTGGGCCAACCATCAGAGCGGCCTGCCGGCCGCCGTCCTCGCGGCGAGCTTGCGCATCAAGGACATCGGCAGCCAGCGCGGCATCGGGGAATTCGTCGAGCCGAAATTCACGCTCGACCGCATCACCGACCACATGCTCGCCATGCTCTGCGGCGCTCTTCTGGACAGGGGCTGCTACTACCGCGCACCCTATCAGGGCGGCGCCGTCTTCCTCCTGCTCGACAAGCTTCCCGCCGCGATCCGAGCGCCGGTGGCGCCCGAGCGGGTGAACACGGTGCTGATGCAGGTGGTCAGCAATTTCGAGGTCGATCACCGCAGCATGGCCGAGAGTTTCCTGCACCAGCAGGGCTTCGTGGTGAAGGCGGAGCCCGCGCTGCTCTCGGCGAACCGGGACACGGATGGCGCGGAGATCAGGCTTGCCTTCGATACGCAGCGACGCATCGCCAAGGTCGAGGGCATCATCAAGCCTCGCACAGCGAAGAAGTCCTGGTGGAAGCCGTGGTGAGGGGCGGCGCTTGCAAGAACGCATGAGCCGAACCTCGCCGGCGCTCCGCCCCTTCAGCCCAGCACCTTGTCGCCCGGCATGATGGCGGACAGGAATTTGTAGCCGCGGTTCACGCCATAGCGCGGATCGGCCTTGATCAGCGTCATGAACTGGCGGTGGCCGTTCTTGGTGCGGCCGACGAGGCAGCCGGCGCTGGTGCGGCCGAGATCGTCCTGCGGCGCGTCATAGCCCCAATGCTGGTTGATGGCGAACAGGCCGGTATCGAGCCGGTCGCCGGTGCGCTGGAAGTCCTTGTTGAGGTCCCGGAAGACGCTGAGGGGCTCGGCCTGGACGAGGGCCTCATGGGCCGACGGCGAGCCGGCATGGTGGGTACCGACCACCCAGGCCTTGTACTGGTTGAAGGCGATCCTGGCCGCCCCCTTGGGGTTCATCGGATGGATGGTCCAGAAATCGCCCGGCTCGGTGGTGCCTTCCCAGAGCGAGTCCCCGAAATTCGGGCGGCCGCTCCGGTCGATGGCGAAGACGATCCTCAGGTCGTTGAAGACATTGTGCCTGTCGTCGTTGAGCGTGCCGTCCGGGTTCACCCCTTCGAGATAGGCGATGTTCTTGCAGTCGGGATGGCGGCAGATGAAGTATTTCTGCGCCTTCATATAGGCGATGACCTTGTCGAACCAGGTTCCGGTCGCGGTGATCTCGGGCAGGAGCGCCGTCGGTTCGAGCAGCCGCCGGGCGATGGCGCCGGTGAAGCCGCCGCCGAGCGAGATGCCGTTGAGGTCGCAGAATTCGCTGAGCGCCCAGAGCGAGACCGGGCCGAACTTGCCGTCGGCGGGCGGATCGAGGAAGCCCAGCTCCGACAGCCGCCACTGGATCGCCTTGACCAGGCCGGTCTTGCCGCCGAGCTCGGCCACCGGGATGGCGGCGCCGTCGAATTGCGACAGGGCGGTCGTGCCGCCGCCCGCCGCTGCGGCGGCGCTGCCGTTCCTGCGGAACTTGGCGGGCACGATATGGCTGTCGACATAGTCGTTCAGCCAGGCCCGATAGGCCCGCGTGGTGTCGCCGCCGGCGGCGTCGACATAGGTCTGCGCCTTGCTGCGCCCGATCTGGGTCACCAGGTCGCTGAAGGTGTAGGACCGCGTCTGCTTCAGGAAGGCCTGCGCGCCGCCGAGCCCTTCATGGTGGGCGATATAAATGAAGCGGGCCTTCTCGTCGTCGCCGATCTGGTCGTCGACCAGCCCCTCGGCGATCAGGGCGCTCAGGTTGAACAGGCCGTATTCGGCCGCCGAGACGATCGCGAGCTCGGGATCGAAACGCAGGTCGAGCACGGCCTGCCTGCGCGCGGCCATGATGTCGTTGCCGGCGTCGATGAATCCCTTGGCCTTGCAGACCTGGTTCAGCAGCGTCTTCTTGTTGGTGGCGTGCGAGGTCCAGGTGCTGTCGAGGAACTGCGTGAGCCCGGCTGCGCTGCTGGTGCCGGCCTTGGAGTTGGCGTTCCACTGGCCGCTCGGCAATTTGGCCGCCTCGGCATCGATGAGGGCGGCGATGGCGGCGGCATCGATGTCGGTGATGCCGTGGGCCTTCAGGAGGGGCGCGCGATAGACCTCGTTCGGCCCCAGGCTGAGCTCGTCGCCGCTATCGGAACCCGGCCCCTCGACTTCCTGTTCGTCGGAGTCGCCGCCGCCGGCCGGCAGGTCGCCGGTGTCGATCCAGCCTTCGGCGGCGCTGCCATCCTCCAGCCGGATCCGCACCTTCTTCCAGGGCGGCAGCTGGGCGCGTTCCTCGATGATACTGCCGGTTACGGGCCGCGGCGTACCCAGCGGCTCGTCATAGAGCTTGAAAGCGGTCGCCTGCGCGATCTTCAGCATGTCGGCGTGGAGCCAGCCGAGATAGGTCTGGATGGCCTTGTCGGTGAACGAGACCTTGGCCCAGTTCGACAGCGCCCGCAGCTGCGAAACCCGGTCGCCCGCCGCCAGGCTGACGAGTGCCGCGGACGTATCGTCGGGATCCGGAAAAAGCGATGCCTGCGAAATCACGATGCAATCAGCCATGGCAGCCCCTCCATTTGGACAGCAGATCTCAGGCGGATAGGTATGGTCGCGCGGTTTTTACTTCCGTGACCTCGCACGGCGTCGCGGCGTGAAAAGGATTCAGGAATGCACGACGGGAAAAGGGCTGCTGGCCGAAATCGATAGTCACAATAGAAGCGCGGGGATGCGGTGCAGAGCGAGGCTTTCTGCTACGAAGTCGGGTATTTCAGGCATGGATAGTTCGCCGATAAGTAACGCACCGCCGGGCGATGTTTTCAACGACTGTTTTGGTGCTCCCGAGCCGGGTTTCACGGGGCTGTCACGGTTGCGGCCTTCATGGTTGCTTGGCTTGGATTTCAGCAAGACGGCCAGCTGTCATTGCGAGCGCATTTTACTGTTATACGGAATGGAACCGCTGGCCGGTCAAAACAGAGCACCACAAGAATTAAGTAATTTTGGACAGCAGAGGTAACGATGTTGCGGAACTTCATGGTGGCATTGGGGATGTCGGTCTTGCTGGCCGGCTGCGCTCCCCTGGTCGGTGTCAATGCCAACAGCACGAAGCCGCCGAGTGCGGAAACCAGGAAGACATTCCAGGGCGGCACGACCAACATGACATTCAGCGCCCATGGCACGCAGGTCGAGTTCCTCAGCAAGGACGGCCGGACCGCC
Organism: Labrys neptuniae; assembly: GCF_040797145.1. Classification (NCBI taxonomy): domain Bacteria; kingdom Pseudomonadati; phylum Pseudomonadota; class Alphaproteobacteria; order Hyphomicrobiales; family Xanthobacteraceae; genus Labrys; species Labrys neptuniae. Next base: position 1,428,806 of record NZ_JBFNQD010000001.1, on the reverse strand, counting down.
CTCTGGTATCCCGGCAACGGTATCGTGCTGCAGGGTCGCTGGCGCCTCGTCGGTGCCGATCCGACCACCGGTTTCCAGGACAACATCTGCTTCCAATACGGCGCCAACACCTATAATCCGCTGACGCTCAACTATGGCGGCAACTGGGAATGCGAGGGGATCGCCCTCTATCAGGGCCATGTCGTCGAGCGCGTGGCGGGTGATCCTTTCGGCCTGGGCAAGCGGGGGGCCGTGCCCTTCGTGCTGCCACGCCAGCGCACGACCTTCGCGGAACTGCTGAAGCGGCGTTCCTGACGCTTCGTCACGTCTGGCTGAAATCGAGGCGGCAGTTCATCCGCCGCCATTTCCTTCTCTTACAGAGGCGCTGCCCATGCGATGGCTATTGGCCTTGGCGATGTCCGTGCTCCTGGCGTCATCAGCCGCCGCCGGCGCCCGTAAGGACAAGAGCACTGGCTTCGGCCTTGCCCCGCTGCCTGAAGCGTTCAGGGTCAAACCCTATCCGCAGCCCGATGGTGCCGGCTTCTCGATCACGGGCAGGACAGAAGGGTTCGGCGGCTGCCTGGCGACGTTCATACGCCGGCCGCCTGCTCAATCGGGTGCTGCCGGGGGCGGCCGGCCGATCCATGCCAGTCTAATCGAGGCGGCGCATACAGCTCTTCAGTCCGGCTACCGTATGGGCGAGGTGCGCGACATTCAGCAGGGGGACGCGGCCGGTATCACCTTTACCTTTGGCTGGATACATCGCTCCGCTCCCGATGATCCGCGTTTCATGTGGGCGCTGTTCGAAACCGCCAGGGGACGAGCCACCCTTCGCTGCTATACGTCGGTAGCGCGGTTCGACCAGACCCGCCCTGATTTCGAGACGGTCATGCGAGCGCTGATCATTCCGAAGTAGATGGAGAGGCGAGGTAAGCCGCACTCCATCCCGTGAAGCCGAGAATTCAGGCAAGCCGTCACCGTCGTTTCAACTGCCCCATCGAGTGGAATTCCAGGCAATGAAGACATGGAGGTGGGAATGGAATATGCCCTGTTGCTGCTCACCCTTGCCAGTGGCCTCGCCGGAGCGATCTGGGACAAGCCGCCTCGCTGGGTCAAATACGGCCTCATCTTCATCATTCTCGCGTCGTCAGGTGTCTCCGGATACAAGATCTGGACGGATGATCGGGAGAAGCAGGCAAAGCAGCTGTTCGACACGGAAGTCGACCGAAGAACGATCGCTCTGAGTATTTCCGATCTGAACGTCGTGCATCCCCAGATTCTGGGATGGCTGCAATCAAAGGGTTACACGGCCGGAACGGATTGCCGGACATGGGGAGACGGCGTCCTCTGTGACGTTCAGGAGGTGCAGGGGAGGGACAAGTGGGACCTGCCGCTGCGGCGCACCGATCTGGCGGCTTTGTATCTGTACGCCTTGAAGACGAAACCTTCGCTTTCCCCGGAGGCTTTCATGTATCTGGACGCCTTGTTCATGCGCGGCGGGCGCGCTGTTCCCTTGATGCAGCGAACGGATCTGCTCGATACGACCGCCATACTGGCAGCAAACAGCCTCTATGAGAGTTGCGGTTTCGGACCCAATGCGATGCGGGTAAGCGACAAGCTGGAATTTCTGCTGGATTACCAGCGGGATGCGGCCCTTCACACCGCCGTGCTGGCGCAGCCGGATCCTACCCTATGGGCCTTGGACGAGGATCCTCCGAAGGTGTTCCATCGCCTGATCACCCAGTACAGGCAGAGCGTCGCGGCGCAGGACCGCCAATGCAAGAGCTGAGCCGGAGCGACGGCGGGTCGAGGTAAAGGGCATCCCGGACAGCAAGGAGCCAGCTTGGGCGGCGGGCGTTTCCTGGGATCGCAGGCGTCCTCGCCTGCTCTTTCCGACCGCCTGCCGAGGCGTTTCCAAGAGCAGGCGAGGACGCCTGCGATCCCGGGGAGGAGCGATCCTTATACGTCCGCTGTCAGTTGGCCTTGGCGAAGAACGCATAGGTCGCGGTGTAGGGCACACCGACTTTCGTCCCGGTTCGCACGGGCGGCGTGGCCGGGGCGACGCCGCCATGGGTGGCGATGCGCTGCACATAGCCGATTTTGTCCAGCACGCCGGCGGCCGGATCGGCGGTGACCTTGACGAGCAGCCAGGGGATGTCGGCGCTGGCTTTTTTTGCCGGTACCGTCACCACGGCCGTATCTTTGTCGCGGACGATCTTGCTGCCATCGGCGGCCTCCCAGGAGGGGCCAGCATAATGATGGACGGCGCCTGGTTTCGCCGCCAGCTCGGCCACGGGGGCCTCGAGCACCCATTTGGGCGCCGCGCCGGCTTCCGCCGTGCTGGTGTAGACCTGCAGGCCCCTGGCCTTGGCGGTGAAGGCGAGCGTGTAGCCGGCGGGCGGCTGCAGTGCGGCCGGCACGGCCTCCGCCGCTTTTGCAGCCTGCGTTGCTCCGGCAAGCACCATCGCCGCGGCGACGAATGCATAGGTTGTTTGCGTGGGCATTCCGATCTCCTGGCCCGATCCCGGGCTGGTGTCTGTCGCGGCCGGGGTAACATGGCACGGGTATCATGGGCCCGGCAATATGCCGTGCGAGGCAGTCCACGCCGACAGGGCCGGAGTTGAGCGCACTGTCGTCGTAACGCCCAATTTCACCATGACCAGCAAGAACGATAGAGTGTAGGAGGCAACAAAATCAGTAAACCGCCATCGTAATTCCGGCCCCTTGTTTTGACACCGCCTTGGCTTTGCCTGATGTTCGCGGAATTGGGAGGCACCGCATGCGGTGGTTGGTTGCCGGCTTGCTGATCTCGTCGAGTCTGGCCGGAGGCTGCCGGGCCCGCGATCTCCATGACGGTTTCGACAGCGGCAGCGCCGACCGGGCGTCGTGGAGCTTCGGCAAGTTCGTCGGCGGCTATCCGTCCAGGCAGGTGCAACCGCTCTTCCCCGGCAGTGGCGGAACCGCAGGCGCCATCTCGATCGTCACGACGGACGCCGATGGCGGCAATGATTGCCCGCTGGAGGAAATGCCGGCGGGCGGCTGCCAGCGCGCCGAATTGCAGGTCGCCAAGAGCGCAGCGCTGCCTTACGGCGCCCACAGCTGGTATGCCTTCAGCTTCCGCATCCGGGGGCAGGTCGCCGACACCGGCAGCCACCGCACGGTCATCGGCCAATGGAACGGGCCGGGTAACGACAGCCCGTTCGTGGCGCAGCGCTACGATGACGGCATTTTTCATATTACCGTGGAGACGGCCAACGGGCGCTGCCTGGTCGCGACGGATCGCAACAATGTGGCCGAGGTGCTCCAGGCCCAGGGACTTCTCGCTTCCTTGGACGCGTCCGACGATCGGGTGCGCGAGCAGGCGGTCGCACTGATGCGGGGCAAAATCGGGCAGCAGCGGCAGGCGGAGGTTCTGACCGGCGTGTTGCCGGCCAACGCCGCCTTGCCGGCGCCGTTGCCGGGCAGGGAGCTGGAAGACCGGCGCAGCGGGGAGAACCGTGCCGCCGATTACCTGCAGGGACTCGCCTTCCTGTCCGCCCCGGCGAATTATCTCGGCTGTCGCCTGGTCCGTATCGAGCCGGTGTCGAACCGGCCGCTGCCGACGCCGAGGGATGCCTGGGTCGACATGGCCTATCATATCAGGGGTTCGCATTATGACCCGTCCGGCAGGCCTGTCGGCGCCCTGCTCGAAGTCTGGGCCGACGGCCGGAAGATCGTGCGTGTCAGCGGCGATTTCGGCACCCGGCCGCCCATCGATCCCCAGGCCGATCCCGGGACGCAATATGCCAAGCTCGGTCTCTATCGCCTCAGGCAGCCGGGGACGCTCAGCATCGACCTCGACGAATTCTCCCAGGCCTCGGATCTGGCCGGGCTGCGGCTCGAGCACATGCATCCTCTGGAGATGCCGTGATGGGTGAATGACGAGTGCAGTGGAGTAATGGTACGGACGGCGCTCCTGAATGGGGAGCGATAGAGGGGGAACAGAATGCGTCTGATGATTCCAGTGATTTTCGGAGTGTTGGGGCTGGCGGGCTGCGCTGGGCAAGGTCCGAACCAGGTGACGGAGGCACAAGCGAAACATGCCTTTCAGGCGTGTGGCGCAACGCCATGGGTACCGTTCACGCCGGCACAAAGACGCTGCATGAACATGCAGCGGGATGCCATCGATTCCAGGGATGATTGCCTCAAGAACGCTGCGCCCGACCAAGTGGACAGATGCGCTACTCAGATCGCCAAGTACACCGAGGCCTGGCGTCAATGCGGCGGCGTTGCTGGCGGCAACAGAGCTGTTTTATGCGCCATCGCCAAGGAGCCGGAGGGCCATCGTTGGCTTATGGGCCATAAGGGCCAGATTCCGTGATGGCAGTTGAGTGCACTGCCATCGTGATCTAACTGCGCAAACGGTGCATCTAATGTCGCCATGAAGGGTCTATCGCGGCCGGAATTTAAGTGCTTCTTTGAGACAAGCGCTTGTGCTGGAGAAACACGAGGAACGGCAAATTGCTGCGATGGTTCCCCTGATGAACTGCGCTCCATTGCAGTTCGTAATTCTAGAAGAGAGACTCATGCCGTGAGAGCAGTCATTTCCGTTTTCATAGCGTTGCTGCTCGTTAGCTGCGCTGCCCAGCGAGGTGGTAGGCACACCATTGTGACCTATATGACGGAGCCGAGGCAGGCACTTGTAAAATGCAGCGTTGCTTATGAAAAGAAATATCGAGAGAGTCGCGCCGATGCAGACACATTGAATCGTTATTTTGATGCATTTTGTGCCAAGGAAGAGGCGCTAGTAAAAATGGCTAGCGAGAAAGTGGCGAAAGAACTCCATTGGGGTGACGGCAGCGCGGATCGATACTCAAGACAGGAAATTACACCCATCAGATCGCTAACGAATGCTGCAATAATACTAAACAGGAAACCGTAGTCATAACATCGCCCTCACCGGTAGAATCACGGAGCGCTACCGACGTTGATCAAATTGTGTGTACCGATGAGATGACGAAATTAGTAAACTGTCCCCGTAATGCCTAGCCGTAATGCAGTTGCAGAGGTTCGTGGTGTGGCTGCGCCACGAGGCGAGCGAAACCCGTCGGCATATCGAGAAGGTGACTGGACGGGCCTGATTGTGCAGCCCGTGGTGCGCGATCGGCTGAACGGCCTATTGGCCGGCTGGTCCGCCTACTTCGGCTATGGCTCGCTGTCGTCGGCCTATCAGGAAGTCGATCATCACGTCGTCGACCGCGTCAGGCACTTCCTCGCCAAGCGGCACAAGGTGCAAAACAGCGGTACGCTGGTGTTCTCGCGGAATACCATCTTCGCGGAACTCGGTGTGCGGCAACTGCAACGCGTGCACCCTGCGCCACGTCGTGGGCCTGGCAATGAAGCCACTTGGAAAGCCGGATGCGGGAAATCCGTGCGTTGCCAACAGGCCCAAGCTACTGCGCCCTTTCTCGACTCTGCCATTTAAAGAAAGTATAAGAAGACAGCAGTTTAGCAAGGCAGATCTACAATTTCGTCTTTATCAGAATATGCAGCATTAAATTACGGCTGCTTATGAGTCAAATCCCGTATAACGCTACTCCCGTACTTCTTCGTCAATGCGAAGAAAAAGTCTGGATCAACATCCTTAATGTAAGATACGTATCCTCTTAGTCTTTCCAGTTCTATATCATTTATTTCTCTCTTGGTGTAATCAAAAACAAGAGACTTTATCTCCCGTTTCTTGCTTCTTCCTATTGAGATTTTGCCATCTGTTGTTAGAATTAACCCAGTGACCGAGCGCTTGTATTTCTTCGAGAGAAAGGCGGTCTTTTCGTTGTTTAATTTCAATTTTGCATAAGGATAGGCATTCGATATCTCGGATACCAGTAGCGGAAGGTCGTTTAGATTGTTCGATCGATTAGATGACAGGAAAAGGTCATCTGCATACCTCGTGTATATTAATCCTTTGGTGCGCGCTAATTCGGCCATCTGTTCGTCAAAATCAAACATCATTACATTGGTGAGCGGAGGCGAGGACGGTGCTCCGATGGTAAGCTTGTCATATCGGCTAACTATATGGGACGTAAATAGGATATCATCCAAACTTAAACCTAGATCAAATTCATCTGATCTGATTTTTAGAAATAGCTCGATATTTTCCCGAGAAAAGGATGGAAAAAAATCTTTGAAATCCAAGCGGAGTGTAAAATTGCTCCCTGCGTGGGCCGCGGCATTCTCACGTATTCCAACGCCTCGAACATAGGCTGCCGCTGCCGAATGTACGGGGAGGCGCCGGAAGAGGAATCTGCTAATCCAGCGCTGTATCCCTTTTAGCGCGCGGCTCGGATGATGAATAGTTCTAAGTCCGCCGTTAGCCTTGGGGATTTCATAGGACTTGTAGCGATATGACGCCGTAAGCGATAGCCAACGCAGGTTCTCTACGGGCATGCCAGATTGTCGATGTAGCGCTTCAATCAACATGGTAAACCGTCCACGAGCGCCTTAAATTCCCAGCCTTCATCCTGATAAAGATTTGCTAACTCAAGGCGTAGCTCGTGACGCTCCGAAACTTTCCCATCAGACAACTCCAGTAGGGGCTGTTTGCTTGGATTAACTCTGAGGTGTCCAAAATCTCCATATTCAAGCAAATGTTTCGATCCGACTAATATTGATGCCACCTGATGGAGTTTACTTAGAGACAAGTGCGCGCCAGACATCGCGTTAAATATAAATTTAATGTCATCAATAGTGGCTATTGTAAGAAAATTCACAATTTCATGCGTCAGGCAAAGCCACTCGAAGTCGCTTAAATCAGATAACTCGTTCCATTTAAGCATTTTTAGTGTATTTTTTAATTTTATTCGTTTTAAGCGTTCCGTTATTACTTCAAAATTCGGAGTTTTATAATCAATCTGAATTACAGGGTGGAATATAGAGTGTTGTCCAATCTTCTTTGCTGGTCCGAGCGAGATAAAGCTGTCGTCTTTTTGTCTGCTTGAATCTAGGACTAAAAGTATTTTTTTGCAAAGTTCCTCCTTTGCCGAGAAATATCCTGTTTCCGCATATGATCCTGCTGCCTCAGGAAATATAACTATTCCCCGACTTAGGCTTCCTACTAAAGACTCAAAATCTGCAATATCGAAAGGCTCAGGAAAATTATTCGAAAACAAATTCTCCATTGCAAACTCAGGCTGAAAAATATCGTATTCTGGAATGGCTATCTCGGCATAAGCCCGAAACCGGACACGCATGTCTGTCGCTGAATTTCCACCACATACAAAGACTATGTTGCTATCGCGGTGAACTTTATAAGCGTCGTGAAAAAACTGGATCACCCGTCGCCGGAGGCTCTTTTGAGCTTCACTCAACAACGGGTGATCCAAGGCGCGAAACCCCTTACATTAAGCGGCCGACTTCGGGTTTCCGAGTTGGTGCCGAGTCGAAGGCCGGTGCCGACTCGGAAGCCCGAAGTCGGCGCACAATGTTACACAATATAGTTCAGCCTGGCTAAACACCCGGCATAGAGTGCGCATATAGATCGCACACCCAACTAAGGGGTAGCAGATACTTAGCACAACAAAATATTTTGCCAACTACCGGAGTAAGGTCGTCGACAGAAAAAGGGGCAGCCTAAAGGATAAAAATTAGAAGGAGGGGTGACCCGCAGGGAATTGTCGAAGCATAATCAATTGGCTTGACACGTATCGTGTGTGCTACCGCTTCCACCCCCGCCCAGGCTTGCCGCCACCTTTCTTCCGCGCCTCTGCCCCGAGCGGCACCTCGCGGTCCGTGCCTGGCCCCATGCTGTCCAGTCCCGGCTTGGCCGCGCGCGTCTTCGGCAGGTTCGCCGCATCGCCATAGGCCTTCGGGCCTTTGTAGGCGCCGGCCTTCTGGCGCACGTTGATTTGCCGGGCCGAGCCGTCGTCGGCCACGGCCATTTCCGTCTCGCGCAGGCGCTTGAGTTCGTCGCGCAGCCGCGCGGCTTCCTCGAAGCGCAGGTCGGCGGCGGCGTCGCGCATGCGCTTTTCGAGGTCGGCGGTGACGGCCTCGAAATTGTGGCCGACGGTGGCGACATTGTCGGCCAGGCCCTTGTCGACGGTGACGCGGTCGCGCTCATAGACCGAATTGGTGATGTCGGCGATCGAGCGCTTGACGCTCTCCGGCGTGATGCCGTTGGCCTGATTCCAGGCCATCTGCTTCTCGCGCCGGCGGTTGGTCTCGGCGATGGCGCGCTCCAGCGAGCCGGTCATGTTGTCGGCATAGAGCAGGACGCGGCCGTCGACATTGCGGGCGGCGCGGCCGATGGTCTGCACCAGCGAGGTCTCGGAGCGCAGGAAGCCCTCCTTGTCGGCGTCCAGGATGGCGACCAGGGCGCATTCGGGAATATCGAGGCCCTCGCGCAGCAGGTTGATACCAACAAGCACGTCGAAGGCGCCGAGGCGCAGGTCGCGGATGATCTCGATGCGCTCGATGGTGTCGATGTCCGAATGCATGTAGCGCACGCGCACGCCGTGGTCGTGCATATATTCGGTGAGGTCCTCGGCCATGCGCTTGGTCAGCACGGTGACGAGGCTGCGATAGCCTTTTCGCGCGACCTCCTGCACCTCGCCGAGGAGATCGTCGACCTGGGTGCGGGCGGGACGGATCTCGCATACTGGATCGATCAGTCCGGTTGGGCGGATCACCTGCTCGGCGAAGACGCCGCCGGTGTGCTCCAGCTCCCATTTGCCGGGGGTGGCCGAGACATGCACAGTCTGTGGGCGCATGGCGTCCCATTCCTCGAAGCGCAGCGGACGGTTGTCGAGGCAGGAGGGCAGGCGGAAGCCATATTCGGCCAAAGTCGCCTTGCGCCGGAAGTCGCCTTTGTACATGGCGCCGATCTGCGGCACGGTGACGTGGCTCTCATCGGTGAAGACGAGGGCGTTGTCGGGCAGATATTCGAACAAGGTCGGCGGCGGCTCGCCGGGCAGGCGGCCGGTGAGCCAGCGCGAATAGTTCTCGATGCCGGCGCAGGAGCCGGTGGCCTCCATCATCTCCAGGTCGAAGGTGGTGCGCTGATCGAGGCGTTGGGCCTCCAGCAGGCGGCCGCCGGTATAGAGCTGCTGCAGCCGGACCTTCAGCTCGTCCTTGATGCCCTTGATCGCCTGGTTCAGCGTGGGGCGCGGCGTCACGTAATGCGAATTGGCGTAGACCTTGACGAATTGCAGGTCCTGGATCTTCTGGCCGGTGAGCGGATCGAACTCGGCGATGCTCTCGATCTCGTCGCCGAACAGGTTGATGCGCCAGGCGCGGTCCTCATAGTGGGCAGGGAACAGCTCGATGGTGTCACCGCGCACCCGGAAGGTGCCGCGTGCGAAATCGGCATTGATGCGCTTGTATTGCAGGGCGACGAGGTCGGCGATCAGCTGCTTCTGCTCGACGCGCTCGCCCACGCTCATGCCGAAGGTCATGGCGGTGTAGGTTTCCACCGAGCCGATGCCGTAGATGCAGGAGACCGAGGCGACGATGATGACGTCGTCGCGCTCCAGCAGCGCGCGCGTGGCCGAGTGGCGCATGCGGTCGATCTGCTCGTTGATCGAGGACTCCTTCTCGATATAGGTGTCCGTGCGCGGCACATAGGCCTCGGGCTGGTAGTAGTCGTAATAGGAGACGAAGTATTCCACCGCATTGTTGGGGAAGAACGACTTGAACTCGCCATAGAGCTGGGCCGCCAGCGTCTTGTTGGGTGCCAGGATCAAAGCGGGGCGCTGGGTGCGGGAGATCACCTGCGCCATGGTGAAGGTCTTGCCCGAGCCGGTGACCCCGAGCAGCACCTGGTCGCGCTCATGGCTCTGCAGGCCCTCGACCAGGTCGGCGATGGCGGTGGGCTGGTCGCCGGCCGGCTGATATTCCGAGACCAGTTCCAGGCGGATGCCGCCCTCGCTCTTGTCGGGGCGCGAGGGGCGGTGCGGCGTCCACACCGGCTTGCCGACCATGCGCGGGTCGCCGCTCTCCAGCAGCTCCGAGAGGGCCTTGATGGTGCCGGCCGAACCGCCGAGCTTGTCGAGCCCGTCAGGATCGGCCTCGCCGCCATCCTTGGCGCGTGCCTTCTTGTCGGGCGCCTTGCGCTTGACCGCCCGGCCTTCCATCTCGGCGCCCCCGCCGGCCGAGGGCACGCCCAATTTGGCGGCCAGCTCCGGATCGAGGCCGGTGACGGCGCCGGTGTCGAAGCCGCTCTGCGGCCCCTCGCCGAAGCCTGGCTTCTCGTCGTCGCGCAGGCTGCTTTTGGCTTCCTTGAGCAGGCCGGGATTGAGCAGGGCCTTCAGATGCTCGTCGAGCGAGGGCAGGGCCGGCCGCGATGCCTTGGATTTCGGCGTGCGGAGTTTCTTCGGAGCAGGGGTCTTGCTCGAGGAGGGGGCTTTGGGTGTATCGGACATGCCCTGATAATGGGGTGAGTCACGCGCGGGGGGAAGGGCTGTCGTCGGAAACTTGCTGACAACGTCCTGTCAGCAGGGTGGCGAAGTTCCCCGCGGCACGACAAGGCCGGTGTCCCTGTGCTAGCGACGGGGGATCATTGCCTTCGGAGTTTCGGATGATCCGTCCTGCAAGTTTTATCATGGCAGCGGCCTTGGCGGTCGCAACCCTTGCTTTGCAAGGCCCGGCCCAGGCCGCCGGCTTCGACTGCCGCAAGGCGCATACGGCCGTCGAGAAGCTGATCTGCGCCCATCCAAAACTGTCCCATCTCGATGACGAGATGAACCGGCTCTACCAGGCCATCGAGGGCGAGACGCGCGGGGTCGACGGCGAGACCGGCGCGGTCAGCGATCCCTTCGGCAAGGATCAGACCCGCTGGCGCGAGACGGTGCGCGATATCTGCACCGACGCCCCCTGCATCGAGCGCGCCTATGTGGCGCGCATCGCCCAGGTCAAGAAGGACTGGGCCTCGGCCCTGGGCGAGGGGCAGTAAGAAAAACGCTGTCGTCCCCGGCGATACCCTCGGCCTCTCTCGCTACGCTCGCGAGGCGCTCGGCCGGGGATGACAGAGCATCTAGTCCGGATCACCTGTCGCCATTTGTGGCCGGATTTCTCCCCGCCTCAACGGACGTGGAAGTCCGTAGCGACCAAAGGCAGGCCGAGGCGGGCGGCGACGGCGCGGGAGGCCAGGTTGTCCCAGGACGTGCTGTAGAAGGGCACGGCCTTGAGTGCTCGCACGGCCTGTGCCCAGCCAGCGACGACCGCGGCGGCATGGTCCCGGCGGCGGTAATCGGCATGGGTTTCGACGCCGGCGCAATGCACCGCGTCGGAAATGCGCACGCTGGCGCAGATCGCCACGGCGCGATCGTCCTCGACCACGGCCAGGAAGGGCCGCCTGTGCGGCACGTCCGGCAGCCAGTCGGGAAAGAGCGGCTGCAGCAGGTCGGCATTGCCCTCATGGATGGCGATGGGCGGCCGTGGCGGTGGCGGGACGGCATCCGCCCGGTAGACCGGCCCGGCCCAGATCTGCGTCACCGGCGCCTGGTGGCCGAGCAAATCGAGATAGGCTTCCTCCCGGGCCGGGCGCTCCCTCGGCACCTCGCCCAGCGCCTCGTCGCGGCAGAGCTCGCCGAGGCGGGCGACCAGGGTATCCGGCATGTCGGCGCGGCAGCGAAACAATGGCCCGGCCGGCGTGCGCATCAGATGGAAGCGGGGTGCCGGGCGGGAATCCCACTCATTGCTGTGCAGCAGGCGCCCGCGGGCGTCGGTGGCATAGAGCGTGTCGAGACGGCGGCTCAGCAAGGCCTGCTGAGAATCTGTGTCGAGAGGCATGGCCCGAGCCTATCGATGCCGCGCCGCACAGGCAATCGCGGGGGCGAGCGTCCTGTATCCGCCGAAACTGAGGCCCCGGGCAAACGATGCAAGAGATCGCCACAGCCCTAGATTGTCCTGGCTCCGGCTCATGCTAGATCTCGGATCGTCCCTCCGGAATGGAATCACCGCGACATGAAGCTTCAGCTTGCCCTCGGTGCCGCTGCCCTGGCCCTGATGCTGCCCGGCCAGGCCCTGGCCGATTGCGACATCACCGACGCCCTGCTCAAGCAGGCCTATCCCGGCGCGCAGCAAGGCGACAACGGCTTGCTGGTCAAGGGCGGCGGCTATGATCGTGCGATCAACCCGGACGACGTGGTCTGCAAGGCCTGGCCCTACCGCCCCGAGCTGATGCTGGCGGCCGTGCCGCTGATCGAGGCCAAGCCGCCGGTCGAGGGCGAGAACAAGGGCGATGTCGAGATCATCATCGCCGATGTCGCCACCGGCAATCCCGTCGCGCGACGCCTCGAGAAGGGCATGGCGTTCTCGGACGCCATCCAGTTCGGCTCGATGAGCCTCGATACCGCCCGTTACGACGTCGGCGACGGGCTGCGCGCCTTCGGCCTGCGCACCTCGCAATCCGGCAGTTCGCGCGTCAATCCCTATGACGAACAAGCGCTCTGGATGTACACCTTCGACAAGGGACGCATCGAGCGCGTGCTGGACGGGCTGATCGTCGAGCGCAGCAATGGCGAGAACAATGGCGATTGCGAGGGCGAGTCGACCTCGGTGACGCGGACCGTCAAGCTCGGCCCCAAGGTCGAGCTGGGCTATCGCGACCTCACAGTCGAGCAGGCCATCACGCACGGAACCTCGAAGAAGGTCGGCGGCGAGTGCCGCTTCGACAAGCGGCCCGGCAAGCCGGCGAAATTCGAGCTGATCTACGACAACGGCCATTATCGTCCGGCCGCCGGTGTGAAGCCGCACGGCGAGAAGGGCGATATCGAGACGGACCTGTTCTCCACCATCGAGATCGGGGCAAAGCCATGATCGGGCGTGGTCTGGCCGTCGCCTGCCTCCTGCCAGCCGTCTTCGCGCCCATGATCGCCCAGGCCGCCGGCAAGCCCTCCTTCGATTGCCGCAAGGCCTCGACCGAGGTGGAGAAAGCGATCTGCGCCGATGCGACGCTGTCGAAGGCCGATGCCGAGATCGCAATCGCCTATGACCGCTTGCGCAAGGCCCTGGATCCCCGGGCCGCGGCCGCGCTTGCCGCCGACCAGCGCTGGTTCGTGGGCGCCCGCGACGATGCGGGCGCCAGCAAGGAAGGGGTTGGTGCCTTTCGCACGCTGAAGGAGCGTCTTATGGAGCGGGCGCGTTTCCTGAAGGGGATCAGGACGAAGCCGGAGGACGGCTTCGTGGGCAGTTGGCACAACAATACGGGTGGGTTCGACATCGAGGCCAGGCCGGATGGCAGCCTGATCGTCTCCGGCGATACCGTCGAACCGGTGATGGGGCGCTGGGTCTGCGAGATCAATGCCAGCGGCAGGGAGGCCGGCGGCGTCTTCGAGGCCAGGCAGGAAGGCGACGCCTCCTTCCTCAAGCTCACCCGCGAGGGCGCCAGCCTCAAGGTCGAGACCGTGTTTCCTGATGATGCGAGCGAGCACCGGGTCGAATATTGCGGCCAGAACGGCTCGATGGACGGCAGCTATTTCCAGGTACCATCAGGCAGCAAATAAGGATGGGCATTCACGTCAGGAAGCGCTCTCGGCCATGAAGCGCCGGTAGCCGCTGGAGCGCAGTTCGCAGGCCGGGCAGGTGCCGCAGCCATAGCCCCAATCGTGCCGATGGCTGCGATCGCCATTGTAGCAGGTGTGGGTCTGTTCGCGGACGAGGTCCACCAGCCGGTCGCCGCCGAGTTCCCGAGCCAGCGCCCAGGTCTGCGCCTTGTCGATCCACATCAGGGGCGTGTGGATGACGAAACGGCTTTCCATGCCGAGATTGAGCGCCAGCTGCATCGCCTTCATGGTGTCGTCGCGGCAATCCGGATAGCCGGAGAAATCGGTCTCGCACACACCGGTGACGAGATGGCGAGCGCCGCGCCGATAGGCGAGGGTGGCGGCGAAGGTCAGGAAGAGCAGATTGCGCCCGGGCACGAAGCTGTTGGGCAGGCCGTTCTCCTGCATGGCGATCTCGACGTCGCGCGTCAGGGAAGTTTCGCTGATGCGGCCGAGTATGCCGAGGTCGACCAGGTGGTCCTCGCCCAGGCGCGCGGCCCAGGCGGGGAAGGCTTCGCGAAAGGCGGCGAGAACCACGGGGCGCATCGCCAGCTCGATGCCGTGGCGCTGGCCGTAATCGAAGCCGACAGTCTCCACGCTGTCGAAGCGCTCGAGCGCCCAGGCGAGGCAGGTGGTGGAATCCTGGCCGGCCGAGAACAGGACCAGGGCTTTGTTAGACATGGTTCTCTCCATCCTGAACTTTGAATTGTCATCCCCGCTACTGCGGTGGCGCCGGGGATGACACGGTCTATCTTTCGCTAATGCGTTGGTCGCAAGACTGGTTGGCATAGGCCCGCGGAATGGCGGAGCTATTCAGCCTTCCTCAACCGCCGTGGCGAGGCGCGGGCCGAGATGGGCGTGGCCGCGCCGGCGCGCGAGCGTCTCCTGGCGATGGCGTTCGCGCGAGGAGGCTTTCTGTGTCTCGGTGAGCGTTGCGGCGCAATAGGGGCAGCTCACCCCTTCCTCGTAGTCGGGCGATTGCCGGTCCGTTGCCGAGAGAGGCGACAGGCAGCCATGGCAGAGGCTGAAATCCTCTGGCCTCAGGCCGTGGCCGACCGCAACGCGCTTGTCGAAGACGAAGCAGGCGCCCTCCCACAGGCTCTCAGTGGGCGGAATCTCTTCCAGATAGCGCAGCACGCCGCCCTTGAGGTGATAGACCTCCTCGAAGCCCTCGCGCAGCATCAGGCTGGTCGCCTTCTCGCAGCGTATGCCGCCGGTGCAGAACATCGCCACCTTCTTGTGCCTGGCAGGATCGAGATTGTCCCTGACATAAGCAGGGAAGTCGCCGAAGCTCTCGGTCTTCGGATCGAGTGCACCCTTGAAGCTGCCGATGCGCACCTCGAAATCGTTGCGCGTGTCGATGACCAGCACATCCGGATCGGAAATCAGGGCGTTCCAGTCCTTGGGCTCGACATGGGTGCCGACGCGCTCCAGCGGGTCGATGCTCTTGTCGCCGATGGTGACGATTTCTTCCTTCAGCCGCACCTTCATGCGCAGGAAGGGCATCTCCTCGGCGAAGGAGGTCTTGTGCTCGATGCGATCGAGGCCGGTGATCGCGCGCAGGCGCGGATGGAAGATCGCCATCGCCTCGGGCGTACCGGCCACCGTGCCGTTGATGCCTTCATGCGCCAGCAGGATGATGCCCTTGATGCCGAGCGAGCAGGTAAGCTTGGCCAGCGGCTCGCGCAGCTCGGCGAACCCCGGCAGGCGGGCGAAATGATAGAAGGCGGCGATTTCGATGGTCGGCATCGCCGCTCTTTAGCGCCAATGGAGGCGGGGGTAAACCTTCCCGGCACCGCCGGCTGGGCGCCGGCGGTGCCGGAGGTCTATTGCGCCGCCTGCCGGGACGCCACGATGGTGTCGGCCTGCCGCCCCGAGAGTTCGGCCAGATGGTCGAATTTGGACCGGAACGTGCCGACGCCTGCCGTCGCCGAACGCAGCTCGATGATCAGGTCGGTGATCTCGGCTTCCGGGATCAGCGCCTGCACCACGTCCCAGCCTTCCCAGCCGTCGCGGGCATCGAAGCCGAGGATCTGGCCGCGCCGGGAGGAGACGATGGCGTTGGCCTTCGCCGTGGCATCCGAGGGCACCGAGATCTCCACCGCCAGCACCGGCTCCAGCAGCACGGGATTGCATTGCGGCATCGCCTCGCTCATGCCGATGCGCGCCGCCGTCTGGAAAGCCATGTCGGAGGAATCCACCGTGTGATAGGAGCCGTCCGTCAGCGATACGCCGACATCCACCACCGGGAAGCCGAGCGGGCCGCGCTTGAGATAGTGCTTCACGCCCTCCTCGACGGAGGGAATGTAGTTGCGCGGCACCACGCCGCCGGTGATCTTGTCGATGAAGGCGAAGCCCTCGCCGCGGGGCAGGGGCATGACGTCGATCACCACGTCGCCGAACTGGCCATGGCCGCCCGATTGCTTCTTGTGGCGACCGCGCACGCCCGTCACCGGCTTGCGGATGGTCTCGCGATAGCCGATCTGCGGCTGGCTGGAGTCGACGGCGACGCCGAATTTCGAGGCGAGCTTCTCCACGGCCACGCGCAGATGCATCTCACCCTGGCCACGCAGGACGGTGTCGCCGAGCTCGGCATTCTGCTCCATGGCAAGCGCCTGGTCCTCGTCGGTGAGGCGCTGCAGGGCGGCCGAGAGCTTGACGTCGTCCTTGCGGTCGCGGGCCCGGACGGCGAGCGACATCACCGGCTGGGGCGCCTCGATCTCGGCCGGCCGGGGCACGGCCTTGCCGACAGCCAGCATGTCGCCGGTATGGGCGGCATCGACCTTGCCGAGCGCGACGGTATCGCCGGCCTGCGCCTGCGTCGTCTTCTGGGTGGTCTGGCCCAGCAGCCGGGCACAGCCGGCGATGCGGCCGGTCTCGCCGGAAGAGGTCGTTACCGTCATGCCTTCCTGGAAGGCGCCGCTGAGCACGCGCGTCAACGAGAGCTTGCCGGCATGGGCGGTATGGAAGGTCTTCATCACATAGCCCAAGGGCTCCGATCCCGGCGTGATGCCGAGCCGTGCGGCGGTCTCATGGATGCAGGGCGCCTCATGGCGCAGCGCCTTCATCAGCCGCAGCATGCCGTTGCCGTTGGCCGCCGAACCCATCAGAACCGGCACGGCCAGGCCATCGCGCAACTCGTGGGCAAGGTCGTCGAAGACCCTGTCGCGGGGGGGCTCGACCTCTTCGAGAAGCTGCTCCATCAGGGCATCGTCATGGTCCGACAGCCGCTCCAGCATGGAATAGCGGGCATCCTTGCTTTCGTCGCGCTCGTCCGGCGGGATCTCCACCACCTGCGAGGCCGCATGTTCCTGGTAGATGAAGGCACGTTCGAGCGCGAGGTCGACATAGCCGACGGCAACGCCGTTCTTCCAGAGCGGGATCTGGCGCAGCAGCAGCGGCAGCCGGGAGGCTGGCTGCAGCAGCGGCAGGGCCTCGCGCACGCTCTGGTGCGAATTGTCGATCTTGTTGAGGAAGAGGAAGCGCGGAATTTTCTGGTCTTCGAGTTCTCGCAGGATCAACTGCAGGGCCGGAACCTTCTTCTCATCGGCCTCGCAGACCACCACGGCGGCATCGATGGCCGGCAGCACCGGCCGCATCTCGGCCAGGAACTCGATCGAGCCGGGACAGTCGATGAAGGTATAGGTCTCGCCCATGAAATCCACGGAGGCGATATTGGCCTCCACGCTCATGGTGTGGGCACGCGCCTCGGCGCTGGCATCGCCGATGGTGGAGCCGGCCGCCACGGTGCCCTGGCGCTGCAGGGCGCCCATGCGTGCGAGGATGGCTTCAAGAAGGGTCGTCTTGCCGCTTTGGAACGGGCCGACCAGGGCGATGCAGCGCGGCCCGCTGGATCGTCTGCCGTTTGGAGTGTTCTGCGTCATTGTCGCGTCCCTCCTGTTCTGGCCGCCGCTCTTTTGGGCGGCTGATTGGAACCGTCGCGCCGATTGGAGGCCGTGGCAAGGGAAAAGTGACAAGCGCTGGCAAGGGCGGCAAAGCCTATGCCGCCCGGCAAACCATGCTCCGCTCAGGCCGCAAGGCGGAAATCGGCCCGCCAGCCGAGCTCGTCCAAAGCCCTGGCGGTCGAGAGTTCGGCGCTTGCCTCAGCGACATTGTAGGCACCGGGCCGGCCGCGATCGATTGCGAGCAGCGCCGCCAATGCCGCGGCATCGACATGCACCGACATTGGCCGTCGCGGACTGTCGCTGCCAGTGCCGGGACCGTAGAGATAGCCGTAGCGCAGGACCACGCCTTCGGCCGGCGCCTGGAGCACGGCGTCCTCCAGGGCGATCACCCCCTGCACGCTGACGGCGCCGGGGCCCTCGGCGCCGTGGTTGAGGGGAGCCGTCTCGGTGTGCGGGAGCGGCCCGGGCGCGTAGACCCAGGCAATGCTCTGGGCGATGATCCGCCGGGCTCCGGCCGCGAGAGCGGCCGCCACCAGATTGGCGGTGCCTTCCCGGCGAATGCGGGCATTGCGCGGCACGAAATCGGCCATGCGGGCCGGGTCGAGGGCTGGGGGCAGATCGGTGAGCTGATGGATGACGATTTCAGGCCTGGCGGCCGCTACCGCGGCGACCAGCGCGTCACTGTCGAAGACGTCGACCACGACCGGCTCGGCCCCCAGTTCTCGCAAGGCGTCGGCTTTGGCGGGCGTACGCGTGGTGCCGACGACGCGGTGGCCGGCCCGACGAAGCAGGCGCGTGAGCGGCGCGCCGATGGCACCGGTCGCACCGGCCAGAAAGATGGTTCGAGGTGAAGTGGTTTGGGACATGGCTGGCCTCGTCTCAGAATGATCGGTTCTGAAATAGCCTCGCCATGAGGTCAGCGAAAAGTGCCAAGAATTGTATGAAGGACTGTACCAAAAAAATGCGCCGGATGGCGGGGGGACCATCCGGCGCGTTAAGCGACCCGTTCAATTCGCTTGCGGGGGGACTAGGCGAAGAACCCAATGGTCGCTGTTACTACTGTTGCGGTCGCGAGAAGTCCGACGAGCCAGAGCGCCAAGGTCAGCTGACGTTCCGCCTCGGCCGCCGAAACGCGCATGGCGCGGGTGTCGGCCTTGAACATGCGTGCGGTTGCTTGATTGACGGCCATCATGATCTCCTCGAAACACTCGACTGGAAAACCTCTAACGTCCTTCCGTCTAGACCTTCGCCCGGCGGGACGAAGTGCGAAAACGCACGCGGCACTCAACTCGGTTACTCGGTACTCCGCCTCACACCACCGGAACTCGCGGGGCCATGAAGCGCATCGGCTACGATCAAAGCATCGCTGCCGATCACGGCGGGCTTTTGCACGTTCTCGGGCGGCGGTGAGGAAGTTTCGCGGCATTGTTGTGTCGATGTCACCAAGCAATGAACTCGCGCGACCTCTCCGGCAAGTTGTGCATTGGACGTAATCTTTGCGCTTGAATGCAGGCCGGGCGGCGCCTAAGCAGAGGCGCGCCCTGCGGGGCGGGCAGGGGGCCGCCCGCGCGGCCGCCGCTAGCTTCCGCTTCAACCCGCATTTCCCACGGCTTACAGGAGTTCCCAGCCATGGCTTTTCTCGCCGACGCCCTCTCGCGCATCAAGCCTTCCGCGACCATCGCGGTGAGCCAGAAAGCGCGCGAACTCAAAGCGGCGGGACGCGACATCATCGGCCTGGGTGCGGGCGAGCCCGACATGGACACGCCCGACAACATCAAGAAGGCCGCAGTCGACGCCATCATGCGCGGGGAGACGAAATATCCGCCGGTCTCCGGCATCCCCCAACTGCGCGAAGCCATTGCCGCCAAGTTCAAGCGGGAGAACGGGCTCGACTACAAGCCTTCGCAGACCATCGTCGGCACTGGCGGCAAGCAGATCCTGTTCAACGGCCTGATGGCGACGCTCAACACCGGCGACGAGGTCGTCATCCCCACGCCCTACTGGGTGTCCTATCCGGAGATGGTGGCCCTGTGCGGCGGCACGCCGGTCTTCGCCGAAACCACGCTGGCCACCAATTTCAAGCTGTCGCCCGAGGCGCTGGAGAAGGCGATCACGCCCAAGACCAAGTGGTTCATCTTCAATTCGCCGTCCAACCCGTCCGGCGCCGCCTATAGCCGTGACGAGCTGAAGGCACTCACCGACGTGCTGCTGCGCCATCCCCATGTCTGGGTGATGACCGACGACATGTATGAGCATCTCGTCTATGGCGATTTCGTCTATTACTCGCCTGCCCAGGTCGAGCCCAAGCTCTATGACCGCACCCTCACCATCAACGGTGTCTCCAAGGCCTATTCGATGACCGGCTGGCGTATCGGCTATGCTGCCGGCCCCGAGAAGCTGATCAAGGCGATGGACATGATCCAGGGCCAGCAGACTTCGGGCGCCTGCACAATCGCGCAATGGGCGGCGGTCGAAGCGCTCAATGGCACGCAGGACTTCATCCCCGAGCGCCGCAAGATCTTCGAGGGCCGCCGCGACCTGATCGTCGGCATGCTCAACCAGGCCAAGGGCATCCAATGCCCGACGCCGGAAGGGGCCTTCTACGTCTATCCCTCCTGCGCCGGCACGATCGGCAAGACGGCGCCCAGCGGCAAGGTGATCGAGACGGACGAGGATTTCGTGTCGGAACTGCTGCAGGCCGAGGGCGTGGCGGTGGTGCATGGTTCGGCCTTCGGTCTCGGCCCGAATTTCCGCATCTCCTATGCGACCTCCACCGAGGCCCTGGAAGAGGCCGGCCGCCGTATCCAGCGCTTCTGCAACACACTGGTCTGATCGTATAGGATCGGGATCTCATCCGGCCCGCCCCAGATGGGGCGGGCTTTTTATTGAGGTGTGACCGGCATTTTCAGGCCTTGCGCGGTTACGCTTTCGGATCCGGATTTTCCGTATGCCCGTCGACCGCGATGATCTGGCCCGATACGAGTCTGGCCGCATCGGATGCCAGGAACACGGCCATGGCCGCGATGTCCTCGGCGCTGACGAAGGAACGCATCGAGGTTCCGCCGGCATAGCCGGCATAGATCGCATCGCGCGTCGTGCCCTTGGCCGCAGCTTCCCTGGCCATGACGGCTTCCATGCGGGGACCTTCGACGGCGCCTGGGCAGATCGAATTCCCCCGGATGCCATAGGGGCCGAGTTCCATCGCCAGCGTTTTCATCAGGCCATTGATGGCCCATTTCGAGGCGCTGTAGGGAGCCCGGTTCGGATAGCCGTAAATGCCCGCCGTCGACGAAGTCAGGATGATGGCGCCCGAGCGCTGTGTCTTCATGTGAGGTGTTGCATGCTTGGCGAACAGGAAGGCGCCCTCGAGATTGACCGCCAGGCAGTGCCGCCAAGCCGCGACCTCGATAGTCTCGATCGGAGCCGTGGGACCGGCGATGCCGGCATTGGCACACAGGGTGTCCAGCCCGCCCCAGGAAGCGCAGATCCGGGCGAACAAGGCTTCGACTGCGGCTTCGTCGCAGACATCGAGCGGCGTACGCTCCCAGGTCGGCGGACAGGAGGCCAGGGCGCCTGCATCAACGTCTGCGACCCACACACGCGCACCCGCCTTGTGAAACGCCTCGGCCATGGCCCGGCCGATGCCGCTGCCTCCCGCCGTGATCAGAACGCGCTTGTCCATGGTGATGCCCCCTGGTTCGCCCGCCATAGTTTGAGGAGGCTACGCTTGTCGACGCCTCGAGCAGGGGGCGGGAAGCGACGCAAAGCGTGCCTGTTGCGACTTTGTCCGGGTGCTAGTCGCTCGGGGCAATCGCCGTACGAAAGCCGAAGATCCTGCCCAACGGCAAAAGCCCCTTCAGCGTTGCCAGCTTCGGGCGGCGAGCCACAGGCCGAACACCAGCACGGCCACCAGGACGACATGGAATATCGTGTCGCCACCTGTCTGTGGTCCGATGCCGATGGCGATCGTGAAGGCGCCGACCAGCGTTCCGAGAAGGGCAAGGCCTTGTGCGACAAGGGCGGCATGTCGCGCCAGGGACGGACGGACAAGGCCGGTGGCGAAGCCCAGCGCCAGGATGACGGCGATGATCGCTTCCGCAGTGGCAGCTCTCGAATGGGGCTCTCCAAAAGGCAGCAGTCCCGCATGCACCAGGGAGGCACAGGCAAAAAGCGTAATTTCGGGGGCGAGCAGGCGTGCGATCGGAGCGGTCATGATACTTGGTTCGCGTTTCCGGTCATGCCCATGCCAAGGCGACGCAGGGCGGCATACAGGGTGTCTGGTTTGCTTTCATCCGGGGAAGAACGCCAGGCGACGAAGCCGTCCGGCCGTACCAGCACGGCTCCATCCGGATCGAGGCGATAGGCAGCCGGCCAGCGGTCGTCGACGTCGACGATATCGCCCTCGGCGCCGATGATCTCGCAGGCGAGCGGCAGGTCGAGCCGCCGACGAGCCTCCTCGGCTGCCTGGCGCCAGTCGGTCTTGCTTGCCAGCAGCACGAGACCTTTGCCGAAGAGATCGAGACTGGACAGGCGCTGGCCATCGCGTTCGAGCCAAAGATGCGGGGCGCGGGTGCCGGGCTTCGCCGCCAGCGTGGCATGAGACTCGAAGGGCGTGCTCGACATGAGGCCGGCCGGCGGGAAGGCGCCGGCTTCGAGGCGCTGGCCGAGCACGACGTCGTAATCCGGCACGACAGGAACTGCCGGCGGCAGGCGCTTGGTGGGGTCCTTGAACCAGCTTTGCAGCCGGGCGAGGGCCTGGGCCAATGTCGCCTGCACGATGGGGCGGCGCTCGGCGTCATAGCTGTCGAGCAGACGCGGATCGGCCTCACCCTTCAGCACCATGGCCAGCTTCCAGGCGAGGTTGTGGGCGTCGTGAATGCCGGTATTGCCACCGAAGGCGCCGGTCGGCGGCATCAGATGGGCGGCGTCGCCGATGAGGAAGGCCCGGCCCTCGCGAAAGCGGTCGGCGATGGCGGCGGCGACCTCCCATGCCCTGATGTCGACCGGTTCCGCCTTGATGCCGGGGCGGCCTGCCGCACAGATCGCCAGTTCGCGGCAGCGGACTGCGTCGAAGTCCGCCGGGCGTTCGCCTTTCTGCGGAAAATATTGCAGCGCCAGCAGCCAGCGACCGCCGGCGCGCGGCGTGACGGTGCCGTTGAGATCGGTGATGAAGCAGGAGGTGAAGCGTCTGCCCTGCAGGATTGGCGGCAGGTTGGTGTCGAAGATGATGCTGATCCAGTGCTGCAGGGAGCCGGGGCCGCTGCGACCGATGCCGAGCCGTTCGCGCATGCCGCCATTGGCACCGTCGGCAGCGATCACATAGTCGGCGAGCACGACCTCCTCTTCTCCGTTGGCGAGGTTGCGGATGCGGGCGCGGGCTCCGGTAGTGTCTTCCTCGATGCCCTCGAGCTGGCGGCCGAAGCGGATCTCGGCGCCATGACGTTCAGCATGGCGGCGCAGGATTGGCTCCAGCACGTGCTGGTCGCAGGTGGCAGGCTGGGTGGGGCTGAACGGGGAGGCGTCCGGCCAGCCGAGATCGCTCCACTGAATGTCGGGATCGGCGAGGTTCTTCGCCCGTGCAATGCCGCCGCCCTGCTGATCGCCGGTCCGCTCGGCGCGGATTTCGTCCTCCAGCCCGATGCTGCGGAAGATCTCCATGCTGCGTGGCGAGATGCCGGTGAATTTGTATTGGATCGAGGTGCCGGCGTGCCGCTCCACCACGAGGCAGCCTATGCCCCGATGGGCGAGCAGCGCGGCCGCCGTCAGGCCGGTGAGACCGCCCCCGACGATAAGCACCGAGGTTCTGGTTCGCGAGATCGTTTCCATGGCTATCGCCTCCGTTCGCTATTATTTTGATTGACTAAAATATTTTAATAGTCAAATATTTTTAGCGAGCAAATTTTCGTGTCTGCCGAGGATGCCCTGATGACGCCGCCGGATCGCAGCCCCGACCCCGCTTCTGCGGCCTGGCGGCTGATGTTCGATTATCTGATGCGCTCCTCGCCGCAGCGTCTGGAGAGCCTGCAAAGCCGCGGCCTCACGCCCAATGACTCCAGGGTCCTGTTCACGCTGGATCGGGAAGAGGCGCGTCCGATTGGTACGCTGGCGCGGCAATGGGGCGCCGATCCCTCGACGGCCACCTGGCTGGTCGACCGGCTGGAGCGGGCGGGCCTCGCCGAGCGCTCCCCTGCGCCTGGTGACCGCCGGGTGAAGCTGGTGCGGCTCACCGAAAAGGGGGAGGCCACCCGCAAGGAGTTGATGGAAGAATATTATCGCACGCCGCGCGAAGTCGCGGCCCTTGCTCCGGTCGATCTGGCGGAACTGGTCCGCATCTTCTCCAAATTGAACCAAGGCGTGGAATGAAAGGGCGTCGCCACCGGCTCCAAAGGCTGGCGGGCGCAAAGAAAAAGGGCAGCCCGGAGGCCGCCCCTATTCGCTCGTCTTCTCTTTATTGTCTCGCTCAGCGGGCTGCGAGCCGCTCCATCTTCACCTTGGCGGTGCCCGAAGACACCATGCCGACGGCGCGGGCGGCGCCATAGGAGAGATCGAGGACACGGCCTTTGGCGAAGGGGCCCCGGTCGGTGATGCGCACCACAACCTTCTTGCCATTGCGCAGGTTCGTCACCTGCAGCTTGGTTCCGAAGGGCAGCGAGCGATGCGCGGCAGTCAGACCACCCGGGTTGAAACGTTCGCCATTGGCAGTGCGGCGACCGCTAAATTCCTTGCCGTAGTAGGAGGCCACACCGACGGAGTCAGCATAGCTAGTTCCCGTCATCGTTAGTAGAGTAATTGCTGCGGCAAAAAATGTAGCGTTCGTCGTTTTAGACGTCATTCAGTCAAGCTCTCAATAGTTGGGGATGCGCCGGGTTATAAGGTGAATTGTGTTCTCAATATGATTGACAAAAAAGCCCCGATGAACTCAAGGACTTAGGCCTTTTGTCAGCGCTCTGAGGAGCTAATCTGGACTGGATTTTCAAACAAAAAACGCATCTGATTTGAACCCCGGTGGCGTGCTGGCGAAAGGACGTGTTAAGACCGCCGTCATGGCTCTGATTTGGACCCTCACGGACGGCAAGGCGGGCGACGCTCTGCAGTGCCTCGGCGTTGCCGAGGCGGTGCTGGAGCAGACCGGCGGCAACATCGTGGAACACAAGGTGTCGCCGCGGCGCCTCTATGCCCTTGCCATGCCCTGGGGGCCGCCCGACCCGGCCGACCTGTGCAAGCTGGCGCCACCCTGGCCCGACCTGGCGATCGCCTCGGGCCGTCGCGCCGTGAGCTACCTGTCCTGGCTGAAGCGGCGCTCGCCCGCCACGCTGACCGTATTTCTCAAGGATCCTCGCACCGGAACCAAGGCGGCGGATTTCATCTGGGTGCCGGCGCATGACCGTCTGCGCGGGGCCAATGTGCTGGCCACACTGACCTCGCCGCACCGGCAGACGCCGGCCGTGCTGGCGGCGGCGCGCGTGGACGCCCGCGCCGAACTCACCGCTTTGCCGCAGCCGCGTGTCGCCGTGTTGGCGGGCGGTCCCTCCAAGGACGTCGCCTTCACCCCCGATGATGTCGAGGGCTTCGTATCGGCATTGTCGCGGCTAGCCGATAGCGGCGCAGGGCTGATGGTCACCCCGTCGCGCCGCACGCCGCCCGCGATGGCGCAGGCGATCGCGCGGGCCCTTGAGGGCAGGCCGGCATGGATCTGGGATGGGCAGGGGGCCAACCCCTATGCGCAGATGCTGGGGCTGGCGGATGCTTTCGTGGTGACCGCCGATTCAGCCAACATGGTCAGCGAGGCGGCGGCGACCGGCAAGACTGTCCATGTCTACCTGCCCAAGGGCGTGCCAGCCAAGATCATGCGCCTCGTCGACGCCCTGATTGCGCACGGGGCTGTGGTGAAGTTCGACGGGCATCTTGAAAACCACCCCTATGAACCCCTAGATTCAACCCCTTTGATTGCTCAAGAAATCCTCGCGCGCCTTCGGGCGGCATCCTGATTGGAACCTCGGCATGGCTACCCGTCACTCCAAGCTCATCATCCTCGGCTCGGGCCCGGCGGGCTATACCGCGGCAATCTATGCAGCGCGCGCCAATTTGTCGCCCCTGCTGATCTCCGGCATCCAGCCCGGCGGCCAGCTCACCATCACCACCGATGTCGAGAACTATCCCGGCTTCTCCTCGGTGATCCAGGGGCCCTGGCTGATGGAGGAAATGCGCAAGCAGGCCGAGCATATGGGCACGGGCATGGTGTCCGACCATATCGCCAAAGTCGACCTGTCGCAGCGTCCCTTCCGCCTGGAAGGGGATACCGGGGACGTCTATTTCGCCGATGCCCTGATCATTGCCACCGGTGCCCAGGCCAAATGGCTGGACATGCCGTCGGAGGAGAAGTTCCGCGGCTTCGGCGTCTCGGCTTGCGCCACCTGCGACGGCTTCTTCTTCCGCAACCGCAACGTCACCGTGGTCGGCGGCGGCAACACGGCGGTGGAAGAGGCGCTCTATCTGGCCAATATCGCCGCCAAGGTGACGGTCGTGCACCGGCGCGACCATTTCCGTGCCGAAAAGATCCTGCAGGATCGCCTGTTCAAGCATCCCAATATCGAGGTGGTCTGGAACAGCGTGCTCGACGAGATCGGCGGCAACGAGATCCCGCTGGGTGTCACCCACGTCAATCTGCGCAATGTCGAAACCGGCGTCGTGACCAAGCATGATACCGATGGCGTCTTCATTGCCATCGGGCACAAGCCTGCCTCCGAACTCTTTGCCGGACAACTCACCTTCAAGAATGGTGGTTATATTCAGACCGTCGCGGGCACGACGGCGACCAGCGTTCCGGGCGTCTATGCTGCCGGCGACGTCGCCGACGACGTCTATCGCCAGGCCGTCACCGCGGCCGGCATGGGCTGCATGGCAGCGCTTGAGGCGGAGAAATGGCTGGCGGCTGAGGAAGTCCACAGGGAAGCTGCGGAATAAATCGATTTCCGCCCTAAATTTGCCACCCGTTTCAAACTTTTAGGCAATCATCATATACTCTGCGCAAATCAGATCTTCGCGCGTCGCCGAATACGCGTTGAACTTGGCCGACGTTGAACCGAAGCAAAGCAAGGGTCGAAGCGCAGAATCTGGAGCGGGGCTGAACTGGGTGCTTCATGGATTGGGATAAGCTCAAGGTCTTTCACGCGGCTGCGGAGGCCGGCAGCTTCACGCATGCGGGCGACGTGCTCGGATTGTCGCAGTCGGCCGTCAGCCGGCAGGTCTCCGCTTTGGAAGGGGATCTGCGCACGCCGCTGTTCCATCGTCATGCGCGCGGGCTGATCCTGACCGAACAGGGCGAAATGCTGTTCCGCACCACCCAGGATGTCATGCTCAAGCTGGAAGCGGCGATGGGCGCCCTCAGCGACAGCCGGGAAAAGCCGAACGGGGAATTGCGCCTGACCACCACGGTGGGGCTCGGCACCTATTGGCTGACGCCGCGCATCGGTGAGTTTCTCGATCTTTATCCCGATATGCGACTCAAGCTCCTGCTGACCGAGCAGGAGCTCGACCTGGGTATGCGTGAAGCCGATGTCGCGCTGCGCATGCGCCAGCCCGAGCAGGGAGACCTCATCCAGCGCCGGCTGTTCACGGTGCATTTTCATGCCTATGCCGCGCCTGAATATATCAAGCGTTTCGGCCAGCCGCGCAGCATCGAGGAGATCGACCGCCATCGCATCATCAGCTTCGGTGGCACGGCCGGCAGCTTCCTTCAGGCGATCAACTGGCTGAATACGGTCGGGCGCGATCCCAAGGACCCGCGTGAGCCGGTGTTCGAGGTCAACAATCTCGGCGGCGTCAAGACGGCGGTGGAGAGGGGCGTGGGCCTCGCCGTGCTGCCCGATTATCTCGTCGGCCGTGAGTCGACCCTGGTCCAGGTGCTGCCCGATGCGGAAATGCCGCAGCTCGAGACCTATTTCGTTTATCCCGAGGAGATGAAGAATCTGGCCCGTATCCAGGTTCTCAGGGATTTCCTGGTCAGCAAGGCCCAGCGCTGGGCCTTCTAAAACCTCGTGCCAAGAAGACGATGCCGGTTTTCGGCAAAACGCTGCGGCAACAATGACTGTGGGCACCGGGCCGGATTCCGAAATCGGGTCGGGTGCCGCAGATCCCGCGCGATTCATCCAGGCACCCGCAAGCTTGCATGACCTGACCAGGCATGGCCTGGACACCCAGCGTCTATCCGACGGCAGGCGCAGCTTCCAGCCAACCGGATCGGAACCGGGGCATTCCTTTCCGTGAACTGCGGTGCTTTCCGACTGGGTTCTGCGGGCCGCTTGCCTATTTTTACAGCAAAGGTGTGCTGCGCGCCGTCTTGACCAAGGATTGGGCAAAAAGGGTGGCCATTTCGGCGGCAATTGCATCTATGCGCAGCACGCAGGGCCGGCATGTGAAAGAAAGCGTTGCAGGAGGGGGCCGGCAAATATACTCTCAGCCTTGTCAGACGTTCGGGCCATCATCCTCCCGGTGGCGACCTGGAGCATCTGACGTTCCCCTCTGGATGGTGACTTTTGGACTTTGTCCAAGCTACGGCCGGGTTCGTCCCGGCCGTCTTTTTTTGTCCAGAGTGCAAGGCGGTAGTTTTCTACAGCCTGCTTCATCGGCACAATGCTACATGACAACTTTGTAACAACGCTGAAAGGGAAAGTTTTTCCTTCCAGCGTTGCCGGGTTAAGTCTCGATTACGGACGCCGCGATCGCCGATCCAGGTGGGCTCGGGCTCTTCATGTCGAGGAGAGAATACCGCCGCCTGGGAACGGGACGGCATCCATATACCGCCGGACGGTCTCGGCAAGACGATGACCTGGCCAATGCGGCGGCAGCAGGATCAGGTTTTAGGCAGCATGGGCTTGAGCGGTCCGAGGCGCCCTTCGAAAGGCCAGCTGACTTTTCGACGTATGAACCAGCTGACTTTTCGACGTATGAAAATGCAACGAGACAGGGCGATCGGCAAAAAGCGCGAATCGGTCTTAGGATCGCCCTGAGGGATCGTGGCAATGACGGGCCGGTTCGTTGTAACCATCTGATCGTTTGATCGCAGGGGATACGCAGCATGGACCGATTCACTGGCGGCTGTTTGTGTGGTGATGTCCGGCTCGTGGCATCGGGGCGCCCATACCGGGTCGGCCTGTGTCACTGTCTCGATTGCCGCAAGCATCATGGGGCGCTCTTCTATGCCTCCGCAGTGTTCCCCCAGGAGGCGGTGACGATCGAGGGCCAGACACGCGACTATGCCGGCCGGTTTTTCTGTCCCCGTTGCGGCTCGTCTGTTTTCGCACGCAGCGCTGACGAAATCGAAGTGCATCTGGGCACCCTCGATGCCCCCGATCAGTTGATGCCCACCTATGAAAGCTGGACCGTCCGCCGCGAATCGTGGTTACCGCCGTTTCCGCTCAAGAGCCACTACGAACGCGATCGTGAAGCTTCGGACCGGTCCGAAGATTAGAGAAGAGGCGATTTTCTCGAATTGTGTTTCTCACTCTGGCAGGCCGGCCTTGCGGCAGCCATCGACGAAATGCTCGAGCGTGGCGGCATCGCGGAAGGGTTCCGTCCTGGCCCAGTGGCGAATCGTGAAATGCGGGTTGCCGACGAGGAACAGTTCGACCTCTGCGCGCGCCTCGTCGAGCCGGCCTAATTGGGCCAGGCTTGCCGCCAGGAAGCGGCGTGAGCTGGTGCGGTAGGTCTCGTCCCTGCGCAGCGTCTCGACGGCAGCTTCATAGTCGCCGGCCGCATATTGCGCCTGCCCCAGCGTCAGATAGTACCAGCTTGCCGGAAACGGGTTCAGCCGGAACGCCTTGCGGATCTGCTCGAGACCTTCCTCGACCCGGCCGGCCAGGACCGAGATGTCGGATAGGACCGCCCAGATGTCGGCCTCGTTCGGATCGAGTTCGATCGCCTTGGCGAATTGCGTGTCCGATTCGGCGAAGCTGCGGTCATAGGCCAGCAGATAGGCCAGGACCCAGCGGCAGCCGGCATCGTTTGGATCGAGCGCCACCGCCTTGCGCGCCAGTTCCAGCGCGACGCTGCGGGAGGCCTCGGTCGGACCACCTGAATGCACCCATCCCATCCAGTGATTCATGGCAAGCCAGCGATAGGGCTCGGCATAATCGGGATCGAGCAAAGTCGCGCGCGTCAGCATGAGATGGGCTTCCTGCGCGGTCTGTGGTGAATCGTCCATCAGCCTGCGGGCGCGCAGGCACAGGTCGTAGGCCTCGAGGTTCCGGGGCGGATTGCGGGGCGGAGGGGTACGGAGCCGGCGGAGCAGCGCTTCCATGATCTTGCCGGTGACCTCGTCCTGGACGGCAAAGATGTCGTCCAGGCTGCGGTCGAAGCGCTCCGCCCACAGATGGTCCCCGCTCACCGCGTCGACCAGTTGCGCATTGATGCGGACGCGCCCGGCAGCGCGCCTGGCGCTGCCCTCCAGCAGATAGCGTACGCCAAGATCCTGAGCGATGCCGCGCACATTCATCGCCTTGCCCTTATAGGCAAAGGCCGAGTTGCGGGCGATGACGAACAAGCCCGAGATCCCCGACAGATCGGTGATGAGGTCTTCGGTCAGCCCATCGGCGAAGGATTCCTGCTCGGGATCGTTGCTGACATTCACGAAGGGCAGCACGGCTATCGACGGCTTGCCGGGCAGCGGCAACGGCTTTGGCTGGTCGCGGCCGAGTTCTTCGACGGCACCGGTGAAGCGATAGCCGATGCGTGGAACCGTGACGATCCATTCGCCGCCATCGGTGGCCGGGCCGAGGAGCTTGCGCAATTGTGCGATCTGGACGGTGAGGTTGCCTTCCTCGACCGCCGTGCCGGGCCAGGCTGCATCCATCAGCGCGGCCTTGCCCAGGATCTCGCCCGGCTTTTCGACCAGCGCCGCAAGCAGCTTCAACCCCCGATAGCCGACGGCAACGGGAGCGTCGCCCCGAAGAAGCGTTCCCGCGCCTGAATCGAGCACGAACGGGCCAAAGGTAAAGCGCGATCCCTGCATGGGGCGCAATCTATAGCCCATTTGGAAGTTTTGAGAACTATTTGGGAGAGCTTAAGTACGGCGCCGTTCGTGTCTTGCACAATCCAGCCTCAATCAGATCGGGGACCCTCTTGGACCTCGAACTTTATGGAGGTTGCCATGAACGATTTTCCCGCCCTTGGGTCGGCCTGCCACCATCAGGAATGGCCTGGAGAGAGCAAAACATTGCGCCGGCTCTGCAGTCTGGCGATCCTGCCAGGGATGATCACGATCTGGCGTCAGCGGGTCTATTTTCGCAGGGACCTTGAGGAAATGGCTAAAGCCAATCCCCATTTGATCGAAGATATCGGCATGAAGAAGTGGCAGGTCGAGGAGGAGATCGCCAAGCCCTTCTGGCAGAAATAGGGGAGGGCTTCGGCATTGCGGCAGGGCGTTGGGCTTGCGAGCTTTCGCTGCCGAACGCAAAACGAAGCGACAAGTGGCTTGACAGGCGCGCGCTTGCCCGGCAACTCCCTGGCCATGGCCGAGATCAAGACCCTTTTCGTCACCAAGCTCTATCGTGCCGAACTCGACGAGGCGCAAGCGCCGCTCGCCGAGATCGACGCGACCTGCCGTTCCCTCGCCGAGGATGACGAGGCCGGGCAGGCCTGGTGCTACAAGCATGGCTATCCCGGCTATACGTCCTACGCATCGCTGAATGACCTGCCCTGGCGTTTTCCGGCAATCAAGAAACTGGTGAAGGTGCTGGATGGCCATGTTGCCGCCTTTGCCAAGGAGCTCGAGCTCGATCTTGGCCGCGACAAGCTCAAGCTCGACGACATCTGGGTCAATGTGCTGCCGGAAGGCGGGGTACATACCTCGCACATCCATCCGCGCTCGGTGATCTCAGGCACCTATTATGTCGCCACGCCCAAGGGCTCCAGCGCGCTCAAGCTCGAGGATCCGCGGCTCGGCCTGATGATGGCGGCGCCCCCGCGCAAGGCCAAGGCGGCCCAGGAGCAGCGGTCCTTCGTCTATGAGGCGCCTCAGGCCGGCACGGTGCTTCTGTGGGAGAGCTGGCTGCGCCACGAGGTGCCGATCAACCAGGCGGACGAAGAGCGAATCAGCGTCAGCTTCAACTATCGCTGGCGCTGAAGCAACAGTCGCTCAATAGGTGGCACGGCCACCCGAAGCATCGAAGACCGCGCCGGTGGCGAAGGAGCATTCCTCGCTGGCGAGCCAGGCGATCATGGCGGTGACTTCGTCAACCTTGCCGAAGCGGCCCATTGGGATCTTGGACAGCATGTAGTCGATATGGGCCTGCGCCACCTGCTTGAGGATGGGCGTGTCGATCGTGGCCGGCGCGATGACGTTGGCAGTGACGCCGCTTTTGGCGAGTTCCTTGCCGAGGGCCTTGGTGAAGCCGATCACGGCGGCCTTCGAGGCCGAATAGGCCGAAGCAGTGGGGTTGCCTTCCTTGCCGGCGATCGAGGCTAGGTTGACGATGCGGCCATAGCCGCGCTTCTTCATCATCGCCGCGATGAAGCGGTTGGCATAGAACAACCCGTTCACATTGATCTCGAAGATGCGCTTCCATTCCTCGATCGGATAGTCGATCACCGGCGCATTGCGTCCGGCGACGCCGGCCGAGCAGATCAGGGCGTCGATCTGGCCGAGATGGCGTTCGGAGGTCTTGGCGGCGGTCTCGACAGCCTCCGGATTGGTGACGTCGACCACCAGGCCGAAGGTGCCGGGGCCGATCTGCGCCTTCGCGGCATCGATGCGCGTGGCGTCGACGTCCCAGATCATGATCCGGCCACCTTCGGCGGCGATGCGCCGGGCGCTGGCGAGGCCGATGCCGGAAGCCCCGCCGGTGATGACGGCGCTACGGCCTTTGAAACGATCGGCGAAGAGGGCCATGGCAGCGCTTTCTCCCGATGGTGACGACGGCTTTTATGACATCCTATTGCAGCGCAGCCGTCGGGCAAGCCGGAAATGCGGTGATTTCCAGCCTTGGGGGGCTCTAGAGATCACCGCCGACACGTTCGACCCGGTTGTCATGGGCGATGTTGACAGGTGTGACGATCCCCTGGTTCTGGATGCGGGTCCAGCAGGCTGCGGCATCACCCGCCGTGCCCTTGCAATCGGGATGGCTGGCCCAGCGCTGAGCGAACAGCGCCTTCACGGTGGGGTTTCGCACCGACAGGTCACCGAAACGGTCGATTCGTCCGAGGGAGATCCCAACGCTCCTGAAAGCCTCATAGGGCAGCTCGCTGCAGTAGATGGCGCTCGGATCGAGGCGGAAATAGAGATCGTAAGGTCGGCCGAGATAGGTCCGTGCCGCCGTGATGGCGGCATTTGCCTTGGCTTGATCGAGCCCGCGTAGCCGATAGACGGCGAAGCGGCCTTTCATGCCGCGGGCAAGGAAGGCCTCGAGCGGCGTTTGCCGGACGATATCGGCTGCCTCGATCACCATTGGCCCGGAGGGCGTGAGGGCGACGATGCCCATATGCGTGTAGGCGCTGCCCGAGGCCAGGCGGATCGCCTCGCTTTGCGGGCTCTTCGACTGCTGGAAGACGAGGTCGCCCTGGCGCAGGGGAGGCAGGTTCTCCGCCTGGGCCGGGACGGCCGTCAGCGCAAGCACGATTGGGAAAAGGACTGTTGCGCGCATGGACCCTCCGGCATTGTGGTATGGAAGGTAGGGCGCGGGAATGTTGCCTGTCGAGCCCGCATGGCGTGGAAAATCCGTGCACGGCTCCACTGCTTCCAGGCGAATGGCGACGGCTCTTCAATCTGGGGAGCCTGTTCTTCGGGACAAGATTGACCTTCCCTTGCGTCTCCGCGCCGGGCTATGAAACCTATACGGCTTCGCAGGAGGTTCCATGCTGTCGAAACGCGATTTCGTGACGCTCGCCATCGCGGGAGGGGCATCGGCCGCCACAGGTATCGCGAACTACACCGGCGCCTCTCACATCCTCGTCTTCGTCATCGGTGCCGTTGCTCTTGCCGGGCTGGCCTCGCTGATCGGCGAGGCCACCGACCATCTCGGGCGCTATCTCAGCCCGGCCGCCACCGGCATCGTGCAATCGGCGGTCGGTAACCTGCCTGAACTGTGCGTGTGTATCTTCGCGCTGCGCGCCGGGTTGATCGAGGTGGTGCAGGCTTCGCTGATCGGCTCGATTCTCGGCAACAGCCTCTTGGTGCTCGGCATTGCCTTCATCGCGGGCAGTGTCCGCCACAAGGTGCTGGTGTTCGATGCGGCAGGACCGCGCATGATCGCGGCCCTTCTGCTTCTGGCGGTTTCCGCGCTGATGCTGCCGACGCTCGCTTCGGTGATGCACCTGCCGGCGGGCGCCCATGAGGACAAGCTGGCCCTGGTCTGCGCCGGCGTCCTGCTTCTCGTCTTCCTGGTTTCCGTAAGGGTCATGCTCGGCGGCAGCGAACGCACCGTGCCGGCCGAGGCGCATGGCCAGCAGGAGGGGGGCTGGCCCCTCTGGCTGGCCTTGACGATCCTGGCGCTCGCCGGCGTCGCCGCCCTGTTCGTGTCGGACTGGTTCGTCGAGGCACTGAACCCGGCGATCGAGACGCTCGGCATTTCCCAGGCCTTCGCCGGCCTCGTCATCGTGGCCATCGTCGGCAACGCAGTGGAGAATGTCGTGGGCATCCAGTTCGCCCTGCGCAACCAGGCCGAACTCGCCATCAGCGTGATCCTGAACTCGTCGCTGCAGGTTGCGCTCGCCCTTATCCCGGTGCTGGTCTTCGTCAGCTATGCCATGGGTGGGACGCCCTTCACCCTGGTGATCCCGCCGATGCTGGCGGTGGCCCTGATGCTGTCGGCCATCATCGGCGTGGTCGTCACGGCGGATGGCCGGGCCGACATGGCGGATGGCGCCGCGCTTGTCGGCCTCTACGTCATCATCGCCGCCATTTTCTGGTGGGGCTAGAGTAAAGTGCGATTTCTCTGAACCGCACTTTCTCTCTAACTCTTTGTTTTAACGCGTTTTATTAATCGAAAAGTCTATCAACTTTTCTGAAAAACACTCTAGGGCCCTGACCGGCGCCCTAGCTGGGGCGTTCGAACTCAGGCGAACCAGGCCTTTTCGGCGATGCGCTGGTCGCACATGTCGTAGCGCGGATGGGGCGCCGTCCCCATCACCTTCTTGGCATAGCCGTCGAGATAATCGCTGACGGCAAAGCAGATCATGCCGCCATCGTCGTGGATCATCTTCTGCGCCTCGAAATACATCTCCTTGCGCTTGGCCTCGTCTTCCTCCACCCGTGCGGCGAGGACAAGCTTGTCGAAATCAGGCCGCTTCCAATGGGTGTCGTTCCAGGCCGCATCCGAGAGATAGGTCTGCGAGAGCTGCAGGTCGATGGCGGGACGGTCGCCCCAATAGACCGCGCAGAAGGGATCCTTGAGCCAGATGTTCGACCAGTAGCCGTCGGCGGAGACGCGGGTGACGGTGAGCTCGATACCGGCCTGTTTCATCGATTCCTGGTAGAGCAGGGCCGCGTCGGTGGCGCCGCTATAGGCGCCCTCGGAGACCTTGACCTCCAGCTTGGGGCTGCCCGCCTTCTTGTAATGGAAGGCCGCCTTCTCCGGGTCGTAGAGCGTCTGTGCCAGGTCCTTGGCAAAATACTTGTTCATCGGGCTGATGGTGGTGTCGTTGCCGACGGTGGCATAGCCCTGATAGACGGTGTCGACGATCTTCTTGCGGTCGATGCCATATTTGAGCGCCCAGCGCAGATCGACATTCGAATAGGGATCGGCGTCGCACAGCGCCACGAAGGCATAGCGGTTGCCGGTGCCCTTGGTCTGCACCACGCTTACATCGGGCGAGGATGTCACCAGATCCATGGTCTTGGGGTCGAGACGGTTGATGGCGTCGACCTGGCCGGCGATCAGCGCTTGCAGGCGCGAGGAGGAATCGCCGATATATTGCAGCTCGACCGAGTCGAAATTGCCGCAGCCCGGTTTCCAGTAATTGCCGGTGTTCTTGGTCACCACACGCACGCCCGGCTCGAAGGTCTCCAGCTTGTAGGCGCCGGTGCCGTCCGGCTTGGAAAAATCGGTGAAGCCGTTGGGCACGCCGAGGATGTGATAGTCGGTCAGGTTGTAGGGCAGGTTCAGGTTGCCGCCGCTCAGGCTGATCTGAATCTGGGTCGGCGAGAGTTTCTTGATCTCGGTGATACCTGACAACAGGTCCTTGGCCGCCGATTTGGTGTCGCCGCGATGCAGGTTGATCGAATAGATGATGTCGTCGGCATCGAGCGTCTTGCCGGAGTGGAAGGTGACGCCCTTGCGGATGTTGAAGATCCATTCCTTGGCGCCGGGCTTGGCTTCCCAGCTCTCCAGGAGCTCACCGACGGCATTGCCGTTATTGTCGATCTCGACCAGGCCGTTCCAGATCTGATAGCCGTAGTTGAGCGGGATGGAATCGGCGAAGGAGCGTGGATCGAGGGTGTCTGAGGCCGAGCCACCCTCCATGCCGATGCGCAGCGTGCCACCCTTCTTGGGTGTCTCCGCGGCCAGGGCTGGCCCTCCGAGAACGCCGGTCAGGCCATAGCCGAGGCCGAGCGCGGCGGCTCCCTTCATCAGCTCGCGGCGATCCACGATCAAGCCCTGTGCTCCCGACTTGCCGATCCTGTCTGTCATGCCTGACTGTCCCCCGTGATGTTGCGGAAGGAGCGGCCACGCGCGGCCATACCCCCTCTCGATCGCCATGGTGTTGCCTCGGACGCGGAGCAAATGACCTGCAACCGACGCTCTCTGCAGGAGAGGCGACGGTTTGTGTGATTTCGTGCGCCCTTTGACGGGCGAGAAGCTGGCTCGGCGGCGAGGGGTTTTGATTGGAGCCTTGTCAGGGTAGACTTGCCCGGCGAGTCGCGAGGCAGGCCAGCTTTCCGGAAGCTGCGGCCCCAAATCGGCCTCCCGGGCAAGTGCCCGGTCGATGCGGCCGGCTTCAAACCAGCTGCCTTCAATCCTTCCATCGTCGGCGTGATCCGGCCCGTTCGCGCGGATGCACTCCGCACGCCCGCTGTCTTTCCCAAAGCACTGTCATTTCAAACAGGAGGAGATCGAGCCTTGTCTCAGATCGATCGTTTCGTCGTCGTCACCGGTGGTCCCGGATCCGGCAAGACCACCTTGATATCGGCCCTGGCTGCCGAGGGGGGGCGTACCATGCCGGAGGCCGGCCGGGGTATCATCCAGGACCAGATCATCATCGGCGGCAATGCCCTGCCATGGGCCGACCGCGCTGTCTTTGCGAATCTGATGCTCGCCGCCGACATGCGTTCCTATCGCGAGGCGCAGGCATTCGAAGGGCTGGTGGTTTTCGATCGCGGCATCCCCGATGTGATCGGTTACCTTCACCTCTGCGGTTTGCCGGTGCCTGAGCCGGCTCGCAGGGCAGCTGCGCTTTGTCGCTACCGGCGGCAAGTCTTCATCGCCCCGCCCTGGCCGGCGATCTATGCCGGCGATGCCGAGCGCAAGCAGAGCCTCGAGGAAGCAGAGGCGACCCATGCCGCTATGGTCGATGTCTATACCCGCCTCGACTACGAACTGGTTCCACTGCCGCTCCTGCCTGTCGCCGAACGGGCAGCCTTCGTATTGCGCGTCCTGGAGCAGGGCACATGAGACGCCCGTTCAGAAGGTCAGCCATGCTCGGATCGATCTGGCAAAGCCGGGACGGAAGCTGCTATAGCCTGACCATTGCACGCCGTCCGGTCGGCGAAACAAGCATATTCAGGACAATATTCCGGAACGAGGAAACTCCCCGTGTCAGCTTTGCCCCGTGAGGCCGATCGGCCTGGCGACGTCGATTCCGCCTATTCCTGGTTGCGTCTGGTTCTCACTCTCATCCTTGGTACGGTGGCGTGTGTCGGCAACTGGTCGGTCGTGGTCGTATTGCCGACCTTGCAGGTGGAGTTCGATACGCTGCGGGGCGGGGCCTCCCTGCCCTATACCTGCACCATGCTGGGCTTTGCGGTCGGCGGGGTGGTGATGGGCCGCCTGGCTGATCGGGCCGGCATCGTCGTGCCGATCCTGATCGGGGCTGTGCTGCTCTGCGCCGGCTATGTGCTGGCAGCCTTCACTTCCAATATCTGGCAGTTCGCTGCCCTCTCGATCGTGATCGGCCTCGGTTCGGCTGCCGGTTTCGCGCCGCTGATCTCGGATCTTTCGCACTGGTTCCGCAAGCACCGGGCGCTGGCGGTGACCTTTGCCGCGTCGGGCAGCTATCTTGCCGGCGCCGTCTGGCCGCTGGTTATCGAGCACTTCCAGTCCGATTATGGCTGGCGTGCCACCCATATCGGCATCGGCCTGTTCGCACCGGTTGCAATGGTGCCGCTCGCTTTGGCGCTGACCCGACGGCCCGCAACCACCACCTATGCGGCCGCTGAGGCCGCGACGGAGGCCGCGCGCGGAGAACTCGGTCTTTCGGCGAATGCCCTGCAGGCGATCCTGGTGGTGGCTGGCTTTGCCTGCTGCATGGCGATGTCGATGCCGCAGGTCCACATCGTCGCCTATTGCGGGGATCTCGGTTACGGCGTGGCCATCGGTACCCAGATCATCGCCCTGATGCTGGGGCTGGGCGTGGTCAGCCGCCTTGCTTCCGGCGTGGTCGCCGATCGCATCGGCGCCGGGCCGATGCTGCTGATCGGCTCCGCCATGCAGGGGGCGGCGCTACTGCTCTATCTTTTCTTCAACAGCCTTTCCTCGCTCTGGGTCATTTCGGGCCTGTTCGGTCTGTTCCAGGGTGGCATCGTGCCGATGTATGCCGTGATCATCCGCCAGTTCCTGCCGCCGCGCGAGGCGGGGGCCCGCATCAGCCTGGTACTGATGGCGACCGTGCTCGGCATGGCGTGCGGTGGGCTCGCCTCGGGCTTCATCTATGACGCCACCCAGTCCTACCGGCTCGCCTTCCTGCACGGTTTCCTGTGGAATGTGGTCAATCTCGTCCTGGTTGGCTGGTTGCTGATCTGGCCGAAATGGCGCCAGCGCAGCAGGGCGGCACTGGTGAGCTGAAGGTCGGCTTGCGGCCTGATCCCGCCGGGCCCGTCAATCGTTCACGGCGATGTCACTCAGGAGGAAGCCCGCTGGCGTCCTGGTGAAGACAAAGATCTGCTCGCCGCAACCAACGGAATAGGAGTCGTTGCCGTCGCCATCGCGATCATAAACGGGCTTTTCGCGTTGCAGGCAGGCCCGGGTCTTTGCGGTGAAATCGGGCCGGTAGATCTTGGCGCGGAACTGCGCGGCATCGGCGATGGCGCTGTCATTCTGAAATGGCAGTTTCGCCAGGCCGGCGACGGCCGCTGCGTCATTGGCCTTCAGCGCAGCCCGAAACCTGGTGATGAAGCTGCTGAATTCCTTCTGCACGGCGGCGGATGCAGCCGTGCTCTTGGGAGCCTGGGCGAAGGCCGGGATGATGGACATCAGGGCGGCTGCCAGTACGATGCACGATGCCAGTTTCATCATCCTGTCCCCCTCCATCGTCCGCAATGAAACCTACACCCGCGCCGCGACCCGTCAATCCCGCGCTCAGCCTCCTGGCTGTGGAGTGGGCTCAGTGCAATGCATGTCATTTGAGAGTTTTCGATTTCGCAGGACCCTGTCGTTGCCGGGCTTGACCCGGCAATCCAGTCCCTTCGCGCGGCTTCAGGATAGCCGGGTCAAGCCCGGCTATGGCAGATCGGGGTGTCTTCCCTTCAAGGGGGATTGCGTCGAGGGCTAAGCCGCCGACTTCATCCGGTCGATCGCGCCGTCGAGGCGGACGGCGAGCGCGGCGCTCACCGGCGTCATCGGCAGCCGCAATTCGCCGCTGTCGATCAGACCGGTGCGCCAGAGCCAATACTTGATCGCAGCCGGATTGGGTTCGGCAAAGAGCAGCGGCACGAGATCGGTAAGGGAGCGCCAAGCGGCGCCGGCGGCTGGCTCGTCGCCCCGGGCAAAGGCGTCGCGGATGGCGATGAAGCTCGCGGTCTCGACATGGGCGGAGGCGAGGATTGCACCGTCAGCGCCAGCCGTCAGGGCGGCGTGGTAGAAGGCATCCTCGCCGGTCAGCACGGAAAAGCCTGGAGGCCGACGCCGGATCAATTCGGCCGATTGAGCCGGATCGCCACAGCAGTCCTTCGCCCCAACGATATTGGCCCGTTCGGCGAGCTGCAGCATTGCTTCGTTGCCGATGTTTACGCCGGTGCGATAGGGAATGTTGTAGATCAGGATGGGGTGCCGGCTACTGTCCGCCAGCACGCGAAAATGGGCGATCAGCCCGGCCTGGGAGGGTCTGCTGTAATAGGGGCAGGCAATCAGATGGCCTGCGATCGGCCAGTCCGCCAGGCTGTGAAGCCGCTTGGCGAGCTTGCGCGTATTGCTGCCGGAAAGGCCGAGATAGAGCGGCAGTCGGTAGCCTTGCCGGGCAAGCTCGTCGGCGCTGACCTCGACCAGCCGCTGGGTTTCATCCTCGTCCAGGGTCAGGCTCTCGCCTGTCGTCCCGGCGAGAACGAGGCCATCCAGCCCGAGCGTGCCGTAATGGCGAATGAGACGCCGCAGCGAGGTCTCGTCGAGCGCGCCGT
This sequence comes from Labrys neptuniae, assembly GCF_040797145.1. NCBI lineage: Bacteria > Pseudomonadati > Pseudomonadota > Alphaproteobacteria > Hyphomicrobiales > Xanthobacteraceae > Labrys > Labrys neptuniae. Next base: position 1,388,865 of record NZ_JBFNQD010000001.1, on the reverse strand, counting down.
CGCGGAAGGGCGTGATCAGGGGCAGCCACAGGCCCTGCGGGGAAACCTGCGAACGGTTGGCAGAAGAGGGGATTTCCATGGATCATCTCCGATGTGCCGGAGACGGCAGCAAAAAAGAACCCCGTCGAACCGGCGGGGTACATTTTCGATCTTGGTTCGCTGCTTATGGCGCGCGCGACGATCACCTGCCCCCGATGAGGAGGTGCTGTTTGGAAACGGCGAAGATGATGCGCAAAGTGGCCATGGTTCATCCTGCCGTGGGCAACCCTTCCCTGTCAAGCCGCCGTCATGGCACACTTCGGAGAGAATGGGCGGTGCGCGCTCCAGCAACGAGACGGGATCGGATGGGCAATCGCCTCTATCTCGACATGAACAAGGAAAATCAATCGTTTGACGATGAATTATGATGTGATCGGTGACATTCATGGCCATGCCGATGCGCTGCACAGGCTGCTGGCGAGGCTCGATTATCGCGAACGGGACGGCGCCTATCGGCATGCTTCGCGCAAGGTGATCTTCCTGGGGGATTTCATCGATCGCGGGCCGGAACAGGTCGAGGTTCTCAGCGTCGTCCGTGCCATGGCGAGAGCGGGCACGGCCCGGGCGATCATGGGCAACCACGAGTTCAATGCACTTGGCTGGGCAACGCCGAACGGCACCGGCGGCTTCCTGCGGCCCCACACCGAAAAGAACGAAAAGCAGCATGCCGCCTTTCTGGCGCAGATCGGGGAGAGATCGCCGGCCCACTGCGAGGCGCTTGCCTGGTTTGCCTCCCTGCCGGTGTGGCTTGATCTCGGCGGATTGCGGATGGTGCATGCGTGCTGGCATGCCGCCTCGCAAGCCTGCCTCGTAGCGACCTGCCTCGACGCAGCCGGGTGCTTTCACGAGAAGGGCCTGCGCAAGGCCTATCTTGGCGGCACGCCGGAACATCTCGCGGCCGATGTCCTGCTCAAGGGACCGGAAGTGCGACTGCCCGTCGGGCACTCTTTCCGCGACAAGGACGGTCACACCAGGCACGAGGCTCGCCTGCGCTGGTGGGATCGGGAGGCCAAGACTTTCCGGCTCGCGGCCCTGGGGCTGGACGGTCGGAGGAGCGAATTGCTGGATGATCCCGTTCCCCACGACTATCACTATCAAGAGGCCGTGCCCGTGATGTTCGGCCATTACTGGCTGTCGGGCAGGCCGCAATTGTTGTCGCCTACCGCATCCTGTCTTGATTTCAGCGTCGCCAAGGGCGGTGTGCTGACCGCCTATCGCTGGTCTGGCGAATCCATTCTCTCCAACGACAATCTGGTCTGGGTGGCGGCCTGAAAGGCGCACGCGAAACGTCGCACCCTGCGAAGCGACTTTGACATCGAACTGTCATAATGAGAAGGAGGGCACTGAAAGCGCTGGTGAAATTCGTCCCGCGTTTTTGTCTGTCCCTCTATCGTGCGCCACCCGCCAGCGGCACTGCCGCCGCCGGTGGGTGTCCGTCGTTTCGAAGTCCGCCCCCCATGGAATTGCAACTCCCCGTCTTCCTGGCCGTGCTCACTGCGGCGGCCCTGCATGCCGGGTGGAATGCGCTGGTCAAGATCAAGCTCGATCCCTTCCTGGCGATGACGCTGATTGCGGTGTCCTGCGGCATCATTGCCCTGCCGGCCCTGGCGATCACGGGGCTGCCCAACAAGGAAGCCTGGGTGTGGGTGGCACTATCGACCGCCCTGCATCTGGCTTATTACCTGTTCCTGGCTGAGGCCTATCGGCGGGCTGACATGAGCCAGGTCTATCCGATCGCACGGGGGGCGGCACCGCTGGCCACCACCGCGATTTCCTTGGCTTTCATCCATGATCCCATGACCTGGGGCAATGTCGCAGGCATTGCCGTACTGGGGCTCGGGGTCCTGCTGATCTCGCTGAAGGGGCAGCGCGGTTCGCTGGTCCCGAGCCGAACAGCCGTGATCTACGCCCTGCTCACCGCCGTCACCATCTCGCTCTACACCATCGTGGACGGTATCGGTGCTCGCGCCGCGGGAAGCCCGAATTCCTATGCCGCTGCCCTGTTCGCGCTCGACGCCTACCCGATGCTGGTGATCTGCCTGTGGCGCAAGGGCTGGGCCGGCGTGCGACCAGCCTTGAAATTCCTGGTGCCGGGCTTTGCCGGCGGGGCGATGTCGCTCGCCGCCTACTGGATCGTGATCTGGGCGATGACGGTGGCGCCCATCGCCCTGGTTGCCGCCACGCGCGAGACCAGCGTGTTGTTCGGAGGCCTGATCGCCATGGTCTTCCTGAAGGAACCCCTCACGCCGGTGCGCGGCCTCTCGGCCTTGCTCATCCTGGGCGGACTGGTGCTGATGCGGCTGGGATGATCCTGCTGCTGCCTTTACGGCGTCGCCGACTTGTTGCCGGCTCTTTCCTTCAGATATTCGCCCATCACCTCGCTGCCGACCTGCTGCCCCCACCGCATCCCGACGGTCGCCATGAATTGAGCGATGACCGGCTGTTTCTCGACCATCTTCTGTCCGGTCGGCGATTTATAAAAGGCGATGAGATTGGCGAGGTCTTCCTCGCTGAATTCGCGCGCATAGACTTGCGCTGCCAGGTCGACGAACTTGTCGAGATCCTTGTCCAGCCGCTCCGCGAAGCGCTTGGAAAATTCGACCGCAGTCTTCTCATCGGCACCTTGCCGCATGAGCATGGGCTTCATCTGTGACAGAAAAGTCGGGAAGAGCTTGCGCATGTTGTCGGTCGTACGCGCCAGAACGATGATCTCCTTGGCTTGAGCCAGCCGCCCGGCGTCGTCGGCGTGAAGGCTGTTCACGCCGATAAAGGCGAATGCGAGGCCGAGACAGGCCGTACGGAGGCGCAGCATGCGAACTCTCTGGGTGTGGGACATGAGGTAGGGCGAGATTGAGTAAAATCTCGCCCTTACCTTTCGTCAAGAGAGCTGTTTCTCAGAGCGTCGGAGGAGGGAGCCTGCCGGCCGTCTCCTTTAAAAATCACAGCAATCCGTTCGCCTTCAAAATGGCGTCGGCATTGTCCTTGGTGATGGTCTGGGTATCCAGCACCAGCTTTTTCTCGACCGTCCCGCCGCCTAGCACCTTCAGAGCCTGGCGCAGGCCCTCGGCGCCGGGCGTGGGATAGACGAAGGTCGCCGCAAGCACGCCGTCATGGACGTATTTGACACCTTCATTGGGCAAGGCGTCGACACCGACGAACAGGATGTTCTTTTCCCGGCCGGCATCCTTGGCAGCAAGATAGGCGCCATAGGCCATGGGGTCGTTGTGGCCATAGACCAGGTTGATGTCCTCGAAATTGCGCAGGGCCGTCGACATAACCTCATAGGCCTTGGCCTGTTTCCAGTCGGCCGATTGCTGGTTGAGGAGATGCTTGATGCCACTCTCCTTGTCCGCCTTCTCGTGATAGCCATTGGAGCGGTCGTGGCTCGCCTGGGTGCCGAGGCCGCCCCAGATCTCGACGACATTGCCTTTGGCCTTGCCGGCCCCGCCCAGGGTCTTGACCACGAAGTCGCCGACGGCCCGGCCGATCACCACATTGTCGCCGCCGATCCACTGGGTGTATTTCTCGGAATTGACGTTGCGGTCGAGCACGAAGACCGGGATCTTGGCGTCCATCGCCTTTTCGACGACCGCAGTCAGGCCGGCCGATTCCTTCGGGCTGATCAGGATGGCGTCGACTTCCTGGGTGATGAAGCTCTCGGTGTCCGACACCTGCTTTTCGGTCTTGTCCTCGGCATCGGCCATCAGCAGGTTGACGTTGGGATGCTTCTCGGCCTCCGCCTTCAGGTCCTTGTTGAACTGGACGCGCCAGGGCTCGAGCGTCGTCGCTTGCGAAAAGCCGATCGTATATTTCTTGTCGTCGGCAAGGGCGCGCGGCGTCCAGCCCAACGGGATCAGCATGGCGCCGCCGCCGGCGAGCGCGGCATGGATGAAGTTCCGGCGATTGATCATGGGGTTTCCTCCAGCTTGTTATAGGTCTTCTCATCCTGTGCCTCGGCTTGCGGGCTCGTCTTGAGCGACGCGAAGATCTGGCCAAGATTGCGTTCCTGCAGCAGCACGGTGAGGATGATGATCAGCCCCTTCATCACCAACTGGACGTTGGTGGAGATGTTGTGAAGCTGCAGGATGTTGGTGAGCAGGCCGAAGATGAGCACGCCGACCAGCGTGCCGGCGAGGCTGCCGCGCCCGCCCATCAGGCTGGTGCCGCCGATCACCACGGCGGCGATGGCGTCGAGCTCGAGGCCGACGCCGGCGTCGGGCTTGCCCTGGCGGTATTGCGCCACATAGAGCACGCCGGCGATGCAGGCGAGCATGCCCGAGAAGGCATAGGTCGCGATCTTCACCGGGGTGACGGCGATGCCGGACAGGCGTGTCGCCTCCTCATTGCCGCCGATGGCATAGACATAGCGGCCGAAGGCGGTGAACTTCAGCACCACCATGAAGAGGGCGAGGGCGGCCAGGAAGAACAGGCCGGGCACGGGCAGCACGCCCCAGAGCACGGCGCGCAGGAGATCGATGTCGGTGGTGGCGTTGGTGCCGGAATAGACGGCGACCACGGCACTGTCCTGGCCGGCGACCAGGCGGGCGAGGCCGAGCATGGTGACCATCATCGCCAAGGTGACGATGAAGGGCTGCAGGCGGCCGCTGACGATGATCGCCCCATTGAGCGCGCCGACTGCGAGTCCGACGCAGGACACCGCAATCAGCACGCCGGGCATGCCGAACTGGCTGCCGGCCTGGGAGGCGAGCCAGAGCGTCAAGAGTCCCGCGACGACGATGCCCGCGACGAGAGGCAGCCAGATGGCCGAAAGCGCCGATCGCCGCCGGTCGTGACGGATCGATGTCGCCGTTGCCACGGATCTGCCCATGCCGAGCTGGCCGGAGACGAAGGAAACGATCAGGGCGACGCCGACCATTGCGACCAGGAAGGTGACAGGCAGGGCGATGCCCGCTGCCACGGTGAGACCCGGCTGGGTGAGCAGCAGCGCCGCCAGCACGGTGCCCAGGGCCAGGATCGAGCCGACGGACAGGTCGATGCCGCCGATCAGGATCACCATGGTCATGCCGACGGCGACCAGGCCGGTGATCGAGACCTGGCGCAGTACGTCGGAGAGATTGCCGGAGGTCAGGAAGATGTTCCGCCCCTTGGAGGTGACCGGCGAAAAGGCGACACCGATCGCAAAGAGGGCGGCGAGGCCCCAATACAGCTTGGTCCGCGACAGAAGTCTCAGAAAGGTCATTGACGGCTCATGGAGGAAGGCGAGGGGCGCGGAATATCGGGGGACGGGTCTTCGGACCCGCCTGCAAGCAAGTCGCCGGCCGGAGATTGCGAACGGGAGCTTCCAGACCGCCGCGGCGAAGCAAGGGTCATGATCGCTTCCTCGCTGGCCCCCCCGCGTTCGAGAATGCCGGCCTGGCGCCCTTCCTGCATGACCAGCACGCGATCGGAGAGCAGCAGCAATTCGGGCAGTTCGGAGCTGACGACGAGGATGGCCATGCCCTGTCCGGCGAGGCGGAAGATCAGATCGTAGATCTCCTTCTTCGCGCCGATGTCGATGCCGCGCGTCGGCTCGTCGAGCAGCAGGATGCGCGGGCCGATGGCGAGCCATTTGCCGATCACCACCTTCTGCTGATTGCCGCCGGAGAGTTCGGCTACGACCTGTTCGTCCGAGCGGCAGCGCACGGAGAGGCTGGCGATCGCCTCGCGGGCAAGCCGGGTTTCCAGGCCGTCGTCGCGCAGGCCGAAGCGCCGCTGCAAGGGCTGGGAAGGCAGGGAGACATTGTCACGGATGGCCGATTGCAGGAGGAGCCCGGTCGCCTTGCGGTCTTCCGTCACCAAAGCGAGGCCGTGCCGGATGGCCTGGCGCGGGCTGTCGATCCGGGCTTCGACGCCGTCGACGACGATCCGGCCCTCACGGCGTCCCATGGTGGCCCCGAAAATCGTTTCCAGAATCTCGGTGCGGCCGGAGCCGAGCAGGCCGGCAATGCCGAGGATTTCTCCGCGATGCAGGTTGAAGGACACGTCGCGCAGCACGCGTTTCCAACCGCCGCGCGTCTGGGGAAGGCTGAGGCCGAGACCTTGCACGGTAAGGGCTTCGGCAGAGCGGTCAGGCGTGTGGGGCGGCGTGGCGAGACTGAGATCGCGGCCGACCATGCTGGCGATGATGCGCTCGGGCGTCAGCTCCGCCATGGCAGCCGTCAGCACGCGCCGCCCGTCACGCATTACCGTGACGCGATCGGCGAGCAGGGAAACTTCATCCATGCGGTGGCTGATATAGACGATGGCCACGCCCGAGGCGGCGAGCTTGCGGATGATGCCGAACAGGCGCTCGCATTCGCTCGGCGACAGGGCAGAGGTCGGCTCATCCATGATCAGGACTCGCGCTTCCAGCGAAAGCGCCTTGGCGATTTCGACCAGTTGCTGCTCGCCGACCCGCAGCGATCCCACGCGTGCTTCGGGATCGAGGGCGACGCCGAAGCCGGTAAGCAGGTTGGCGGCGGCGCGGGCAAGGGCACGGCGATCGACGAACAGCCCGGCGATACGGGGTTCGCGGCCGAGGAAGATGTTCTCGGCCACGCTCATCTCGGGAATGAGGTTGAGCTCCTGGTGGATGATGGCGACGCCGGCAGCCTGGGCATCCCGTACCGAGGCGAAACGCAGGCCGCGGCCACGGCTGAAAAGGTTGCCGTCGAACTCGGTCAAGATGCCGCTGACGATCTTCATCAAGGTGGACTTGCCGGCACCGTTCTCGCCGACGAGCGCGTGCACCTCTCCGGCCGCGATCGAGAAGTCGACGTCGTGCAGGACGGGGACGCCTGCGAACCGTTTGGAGATGCCGCGCGCTTCCAGTGCGGCATCACTCGGTTCGAGCCGGGTGGCGAGCATTGTGCGTTTCCTCGACACTCTTGTGACCGAAGTGTCTTTTATTTATAGAGAACACTAACATGTGCTGCTGGGGGCGGCAAGGGCACAAAGCGTCGCGTTCATATTGGCCCGGTCACTTCAGCACCGCTTGATTGTGCAGCGATGAATCGCGTCTAAGCGGGCCACGCAGAGACGACCAAACGTCGAGCGAAAACGAAATGCGACTGCAATCCTGAGGAACGGCGATGCCGCGCCCGCGCAATGTCTCGATGAAGGCCACCAATCTGGCCCTCGACATCATGGCGAAGCTGAAGCCCGGCGCGCAACTGCCGCCAGAGGCGGTGCTGGCGCGCGAAATCGGCGTAAGCCGCACGGCAATGCGCTCCGCCCTCGAAGGCCTGGAACAGGCGGGACTGATCCGACGCGACGGCCGGCACGCCCTGCTGCACCGGCTGCCGGCGGCCTCGGATTATTTCGGCGTGGCCGAAACCGAAAGCCGCTCGGATCTGGTGGAACGGCGCTTCCTCGAAATGGCAGTCGCCGGCGATCTGATGCCCGGCCGTAATTTCTCGGAGGCCGAGCTCGCGCGGACTTTCGGGGCGAGCACGGTGAGCGTGCGCGAATTCCTGATCGGTTTTTCGCGTTACGGCCTGGTCGAGAAGGCGCCGCGTGGGGGCTGGCGGCTCTGCGCCTTCGATGCGCCCTTCGCCCGCGAGCTTGCGGCAACGCGGCGCACTTTCGAGATCGAGGCGATCCGCCTCTTCACGCAGCGGAGCAGTGATGATCCGGTATGGCGGGAGATTGGCCGGCTGATCGAGACGCATGAGGCCATGAGCCGGGGAGGGGACGAGGTCATCCGCCAGTTTCCGCAACTCGACCGTCGCTTTCACCGCTTCCTGGTAGACCAGCTCAACAATCGCTTCGTGACAAGCTTCTACGATGTCGTCTCCTTCGTCTTTCACTACCACTATCAATGGCGCAAGGATGACGAGATCGAGCGGTATCGCACGGCGCTGGCGGAGCATCTGGGCATTCTGCGGGCCCTGAAAGCCGGGATCATCGAAGACGCGCAGATGCGGCTCGAAGAGCATCTGCAAACCTCGGTGCGCACCCTGCTGGAGTCGGCGATCGGAGCGGGCCAGGAGCGGGCCGGATGAGGCGCGACCAGCCTTCTCCCCTTGCGGGAGAAGGTGGTGCGAAGCACCGGATGAGGGGAGAAACACTGCCTTGCGGGCTTTTTGCCAACACCCCTCATCCGACCTCGTTGCACTCGGCCACCCGAGGCACTTCAAAAGGAAGTGCCAGGTCCCGCAAGGGGAGAAGGCTGGTCGCGCTCTGTCCTGAAAGTCCAAGTCCACGTTGAATGCGGAGGGCAGTTGCCCGCCCTCCGCCGTGCTGCCCTCAGTCGAGCAGCCGGTTGATCACGCCGGCCCCCACCGTGCGGTTGCCCTCGCGGATGGCGAAGCGCGTATTGGCTTCGAGCGCGATGGCTTCGTTGAGGGCGATGGTGAGCACGACGGTATCGCCGGGCATCACCATCTCGACGTCCGGCGGCAGTTCGATGCCGCCGGTGACATTGGCCGTACGGAAGAAGAACTGCGGCCGGTAATGGCCGAAGAAGGGCGTATGGCGCCCGCCTTCTTCCTTGGAGAGCACATGGACCTCTGCCTCGAAGCGGGCATGCGGCTCCGCCGTACCGGGCTTGGCCAGGACCTGGCCCCGCCGGACTTCCTTCAGCTCGACGCCGCGCAGCAGGCAGCCGACATTCTCTCCGGCAAGACCCTTGTCCAGAATCTTCTGGAAGGTCTCGATGGAGGTGACCACCGTCTTGCGACGGGCACCGAAGCCGATGAGCTCGACCTCGTCGCCGAGCCTGACCGCACCGCGCGCGATCAGGCCGGTGATCACTGTGCCCCGGCCAGAGATGGTGCGCACGCTCTCGATCGGCATCAGGAAGGGCCGGTCCTCGGCGCGCTCGGGCAGCTCGATCGTGCTGTCCAGCGCCTCGAAGAGCCGGAGGATCGCCTCATCCGCCAGTTCGCCCTTGACCCCGTTCAGGGCCAGCAGGGCGGAACCGCGGATGAAGGGCACCTTGTCGCCCTCGTAGTTCTGCCGCGTCAGGAGCTCGCGGATCTCGAGCTCGACAAGGTCGATCAGTTCCGGATCCTCCACCGCATCGCACTTGTTGAGGAAGACCACGATGCGGGGCACCCCAATCTGCCGCGCCAGCAGGATATGTTCGCGCGTCTGCGGCATGGGACCATCCAGAGCCGACACCACGAGGATGGCGCCGTCCATCTGTGCCGCGCCGGTGATCATGTTCTTCACATAGTCGGCATGGCCGGGGCAGTCGACATGGGCATAATGGCGGTTCTCAGTCGAGAACTCGACATGGCCCGAAGCGATGGTGAGAATCTTCGAGGCATCGCGCGTGCCCTGGGCGGCAGAGGCGCGGGCCACGTCCTGATACGAGACGAAAGCTCCCCAGCCTCGGTCTGCCGAGACCTTGGTGAGCGCCGCGGTCAGCGTCGTCTTGCCATGGTCGACGTGGCCGATGGTGCCCACATTGCAATGGGGCTTCAACCGGGTGAACTTTTCCTTGGTCATGCTACACCTGTGGTGCTTGCCGGCCCTCGCTTGGGAGGTTGCACGGCTCAGGGCACCACGAGAGCCAAAAAAGTGCCCGGAACCGCTTTTGCGTCCGGGCTGGCTCGATCTCAGGTGATTTCGGTCCGGCCTAGGGCAAAGCGCGTGCGGCCGAGGAATCGATGTTCCTCGGGATCATCAGCGATATCGACGATGATTTCCGCATGGGTCCGGTGCCTTGTGGCGGGTAACGAATTGGGATGGCGCAAATAGGGGTTTGCGGAAGGAAAAGCAAGGGGGACTTTAAGAAGAACTCGATTGACGTGCTGACTTGCCGGCAATAGCCATCTCGATAGCAAATGCTTCTTTTCCTATCTTGTGTCGAGGACGAGGAGCAGTGATGTGGCCGAACCTCAACTTTCAGTTAGAAGCGCCAAGGCACGAGACCTTGCTCATCGCCTCGCCCGGCGCGAGAGGCGTTCCATTGCCGACATCGTCGAACGGGCCCTCGAGGCCTATGAAATTCGGGAAGCGGGAAGGGAGCCGGCCGCCGCCTTCTATGCGCGTCTTACTTCTCAAGCGGGAAGCGAGATTGATTTGGAAGCCGTAATCAAAGGGTCCCGGCGGCCACATTCGGGCATCGATCTTTGATTTTTCTCGACACCAATGTCGTCTCAGAAAGCCTTCGCAAAGCGCCGTACGAGGCCGTAATGGCGCGGCTCGTCCGCTTCGACAGCGACCTTGCTTTGCCGACCGGATTTTCGGCCTGACGGAGGAGGCGGTGCTCACCTATGGCGACATCATGGCCGAGGCCTTGCGCCGGGGGCGGCCGATGTCCGCCCCGGACGGCATGATTGCCGCGATTTCGCCGTCAATGGCGGGCGACTGGCCACTCGAAATCGGGCCGATTTCGAAACGACCGGCCTCGATCTGATATCACCATGGGAGTTTTGAGCGGTCGCGCTCTATCTGTTTCGCCTTAGAGCGTTTTCCAGAAAAGTTGATAGACTTTTCGATTAAGAAAACGCATTAAAACAAAGAGTTAGAGAGAAAGTGCGATTCAACGAAATCGCACTTTGCTCTAGGCTCCACGACCGCGCCTTTTCCCGGGCTTTTCATCCGACCAAGGCTTCTTTTCATCGGACCACGGCTTCTTCGGACCCTTGCGGTGCGGCTTGGGCTCGCGCGGCGCATCCTCGCCACCGCGGTCGCGATAGGGCTGGATGCGGATGTTTTCCTCGTCGGGCCGGCGGGCATTGGCGGCAAAGTGCTCGGCGGCTTCCTTGGCGATCTCCACCACGGTCTCATTGTCGAGGATCTTGATGTTGCCGATGTCGCGGCGCTTAACGCCGCCGCGGCGGCAGAGCATCGGCAGCAGCCATTTGGGATCGGCATTGTTGCGGCGTCCGATCGAGAGGCGGAACAGCACGGCATCGGGATCGGCCGGCACCTCCTCGCGCTCGAAGCGGCGCGGACGCTCGGAGCGCTCGGGACGGTCGTCGCGCTCGAAGCGGGAGGGGCGCTCGTCGCGGCCATAGCGGTCGTCGCGCTCGAAGCGCGAGGGCTTGCGGTCGCGCCGCTCGAAGCGCTCGCCCGGGTCGCTGATCTCCTCGGGCTCGGGCAGGCGAGCGCGATAGACGCGGGCGAGCGCCGCGGCAATGTCCTCGGCACTGCGGTTTTCGAGCAGCAGCTTGGCGATGGCCAGGTCTTCCTCGCCGGGGGCTTCCGTCAGCAGCGGATCTTCCAGCATGCGCTGCTGGTCGAGCACGCGGATTTCATCGGCGGTCGGCGGCCCCATCCACTGAGCTTTCACGCCTGCCTGACTGAGCAGGATCTCCGCCTTGCGGCGGCGCGACATCGGCACCAGCAGGGCGCTGATGCCCTTGCGGCCGGCGCGGCCGGTGCGGCCAGAGCGGTGCTGCAGCTTCTCGGCGTCGGTGGGCAGGTCGGCATGGATGACCAGGCCGAGATTGGGCAGGTCTATGCCACGCGCCGCCACGTCTGTGGCGACGCAGATCTGGGCGTGGCCGTCGCGCAGGGCCTGCAGCGCCTGGTTGCGCTCATGCTGGCCGAGCTCACCCGAGAGCAGCACGGCCGAAAAGCCGCGTTCGCGCAGGGTGGCATGTAGATGGCGCACGGATTCGCGCGTATTGCAGAACACGATCGTGGTGGGGGAGGCGACGAGGCGGAGCAGGTTGACGACAGCATGCTCGGTTTCCTTGGGAGAAACGCGGATGGCGCGGTATTCGATGTCGGCATGGCCGCGCTCGGCGGTCTTCACCTCGATGCGCAACGCATCCTTCTGATAGGTGCGCGCGATGGCGACGATGCCCTTGGGCATGGTTGCCGAGAAGAGGAGGGTACGACGGTCGTCCGGGGTGGCTTTGAGGATGAACTCGAGATCCTCGCGGAAGCCCAGGTCGAGCATCTCGTCGGCCTCGTCGAGCACTACGGCACGCAGGGCTGAGAGATCGATGCCCTTGCGTTCGATGTGGTCGCGCAGGCGGCCGGGCGTGCCGACCACGATATGGGCACCGTCGGCGAGCAGGCGGCGCTCGCGGCGCGGGTCCATGCCGCCAACGCAGGAAACCACACGCCCACCAGCCTTCTGGTAGAGCCAGAGCAATTCACGCTCGACCTGTATGGCGAGCTCGCGGGTCGGCGCGATGATCAGGGCCAGGGGGGCATCGGCCTGTTCGAAGCGCTCGTCGTCGCCGAGCAGGTCGCGGGCGATAGCAAGGCCATAGGCCACCGTCTTGCCCGAGCCGGTCTGGGCTGAAACCAGCAGGTCGCGGTCGGCGGCATCATCGGCCAGCACGGCGGACTGAACCGGGGTGAGTTCTTCGAAATTGCGATCGGTCAGAGCCTGGCGCAGCGCCGGGTTCAGGGAAGGAAGTGTCACGGAATGAACCTGTCAGATGAGAAAACCGGTCATGTGAAATGCCGGGTCCGGGGGCGGCGCGCCCAAAAGACAAGTCCGCGCGCCAGCGTCCACTTCTGCAGGATTTCACTGATGCAGCAGCCCATACAGGAAAGCGCGGTCAATTGCGAGGCCGATCACGCGATGCTGCTGCGCGTTTGCAACATGGCGGCAGCGCCGTCGGGATTGGATCGTCGCCCACAACAATCCGGCTCGACCGCTCTTTGGCGCTCAAATCCACGTTGCCAAGCGGACAAGCCCTCATGCAAACATCGGGGAGGGGTGGCGGGAAAGGCAAGGCGAGCCGATGGATGGGTCTGCGACGGAGCGTGAACATTTTTCCCGCTATTACGCTCGCTATCTGGTCGCCAAACACGGCTACAGGCTGGGAGCCCTGCCACAATCGGAGGCGTTGTTGCAGCACTGCGACTATGTGCTGACCAGATCGGCCGGCAAACGCATCTCGATTGTCGGCATCGTCAATTGCGACAGTACCGAAGGCAAGACCTTCACCATGCCGGCGCAAGGTCTCGCAGGGCTCGCGCAGCAGGTCGCTGGTTCGCTGCCGGCAGCCGAAAAATTCGCAATCACGATCTACGAGATCGGCTCCCGCGCCATCGGACGAGCCGACAAGTTCCGTCTGTCGGGGCATGGGAGCCGTGGCAGGAAGTATGCCACCAAGGCGATCGCCGTCGACGTTTCGAAGCGCCGCGCCTGGCCCTTGCCTTTGTTCGGGCGTAGGTTCAGTCCGGCCGGGCAGATGGAGAAGCTGCTTCGCGCGCCGCGGTTGTCGGCCGCTGAATTGTCCAGGCCGGAACGGGCTGTCAAGTTGGGAAGGTTAATCTTCGTCTGGGTGCTGATGGCCCTGCTGCTGGCGGTTTTCATCGCTGAGCAGGTCTTCGCCGTCGGCAAGACCGGAAAACCGGCCGTGCCGACCGTCGAAACCCTTCAGATCCTGGGAGGCCTCAGCCATCGGCCGGTGATTGGAGATAAACAAAGGCGGCACCTGTTCACGGTACCGGCGCGGCATGCCGACATCACAAACATACCGCCTTCAACTGCCTGGCGCTCTTCCCAACATCTGCTGCGATCGAAAGCCGTTGGGGAGGTTGCGTGATACCTGGTGGCAGCCGGTCTTGGCCGGGCCGATCCTGTTGCAACGACTCCCATTCTTGTGCATCGCAACAATATTATTGACAAATCTGTCCGAAATAGTGTTTCTGATGCCATGGCAAGACCGAGAGAATTCGATCGTGACGAGGCGCTCAAGCGCGCCACCGCCGTGTTCTGGGCCAAGGGCTTCGAGGCGGCATCCACCGACAATCTGCTTGCGGCGATGAAGATTGGTCGCCAGAGCCTCTACGACACGTTCGGCGACAAGCGCCGCCTCTATCTGGAGGCTTTGGGGCGCTATCAGGCGGTCAATCTTGCCAATCAGCTTGCGCAACTCGACGCGGAAGCATCGCCCCTCGCCGGGATCCGCCGGATGCTGCTGGCGGTGGCGGAAGCCGATCCCTCCTTCCGAGCTCTCGGCTGCATGAATGTCGGCGCGATCGTCGAGTTCGGCCGGAACGACGAAGAAATTGCCGGCATGCTCGCCGAGAACGAGGCCGCGCTCGATGCGGCGCTGGAGGGCAGCCTGCGCAAGGCCAGGGCGGCAGGCGAGATCGGCGCGGGCACGGACATCAAGGGCGCTGCACGTTTCATCCAGGCGACATTGCGCGGCCTCAAGGTCAGCGGCAAGGCCGGTGCCGATACGCAGAGCCTGCGCCAGAGCGTGGAGTTCGCTCTTGCGGCGCTGACCAAGGACGCGCGCCGAGGCTGAGGCGGCGTTCACAAGCCGGCGAGCCGATGGACGAGGCCGAAGGCGGCAACCCCGACCAGCAGGAGGCCTGCGCTACGCCCGGCCCAGATGCTGAGGGCAGGGCTCGAGGTCAGGGCGTCGCGGCCGCGCGCAGCCATCAGGGCCAGTCCGCCGTAGACGGCAAACTGTACCAGCACCGTCATCAGGCCCATCACCAAAGCCTGGGGCCAGAGCGGCCCGAAGCTCGGGTTGAGGAATTGCGGGTAGGCCGCCAGTACGAATAGCCAGGCCTTCGGATTGAGCAGGCATGTCATCAGTCCCTGGCTGAAGATGCGCGCCGGCGCCACAGCGCGGCCGGTTTCGACCTCGCCGACGGTTATCGAGCTGCGCAGCAGCCGGATGCCGATCCAGATCATGTAGGCCGAGCCGACCAGGATCATGGTGGTGGCGAGGGCGGGGACCAGCCGGCTGAGGGCGGCGACGGCGACCGTGCCGAACAAGGTATGGCAGATCCCGCCCGCCATGATGCCCGAGGTCGCGGCAAGGCCCGCGCGCCGGCCGCCCGTCAAGGCATTGGCGAGCACGAAGAGCATATCCATGCCTGGCACGATGATGATGCCGGCGAGCAGGATGAGAAAGAGCCAGAGATTGTCGGTATAGGTCATGTCAGTTGCCAGCCAGGGGCGAGGCCCGTTCGGTGACGTCCTCGCCGCTTTTTCAAAGGGTTGGCTGCCTCTATAGAGAGAGGCAACTGACAGGGATGTGTCAGTTGTGAAGGGGGCTCATGCGCAAGGCGGCACGGTTGTTCGAGATCATTCAGATTCTCAGGCTAGCGCGGAAGCCGGTCACGGCTGCCGCCATCGCCGAGGCCCTGGAGGTCACGATACGTTCGATCTATCGCGACATCGCCGCGCTGCAGGCCATGCGGGTGCCGATCGAGGGAGAGCGCGGCATCGGCTATGTCCTGCGCTCGGGCTTCGACCTGCCGCCCCTGATGTTCTCGATCGAGGAGACGGAGGCGGTGATGCTCGGGCTGGCCCTGATCGAACGTGCCGGCGATCCCGAACTGACACAGGCCTCGCGGCGGGCCGGCGCGAAACTGGCGGGCGCGGTGCCCGAGCCTCTGCGCCAGCTGTTCTCCTCGCGCACGCTGCATGCCTGGGGCGAGATCGCACCGACGCCCGAGCGCATCGATCTCGGCCTGGTGCGCCGGGCCATTCGCGACGAGGAAAAGCTCGCGCTCGATTATCGCGACGAACAGGGGCAGCAGACGCGGCGGACGGTGCGCCCGCTCGCCCTCATCTATTATTCGCAGGCTTTCGTGCTGGTGGCCTGGTGCGAGCTGCGGCAGGCGATCCGTAACTTCCGCGCCGACCGCGCTTTGTCCTGCATGCCGACGGGGCAATACTTCCGCCATGAGGGCGACCGCTTGCGCGAATTGTGGATTTCGGGCTGGCAGAGCAACCAGGGACAGTCAGGATAAGAAGCGCTCCCGGGCCAGAGGTTTCGGGTTGCCGGACTCGGCGTACTATGGTCGGTTGGCGACCGAGAACAAAACGGGAGAATTCGCATGACTGGCCAAATCCGCGTCGGCATCGGTGGTTGGACCTTCGAACCGTGGCGCGGCAGCTTCTATCCCGCCAGCCTGGCCCAGAAGCGGGAACTCGAATATGCCAGCCGCCAGGTGACGGCGATCGAGATCAATGGCACCTATTACGGCTCCCAGAAGCCAGAGAGTTTCGCCAAATGGCATGCGGAGACGCCGGATGACTTCATCTTCGCGATGAAGGCGAACCGTTTTGCCACCAACAAGAAAGTGCTGTCCGACGCCGGAAAGTCGATCGACATGTTCATCGGCAGCGGCATCGTCGAATTGAAGAAGAAGCTCGGGCCGATCAACTGGCAGTTCATGCCCACCAAGAAGTTCGATCCGGCCGATTTCGAAGGCTTCCTCAAGCTCCTGCCCAAGAGCCATGAAGGTCATGCGTTGCGCCATGTCGTCGAGGTCCGCCACGACAGCTTCAAGGTGCCTGAGTTCATCGAGCTGGTGCGTGCCTACGATGTCGGCATCGTCCTGACCGACAAGGCGGATTTCCCGCATATCCACGACGTCACGGCTCCCTTTGTCTACGCGCGCCTACAAGCGGCGAAGGAGGAGGAGGATCTCGGTTATTCCGCTGCTGCGCTGGACAAATGGGCGGAGCGCTCCAAGGCCTGGGCCAAAGGTGGCGAGCCTGCCGACCTCGACAAGACATCGGACAAGAAACCCTCCCAGGCGGCCAGTCGGGACGTCTTCGTCTTCATGATCAACGGCTTCAAGCCCAAGGCACCCACCGCGGCGAGGGCGCTGATCGAGCGCTTGTAAGCGCCGTCATCGCAGAACGGGGCAGGGATCGACAGCGCTGCCGTTGGGTCACACAGGCGCCCAGATTATGGGCCAGAACAGGCAGATGATGGATCTGTTCAGCTTCGACCAGCCCAGTCGCCTCGACATTGCCGAGGGCGCCGTGCTGCTCGTCGGTCGTGCCCTCGTCGGCGAGGAAGCCCTGCTTGCCGCTCTCGATACCGTGGTGGCCGGCGCTCCTTTCCGCCATATGGTTACGCCTGGCGGTTTCACCATGTCGGTGGCCATGACCAATTGCGGTCGGGCCGGCTGGGTAACCGACAGGCGTGGCTATCGCTACACGGCGGAAGACCCCGAGACGGGCCAGCCCTGGCCGGAGATGCCAGGAGCCTTTGCAGCCCTCGCGCGCGAAGCGGCGACCGAGGCGGGATTTCCCGGCTTCGAGCCGGATGCCTGCCTGATCAACCGCTATGAGCCCGGCGCCAAGATGTCGTTGCATCAGGACAAGGACGAGCGTGATTTCAGCAAGCCCATCGTCTCGGTCTCGCTCGGCCTGCCCGCCATTTTTCAGTTCGGCGGTCTGTCGCGCAGCGACAGACCGAGCAAGGTGCCGCTCCAGCATGGCGACGTGATGGTATGGGGTGGCCCTTCGCGCCTGGCCTATCACGGCATCTTGCCGTTGAAGGAGGGGCAGCATCCTCGCCTCGGTCGCAATCGTATCAATCTGACCTTCCGCAAGACCTGACGGACGACGATTGGCTTGTCCGTGTCACGCCGGGCCCGGTGATCGGGAAATCACTCCGTCATCGGCCCAGTCGGCGAAGCTCTTGGCCACCCAGTCGATGAAGACGCGAACCCGCGGCGAGAGCTGGCGGCTCTGCGGATAGAGCAGGGAGACGGGCGTTGGCGTCGGCGGATGCGCCGGCAATATTTCGATCAGTCGGCCGTCGGCGAAATAGGGCAGGAGATGGTAGCGCGGCACCTGAATGAGCCCCAGCCCGGCCAATGCGCCTCCGAACAGGGCCTCCGATCCCGTGACCGTCAGCGCGGTGGGCAGGCTGACATGGCGCAGGGCGCCGTCCACCTGAAATTCGAGCGGCATGACGCTGCCCGTCGCCGAAGAAACGAAGCCGACCATGCGGTGGCCTTCGAGGTCGCCCGGTGTTGTCGGCATGCCATGGCGCGCGAGATAGGCCGGGCTTGCGCAGGTCGCCTCGGCGAGCAAGGCGACCCGGCGGGCTACCATCGAACTGTCCTGGAGATCGCCGGCCCGGATCACGCAATCGATGCCTTCGCGCACGAGATCGACCAGGCGGTCCCCCTCGCCGATATGAAGCTGCAGGCCCGGATAGCGTTCCAGGAAATCGGTGAGGCCCGGCAGCAGGAAATGCCGGGCGAGCGTGCCATGCACGTCGATGCGCAGCAATCCGCGGGGCTTGGTGTCACCAAAGGCCGCTTCGGCGTCCTCGATGTCGGCCAGGATGGCAAGGCAGCGATGATAGTAGGCCTCGCCGTCCAGCGTCGGGCTGACGACGCGGGTGGTACGCTGGAGCAGGCGGACGCCAAGGCGCGCCTCCAAGTGGCGGATTGCTTCGGTCACGGTGGAGCGGGGCAGACCCAGATCTTGTGCCGCCTGGGTGAAGCTGCGGCGCTCGACGATGCGGGTGAAGAGCCGGATGGCGTCGAAACGGTCCATTGTTCGTAACGCCCGAATAGTCATGTCAATTCTTGCATGATTATCCGAAGTGACAGAAGGAGGATAGTGCTCTCCAGTGATCAACCTCACCTCAAGGAGAGAAAAATGACCGTGAATGGCAGCAAAGTCGCCCTCGTCACCGGCGCCTCGCGCGGCATCGGCGCCGCCATCGCCCGGCGCCTGGCGCATGACGGCTTCTCGGTCGTCGTCAACTATGCCGGCAATACCGAGCGCGCCGAGGCCCTGGTGCGGGAGATCGAGAGTGCAGGAGGGCGCGCGCTGGCCTTGCAGGCCGACGTGAGCGATCCCGCGGCCGTGGCCGCGATGTTCGAGGCGGTGCAGGCGGAATTTGGCGGCGTGGACGTCCTGGTCAACAATGCCGGCATCATCGCCCTGTCCCCGCTCGCCGAGACGGACGATGACGGTTTCGATCGGCTGGTGGCCGTCAATCTCAAGGGCAGCTTCAACACCATGCGCGAGGCGGCGCGGCGGTTGCGCGCGGGCGGGCGCGTCATCAACTTCTCGTCGAGCGTCGTTGGCCTGCGCCAGCCGAGCTACGGCATCTATGCCGCGACCAAGGCCGGCATCGAGGCCTTGACCAGCGTGCTGGCCAAGGAACTGCGTGGTCGCGCGATCACGGTCAACGCCATCGCACCGGGCCCGACGGCAACCGATCTCTTCCTCACCGGCAAATCGGCCGAATTGATCGAGCATTATACCCGCATGGCGCCACTCGAGCGGCTCGGCACGCGGGAGGACATCGCCGCTGCGGTCGCCTTCCTGGCCAGCCCGGACGGCGGCTGGATCAACGGGCAGACCCTGAGGGCCAATGGCGGACTGATCTGAGGCGGCAACTGTGGAGGCGAGGCGCCTTTGAGGGCGACTGTTTTCGCGTTCCAGTCGCTCCTATGGCGTCACCCCCGCACAGCATTGTCCTTCATCAGCCTGTCCAGATGCTGGCGGATATGGTTGGCCTCGGCCGCCGTGGAAGCGAGAGCAATGGCCTGGTCGAAGGCTTGATGCGCCTCCTTGCTCCGGCCAAGTTTCAGCAGCAGGCCGCCCTTGAGGCCGTGGAAATAGAAATAGCCGGACAGACGGGCTTCCAGGGGCTCGATCATGGCGAGCGCGGCTTCGGGGCCCTGCGTCTTCGAAACGGCCACGGCCCGATTGAGCGTGACCACGGGCGAGGGCTGGATCTCTTCCAGCAGCGCATAGAGGAAATCGATCTGGCGCCAATTGGTATCCTCGGGCGTCGCTGCCCTGGCGTGCACCGCGGCGAGGGCGGCCTGGAGCTGATAGCTGCCGGGGCTGCCATGGCGGGTGGCCTTGTCGATCAGGGCGAGGCCTTCGGCTATCATCTGGCTGTTCCACAAGCGCCGGTCCTGGTCCTCCAGGAGCACGATCTGGCGCTCCGCGTCGAAACGGGCCGGCGAACGGGCATGCTGGAGCAGCATCAGAGCGGCCAGCCCCATGATCTCGGGTTCGGTCTGGAACAGGCGCAGCAGCAGGCGGGCGAGGCGAATGGCCTCGTCGCAGAGCTGGGCTCGGCTGCCGTCGTCCTCGGCGCCCGCCGAATAGCCTTCGTTGAAGATCAGATAGATCATGGCGGCCACGGCACCGAGCCGTTCCGAACGCTCCACCGCGCCCGGTGCCTCGAAGGGCACGTCGGCGCTGGCGATACGCGCCTTGGCCCGGGTGATGCGCTGTTCCATCGCCGCTTCCCCGACCAGGAAGGCGCGGGCGATCTGCCTGACGCTGAGCCCGCAAACGATGCGCAGGGCAAGGGCGATCTGCTGGGTGCCGGGAAGATCCGGATGGCAGCAGATGAAGAGCAGGCGCAGGATGTCGTCGCGATAGTGCTGGCCGTCTAGGCGTTCGGCGAGCTCGGTTTCCGCATCGCCGAGATCGGAAATCTGGTCCTCGTCCGGCAGGGCTTCCTGCTTCTTCTCGCGGCGTTTGGCGTCGATGCCGGAATTGCGGCCGGCAAAGATCAGCCAGGCGGTGGGATCGCGCGGCGGACCGTTTTTCGGCCAGCTCTTCAGCGCGCGCAGGCAGGCTTCCTGATAGGCTTCCTCAGCGGTATCGAGGTCACGGAAATAGCGCAGAAGCGCTCCCATGGCCTGCGGGCGGGCGGAGGCGAGCGCGCTGTTGATCCAGGCCGCATCCGTCATGTTGCGTGCGCCTTCTGTCCGAGCACCCCGGGCTGGAAGATCGAAAGCGGACGGATCTCGTAGGAGCCGATGCTGGGATTGGCCTTGGCGAGATCGCGGGCGATATCGAGCGCTTCCTCGAGATTTTCGCAGTCGACCACATAGAAGCCGAGCAATTGTTCCTTGGTCTCGGCGAAGGGACCGTCGATCACCAGGGGATCGCTGCCGGTCTTGCGCAGGGTGGTGGCGGCGGTGGTCGGCAGCAGCCGCACCACCGGGCCAAGCTTGCCCGCCGCGGCGACCTTTTCATGGACCTTCTGCAGGCGAGCCATCACGGCGTCGTCCTCTTCCTTGGTCCAGGCACCGACGACGTCTTCGTAATTGTAGCAAAGGATCGTGTATCGCATTGTCTGCTTCCTCTTGAGCCAAGGACGAACGAACCAAGAGGTACCCGACATGAGGGGGCGGAACAATTCATGTTCTTTTGGCGCCTGCGGTCCGAGAGCTGCTGCGCAAACACACCGATGACAATCAAGTCGTATCTAGCAAGTCGTATCTAGCAAGTCGTATCTAGATTGTCGTCTCTATGCCGCAGGGAGCCGGGATCGTATCGCCGGGATCGGGAGAGAGCCGGAATGCATCGTTTTCTGTCGAGTCGATGCCGTCGATCTTGCGCAGCGCTGCAATGGTGAAGTCGGTGAAGGCACGCACCACCGGGCGCATATAGCGAACCGAGGGGAAGGCCAGGAAGGCTTCCGTCGGACGGACGACGTACTCGGGCAGGATTCGGACCAAGCGTCCTTCGGCAAGCTCGCGATTCACCAGCAATTGCTGGACCGGCCCCGCCGCGTGCCCTTGCAGGAGCGTGGCGCTGATGACTTCGGCGTCATTGGTTCTGAGGATGGGTTGGGCGGGCAGGTCGAGTGTTTCGCCGCTGCGATGCTGCAATGCCAGAGTGTCGCGTGGAGAAAGCAGCCTGGCACTGCTGACGATGTCGATTTCCGATAGTCGCTCTGGCGTGTCGATCGGCCCGAACCGGGCGAGGAAGTTCGGTGCCGCCACCAGGATACGCCGGATCAAGCCGAGACGGCGGATGATGAGTTCCTGGCCGGCAGGACGTCCATACCTCACCGCCAGGTCGAAGTTCTCATAGACAAGGTCGATATCACGGTTCTCCAGGATGAGATCGACCGTAACGGCGGGATGGCGTTGCTGGAATGCCATGACGATTGGATGCAGGTGCCTGACGCCGATGCAGGAGGGCGCATGCAGCCGGAGCGGGCCTTCGATGGTCCCCATGTCATGCCGGACGCCTTCCAGAGCCGCGTCGATGGTGGCGAGAGCGCCTCGGCTCGCTTCATAAAGGGCCTGTCCCTGTGGTGTCGGGCGTACGATGCGTGAGGACCGTTCCAACAGCCTGGCGCCGACATGCCGTTCGAGATTGCGCAGATGTTTGGTGACGGCGGGCTGGGAGACGGCAAGATCACGCGCTGCCGCCGTTACCGAAGCACGCTCGACGGTACGGACGAAAGCGCGCAGGGCGATTGCGATGTCCATTCATGCCTCATGGTTATGATTGCCATAGCATCATAACATATGGACGTCGAAGTCGTCATCGGGCTCAATCGCCTCAGTGCCGTGTCAGTGGCGTTGCGGAAGGCGTGATGATGATAAGCAGGCGTAGTTTTGTGATTGGTTTGCCTTTCTTGGCAGCTGGATGTGCGCAGGACCGCAAACCCGAGCTCAGCATGCCGGAGGTGGCGGTCGACCCGGAACAAGCCCTGCTCTACGGAGCGATCGAGTCCGAACCCTTTGCCGTGCCTGCCGTGGATCTGCGACGCGTGAAGCCGCAATATCTGCGCCGGGAGGTTGCCTATCCGACTCAGGAGCAACCCGGCACGATCGTGGTCGATCCGGCCGAGCGTCATGCCTATCTCGTGCTGGAGGGTGGTAGAGCCCTGCGCTACGGCGTCGGTGTCGGCAAGGAGGAGGCATTCAATTTCCAAGGCCGTGCAACCATCGCCCGCAAGGCCACATGGCCACGTTGGACGCCGACGGCCAACATGATCCGGCGCCAGCCCGAACGCTATGCCAAATATGCCGCCGGCTTGCCGGGCGGATCCGGCAATCCTCTCGGCCCGCGTGCGCTCTATCTGTACAAGGACGGGCGCGACACCCTGTACCGGCTTCACGGCACCATCGAGCCCTGGACGATCGGCACCATGGTGTCGTCGGGCTGCGTGCGCCTGCTCAATCAGGACATCATCGACCTTCATCGGCGCGTGCCGGTCGGGACAGCCGTGGTCGTGCTTCCGTCCGGTGCCTCAACGGCTTAGGACTATGGTTGCGTTTTTCATTCGAAAGGAATTTGGAGTGTCGGCCTCACAGCTACATCATTTGATGGAGCTGTGAGGCCGACACTCCGCACATCCTGCACTTCCTAATACAAACGCAACTGTCGTGTTAGAGCTCGCCTCAAAATCCCAGGCTGAGCTGCTGGGGCTTGTCGGTCTTCTTGCCCGGCTTGTCGTCGACCAGGGGCTTGAGCATCTGAGCCAGCCGCTTGGCCAGCGCCGATGGATCGGCCTCGGCGAGGGAGGAATTGGCGATCACGTCGCGCATCAGGGCGACGCCGGCGATCAGGGCGAGGAACAGGGCGGCGCGTTCCGGCTGGTCCTTGCCGGGCAGGCCGGCGGCAAGCGGGCGTTCGAGTTGCGCCGCGACGGTTTCGCGCAGGATTTCGGCGGCCCTGGGGTTGGAGGCCGAGTGCAGCATCAGCCGGAAGGGATCGACGCCGGTGCTCTCGCCGGGAGATCTGGCCACCATCGCCTGCGCCACCCGGTCGGCAAGGGAGGCGGCGTCGCCTTCGAACAAGCTGGCATCGGCGCAGGCGATCTTGGCCGCCTCGGCGAACATTTCTTCCTTCGAACCGAAATAGCGATTGACCAGGATGGCGGTGACGCCGGCTTCTCCCGCGATTTCGCGCAGGCCGACGCCGTCATAACCCGCGCGCGAAAAGGCGATCAGGGCCGATTGCAGAATGGCCTCGCGCGTTGCCGCGGCATTGCGTGGGCGCTTGGCCTTGGGCGCGGGGCTCGATTGGGAGGGATGGAGTGCTTTCTTCCTGGCCATGCCCGCGCCTGCAATGATTTCGGGGCCGCAGGAGTATACGTGCGTAGAGGCAGGCGCAAGGCTCCCCCTCCTGCGATCCACCGTTCATATTGCAGGCTTGGCGGGAGGGGAGGTCCGCACCAGCCGATCGTCCATGTAGAGCCAGGCGGCAACGGCGCCGGCCAGCGAGACATTCACCGCGAGGCTGCCGTCCGCTGCCTGCAATTGCAGGGAATGGTATTGCCGCAGGGTCTGGGGCAGAGATGACCTTGCATCGAGGACGAGAGTAGCCTCGGCCAGCCCCCCTTCTTCTTCGGGAGCCGAGAAGGTGATCGGGTCTGCGAGGGCCCCGACGGGCTTGCCATCCGCCAGAAGGACATGAGGCCGGCCGGCAAGGGCACCGGTCGGATCGGTCACCGCGAAGCGAACCTCCATTGGTGCCGAGACGTGGCGGCGGATGCTGACATAGCCTTTCGCATCCGGGTCGCCTGCGGCCAGGCCGGTGGCCTGGCACTGGTGGTTTGCGTCGCAGCTTACCTGCCAGTCCTTGAAGGTCTCGGCCGTGGCCGAACCGGCGAGCAAGACGGTCGTGACGAAGGCGATTGAAAGGCGGCGCATGAGAGCTTTTCCGGATGTGTTGGCACTCTCGTGATCATGCCGGTCAAGGTCGGCGTCCGGGAACGGCAAGGTCCGGTCATTGTTGGCCTTTTTGAGCGCGGACCCGGCGGTGATGTACGGGTTTTTCCGTTGCAAGGCGACGACTCAAGACGGCAGAATTTCATGCGCGCCTGCCGGCCCGGAAAATGCCCATATGACGGATTTATGCAACTCTGCCCGAATTATGACTTGTTTGCTCAATTTTTACGCGATGAAATCCAGGTAAATGAATAAAATTTAAAAGATGAATCGATTTCTATACCTAGGTTATGACGCGAATGCGCGCTATAGTTTTTGCACTGCCTTGACGGAACCATATGTGCCTCGTCGCGTTCAATCGAGCGGGGCCAGAAACGATAGGGTGGAGCCATGAAAGAAAGCCGTGCCGCCGTCTTCTCGGTCGAGGAACTGGAATTCCTGCGCACGCAGGCCGATGACTATGGCTGGTATGTATGGACGGAAGAGACCCGTCCGATAATCGAAGGCCTTTGTGCCCGCCGGCTGATGGCGGCCAATGGTGATTTCAAGGTGGTGCCCAAGGATGGACAGCACCGGGCCAATCTCGAGGGGCATGCGCCTCGGGCGGCGGATGCGATGCTGCGCTACTACGAATTGATCGGCGCCGGGCGCATAGCCTTCCATATGGTGCAGCACCCACGCCCCGCCATGACAGGGGCGCCGCTTACCGAATTGCGTGGCAGCCACGCTCTGCATGGCTGAGCGATAGGACAGGACGCAGGGAGAGGAAGCGGACGTTTTGTACTGTCCGCCGTGGCTTTTTGCGCCTTTGCGGTCCGGGTCTTTCAGGCGGCATTTGCGGCCAGGTGCGGCAGGGCCGTGCCATCCGGCCCGAAGACGTGGGCTGAGTCGCGATCGATCCGCAAATTGACCTCGCTATGGGCTCTTACAGGGTTCTTGCCGTCGGTCTGCACCACCAATGTCTGCCCATCCGCGATGGCCGTATGAAACACGGTCAGCCCGCCCAGATGCTCGACGATGCTGGTCGTGCCGGCGATGGCATCGCCTGCGTCGTCGGCTCCGTTCAGGAGCGTGATGTGTTCGGGCCGAATGCCGAAAGTGACATCGGAACCGACTTTCAGGCCACCGGCTGAGACGGGCAGAGTGACGCGTTTGCCTCCCGGCAGGGATAGGCTCAAGCCCCTCGCGTCGATTTCGACGATCCGGGCCGGCAGCGTGTTCATGCGCGGCGAGCCGATGAAGCCGGCCACGAACAGGTTGCGAGGATGGTTGTAGAGCTCGAGCGGTGCTCCGATCTGCTCGATCCGGCCGCCATTGAGCACCACGATCTTGTCCGCCATCGTCATGGCCTCGACCTGGTCGTGGGTGACGTAGATCATCGTCGCCTGGAGCTGTTCGTGCAGGCGCATCAGCTCGATGCGCATCTGCACGCGCAGGGCGGCGTCGAGATTGGAGAGCGGCTCATCGAACAGGAAGACCTTGGGATTGCGCACGATCGCGCGGCCGATGGCGACACGCTGGCGCTGGCCGCCGGAAAGTTCCTTGGGACGACGCTGGAGTAGAGGCCCGAGTTGGAGGGTTTCGGCGGCCGCCTGCACCTTGGCCGCGCGTTCGGCCTTCGGCACACCCTCGATGCGCAGCGCAAAGCCCATATTGTCGGCAATGGTCATGTGCGGATAGAGCGCATAGCTCTGGAACACCATGGCGAGACCGCGCTTGGCCGGCGCCACATCGTTGGAAAGCCGCCCGTCGATGAGGAGGTCGCCGCCGGTGATCTTTTCCAGCCCCGCGATCATGCGCAGCAGGGTCGACTTGCCGCAGCCGGAGGGGCCGACGAAGACCACGAATTCGCGGTCCTCGACCTCGAGGTCGACGCCCTTGATGACCTCGACGGCGCCATAGGATTTGCGCAATCCCTTGAGATTGACGGTGGCCATCTCGGCGTTCTCCTTTACGGGTTCGTGCTGCCGGTGCGCAGTTCAGATGCCGGCGAGGCGCAGTGTTTCGCGATTGGCCCTGACGGCGGCGGCGGGGTCTGCGGCGGCGACGTCGGATTCTTCCTCGAGCACCAGCCAACCGTTGAAGTTCGGCCCGGCGGCCACGATGTCGACCACGCTCCTGAGGTCGCAGACGCCCTGTCCCAGCATGCGCCAATGGCCCTCGGCATCGACATCCTTCAGATGCAGATAGCGGATGCGATCCTGGTAGGTGCGCAGCGTGTCGAGGATATCCTGGCCCCCGCGCAGGATATGGCCGGTGTCGGGCACCCAGCCGACCAGGGCCGGGTCCAGAAGGGCCATGATGCGGTCATAGTCGGCCCGTGAGCTCAGGAGCGTGTCGTGATGCGAGCTCGGATGCACGGCGACATCGACGCCGACGATACGGCCGAGTTCGCCGGCACCATTATAGAAACGCCCAGCGACAGCGAATTTGTCGTCGAGGGGGCCGGGGCTCATGATCGTGGCGCTGCCCAGCGACAGGATGGCGCCCGGGAAATGTGCGGTGAAGCGCAAGGCGCGGTCGACCATGGCGAGGTCGGTCTCGACGGCGCCGGCTTCAGTGAAGCCGGAACTGCTGCCGCAGGCAAAGGCGACCAGCGTCAGGCCATGGTCTGCCAATGCCCTGGCAAAGTCCTGCGGGCGGTCGGCATAGGGCGGGATCATGGTGTCGGTGATCTCGATGCCGGCATAGCCTGCCGCTGCGATGGCGGCGAGCAGGTCGTCGGCATTACCGGTCCAGGCCTTGCCGAGCATTTCCCAGGTGAAGGTCTGGCAGCCGGCCCTCAGCTTGGCGGTTTCATTCATGATGTCATTCCTTGACGGCGCCTTGAGTCAGGCCCTCGATGATGTGGCGCTGGAAGAACAGCACCAGGGCGATCAGCGGCACCGTCACCACCACCGAGGCGGCGGCCACGTCGCCCCAGGGCACGTAATAGAGGTTGGTGAAATTCGCGATACCGACCGGGATCGTCTGGTGCTCGATGGTCGAGGTGAAGGCGAGGGCGAACATGAATTCGTTCCAGGCCGCGATGAAGGCGAGCAGGCCGGTGGTGACGAGGCCCGGCAGGGACATCGGCAGGATGATGCGGACGAACAGGCCGATGACCCCGACGCCGTCCATGCGTGCGGCTTCGTCGATCTCGCGCGGCAGCGTGTCGAAATAACCGAACAGCACCCAGGTCACCAGCGGCAGCCCGAGCGCCAGATAAACGATGACGAGGCCGCTATAGGTGTCGAGGAAGCCGTAATTGGAGGCGGTGAGGTAGAGCGGGCCGACGATGGCGATCTGCGGGAACATCGAGACCGACAGCACCACCCCGAGGATGCCGAAGCGCCCCTTGATCTCCAGGCGAGACAGCGAGAAGGCGGCCAGTGCCCCGATGGCCAGGCAGAACAAGGTGGTGAGCCCGGCAACGATCACCGAATTCAGCACATAGAGCTGGAATTTCTTGACGAAGAAGACATTGGCATAGTGTTCGAGCGTCGCTGGCGAGGGCCAGAAGCTCGGCACCGGATCGGTCAGCGCCTTGTCGAGCTGCAGCGAGGTGGAGAACTGCCACAGGAACGGGCCAGCCGACCAGACGAGAAGCAGGGCTGCGCCGGTGTAGACGATGACGAGGCGCAGGATCTCGCGGGCCGTCATCCCTGCCTCCTGAGCTGCGCCACGATGAAGATGCCGAAGCCGATGGCGATCAGCGTCTCGGTGATGAACATCGCAGTGGAGAGCGCCGAGCCATAGCCGAACTGCAGGGTGGAGAAGAGCACCTTGTAGCTCAGGGTCGACAGGGTCTCGGTGGAGTCGGCCGGGCCGCCGCCGGTGAGGACATAGACGAGGTCGAAGATGCGGAAGGCATCGAGGGCCCGGAACATGCCGGCGATCAGCAAGGTCGGCAGCAGCAGGGGCAGACGCACATGCCAGAAGATACGCCAGGCCGAGGCGCCGTCCATCTTGGCGGCCTCGGTCAACGAGCGCGGCACCGTCTGCAGTCCCGCCAGCAGCAGCAAGGCCATGAAAGGCGTGGTCTTCCAGACGTCGGCGATGATGATGGTGTCGAGGGCATGGTCGACCGAGCCGTACCAGTTGATGTTGCCGTCGATCAGCCCGACGGATTTGAGGAGGTAGTTGATCAGCCCGTGCTGCCCATCGAACAGCCAGCCGAACATCTTGGAGGTGACCACGGTGGGCATGGCCCAGGGCACCAGCATGGCGGCACGCACCAGCGAGCGGCCGACGAAGGGTTCGTAGAGCAGGAGGGCCATGGCGAGGCCGAGCACGGTTTCGAGCGCCGTCGACACCGCCGTGAACAGCACCGTATGTCCCCAGGCGTTCCAGAAGGCGTCGTCGCCCAGCAGCGTGCGATAATTGGCCAGGCCGACGAAGGCGTCCTCCTGGGTGACCAGGGAGGTATTGGTCAGCGACAGCCAGACCCCGTTGACGATGGGATAGACCGAGACCGAGCCGAGCGAGATCAGCAGCGGCAGGATCAGCAGCCAGGGCGCCAGGTCCAGGGACCGCAGGCCAGCCCCGAGGGGAGGACTGGCCGCGGAGGCTTCAACGCTCATTGCGTCATCCCGCGACGATCGAATTGATCTTGGTGCTGGCGGCCTCCAACTCGGCCTTGATATTGCCGCTGACCAGCGCCTTCGACACGCCGGACTGGATGGCGAGGGTGACCTGCGCATATTTCGGGGTGACCGGGCGTGGCGTCGCGCCGGTGAACACCGATTTGAGCTGCTTCATGAAGGGCTGTTCCTTGCCGAGCTGGGCATCCTCGAACACCTCGGCGCGGGTGGGCGCGATGCCGAGCTGCAGGGCGAACTGGAGCTGGGTGGCGGGCGAGGACATCCAGGTCAGGAATTCGATGGCCGCTTCCCGGTTCTTGGTGTTGGCATTGACGCCATATTGATAGCCGCCGAGGCAGGCGGCGCTCTTGCCGCCTGCGAAATGGGGCAGGGGAACCACGCCGACCTTGTCGACCACCGAGGACGCGGCCTTGTCCTGCGCGATGGCATAGACATAGGACCAGTTGCGCAGGAAAGGTGCGCGGCCGGCCGTGAAGGGCTGGCGCGAGGGTTCCTCGTCCCAGCTCAGCACATCGGAGGGGCTGATCTTCGTCTTGTTGATGGTGTCGTAGAGGAATTGTACGGCTGCCACCGCCTTGTCGTCGCTGAGTGCCGACGACTTGCCGTCGGGGGCGAGGATCGAGCCTCCATTGGAGGCAATGGCTTCCACGAGATCGCAGACCAGCACTTCGGCCTGCTTGCCCTGCCA
Source organism: Labrys neptuniae (assembly GCF_040797145.1). Taxonomy (NCBI): domain Bacteria; kingdom Pseudomonadati; phylum Pseudomonadota; class Alphaproteobacteria; order Hyphomicrobiales; family Xanthobacteraceae; genus Labrys; species Labrys neptuniae. The sequence continues at coordinate 1,359,483 of NZ_JBFNQD010000001.1, read as the reverse complement.
GAGATAGCCGAAATCGGCCTTGCCCGACTTCTGAATCTCCTGCGCGGCCGCAGCGAGTTCGTCCCAGGTCTCCGGCGGCTTGGCGCCGATCCCTTCCAGGAGATCCTTGCGATAGAACAGCATGCCTGAATCGACATACCAGGGCAAAGCGGTGAGCTTGTTGTTGTAGGTACAGGCCGCCACCAGGCCAGGGAAGAACTGGCTCTGCACCGAGGCGTTGAAATATTCGTCGAGCGGCAAGGCCCAGCCGGCGCCCGCGAATTCGGCGATCCAGACCACGTCCTGGGTAAAGACGTCGGGCGTGCCGGTGCGGCGCGCGAGCTGCTGCACCAGCGCCGTGTGCACTTCGGTGGAGGAACTGGGCGGTGGCAGCTCGACATAGGTGACGTGGATCTTGCCCTGCGACTGGTTATAGGCGTCCACCACCTGCGCCATGGTCTGCTTGCCGAAGAATTTGGCGCTGGCGAAGGTGATTTCCGTGCGGTCGGCGGCACGGGCCCGCTTGGGCAGGCCGAGTGCCAGGGCACCCGCGGCGAGGCCCGCTCCCTGCAGGAAGGTGCGCCGGCTCGGCGCCACCGATCCGGATTGCGAAGCCCCGGCAGCCGGGGTCGAGCGTGACTGAACGTCCGACATCACAAGTCCTCCCTTTGTTAGGTGAATGACCACCCTGATTTTGAGGGCATGCTTGGCCTGGGCCCGCGTACTGTCAAGGACAAATTGTCATTTTCGTTCAAAAAATTTCATTCAAACACAAAGCTTCTCGTGTTTACTTTCTAAATTAATGCAAAAATGAGCAACCAAGCTGGAATGGATGGCGGAGGAGACGCATGGGTAAACTCGGCATCGGTGTGATCGGATGCGGCAATATCTCGATGACCTATCTGCGCAACGCCGCGCTTTTCCCAGGCGTCGAATTGAAGGCCTGTGCCGATATCTCAGCGGAATCCGCTAAGATCAGAGCCGAGGAATACGGCATTCGAGCTCTCGGCGTGGAAGAACTTCTTGTGGACGACGAAGTCGACCTCATTCTCAACCTGACGATTCCGGCCGTCCATTTCGAAGTGTCGATGGCGGCCCTTGCCGCGGGCAAGCATGTCTTCACCGAAAAGCCGCTTGCCGTTACGGCTGCAGAGGGTCGGAGGCTGGTCGAAGAGGCTCGCCGGCGCAATCTGGCGATCGGTTCCGCCCCCGATACCTTTCTCGGTGCGGCAGGACGAACGGCTCGCCGTTTGATGGCGGAAGGGGCGATCGGCCACCCGACCACGGGCACCGCCTTCATGATGACCCGCGGCATGGAGCATTGGCACCCCAATCCGCAATTCTACTACCAGCCCGGCGGTGGCCCGGTCCTCGACATGGGCCCTTACTACCTGACCATGCTGGTCAATCTGCTGGGACCGGCCCGCCAGGTTGCGGCGATGGCCACGACCGGGCAGGCGGAGCGGCTGATCACGGCGCCCGGGCCGAACCAGGGCACGAGCTTCGCCGTCGGCACGCCCACCACCCTGATGGCCCTGGTCGAGTTCGCCGGCGGCGCCATCGTCAATGTCGGCATGAGTTGGGATGTCTTCCGCCATTCCAACCAGCCGATCGAGCTGCATGGCAGCGAAGGCTCGCTCAGCCTGCCCGACCCGGATACCTTCGGCGGTTCTCTCGCCCTCAGCCGTAGGGGCGAGCCCTGGCAGTCCATCGATACGGCCGGCATGACCTATGGCAGCCTGAACTGGCCCTATGCCGCACCCGATCGCGCGAACTACCGGATGATCGGCGTGGCTGATCTGGCCCGCAGCCTCAGGGAAGGGCGGCGGCCTCGGGCTTCCGGCGACCTTGCGCTGCATGTGCTCGAGATCATGGAAGGCATCCTCGAAGCGGCGCGCACCGGAAGGCCGGTCCCCATCGAAGGCGAGGGCGTCCAGCCCCAAGCCTTGTCGGAAGAAGAGGCGGCGAGCCTCGGCCGGGAAGAATAGGGCCGCCGCCGCTGGTCAGAGCGTACCCATGCCGCCATCGATCATGAGTTCGCTGCCGACCGTATAAGCCGCTTCGTCGGAGGCCAGGAACACCACGGCCTTGGCGATTTCGCTGGCCTCGCCGAAGCGACCGGCGGGAACCAGGCCCTTGATGCTGTCGGCGACGTTCTTCAGATCCTGCTCGGCAAAGCCGAGCTTGCCATAGAGCGGCGTGGCGATCGGGCCGGGGCTGACGGCGTTCAGGCGAATGCCGCGCCCGATCAACTCGCCCGACAGGGTGCGGATCAGCGACTGCAGCGCAGCTTTCGACGCGGCGTAGACGCTGGAATTCGGCATGCCGATATGGGCGTTGACCGAGGTGTTGAGCACGATCGAAGCCGGATTGGCCAGGATCGGCAGCAGCGCCTGGATCAGGAAATAAGGGCCCTTCACATTGATGTCGAAGACCTTGTCGAAGGCGGCCTCGCTCCAGTCCGCCAACGGCTTGAGCTGGGCGATGCCGGCATTGACGAAGAGGATGTCGAGACCGCCAAAGGCCTCGGCGATGGTCTCGGCGAGCCTTTTCTGGCCGGCGACGTCGGCTGCATCCGACTGGATGACCAGGACATTTTCGCCCAGTTCCTTGCGGGCCGCCTGCAGCGTTTGGGGATTGGTGCCGGTCACCGCGATGCGGGCGCCTTCCGCCAGGAATTGGCGGGCGGTTTCCAGGCCTATGCCGGTGGTGCCGCCGGTGATGAGTGCACGCTTGCCCGAAAGTCTGTTCATGATTGCCGTTCCTCGTTCATGGGAGACGCTTTGGATGGGGCGAATATGGCGCAATCGTCATGTTCGGAGTATCCTGCAGATATTGGTTCTATCTTCCGGGATTTCCGAACAATGAAACTGGACGGGATCGCAAGTTTCGTTGCGGTCGCCGAGGCCGGATCGATCAGCGAGGCAGCACGCAGCCTGCGCCTGTCGAAATCGGTTGTGAGCGAGCGGCTGGGTGACCTGGAGCGGAGTGTCGGTACGATATTGCTTCATCGTACCACACGGCGATTGTCGGTGACGGAAGATGGAGCCGCTTTTCTGGAACGCGCCAGGCGGATCCTGCGCGAGGTGGAAGAGGCGGCTGCGGATCTGGCCGAGCGGCGGGGCACCCTGGCCGGCCCGATGCGGATTGGTGCGCCGATCACCTTCGGGCGCCTTCATCTCGGCCCCGCCTTGTTTCCGTTCCTGGCGGCGCATCCCCAGGTCGAGCTCATCCTCGATCTTGACGATCGCCGCGTCGACGTCTCCTCCGGTGCTTATGACGGCGTCATCCGGCACGGTACCATCGCGGATACGCGGCTGATGGTCTGGCGTCTCGCGCCGAGCCAGCGTCTGCTGGTGGCGTCGGCGGAATATCTGGATCGCGAGGGGATGCCGCGTTCCATCGGCGAGCTCGATCGTCACAAAGGGCTGTTCTATTCGAACCGCGGGGCTGCCGATTGGCGTTTCCTCGGGCCTGATGGCGTCGAAATCGTGCGGGCCAAGGTCGCCTTGCGTGTCAACAATGGCGATGTGATCCGTGACGCTGCGCTTGCCGGCCTCGGCATCGGGCTGCTGCCCACTTTCATCGTCGGACCCGAGATCCGCGCCGGAAGGCTGAAAGTCATCGACATCGGTGTCCGGCCCGAGCCGGAATTCATCTTCCTTGCCCATCCCGAAGGACGGCGGCCTTCCGTCAAGCTGCGGACGCTGGCTGAGCATCTGAAACGCAGTTTCGGCGATCCGCCTTATTGGGAGGAGGGGATGTCCAATACGACCTCCGCTTGATAGAAGTGACGCGTCGTCACTGCGAGATCTTGAGATGAGCGACCTGCCGGCACCCGAACCGATCCGTCCCCTCGGCCGCAGTGGCATGTCGGTCAGTTCGGTCGCCTGGGGCATGTGGCGCTTCGGCGGTGAGGACCTTGCTTCGGCCCAGAAGCTGGTGGAGACCGCGCTCGAGGCCGGCGTCACGCTGTTCGATACCGCCGACATCTACGGCCCGTCCGACCTCGGCGGCTTCGGCGTTGCCGAAAGCCAGCTCGGCCGCGTGCTCGAGGCCAGCCCCGGATTGCGCCGGCGCATGGTGCTGGCGACCAAGGGCGGTATCGTCTTCGGCACGCCCTATAATTCCTCCGCCGCTTATCTCGCCTCGGCCATCGATGCGTCGCTGAAGCGAATGCAGGTCGATCGCATCGATCTGTGGCAGATCCATCGCCCTGATATCCTCACCCATCCCGGTGAAATCGCCAGGGCCCTCGAGGAGGCGCATCGGGCCGGCAAGATCGCCGCCATCGGCGTGTCGAACTATACGGCTGCCCAGACGCAGGGCCTGGCGGCTTGCCTCAACCTGCCCATCGTCAGCCACCAGCCCGAATTCTCGGCCCTCAAGCTCGATCCGCTCCAGGATGGAATTCTGGACCAGGCGATCATGAACGACATGGCGGTGCTGGCCTGGTCGCCCTTGGCGGGCGGGCGGCTTGCCCTGCCGCAGGATGAACGGGCGCGGGCGGTAGTTGGCTTGTTCGATGCCAAGGCGGAGCAGGCGGGTGTATTCCGCACGGCGGTGGCCTTGAGCTGGCTGATGGTGCATCCGGCACGAACCATTCCGATCGTCGGTACCCAGAACCTCGACCGCATCCGGGAGATCCCGCAGGCCTATCTGCCGCGCTGGAGCCGACAGGAGTGGTATGCGGTGCTCGTGGCTTCGCGCGGAGAGCGCCTGCCCTAACGGCGCCTCGCCCCTGCTCGACGACCTCGGAAGAAGAATGACCGGCAGCCCGGTGCTTCCCGAATGTTTCTGCCGGGCGCGCTGCGTCATACACAAAACACTGCTGAAAAAGGGCACAAATTCTCGCAGCGCCATTTGGCAATGGCGCCGCTTCTCAGTACCATTCCCACACTTTGAATGCTGATGATTTCGCTCGCGCAGGTGAGATCCGCCAGATGAAGATAGACGCCGGGCTTGGCTTCGGTCGCCTTGATGCGGTCGTACTTCCGGGTGACGTGGCACTGCTTCGCCATGTCGTCGAGCAAGCCGGCGTCGCCATGGCGTTGATCGGCCATGACGGCCGGTTTTGTTATGCCAATCCTGCCTTTTGTCGCCTCACCGGTTACCAAGCCGCCGGCTATGTCGGCATGACTTTTGCCGACTTCGCTCATACGGACGATCGCACCGGTTTCTCTTGGGATGGCCGGAACGAGGACGGCGTGGAGCGCCGCTATCGCCGGCATGACGGCACAGTCTTCACCGGCTTGACCAGTCTCTCCCGGCTTGGCGCGCTGGACGAAGCCTCTCCCTTTGCCGCGATTGTGCAGATCGTGGCCGTCAGGGACCAGAAGCCGGACGAGGCCGGCCTCGCCGAGGCGGAGTGGCGCTGGCGCCAGGCCCTGGAAGGCTCAAGGCAGGTCGTGTGGGACTTCGACGTGCCCAATGAAATGGTGTGGGTGTCGTCGCACTGGCGCACCATGCTCGACCTGCCCGACGAAGAGCGCGTGCATTCGATCGGCAACTGGCTGAGCAAGATGCATCCGGACGATCGTGCCCGCATGGCGGAGGCGGCAGGACGTGTCGGGCGCGATGGCAATCGGGACTTCGACGCGACCTATCGATTGAGGCACAATGACGGTCGCTGGATCTGGGTGGTCAGCCGCGGAAGGGCGGTCGAGTACGCACCGGATGGCACGGTCAAGCGTATGATCGGGACGATTGCCGACATCACCTACCAAAAGGAAATGGAGGAACGTCTTACCGCTGTTTCGGAGCGGTTGGAGGTCGCCGTTCAAGCCGGCGGAATCGGCATCTTCCACGTCGATTATCCCTCGGGCCTCCGGCATTGGGATGCGCGAACCTACGCGCTTCACGGCGTGACGCCCGAGACGTTCGGCAACACGCTGGAAGAGTTCTTCGGCCTGCTCTCGCCCGAAGATGCCGCGAGGGTCGATCGCATTCGCCAGAGCGCGCTGCAGTCGGGTTTGCACTATCAGCTCGACTATCGTGTTCGGTGTCCAACGACCAACCGGTTGCGCCATATCCGTTCCACGGTCAGGCTGATCCGCGGCGATGATGGTGCCCTGACGCATGGAACCGGTGTCTGTTGGGATGTCACCGACGATGTGGAGCGCAATCAGAGACTGCACGACACGCTGGTCCTGCTACAGGCCGTGATGAACGGCACGCCCGATCTGATCTATGCCAAGGATCGTGACGGCCGCTATGCTCTGGTCAATCCCGCGGTCGAGAGGCTGATGGGGCGATCGAGCGACGAGATCCTCGGCCGCTCCGATACAGACATCTTTCCGGCCGGGATGGCGCGCCGCCTGATCGAGAACGACCGTCATGTGATGCAGAGCGGGGAACCCTCCACCATGGAGGAGACAGCCATGCTCGGCGGCGTGTTGCGCACTTATTCCTCCACGAAGGCGCCGCGGCGCGACGAGCGCGGCGAGATCACTGGGCTGATCGGCATCTCCCGCGATATCACCGATGCAAAGGCGGCGGAGGAGGCTCTTCGACATAGCGAAATGCGGTGGCAATTCGCACTTTACGGCTCGGGCGATGGGGTCTGGGATCAGAATCTCGAGACGGGGGAGGTATTCTATTCGCATCAGTGGAAAGCGATGCTGGGCTACGACCAGGACGAAATCGGGACCAGCGCCAGCGAATGGTCCGACCGTGTACATCCGGAAGACCTGCCACGATGCCGGGCGATCATTGAAGCCCATCTGCGCGGCGAGACTCCGGATTTCGCCATAGAGAACCGCCTGCTGGCCAGGGATGGCAATTGGCGCTGGATCTATGATCGCGGCAAGGTGATCGAGAGGGCGGCGGATGGGCGTGCCTTGCGCATTATCGGAACCCATACCGACATCACGGCGCGCAAGGAGGCCGAAAGCGCCATCCTGGCCCTCAACCAGCGGCTGCAACTGGCGATCGAGGCAGCTGGCGTTGGTGTCTTCGAATATGATTTCGCCTCCCAGCGCTATAATTGGGACGATCGCCTGCACCGGCTCTATGACATGCCGTCGGACAGCTATGACGGCAGCCGGCAGGCTTGGCTCGATCGCATTCACCCCGACGACGTGGCCGCAATCACGCGCGAATATGACAGGGCAATGCGTGAAGGCACGCTGTTCGACATGGAGTTCCGCCTGCGGGACCGGCATTCCGGCAAGATCCGCCACATCCATTCGCTGGCCCGGGTGATCCGCGACGAGGCCGGCACCCCGATCCGCACGGTCGGCATGGATTGGGATGTGACCGAGCACAAGGAACTGGTGGAGGCGCTGTTCGAGGAAAAGGAGAGGCTGCGCATCACCCTGCATTCGATCGGCGATGCCGTGATCTCGACCGATGCTCATGCCCGGATCACGTTCATGAATCCCGGTGCGGAAGAAATGACGGGATGGCCCGGTCCGGATGCGGTTGGCAGGCGCCTGTCCGAAGTGTTTCGCATCGTCGATGAAGCCACCGGTGAACCCCTTGCCGACCCGGTGGAAACCTGCCTGGCGCGGATGCGCCCCTATTATCTCAGTGACGGTGCCGTGTTGCTGCGGCGGGACGGCGAGCGGCGCAGCGTGCGCGATTCCGCTGCGCCCGTGCGCACGGCCTCGGGTGAAATCATCGGCGCCGTGTTGGTCTTCCAGGACGTGACCAAGGCCCGCATCCTGCAGCAGGCTCTGGAACACTCGGCCAATCACGACAGCCTGACCGGACTTCCCAACCGTTCCGCCTTCGAGCGCGAGATCCGCCTGTCGCTCGAGCAGGCGCGCAAGGGCCAGCATCGGCACGTGCTGTGCTTCGTCGACCTCGATCGCTTCAAGATCGTCAATGACAGCGCCGGGCATGCCGCCGGCGATGCGCTGTTGCGCGAAGTCGCCAATCTGATGCGCCGCGTCTGCCGGACGGAAGACGTACCCGCCCGCCTGGGTGGTGACGAGTTCGCTCTTCTGCTGCGTGACTGCTCTGTCGTGGAGGGAGAGGCGATTGCGCAACGGTTTCTGCGCGGTTTGGCTCAGTTGCGCTTTGCCTGGGATGGCCGGACCTATCAGATCGGCGCCAGCGTGGGGCTGACCCGGATCGATGCGGAGGCGCCAAGGCAGGACGAGTTGATGAGCCAGGCCGATATAGCCTGCTATACCGCCAAGACCTCGGGCCGCAACCAGCTTGCCGTCTATGGCGATGGGGAGAGCAAGACCCATCGCAACCACAGCGAGATGCGGGTGGCAGACGGCATTCGCCACGCGATCGAAGCCAACCGCTTCCGCCTCTATGTCCAGCAGATCTTCGATCTTTCCGGGCGGGAAGGCAGGCAGCGGCATTTCGAGATCCTGCTGCGCATGCTCGATGATGCCGGCAACATCGTCGAGCCGGCTGCCTTCATCCCGGCCTCCGAACATTACGACCTGATGGGCAGTATCGACCGCTGGGTCATTCATGCCACGTTCCGCCGCTATGGTCCCCGCTTGCTCGACGCCGGCGATATCTCCCTCGCCATCAATCTCTCTGCCAATTCACTGAACGATCCCTTCCTCTGGCCGCTGCTGCAGGAGGAATTCGCTCAATCGGGCTTGTCGCCCCGGCGCATCCATTTCGAGATTGCCGAGACGGCGGTGATCAACAATCTGACGGCCGCGCAGCAGTTCCTTTCCAAGGCGCGCGCTGCCGGCTGCGGCGTGATGCTCGATGATTTCGGCAAGGGGCTGTCCTCGTTCACCTATCTCAGGCAGTTCTCCGTCGATGGTCTCAAGATCGATGGCGACTTCATCCGGCAGATGGCACGGAGCGACGTCGACCGCACCATCGTCGAATCGATCAACATGGTCGGCCACCGGTTGGGAACCATTACGGTGGCCGAGCAGGTGGAGGATGAGGAGACATTGACCCTGTTGCGTGCCATCGGTGTCGATCGTGCCCAGGGTTTCGTTCTTGCCCGCCCGCAGCCGCTGGACACCCTCTTTTGAGCCTGCATGCCGTGGCAGGGGGGCGGAAACGCCCATGCCCGCAGCAGCGGCGGCCTGACGAACCGGTTGCTTGTCGGCGACCGGCATTCGTGGTGAAACTTTTTTCCTGGCATTAAAGTAGCAAAAAATCTTGCACGCGCAGGAATAATCTTTCACTGTGGGTAACAGGCTGCTATGCGTAATAACAATACAGCCCGTATTCGCAAAGGGCAGAGGGATCCATGATTCTCGACGACAAGCGCTGATCGTGCCGGCGTGGCCTGGTCTTGGAAGTGGGCGCCTGAGCAGCATGCTCTCGAATCCACCTCTCGCTAGGCGACGAAGCGACCGGACGACCGAAGTTTTCCGCACTCTTCCCCGGCAAGAAGATCGATGCATTACTCCCTGTTCTCCCTTCTCAAGAATGCCCTGAATGGCCACCGTGGCTGGACGCCGACCTGGCGTGACGCCGAGCCGCGGCTCAACTACGACGCGATCATCATCGGCGGCGGCGGCCATGGCCTGGCGACGGCCTACTATCTCGCCAAGAATCACGGCATCACCAATGTCGCGGTGATCGAGAAGGGCTGGATCGGTGGCGGCAATGTCGGCCGCAACACCACGATCGTGCGCTCGAACTACATGCTGCAGGGCAATATTCCCTTCTATGAGCACGCCATGAAGCTGTGGGAGGGCCTGGAGCAGGACCTCAACTACAATGCCATGATGAGCCAGCGCGGCGTGCTGAACCTCTATCATTCCGATGCCCAGCGTGATGCCTTCGCCCGTCGCGGCAACGCCATGCGCCTGAACGGCGTCGATGCCGAATTGCTCGATCGCGACGGCGTCAAGGCGATGGCGCCCTTCCTGAATTTCGACAATGCCCGCTTCCCGATCCAGGGCGGCCTCCTGCAGCGGCGCGGCGGCACGGCGCGCCATGACGCGGTGGCCTGGGGCTATGCCCGCGCCGCCAGCGACCGCGGCGTCGACATCGTCCAGAATTGCGAGGTGACGGGTTTCGTCCGCGAAGGCGGGGCCATCGTCGGCGTCGAGACCACCCGCGGCACCATAAGGGCCAAGAAGATCGGCATGGCGGTGGCGGGCAATACTTCCAAGGTCGGCACCATGGCGGGATTACGCCTGCCGATCGAGAGCCATGTGCTGCAGGCTTTCGTCACAGAGGGGCTCAAGCCGTTGATTCCGGGCGTGATCACCTTCGGCGCCGGTCATTTCTATGTCAGCCAGTCCGACAAGGGCGGCCTGGTCTTCGGCGGCGACATCGACGGCTATAATTCCTATGCCCAGCGCGGCAACATGCCGGTGGTCGAGGATGTCTGCGAAGGCGGCATGGCGGTGATGCCGATGATCGGCCGCCTGCGGTTGCTGCGCAGCTGGGGCGGCATCATGGACATGTCGATGGATGGCTCGCCCATCATCGACAAGAGCGGCATCGACGGCCTCTATCTCAATTGCGGCTGGTGCTATGGCGGCTTCAAGGCCACGCCGGCCTCGGGCTGGTGCTTTGCCCATCTCATCGCCAAGGATCAGCCGCATGAGGTGGCTGCCGCCTATCGGCTCAACCGCTTCGAGACCGGAGCGGTGATCGACGAAAAGGGCCAGGGCGCCCAACCCAATCTTCACTGAGGCACGGTTCGATGCGGATTGCCTGTCCCTATTGCGGTGCGCGCGGCGTGCACGAATTCACCTATCTCGGCGATGCCGGGCTCACGCGGCCGGATGCCTCGGCGCCCGACGCCGGCAAGAACTTCTATGAATATGCCTATTTGCGCGACAACCCCGAGGGCGCGCATGAGGAGTTCTGGTATCACGGCTCGGGCTGCCGTTCCTGGCTCAAGGTCCGGCGCAACACCAAGACCCACGCAATCGAGAAGGCGGAACTGGTGATGCCTCAAGCTTTGGGAGCCGCATCATGAGCGAGGCCGTTTCCTTTCGTCTGCCTTCCGCTGGCCTGGTCGATCGCAACAGCACCGTGCGGTTTCGTTTCGACGGCAACAGCTATGAGGGGCTGAGCGGCGACACGCTGGCTTCTGCCCTGCTTGCCAACGGTGTCCGCCTGGTCGGACGTTCGTTCAAATATCATCGCCCGCGCGGCATCTTCACGGCTGGTCCGGAGGAACCGAACGCGCTGGTGGAGCTGCGCAGCGGCGCCCGGCGCGAGCCCAACACCAAGGCCACCACCATCGAGCTCTATGATGGCCTGGAGGCGGCGAGCCAGAACCGCTGGCCTTCGCTGAAATTCGACCTGCTGTCGGTGAACCAGCTCGCCGGCCCGATCTTCGTCGGCGGCTTCTACTACAAGACCTTCATGTGGCCGGCTGCCCTGTGGGAGAAGCTCTACGAGCCGATGATCCGCCGCGCGGCGGGCCTCGGCAGCGCCAGCCAATTGCCGGACCCGGATCATTACGAGAAGGCCGCCGCCTTTTGCGACGTGCTGGTGATCGGCGCGGGTCCTGCCGGCCTGATGGCAGCCCTGGAGGCCGGCCGGGCCGGTGCCCGCGTGATCCTGTGCGACGATGATTTCCGGCTGGGCGGGCGGTTGCTGGCCGAGCGGCATGAGGTCGGCGGCAAGCCGGCCGCTGCCTTCGCCACCGATATCGAGGCAGAACTCGCTGCCATGCCCGAGGTGCGCATCATGCGCCGGACGCAGGTCTTCGGTGTCTACGACACCGGTACCTACGGTGCCTTGGAGCGGGTGTCGGATCATCTGCCCGTACCGCCTGCCCACCAGCCGCGCCAGCGCCTCTGGCACATCATGGCCAAGCGCTGCATCAACGCCATGGGCGCCATCGAACGCCCCATCGTCTTCGGCGGCAATGACCGGCCGGGCGTGATGCTCGCCTCGGCGGCGCGCAGCTATCTCAACCGCTACGGCGTGGCGCCAGGCCGCCAGGCCGTGGTGTTCACCACCAGTGACGATGGCTGGCGCACGGCGGCCGATCTCGTGGCCGCCGGCGTGACCGTGGCCGCCGTCGTCGATCCGCGCCCGCAGGTCGATGCCGCGGTGTCGGGTTGGGCCGGCAAGGCGGGAACGCGCACCTTGCTCGGGGCAAGCGTGACCGATGCCAAGGGCGGCGCCCAGGGTATCAAGTCGGTCGAGGTGATCGCCGGGCGCAAGCGCGAGACGATTTCCGCCGATTTCCTGGCTGTCTCCGGCGGCTGGAACCCGCAGGTCGCACTCACCACGCACAAGGGCGCCCGGCCGCGCTGGTCGGATGAGCTTGCAGCCTTCGTGCCGGGCGATCTGCCCGAGGGCATGACGGTGGTCGGCGCCGCCAATGGCGACTTTTCCCTCGGCGCCTGCCTGCGGGCTGGTGCGCAAGCCGGCAGGGTCGCAGCCGGCGATTGCGGTTTTTCCGCCGGGCAGGCTCCTATCCCCGCCTGCGACGACGAGCCTGTCGGCCTCAAGCCGCTCTGGCATGTCGCCGAGACGAAGAGCAAGGCCTTCGTCGACCAGCAGAACGACGTCACGGCCAAGGACATCGAGATCGCCCATCGCGAAGGCTTCCGCTCGGTCGAGCATCTCAAGCGCTACACCACGCTGGGTATGGCCACAGACCAGGGCAAGACCTCGAACATACCGGGCCATGCCATGATGGCGGGCCTGCTCGGTCGTTCGATGACGGCGGTCGGCACCACGGTTTCGCGGCCGCCGCATTTCCCGGTGGCGATCGGCGCCTTGGCCGGTCCCCATCGCGACAAGCATTTCAAGGCGACGCGCCTCACCGCCGGCCATGAATGGGCGATGGCCAACGGTGCCACCATGGTGGAGGCCGGCCAGTGGCTGCGCCCGCAGTGGTTCTCGCGTCCCGGCGAGAAGGACTGGCTGGAAAGCGTTTGCCGGGAGGTCAAGACCACCCGTTCGATCGTCGGCGTGTGCGATGTCTCGACGCTGGGCAAGATCGATATCAAGGGTGCCGACGCCGGTGCCTTCCTGGACCGCGTCTACGTCAACACCTTCTCGACGGTCGCCGTCGGCAAATGCCGCTATGGCCTGATGCTGCGCGAAGACGGCTTCGTCATGGATGACGGCACGGCGGCCCGCTTTGCACCCGATCACTATGTGATCTCCACCACCACGGCCAATGCCGTGAAGGTGATGCAGCATCTCGAATTCTGCCGCCAGACACTCTGGCCCGAACTCGACGTCTCGCTCTCTTCGATCACCGAGCAGTGGTCGCAATATGCGGTGGCCGGGCCGAAGGCGCGCGAATTGCTGCAGAAGCTCTACGGCTCGAGCGCCGATCTGTCGAACGAAGCCTTCCCCTATATGGGATGTGCCACGCTGCAGCTCGGCAATGTCGGCTCGCGGCTCTACCGCCTCTCCTTCTCGGGCGAGCTTGCCTATGAGATCGCGGTACCCGCCCATTACGGCCTTGACCTCCTCAAGGCACTGATGGCGCTGGCCGAGGAGATGGGCGGCTGCGCCTATGGCACCGAGGCTCTCGGCGTCATGCGCGTCGAGAAAGGCCATGTCGCCGGCAATGAGCTCAACGGCCAGACCACGGCCCGCGATCTTGGCCTCGGCAAGATGATGTCGACCAAGAAGGACTATATCGGCCGCGTTCTGGCCCAGCGTCCTGCGCTGGTGGCGGCCGACAGGCCCGGCCTCGTCGGCGTCAAGCCGGTCAATCCGGCCGATCGCTTGCGGGCCGGTTCGCATTTCCTCAAGAAGGGGGCTGCGGCCGTCGCGGCCAATGACGAGGGTTTCGCAACCTCGGTGGTCTATTCGCCGATGCTCGAAAGCTGGATCGGCCTTGGCCTGCTCGCCAACGGTCCGTCTCGTCATGGCGAAGTGATCCGGGCCTATGATCCGGTACGCAACGGCGATATCGAGGTCGAAGTCATCTCGCCCATCTTCTTTGATCCTGAAGGGAGCCGTCTCCATGTTTGACGCAATGAGCGCGGGGCGTTTGGAGTCCCGTAGCGCCTTTGCCGGCCTGCTCAAACCGGTGGGAACGGGTGCAGGCGTCACCGTGCAGGATCGCTCGGGCCTGGAAATCGTCACCCTGGCCGCCCGTAAGGGCCAGGAAGGAGCGCTGGCGGCCCGCATGCAGGCCGCCTATGGCCTCAGGCTGCCAAACGGGCCCAAGCGGGTCGTGGCCGGCTCGCTTGCGGCGCTGGGCACCGGGCCGTCGGCCTGGCTGGTCACCCGCGAGGCAGGTGGGCCCAATTTGCTCGTCTCGGACCTGATCGAGGCGGTCGGCACGCTCGCGTCGGTGACCGACCAGACCTCCGGCTATGCCGTGCTGCGGGTTTCTGGCCCGCATGTCCGCGATATGTTCGCCAAGGGGCTGGACATCGACCTGCATCCGCGCGCCTTCGCACCGGGCGATGCCGCCGTGACCGCCTGCTCGCATATCGGCGTGACGCTGTGGCAGCTCGACGAAACGCCGACCTACGAAATCGCCCTGTTTCGCAGCATGGCCGGCAGTTTCTGGCATTGGCTGAGCGACAGCGCCGCCGAATTCGGCCTGGCGGCGTAACGGGAGCCGCCGGCTCCCGATTGCGCGCCGAAGATCCTGCTTGACCTGGAGCCGCTCCAGATTGGTAGCCTGCCGGCAAAAGGTCGGATCGTGGGCAAATCCATGCGTATCTCGGAAGCGGCGTCCAGAAGCGGGCTGAGCATCGACACCATCCGCTATTATGAGAAGCAGAACCTGCTTCCAAGGATCATCCGGGGGCCCGGCGGCAATCGGCATTTCTCGGCGGAGAATGTCGAATGGCTCGTGCTGTTGTCATCGCTGCGCGAGACGGGCATGCCCATGAAGCGGATGCGGAACTTTGCGCGCCTCTATAGGGAGGGCGATGCAAAACTCGCGGAACGCAAGGAAATACTCCTCGACCACGCCATGCAGTTGGAGGAACGGCGAGCGGCTTTGGACCATTGCGCGGAACTCCTCGCCTACAAGCTCAAGCGTTACGATGAGATCGCCGGAGGCAAAGGATGAGGATCATCGTTGTCGGTGCCGAAGGCGATATCGGGAAGGCCGCCTGCAAGGAATTGGGATCTCGCCACGAGATCATCAGGGCTGGCCGGTCCAGCGGCGATGTTCGGGTCGACATGGCTGATCGAGCATCGGTCGAGGCCATGTATGCCAAGTGCGGCGCAGTGGATGCGGTTATCTCGACGGCGGGGAACGTTCATTTCGCTCGGCTTGGTGAGTATACCGAGGAGACCTTCATGCTCGGCCTGCGGCACAAGGTCATGGGCCAGGTCAATCTGGTGCTCGCTGGACTGGCCATCGTCAGTGAGGGCGGCTCTTTCACGCTGACCAGTGGTGTGCTCGACCGCGAGCCCATACGGATGGGTGTGGCGGGCGCCGCAGCCAACGGCGCTGTCGGAGGCTTCGTCCTCGGCGCTGCAATCGAAATGCCGCGCGGATTGCGCCTCAATGCCGTCAGTCCGGGGCTTCTGGACGTATCCGTGCCGCGATATGGCCGTTGGTTCCCCGGTCATGAGCCTGTTTCATCGAAACGGGTGGGGCTTGCCTATGCAAGAAGCGTGGAAGGAGCCATGACTGGCAAGGTAATCATCGTTGAATAGATATCTGCGGCACCATGGCAGAATTGGGCGACCCGACGTAGGCTAGATGCTAGAGTTATCCCGAACCCGTGGGTCTCGCGACAGCTTCCGTGCCTCATATCCCTAGGCAGGTCAGGGCTAGAACATGCCGCTGAGAACATGGTTTGGTGGGATAGGCGAGGCGTTCTCCGATCGCAATTTTCGCCTCTATTCCGTGGGATCCATCATTTCCTGGATCACCTACTTCGTTCAACAGATCGCGTTCTCCTGGGCGGCCTGGGAAATCACGCAGTCGGCCGTTTGGCTGGCGATCATTGCCCTCCTCTCCACTGTCTCCAATGTCCTGCTATTGCCTCTGGGGGGAGCTCTGGCCGATAGAGTCGACCGTTTCAGGATGGTGGTATCGGCCTATTTCTTCGATTTTCTCAAAGCCGTTGCGCTGACTGTCCTTGCCTATAGCGGCCACCTCAGCCTGCCCGTGATCTGCGCAAGCGCCATCCTCCATGGCATCATCCATGCTTTCAGCGTACCGGCCTCCTACGGCATGATGCCGCGCTTCATTGCCCGCGGGTGCCTGTCCTCGGCAATTGCCGTCAGCTCTTCCTATACGCAGTTCGCGGTCTTTGCCGGCCCAGCCATCGCCGGCTGGATTCTGGTACATTGGGGTGTGGCGGCGGCCTTCGCTACCAATGTTGCCGGTTATCTGGTCTACTTCGCGGTTGTCTGCTTCCTGCGCACGCCCGAGGGCTATCAGCAGCAGAAATCACCAAGGCGCTCCTTGCTGGGCGACCTCCCCGAAGGTGCACGCTACATCCTACAGCACAAGGGCATCCTCGCCTTGCTTTTGATGATGCTGGCCGGTGACGCGTTACTGGCGGCAGTCTATCAGTTGATGCCGGCTTATAGCGACGCGCTGCTCGGAGCGGGCGTCGGCGGTGTATCGATCCTGTTTGGCACCGGCGGTCTCGGCGCGACTCTCGCCGCCCTGTGGCTGGCCCATGGCGGGGCTCATCCGGCCACGCCGCTACGCGTATTCTGGGCCTTCCTCGTATTCGCGCTGGCTGTTTGCGGCCTGGCGGTCTCTTTCTCCCTTTTCTGGTCGATCGCCGCCATGCTGGCCTTCGGCTTTGCGGGCGAGACAGCCAGGACGGCCACCGTCTCGATCCTGCAGATCAGCGTCGACGACGGGCAGCGGGGACGGGTGATGAGCATGCGCTTCCTGCTGCAGCAGGCGGCCGGCGGATTGGGAACCCTGGCGATCGGAGGAATGGCCCAGCAGGCCGGCCTGCGGCTGTCTCTTTTTGCCACGGCCATGATCGCGTTGGCTGTCTGGGCGATCGCCTGCCTCAAACGCGCGCGCATTCTGGCTTCCTTTCAGGTGGTACGTGAAGGATCCGAGAGTTGACGGCTCCAGGCGATGGTGCGCGCGCCATGATCCAGGTAGCGCAAGCCGAAGTTGGCCTGCTCCGCGGGGAGCGTGTTTACGATCCTAGAAATGTCGTCTTCGACGCTCGCCAGAAAGGCAGGGCCGCATGACGCGAATTTGCCCAGTTACTCCTTGCTGAGAAACCGCGTCAGGTGCTCGTTGGCAGCGTTGTCCTGCCAGCCCTTCACCTTGCTCGAGACCAGCCAGAGATCGGCATTGGAGAGCAGGGGAGCCACAGGCTGGTCGCGCGCCAGGAGCGCCTCGGCATCCTCCAGAATCTTCAAACGCTTGGCCGGATCGGTTTCGGCATAGGATTTGGCGACCAGCGCGTCATAGTCCGGACTGGCGAAATGGGAATAGTTGAACGCCTTGTTGGCCGTCGTCGGTAGCGCGAGGAAGTTTTCGGCGTCGGCATAGTCGGCCACCCAGGCCGCGCGCGCTACCTCGAAGGCACCGCCGTCGCGCAGGAAGGCGTAGTGGGACTTGCTGTCCGAATTGAGCAGGGAGACCTCGACGCCGAGTGCCTTCCACATATCCGCCACAGCGGTGGCGATCCGGCGATTATTGTCGTTGGTGCCGAAACGGATGGTGAGCTTCAGCGGCTTGCCACTCTCGCCGAAGCCGGCCTGCTTGAGCAGGTCCTTGGCGGCGTCCTCACGATCGAGCTGAGGCTTGTCGGCGAAGTCCGGCTTGGCGGGGGTATAGCCCGGCAAGCCGGAGGGGACGAAGCTGTAGCTGCCGACGCGCGTGCCCGAGAAGATTTTCTCGGCCAGGAAGTCGCGATCGACCGCCATCGACAGGGCACGTCGAACCCTGGCATCGTCGAAGGGCGGGGTGCGGGTATCGAAGGCATAATATTCATTGGTCAGATTCGGCGAGACATGGACCTGATCGCCCACCTTCTCCTTGAGAAGTTTCAGCTGATCGGCCGCGAACTCGAAGGTCATGTCGAGCTCGCCCGCAAGAAAGCGCCGCTGGGCGGCGGCCTGGTCATCGATCGGATAGGAGATCACCTTGTCGATGCGGACATTGGCGGCATCCCAGTAACGCGGGTTCTTCACCAGCGTGACATGATCATTGGCGAGGTTCTCGGTCAGGGTGTAGGCGCCGTTGGAGATCAAATTGCCAGGCTTGACGAAATCGGCCTTGAGCTTCTCGACCGAGGCCTGATGCACCGGCAGGGCGGCTTGATTGGCGAGGAGTTGCAGGAGATAGGGCGTCGGCCGTTCCAGCGTGATCTCCAACGTCCTGTCATCGAGGGCCTTGACGCCGAGCGTGTCGACACCGGCCTTGCCGCTGTTCACCGCTTCGGCATTCTTGATCGGATAGAACAGATTGGCGAAGCTGGCCGCTTCCTTGGGATCTTCGAGCCGGCGGAAACTGAAGACGAAGTCAGCGGCCGTGACCGGATCGCCATTGGACCACTTGGCATTGGGACGCAGCTTGAAGGTGTAGGCGAGACCGTCGGGGGAAATCGTCCAGCTTTCGGCCGTTCCCGCCGTGAGCTTGCCGGCAGCATCGAAAACGGTGAGCCCCTCGAACAGGTCCTTGAGGATGAATTGCTCGGCGATGATCGAGCTGTGGGTTGGATCGAGGGTCTGGGCCTCGGCGCCATTGCCTTTGTGCAGGACGGTCTCGGCCAGAGCGGGGCGGGATGCACCGGCCAAAAGGCTGGCCGCGAGGGGGAGGACGAGGGCGAATAGTCTCAGTGCGGGCTTCATGCGGACTTCCCCTTATGGGCGTCCCGGCTGGTGCCGAGATTCGTGATGGGCCGAGTAAACTGGCTCGTCCGGCCCGCGACAACCCTGGACATTTGCTGGGGGAAAGGGCTTGTCTTCACAGGCAGAGATCGTCTCGCAGGACTATCAGGCTGCCGTCCGGCGCAGCAGCAGGATGAGCCCCGCCGAGATGATGAAGGCGGCGCCGAGAAGAGTTATCGCATCCGGTACGTCGCCGAAGGCGAAATAGCCGACGATGGCGGCACCAACGAGTTCCGCATAGACGAGAGGCGCCAGGGTCGAGGCATCGGCGAGCCGGAAGGCGATGATGGAGAGCAGGTGGCAGACCGCCGAGATCAGGCCGAGACCAGCAAAGAGGAGGAAATGATCGGTGGCGGGGGCAGACCAGGAAAGCACGGCCTGCGGCGTGAGGAGGGCTGCCCCAAAGAAACACTGGAAAGCCAGTGTCTTGACGGGGTCACTCTGCTGGGCCGCACGCCTGGTGGCGATCAGGTAGAAGGCAAAGCAGATGCCGGAGGCCAGAGCCAGGAGAATGCCGGGTTCGATGCCGCCGCCGGGCTGGAGAATGATGAGCGAGCCCACAAAACCCAGGGCGAGGCTGACGCCCTTGGCCGGTGTCATGCGTTCCTTGAGCACGACGATAGACAGGGCGACCGCCAGGATGGGGCCGACGAAATAGGCGCAGAGTGCCGTCGCCAGCGGGATGCGGGCAATGGCCAAAAAATACAGGGTCATCGCCGCGACCAGGAAGACGGTGCGCGCGATATGAGAAGCCAGATGCTCCGACGGGAACATCCTCCGGCCATGGAGGAGGGCCGAGAGAGGCAGGACCGCCAGGCCCGCCACCGCATAGCGCGCCCAACCGATGAAGAAGGGCGAGTAGTCCGTACTCAGATATTTGGCAATGCCGTCGACGGTCGGCACGCTCACCATCGCGATGATCATGGCCAGGATGCCGCGGGCGGATCCTGTGGTTTCGGCGGAGGCAGGCATGGCCATGAAGGAACCTATCTATAACCGGTCGCGTCGGCCGGCTTTCCGGCTTCTTCGATCTCCGGAATGTAGCGCCAAGCGTCGGGCTGGGAGCCATCAAGATCGGTGAAACCGTAGATTCGCGCCAGCTGTCCACTCGAAAGAGACTGCCCGTTCCAGCGATTCCTTTCGGCATCGGCGGCAAGGGCTGCCACGGCGCGCCCGACGAAGCGAGGTGTTTCCGAAATGACGAAATGCGGCACCGTTGCCGTGGCATCCCGCCAATTCTCCTCTGCGACACCGAATGCCTCCAGCATCATTTCCGAGCGCAGCCAGCCCGGGGTGAGCGCCACCGAGGTGGCCCCGTATTTGGCGAGGTCCTTGGCATGCGCCCAGGCGAGACGGATCACCGCCGACTTGACCAGATCGTAGAAGGGCGAGAGGCGGTAGTGGCCGGCATTGTAGTCGGCCGTTCCGTCCGTCATCTCCACGAGAAGACCGCCGGGGCGCTCGATCAGCAGGGGCAGGGCGTGATGCGCGGTGATCAGATGGGTATCGATCCCCAGGCGCAGCAGGCGCAATCCCTTGTCGAGATCGTGTTCCCACACGGCCTTGTTCCACTCGAACAGTTTCTCGCCGCCCCAGACATCGTTGACCAGGATGTCGAGACGGCCTTGCTCGCTCCGTATCCGCTCCACCAGGCCACGTACCTCATCGGGTACGAGATGGTCGACGCGGATGGCAATGCCCCGGCCGCCGGCCGCATTGACCAATTCGGCCGTCTCCTCGATGGTTTCCGGCCTGTCATACTCCGATCGATGCCCACGGGTGCTGCGCCCGGTGACGTAAACGGTTGCGCCTGCTGCTCCCAGCTCGACTGCAACACCTCGGCCCGCCCCTCGCGTGCCGCCGGCAACAAGTGCGACCTTTCCGGTGAGCATGACCACAGCTCCTGTTTTCGATTGCCGAGCGCTCTTTTCGAGCATAAGAATTGATATATAAATGATCGTTCGGTTATAAATGGATGTCAAGATGCCCCGACATAAGACCCTGCCCGACGAGACCGTGCTGGGAGTTGCCTTGCAGCTTCTGCACACTGGAGGGCCGGAGGCACTGACATTTGCGGGATTGGCGCGGGCTAGCGGCCTGGCGGCTGCAACCTTGGTGCAGCGCTTTGGCAGCAAGGCGCAGCTCAAGCAGGCGGCCTTGCTCCATGCCTGGGACCGCTTGGACGAAAAAACGTCACAGCTGGCAGCTGATATTGCGCGCACGCCCGAGGGGGCAGTCGATCTGCTGGTGGCTCTCTCCGGCGACTATGGCGCCATCGAATCCTATGCCGAAGGATTGCTGATCCTGAGGGAGGATCTGCGCGATCCCCTGCTGCGCGCACGCGGCGCGCGCTGGCGGGATGCCCTCGTCGACGTGCTCGACACCTGTTTGGCGGAGCGGGGAGGCCAGCGCCAAGGGCTTGGCCAATTGATGGCGTCGCAATGGCAGGGCTCGCTCGTTTGGTGGGGTTTCGAGCCCAATTGTCCGGTTGCGGACCATGTCGGCCGCGAACTCAGGCAATTCGTGGCAGCCGTCATGCCGAAAAGGGCGGGCACCTGAACGGCGCCCGTCCCCATCGCCCTATTTGAGGGGCTTATCGGGCTTCGACCGAGCGAAGCTGCGTCACCGGGCTGCGTTCGGGCAGCTTCACCGGCATCGGCGCATCGTCAATGGCAATGTCGTGCAGGGCCATGCGTTCGGCGACCCAGCTTTCGGCCAGGGCCAGGGCATGCGGCGTCATGCGATAGGTGCGCACGCGGCCAGCCTTCTCGGAGACGACGATACCCCCGGCTTCGAGCACGCCGAGATGCTTGAGCACCGCGGGCATGCCCATGGAAAGGGGGAGTGCGAGTTCGCTGACAGAGGCTGGTCCGCGGGCAAGACGATCGACCATGGTGCGACGGCTGGTATCGGCGAGCGCATGGAACATTCTGTCGAGAGCGAGAGGATCGAGGCGAGCTTCCACGTCAGGCTACTTTCTTAGTCGGAGGAGGAAACCGGCCAGCAATGTGCCGGCCGGCGGGGCATCAAGCCAGGGAGAACAATCTGGGAGCACCGGTCTGGCGGGTCCCGGGCCTGGAAAGGGGAGGCATCGGCACCGAATTTCGACGGATGGTTCGGCTCGGCGAACGGCAAGGCTTCACAGTCCCAATCCGGCCCGCGATCTTGCCGGTAATTCAGCTGATACGATGAGGGAGAGAGCGCCATCGTCAGGCCTCAAAATGCCAATGATCTTCCAAACCGTGCCGGGCTGCCAAAGGAGCCTATCGAATTGATATCGTTCGAAATTCCAAACTTATGTCTGTCTTGCCGATCACAAAAAGAAGCCCGCTGCGCGGGCTTGGGAGGGTATCGAGAGAACCGAGCGAAGGTGCGAACAGCACAGCATGGAGGGGATCTGTTTGGAGATCGCTGCGCCGTTCGCAAGATCAATCTAGACGGGCGGCGCTAGGAGCACACTCCGTCAAATATGACGTGTCGAATTTGACGGATTGGCGGGAAAGGCGCGAATGACGCGCAGACCTCGCTGCGAGCGAAGGCGAGGTTTTTCGCATGAAAATGCGTAGATTGGAATAGATCTAGCAGGTTTGGCGGCCGGCAGGAAGCCGATCCGCCTACCTCTTTAGTAGAGGGCCCAGCAATCGCTGTTCGACTGGAACGACATGCGCGCCGATTCGGCCGGGATCGGAAACGGTGCGAGACCGCTGTGGTTGGGCTCATTCCGCCGGGGCGGCGATCTCCTTTTCAGTCAAAGTGAGCTTGGCCAGAATCAGCGCTCCTATGGCGCAGAGGGCGATGATCGTGACCATCGGCAGGGCCGTGCCATTGAAGAAGAGGCTGGCGATCACGATCATGACGGCACCCGTCACCATTTGCAGCGTGCCACCAAGAGCCGAGGCCATGCCCGCAATGGGACCATGATGCTCCAGCGAAAGGACCATGCTGGTCGGGATGACCAGGCCGAGGAAGGCAAAGGTGATGAAGAGCATCGCGACCAGCACGGGCAGGCTGTCGACACCGCTTGCAACCAGCGCGAAAAGGACGATGGCCGCGATGGCATAGGCGAAGACGGCGCCGAGGATCACCCGGCCCATGCCGAAACGTTGGCCGAGATGGGCGCTGAACTGGGAGGCGCCGATGAAGCCGATGGCGTTCACGGAAAAGGCCAGGCTGTAGAGCATCGGGGTCAGGCCGAAATGATCGACATAGATGAAGGAGGAACTGGCCAGGAAGGTGAAGAAGCTCGACATGCCCAGCGCGCCGATGAAGGTCACTCCCAGGAAATGGCGGTCACGCAGCAACAGCCCGTAATTCGACAGGACGGTGGGCAGGTCGCCGGCAATGCGTTCGGCCGGCGGCCGGGTCTCCGGCAGCACGAAAGCCGTCAGCAGCAGGCTCAGCACGGCGGCGATGGTGACGGCTACGAAGACCGCGCGCCATCCGAAGGGAATGATGAGGGCGCTGCCTGTGAGAGGGGCGAGGATGGGGGAGACGCTGAACACCAGCATCACCAGGGACATCAATCGGGTTGCCTCGACGCCGGTATGCAGGTCACGGATGATGGCGCGCGGGATCACCATCACAGCCGCCGCTCCGATGCCCTGGATGAGGCGCAGGCCGATCAGCCAATCGATGGTTGGGGCCGACGCGCAGCCGATCGACGCCAATGTGAACACCGCCAGACCGAAATAGAGCGGCAATTTGCGGCCGACAATGTCAGAGACCGGTCCGTAGATGATCTGGGTCAAGCCAAACCCCAGGAAGAAGGCCATCAGGGTCATCTGGGCGGCGGCGGTGCTGGTCTGGAGATGCTCCGCCATCGAGGGGAGGGCGGGAATATACATATCGATGGCAAAGGGCCCGATGGCGGCGAGCAGGCCGAGCACCAGAGCGTTGCGAGCAAAGCTGTGCGGCATGGAAAATCCTGTGATGACCGGCGAGTTGGAGGGGCTTTCGGCCGCAGCCGATGGCAGCTGGCGCAGCATGGCCCTGGAGAACTGCTTCCTGGCACGTGGTTATCGCGAGCCCACTCGTCAAGCAAGGGCCTGGAATACGCACTCGATCTGCCTGCCCGCCAGGCATCCCGGCCGTGACGCTGGGCTTGTCGGCCATTGATGGAAAGGAAGGTGGTACTTGGGTAAGGAAGGTCTCGAGCCGGAAAAGTCAGCAATGGCGGCCGCCGACGAAAACGGGGGAAGAAGCAATGCTTCTTCCCCCGTTCACCGATTTCTCGAAACGCCAAGCTTTCACAAGCGAAATCTGCACTTGGTTGTTATGTGAAGCAACGCTTGGCAGAAATGGCGCCCACAACCTCAATGGCGTCTTTGTTAACAAGATGGAATGCTACAATCAATTTCAGGCCTGTCCAGTATGAAATTGAATCAATCCGTCCGTTGCGGAACTTATATCGATTTACCTTTTCAGATGAGAAAAAGAACCGAATTGAGTAGTCCGCAACGGCTATAGGTTGTTTGGCGTTTCGCCCTGCGGAAGGGCGATTCGGAAGAGTGGTGGCGAGGAGACCTTGCCGCATGAACCAGCTATCCCGACAGCGATACCGTCGGTCTCCGGAACATCAGGTCTTGTCTGCGAGAATCTCCCGCAAGGCACCTGCGACGATATCTGCTTTGTCTTCGGTCATATTGTAGCCGGACGGCAGATTGATGCCGTGCCTGGCGATCGCCTGTCCCTTGTCATGCGGCGTGACCAGGCGCTTGGCTGCCGGACGATCGGCAAAAGCCTGCATGCTCGACAGCGGCGAGAAGAAAGGACGGGTATCGATGTTGCGCTTGTCGAATTCGGCCATCAGGCTGAACTTGTCGAGGCCGAGGGCCGGATCGAGGACCACCGTCACCATCCAGAAGGAGTTCTCGCTTCCCTCGGGTTCGGCATTGAGGGTGATGCCGTTGAGCCCGCCGAGCCGTTGCCGGTACCAATCGAAAATGGCGCGCTTATGGGCGATCAGCGTGTCGATGCGTTCCATCTGTGCGACGCCGAGAGCCGCCGTCACCCCATTCATGCGATATTTGAAGGCGATTTCCTGGTTGATGAACCGGCGATGGTCGCCCGGCGCCCGGCCATGATCCCGCAAGCAGAGCACGCGCTGGTGGAGATCGTCGTCATCGGTCACCAGCATGCCGCCCTCGCCGGTGGCGACGGTCTTCGAGCCATGGAAACTGAAGGCGGCTGCCCGCCCGAAGCTGCCCGCCCGCCGACCGCGATAGCGAGAGCCGAGGGCCTCGGCCGAATCTTCGATGAGATGGACGCCGTGCCTGTCGGCAATGTCCTGCAAGGCCTGCCAGTCGCACATCGAACCATAGAGGTCCACGCCCAGGATCGCCTTGGTCTTGGGACCGATGGCGGCCTCCACAGCGTGCGGATCGATGCACCAGGTGTCGGGCAGTATGTCGACGAGCACGGGTTCGGCACCGACATAGGTGACCGGTGCCACCGAGGCGATCCAGGTCACGTCGGGCACGATCACCTCGTCGCCCGGGCCGATGCCGAGCGCGGCCAGGATGAGATGCAGTGCTGCCGTGGCATGCGGCACGCTGACGGCATGCTTCACGCCGACATAATCGGCCATCATCCGCTCGAAGCGGGCATTATAGGCATAGTGATTGGCATACCACGCCGTGCGGGCCGCCTCCGCGGCGAGTTCGGCCTCTCTCTCGGTGATGGAGGGACCTGCGACGGGAATGCGTTCGGGGGCAATGATCACGGTGACTCGGCTCTACTTGATTGGCAGCCGATACATACCGCGCTCACCTGCGCGGCGCCAGACCGATCAAAATGGCCGGCGCAGCGCAGGAATTGCCGGTTGCGGCTGTTGCTGCAAAGGAATAGGACATGCTCCGGTTGATGGCCGATAGGAGCCCGTGAGCATGTCAGGACCCTGCGTAACTATAGGGATTCCTATCTATAATGCAGAAGACATGATCGCGGAATGTCTGGAGTGTTTACTGAACCAGACATACAGAAATATTCGCATCGTCATATCGGACAATGCTTCAACGGATGGCACTCAAGCCATCGTCGAGCGCTATGCAGCAGTCGACAATCGGATTACATATCTGAGGCGGCCCGAGAATGTCGGACCGGTCAGGAACTTCCGTGGCCTGGTGGATGCGGCGCAGACACCGCTCTTCCTGTGGCGGGCGCATGACGACCTTTCCTCCGCCGACTATGTCGAGCGATTGGTCGCCGCTTTTGATCGAACGCCGAATGCCTTGCTGGCCGTTCCTACCGTGATGACGTATCGAAGCGACAGGCCTGTCACTATTGCGCGGCCCCGTGAACTGCAGGGGTCGCAACTGCGACAGATTGCGGATCTTCTCTACAATTCTCCTGCAAGCTGGTTCTACGGCCTGTGGCGAACCGATGCCTTGCGTGGAATACTGGATTACGTCAATCGGGCCTATCCCGACCCCTGGGGATCCGATCATCTGGTGATGTACCCGGTTTTCATACGCAGGGCCGTTGCGATGGCACCTGAGGCTCAGTTTTCCCAGCGCATCGTCTGGAAAGAAGCCAACCGTTCGATGAGGATCGTGCCGGCCATGCATCTTGTCCGGTTGCGGCGAGCCTATTGGAAAGCCTGCCTCCACGATATCGATGAAGCCGGGTTTAGCGGGGTCGAGAAGCTTGCCCTGAAGGGGATTACTTTTTTCTATGTCGGTAAACGGGTTGCCCGCATTGGCAAGATCACCCGCGTCGCTTTCAGGCAGGTTCTGGCGCTGTTTAGGCGCAAAAACTGAAGTAAATATTATTATTTATACTAAAATTTATATTCTCTTTTCCATCAGTACGACGTCGTAAATGTCGTCGTTCGTACGAAAGTGGTTCAGCATCGTCCCAACAATTCTAAAATTCATGGACTTATAGAGGGAGAGCGCGGCGAAATTGTCCGCTCTGACTTCCAGGAGTATTTTTTCCAGGCGATGTTTTTCTTTCGCCGTTGCAACGAGGTTCTCCATTGCAACACGTCCCAAACCCTTGCCTTGCGCGCTCGGCGCAATAACGATGCCGATAAAGCCATGCCGATTGCGATGGTGAATATTGGTGATCTGGGCAAAGCCGATTGGTTCATCCGTCGTGCTATCGGCAATGACCATGAAACTGCCATTGGGGTCGGTCTTCCGGCGCTCCAGCCATCCGGCGACTGCGTCATCATCTGTTGATGTCACCACATTGAGCAGCAGGGCCTGCAGGGCGGAATCCCTCCGAAGCGAAGCGAGAAAATCAAAATCGCTATTCTCCGGAGATCTCAAGCTCACTCGCTTCAACATCGCATTCCTGTTTGCTTGATGGCAGCAGTCGATAGAGGAAGTCTGCCGGTTAACGCGTCATGGCGTTTGCTTTGCCAGAAATTCGCGCCAGTGAACGGTTCGGGGTTTCAGGAATTGATTGGCATCACGGCCGGTGCGGCCGATCAGATCGAGGATGGAAACATAGGGTGTAAAGGCGCCGCCATCTTGCGGCCATGGCGTCAGGCTGTAGTCCATATATTCGACGCTCACACCGTTCGCTTCGAACGCTTCGTGGTCCATATATCGCGCGGCGCCGTGTCCGGTGAGATATCGCGTCCCGCCCACGCCGAGGACGATGTCCAGCACGCGCTTCCACGAAGAACCGACTATATTCAGCTCACTGCTGTGGGTTATTTTTCGCGACGTCCCAATTCCAATATAGTCGGCAGACAGTTCTATGCTTCGGATCAGGGTGTCGCACAGCTTGTCTTGCTCATACGCCCTGTCGAGAATGTCGATCGCGTCCTGTGCATGGGAGGCGGTGGCGAGCGATTGCTTGAGGAGCAATTGGTGGGTTGCCCGCCAATCCCCGGCCGTGGCATCCAGATCCATGATGGGCTTGTAGGTGCCCCCGCCGGCAAGCGGAATGGTCATCCACTTGGTTTGATCGCCGACCTTCACCTGCACGCGGTTTGTAAAACTTCCTTTCGAGAACTGAGCATCATCCAAATAAACATAAATGTCCGCCAAGGCGAGTTGCTCGAAAAAGCCGGGCCAGGGGAACAGCATGGGTTGGGTGATTACTACAGTTGTCATGCTCGATTTCAGAGTTGTGAGCTACGTGATCTATTTCGCTAAAACGTTAAGGTAACATCTTGATTATGCAATGGCCTAGCAAGCGACAAGGTCACACCACTGTTTCACGGGGCTGGCATTTCCTCTTCCGGCCGTCCAGCGACATACTCAAAGCTGCGCCACGAACGCGACCGGATCCCGCAGCAGCGACGCCCTGGCTCTAATCGTCTCGTCCGGCCAAGTCCACCAGGCACTGGCCAGCAATTTTTCGATGGTGTCGTCATCGAAGCGATAGCGGATCAGCTTGGCGGGCACGCCGCCCATGATGGCGTAGGGCGGCACGTCCTTGGTGACAACAGCGCCGCCGGCGATCACCGCACCATGCCCGATGGTGATGCCGGTCATCAGGGTTACCCCCATACCGATCCAGACATCGTGTCCGATCACGATCGGGTCGTTCTTGGGATAATGGCGGTCGATCGTTTCGTCGACGATCCCCCAGCCTTCGAGATAGGTGGCGGGACTGGTCGAGACGAGATCGAGAGGATGGTTGCCGCCGGAGACCTTGATCTCGGTGGCGATCGAGCAAAAAGCACCGATTTCGCCAATCTTGGATTGCTTGGTGCAGAGCGGGCGGTATCCGTAGCTGTACTTGCCGACGCGGATACCGAAGCGTTGCTTGACCAGCGCCCGCATGAAATCGTCGCGCGGACCATAATGGGAGCGCGACCATTTGGAAGCTTTGCGCAGGGCAAAGCGCGGCAGGCCGATTTGCAGCAAGCGCCGATGCAGGGCGGAACGAATGACGATGTCGTCAGGGGCGTAGGTCAGGGTCGTCGCTTTGGAGGAGATTACCACGGCTGGCTTTCGTTTTTCGCTATCTTCTCTCGGCCGGGTCAGGCCTCCTCATGCGGCGATCGAGGAGGGATCGCCGAGACTTCCGTTGCCTATACCAACTCTGCCCGTTTCCTCAACGGCTTCTTGAGGCAGTCCGCCAGGCGATCCTGGCCTGAAGAACTGTGATGCGGTCCTTGCCGGTGCATTGCCGGCCGGAGAGGAACAGCCACACCGGCCGGTGAAGCGGGGTCATCAGAATTTCGGCATGGGCGGCAAGGGGGCCAGGGGAGAGCCGAACCATTTCTGGTTGATCTGGCTGAGCTGCCCGTCGGCAACAATCTCGCCGATGAAGCCGTTGCACCATTCCTGCAAAGCGGTATCGGCCTTGCGGAAGGCCATGCCGTTGGCCTGTTCCTTCATCTTGAACTTGGCCTCAATGCCGAGGCTGGCATAGTCCTTGGTGAGCTGGGCGAGCACCGTATTGGAGGCACCGATCGACTGGACCTGGCCCGAGATCAAGGCTTGGGTGGTGGTGGCATCGTCGTCGAAGCGCATGATCTGGGTGCCTGATGGCGCGATCTGCGAGACGGTGATGTCCTGTGTCGAGGCACGCGCCACACCCACGGTCACACCGACGAGATCCTCGGGCTTGGTCACCTTCAGGTCCTTAGGACCCATGATATAGGTGGTCAGCGTGCTGTAGGGATTGGAGAACAGCACCTGCTTCATGCGTTCGGGCGTGATGCCGAAAGTGGCGATGAGCAGGTCGACCTTGTTGGTGAGCAGATAAGGGATGCGGTTGGGGCCGGTCACCGGCACCAGCTCGAGTGAAACGCCGAGCTTCTTGGCCATCAGGGCGGCGACGTCGGCATCATAGCCAGCCGGCTTCTGCTCGGCATCGGTGCCGCCGAAGGGCGGGTAGTCGGTGAGGACGCCGACGATCAGCTTGCCGCGCGCCTTGATTTCATCGGGGGTCGCGGCCGCTGCCGGTCCGGCAGCGAGGGGCAGCGCCAAGGCGGCTATGCCGGCGGCGAGGCACAGCCCAAGCCCACGGCGTGAAATCGGATCTGTCAAAGCCATGATCGTTTCCTCTCCTTGATTGAAAATTTCAGCGCCTTGCCACCGTCAACCGCCGCTCCATGGCGCGGCTCCAGAGCGACAGCGGCCAGCACACCAGGAAATAGGCGAGCGCCACCAGGCCGAAGATGGTGAAGGGCCTGAAGGCGGCATTGTTGATGATCTGGGCCGCGCGGGTGATCTCGACGAAGCCGATGATCGAGGCGAGCGAGGTGCCCTTGATGAGCTGCACCAGGAAGCCGATGGTCGGCGGAATGGCGATGCGTACCGCTTGGGGGATGACCACCTTGAACATGCGCGGCACATAGGCGAGGGCGAGCGCCCGGGCCGCCTCGCTCTGGCCCGGCGGCACCACCTCGATGGCGCCGCGCCAGATCTCGCCGAGAAAGGCGCTGGCATTGAGGGAAAGGCCGATCGCCGCCGCCGTCCAGGGATTGACGTCGATGCCGAAGATGCCGGGCACGAAGAAGGCGAGGAAAAGCTGCATCAGCAGCGGCGTGCCCTGGAACAGCTTGATGTAGCCCATAGCCAGCCAGCGCAGCGGCCGGATCTCGGCCGTGCGCGCCAGCGCAACCAGGAGGCCGCCTATGCCGCCGCCGATGAAGGCGACCGCCGAAAGCAGCAGTGTCCAGCGCAAGGCCAGCAGGATGTAGAGGATGTCGGCTTCGCTCAATACACGCATGCTGCCCCCTATCGCCGGCTCGGCTGGCGCAGGAAGGCGCGCTCGATGCCGGCGAACAAGCACCAGAACACGATCGACAGGACCAGATAGATCGCGGTTGCCACGAAATAGACTTCGAAGCTGCGGAAGGTGCGCGATTGGATGTCGCCGGCCGCTGCCGTCAGCTCGCTGGCGGCGATGGCCGAGCAGACGCTGGAATTGAGCATGAGCAGGATGAACTGGCTGGTCAGCGAGGGATAGATCGCCTGGATCGCCGGCTTGAGGATGACGAGGCGGAAGATCTGCAGTGGCTTGAGGCCGAGCGACTTGCCGGCCTCGATCTGGCCCTTGGAGATGCTCTCGATACCGGCCCGGATGATCTCGATGCCATAGGCGCCGACATTGACCACCAGTGCCAGCAGCGCCGCGCTGTTCGAGGACAGGCGCAGGCCGAGGGAGGGCAGGCCGAAAAAGATCACGAAGACCTGGATGAGGAAGGGGGTGTTGCGGATCAGTTCGATGTAGGCGTCGATGACATAACGCAGTGGAGGTGGTCCGGAGGTCTTGGCGAGTGCCCCAATGATCGCCACCACCATGCCGATGGCCATGGCCAGCCCCGAAAGTATCAGCGTGTGCAGGGCGCCGGCCGCAAGCTCCGGCCAATAGGCGAAGACGTCGGCGAACTCGAATTCGTAACTCATGCCGTCCGCTCTTGCGGCAATCCGGCACCGGCTCGGACGGAACAGCCCACGCAGCGTCTCCCCTTGACGTTCCCGTTAAGCGCCCGATCTTCGTGGGCCTCGATCGACGGGGGCAGCTTTGCATGGATGGCCGGCAGGGTGAAGCACCAGCCGGGCAGATATCCAAGGATAGTTGGGACAACCTGCAAAGGAGTTGTCAGAGCAAAGCGCGTTCAGGCGTGAACGCTCATTTGCTCTAACTCTTTGGTTCGACGCGTCTTTGTGACTTGAAGTGATTCATTCAAATCACAAAACGCTTTAGCGGGCCTTGCCGGGCAGGATCAGGCCAGGAGAGACGGCTCCGAGCACGACCGGCTTGTCCTGGCCGCAGCGGAAAGAGCGGGCCTGTTCGTCGGCGATCTTGCGCGCCAGCCTATTCGCGTCGCCATTGGCACGAGCATCGACATAGCCGACATGGCAGGTGCCGTCCTTGCCCAGCCGGGTGACGACCAGGACGCGGCCGGAGGCGGGCGAGGAACCCTTGGCCTCTGCCTTGTGGTCTGCTTCCGTCATCACCTGCCATTGCAGGATGGTGGCGAAGGGCTGCCGCTGGCCTGCGGCAAGACGCCATTCCACCGTGCCGTGATCGGCGCTGTTGAAGGCCGCGAAGGTTTCGTTGGCGGCAATGTCGTTGGCGCCGGCCTTGCCGAAGCTGACAAACATGCGCTGGTCGCCGGCAGAAAGCCGCATGGGGAGGCCACGATAGCCCGGGCAGCGCCAGCTCCCGTAATCCTCCTCGTCGCCTCCCGGCTGGTGAGGACACTTGGCGGTATCGAAGCTCGTATAGGCGCTGGTGAAGGGCTCGGCCGCCAGAACGCCGGAGGACAGCAGCAAGAGGACGGCCAGCCCCAGCAGGAAGCTGGCGAAAATGGTCTCGGCGATGTCGTTGCGTGTCATGGCGCTCCCCTGTCTTTGCGGTTTCGCTGTTGCCCTTCTAGGGGGATGGCGGCGAAGGCACTGTGCAGGATGACACGCAGGCGTTTCGGGCAAAGGGCGTCATTCCGATTTGCGGAAGACCTCCCGGATGGTCTTGATCGCACCGGCTTCCTTCACGCGATAGCCCGGCAATTGCGAGATGGCGGTATGGAATTCCTGGCCGCGCATGACCGCCAGTACGCGCTGCATGGCTGGAAGGTCGAGGATCTGCTTGTGGCAGACGAAGACATAGTCTTCGGTGAGGAGGCGCACGAAATCCAGGCCGAACTGCCGGGCGGCCGCCTCGACCCCGAAGGCGACGTCGGCGAGGCCGCTGGCGACATAGGCGGCAACGGCGGCGTGGGTGAATTCGGAATGCTCATAGCCATT
The DNA here is from genome assembly GCF_040797145.1 of Labrys neptuniae. Taxonomy (NCBI): domain Bacteria; kingdom Pseudomonadati; phylum Pseudomonadota; class Alphaproteobacteria; order Hyphomicrobiales; family Xanthobacteraceae; genus Labrys; species Labrys neptuniae. Next base: position 1,327,171 of record NZ_JBFNQD010000001.1, on the reverse strand, counting down.
GATGCGGCTGCCATCGATGCCATGCTGGGCCAGAAGCTGTTCGAAGACGAGCCTCGTGCCGGAGTCCGGGTCCCGGTTGACGAAACGGATCGCGGGATCGAGCAGTCTTTCCAGCCCATCGATGCCACGCGGATTGCCGCGCTGTACGATCAGGCCGACTTCGCGCGTGACGAAGGAGATCACGCGATGCAGATTGGAGTTGAGCCAGCCCTTGCTGGCGGCGATGGCGCGCTTGCGCAATTCGCCCTGCGGCAGATGCATGCCGGCAAGGTCGCAGCCGTCATGGACCAGCGAAACCAGTGAGCTCTGGTTGCTGACATAACGAAAATCGATATCGATGTCCGGCTCGCGGCTGAGGAGCTTGCGCAGCTTGGGCACGGCGAAGCCGTGGCTGGCGTGGATGCGCAGGACCAAAGGCCCGTGCGGCAGCATCTGGTTGATCTCGGTTTCGAGTTCCTGAGAGAGATTCTGCAGCAGCGGTCCCAGCCGGGCTTCCAGCCTTTGTCCCGCCCAGACCAGCTTCTCCCCGAAGGGCGTGAGGCTGGTGCCACTGCCCTGCCGGCGCACGACGATGGGGGTGCTGAAGAACTCCGACCATTTCTCGATCAGGTTCCAGGCATGGCGATAGGAAACGTTCGCCTTGTCTGCGGCGGCGGTGATCTTTCCGGTGGCGCGGATCTCGGCGAGGAAGTCGAGCATGATCTGGAGCGATTGTGCGTCTTCCTGCCTGTGAAAACGCCAAACAGGCTCGATCTCGATCCGGATCATGCCGCTCCTCCCGCTCCAAGTCTCGAGGCTAGTGTCCTCATATATGAAATAGAAAACATATTATATTGATTGCAACATAGGATCATACGTTCATAACTCCGCTCTCTCTTATAAGCAGAAGATTTCATATTCCCATGATTTTATTGGGTAACTAGCATCATTTCTATCTTGCACCCGACGATCCTCGTCGTCGTTTAAAGCGCTAGATATGAACTATAATACATATATGGGAGCTCTGACGTGCTTAAACGGGTATATGGCGACATTCATGACCTTCTGATCGATGGCCGGCGCATCGCAGCGGCTTCCGGTCGCAGTTTCGAGACCTTGAATCCAGCAACCGGTGAGGTCGTTGCCCGGGTGGCGGAGGCGGATGCCGGCGATGTCGACGCCGCCGTGCGCTCGGCCCGTGCGGCGTTCGAAGGCAGCTGGTCGCGCATGAAGGCCAGCGAAAGAGGCGCCTTGCTGCTGAAGCTGGCCGATCTCATCCGCCGCGACGAAGACGAACTGGTACGGCTGGAGAGCCTCGATTCCGGCAAGACGGTTTCCGCCATCCGCCGCCAGGATCTGCCCGCCGTCCTCGACACGCTCACCTATTATGCCGGCATGGCCGACAAGATTAACGGCCAGGTCATACCGGCCCGGACCGACGCCTTGACCTATACGATGCGCGAACCGCTGGGCGTGGTCGGTGCCATCATCCCCTGGAACTTCCCGCTGATGATCGGCATGTGGAAGATCGCGCCGGCTTTGGCCTGCGGCTGCACCGTGGTACTCAAGCCGGCCGAACTGACGCCGCTCACCGCCCTGAAGATCGGCGAGCTGGCGCTAGAGGCAGGGTTCCCTGCAGGCGTGCTCAATGTCGTGCCGGGTTTCGGCAAGATCGCCGGCCAGGCGCTCGTCGACCACATGGATGTCGACAAGATCACCTTCACCGGCTCGCCGGTGGTCGGGCGCCAGATCCTGCAGGGGGCGATCGGCAATCTCAAGCGCGTGACGCTCGAACTGGGCGGCAAGTCGGCCAACATCGTCTTCCCGGATGCCGATTTCGATGCCGCCGCCAAGGCGGCGGGGGCCGGCATCTTCTTCAACACCGGGCAGGTCTGCTCGGCCGGCTCGCGCATCCTGGTGCATGAGAGCGTCTATGATGAGATGGTCGAGCGATTGGCGGCCCGCGCCCGCTCGATCCGTGTCGGCGATCCCTTGGAGGCTTCGACGGGCATGGGCCCGCTGGTCTCCGAGGTACAGATGAAGCGGGTGTTGAACTATATCGACATCGGCCGCAAGGAAGGGGCCTCGGTCGTCGCCGGCGGTACCAGGCATGGCAAGACCGGCTATTTCGTCGAACCGACGGTGTTTGCCGGCGTCCGGCACGAGATGCGCATCTCCCAGGAAGAGATCTTCGGGCCCGTCGCGGCCGTGATTCCCTTCAAGGATGAGGAAGAGGCGATCCGCCTGGCCAATGGCACGGTCTACGGCCTGGCGGCGGGTGTGTGGACAGGCGATATCGGCCGGGCCCATCGCTTCACCCGGCGACTGAAGGCCGGCACGGTCTGGGTCAACACCTACGGCCCGACCGACATCCGCCTGCCCTGGGGCGGGGCCCGCGATTCAGGCTTCGGCCGCGAGCATGGCGATGCCGCCATCGACAATTTCACCGAGCCCAAGGCGGTGTGGATTAACACCGGCGCCTGACGAGACGCCGGCCTTCCCAACGACATGGAACGTTTTCCAACCCCGCGCGAGCGGGGATGGACCTTCTTTGCCTGAATTCATGGAGAAATCATGCGTATCGCAATCATTGGCCAGCAAGCGTTCGGCAAGAGCGTGCTGGAAGCCTTTCTGGCCCGCGGCGACGAGGTGGCGGCCGTCTTCTGTGCTCCCGAAAAGCCCGGCGCGCGGCCCGATCCTCTCCGCCTCGCGGCCGAGGAACGGGGACTCAAGCTGTTCCAACTGCCCAATCTCAAGAGCCCGGCGGCCGAAGGCGCCTTGCGCGCTCTCGATGTCGATCTCGCCGTCATGGCCTATGTGCTGCAATTTGCACCGCAGTCCTTCGTCAACATCCCCAGGCACGGCACGATCCAGTACCATCCGTCCCTGCTGCCGCTCTATCGCGGCCCGAGTTCGATCAACTGGCCGATCATCAAGGGGGACAGGCAGACGGGCCTCACCATCTTCCGGCCGACGGACGGTCTCGACGAGGGGCCGGTGATCCTGCAGAAGACCGTCGCGATCGGCCCGAACGACACACTCGGCAGCATCTATTTCGATCATCTGTTCCCGCTCGGCGTCGAGGCCATGCTCGAGGCCGCGGATCTGGTGGTGGCCGGACATCACTCCGAGCATGTCCAGGACGAGGACCTCGCCTCCTATGAAGGCTGGTGCCGCGAGGCCGAGGCCAGGATCAACTGGAATGCGCATGCCGAGGCCATCCACAATCTGATCCGAGGCTGCGATCCGGCTCCTGGCTCCTGGACGATGGTGCAGGGCAGGAAGGTCCGCCTGTTCGGCAGCGTCCTGCGGCCGGTGCGTCGCTTCGGCGATGTCGCTGGAAAGCCGGGAGAAATCGCTGCCATCGGCGAGCAGGGCGTCGTAATCGCGGTGCAGGGCGGGGTGATCGAGATTGCCACCGTCCGCAACGATGCCGGGCAGAAGCAATCGGCGGCCAGCTTTGCAAAATCGCACGGCCTTGCGGTTGGCGATCGCTTCGAATCCGAGGCCGAGGCAGGCCTCGCCGCCGTTGCGGGCTGACAGTGTAGACAACAATGCCGACGCCGCGATGGCGTCGGCTTCTTCTTCATGTTTCTGAAGGTGGCTACTCGGCAGCCAGGGCGCCGCGCCGGATCTGGTCCTCTTCGATCGACTCGAACAAGGCGCGGAAATTGCCCTCGCCGAATCCCTCGTCGCCCTTGCGCTGGATGAATTCGAAGAAGATCGGGCCGATCACCGTCTTGGAGAAGATCTGCAGCAGGATCTTGGTCATGCCACCATCGCGCACGCCTTCGCCGTCGATCAGGATGCCGTGCTTTTTCATGCGCCCGATCGGCTCGTCATGGCCGTTCACCCTGGCATGGGAGCGCTCGTAATAGGTGTCGGGCGGGCCCGGCATGAATTTCAAGCCATTAGCAGCCAATTTGTCGACCGAGTCGTAGATCCCCTCGGTGCCGACGGCGATGTGCTGGATGCCTTCGCCATGATATTTCTTCAGGAATTCCTCGATTTGGCTGGTGTCGTCCTTGGACTCGTTGAGTGGGATGCGGATCTTGCCGCAGGGCGAGGTGATGGCGCGGCTGACGAGGCCGGTGATGCGGCCGTCGATGTTGAAGAAGTGGATCTGTTTGAAGCCGAAAAGCTCGCGGTAGAAGGCCCACCATTTGTCCATGTTGCCGCGATAGACGTTGTGGGTAAGGTGGTCGAGATAGTAGAAGCCGACACCGGCCGGCTTTGGATCAGGCTCGCCCAGCCAGTCGAATTCCTGGGTATAGGCCGAACCTTTTTCGCCATAGGCGTCGATGAAATAGAGCAGGGAACCGCCTATGCCGACGATGGCCGGCACGTCCAGCGTCTTATCATTGCCTTCATAGGGCGTGGCGCCTCGGGCCACCGCATGCTCAAAGGCATGCTTGGCGTCGACCACGCGCCAGGCCATGGAAGGGGCGCAGGGGCCATGGGTTTCGACGAAGCGCATGGCGTGGCTGCCGGGCTCGGCATTGACGATGTAGTTGATGTCGCCCTGGCGCCAGACCGTGATGTCCTTGGTCTTGTGGGTGGCAACCGGCACATAGCCCATGCTGGTGAACAGCGCCTGGAGCTTGGCGGGGTCGGGATGGGCGAATTCGACGAATTCGAACCCGTCCGTTCCGGCGGGATTGTCGGGAGTGATCGCCGCCGGCGGCGCATCATGCGGGAAAGGCCCCATAATTTCCTCCTGGTTGCGAAGGGGCGATGACGCGCCTTCACTTTGAGAGGAATTGTGCCACCCTGCGCATGCAATGTGCTTGCATCTTTCGCGTGTTCGGCAAAAACTATGCACGAAGCGTGCATGAAATCCCGGATTGATGCAATGATCGATCTCGACGCCTACGATCTCCGAATCCTGCGGGAGCTGCAGCGTGACGGCCGCCTGACCAATATCGAGCTGTCGGAGAAGATTGCGCTATCGGCTTCGCAATGCTCGCGCCGGCGTTCCCGCCTGGAGGTGATGGGAGTGATCTGCGGCTACCAGGCCAGCCTCGATCCGCACAAGGTCGGGCTCGACCTCCTGGTGGTGATCTCCGTGACGCTCGCCACCCATAACCGCGACAATGCCCGTAAATTCGCCCAGCTTGTCAACGACCTGCCCGAAGTGCTCGAGGCCTATGCCCTGACCGGCGAGATGGATTACCACCTCAAGGTAGCGACACGCGGGCTTGCCGGCCTGTCGCGTTTCGTCAACGAAGTCTTGCTGCCGCATGATTCCGTGCAGCACGTGAAGACCTCGATCGTCCTGGACACGCTGAAGCGCTTCGAGGGGCTGCCGCTTTCCAGCCTGCACGAGGAAGAATGATGCTCGCTCGGCGCCTCAAGTCGTCCGGTGTTCCCGGAAGGCGGTGGTGAGGATGCGCAGGGCGTCCCGCGCCCGCGGCGACATAGTGTTGCAATGCAGGATGATTTGCGATGGCGGCAAGGGAGGCAGGCCGAGCTTGGCGCTGACTTCGACCACGCCGGGCGGGGCGACGCGGTGGGCAAGGGCCGCAACCGCGACGCCGGCCGAAACGGCAAGGTTGAGGGCCGAGCCACCGCCGCCGACGAAGGTCTCGCTCCAGGCCAGGCCCGCCCGTTCGAGAGCTTCCGTGGAGCGCAGGCGATCGGGGCAGGTTTCGCACATGCTCAGCATGGCGAGCGGCAGGGGCTTTTCCCTGCACCATTCGAAATGCGGGGCAGCGTACCAGCCGTAATGGGTCGCCGACAGCGGCGCACCCGGCCTGCGATCGTCCTCATTGTGGACGATGACGGCGTCGAGTCCGCCTTCGTCGAGCGCGGCCATCAGCATGGTGGTGGTGTCGATCTTCACCTTCAAGGTGAGCGTCGGATCGTGGGCGTTGAGCTGCGCCAACAGGGCAGGCAGTTCGGGGCCGGCGACATGATCGACGAAGCCGAGCGAGAGCCGGCAGGGCGCCGAAGCGAACTCGGCGATCGCCCGTTCATGGGCGGCGATGAAATCGCGTGCGGCGGGCAGGAAGGCAGCGCCGCGCGGTGACAGGCGCACCCGCCGCGGCGTGCGCTCGATCAGCCTCGCACCGAGCTTTTCTTCCAGCCGCCGCAACTTGACGCTGATCGTCGCCTGCGTGCTGGCCAGGGCCTCGGCGGCCCGGGTGAAACTCTGCAGGTCGGCCACCATCACGAAGGCCTTGACCGCATCGACATCCAGCGTCGTCATCGCATCAATACCATTTTGTCATTTCTGAAATAGATGATGATCGTCTTTTTATATGATCGGCCTTCTTCTATGTGAGGACAACCTTCTTTTTCAAGAGCCGGGGAGGAGTGCGCGGCCATCGCCGCCGGCCCCGGACCAGGTTGTTCGATCATGACTTTTCAGACAGGGCGCAATGCTGTCGCATTGGCGGGCGTATGTCTCGCTTCTCTCTTGTTCGGGCTGGAGATTTCCAGCGTGCCGGTGATCCTGCCGACCCTCGAAACCGCGCTCAAGGCCGATTTCAAGGATCTGCAGTGGATCATGAACGCCTATACCATTGCATGCACCACGGTCTTGATGGCGACCGGCACCCTGGCCGATCGTTTTGGCCGCAAACGGGTGATGATCATCACCACCATTGCCTTCGCCTTGGCCTCGCTGATCTGCGGCCTCGCCCAGGATTCGCTGGTGCTGATCATCGCTCGCTTCCTGCAGGGCCTGGCCGGTGGCGCCATGTTGCTGTGCACGGTAGCGGTGCTCTCGCACCAGTTCCAGGAGGGCGCCGAGCGCGGCCGGGCCTTCACGGCCTGGGGCATCGTCTCGGGTGTCGGCCTTGGCTTCGGCCCGCTGATCGGTGGTCTGATCGTCTCGCTTTCAAACTGGCAGTGGGTGTTCCTCATCCATGTCCCGCTAGCCGGTGTGGCTCTGCTCCTCATCGCGGTCGGCGTCCGGGAATCGCGAGATCCTCAGGCCAAGCGCATCGATCTGGCCGGTATCGTCACGCTGTCCCTGGCGGTATTCGGTTTCTCCTATCTGATCACCCAGGGAGCCGACCTGGGTCCGGCCATGCGCTGGGGCGTCGCCGCAGTGGCGATCGTCGCTTTCGTTGCCTTTCTGGCGGCCGAAAAGGTCAGCCCGCATCCGATGTTCGACTTCTCGGTGTTTCGCATCCGCCAGTTCTCAGGCGCGATCATGGGCTGCATCGGCATGAATTTCAGCTATTGGCCCTTCATCATCTATCTGCCGATCTATGTCTCGAGCGGTCTTGGCTATGACGCCACCCAGGCCGGTCTGCTGCTCCTGGCCTACACATTGCCCTTCATGGTCGGTCCACCGCTCGGCGAGGCCCTGCGCCGGCGTTATCAGGCCCGGATCGCCATTCCGCTCGGCCTGTTGACCATCGGCCTCGGCTTCATCGCCATGAAGATCGGCGCCGGCATCGAGGGCGCCAATTGGCTGACCCTGCTGCCGGGCCTCCTGATCGCCGGCCTCGGCATCGGCATCACCTCGACGCCCACCACCAACACCACCACCGCCTCGGTGTCACCGGACAGGGCCGGCATGGCCTCCGGCATCGATATCAGTGCCCGCCTGATCACCCTGGCCATCAATATTGCGGTGATGGGTCTCGTCCTGGTCGAAGGCATCCGGGCCTCGCTGCAGGCGAGCCTTGGGGCGGCGCTGGGACCCGAGGAATTGCGGACGCTGGCGGAGAAGGTCGCCGCCGGCAATCTCGCTAGCCTGACCCAGGACGTGCCCAAACTCGCCGGGGCGGATCCTTCCGGCTCTCTCGTTCACGCCGCGCTGGTCGACGGCTTTGGGCTGGTGATGCTCTATGGGGGTATCGGCGTGATCGTGCTAGCCGTTCTCAGCTTCCTGATTTTCGGATCGAGACAGGCACAGTCGGTGGGCAAGGCTGAGCGGGAGGTCGCGTCTTCACCCGCCGTTGTCCTGAAAGGGAAATGAAGCAATCGACTGTATACTTTGAGCGAAGATGATTGGGCGGCGCCGTTGAACCTATCGGCGCCGCAATGCCCTTCTAGCCCTTGCAGCGGATCCGGGTCGAAAGCAGGAGGCATCATGTCGTCTTCACCGTTCCAGGCGCTCGTCTTCGATCTCGGCGGCGTCGTGGTCGCCCATGACAATGCCGTGTTGTTTACGCGCCTGGCCTCGCGCTGCCGGCCCGATTGGCGGCCCGAGGATGTCGCCGCGCTGTTCCGGCAATCGCGCTGGGGCACGGGCACGCCGATCCGCCTGTTTCATGCACAGCTGGCGGAGACGGCCGGTTATGACGCATCATGGGACGTGTTCATCGAGGATTGGAGCTGCCATCTCGACGTCGATGCCTCGATGCTCGCTGTTCTGCAGCGCTTGGCCGGGCGCAACCGCGTGATGATCTTCTCGAACACCAACCAGGAACATTGGGATTTCGTCCGGAAGGCATCGGGCGGCGTGCTGGCTGATTTCGAGCCCTATCTCAGCCATGAGATCGGGTATGAGAAGCCCTCGCTGCGTTCCTTCCAGGTGGTGGCCGAGAAGGCCGGCATCGATCCTGGCAGCTGCATCTTTTTCGACGACCTGCCCGCCAATGTCGAAGGCGCAAGGCAGGCCGGTTTCCAGGCCGAAGTATTTCTGGGCGAGGGCTGGCTATTGGCCTTGCTGGCGGGCAGGGGCGTGGCGTTGGGCTAATAGCTCTCGTCAGCCGTGGTTTTCGAGGCTGCTTGCCGGTGCCAGGAAACGGCGACCCGTCTCGGTCAGGCCCACCATCGCCTCGCCGTCGATCCGGTTGCGGGAAACGAAGCCGCGCTCATTGGCTTCTTCCCAAACCGGCAGGCGCGGGCATGATGTCCGCCACGCTTCCATGACCTCGGCATAGGGGCGGTCGCCGCACGACAGCCAGGCCAGGAGATCGCGCAGCAGGGCGTCGAGCGGATCGGACGCCGATGTCGTCATGGCCAAAAGCCTCCTCCTGGTCCTCGCCTCAGAACTGGGTGAGCCCGCTCAATCCGATCGCGGCGCCACCCGCCAGCACCAGTAACGGATGGATGCGGGTCGTCGCGGTGAGAAAGGCCGAGACGGCGATGATACCCGCCAGCAGCCAGGTTTCGGCGGAGGCTTCGGCGATCACGGCGGCGCTCGCCGTGACCAGCCCGACCGTCATCGGCAGCAGGCCCGCCTGTACCTTCTGCCGCCAGGGCCGATCGCGGAAGCGGTCCCAAAGCCGGAGGGCGACACCGGTGATCAGGGAGGAGGGGCCGAACTTGGCGAGCGAGGTCACCAGAACGCCCGGCAATCCCGCGACGTGCCAGCCGACGAGCGGCACGATCATCATGTTCGGGCCGGGGGCGGCCTGCGCCAGGGCAAACATCGCACTGAATTGCTGCGCCGACATCCAGTGCTGGATATCGACCACCTGCCGGTGCATTTCGGGCAGGATGGTATTGCCGCCGCCGAAGGCGAGCAGAGAAAGCTCGGTGAAGATCAAGGCGAGGGTCAGCAGGGGGGATGCCATCATGCCTTCCTCCAGGCCAGGAAAATGCCGAGAGGTGCCAGGACCAGCATGGTCGCCAGCAAAGGCAGGCGCAGCACGGCGATCGCCAGGAAGCAAGCGCACGCGACCAGGATTCCGGCGAGATCACGCCGGAGCGGACGGGCGACCTTGATTGCCATCGAGATGAGCAGCCCCGCCGCAGCCGCCGAAAGCCCGGCAAAGAGGCGGTGGACATGCGGGTCGGCATGGAAGCGGTCATAGAGCACGCCAAGCCCGATGACGATCGCGGTCGGAGCGGCGATCAGGCCGAGAAGGGCCGCGCAGGCACCGGCCACGCCGCGGAAGCGCAAGCCGATGGCCACCGACATGTTGATGATGTTGCCGCCCGGCAGGAACTGGCACAGGCCGAGGAGATCGGCGAATTCCTGGGCATTCAGCCAGCCGCGCTCTTCCACGATCATGCGGCGCGCCAGCGGCAGCACGCCGCCAAAGCCGATCAGGCCCAAAGTGAGGAAGCCGCCGAACAGGTCGGCGATGTCGGGGGATCTCCTCTCCACTGGGAGGGATGGGGTTGCAGCATCCATATGTCGGGCCTTGCCTGGAAAATTTGCGCGAAAGCTAGGCTTCCCGATCCATCATGTCCAATATATGATAGAGGTAATATCCATATCCAAAGAATATGACATGATCGAACTACGTCATCTGCGCTATGCTGTCACCGTCGCCGATGAGGGCCATGTGACACGGGCGGCCGAGCGCCTCGGCATCCAGCAGCCACCGCTCAGCCAGCAGATCCGCGCGCTGGAGCGCGCCGTCGGCGCGCCCCTGTTCCAGCGCTTGCCCCGCGGTGTCCGATTGACCGAGCCGGGACGGGTGCTGGTGGAGCGGGCCCGCCTCGTCCTGCAGGATGTCGATGCGGCGCTGGAGGCAACCAAGAGGGCGGCGCGCGGTGAACAGGGCAGGCTTGCGGTCGGCTATACGACCTCGGCAGCCTTCCATCCGCTGGTCTCCGCCGTCATGCGCGGGCTACGCGAGGCCGCACCCGGCATTGCTCTATCGCTGGAAGAAGGCAGCACCGGCGATCTCATCGAATTGCTGCGCGCCGATCGCCTGGATGCGGCCTTTGTCCGCGCCCCGGCTGCCAGGCCCGACGGGCTCATCGTGGAGCCTCTCCATGTCGAGGAGATGCTGGTCGCCCTGCCGGACCATCATCCGCTTGCCGCCGCTTCCTTGCGCCGGCAACGCCTGTCACTCAGCGCTCTTGCAAACGAGACTTTCGTTCTCAATCGCCGGCCCTCCGGTCCGGGCCTCTATGACGACATCATCGCGGCCTGCCGCGCCGCGGGGTTCAGCCCGATGGTCGGGCAGGAAACGCCGAGGATGGTTTCGACGCTGAGCCTGGTCTCGGCCGGCCTCGGCATTTCGATCGTGCCGGCTTCCATGGCGAAGCTGGAGACGAACGGCATCGTCTATCGACGCCTCGACGGCACGACGGGGCTGACGGCGCCGCTCTACCTCGCGCGCCGCGCGGACGAGCCGAGCCCCAGCCTGTCGAAGTTCCTCGATATGGTGCGCCGGCAGGCTTGATCGTTATCAGGGGAGTATCGGGCCTGGGCGAGACACATGCTCTGCTCGAGAGTGGTGCTGCCCCTCACCTTACCTCTCCCCGTAAGAACGGGGCGAGGAGGCACAAGCGTTGCGATTAGTTTTTGGAGTTTTAATCTCGCCCGACTGTCGGGCGAGATAACAGGCTTTCGGAATGAAACTCGACGTCGAAGCCCCCTCGCCCCGTTCTTACGGGGAGAGGGTAAGGGTGAGGGGCTACGCTACGGTTCAGGAAGCAGCGCCCATTCCCGGCGATCATTCATAGATCGTTGGCCTGGGGCAGGATCACCAGGTCGCGGATGGTGACGTTGCGGGGGCGGCTGAGCATGAACATCACCGCAGCGGCCACTTCCGTCGGCTGCATGAGATCGCCCGCCGCCAAGGCCGCGTCGAGCTTGGCCTTGGGCCAGTCGCTGATCAGGGCGGTGACCACGGGGCCGGGCTGTACGGCGCCGACGCGGATGCCGTGCTTGGCAACCTGGCGCCGGACCGTATGGACGAAGGCTTGCACCGCATGCTTGGAAGCGGTGTAAACAGGCTCCCACACCACCGGGATCATGCCCGCCACCGAAGAGGTGACGATGATGTCGCCGGTCTTGCGCTCAACCATATGCGGCAGCACTTCGCGCACCGTGCGGAAGGCGGCGTTGATGTTGAGATTGAGCATGCGGTCCCAGGCGTCGGGATCGCCCTCGACCACCTCGCCGCCGATATAGGAACCGGCATTGGCGTGGAAGATGTCGAGCTGGCCGGCCTTGTCGAGAATCTCGGGCATCATGCGCGATACGCTGGCTGGATCGAGCAGGTTGGTGACCACCGGAATGGCGTTCGGTCCGAGTTCCGTGCAGATCGTTCTGAGGGTATCCTCGGCGCGATCGATGAAGACGACGCGGGCGCCGGCCGCCAGCAGGGCCTTGGCGCATTCCAGGCCGATGCCTGAAGCGGCGCCGGTGATGGCCGCGACCTTGCCGGTGAAGTCCTGGCCCGAAACGTTCTGGCTATTGAGGTCCTGTTCCATGATTGGCATCTCCTGCATCGGTTTCCGCGAGGGCGGAAGCCTCCCGCTACAATTTTGAGTATCTTGGGAAAACGAGCCGGCAAGCTCTTGATCGACAACGACTTACCGGCTCGGGACAAGGTCAGGCGCGGCCGTGGGAAACGCGGGACCTGCGGGCCAGGGAGTCGACGATCACGGCGATGGCGAGCACGGCGCCGGTGATCATGTAGCGCAGCGACGAGGACAGATCGAGCAGCGTCAGCCCGCTCGAAATCGCCTGGATCACGATGATGCCGAGCAGGGCCGAATAGGCGCTCCCGCGACCGCCGAACAGGCTGGTGCCGCCGATGACCGCCGAGGCGATGGCATTGAGGTTCACCTCGCCGGTGCCGGCCTGCTGGCTGGCGGACGCCAGGCGTGCCGCGGCCAGGATGCCGCCGGTCGCCGCCAGGCCGGCGCAGGTCACGAAGGCGGAGGCATAGATGAAGCGCACATTGATGCCGGCGCGCCGTGCTGCCTCGCGATTGCCGCCGACGGCGTTCATCGAGCGGCCCCATTTGGTGCGGGTCAGCGCGTAGTTCATCACCACGACCAGGACGACGAACAGGGTGAACATCCACGGCACGCCGCGGTCCTGGTTGAGATAGAACACCACCAGTTCGAGCGCGATGGTGATCGCGGCGGCGCGCAGCAGGATGAAGGCGAGGGGGCGGGCGGAGAGCCCAGCCTCGCGGCGGCGCGATGCGGTACGGAAATCGGCATAGAAGATCACCACGCCCGCGATGGCGGCCAGCGCATAGGCGAGCGCGTGGGGCATCGTCATGGTCTGGCCGAAATTCACCACCTCCGAGCCGTAGGGCAGGTTGATGGAGCCGGTCGAGCCGAGCAGATAGAGCTGCAGGCCGAGCACGGCCAGCAGGCCCGCCAGGGTGGCGACGAAGCTCGGCATGCCGAAACGGTTGAACAGGAAGGCGTAGACGGCGCCGATGGCCATGCCCGCCAGGATCGCGGCGGGAATGGCCAGCACCACCGGCCAGTTCAGATTGACCCAGAGCACGCCGAGCAGGGCCGAGGACAGGCCGCTCACCGAGCCGACGGAGAGGTCGATCTCGCCCAGCATCAGGATGCAGACGATACCGAGGGCGATCACGCCGACCGTCGAGCAGTCGAACAGCAGATTGACCAGATTGTTGGCCGAGAGGAAGACCGGGCTCAGGCTCTGGAACACGATGCAGATCAGGATGAGGCCGACGATCACCGGCAGGAAGCCGAGATCGCCCGACCTTATGCGCTCCAGGAAGGCGCTGATGGCGCCGCCGATGCTGTCGTCATGCTTCACCCGCACATCGGCGCGGTCGAGCGGCGTCTTGGAGGCGCTCGAATCTGAGCGACCTTGCTCGATATTGCTGGTCATGGCTGGCTCTCCTGGCTCTGGTCGGCCTGTGCCTGGCGTCGCGTCGCGCGGCGGGACACCGAGTTTTCGGCGGCTCCGGTAATGGCGCTGATGAGGTCCTGATGGGAATCTTGGGGGTAGAACACCCCATTGTTGCGTCCGAGCCGGAGCACCACGATGCGGTCGGCCACGGCACGTACGTCGTCCATGTTGTGGCTGATCATCACCACGCCGAGGCCCCGGTCGCGTACGCGCTCGATGAGATCGAGTACCTCGGCTGTCTGGGCGACGCCGAGGGCCGCCGTCGGCTCGTCGAGCAGGATGATCTTGGGGTCGAGCAGCAGCGAACGGGCGATGGCGACGGTCTGGCGCTGGCCGCCCGACAGGGAGGCGATGGGTTCGCGCACGCTGGGAATGCGGGCCGACAATTCGTTGAGCAGCTTCCAGGCCTTGATCTCCATCGAGACCTCATCGAGCCGGTAGGGCTCGAGTTCGCGGCCGAGGAAGATGTTGGCGACCGAGTCGAGGTTCTCGCACAGAGCAAGATCCTGGAACACGGTGGCGATGCCGAGATTGAGGGCGTCGCTCGGCGTTGCGAGCGTTACCGGCTTGCCGTGGAAGGTGATGGTGCCGGAGCTGGGCTGGTGGACGCCGGCCAGCACCTTGACCAGGGTCGACTTGCCGGCACCGTTGTCGCCGACCAGCGCCACGACCTCGCCAGCATGCACGTCGAGCTCGATATCGGTCAGGGCGGATACGGCACCGAAATGCTTGGAGACGTTGCGCAGGCTCAAGATGAGCTCGCCCGTGGGCGCATTGGCCGATGTGGAACCGGAAGAAAGGTCAGTCATACCGGAGTCCTTTCATAGATGGATCGGGAATGCCTGGCTGCAGGAAGGGTGTGGCAATGCCTCAAGCCCGAGGCCGGCTGTCATGGTGTGGTGCCGCGCGGCATCGTATGAAGTCTACAGTCGACAACAAGTCCGTGGCAGCCGTGATCCCCAGGCCGCGCGAAGGCGGCCGGGGGACCCGTCATCGGCTTACTGGGTGATGCCGAGCTTCTTGCAGCCTTCGGCATAGCGGCCGCCGCAGAGCTGGTCGGCCGTGGCGATCTTCTTGTCGATGATCTCCGCCTTCAGGTTCTTGGAGGTCACGATGGCCGGCACGAACAGCTTGGAGGGGGTGTCGAACAGGGTGGCTTCGGCCTTGGGCGTCTTGCCGGCGAGGAGCTCGACGGCGACGTCGGCGGCGGCTGCGGCGACGATCTCGCTCGGCTTGGAGATGGTGTTGTACTGGTCGCCGGCGATGATCAGCTGCAGGGCGGCGAGGGTGGCGTCATTGCCGGTGACGGGCGGCACGGGGTCGACGCCGGCGGCCTTGAAGGCCGCGATCGCGCCGCCGCCGGTGCCGTCATTGGCGGCGACCACGCCGACGATCTTCTTGCTGAAGCGCGAGATCTGGCCGCTGGCCCATTGCTGGGCGTTGGACGGCAGCCAGTTGGGCGTGTCGAACTCGGCCAGGGTCTTGTAGCCGCTGTCCTTGAGGCCCTCATGGATGCCGTCCCGGATCAGCCGGGCGGCCGCGTCGGTCGGCGAGCCGTTGATCTGCAGCACGCCCGTGTCCTCGGTCGGTGCCTTGGTCGCCTTCAGATGCTCGACCAGGGACTCGGCAATGGCCTTGCCGATCGCCTTGTTGTCGAAGGAGACGTAGAAATCGGCCTTGGCGTCGGGAATGGGACGGTCATAGGCGATGACCTTGATGCCCTGGCCTTGCGCCTGCTTGACCATGGAAGCCGCCGCGGCCGAGTCGACCGGATCGAGCACGATAACCTTGGCGCCCTGGGTGATGACCGAGTTGAATTGCTGCTGCTGCTTGGAGATCGAGGCATCGGCGTTCTGGTAGAGCACCTTGCAGCTCTCGCACAGCTTCTTCATCTGGGCGACGAAGCCGGGATGATCATGCTCTTCATAGCGGGTCGAACCCTGGTCGGGCATGAGGAACGCCACGGTTGCGTCCTTGACCGCCGCATCCTGGGCCAGTGCCGATGCGCTGCCAAGCAGGGACAAGGCCAGGACGGCCGCGCCGGTGGACTTCAAGGATGTGAGTTTCATTCGGGCTTTCTCCCTTGGATATTATGATTGTGCGAATGATCGATGGTGACGTTGCGCGGCCGGGATCGGTCTTGCATCCGCCGCGTTCCGGGATGGAGCTTGGCGGTACAACGCATTGGCTGGCCGCAAGGTGCCAAGGCGCTGCTATTTTTTGATCGGCCCGTCAGGCACTTCGTGTCGCTGGGGCGCTGCCAATGGGAAGAAGCCGGCTGGCGTGGCGTGCCGGCTCGCTTTCCATGGAGGAAAGTAACGCTTCGGGCCGCACTGAAATGGATCGGCGATGATGCTCGCAGCGCCTCTGCCGGGCTGCGTTCGGACCCCTGGGCATGACCGTCTCCCCCAAAACGCGGCCGGCCTTGCGTGGTGTTCTTGGCCTGGCCGTTTGCTCTCGAGCCGTCGGCTCTCCAGTGACAGGAAGCTAACCCGTTGGGGAAACTACGTGCCACCACGTTTCACGGGGTGTGGTGATACTTTTTTGATCGCCTGAACGCGGGGTCGGCTGACCGCCTGGCCGGCTCCTCTGCCTGGCTCAAAACACGTGCTTCGAGAAGGAAGCGTAGCCGGAGGCGAGGATCTGTCCCCAGGTCATGCCATTGTCAGAAAACTGGGACAAGAAGACCGGGGGTGGGCATTCACAGATCAAGCGAGCGAAGGGTTGGAGATCCGGTCATGAGATATGGTTGCGCGCGATGGAATCTACGCGTCGGTGTGGCTTTGCTTGGTGCTGCCGCCCTGGGGCTTGCAGCCCCGTCGGCGGTTCTTGCCCAATCCGATGCCGCACCGGCCGGCGCCAGGCCCTTCCACACCCTCGACGGCAAGCCGCCGCTGGTGATCGGGCATCGTGGCGTGCCGGGTCTGGTGCCTGAGGAGACGGAGGCTTCGTATGATCTCGCCGCCGCCCTCGGAACGGATGCGCTCGAAGAGGATCTGCACCTGACCAAGGATTGCGTGCTGGTGGCACGCCACAATCCCTGGCTGAGCGACAACACCAACGTCGCCGAGGTGGCCAAGACCAATGCCGACGTCGCAGCGCGCAAGCGCACGGTACCCGGCGTCATGGTCAAGGTGAAATGGGCCCAGACGCCGACCAGCGGGCCTGCCGAATATCTCACCGACCTGACCGATCCGGCCAATCCCAAATCGGTGCTGAAGTCCCTGGTCGTCGATGGCGAGGACCATACCAATGACTGGTCGATCACCGATTTCACCATGGCCGAGCTGAAGAACTGGATCGCCGGCACCACCTATGACGCGGCCAATGAGCGGCCGAAGGTGTTCAACGGCAAGTTCCCGGTGCTCAGCTTCCAGGAGATCATCGACATCGCCAAGGCCAAGAGCAAGGAGACCGGCCGCCCGATCGCCGTCTACCCGGAAACCAAGAACCCGACCTGGAACAATGCCCAGGCCATCGCCAATGGCTGCGGTGCGCCGGGCAGCCGTCCGCTCGAGGATGCCCTGATCAAGATCATCAAGGACAATGGCCTCAACACCAGGGAGGCTCCTATCCTGGTGCAGAGCTTCGAGCCGAGCAGCCTGAAATATATGCGCGAACACGGTCTGCAGACACGGCAGGTCCAGCTCATCGATGCGGATGGTGTCGACCTGAAGACCGGCAAGGTGCTCTATGACGACATCACCAATTCGCGCCCCTTCGACTGGACGGTTTCGGGCGATGCGCGCTGGTTCGACGCGATGCTGAGCCCCGAGGGCCTGGCGGAGATCAAGACCTATGCCGATGGCATCGGGCCCTGGAAGCCCCAGATCGTCTCGCTCAAGATCTCGCCCTGGAAGGACAGCAATGCCGACGGCACGCCCTATAAGGGCTCCACGCCCGAGGCCTCGACCCAGGAAGCGACCAGCCTCGTCACCGATGCGCACAAGGCCGGCCTGTTTGTGCATGTCTTCACCTTCCGGAACGAGAAGAAATACCTGGCTGCCGATTATCATGGCGATCCGAGCCTGGAATATCTGAAGTTCTTCCGGCTGGGCATCGATGGCGTTTTCACCGATTTCACGCATACGGGGGTCGCGGCCCGCGCTGCCTATCTGCGCGAACTCGGCTGGTAGAAGGCCGCCCTCGCATCCGCATGAAGGCGGCAATGTTGGTGTAATAACAGCCGAGCAAAACCGCGGAGCGCGGGCAGGACGGTATCGCGCTCTGGGCCTGCGACATGCGGATCTATTGTCTCCGCCTTTGGCTGCTCGCTCCCCTCGCGATGCTGTCGGTCTCCCGGCGCAAGCCAGCGATCGCCATTGCCAATCCCGGATAGGACCTCTCGTTGCTCGACGTCATGGCGACTGGGACGCTCGCGCCGGCGGTTGGGCGGGTGGAAATGGTTTGGGCGGTCCCCCTTGGTGGCGTCAGGCCACCAATTTCAAGACCGTGTTCCAGTTGCGGCCGGTCACCAGCGTGCCGAGATGGCGCTCGATCAGCTTGGTGGTGAGCTTGGAACGGCCGATGCCATCCGGGTAATGGGCGTAGAGACAGCGCTCGCCGGCGGCGACGCTCTCGCGTTCCCGGATTGCCACGCGCAGGGAAGCGACGGCAGATGGGTCGATGTCATGCTTGCTGGGGAGTGCCAACAGGTGGGCAGGGTCGTCCGCGGCTTCCCTCGGATAGGGATTGGCATCGATCATGGCCTGCCATTGTGGCGTGGTACGGATGACGAAGGTGGTCGACACGCCGAACTTCTCGAATACGGCTTGTTCCCAGCGCTGCTCAAGATCGGGCAGGGCCGCCTCGCGGGCCTCGAAGGTCAGGTTGCCGCTCTGGAGCAGGGTCGTGACCCCGGAGAAGCCGAGGTCTTCTCCGAGGGCGCGCAGTTCGGCCATCTTGATCGTCGAGCTTCCGCCGACATTGATGGCACGCAGCAAGGCGATGTAGCGCATGATCGGGTCCTTGTTCGGGGGACGTGCGACGTCGAGCCTGTAAGCCAGCGTCGAGGCAATGGGCGGGATATCGGCTATTCCAGCACGGACTTGGCATGCATGGTCAAGGCAATTCGGGGGGCGCGGCGGCCGTCCACGTCGATCATTCAGGGGAAGTTGCGTTGATGTCGTCCGCGAATCTGCGCATGAGCCGCACGAGGTCCCGAACATCGCCCGGCTCCCATCCGGCAAAGATCGCGCGGCCCATCTTCTCGCGGGCAGCGTCGACCAGATCGGTCATGGCCTTGCCCTTGGGCGCAATGGTCGCCTCGCGAATACGTCTATCGGCAACGCTGCCCTGACGATCCACCAAGCCGAGGCTCTCGAGTTTTGCCACTTGCCGGCTGACCGTCGTGTAGTCCCGCCCCACGCGGTCGGCCAATTCCACCACGCCGATGGGGCCGAGCCGCTCCACCATGACCAGCAACGGAAACAGAGCGCGATCGAGAGAGATGCCGGCTGCCCGCACCATCGCCTCGTCACGCTGGGGGCGGTTCATCACGCTGACGATGTCGATCAGCGCGCCGTGAAGCTCGCGCAGCAAGGTGCTAATATGTGTATTTTGCACATTATTAATTGACGGCATGTCCAGTCTCCTATTATGTGCATATTACACATATGGAGATGAGCATGACAGAGCAATTTGCAGTTGACGTTCTCATTTGCGGGGCGGGGGCGGCCGGGTTGACGCTGGCGATCGATCTCGCGCGGCGCGGCGTGTCCTTCCGACTGATCGAGAAAATGGACAAGCCGTTCCACGGATCGCGCGGCAAGGGCATTCAGCCGAGAACGCTGGAGATCTTCGAGGACCTCGGAGTTCTGGACCGGATGGCGGCGGCCGGTGGGCCCTATCCGCGGCAGCGCCACTATCATGATGACGGCAGTCACAGCGATTCTGAACTCATGGAGCAGCAAGCCCCGATACCAGCCGAACCGTATCGCACCCCGTTGATGCTGCCGCAGTTCTTGACCGAGGCCATCCTGCGCGAACGTCTTGCAGAATTGGGACATCACCCTGAGTTTGGGTCAGAATTGGTGGGCTTCGACCAGAACGAGACCGGCGTAGCAGTACGGATCATCGGCAGGACGGGCGAAGAGAACATTCGCGTGCGCTGGCTCGTCGGTGCCGATGGCGGCCGCAGTTTCGTGCGCCAGGCGCTCGACCTCGGCTTCCCGGGCAGGACGCTCGGCGTTCGCGCCATCGTCGCCGACGTTTCCCTGACTGGTTTGAACCGGGATGTCTGGCATCGTTTTGGGGACAAGGACATGCAGCGGCAGATCTCGCTTTGCCCGCTCGCGGGAACAGACCTTTTCCAGATACAGGGGCCGGTTCCGCTTGAAGGCGACGTCGACCTCTCCGTCGAGGGGCTGAATGCCATGGTGGCGCAACGCACCGGCCGGGACGACATCCAGGTGACATCCGTCTCCTGGGCTTCCGCTTTCGGCATGAATGCCCGGCTTGTCGATCGATATCGCGTTGGTCGCGTATTCCTGGTCGGAGATGCGGCGCATACGCATCCGCCGACCGGGGGACAGGGTCTCAATACCAGCGTGCAGGATGCCTATAATCTCGGTTGGAAACTGGCAGCTGTTCTGGCCGGTGCCCGAGGCCAACTGCTCGACACCTATGAGGAGGAGCGCCGCCCCATAGCCGCAGCCATGCTTGGCCTTTCCACAAGTCTGCTGGAAGATCTCAAACGCGGCGAGATACGGCGTGGCCGCGAGACGCAGCAGCTCGATATCGGCTATCCCAAGTCGTCGCTGACGATCGAGCGGCTAGCACGAGATGGTGACGTGCTTGCGGGGGATCGGGCTCCGGACGCGCCGGTCCAGGGTGCGGCAGGACAATCCATGCGTCTGTTCGACCTGTTCAAGGGCCCGCATTGGACGCTGTTGGCCTACGAGGCCAACCGGGCCGGCTTGCCACCCCGCCGCGGGCTGCATATCCACCATATCGGCGAACGGGGCGACATCATCGACCATGCTGGCCATGTCCGCGACATCTATGTTCTCGGTCCGGGTGATTGGGTGCTCGTCCGGCCCGATGGCTATATTGCCACCATCCTTGCTTCCGCCGAAATGGCAGTGCTGCAACGCTATCTCGAGGAGGTAGGCCTTGGCCAGCCGGAACAGGCGCATCCGTGACCCGCTGCGGTGGAATGGCGAGCTGGCCGCATAAGCTTCGCCGCCCCGGCCAAGGCCTTATTGCGGTGCGACGAAGAAGAAATCCGCCGGTGGCAGCGAGCCGTAGACATAGGGTTCCTGGCGGTTGCCGGTGACGTCGAGCACATCCTGGCGTACGAAGCGGAAGATCTTGTTGATCTCCACGCCCGGCTCGACCAGGCGCCTGGCGAGCGAAAGGGCGAACGGGCTGTTGGCCTGATCGCCATCGGCGGCCGTGGTGCCCTCTTTGGCGGAATAAACCACCAGCGTGGCGCCGGCCGGCTCCACGCGCGATAGGCCGCGATCGATCGAACGGCTCGCCACGCTCCGCTTCATCTGCGCGATGAAGGGATTGTTGCGGCAGGCGTCGAGCACCACGAGCTTGAGCTTGCGCGCGCCGTCGAGCGTGCTCATCACCCGCTCCAGCGGAACGGCTTCATCGGGAACATCGCGGTCGGATTCCAGCACGGCGTCCAGCGGGATCAGATAGTTCTTGTTATCCACCTCGATGCCGTGGCCAGCATAGTAGATTACGGCCCAGTCCGATTGGTCGGCCTTGCGCGCAAAGGCTTTCAGTGCGGCGATCATGCCGGCGCGATCGAGGTCGTGCGCAATCGTGACGTCGTCCACCCCGGTTTGGCGCAGCGCCTGCCCGATGAGATCGGCGTCGCGCAGCGTGTTCGGCAACTGGGATACCGAACGATAGGCGGAGTTGCCGATGACCAAGGCGACGCGGCGAGGCGCCGGGCCGGTTGTATCGATCACGGGCGCTGACTTGGTGACAGGGACGGTCTTGGCAATCGGAGCCGTGTCGACGGCGAAAGCCGGCTTCGACGTATCCTGGGCCGTTTCGATCGTACCGCCGGCATTGTCTGGCGAAGCGTCAGCCGTCACCATCATCGAGGCCTGCGGTTCGGCCGGCTGATAGGTGATGGTGCCGTCGGCGCCTTTTTGCCAGCGATAGACGATCAGATCGGGCGTGGTGCGGTCGCCCTTGGCGTCGAAGGCGATGTCGCCGAGAACGGTGCGGAACGGCTTGCCGGCATGCATCGCTTCCGCCAGGCGTCTTGGATCCAGCGTTTGGGCCCGTGCAGCGGCCTGCTGGAAAACCTGGATCGCGGCATAGGCGTAGAGGCCATAGCCTTCCGCCAGAGAGGGTTCCACGCGGATGATGTCAGCGGCCGCAGGGTTCTGGCCATGCGGGGGAGGAAAGGTCATCAGCGTGCCGATCACGGCATCGCCGCCAAGGGCAGGAAAGTCGCTGCCGATCAGGCCGTCGCCGGAAAACAGCACGGTCTTGAGGCCCCGTTGGCGCAACTGCCTGAGAATGAGGGCCGCCTCGGTGTAGAGGCCGCCCCAGAGTAGAAGGTCTGCCCGCGCCTTGCCCAGCCGGTCGACGATGGCGGAATAATCCTTCTCGCCGACATCGACACCAGCCTCCAGCACCGGCTTGAATCCCGCCTGCGCGAAGGCATCACGGGCACTTGCCGCCAGACCCTGGCCATAGGGGGTCTTGTCATGCAGGATGGCCACCCTCTTGCCCTTGAAATTCCTGGCGGCATAGTCCGCCCAGACGCCGCCCTGGCGATCGTCGCGGCCAGTGACGCGGAAGACGTTCCACAGGCCGCGCTCGGTTACCTTCGGATTGGTGGCGGAGGGCGAGATCATGATCATGCCGCGCTCGGCATAGATCTCGGAGGCCGGAATGGTGACGCCTGAGTTGAAATGCCCCACCACCAGCTTGATGCCCTGGTCCGCAAGCTTGTTGGCAGCCGCCACGCCCTGTCGTGGATCGGAAACGTCGTCGGCCACGACGATCTCCACCTGCTGGCCGGCGATGCCGCCCTTGGCATTGATGGCTGCCGCAGCCGCCTCGGCACCTTTTCGCATCTGCTCGCCGAAGACGGCGTTCGGACCCGTCATCGGGCCTGCCACGCCGAGCTTGATCTGCGCCCCGGCGGGCGTTCCGGTTGAAAGGCCGATTGCCAGGAGCAGGCAGGTCAACCAGGCCATCCGCATGGCGGGTTCCTCTCGATGTCCGGAAAAATATCAACCATAGGTTGAGGTGGATCATAAGGCATCGCAGCCGGCTGCGACAGTCATGCCGGTAACAAGCAACCGGTTGGCGGGGTCGGTGCAGCAAGGAAAGCGGGGAGCATGATGTCCGGTTTGCGCCGGCGAACGCCTTAACGTCGCTAAGTATAACTCGAATCACGATTTGACGCTGCCAAGTATCTATGAAACCGTCCGAATTTGGGCCCGTGGTTTTTCCGGACAGAGTCGCCGGCGCGTGCCGAAGCTTGATTGAACAGCGCGACGATCGTCTGGGGGATTCTTCGCCTCAGGCATCGTCCACCGGCGTCAAAGCCGACAACGGACCGGTCAACGGCCGATGAGGAAACACGACATCCGGCACGGGTGCGCTGGGCTGTGCCCGGCCGGCGGGGGAGAGCATCGATGTCAGTCAGTACGGCAAGTGTAGACCCTTCGGCGCCGATGAGCAGGGAAGACAAGAAGGTTATCTTCGCCTCTTCTCTGGGCACGGCTTTCGAATGGTACGATTTCTTCATTTATGGTTCATTGGCGACCTATATCGCCGCCCATTTCTTTTCTTCGCTGAGCGAGACCGCAAGTTTCCTTGCCACGCTGCTGGCCTGGGCCGCAGGCTTCATCGTCCGGCCTTTCGGGGCTCTCGTCTTCGGTCGCGTGGGCGATCTGGTCGGACGCAAATACACCTTCCTCGTCACCATCACGCTGATGGGCGCCTCGACCTTCCTGGTCGGCCTGCTGCCCAGCTATGCCTGGTGCCAGCAAAATCTCGGCGTCGGCGCCATTGCGCCCACGATCCTGATCGCGCTGCGCATCGTGCAGGGCCTGGCTCTCGGCGGCGAATATGGCGGGGCCGCGACCTATGTCGCCGAGCATGCACCGGCCGGCAAGCGCGGCCTTTACACGGGCTGGATCCAGGCGACGGCAACCGGCGGTCTCTTGCTCTCGCTGATCATCATCCTGCTGATCCGGCAATATATGAGCGATGCCGCCTTCAGCGACTGGGGTTGGCGTATCCCCTTCTGGATCTCGATCATTCTCTTGCTGATCTCGGTCTGGATCCGCATGCAGCTCGCCGAAAGCCCGTCCTTCGTCAAGATGAAGGAGGAGGGGGCAACCTCCAAGGCGCCGCTGAGCGAGGCCTTCCTGAAGTGGTCCAACCTCAAGATCGGCCTGATCGCGTTGTTCGGCATGGTCGCCGGCGAGGCCGTCGTCTGGTATTCGGGGCAGTTCTACGCCTTGCTCTATCTGACCAAGACCCTGCGCGTGGATCTCACCACCGCCTCGCTATTGTTGGGCGTCGCCTTGGCGATCAGCCTGCCGCTCTACGTGTTCTTCGGCTGGCTGTCTGACAAGATCGGCCGCAAATGGATCATGCTGCTCGGCTTCCTGCTGGCGGCGGTGTTCTACCAGCCGATCTTCAAGGCCATCACCCACTACGCCAATCCGGCGCTTGAGACCGCACTCGCCAAATCGGCCGTCAGCGTCATCGCCGACCCGGCCGATTGCTCGGTTCAGTTCGACCCGATCGGCACCGCCAAGTTCACCTCCTCCTGCGACGTGGCCAAGAATTTCCTGGCCTCGAGCTCGGTGTCCTACACCAATGAGGCGGCTGCACCGGGGACGCCGGCTTCGGTGAAGATCGGCGAAACCGTGATCCCGTCCTATGTCGCGACAGGCCTCGACGCTGCCGCTGCCAAGGCCAAGAAAGCCGAGTTCACGACGGCCCTCTACAAGGCCTTGAAGGATCATCAATATCCGGTGTCGGAAAAGCAGGCGCCGGTGAAAGATGCCAGCGGTGCCGTCGTCAAGAATTCGGATGGCACCGACAAGACCGCCACCACCTATGCGATGGCGCCGGCCGATCAGTCCGCGATCAACAAGCCCATGCTGGTGGTGATGTTGATCGTGCTGATCGTCCTCGTCACGCTGGTCTATGGCCCGATGGCCGCCGCCCTGGTGGAGCTCTATCCCACCCGCATCCGCTATACCGGCATGTCCTTGCCCTATCATATCGGCAATGGCTGGTTCGGCGGCCTGGTACCCTTCGTGATCTTCGCGATGGTGGCGGCCAGCGGCGATCTCTATTACGGCCTGTGGTATCCGATCGTGGTTGCGGCGCTGACCTTCGTGATCGGCTTGCTGTTCGTGCCGGAAACCAAGGATCGCGATCTCGACAATATTCCGTCCTGATTGCCAGGCAGACGAGTTGGAAATCGGCGCGGCACTCCGGTGTCGCGCCGTTTTCGTTTTGGTGAAGTCTTTCGCGCCAACCCGCGGTGTCACGCTGGAAATCGCGGTCCTCACCAGGATAGACTTGTCATGGAGGGGTTCGAATCGATGTCCGACAATCCGGTGCGCAGGCGCCTGCTGGAACAGCGGCAGGCCTTGCTCGATCTTGGCCTGCGCAATCGGCTGATCAACCTGCCGATGCGTACCAAGGGCGTGCGCACCATCGAGCTCATCGAGGCCAAAGCCCCAGAAACCTATGACTTGCTGGCGGCCGGCCGGGCATTGACCTTCCTGCCCGGACGCGAGCCGGACGAGGCCGCGCAGGGCGAGCTCGCGATCGAAGGCACGCAGGCTGCGCCGGTGGTACCGGCGGACGCCATGCCGAGCGGCGAGGCCGCGGCGCCGGCCCCCCACCGGTTGCAGACCCGTCTGGCTGCCGAAGCCCTGCAGAAGCGTCTGTTCGACATCTGGTACGACGCCCGGACCATCGAGGAAGAGCAGGGCGTGAACATCCTCTACCTCGCCTTCGGGCTTCTGCGCTGGTACGAGGACGACAAATCCGACATTGCCCGCCATGCCCCGCTCGTGCTCCTGCCGGTGCGCCTTGAGCGTTCCAGCGCCGCCGAGCGCTTCAGCCTGCGTTCGCGGGGCGAGCCGGCTTCGCCCAATCTGTCGATTCAGGCCAAGTTGCGCGGCGATTTCGGCATGGTGATCGAAGATTTCCCGGATGAGGACGAGGTCGACGTTGCCGCCTATGTCGCCGAGATCGCCAGGACCATCTCCGGTAAGGCGCGTTGGCAGGTCTTGCCGGACGCGATGGTGCTCGGCTTCTTCTCCTTCGCTAAATTCCTGATGTATCGCGACCTCGATCCGGACAATTGGCCTGAAAGCAATGCCATCCATGCACATGGACCAGTGGCTGCGCTGCTGGGAGAGGGCTTCGAGGCCTTCGAGCCTATCGTTCCCGACGGCCAGCCGATCGATCCCGTGATACCGCCGCCGGCGCTCAACCATGTGCTGGATGCCGATTCATCGCAGGCCGTCGCCATCGAGGAGGTGCTGCGCGGTCGCCATCTGGTGATCAAGGGCCCTCCGGGCACAGGCAAGAGCCAGACCATCGCCAATATCATTGCCGGGGCGGCCCTGCAGGGCCGCAAGGTGCTGTTCGCAGCCGAGAAGATGGCGGCGCTCGACGTGGTGCATCGGCGCCTGCGCCAGGTCGGGCTCGGACCGATGACGCTCGAATTGCACTCGACCAAGGCCAATAAGCGCCTGCTCCTGGAGGAACTGCGGCGAACGCGCGAACTTGCACTGAAGACGCCGGTCCAGGATCCCGGCGTCACGGGGCGCCTTGCCGAGACCCAGGCCGATCTCAACCGGCATGCGGCGATGCTGCATGAGCCGATGGAGCCGAGCGGCATCACGCCCTACCGGCTGCTGGGCCGGCTCGTCGCCCTGCGCGATGCGGGCGGGCTCGCCGGCTTCGCGGTCGAGCGGGCCAGCCAGTGGACGCAGGAGCAGGCCCGGGCCAATCGGGAGCTGATGGCGGAACTCGCCGAACGCCTCGGCACCGTCGGTGATCCCGCCGCCAATATCTGGCGCGGCGTTCGGCGCGATGCCATCGATCCCGCCGAACTCGAACGTCTCGCCGGCCTGATGCGCAGCGTCGAGGCGGATCTGGAAGCGGTGGAAGAGGCGGCAGTCGGCATCATCCGGGATTTCGGGCTCCAAGTGGTCACGATCCGCGATCTCGATGTCGTCTGGCGCACCACCTGTGCGGCCTCCTCGCTGCCCGCCCAGGCCGACCGGCGCCTTCTCGCCCAGCCGGTATGGCGTGAGGACGTCGGCGCCCTCGGTGACCTTGTCGCTCTCGGCAAGGCCTATCGCAAGGTCGTCGAGGCAATGGTGCAGCTCTATCGGGCGGAAGCCTGGACGGCGGATCTGCGGCCGGTCCGTCAAGCCTTCGCCGTGCACGGCGCCTCCTTCCTGCGCTTCTTCTCCGGGCGCTATCGCGGCGCCAAGGCCCAATTCAAGGCCCTGCTCGCCACCGAGATGCCCGGTGATCTCGTCAAGCGGCTCCAGCTTCTCGACGACATGATCTCGGCACAGGAGCTTCGCCGCCATTTCGAGGGCCAGAAGGACATGGGCACCCGCGCATTCGGTACGCTTTGGGCTGGTGATAAATCCGACTGGGATCGACTGCAGGCCATCACCGATTGGTGGCGGGATCATCGACATCCCGCGCTCGCCCCGGATTTCCTGGATCGGCTGGCCGCCCGGCCTGGCGGCCGCGAGTTCGGCGCCATGGGCGCGGTGATCGTGCAAAGCGTGCCGCGCTTGTTCCACGATCTGAAGGCGCTCAGCGAGTTCCTCGACTACGACCTGGAGGGCGGGCATGGCATTGCCGATTGCGTGGACCTAGAGGTCGCGGCTCTCGTGCGGCAACTGCGCCTCTGGCTGGCCAATCTCGAAAGCATCACCCGCTGGATTGCGTTCACCCATCGCTGCCATGTGGCTCGAGAAGCCGGGCTCGGTGCCCTCGTCGACGGCCTGCTCGATGGCCGCATCCCCGGCGATCATCTGGTAGTGACCTTCGAGCGTGCCTACTACGAAGCCTTGCGCGAGGACCTCTTTGCCCGGCACGCCGATCTCAAGCGTTTCGACGGCGAATTGCAGAATCGCGCGGTGGAGCAGTTCCGCATGCTCGACAGGGCCCGTATCGCGCTGGCGCGCGAGAGCGTGGCCCTCAAGCATTTGCGCGAACGCCCGGCTTCAGCCGGCGGCATCGGCCCGCTCGGCGTGCTCAATGGCGAGTTTGCCAAGAAGCGGAACCATCTGCCGATCCGGCAATTGCTCGACCGGGCTGGCCCGGCCATCCAGCAATTGAAGCCGGTGATGATGATGAGCCCGCTCTCCATCAGCCAGTTTCTCAAACCCGGGGCGCTCAGCTTCGATCTGCTGGTCATCGACGAAGCCTCCCAGGTCGAGCCGGTCGACGCCCTCGGCGCGGTGGCGCGGGCATCTCAATTCGTCGTGGTGGGCGATGAGCGCCAACTGCCGCCGACGCGCTTCTTCGACAAGCTGACCGGCGAGGTGCCGGAGGAGGACGACGACGAGGAGACCTTCAAGGCGAGCGACGCCGAAAGCGTGCTCGATCTCTGCCTCGCCAAGGGCATGTCCTACCGCCAGCTCAACTGGCACTATCGCTCCCGTCACCAGTCGCTGATCACCGTGTCGAACCGAGAATTCTACGACAACCGGCTCATGGTGGTGCCGAGCCCGCATGCCGGAGGCCGCTCTCCCAACGGTGGCGATGGAGGCGCGGAGGCGATGGGCCTGATCTTCCGCTATCTCCCCAAGGCCGTCTATGATCGCGGCAACAGCCGTACCAATGCCGAGGAAGCCCGGGTCGTGGCGCAGGCGATCATGGCGCATGCCCGCCATCGCGCCTCCCTCTCGCTCGGGGTAGCCACCTTCTCGGTGGCGCAGCGTCAGGCCATCCTCAAGGAACTCGAGTTGCTGCGGCGAGAGAGTCCCGCCACCGAGGTCTTCTTCAATCGGGAGGGGAACGAGCCGTTTTTCGTCAAGAACCTGGAGAATATCCAAGGCGACGAGCGTGACGTCATCTTCATTTCGGTGGGCTATGGCCGCAGTGCCGAAGGCTATCTGGCCATGAGTTTCGGCCCGCTCAATCTCGATGGCGGCGAAAGAAGGCTCAACGTGCTGATCTCGCGGGCGAAATATCGCTGCGAGGTGTTCTCCTCCATTCGCGGGGAGGATATCGATCTCACGCGCGCCAATGCGCGCGGCGTCGCGGCACTGAAGCTGTTTCTCGGCTTTGCCGAGACCGGCCTGCTCGACACGCCCGTCGAGACCGGCAGGGCGCCCGATTCCCTGTTCGAGGAACAGGTCGCCGGCCAGTTGCGGGCGCGCGGGCACCAGATCACACACCAGATCGGGAGTGCCGGCTTCTTCGTCGACCTCGCAGTGGTGGATCCCGATCGGCCGCAGCGCTTCCTGCTCGGCATCGAATGCGATGGTGCCCAGTATCATGCCTCGCGCTCGGCCCGCGACCGCGACCGGCTGCGCCAGCATGTGCTGGAAGGGCAAGGCTGGCTGATCCACCGTATCTGGTCGACCGATTGGTATCTGCGCCCCCACGAGGAACTCACCAAGGTCGAGGCCGCGATCGAACGGGCGAAGGCCACCTGGCGCAAACGGGACGAGGAATTGGCCGTGTCGGCCGAGCTGGAAAGCGCGAAGGAGGAAGAGCCGTTACCTCTATCGCCGTTGCTGTCGATCGACGAGCCGCTGGCCACGCTCGGGGAGGAGCCTGCCCCGTCTTCGCCTGCGCGTCCCTATGTCGAGGCACGCCTTGGCATCACGGGCACGGCGGAACTGCATGAGGTACCGACGGCAGGCATGGCGGCCTACGTCGTGGGCGTGGTCGAGGTCGAAGGACCGGTGCATGAACAGGAGATCGTAGCGCGCATCCGCGATTCCTTCGGTTTGGCGCGAGCCGGCAACCGGGTGCGCGAAGCAGTGCAGGACGGCATCGACGTCGCCCGCGTTACCGGCAGGATCGTCGGCGGGCCCTTCTACAAGCTGCCGGAAGCGCCGGTGGTTCTGCGCGATCGCTCCATGGTGGAAAGCGCCGGCCTGCGACGTCCCGATATGCTGCCCAATGAAGAGGTCGAAGCTGCCTTTCTCGCCGTGATTGCCGCCAATTACGGGGCGCCCCGCGATGCACTGATCGTGGCGGCTGCCCGCCTGTTCGGCTTTGCGGCGACCAGTTCCGTGCTGAAGGAGCGGCTCGACGATGTGCTGACGGTGATGCTGTTCAAGGGGCAGCTGAAGCTGCAGAACGAGCTGATCGTCAGCGGTTGAGAAGGTCTCTTCGGACGAGCACGGTCATTGGGCCGGAGACCGTGAAGGCGTTTTTCCGAGGGCTTCTCCGACCTGTGCGGGCGTGAGACCAAGCCTGGAGAACGGAAGGCTCCATCGCGGCGAAATCGTGATGCTGTTAATCTCTTTTTTTCCATATTTTCAAAGTGATGTGCAGGTCTTTGAAACTCGGCTCATCAGGAAACACTTTAACACGATCCCGCCATCGATCAGACACGTCCTGGAAAGGTTTGCCGGGCATGATCCAGCCCTCGTTACAAAGGGTCGTGTCATGTTCTACGCGTTGCTGTTCGCTTTGGCCTCGGCCTGCTGCCTCTATTATGTCAGCTACGACATCTGAAGGGGCTCGACGTATCGCTGTGGCATCGTTCCCTGCGCTCGCAACGAAACTTTACATGTCAGACCGAGGGCGGAAGCATCCAGGCCCGATACTGCATTCTCCATCAGGAGAATTGCCGTGTCGTTTCGAGCCAATGCCGTTTCGGTCTTTCTGCAGGGAGCATTGACGAGCCTTGCCGCGCTCTTGGCGGTGAGCGCGATGCTTGCCGTGCTCATCATCGCCCTTCATGAAGGGGTGACGCATCTCCTGTAGCGATCGGGCGCGCGCGAACCGCAAACGCGCCCGATGCGTGCAGCCTCAGGAGCCGGTATCGCGCAGATCATGCACCAGCCGAGGCCGGTGAATGGCCCCGGAGGGGAGCGCCGGTGCCGGCGGGCGATGGCGGGCATCGACCAGGGCTTGGAAGTGGGAGAGCAGTCTGCGGTAGAGGCCTTCGCCGGCAGCGGCATCCTCCAGGCCGAGATCGATATTGGGATTGTCGTTGATCTCGATGACCACCACACCGGACTTGGTCTGCTTGAGATCTACGCCGTAGAGGCCGTTGCCGATCAGCCCTGCCGCCCGCACTGCCGGTTCGATCACCTCGCGCGGCACTTCCTCGACCGGCACGGCCTGGGTGCGGCCTTCGGTATAGGCGCCGGCTTCGCCATGCTGGATGATCTGCCAGTGCCCCGAGGACATGAAATATTTGGCTGCAAAGATTACCTCGCCTGCGAGGATGCCGATGCGCCAGTCGAAGGGCGTGTAGACGTAATCCTGTACCAGGATGAGGCCGGACTGCTTGAGCATGATGGCGGCAATCTCCTGAAACTGCTGCCAATTCTCGGCCTTCTTCACGCTGAGGCTGAAAGCGCCGTCAGGCACCTTCAGCACCGCGGGATAGGTCAGCTGGGTCTCGAAGCCTGACAGCGTGCGCCGGGTGAGGAAGAGGGTGCGGGGTGTTGCGATACCGTTGCCGGCGAGCAGTTCGGACAGGAAGGCCTTGTTGGTGCAGCGCAGGATCGAACCGGGATCGTCGATCACCGGCATGCCCTCGCTGGCGGCCTTGCGGGCGAAACGGAAGGTATGGTGCGCGATTGCCGTGGTCTCGCGAATGAACAGGGCGTCGAACTGGGTGAGGCGCGGATAGTCCTTCTTCTCGATCAGCTCCACGGCAATATCCATGTCCTGGCCGATCCGCACCATGGCCTGGAGGGTCTTCAGCTTGGAGGGCGGCAGGGGATCCTTGGGATCGTGCAGGATTGCCAGGTCCATGCGCGGGCCGCTGGCCGAAGGGACATGACGCCAGGGGCGCCGGCAGAAGCGGGCGAGGCCGTCGAGAAACAGGCTATCGCGGGCCGGGTCGACATCGCGCGGGTCGAGCGGATGCAGGGCGGCAATCTTCCAGCCGGCGCCGCCTTCAAGGCGTTCGAGGTCGATCGCCAGCAGGGGGCAGCGGAACAGTTCGAAGCTGCGGCTCGCAAACTCCGCCAGCCCCCGATCCTCGACACCGCGATCCTCGGCATTGCGCTCCTCGACCTGGCCGAAAAACACCTGGATGCGCATCGCTTCCACTGCCTTGGGTACGGAGGCGAGCGGGCCGAGGCAGCGCTCCAGGCCGGCGAGCTTCTGGGCCTGCACTGCCTTGACCTGCAGGTCGGTGATTGCCTCCATGCTCGGCGTCACCCGCTCACCGCGCGCTTCGGCGAGCAGGGACACATAGTAGCCGATGCTGAGATAAGCATAGCTGCGGCACAGATTGATGATACGGCGGGGCCGCTGCAGCAGGCCTGGTCCTTCGGCGATGAAGTCCTGCGCGGTGATCACCCGGACACCGGGTACGGACCAGCGAAAATCACTGGATTTTTCGACGATGATCAGTTGAGCGGGCATTGGCTGCTTTCATGTAGGGAAGAAAGGCGATCGGCATCACGATCGCCCACCGCGTCTTTCCGCAGGCGATTTGGAGGGAGCTAAAGATGTGTTAAAACAGGTGGTTACGTGTGCTTGCGTATCTATTGCAGCGCGCTCTGCCTGAGGCAGTCGCGGTCGACCAGACGCTGGAAGCGAATGGCCTCTGTCCCGTCCTCGTAATAGTTCGCCACACGCCTGAAGGGCTGAAAGCCGAGGCGGCTGAACAGGGCCTGGGCAGCGAGGTTGTCGCTGCGTGTTTCCAGGCGCAGCAGATGGGCACCGGTCCCGGCGCTGCTGGCCATGGCTTGTTGGAGCAGCGCCTGGGCGATGCCCCGCCGACGGGCACGTGGCGCCACGGCAAGGGAATAGAGCCGCGCGACGGCCGTGCGGCGATTGGTGAGGACGACGCTGCACCCCGTGAGGCCGGCGTCATCGTCGCTGACGATGACGAGGGCGGAAGGGCTGGTCAGCAGATGGCGCCAATCGCGGCGGCTGAGGCGATCGCCGGCGAAGGCTGCGTTTTCGAGATCGACTAGGGCGGGAAGATCCGCCGAACTCGCCTCGCGCAGATAGGGTACGGTCATGTGCGACAGACAGATTGATAGCGACAATGACCGTGAGGGTAGGGCGTCGGCGCTGCCCCAACAAATCAGGATTGCATAAGGAAACGGTTGCGCGTCCGATTCCGGGAAGCCCTCCATCATGCTGGAGACAAACGTTTTTTTGCCGTTCACTGTCTCGTCTTGATGGGGTCAGGCCCCGGTCAATTCTGCCTGTTCGGGTTGAAACGAGCAGCGATGGAAAGGGAGAATGGACGAGGCCTGCCTCACTTGTTGCCGCCGGGCTCGGGAAACTCGATGGGCCCGCCCGCCTTCTCCCAGGACGAAAAACCGTCCTTGAGGTGAGCCGCCGCGAAGCCCATGTCCTGGAGCGTCGCCACGGTCAGGGCCGAACGCCACCCGGAGGCACAATGGAAGACGAACTTCCTGTCCTCCCCGAAGATGTCCTTGAAATAAGGGCTTTCCGGGTCGACCCAGAATTCCACCATGCCGCGGGGAGCATGGAAGCTGCCGGGAATATAGCCCGAACGCTGCCTCTCCCGGGGATCGCGGATGTCGACGATGACCACATTGGGGTTGCCGACCATGGCGATCGCATCCCTGGTCTCGATTTCCTCGATGCGTGCGCGAGCGGCCGCGACCATCTGAGCCGACGAGAGCTTGAGTTTCTTCATCCTGGCGTTCCGTCCCCGTCTATATCCATTCTTCGTCCTGGCGTCCCCAGTTCAGGCCGGGGAAGCGCTCCGTTCAAGATGGTAGATTGCCGCGAGGCCGGCAGCGCGATCAGCGCTTTCCTCAGCGCCAATTGCTCTCCCGTTCCGAACTCGGTGCGAATTCGGGAGGCACCACCACCATCGGATTCTCGCCCGGAACGTAGTTGTCCACCAGCGCATAACCCTCGGCAATGATGGCTTCGACATTCTGGCGGGTCATCGTCACGTCGAACGGCAGATGCGCTGCAAAGGGATCCCAGTCGGAACATACCGTGCTGACCTCGCGCATCGCCTGGCGCGGCACCTGCAGGGAAAACTGTACCAGTCCTTCAAAAGCCGTGATGGAGTTGATGAACAGACCGTCCGGCATGCGGCCGAGCGCCTGGAAGCGGGCAGCGAGCGCCTCCCGCGCCGATGAGGGGCGGTAGCCGCAGCAGGAAACCTCCGACGTCGTCTCCTGACCACTGGCCGCCACGGCGTCGCGAAAGCCCTCGATGCGGCGATCGGTGGCATGCTCGCCGGCGATGCCGCCAAGAAACAGCAGGTCGCGCGGCGCCGTCCGGCGTTTGCGCAGCTTGGCGATCAGCTTTTCGGTGAGGGTGCGTGCACCACCGTAATTGTCGGTGACGACCGAAGGCGCGTCACTGCCGGGCAGGTCGAGATTGACACAGGGAATGCCGGCGGCGCGGCAGAGCGCATTGAGGGGCTGCGTGTTGCGCACGCCGGCGATGAAGAGAAACTCGACCTGTTGGGAGAGAAGGGTGGTGGTAACGCTCGCCTCGATCGCTTCGTCGCGCTGCGTGCTCACCACGATCGGGCAGAGACCGCGCTGGCGTGTATCCGTTTCGAAAGCCTCGGCCAGGCCGGCGAAGAAGCGGTTGCGGTAATGGGGGATGATCATGCCGGCCAGGCCGGAGCGCGACAGGCGCAGGCCTCGGGCCTTCATATTGACGGCATAACCCAGGTCCTGGGCGGCCTTCAGCACGCGCTTGGCCGTGTCCTCCTTGATACGGTAGCGCGTCCAGCTGCCATTGAGCACCAGGCTGACCGTTGAAGGAGAGGCCTTGGTTGCAGCGGCGATATCGTAGATGGTGGACCTGCGTCCGCTGGGTGAGCGCGCCATCGTCCCCTCATTTGTCCTGCGGATCGAATTGGAGACTCGATCATCAAGCCAATGCTAAATCCTTTTAGCTACCTTGACAACAAATGCTGAATGGATTTAGCTCATGGGGCGTCGGCGATACTGCCACTATGCCGGCAACCAGAACAAATAGGGAGGAACCGTTCAATGGCTTCGAATTCTGATTTCACGCACAAGGCGAGACTCGATCGCCGCAGTTTTCTTGCCGCCTCGGCGCTGGGTGCCGCTTCGCTGGTGCTGCCGGGCATGGTCGGTGCCGCTCGGGCCTCCAAGGACAAGCCCGTCATCGGCGTGGTGGTGAAGATCGGTGGCATTCCCTGGTTCAACGCCATGGAAGCCGGGATCAAGAAGAAGTCGGCCGAGCTCGGGGTCGAGGCTTTCATGGTCGGACCCACCAGCGCCGACCCGGCCCTGCAGGTGCGCGCCATCGAGGATCTGATCGCCAAGGGCGTGGACGTGATCGGCGTGGTACCCAACGACGCCGAGGTGCTCGAGCCGGTGCTGGAGCGGGCCCGCAAGGCCGGCATCAAGGTGGTCACGCATGAATCGCCCAAGCAGAAGCAGGCCGATTGGGATTTCGAGCTGGCCTCGGTGAAGGGCTTCGGCGATGCCTATGGCAAGCAGCTGGTCGAGGCGCTGGGCGGCAAGGGTGAATATGCCGTGTTCGTCGGCTCGCTCACCGTTCCCCTGCACAATGCCTGGGCCGATGCAGCCATCGCCTATATCAAGCAGAACGCACCGGAGATGAAGCTGGTTGGCGACCGCTATGGCGTCGCCGAGGATGTCGATGCCTCGCGCTCGACCGCTCTCGACCTCATCCGCGCCCATCCCGGTCTCAAGGGCTTCCTGGCCTTTGGCAGCCAGGGGCCGATCGGCGCCGCTCGTGCCGTGGCCGAGAAGGGCAAGAAGGGGCAGATCAAGGTACTCGGTCCATTCTCGCCCGGCCAGGGCCGCAAGCTCGTCAAGGACGGCACGCTGACCGGCGGCTTCATGTGGAACCCGATGCTGGCCGGCGAGGTCTTCGTCACCCTGGGCACCATGGTGGCCAAGGGGCAGGAGATCAAGGACGGCACCACCATCGAAGGGCTGGGCGTCGTCCATCCCGACGGGCACAATCTCATCGTCGACCAGCTCGTATCCCTCAACAAGGATACCAT
Source organism: Labrys neptuniae (assembly GCF_040797145.1). Classification (NCBI taxonomy): domain Bacteria; kingdom Pseudomonadati; phylum Pseudomonadota; class Alphaproteobacteria; order Hyphomicrobiales; family Xanthobacteraceae; genus Labrys; species Labrys neptuniae. The sequence goes on along the minus strand of NZ_JBFNQD010000001.1, from coordinate 1,291,547 downwards.
CGACGAACTCGCCAAGATGGGCCTGTAGGTCCGGCAAGAAGCGGGCGGGAACCGCACGAGGTTCCTGTCCTCGCAAACGGACCGGGCGTTGCCGGCGCGCTCCATTATTTGGGGGTGCCGGCTCGGCGCGCCGGCGTTTCGCTTCAATCCTTCCCTCCTGGCCGGGAGACCGTCATGGCCGCCACAGCCGCAATCACCGATACGCCTGCGACGCCGCTGCTTTTCCTGCGCAACATCTCCAAGCGCTTCGGGGGCGTGCGTGCGCTCGAAAACGTCTCCTTCGAGGTGCTCCCCGGAGAGGTCTTGTGTCTTGCCGGCGAGAATGGCTGCGGCAAGAGCACGCTGATCAAGCTGATCAGCGGCGTCTATCGCCCCGAACCGGGCGGCGAGATGCTGTTCGATGGGCGCACCATAGACGGCCTCAGTCCGGCGCGCGCCCGGGCTCTGGGCATCCAGGTCATCTGGCAGGACCTGGCACTCTTTCCCGAAATGGCGGTGGCCGAGAACATTGCCTTCGAACGCAATCTCGGCGGCGCCCCGCGCCTGGTCAACTATGCGGCCATGAAGGCGGAAGCGCGGCGCATCCTGGACCGGCTGGGTGTCGAACTCGATCTCGATGCGCCCGTGCGCACGCTTTCGATCGCCCAACGCCAGATCGTGGCGATCGCTCGTGCCCTGGTGGCCGACGCCCGGCTGGTCTTCATGGATGAGCCCACCGCCTCACTCAGCCAGGCGGAAACCGATGCGCTGCTGGTGATCGTCCGGCGCCTGTCGGCCGACGGTATCGCCGTGGTCTTCGTCAGCCATCGCCTGGCCGAGGTGCTCGATGTCTGCACCCGCGTCACCGTGCTGCGCGACGGCCATTATGTCGGCACCTATCCGACAGCCGGCATGACGCAGACCCGCCTGACCGAGCTGATGACCGGCAAGACCTTCGACCAGGCCGTGCAGGCGCGCGATCATTCCGCTTCGCCTGTGGTCTTGCAGGTGGAGAAACTGACGCGGCCGGGCGATTATGAGGATATCAGCCTCACGGTCCGGCGCGGGGAGGTCCTGGGCCTGACGGGGCGATTGGGGGCGGGGCGCACCGAACTCGCCCTGTCGCTCTTCGGCCTGACCCGGCCGAGTTCGGGCAGCATTCGTCTCGAGGGCAAGGCCTTGTCGCTTGCCTCCAACCGGGCCGCCATCGACGCCGGCATCGCCTATGTCTCGGAAGATCGCCTGCAGCTTGGCCTGGTCCAGCCGCAGTCGATCGGCGACAACATGGCCGTCACCGTGCTGGACAGGCTGCTCGATCTCTTCCGGCTGATTTCGCCGGCCCGGCGCAAATCGCTGGTCGATGACTGGGTCAAGGCCCTCGCCATCAAGGTCTCCAATCCCGACAATGCGGTGTCGACCCTGTCCGGGGGCAACCAGCAGCGCGTGGTGCTGGCGAAATGGCTGGCCACCAAACCGAAGCTGCTGATCCTGGATTCGCCCACGGTTGGCGTCGATGTCGGTGCCCGCGCCGGCATTTTCGCCATCATCCACCGGCTGGCGCAGGAAGGCATGGCCATCCTGCTGATTTCCGACGAGATCACCGAAGTCTATTTCAACGCGGATCGCATCCTGCACATGCGCGATGGTCGCATCATCGACGAATACATTCCGGGCGAAGTGTCCATCGACAAGATCGAGGAGGATGTGCATGCCTGACAAACGCAACTGGCCGATCGGCGCCACCGAGCGCTGGCTCATCCTGGTGATCCTGGCCCTCGTCGCGGGCCTTGCCCTCACCACCGACACCTTCTTCACCCTGTCGAACCTGTTCGACCTGATGAACACCTCGGCGGTGAACGTGATCTTCGCCGCCGGCCTCCTGGTGGTTCTGATCGCCGGCGGCATCGATATTTCCTTCGCCGTCGGTGCCTCGGTGGTGCAGTACCTCACAGCGCTGACGGTGATGCATCTGGGTGGCGGCAACTGGGCCGTCGGCCTGGTGGTCGCCGGCGGCTTCGGCTTCCTGCTCGGCGCCTTCAACGCCGCGCTGATCTATCATTTCCGCATCGTCTCGATCGTGGTGACGATCGCGACCTTCAACCTCTTCTTCGGCACGCTGATGTTCCTCACCGGCGGCGTCTCGCTTTACGACCTGCCGGACTGGCTGACGGACCGCATCGTGCTGTTCAGCGTTGCGACGGGCGACGGCTCGGCCGAATTGACGCTGCCCGTCGCCGTCATGGCGCTCTGCGTGTTCGCCACCTGGCTGTTGCTGCGCAGGACCACGCCGGGCCGCCAGCTCTACGCCATGGGTGACAATCCCGAGGCGGCGCGGCGGGTGGGCATCAATATCGGCGCCATGCATTATCTCGCCTTCGGCTGGCTCGGCCTGATGGCCGGTATTGCCGGGCTGATGCAGGCCCATTACGCGCAGGAAGTGGTGCCCAACGCGCTCTATGGCCGCGAGCTCGACGTTCTCGCCGCCGTGGTACTCGGCGGCGCCCGCCTCGGCGGGGGCAGGGGCACGCTGCTCGGAGCCATTCTCGGCATCTTCCTGGTCGCCATCACCGAGAACGGCCTGAACCTGCTCGGCATCACGCCCTATGCCTTCAAGATGATCATCGGCGCCATCATCCTGATCGCCATCACTTTGTCGAGCGACGGTGTCGCGCGGCTGATCGGATCCATGAAAGCCGGGTCCCGGCGCGCGCCCACAGCCCGGAGGGCGGCATGACGACACCGACATCGACCTCCAATCAGGCCGGCAAGTCCGGTTTCGCGAACCTGCTGAGCAGTGACATTGCCGGCCTGATCGGCTTCCTGGTCCTGGTGGTGGCGGCGCTGAGTTTCAGCACCGATCGCTTCTTCACGGCCACGACGTTCTCATCCATCGCCTTCCAGCTGCCCGAACTTGGGCTGCTGACCCTGGCGATGCTGATGCCGATCATTTCGGGCGGCTTCAATCTGGCGGCGACCTTCACGGCCAATATCGCCGGCCTTGCCATGGCCTGGGTGCTGCAATCCTATGGCGGGGTGGATGCCGGCGTCGGCGCCTTCGTCCTCGGGGTGGCCGCGGCATTGATTACCGGCGCGGCGGCGGGCTGGCTGATGGGCATCATCATCGCCTATACCGGCGCCCATCCCATCCTCGTCTCGCTCTCGATGATGATCTTCCTGCGTGGGCTCGGGGAATTCCTCACCCATGGCGGCGATATATCGGGCTTTCCCGATTTCGTGCGCGAGATCGGCCACGGCACGCTGATCGGCATTCCCGTGCCGCTCTGGATCCTCGCCGCGGCGGCCCTGCTCTGGCATGTGGTGATGACGCGGGCCCGGCTCGGTTTCGCCACCCGCATGATCGGCTCCAACATCGAGGCGACGCGCTATTCCGGCATCGATACCCGCCGGTCGGTGACGCTGATCTACACGCTGTCCGGCTTGATGTGCGGCATTGCCGGCGTGGTGATGCTCGCCCGCTTCAACTCGGTGCGTGTCGGCCATGGCGAGGCCTATCTCCTGATTACCGTGCTTGCCTGCTTCCTCGGCCGCGTCGATCCCTTCGGCGGGTTCGGGCGGGTGATCCCGGTGGTGATCGCCCTCATCATCCTGCAGGTCATCGCCTCCGGCCTGAACCTGCTCGGCGCCAACCAGCATCTGGCCACGGCGATGTGGGGCGCCTTCCTGCTGGCGGTCATGATCCTGCGCTGGGTCTGGGCCCGCGAGTTCCTCCAGTCTCTCTTCACCCAAAAGCCAACACATTGAGGATATTGCCATGAAGGGCTTCGGCATTCACACCAGCCTGTGGTCGCATAGCTGGACCCGCGAGGCGGCGGAGCTGTCGATCGCGGAGGCAGCCAAATACGGGCTGGCCTTCGTCGAGATCGCCCTGCTGGAGCCGGCCAAGGCCGATACCGGCCACACCCGGGCTCTCCTGGAAAAGCACGGCGTCGATGCGGTCTGCTCGCTCGGCCTGCCCAACGACTCCCGCCCCACCAACAATCCGGACAAGGCGCTGGAATTCCTCACCCTGGCGCTGGACAAGACTGCCGAGATCGGTGCCAAGGCCCTGTCCGGCGTCGTCTATGGTTCGATCGGCGAGCGCACCGGCAACCCGCCGACCGAGGCCGAATATGACGCGGTCGTCAAGGTGATGGACAAGGCGGCCGCCCATGCCCGTACGCTCGGCCTGGAACTCGGGCTGGAGGCGGTCAACCGCTACGAGAACCACATGATGAACACCACCGAGCAGGTGGTCCGCGTCATCGAACGCATCGGCGCGCCCAACGTCTTCCTCCATCTCGATACCTACCACATGAACATCGAGGAGAAGGGCCAGGCCAACGGTATCCTCAAGGCCGGAGTGCATCTCAAATATATCCACCTGTCCGAGAGCGACCGCGGTGTCCCCGGCACTGGCACGATCGCCTGGGATGAGGTGTTCGCGGGTCTGGCCGGCATCGGCTTCAAGGGTGGCATGGCCATGGAGAGTTTCATCCATATGCCGCCGCAGCTCGCTTCCGCCCTGTCGGTCTGGCGCCCCGTCGCCAACAGCCGCGAGGAGATCCTGGCGGAGGGCCTGCCCTTCCTGCGCAACAAGGCCAAGCAATACGGCCTGATCTGAACCCGTCTGCCGGTTCGGCCAACAAAAATCCTCCGGCCTCCATGGGTCGGAGGATTTTTGTTTGTCCGGCATGAGGGGGCATGCCCTACCGGCGGAAGCCATGTCGACCGGTTGGCAGCCGGACGGAGGGGACGCAATGTCCGTGCAATATGGGCGAGCGATAGGGGAAACATCGAAGGTTTCAGGGTGATTCGCGCCCTATGCCGGAAGGTGTCATCGTGGAAGACAGGCCATGTGTCCCTATCCCATCGCCGATGCAGCTTTGCTCGGCCTTTGTAGATCGTCTCAATATCTCGCACACGACGATTGTCTGGACGGCTGCCGGCTCAACTCGCCGGCAAGGACCCGTCCCGGTCACGCCTGATCGGAGGCGGCTGCGCGATGTTGGATCCGATCAAGCCGAGTTTCGATCGCATGCCTCGCCCCAATGGTCTGGCGGCGGCCATGGCGACAGCCGGGGTGGACGCCGCCTCGCTTGCACGCCGTGCCGGAGTGAATGCGGGCGATATCGATGCCTGGGCCCGCGGGCAACGCGACCTGCGACCGGCCATGGCCACGCGGCTTTCCGCCCATCTCCATACGACGGCGGCCGATCTGCTGATCGGTCTCGGCTGTGGCGAGCCACCGCGGCAAACGGGCTTGCTGCCATGCGACGAGACCATCGCCGGAGCCGCCGGACCAGTCTGGCTGGAGCGTCTCGCCGGCCGGGACAACCTGGCCGAGACCGTATTGATGCTGTCTGCGGCCATTCTCATGGGGATCGTCGGCTGTCTGGCCGTGCTGGACTAATGGCCTCCTCAGATGTCGAAGGTGACATAGATGAGGCCCAGCAATGCCAGCATGACGAAGAGCATGGCTGCGATGGTCAAGGTCCCGCACCTTCCCGTGTGAAGGATGGCACTATAGCGGAGGGGTGTTTCCCGAGTTTTTCCGCTTTGTGAAGCGCTGCGTCGCTCCCGCGTCGCGCCAGTTTCGGCATTGGGCCAGCGGCATCGGCTTATGCCGTCATATCGTTCTGGCCGAAACCTCTCTTCATTTTTCGGCGCGTTGCTTGGGGTTGCGGTTCTCCAGGGAACTGTGGCCCGGTATGCCCGAACCTATATCTCGGCGGGATCGGCGCGGCAGCAAGGCCTCTCGCGCAAACGATTGTGCACGGAGGTTCCATGTGGAAGTTCACTGAGCTCGCGGATTGGTGGAGCCAGCAGCAGAAGGAATCCGAAGCGATCCTGGACAAGTGGGTCGAGGATTCCAACTACAGCCAAGGCGCGATGATCGTGGGGGCCGGTACCAAGGCCCTGATGACGTTCGGTGCCGGTTTCGTCGACGTCTTGCGGCTTGGGGATGGGCTCGCCAAGGGCACGGCGGCCGGCGCCGGGCAGGATGGGCTGCGGCTCCTCGCGATCCTGCCGGTAGGCAAGGCGGCCCAGATGGTCCGCTCCGTCAAGGGCGCGGTCATGGCCAAGCTCATCGTCGACATCAATCCGAATGCCGGCATCTGCGCCTGGGTTGCTTCGGCCAAGGCCCTCACGCAGATCGGCGCCAAGGTCGACGGCAAGCTCTTCGTCACCGTGGACGACCTTGCAAAGGCGGCCGGCCTCGACATCGGTGCGCTCGGCGGCCTTTCCATGCAGGGGATGGAGAGGATGCTGACTCGGCTCGGTGCGCGTTGCGGCGCCATTCGTGTCGTCAAGGCGGAGCAGGACGTCGCGCGTATGGTCGGACACGATGGCAGCGTGGTGATGGTCATTGTGGAATTCGAACGCTCCGGCTCGATGAGCTACCATGCCTTTTATGCCTATCGAACGCCGATCGGGCAATTGCGCTACATGGACAGGACGGTGCAGGCGGCCAGTACCAAGATCTACCAGAGTATCGACGAGATCGCGAAGATCTATGGCACGGAAGCGATGAGGCCCATCCAGGCCATGAAGATCGAGAACATGTTCGTGAAGACCGTGGCGCATGAGCTACCGCGCCTGGTGCTGCCGGTACTCGGCGTCGTTGCCAGCGAAGACGGGCGCTGATCGCTCTGCGATTGGCCAGGCCCCGGTATGCCGAGCGGGTATTGCCTCAGGCCGCCGCGCGGAGCGGCGGAAGCTCGATCCGCACGTGAGCTCCTTTCCAGGAGCCGTTGACGATCGCGATGCTGCCGCCATGCAGCTGCGCGATCTGGCGGGCGAGATTCAGCCCGAGTCCGGCGCCGCGCGAAAGCGGATGCAGGCGATAAAAGGGTTCGAACACGTTCCTATGCTCCTCGGCCGGGATGCCTGGCCCTTCATCGCGCACCTCCAGGCCGCCGGCTGCGTCGACCGCCACCGTGATGGTGCCATGGCCGCCGCCATGCTCGATGGCATTGCGGATGATGTTGGCGAGAGCCTGCTCGATCTGCAGCACATTGGCTTCGACCTCGACCTTGCCGTGCGGCGGTTCGAAGGCCAGGTCGTAGCCGGCCTCGATCGCGAGCGGCGCAAAGTCGGCGGCGACGCGGCCGGCGAGTTCGGCAAGGTCGACCGCCTGCCGGTGGTTGGCGGGGCGATCGAGCAATTGATGGTCGAGCAGTTGCTGGGCCAGATGCGAGAGGCGCTCGATATCCTGCCTCAGCCGCAGGCTCTGCGGTTCTTCCTTCAACAATTCCGCCCGCGTGCGCAGAATGGCGATCGGTGTGCGCAGCTCGTGGGCGGCATCGGTCAGGAAGCGGTTGTGACGGTCGAAGCCTTGGGCGAGGCGGGCCAATGCCTGGTTGAACGCATGCACCAGCGGCACGATCTCCTGGGGCACGTTCTCGACCGGCAATTGCATGGCGCGCGTGCTGACATCGATGCGCGCGGCCTCGTTGGCGGTGCCGACCAGGCCGGCCAGGGAGCGGCGCACCACGGCGGGCGTCGTCACCAATGTGGTCACGCCCATGACGACGATGATCGGCACCAGGAAGATGGCAAGGCCCACGACGATGCCCGGGAGGACCCGGGCCCAATTGGCACTGCCGTCGGGATTGCGGGCCATGTCGACGGTGGCGGTCACGTTGATGATGAAGCCGTCCGCTTCGGCCCGCGAATGCAGGGTGGAGGTGACGATCTGGACCGGGCCGGCCTTGGTGTCCACTTTCTGCACATAGGCTTCCGGGCGCATTTCCCGGCCCTCTTCCTTGCCGGCGAAGCCGATATTGGCGTGATCGACCGCCCGCAGCAGGTCGCCGAGATCGCGATCATAGTCAGCCGGAACCGAGCCGATGCGCAGGCTCTGTCCCGACTGGTCGCGGATGATGTACCAGACATAGGGATATTCGGTACGGAAGTCGGCCAGTTCCTTGGTGTCGCTGACGATGAGCTTGCCGTCCTTGTCGCGGTCGATGGCACTGGTGATCGCGGCAACCGCCGCCTCGTTGTCGACCATGAGCTGGGGATTGGCGACCGAGAGCGCGGTGATGAACAGCACGATGAAGAAGACGAGCATCGCCGCCTGCAGCAGGATCAGCCGCCGCACCAGGATCCATTGCAGGGAGCGCGCTCGCGCCTGCTTCATGAGGCGGCCCGCAGGAGATAGCCGAGATTGCGGATGGCGCGGATCTCGATGCCGGCGGCGAGGTCGTCCAGCTTGCGGCGCAGGCGGGAAATATGCGCATCGAGCGCGTTGGAGCCGATCTCGTCGTCGAGGGCGTAGACAGCTTCCTCCAGCGCGCTGCGCATGATGGTGCGTCCCGGTCGGCGGATCAGCGTTTCCAGGACGAGGCGCTCACGCCGTGGCAGGTCGAGCGTCTGGTCGTCGATCAGCGCCTCACGATGGCGGAAGTCATAGGTGAGGCGGCCGACGACGGCCTGGTCGGCCCGCAACGTATAGGGGCGGCGGTGCAGGGCGCGCAGGCGAGCGACCAGTTCCTCGGTGGCGAAGGGCTTGCCCATATAATCGTCGGCACCGGCGTCGAGCCCGGAGACCCGGTCCTGCAGGCCGCTCATGGCGGTGAGGGCGATGACCGGCGCCTCGACATGCAGGGCGCGCAGGCGCGGGATCAAGGTCAGGCCTTCGCCGTCGGGCAGGCGACGATCGAGCACGATGGCGTCATAGGACCCGATGCGGGCCATTGCCTCGCCATCGGCCAGGTTCGAGGCATGGTCGACCACGACGTCCTGGCGTTCCAGGGCCGTCTTGAGCACGGACGCCATTTCCGGTTCGTCCTCGATCAGCAGGATGCGCATGGGACCCTTCGTCCGTCTTCAGTTCGCGCCGGTCTCGACAACGAGCCCGGATCACTCGCATTCCAGGCTTGGCTTGCGGAAATTCGTGATGAGCCAGCGCTCGCCTGCGGCGCGGGCGTAGAAGGTATAGAAGCATTCCTGTCGCTCGACATAGCCGGGCGTTTCCGTGGTTTCGACGTCGGTGCCTCGCCGGGTCCGGCGGACTTCGCTCCTGGCGCTGCCGGGCACCACATTGGTGGAAACCTTGCGCCACTGGTAGGCGCGCTGGCCAGGGCCGAGATCGAGTATGCTGGTCGGCGGCCCATAGTCCAGCATCACCGTTTCAACCGGGCCACCGACATAGTTCTTCATGACGGCGGAAGCGCAACCCGCCAATAGGAGAAGGCCTGCGGCGAGCGCGACTGCGAAAGCGCGATGAAAAGACATTGATGATTCCAGACTGTATTTGGCTCTAGAAGCTGAAGATTGCGCCGACATTACGAGGGGCCGACCGGATCCGGCCTGGTGCCGGATCCGGTCGGGGACCCCAACAGCGATCTCTAGAATCGGTAGTTGAGGCCCGCTTTCAAAGCGTGGCTGCCGATGTCTTCCTTGGCATGGCCGAAGGACGAACGCGTCTTCAGGCCGGGGGTGCGGACATAATTGTATTCGAGCTTGAAGGAGACCGTGTCGGAGAAGGCCTGTTCGACGCCGGCGCCCATCAGATAGCCGGTCTTCCAGCCGTCCCTGACGCGGGCGCCGCCGGTGCCCTCGAATTTGGTGAAGGCGAAGCCGGCCGTGCCGTAGAGCAAGGTGCGATCAAGGGCGATGCCGGCCCGGCCCTTCAGCGCGGCCCGCCATTTTTCCCTGATCTTGCCGCCTCGCGCCCGCCGCTCGGCGCCACCGAGATTGGACCCCTCGACTTCGGCGCCGATGACCGCCGGGCCAAGGCGCATGTCGTAACCCGTCTGGAGGCCCATTTGGAGGCTGTTGCCCTTGGCGAAGGGGTTGGCCGATTTGGCCGACGCTGCGCCGGCATGCACGCCGACATAGGAGCCGCTGAAGGACGGGGGCGGCGCGTAGCGGGGGGAAGTGTCGTAATAGTCCTCGGCCCAGGCAGGGCCGCAGCCGGTCACGGCGAGGGCCAACAGGCCTGCTGCGAGGGGGATGAGCAATTGCGTACGCACGTGTCTACTCCACTGCACGCGCCGACTGCTGCGCGGCAATTGCCACGGCGAGCCGGTGCGCGGATTGTCAGGTCCGGAGCCGTGTCTCCGCTGAGGGAGCGGCCCCTTTCGGGCTGTCTTTCGCCGGTGGTGACGGTTTGCCGAGATCACAACGCCCTGCGACGCACCGGCATCGGTAAGAATCACAGGGACGTACCGCAGCCAGGCGTTGCAGCGCTCGGCGTCAGAGGAGGAAACGACCAATGGCGGTTCGCCTCATCTCACCTGTCTCGATTCGAGCACCTGAAAGACATGGGCCATCATGCAGGCGAACATTACGTCCACATTGCGCTAGTAAATCTTTTGAATTATTTTAGGATCTGTAGGTGTATTCAATTATTATTCACGAATATTTCATAAAATCATTATTCCGGCTTGTATTCGTCAGAAGGTCGTTCGCCCTGTCGTACGAATTGTGGGAGCGGACCCGTGCGCTTGGTGCAATTCCCATCGGCTCGGTGCACGGTTCATGCGCGACCCGTCTTTCCGCCCGCCGATGCGCGGCCGTCAGGTTGTGTCCAAGCCCGCACGCCTCAGCCAGTCCCATGTCGAGTGCGAGGACGGGCCATTGAATCAGAGGCAAGCGCCGATGTTGTCAGAGGAGGATATCGGCATCGTGTTCACCCCACCGTACGACAAAAAAAGCATCAGGGGCTGTAGAGCGTAGGTGCCCTGGCCAGGACGGCGAATGGCGTCGCCGTCTACAGCCCCTGATGGAAGTCGGGGTCCACGAGCCCCTTGCATAGGTCAGGCGCAGTGACACGGCCGTGAAACTCGCGGTTCGACGCCCCGCGCCCGTATCCGCGCGCAGTTTCCGCAGGAGGGGGCTTGCCCCGGCTTTCCAGCCTGGCGCATGATCGATTCGAATAATTCTTCGGAGGAATGCGTGTTTCTAGGGCTTGATATCGGCACGTCTTCGGTCAAGGCGCTGCTCGCAGATGGCGAACAGCGCGTCGTTGCCAGCCACGACGTCGCGCTCACGGTGCAGCGGCCCCATCCCGGTTTTTCCGAACAGGCGCCACAGGCCTGGGTCGAGGCGGTGATATCGGCCGTCGATGCCCTGAAGGCGACCCACCCCAAGGAGATCGCCGCCGTCGAGGGCATCGGCCTGTCGGGCCAGATGCATGGTGCCGTGCTGCTCGGGGCCGACCATCAGCCGCTCCGGCCTGCGATCTTGTGGAATGACGGCCGATCCCATGCCGAATGTGCGGAACTGGAGGCCAGATGGCCTGATCTGCGTGCGGTGACCGGCAACAAGGCAATGCCGGGTTTCACGGCTCCCAAATTACTGTGGGTCGCCCGCCACGAGCCGGCGATTTTTGCCGCGACGCGCCTCGTGCTGTTGCCCAAGGCCTATGTGCGCCTGGCCCTGACCGGCGAGGCGATCGAGGAAATGTCGGATGCGGCGGGCTCGCTCTGGCTGGATGTCGGCCGGAGGGACTGGTCGGATGCGGCGCTTGCCGCCACCGGCCTGTCGCGCGAGGCCATGCCGCGCCTGGTCGAGGGCTCCGAGCCTGCCGGTCGCCTTCGGGCCGATCTCGTGGCGCGTTGGGGCATGGCCAAGGCCCCCTTGTTTGCCGGCGGTGCCGGAGACAATGCTGCCGGCGCGGTGGGCCTTGGCGCCATCAGGCCGGGCTCGGCCTTTCTTTCGCTCGGCACTTCGGGCGTGCTGTGGGCGACCACCGATCGCTTCCTGCCCAATCCCGCCCATGCCGTGCACGCCTTCTGCCATGCCGTGCCGAAGACCTGGCACCAGATGGGCGTGATTCTCTCGGCTGCCTCCAGTCTCGCCTGGATCGCCGGCGTGCTGCAGACCAAGGAGAGCGCCTTGCTGGCTCCGCTCGGCGACAAACCCGTGGCGCCGTCGCCGGTGCAGTTCCTGCCCTATCTTTCCGGCGAGCGGACGCCGCATGACGACACCGTCATCCGCGGCGCCTTCACCGGCCTCGCCCATGAGAACGGACGCGAAGCGATGGTGCAGGCCGTGCTGGAAGGCGTTGCCTTCGCCTTCGCCGATTGTCGCGATGCCCTGGCGGCAGCGGGAACCGACATTGCCGGCGCCGACGTGATCGGTGGCGGTTCGCGCTCGCGCTTCTGGCTCGAAATCCTCGCCAATGTGCTGGGATTTCCGGTTTACCGCCTGGCCGATGGCGAGACCGGCGGGGCTTTCGGCGCGGCGCGCCTGGCGCGTCTGGCCGTCTCCGGCGAGGATCCGCTGGCGGTCTGCACCCCGCCGCACCGTGTCGAGACGATCGAGCCCGACCCCGTGCTGGCGCCGGCCTATGTCGAGGCCCTGGCCCGTTGGCGCGGGCTCTATCCGGCGCTGCGATCGGCGACTGCCTGAAAGGCTATATCGCAGAGGTATTTTGCGCCGGGGCGAGCGCAATTTTGCCGTCTTGTACCGTAAGTTGGTCTGGAACAGGCGCTCAATTCCCGCGGCGCCGTAGGGATGGCAATTCCGTTGACACGCACTTTGCTGCTCGCGTCCGTTCTGATGAGCCTTTGCCTTGCTCCTGCTGCGGCGCAGGACGCATCGCCTTCTCCACCGCCGCCGCCGGCATTGCCGCCCCAGCCATCTTCTCCGCCACCGGCCAAGGCCCTGCCGAGTGCAGCCGCCTTCAAGCTCGCCGAGAGCATCGTCTTCTTCTACGTGCGCAAAGATCCTGCGGCGGTGCCCGACATGCTCGCTGCCATGAGGAACTCGCAAACGATCGCCGGCACCGGTCTCTCGCGTGCAACACTGGCCGGCTTTTTCTCCATGCTGTTCCTGCAGAACCGCGCCCGGGTGGGCGGCTGGATCGGGGCCGGCGCCGACTATCCGGCCGACAGCAAGTCGGTCCTCATCTTCGCGCTGTGGCAGTCGGGCAATGCCGATCTGATTGCTTCGCTTTTCCACGAGGAGCCCGGCTTTCTCAGGGACAAGCCCGGCAATCTCTACACGCTGGCGCCAAGCCGGCCGGTGGAGATGGATCTCAAATGGGGGGCCTTCTTTGCAACCGGCAATCCCGGTTTCCTCGCAACCTTGGTCGACGCGCTCGATCCGGGTAGGGCGTTGACCGGCAGCAACGAGCTCGACAAGTCGATCCGCATCAATGCTGCGCAAGGCCTCGCCTATAATCTGCGCCAGCATGAGGTGTTGGAACGCTATCTGCGGCGGCGGGCCGTAGAAGCTTCGGGCCCTTACAAGCAGGCGCTCGACGCCCTGTTGGCGAGTAGAAGCCAGATCTTCAAGCCTGCCCCCGACCGCGACGGTGATTTTTCAGGCAGCATCGCCATGCTCAAGCTGCCCGACAAGTCAGGAGCGAATGGTGACGTCCCTGAGGCGGCGGTTCTGACCGGGACGATGCCGCAGGCACGCCGCGGCGATACCATCGGCGTGACCGTGCTGTTTTCCGGTATGGCCCTGCAGGAGGATCTTTCTGCGAATGTGAGCTACGACATCAAGGTGACCGGGCCCGACGGCTCAGTCGATCCCCGTTCGGCGCAGCAGGACGTGACGGCGCTCAAGGAAAAGGTTGGCGGCCGCTTCAACCTGGTCGACAGCCGCTCGACCCTGTCCGTTCATTTCGAGCCGAACGACAAGCCTGGCCCCTATCGGATCGACGTCCTGCTCAAGGACAATGTCGGCGATCGCAAGGTCACATTGACCCGCTCGATCGAACTGATCGACAAATAGAGAGGCTGTCATGGTTCACAACAGCCTCTAGCCGCGAGCGATGGGCGGGCCCGAAGGCCCGCCGCCCGACAGAGCATTCCGCTCTGGATTTCAGTTCAAGCCGAGTGTGCCGCGCAGCTTGGAAAGATCTTCCGCCAGCGTGGTGATCGGACCCTGCAGGGCCGTACGGTCCTCAGGTGTCAGCTTGTCATAGGTCTCGTAGCCGTCCTTGGTCTTGTACTTGGCCAGGATCTTCTCGACCGTCTCGAAATTCGTGCCGATCTTCTTGGACAGGTCCTTGTCGGCCTTGACCGTCAGCGGATGCAGGAGATCGACGATCTTGCGGGCGCCGTCGATATTGGCCTTGAAGTCCCACAGATCGGTGTGGCTGTAGCGATCTTCCTCGCCGGTGATCTTGGTTGCGCCGACTTCCTCGATCAGCGCAGCGGCACCGCCCACCATTTTCTCGGGCGGAATGGTGAGGCCGGCGATGCGCTTCTGCAGTTCGGCGACATCGGTGTTCAGCTTGTCGGCGAAGCTGGAGAGACCCTCGGTGCTCTTCTTTTCGAACAGGCCATATTCAAGGCGATGGAAGCCGGTAAAGGCATCGTCGGCCTCTTTCTTCTCATGATCGTCGGCGCGCGAATCGATGCTGCCGTCGAGATCGGAGAAGAGCTCGGCGACCGGCTCGATCATCTCGTAGTGGAAGCGGGTGGGGGCGTAGAGGGCCTGGGCCTTCTTGAGATCGCCGGCCTTGACCGCAGCCGTGAACTTGGCGGTGTCTTCCACCAGTTTCTTGACGCCCTTGCTGATATAGACCTTGTAGTCGGCCACGGGCTGGACCAGGTCCAGCGGGGAGACGGCCGGCGCGTTGGCGCTGGCGGTCGTGGCAAGACCGATAATCGCGGCGCCCAGCAGCATGCGCCATTTGAGATGTGTCATGGGGTTCTCTCTCTCTTCAGTTCAAGGTTGAAGGATCGTTCACGCGGTCTCCGCCAGCAGGGACTGGCCGAGAAAGGCTGTCTTGTCGGGAATGCCGGGCAGGATGAAGAAGTAGCCGCCGCCGACTGGCTTGATGTATTCCTCCAGCGGTTCGCCGTTCAGGCGTTGCTGGACCGTGGCAAAGCCGGCATCCAGATCGGACTGGAAGCAGATGAAGAGCAGTCCCATGTCGAGCTGGCCCGACTTGGTGATGCCGTTGGAATAGTTGAAGGGACGGCGCAGGATCAGATTCCTGCGCGAGTCCGCCGTGCGCGGATTGGCAAGGCGGATATGGGCGTCCAAAGGCGTACGCTTGCCTTCCGGATCGTCGTGATAGCTCGGGATGTCGGCTTCGACCTTCATGCCGAGCGGTGCGCCGTTCGGCTTGTGCCGGCCCATGATGGCTTCCTGCTCGCCAAGCGGCGTGCGGTCCCAGCGCTCCACGAAATTGCGGATGATGCGCACCACGCCGTAGCTGCCGCCGGTCGCCCAGGCAGGCTCCGTGGCGCCATGCTGGACCCAGACCAGGCGGTTCATCTCGGCCTCGTCCTTGTGGTCGGGATTGGCCGTGCCGTCCTTGAAGCCGAGCAGGTTGCGCGGTGCCGATTGGGTTTCGCCTGTCGCGCGCGGTGGCGGCACGAAGCCTTCCTGCTTCCAGCGCACCATCAGCAGATCCGGCGTGTTCTTCACGATGTCGCGCAGGGCATGCAGGTTGCTGTCGGTGGTGTTGGAGCAGATCTGGATCATCAGATCGCCGTGGCAGAGTTCGGCCGACAGCGCGTCGTTGGGAAATTGCGGCATCTTGATCAGCTGCCGCGGCTTCTTGTCGGCGAGCCCGAAGCGTTGGTCGAACAGCGAGGCGCCCACGCCCACGGTGATGGTGAGATTGTCCGGGGAGACCACGGGCCCCATCAGCCCGGAATCGGGGGGCGGGAACTTCGGATCGATCACCGGCGGCGTGCCGCCCTGGGTGAGGAAAGCGATGCGATCGGTGAGGACACGGAACAGGCGTTCGAGATCGCTGCGTTTGGTGGCGAGGATGTTGAAGGCGACCACCAACCCCATCGGCGGGCGATCGGTGGTGACGCCGGCTTGGTGGGCCCCGAGATAGGTCACACGGTCGCTGAGATGGCCGGTGGAACCGGCTTCCTCCGCAGCTGCCTGCTGACTTGGCAGGGTAGCCAGCAGCGCGCCGCCGCCGGCGGCGCCGAGGCCCAGCAGCATGGAGCGTCGGCCCGGAGAACGCGGGGCGTCCGTGTCAGGTTGGGGCGGGCAGGGGGTCTTGTCGGTCATTGTTCCTTCCCCTTCAGTCGAGGCCTAGCGTGCCGCGTAGCGTCGACAGGCTTTCGGCCAGCGTCGTTACCGGCTTTTGCAGGGCCACACGATCGTCCTGGCTCAAGGTGTCATAGGATTTGAAGCCGCCGTCGGGCGTGCGGTATTTGGCAAGGATGGCATTCACGGCGGCGAAATTGTCGTCGATGCTCTTCTGGCGCGCCGCATCTGCCTTGGTGGTCAGGGGGGCGAGCAGTTCGACGATCTTGCGGGCCCCGTCGATATTGGCCTGGAAGTCCCACAGATCCGTGCGGCTGTAGCGGTCTTCCTCGCCGGAGATCTTGTTGGAGGCGACTTCCTCGATCAGCACGGCCGCGCCGCCGACCATCTTGGAAGGCGGTACGACCAGGGTCGAGATCCGGTTCTGCAGCTCGGTGACATCGGCCTGCAATTTGTCGGCGAAAGGCGCGAGCCCCTCGGTGCTGCCCTGCTTGAACAGGCCGTATTCCAGACGATGGAAGCCGGTAAAGGCCGGATCGGCCTCCAGCTTCTCGAAGACATCGGCGCGGGCGTCGATCGACTTGTCGAGATCGGAAAACAGTTCGGCAACGGGCTCGATGCGCTCATAGGACTGGCGGGTCGGCGCATAGAGTTCACGGGCCTTGGCGAGGTCGCCGGCCTTGATCGCGTCGGTGAAGGCCTTGGTCGCTTCGGTGAGGTCGTCGACCTCCAGGGTGACATAGACCTTGTACTCGGCCAGCGGCCCGATCAACTGCGTCAGGCTCGGCTTGACCTCTTTGGGGGCATTGGCGAGCGCGGTGACCTTGAGCTTGCCCCTGGGATTGGTGAGCAGGCCGCAGGCGATCTCGTAGTCGCCCGGCTCGAGCTTGGCGGTCAGCTTCTGGGTGAAGCCGGGAGCGATGTTTTCGCGCTCCTCCACCACCATCACGCCTTGCAGGATCTCCCATTCCATCGCCCGGTTGCTCTTGTTGGTGATGGCGAAGGTGGTGCGCCCTTCGGGAACCGTCAGTTCGTTCGGCTCGCAGGCCGTCGCCGTGACGGCGATGGCGACGGTATCGCCGGTCTTGGCCGTCTCGGATCCCGGCGGCTTGGCGACCAGGAAATAGGTGCCGACGCCCACCGCCACGATGAGGGCGAGCATGCCGGCCCCGACAGCCGGATAATTGATGCGCGGGGCTGTCACGATCGTGCGGCCTTCGATTTGGATGGGGACGGAGAGGTTGGCGCCATCAGGAAGAGGAACAGCGCCGGGATGAGATAGAGGAGATAGGCGATCACCTCGCCATGGGTGGGCGTGTCGTGATAGCCGAACAGGCCGCCGAGCACGGTGCCGAGCGTGCTGTCGCCGGGCAGGATGCCGGAGATGTCGAAGGCGATGCCCTGCAGATGGTTCCACAGGCCGGCTTCGTGCAGCGAGCGCACCGCCGTCGCCACCAGGCCGGCCGCCACGAAGATGATCAGGATGCTGGTCCAGCGGAAGAACAGGCGCAGATTGAGGCGGGCGCCGCCGTAATAGAGCGCGATACCGAAGACGGCCGCGCAGACGAGGCCGAGCGCAGCACCGAGCGGCGCGCCATAGCCGACATTCTGTTCGAAGGTCGCCAGCAGGAAGAAGGCCGATTCCAGCCCTTCGCGCGCGACCGCCAGGAAGACCATGCCGACCAGCGCAAGGCCTTGATGGTCCGATGAAGCCAGGGCGGCATCGACGGAATGCTGCAGTTCGGCCTTGATGCTGCGCGAGGCCCGCACCATCCAGAACACCATGGCGGTCAACAGGCAGACCGCGATCAGGCCGACCACGGCCTCGAACAGTTCCTGGGTGCGCTGGGGAAATTCGGCGCTGGCGACGTGCAGCGCGACGAACACGGAAAAAGAAAGGCCAACGGCCAGGATGATGCCGCACCACACGGCCGGCATCCAGGCGCTTCGCCCGGTGACACGCAGATAGCTCGCAACAATGCCGACGATCAGCGCTGCCTCGATGCCCTCCCTGAGCATGATGAGAAATGGTACGAGCATTGTGTCGTTCCTGCGCGCCCCCACAGCCGATGCAAGATTAACAATCGGCAAGCTATTACACGCGTTCAATTCTGCTGAACAAGGGGCTATGACGCAGAAAACCGTTATGGATCAAAGATAAGAGTGATTCTAAATTATAGTTCATAGCAGTTCTAAATTGTGCAATTCCTGATATATTTTTAGAGTTATTCCAAAGCGGGCAAATAATCCTGTCTTCTCCGAGAGCTGCGCTCGGGCTAACTGCGCTGGCGAGCGTGTGCGGGAAGATTCGACCCGCCGACGATCCCGCTCATGCGGAAGGCCATGCGGTCTTGAATGACCGTCCGAATGCCGGTGCGTTTGCGATTTGATGGCCTCTGCAAGAATCGCAAATGCGCACCGACTACGACGAGCGAGGGCGAAAAGGCATTCGGCCGGGAGCGCCTTGCTCCGGGATCGGTGAGAAGCCCCTTCTCCGGATGCCCGAAAGATTACCCGCGCCTTTGCGAGACGGTAGCCCGGAATACGGCGGCGACGCGGGCCGCAAAGCTGCGGGCGGCGGTGACCACGGCCCAGATCGGGGTGCCTTTCAGCCAGTCGAGCAACATCCGGCGGATCCAGTCGATCAGGCCCATGAACCAGGCGAACCAGCCTATGGTCATCAGCTTGGGCTTGCCGGCGGCATAGATGCGCTCGATCAGCAGGAAGCTCGCGAGATAGGCGATGGCCAGGATGAGAAGGCCACGAACCAGCCGGCCCTGGCCCAGGAGCAACAGGCCGTAGATCTTCAAGGGTTCGGCTACGGCAAGAGGTACGGCGAGGAGAACGAGGATGACGAAACGCGGCAGCGCCGCGACGGCGCGCTCCCCGATTTCGACGAGGCGCAGGGCGGCGAAGCGGCGGATCAGTGGTCCGTAGACCGGGCGGGCCAGTTCGTCGATGATCACCAGGATCGCAAGGAGGACCTGCAGCGGCAGGAGGACGAGGCGCTTGAGCGTCATGGCAGTACAGGATCCTCGAACGGACGGCGGGCCAGGGAAAGCCGCATCCGGTGAATGTGAGAAGCTGCCGCGCAGTTGGCAACGCCCATTCCACGATATTCCCACGCGGTGTTTACGCTTTCGACCGTCAATGGGGAGTGGCGATGCCGCCTTGGTGGCATTTCTCCCACTTTTGCCTTATTGCGCGGGGTGTAATGAGCGAGCCCGGCAGGGGGCGTTCGGTTCAGGAGAGACGATGGAAGCGCGCGAACGTATCGGCCTGGCGGCTCTTGGCACGATCGGGCTGGTGTTGGCTGTCGGCGGTTTTGTGCTGCACAGCCCAGCCCCGCATTCCGCCGTGGCGGAAGCGGCGATGGCGGGCGCGGAGACGACGAACCCGCAGCCGGTACCCGCAGTAAAGGCGGGCCAGGCTCCTGCACCGATCCCCGCGGCACAACCCACCCCCTATGCCGACTGCCTGCGCAAGGGGATCGGGATGAAGCTCGGCAGGGCGAGCCTGCGTGTTTCCGGTCCGCCAGCCTTGACGCTGGTGACGGGAGAGAAAGCTGACGAGGAGATCAATTTCTCGACCAAGGCCGGATTGGAGAAAGCCTGTTCGCAGCCCGAGGTGACGGCCAAGGCGTTGGTGCTCACGCTGGAGGCGATGGACAAGCCCTTCGGCGCGGCAGCGAGCTGGCGGGCAGAATTCTGCAAGGAGGGCGAGGATACCGCTACGCTCTTCCTGTGTCGTGGCGAGGAACGGCCGAGCGGGGCGCTGCGCTCGTTGGCCACCATTGCGCTCTATGAACCCGCTTCCTTCCAGGGCGACAGCATGTTCCAGACGCAGGCCCCGGACCTCGACAATTTCAAGGCTTGGAAGGATCGGCTGACCAAGGCGGGGACGCCGCCTCCCGCCCAGCCGGACGGCGACTATGACGTCTATCCAGGCGGGATCTGGCTCGAACGCGATGCCAAATCCGCTGCGCCCTTCCTGGTTTCCTGTGACGTGGACGGCCTGCCGGTCACGGGCGAGCATTATTGCGTCGGCACGCTCGGCCTTGAAGGGGGCCTGCGGGCGCGGCTGGAGTTTCGGACGGTGACGCCGCAGATCGGCCGCGAGGCTGCGGCAGCGGCGGCCCACTTCAAAGTCCTGCTGGCGGCCTGGCAGGCCGCAGCGTCGCAGTCTGCACCAGTCTCTTCCCAGTCCGGAAAATAGCTCTTGCCGCAGCGCTGTCGGGGCGATGATACCGTAGGATTCCTCAGACACAGGCCGTGAGGCCGCCGTCGACATAGAGGATGTGGCCGTTGACGAAATTGGAGGCATTGCCGGCGAGGAAGATGGCGGCTCCGGCCAACTCCTCGACCTTGCCCCAACGTCCCGCCGGCGTACGCGCCTCGACCCAGGCGGAGAAGGCAGCGTCCTGCATCAGCGCCGTGTTGAGCTCGGTTTCGATATAGCCCGGACCGATGCCGTTGACTTGGATATTGTAGCGAGCGAGTTCTGCGCACAGGGCCTTGGTCATCGTGCGCACGGCGCCCTTGGCAGCGACATAGGGCACGATGTTGGCGCGGCCAAGTTCGCTCATCACCGAGCAGATGTTGATTATCTTGCCGGAACGCCGTGCGATCATGCCGCGCGCCGCGGACTGTGCGACCAGGAAGACACCCTCGACATTGGTGGATTGCACGTCGCGGAAGGCGTCGAGCGGAAAGTCCACGAAAGGGGCCCGGCGCTGGATGCCGGCATTGTTGACCAGGATGTCGAGGCGGCCATGGCGGGCTTCGATGGCCGAGATCGTCGTTTCCACGCCGGCGGGGTCGGTGACGTCGAAGGCGGCCGTCTCCACGGTCAGGCCTTCTTCGGTGAGTTGGCGGGCGGCGGCATCGAGCCTGGCCTGGTTGCGGCCGTTGAGAACGACGGTCGCACCGGCGCCGGCCAGTCCGCGGGCAATGGCCAAGCCGATTCCCTGGCTGGAGCCGGTGACGAGGCCGATCCGCCCCGTCAGGTCGAAAATATCAGTGAGCATGGCGAACCTCCCGCCATCAAGCTATCGCTTGGGCCGGCAGGCAGCCAGGCGTTTTCATCTGACCAATAAAAAAGGCTCCGAGGCGGGCCTCGGAGCCACATCGAGCCGGTCTAGCCGGAGGAGGCTTACTTCTTGACGGCCGCGATCAGCTCGTCATAGGCCTTGCAGAGCTCGTCGGTCGGCTTGCCGCCGGCGGACTGGGCAGCCTGGGCCTTGGTGAGCAGCTCCTGCGCCTTCTGAGCCCAAGTCTGTGCGTTCGCCTGAGCCTTGGCCGGATCCTTCATGGCGTTGGTCATGGCTTCCGTCAGGTCCTTGCCCTTCTGGGTAATAGCCTCGACCGTGCAGCTCGAGCTGCCACCGCCACAGGAGGCGAGGGCGAGAGCGAGAGAGCCGAAAGCGGCGGCAAGCAACATTTTTCTCATGGGGCTTCCTTTCCTCACCGTGGAAGGTCGGTTTTGGATCGCCCAAAACTTCGTGGTGCTGCGGCACAGGTGAGAATGCGCCGGCGGCGAACCCCTAGCCGGCCATCATCATGCACGACGTGCGTTTGTGCACATCTCGCCCGAATCGAAAGCCGCCCAGTCCACTCGCCATAAGCGAAGCGATGAGGAGTTTCAACACAATGCTGCCGCATTCGACCCTGTACTGTTCGGTAATATGATGGTTATTCACAATGAAACAGCAAAATTGCACCGACATGACGCACATGTCTCCAGGGAGAGCAGATCGGCTATTCGTTCGCCTCCCGTAGTTTCTATTGCAATGCAACAAGACGGCATCGTTGCAGGAGAAAGGGATTGCATACGACAAAAAAATAACAACATAAGGGTCTATGTGGTGTCTTGTCAGACCAGAACGACCAGCTGTCAGAGGACGCCTGGAAACTTGCCCGCAAGTTCGTTGCCTATTGAGGAAACGCGCTTGTTCGAAAGTGGTAGAACAAAGTTGGTGTGCAAAGGCACGCGAATGCTAAGGAATATTTGATATATTTGCGGTATGAGTAGAGCTGCCGAGTGCAGTGTTGGAGTTTCCTCACGTTACATGGCCAGAGTCGACAAATATCCTCTCAAGTCACCCGTTGCAGCCACGGAGCTTCGCCAGGTCGGTGCGTTGCCCTTGCGGATCCAGCGCGGGAAGATCGAGGTTTGCCTGGTGACCACACGGGAAACGCGGCGCTGGACCATCCCCAAGGGATGGCCGATGAAGGGCCATAAGGACTGCCGCGCTGCCGCCATCGAGGCTGAAGAGGAAGCAGGGCTGCTTGGCAAGATCGGCAAGGAACCGGTTGGCGAATATCTCTACTGGAAGCGCCGCGATCTGCATTTCGATCTCGTCCGCGTCTTCGTCTATCGTCTCGACGTCACCGGCCATCTGCCGGTCTGGCGCGAGATGAACGAGCGTGAAGTGCGCTGGTTCGCCCCGGGGGACGCCGCTCTTCTGGTCGAGGAGCCTGGCCTGTCCGCCCTGCTGGAGCAGGTCGCCAGCCCTGCATGACAGTCGCTACGCGACTGTCATCTCTCTGTCACATGGTTGATCTAGCCCCGTCATTCCAGGCGGCTATCCCAGGGGCGGGGCGTTGCCTGAACTTGAAGCTATGCGGCGTTCGGGCCTCGGGTGGGGAGGCGTGGACCGCTTGGCGGAGGCGCCATGGACAGTATTCAGCAGCAACAACTGCCGGGCGTCAATTTCGTGCCGGCGGCCATCGCCGGCCTGATTTGGGCCTACCGCTTTCGCGAGGGCTACGAGCCCGAAGCGATCGATCCGCGCGACGTGCCGGCAGCGCTGGCGGCGGAGGATGGCTGGCTCTGGCTGCATTTCAGCCTGACCGATCGGCTCGCCCGGGATTGGCTGTCTTCCTTCGAAGATCTTCCCGAACAGGTGCGGGCCCTGTTCCTGGCCAAGGACGAACCGCTTGGCCTGCACACGATCGACCACGTCATCTTCGGCGTCATCGCCGATTTTCACAGCGAGCTCGGCGGGGAGAGCGACCATCTTGGCCGCCTGCGCTTTGCGCTGAACGAGAGGCTGGTGATTTCGGGGCGTCGGCATCCGCTGCGTTCGGTCGAGGAGATCCATCGTGCCGTGCAGAAGGGGCTCAACCTGCCCGCCGCGGGCCGTCTGATCGAGACGATCATCGATCGCTTCTGTGATTCGGTCGCTCGTCGCGTCGCCGGCATGACCGACGAGCTCGATACCGCCGAAGACCGCGTCGTCGAGGACATGGCCGCCACCGAGCGGGTCCGGCTGATCGAAGTCCGCCGCATGACGGTCCGGGTCCACCGCCAGCTCTCTTCGCTCGGCCATGTGCTGCGCGATTGGGAGGAACGTTCGGACGAGGCCGACAAGCCGGCCCTGCCGATTGCGGCCGAACGCCTGGCCGACCGGCTGGAATCGCTCGATCACGACATCCTCACCCTGCAGGAACGGGCCAAGCTCTTGCAGGATGAGGTCGGGGCGCGGCTGGCCGAAGAGACCAACCGCTCGCTGCGCGCCCTCTCGATCCTGACGGCCCTGCTGCTGCCTGGTAGCCTCGTTGCCGGCATTTTCGGCATGAACACCAAGGATCTGCCCTTCCTCGAGACGGAAGGAGGGTTCTGGTTCGCCATCCTGATCGGCGCGGCGGCGACGGCGTTGTTCTACTGGATCCTCCGGCGCGTCGGGGCGGGGCTGCGCATCTGAGCGCCATGCCTGCCCTTGCGAAACGAGGCGCAACTTCCCACAATAGGGCAACCTTTTTTCGAGAACGAGTTCCCCTTGTCCAGAGTTGCGGCGATGCCCTGGCGCCTGAGCGCCAATTTCCTCCCGATCCTCGCCGTCTTCCTGGTGACGGCCGTCAGCCTGGCGACGGGCTGGTTCGATTCAGGCATTGCCGTGTTCGCTTTCGTGGTCTCGGGCTGGCTGATCTCGCTATGCCTGCACGAAGGGGCGCATGCGCTCGCCGCCTATTGGGGCGGGGATCGGTCCGTGGTGGAGAAGGGCTATCTGAGCCTCAATCCGCTTGCCTATGCCGACCCGTTGACCAGCTTCGGCTTCCCTTTGCTCTTCCTCATCCTGGGCGGCATCGGCCTGCCGGGCGGGGCCGTCTATATCAACCGGGCCGTGCTCAAGAACCGGCACTGGGATGCCTTCGTGGCCCTGGCCGGGCCGATGGCCAATCTCGTCTGCCTGATCGCTTTGGGGCTGCCCTTCCTCATCGGCCTGCCGGAGACGATGGGCTCGCCCCAGCTTTGGGCCGGCGTGGCCTTCCTCGCCGCGCTGCAGGCCTCGGCCGTGGTGCTCAACCTCCTGCCGGTTCCCGGCTTCGACGGCTTTGCGATCATCCGGCCCTATCTGCCCTATGAGATGCAGGCCCAGGCCAACGCCATCGCACCCCTGGCGATGATGGGCTTCCTGTTCCTGTTGTTCACCACCCAGGTCAGCGGGGCGATCTGGAACGCGGTCTACAGGCTTGCCGCCTTGTTCGACATCTATCCGAACTATGTGGCGCTGGGCTATTATCTGTTCCGTTTCTGGCGGTAGCCCCATTCGCGGGCAGGGCTGCGCGCTAATTACGGCTGCGCCCTTGCCCCGCTGCCCCCGCTCGGCTACACACCGCCCCAATCCCCTTTCCACGAAAGCTCGAGCAGGCAGCAATGGCCGCGTATCAATTCGTCTACCACATGCAGGGTCTGAACAAGACCTATCCGGGCGGCAAGAAGGTCCTCGACAATATCCATCTGTCCTTCTACCCGGACGCCAAGATCGGCGTGCTCGGCGTGAACGGCTCGGGTAAGTCGACGCTGCTGCGCATCATGGCCGGCATCGACAAGGACTTCACCGGCGATGGCTGGGTGGCCGAAGGCGCCCGCGTCGGCTATCTGCCGCAGGAGCCGCAGCTCGATCCCAACAAGAGCGTGCGCGAGAACGTCATGGACGGCGTCGCCGCCAAGAAGGCGATCCTCGACCGCTACAACGAACTGGCCATGAACTATTCGGACGAGACGGCGGACGAGATGACCCGCCTGCAGGACGAGATCGACGCCAAGAATCTCTGGGACCTCGACAGCCAGATCGACCAGGCCATGGACGCGCTGCGCTGCCCGCCCGACGATGCCGACGTTTCAACGCTTTCGGGCGGTGAGCGCCGCCGCGTGGCGTTGTGCCGCCTGCTGCTCGAACAGCCGGAACTCCTGCTGCTGGACGAACCGACTAACCATCTCGACGCCGAGACGGTGGCTTGGCTCGAAGGCCATCTGCGCACCTATCCGGGTGCGATCCTGATCGTCACCCATGACCGCTATTTCCTCGACAACGTCACGGGCTGGATCCTCGAGCTCGATCGCGGCCGCGGCATTCCCTATGAGGGCAACTACTCCACCTGGCTGGTGCAGAAGCAGAAGCGCCTCGCCCAGGAAAAGAGCGAGGAAGCGAGCCGCCAGAAGCAGCTGGCCGCCGAACAGGAGTGGATCGCCGCGAGCCCGAAGGCGCGCCAGGCCAAGTCCAAGGCCCGCATCAACGCCTATGAGGACCTGCTCGCCAAGGCCAACGAGAAGGGCCCGACCACGGCCCAGATCATGATCCAGACCGGTCCGCGCCTCGGCGGCAAGGTCATCGAGGTCGAGGGCGTCTCCAAGGCCTTCGGCGATCGCCTGCTGATCGACGATCTCTCGTTCTCGCTGCCCCCCGGCGGCATCGTCGGCGTGATCGGCCCGAACGGCGCCGGCAAGACCACTTTGTTCCGCATGCTGCTCGGCCTGGAAAAGCCCGATGCCGGCACCATCACCTTCGGCGATACGGTGCAGCCGGGCTATGTCGACCAGTCGCGCGATGCGCTCGACCCCAACAAGACGGTGTGGGAAGAGATCTCCGGCGGCAACGAGATCCTCTATCTCGGCAAGCGCGAAGTGAATTCGCGTGGCTACACCTCGGCCTTCAACTTCAAGGGCGGCGACCAGCAGAAGAAGGTCGGCGTGCTCTCGGGCGGTGAGCGCAACCGCGTGCAACTCGCCAAGATGCTGAAGGAAGGTTCCAACGTCCTCTTTCTCGACGAACCGACCAACGACCTCGACGTGGAAACGCTGCGGGCCCTGGAAGAGGCGCTGGAGAACTATGCCGGCTGCGCCGTGATCATCTCGCATGATCGCTTCTTCCTCGACCGCCTCGCTACCCACATCCTCGCCTTCGAGGGCGACAGCCATGTCGAGTGGTTCGAGGGCAATTTCGAGGCCTATGAGGAAGACAAGAAGCGGCGCCTCGGCATCGATTCCACCATTCCCAAGCGCATCCAGTACAAGAAGTTCTCTAGGTGAGAGGTCGAAAATCGGCAGGCCGTTCTTCAGATCGGCCTGCTGCAAAGCGCACCCGATGACGTGCCGCTCTCTTTTTACCAACAGCTGCGGGCCCAATCTTCGATATCCCTTCAGGGCCGGTAAATGCCGTTGCCCTAGATTTCGGCCTGAACTTACGAAAAGCCTCACGGTATTTGCTATTCAGCAATCACCGAGGTTGCGGACATTCTCGCCCCTTCATAAGCTCCGAGAATATGACTTGGAGGGTTGAATGGAACGACTTGAGCGTGAGGCACCACTCCCCGTCGAAATGCAAGGCCATTGGGTCGACATGGACGACCCATCGACTGAGTTGGTCGTGGACGGTAGCGAAGTTACCTGCTTCGGGCAAAAAATCCCGTACGATTACAAGCTTATAGCCAAAGACGATGGCGCCGTTACGATAAGCCTTAAAATTGACGATGCTGCAAATGAGGACACATTCCAACGCTCCAACGTCACCGAACTGGTCATAACGCCGGAAGGCAACTTTCACGCCTACAATGTAAAGTTCGCGAGCCAGTTTGTAAGAGCAACTGCTGGATAGCCAGAGTCTTGGATATTTTTCTCAAGCCGCCTTCCTGACCTCCCAGCGCTCCTTCTGCTTGTCCTGCCCGATCAAGGCTAGGCCGTAGGCGATCGACTCGAACTGGTCGGTGGAGACCAGGCGCTCTTCGCCGAACCGCTCGGCGAAGAGCTTGCGGATGGCCGGCACGAAGGAGGTGCCGCCGGTGAGGAAGACGCGCTCGATCTCCTCGGCCCGGGTGTTGGCCCGGCTGAGGCCCTCGTCGAGGCTCGCCTCGATGCGGGCGACGTCTCCGGCGATCCAGCGCTCGAAATCGCGGCGCTTCAGCGCGGCCGAGATCTCGATGTCGCCGCCGGCGAAACGGAACTCGGTCTCGTCCTGGCTGGAGAGGGCGATCTTGGCTTTGGACACGGCGCTGTAGAGCGCAAATCCCATGTCGAACTCGACGATCTCGATGAATTTCTCGAGCTTTTCCGGTTCCACCGCGACCTTGGCCAGGTCTTGCAAGCCCTTGAGATCGCCATTGGTCTTCATCATGGCGAGCTGGTGCCAGCGCGCCAAATTGGCATAATAGTGATTGGGGATCGACAGTTCCTTGTCGAAGGAGCGGAAGCGCCCGCCCTTGCCCAGGCGCGGCGAGACGATGCGGTCGACGATCGAATAGTCGAAGGCGTCGCCGGCAATGCCGATACCGGAATGGGCGAGGGGTTCGGCCTTCAACTGGCCGGCGACCTGCTCGAAACGCATGATCGAAAAGTCGCTGGTGCCGCCGCCGAAATCGGCGACCAGCACGGTTGCGTCGCGCTTGAGCTGGCGGGCATAGAAGAAGGCCGCGCCCACCGGCTCATAGACGTAGGTGGGGCTGCTGGCGCCGAGGCGCTCGAAGGCGGTCCGATAGCGCTGCATGGCCAGATCGTCATCGGGCTGCCGGCCGGCAAAGGTCACGGGACGGCCGATGACGAGGTTGGCCGCCGACAGATCGAGCCGGCCGTCCGCATGCTTGACCAGCGTGTTGAGGAAGGTCGCCAGCAGGTCCTCGAAACGGAAGCGCTCGCGGAAGATGCGGGTCTCCTGGAAGGTGGCGCTGGCGGCAAAGCTCTTGAAGGACTGGATGAAGCGGAGGGCGGTCGTCGCTTCGACGAATTGCTCGATGGCCCAGGGCCCACCCTCGACGCGAATCGTGGACTTGCCCGGGCGGCGCTCGTCCCAGAAGCACAGGGCCGTGACGAAATGGTTCAGGCCCTGGCCGCCATGCTCGAAGTTCAGCGCCTCGGTGTGGCCGTCGGCATGGGCAAAGGCGACCACCGTATTGCTGGTGCCGAAGTCGATGCCGATAGAGACAGGGGCGCTCTGTCCCGTTGCTGGGGATTGGGGCGGCATGAGGCCTCCTAGGGCGTTTTGCGATCCGTCGGGGCCGACAAGAATCGCAAGGACGCGTCGAAGCTGAGGGCAGAGCAGGTAA
Organism: Labrys neptuniae; assembly: GCF_040797145.1. Classification (NCBI taxonomy): domain Bacteria; kingdom Pseudomonadati; phylum Pseudomonadota; class Alphaproteobacteria; order Hyphomicrobiales; family Xanthobacteraceae; genus Labrys; species Labrys neptuniae. Next base: position 1,263,321 of record NZ_JBFNQD010000001.1, on the reverse strand, counting down.
AGCGTCCAGGATTGAACGCGCTTTGCTCCGGCGATGGGGAAGAGGGCCGCGGGAAATAGCCCATGAGGCGCGCCAAAGCTAGAGCAAAGTGCGTTCAAGTGTGAACGTCCCTTTGCTCTAGCTCCTTGTTCCCAAGCCAATCCGAAAGATTGGCTCAAGCGTCTTTGCGATTCGAAGTGACTCCGTTGAGTCGCAAAACGCTATCGTGCCGATCCAAAATTTCCTGACTTTGATTTGTCAGACTTGTCAGCAGCCTCCCGCCCGCTACCATGCCGCCAAACATGCGGGAGGACGCGATGGAATTTGCCGGCGAGCGTATCGTGGTAACGGGAGCAACCAAGGGCATCGGGCGGGCCACCGCCAAGCTGCTGGCGGCGCGGGGCGCTGAGATCATTGCCATCGGGCGCAACCAGGCCGAGCTCGAAAGCCTGTCCGCCGAGACCGGGGCGGAGATCCATGCCGTCGACCTCGCCGATCCCGAGGCCGTCCGCTCCGTGGCCCGTTCGATCCAGCCCGTCGACCGGCTGGTCAACAATGCCGGCACCACCACGCTCGAGCCTTTCCTCGAAACCAGCGTCGAGGCCTTCCAGGAATTGATGTCGGTGAACGTGGTCGCGGCCATGATCTTCGGCCAGGAATGTGCGCGCAGCATGATTGCCCGCGGCAAGAAGGGGGCGATCGTCAACGTATCCAGCATTTCCTCTTCGATCGGCTTTGCCGATCACGCGGCCTATTGCGCCAGCAAGGGCGCGCTCGACTCGCTGACGACGGTGATGGCGAACGAACTCGGGCGCCAGGGTATTCGCGTCAATGCGATCTGCCCGACGGTGATCCTCACGCCCATGGCGGTGAAGGCCTGGAGCGATCCCGCCAAGGCCGCGCCCATGCTGCAGCGCATCCCGCTGGGACGCTTCTTCGAGCCGGAGGAAGTGGCCGAGACCATCGCCTTTCTGCTCAGCGACAAGGCCTCGATGGTGAACGGCGTCGCCATGCCGGTGGATGGTGGCTTCCTGATCACCTGATGCGGCCGGCCTCGTTCCGTCTGCCGGTGCTGTGGCATCGTGCCGAACAAGCGTGCCTGTTCTCAGCATTCGCGGTGCGACAATGAGACCTGCAGCATCGGGTCCAATTCCGCTGGCGGATACGGCGCGTTAGACGCTTCGTCGGGGCGAATATTCAAGGATATTTTTCATGGCCGATTGGAATCCCTCGCTTTATCTGCGTTTCGAGGACGAGCGCACGCGACCGGCGCGCGACCTGCTCGATCGCGTCCCCCTGGCGGCGGCTGCTCTTGCCGTCGATTTGGGATGCGGCCCCGGCAACTCCACCGAGCTCCTGGCCAAGCGCTGGCCCGCTGCCGAGGTGATCGGGATCGACACCTCCGAAACCATGCTGTCGGAGGCCCGCAAGCGCCTGCCTTCGGCGCGCTTCGAGCAGGGGGACGTGACCAGCTGGCAGGCCGAAAAGCCGCCGGAACTGATCTTCGCCAACGCGGTGATGCAGTGGGTTCCCGGACATGCGGCGCTGTTGCCGCGGCTGCTTGCCCAGACCGCGCCGGGCGGCGTGCTGGCCGTGCAGATGCCCGACAATCTGGCAGAGCCGTCCCATCGCCTGATGCGCGAGACGGCCGCGGACGGCCCCTGGGCGGCCAGACTCGGCGATGCCTCGCGCATCCGCGAGCGCATCCTGCCGGCCGAGGACTACTACAACCTGTTCGCCGGACAAGCGTCCTCGATCGATATCTGGCGAACCATCTATTATCACGTGCTTGATAATGCGCCGGCCATCGTGTCCTGGCTGAGGGCGACCGGCCTGCGCGCCTTTCTCGATCCGCTCGATCCCGGCCAGCAGCCGGCCTTTCTGGAGGCCTATACGGCGCGCATCGCCAAGGCCTATCCGCCGCGGACCGACGGCAAGGTAGTACTGGCCTTTCCGCGGCTCTTCATCGTGGTGCAGCGCTAGATCCCGGGATAGCAGGCGTCTCGCCTGCAATTCCCTTCATACCAAGCGCGGTAATTCCAAGAGCAGGCGAGACGCCTGCGATCCCAGAAGAAAGTTTGTCGTTCCCATGAAGAATGTTCTTTGTTTCGGCGATTCCAACACGTTCGGTACGCCGCCTCTGGCCAGCCTGGACGAGGCCCGCCGCTATGACGGCAAGACGCGGTGGCCGGGGGTGATGCGCAAGATCCTCGGCCATGCCTGGCATGTGATCGAGGAGGGGCTGCCGGGGCGCACCACCATTCGCGACGATCTCATCGAGGGCGTCCACAAGAACGGCCGGCGCTATCTCGCTGCCTGTCTCGAAAGCCACCGTCCGCTCGACGTCATCGTGCTGATGCTGGGTACCAATGACCTCAAGGCCCGCTTCGGTGCACCGCCGGAGGACATTGCCGCCGGGGTCGACATCCTGGCCGGCATCATCGCCGCGGCGCCCAATCTCGATCGGCCACCGGCCAAGCTCCTGATCGCCTGTCCGCCGCCCATTCGCGTAGTCGGCTGCCTCGGATCGCTCTTCGCCGGCGGCGTGGAAAAATCGCAGGCTCTGCCGCCCCTCTACGAAGCGGTCGCGCGCAGGCACGGTGCCGAATTTCTCGATGTTGGCACGCTGATCGAGGTGAGCCCGATCGACGGCATCCATTATGAAGCCGACGCGCATCTCGCCCTCGGGCAGGTGTTTGCCGAACGGGTGCAGGCGCTGGGAAGCTGATTGCTTGCCGGCAAATTCATACGTGACAAAACCTTTCGCCGTCGCTATATGCCTGCCATGACCTTTGCATCCGCCCCCACCTTTTACTGGTATTTTGGCTTTCGCAGGCCTCAGGCGGAGGTAGGGGTGCGCTCGATCTGAACATAGCAACAGATCAAACCCAGACAACCGCCAGCCCGACTGGCGGTTTTTTTATGCCGCCGGCCGGGACCTACCAGACCCCCAACGAACCGAGACTGGAACCCAGGCCATGTTGAGCACCACCGACGATCTTCGTATCCGTGAAATCAAGGCGTTGACCACGCCGGCTGACGTGATGAGCGAGCATCCCCGCACGCTGGAAGCCACCCGCACCGTCACGCAGTCGCGGCAGGCCGTGCACGATATCCTGCGCGGCAGCGACGATCGTCTCGCCGTGGTGGTCGGCCCTTGTTCGATCCACGACCCGGTGGCCGCCCTCGACTATGCCGATCGCCTGATGAAGCTGCGCCAGCGCCTGGGTTCCTCGCTGGAAATCATCATGCGGGTCTATTTCGAGAAGCCGCGTACCACGGTGGGGTGGAAAGGCCTGATCAACGACCCCGATCTCGACGGTTCGTTCCAGATCGACAAGGGGTTGCGCATCGCCCGCAAGGTGCTGCTCGACATCAACAATCTCGGTCTGCCGGCGGCCTGCGAATTCCTCGACATGACCACGCCGCAATATATCGCCGACCTCGTCGCCTGGGGCGCCATCGGCGCGCGGACCACCGAAAGCCAGATCCATCGCGAACTGGCCTCGGGCCTCAGCTGCCCCGTCGGGTTCAAGAACGGCACGGACGGCAATGTGCGCATCGCGGTCGACGCGGTGAAATCGGCCTCGCAACCCCATCACTTCATGGCGGTGACCAAGGATGGCCGTTCGGCCATCGCCTCGACGTCAGGCAATGAGGATTGCCATATTATCCTGCGCGGCGGCAAGAGCACCAATTACGATGCGGCGAGCGTCGAGGCGGCCTGCAGCGAAGTCGCCAAGTCCGGCCTGTCGCCGGTGGTGATGATCGATGCCAGCCATGCCAACAGTTCGAAGAAGCCGGAGAACCAGCCGCTGGTGCTGGCTGATATCGGCACGCAGCTTGCGGCAGGCGACAATCGCATCATCGGCGTGATGATCGAGAGCAACCTCGTTGCCGGCCGCCAGGACCAGGTGCCCGGCAAGCCGCTGACCTATGGCCAGAGCATCACCGATGGCTGCATCGACTGGGACACCACCGTCGTCGCCCTCGAACGCCTGGCGCTGGCGGTCGAGCAGCGCCGCATCGCCAACCGCGATGCGGTGAAGGTCGGGGCGTGATCGGGGGGGCGGGTCTTCGGACCCGCCTTCCACTGTCGCCGATTTGACGCGGCCCGCCCTGAGCCGGCATGGTCGCGCTGGAACGGAGGCGAGGACGTGAGCGATACACAGATCATCAAGAAGGTCGTTTTTGCCGTCTGGTGGCGGATCGGCATTCCCGTGGCCCTGTTCGTCTTCGCCGTAGGCTGGGCGCTGAACTTCCTGTTCTATGTCGCGCCGATGCTGCAGGTCACCGGCTCGATTTCCCATTACGGCGCCATGCTGATTGCCGGGCTGCTGGGTGGCGATGTCTCGGCCTTTCTGGGTGACGGCGGCCTCATTGGCAATGTGGTGATCGGATTCTTCCGCGCCATTCTCGATAATCTGCCGATGCTGGTCGTCCTGGTGCTGCTGACACGCTGGCAGATCCGGCGGCATATGCCCCGCATCCTGCGCGATTGTGGGCTGGTGAGCGCAGGCGAGGAGGGTTGAGGCCAGCCATCGAGCGGCATCTTTGCGTCGCTGCCGATTCGATGGCAGACCGAGATTCCCATGCTGCCAGACGAGGTGAGACCATGCCGGATCCTTTGATCAACACCACCTCCGACATCGCCGTCAGGCCCGTGCTCAAGCGTGCGGGGCGGGTGGTCATGGTCGCTGTAGCCGGCGGAGATGCGATCGGGGCGGAAAGGCTTGCCGAGCTCGTGCTCACGCATGAGGGCATACCGGGCGATCGGCATGCCGGCTTCCTCAGGCCTGCCGATGTGCGTGTGCCGTGGTTCGAGCGTAATGCGCCGATTCACAACGAGCGCCAGGTTTCCATCGTCTCGATGGAGGACCTCGCGGTGATCGCCGGCAATCTTGGCGTCGAACGCGTGGAGCCGGAATGGCTCGGCGCCAATCTCGCCGTGGGCGGCGTGCCGGATTTCTCCTTCCTGCCGCGCGGTTCCAGGCTGTTCTTTCCCTCGGGCGCCGTGCTTGCGGTGATGGGCCAGAACGATCCCTGCCGCATCGCCGGCGCCGAGGTCGAACGGCACCTCATCGGGCAGGAGGGGCTGGCCCTGCGCTTTGCCGCCGCAGCCAAGCGCTTGCGCGGTGTGGTCGCCACTGTCGACCGTCCCGGTTCGATCCGGAGCGGAGAGACGTTCAAGCTGCGGGTTCCCGAGCAATGGATCTGGCAGGGCTGAGCCGGCCTCCCCGGAGGGGATGCCGTTTCGCCTTTCAGCTGGCGGGCGCATAGCGCAGCAAGGTTACGCCCTGGGGCAGGCTTTCATTGCCGAGCGGCTTCAGTCCGAGCGACAGGCCTTGCTGAAAATAGGGCTTGCCGCCGCCCAGGACGATAGGGTGCATATAGAGCCGGTATTCGTCGATGAGGCCCGATCGTGCCAGTTCGGCGGCGAGGGTGGGGCCGGCGACGCTGATCTGGCCATCGCTGTCCGACTTGAGCGAGCGTACCACCGCCATGGCGTCCGAACTTACCAGCCTTGCATTCGGCCCGACCTCCCGCAATGTCGTCGAGAAGACGAGCTTTGGCGTCTCGCGCCAGGCATGGGCAAAATCGATCTCGACCTCGTCAGCGTCCTGCTCGCGCTCGGGACTGTCCCAATAGCGCATCACCTCATACATGTGCCGCCCATAGAGGGAGACCGAAGTCTGTCGCATGAGCTGGTTGAAATGCCGGTGCAACTCGGCCTGGGGGATCGGCAGGCCAAATTCCTGCTGCGGCCCCGCGACATAGCCATCCAGAGACATCAGCATGGCATAGAAAATCGTGGCCATCGGTACCTCCCTCACGCTTCTCCCTACCATGCCCAAACTAATTGCATTATGCAATCGGTTTCGAAGGGGCGAGGGTGAATTAGCCAGTCTACCGGCACAAAAAGTCGGCTGTTCACATTATGACGTCGCTTGTAAAACAAATTCCTTGCGCATTTTAGGAAATGACATAAACATATCTTTATGTGAGAGGTGGTTGCGCGGAATGACGAATTTGGCTCCTTTCGAGACGGTGTTGGGCACGCTCAAGGCGGCGGGCGAGCCGACGCGCCTGCGTCTGCTAGCCATTCTGGCGGAGGGCGAGCTCAACGTCACCGACCTCACCGAGATCCTCGGCCAGTCACAGCCGCGTATTTCGCGTCACCTCAAGCTCCTGGTCGAGGCCGGGCTGGTGGAGCGCATCCGCGAGGGCGCCTGGGCATTCTTCCGCCTGGCCGAAGGGACGATGAAATCCGAGATTTTCGGTGAGATTCTCGCGGGCCTCGACCGCAGCGACCGTATTCTCGCCCGCGACCGCTCCCGCCTCGTCGAGGTGAGGCGCACGCGGGCGGCGGTGGCTGCCGATTATTTCCGCGCCCATGCCGGCGACTGGGATCGCATTCGCGCCCTGCATGCGCCCGACGAGGCGGTCGAGGCGGCGCTGCGCGATGTGGTCGGCAGCCAGCCCATCCAGGCTTTCCTCGACATCGGCACGGGTACCGGGCGTATGCTCGAACTGTTCGCCCCCCTGGCGACCCGGGCCGTCGGCATCGACGCCAGCGCCGAAATGCTGGTGATCGCCAGGGCCAATCTGGAACGCAACGGCATCCGCAACGCGGTGGTGCGGCAGGGTGATCTCTTCGCGCTGTCAGTCGAACCGGGCGCCTATGATCTCATCATCGTGCATCAGGTCCTGCATTATCTCGATGATGGTGCCAAGGCCCTGCGCGAGATCGGGCGGGCCCTGCGCCCGGGTGGCCGGCTGGTCATCGTCGATTTCGCTCCGCACGAACTCGAATTCCTGCGCGAGGATTTTGCGCATCGTCGTCTGGGATTTGCCCGCGAGACCATCGAGCACTGGCTGGAAGCCGCGCATCTGCGGCCGGATGGCTGGCGCCTGGTGGATGCCGGGGAGGGGCCGTCGAGCCTCACCGTATCGATCTGGACCGGGCGTGATCCGCGCCGGGTTTCCGACACTGTCACTCTTGGTCAGGAGGTCGCGTGATGGCTGGTCACGCCTTGCCCTCACACGGCGGTATCCGGGTTTCCTTCGAGTTCTTCCCGCCGAAGAACGCGGAGATGGAGGCCTCCCTGTGGGAGGCGATCGAGCGTCTGGCGCCGCTCGATCCCCTGTTCGCCTCGGTCACCTATGGTGCCGGCGGCACCACCCGCGAGCGCACGCATGGCACGGTGGCGCGCATGGTGCAGGAAACAGATATCCGCCCAGCGGCGCATCTGACCTGCGTCGGGGCCACGCGCGAGGCCATCGACGAGGTGATCCGCGGCTATGCCGAAGCGGGTGTGCGCCACATCGTGGCGCTGCGCGGCGATCCGCCGGCCGGCGTCGGTGCCCGCTACGAACCTCATCCGGGCGGCTATGCCAGTTCGGCTGACCTCGTCGCGGGCATCAAGGCACTGGGCGATTTCGAGGTCTCCGTCTCGGCCTATCCCGAGAAGCACCCCGAAAGCCCGTCGCTCGCCTTCGACATCGATATCCTGAAAGCCAAGGTCGATGCCGGCGCCACGCGCGCCATCACCCAGTTCTTCTTCGACAACGAGCATTATCTGCGCTTCGTCGATCGGGTCCGCGAGGCGGGCATCGATATTCCGATCGTGCCGGGCATCGTGCCGGTGCAGAATTTCAACCAGGTCCGCAACTTCGCCGAGCGCTGCGGGACCGAGGTGCCGCAACGCCTCGCCGATCGTTTCGAGGGCCTGGACAATGATGTTGCCACTCGTAAACTCGTGGCCGCCGCCGTCGCCGCCGAACAGGTCTTCGATCTCGTCGACCGCGGCGTCAGCGATTTTCACTTCTACACCATGAACAAGGCCGACCTGGTCTATGCCATCTGCCATCTGCTCGGCCTCAGGCCGAAGGTGGAAAAAGCGGCGGCTTAGCGGGAGCGCGGACTACTAGTCCGCTCCGGCAAACGAGGTGCGTGCACGACGAAGTGCGGACATCGCGACATGTCTGCATGTCGTTGCGATGTCCGCGCTCCAGGAAGGCTCGGTGCTTCATTCCATGCCACGCCAGCGCGCGACTGTGGCATCGACCGCCTCGCGGACAGGTAGGAGATAGGACCGGGCCGATCCCACGATGCCGCTTTGGGCGATGCCGGTCTCGACGAGATGCCGTCCAGCATCCTCCAGAAGATCCACACGCAGGATCGGTGTCTCGTAGCGCACCCAGCGGCGTTCGCCATCGACCATCAAGGGAGCGCCCTCCTGGATCAAGGCCTGATGCGGCCAGGTTCGGCGTTCGGCCAGATGCAGCACGGTGCAGCTCTCGAAGGTGACCCCGAGCAGGAGCACTCGGGCTTGCAGATCATACAATCTTGCCAGCGGCGAGTTCTCGCCGAAGGGGTCTTCGAGAGGCTGATCGCGAAGGATCGCGCTGGCCTGCGTCCCCCAGGCCGCCAGCGAGCTGGCGGGATGGCTGCTGCGCGACACCCCTGGCCAGGTCCGGAACAATTCGGCGATCCTGCCCATGCCCCGCGTCGGCGTCCGCTTGGGGTCGAAGGCCGGCATCGATTGGCGCACGGGTTCATGCCAGGCTTGCGGGATGGGCGGTGCGCCCCAGTGGACGGGATCGGTGAGGTCTGCCGACATCGCCGGCATGACGAGCGTGCCTGCAGGCGTGATGACGTCGCAAAGCGCCTGGATCACCGCCGTTTCGGCGCCATTGACCCAGCCGAGCGCCTTGAGGGAACTGTGCACGAGCAAGGTTTCGCCGGCCCTGACCCCCAGCGTCCGCAGGTCGGCGGCAAGGCTTTCCCGCGTTCTCGGCATCGCGCTTTGCCGGATGATGCTTGCCTCGGTCATGATGTCCTCGGGGACAGGGCGCGGGGTCAACCCCGCAACCGTGCCATCAAATGGGCATCCGCGAACGCCCCGGCCCGGAATGCGTAATTGTGCAGGAACCCCTCCTGCTCGAAACCGAACCGTTCGTAAAGGCGTATGGCCCGCAGATTGTCGGCAAAGACCGTCAGTTCGAGACGTTCGATCCTCAGCCATTGATCGGCCGCGTCGATGATCTCCCGCAGCAGCGCGGTGCCGATACCTTTGCCGCGATGGTCGTCGTGGACACCCATGCCAAGTCCTGCTGCATGGCTCCGCCGGCCGCCATAGCGGTCCAGGCCGGCATTGCCGACGACAATGCCGTCGAGGACGGCGACGAGATTGAAGGCCTCGGCCCCCTGGCCTTCCAGCCAGCGCCGAGCCAGTTCCGGCTTCTGATAGGGCAGGCGAAGGGTACCGGCCCGATAGCCGGGAAGATTGGCGAGCGCGGTGATCGCGTCGACATCCTCCAGACGCGTGGCACGTATCGACAACCCCGGCGGTGCGGGCCGGGAATCGGAGGGATGGTATAGGGCTGGGGACATGGTCACTCTCCTTTTTGCGGGAGAGCCGGGCTGCCATGGACCCTGCTCGCCTCGCAGGGTTCATGGGTCGATCGTATCGCGCTTACGGCAATACCTTTCCCGTGCCCCTAGGCAGGTGCGTGGCGGGATGCATGCAGGTGATGCGCTTTGCGTTCATGCGTCGACACTAGGTCATTGGTTCGAGATCGGCAAGATCACGAGAACACCCTGCGAAAAGGCATTCGTCGCTCAACCCGGCGTAACCGTGGGATTGCTCCTGTCGGCATAGGCGATCGAGACCTTTGCGCCGCAATCGGTAGTGAGCCAGCCGGCGAGATGATTGGCGGCCTCCTCCAATTCGCCCCAGCCATTGGCCTGAACCGTCACCAGCGCCCGCCGGGTTTGCGGCGTGATGGCCGAGCGCATGTCCTGGCGCCAGTTCCAGCGGCGGCACAGCACATGCCTCGTATCGGCGAGCACCACCTCGCCATCCTTGGGCGGGTCGTTGGGATCCTCGCCGGCTTCGGCCCCCATGTCGAGAAAGCTGTCGCCGGGGCGCGAGAAGCGGAAGGCGACCGGTGGCGCGATCCTGTCGAGATCGTCGGCGCCGATGCAAAAGCCATGCTGCAGCGAGATCGTGTTGTAGATGTCGACGAAATTGTTGATGGCGGGCAGGCGATCGCCGGCCAGCACGCGCTTGATCAGCCGCTCGACCGAGGAGCGATAGCTGGTCTTCTTGATGCCGAAACCCTTATAGGCGCTGCGCCAGGCGGCGACGCCCGGGATGGCGGAAAGTTCCAGCCCTGCATGCTGGCTGCGGCAGGCGGCTTCCGAGGCCAGGATGGCCGTATCGAGATGGCCGGGGCGTCCGGTGGCGACAACCAGATCTTCGGCCACGAGGACAGCGACGCGGAAATCGGGAAAACGCTCGGTCAGTTCGGCAATGGTCAACTGCATGGGCATATCGCTTGCGGGAAGAAGAGGGGGAGGCCGGCTGGAACAGCACGGGCGTCAGAAAGGAATCATCATGCTTTTGATTGATCTTGCCACCGGATCGCGAATGGATAAGGTGAATCCGGCCGGCTGGGCAAGCTTTTGTGCGGGTTGGGCTTTTCGGTTTCGTCGGGAGGCCCTGCGCGCTCGGATTGTGGTGAGGCCGCATGGAAACGGTCAACGCGCCGATGGCAAGCTATGGTATCGAACCGGGGCTGCGCTTTGCGCTCCTGCTCGATGGGAAGGGCGGCTGCTGCCAACTCGACATGGCGCAGTCGAGGGCCTGGAAACCCGGAGACGGTGTGCTCTGGCTGCACCTGGAGCGTGATCATCCCGCGGCGGCCGACTGGGTGCACACCCGAGGCGATTTCGATCCGGTGGTCGCCGACGCCCTCCTGGAAGAGGAAACGCGTCCGCGTGTGGAACCGGTCGATGACGGTCTGCTCATCATCCTGCGCGGCGTCTGCGCGACTTCGCCCGAGGAGGGGGAAGAGAAGCCTGCCGACATCGACCTGGTACCGCTGCATCTATGGGTCGATGGCGATCGCGTGATTTCCCTGCGTGACAAGGGTCACTATGTCACCGCTCTGCGCGACATCCGCAAGGCGCTGCACAAGGGCAAGGGGCCGAGTCATTCCGGCGATCTCCTGGCGATGATCGGCGACAAGCTGGTGCGTGACCTTGAGCCGGTGCTCGATGCCATGGACGAGGAGGTCGACGAACTCGACGATCTGATCTTCCAGGGCGATGCCGGCGAGGTGCGCGAGCGCCTGAAGCTGCTCAGGCGACGCGCCGTGCAGCTGCGCCGCTATCTCGCCCCCCAACGCGATGCGCTCAATCGCATGGAGCATGACGACGCGCCGTGGTTGAATGAACGCGACAAGCTGCGCCTGCGCGAGGTGATCGACAAGCTGATGCGCTTCATCGAATATCTCGATGCGATCCGGGACCGGACCGGCATCCTGCATGACGATCTTTCCACCGTGATCGGCGAGCGCATCGCCCATAATTCCAATCGCCTTGCCGCCCTTGCCGCGCTGCTGCTGCCGCCCAGCGTGGTGGCCGGCCTGTTCGGCATGAATGTCGGCGGCATTCCCGGCGTCGACAAGGGCTGGGCCTTTGCGACCATCGTGGGCTTCGTTACCGTCACTTCGATCGTCACACTATGGGTTCTCAAGCGCATCAACTGGCTGTAAGGGGTTTTGCTGCCGACACAGCGGATCGGCCGTTCCATCCGCCGCATCAAAAAGACCGCCCTTGCAACTCGATTCATCCCTCGCCAGCCATGCCGTCGCCTCGCCCAATCACGGCGAGCGCCTCGATCCCGTGTCGCCAGCTCTCTTGATCCTGCATTATACCGGCATGCCCGATGGCGCGTTGGCGCTGGCCCGGCTGTCCGATCCGGCTTCGCAGGTTTCCTGCCACTATCTGGTCGATGAGGACGGGCGGATCGTCCAGATGGTGCCGGAGACTCGCCGGGCCTGGCATGCCGGCCAGGCGAGCTGGGAGGGGATGGCCGACATCAATTCCCGTTCCATCGGCATCGAGATCGTCAATCCCGGCCATGAATGGGGCTATCGGGATTTTCCCGCCGTGCAGATGACGGCGGTCAAGGCCCTATGCCGCGATATTGTCAGCCGCCACGCTATTCGCCCTTATCACGTACTCGGGCATTCGGATATTGCACCCCTGCGCAAGACCGATCCCGGCGAGCGCTTCGACTGGGCAGGTCTGGCCGGAGAAGGGGTCGGCCTTCACGTAGAGCCTGCCGCCATCCAGGGAGGGCGTTTTTTCTCCGCCGGCGAGGCCGGGCAACCCATCGAGGCGCTGCAGGCGATGTTCTCGCTCTATGGTTACGGCATCGAGGTGAACGGGATCTACGACACGCTCACCGAGGCGGTGGTGACGGCCTTCCAGCGCCATTTTCGCCAGGCCAGGGTCGACGGCGTCTGCGACGCTTCCACCATCGAAACCCTGCGCAGCCTCATCCTGGCGAAGCAGGCGATGATGTGACTTTTCGCACAGCGTGCCGGTCCGGCCGGCGCTAATGTCATTGGCGAATGGTTCTCCCATTTCCTCCCAAAGACACAACTTCCGGCGTCCATCCTATCGGTGGGCGCCGGTTTTCTTTGTTGACGCCGCTGACGCTTGGCGTCACACAGGCGCGGCTAGCTGGCCGGGCGGCCGCTGTTGCCAGGTCTCGACCTGGGAATGGAGGAAAGTCCGGGCTCCACGGAAATAGGGTGCCGGTTAATGGCCGGCGGGGGCGACCTCAGGGAAAGCGCCACAGAAAGCAAACCGCCTCGGCAGGCTCGCTTGCCGAGGTAAGGGTGAAAGGGTGCGGTAAGAGCGCACCGCGCGGCCGGTAACGGCAGCGGCATGGCAAGCCCCACCCGGAGCAAGACCGAATAGGGACGGCCGCGGCGGTCTTCGGACGCGCCGGAGCGCATTTCCGCGCTGCCGTCCGGGTTGGTTGCGTTGAGGTCACCGGTGACGGTGGCCCCAGATGAATGGTCGCCACGTCCGCGCAAGCGGGCCATACAGAACCCGGCTTACAGGCCAGCTAGCCTTGCCTTTCCTGCAGATGAAGCGATCCGGCCTTGAGCCCGGCCGTTCTTGTTTTTGTCACCGAACGCCGCCACATTGCAGCCGGGTGACTTCCCCAGCGGGTATGATTCCGATTCAGGGAGGCGCTGCAGTCAGTTGAAATCGCGCGGAATTCGGGAACGAGCCGCCTGTGGCGGTCCGGCGAGTTTCTGCGGACTTCGAACCGGGTAACATCATGGGTATCGTCTGGACCATCCTTATCGGCTTCATCGTTGGCCTGATCGCGCGTTTCCTCTCGCCGGGCCAGCACAATCCCAGCGGCTTCATCCTCACCACGGTGCTTGGCGTGGTCGGTGCCGCACTGGCAACCTGGCTCGGACAGCAGATCGGCTGGTACACGATCGGCGAAAAGGCGGGCTTCATCGGCGCCGTCGTCGGGGCTGTCATCGTGCTGCTGGTCTGGCGGGCCTTTGCCCGCAGTGCGTGAGTTTCCGAAGCCTTCGCCCCGGCCCTATCGACAATTGGCCTTGCCGCTCCTGATACAGATGGATCAGGCCGCTTGATGCCATGGCGTCTTTCGCGATTGCGCGCGACATGCGGCAATCGGAAAGGTAGCCGGACGCAGGCGCGCCGGCCGTGGCAACTCAGGAGGACGGACATGGACAAGGATCGCGTCGAAGGGGCCGCAAAGCAGGTCAAGGGCACCATCAAGGAGGCCGTCGGCAAGGTGACTGGCGATACAAAGACCCAGGCCGAGGGCAAGGCCGAAAAGCTGGCGGGCAAGGTCCAGAATGCGGTGGGCGGCGCCAAGGATGCGGCGCGGGATGCGCTGAAGAAATGAGAAGGGCGGGGAGCGCCGCAACGCGCTCCCCCGCAGCAGTCATTTAGGCGCCTGCCAGCAGGCGCCGTTCCTTTCGCCCCATACCTTTCCGGACTATGGTTCCGCCTACAAGAAGTGGCGTGCCGCGGCTCTTGCCGGCAAGTGGGAACGGGTTATGGCGAACGAGGTTCCGGATGTGAACATCCTGCGGCGACAGGTGGACCGACGGCAGCTCCAGGAGATCATTGCAGGGCTGGCCGAAGGCATCTTGCTGATCGATCCTGCCGGGGGGATCGTCTGGGCCAATGAGAGAGCACTCGACCTGCATGATGCCGAAGAACTGGCCGCATTGGGCAGGACGCCGGCTGAATATCGGCAGACCTATCTGCTGAAATACCGCAACAACCACGCGCTGGCTCCCGAACAATATCCGCTGGATCGCCTCCTGGCGGGAGAGGTGTTCGAGGATGTGGTCGTCGAAGTCGTCAAGGCGGCGCCGCCCAAAGGGAAAGAGGGATGGCGCAGCATCCATCAGCTCCGGGGACTGGCTCTTGCCGATTCCGCCGGCGATCCTGAATCCTATGTCCTGGTCATCCAGGATCTGACCGAGCGTTTTACGGCGGAGGAGCGCTTCGAGCGTACTTTTGCGGCTAACCCTGCGCCGGCGATCATCTGCCGGCTGGCCGATCTGCGTTATGTGAAGGTCAATCACGGTTTCCTGGAAATGACCGGCTACAAGCGCGAGGAGGTCCTCGGCCGCTCCACCTATGAAATCGACGTGCTGGAGAATGCCGCCGGTCGGGACAGCGCCATCGCTGCCCTGCGCGAAGGGCGCACGATTCCGCAGACCGAGGCCACCCTGCGCATGGCCGACGGTGAGCCGAAGTTGGTCATCGTTGCCGGGCAGCCCATCGAGGTTGGCGAGGAGCCCTGCATGCTCTTTACCTTCATGGACATGGAGCCGCGCAGGCGGGCCGAACTGGCCTTGCGACAGAGCGAGGAGCGCTTCTCCCGGGCCTTTCGCATGACCCCCGTGCCGACCATTGTGATGGCCCGCAAGGATTTCCGCGTACTGGACGTCAACGAGGCCTTCGCCGTGGTGCTGGGCTATGCGCCTGATGAGGTGATCGACAAGCCCATAGCTCTGGTGCCGATCTGGTCTTCGAGTGCATCGTGGCGGCAGCTCGAACGGGACATCGAAAGCGATGGAACCCTGCGCAACAGGGAATTCGAGCTGCGCAGCCGGCACGGCGAAAGCCTGGATTGCCTGGTCTCGGCCGAGACCGTCGGCATCCAGGGCCAGGATTGCGTGCTGATCGTCCTGCAGGACATTACCGATCGCAAGCGATCGGAAGTCGAGCTGATGTCCGCGATCGAGGCTGTGATGCAGGATACCTCATGGTTCAGCCGCACCGTGATCGAGAAACTGGCCAATCTGCGCGACGGAGGAGCGTCGAATGGAGCTTCCACGGAACTCGCCGACCTGACTCCGAGGGAGTTGGAAGTGCTCGGCCTGCTTTGCCAGGGGCTGAGTGATGCTCAGATCGTCAAGGCCCTGAAGCTCACCCGCAATACGGTGCGCAACCACGTTGCGCGCATCTATGGCAAGGCTGGCGTGCACAGCCGGGCTGCCGCGGTGGTGTGGGCGCGCGAGCGCGGATTTACCGGGGCTTCGCAAAGGGCTGCACCGCGCCGCTTGAGCTGAAGTGACCTGATGCATCCATACTAGCAACGCTGATATAGCGGCTTCTATTGCTGTCGGTTCCCTGGCGCTAGCCTGCAATCCTCGGCGTGCCGCCACCTCTCCAGCGGGACGAGGATGCAGGCCGGCGCCGCTCATGGGAAAGCCAAGATGCATATCCGCTACGGTTTCGATATCGAGATGCAGTTCTCGCAACCGACCACGCTGATCACCGTCCTCGATGTTCATCCATCGCGGCGCGGCGATATCGTCCGCGAGCAGGACCTCTCTGCCTTGTCGAACCATCCGACCCAGGCCCATATCGACAGTTTCGGCAATCTCAGTCGGCGCATCCATGTCGAGGATGGTTTCCTGCATCTGCATTGCGATGGCATCATCCGCGACAGTGGCGAGCCCGACAAAGCGGTGCAGAGAGCGAGAATCCTGCCCATCATGGCCCTGCCGAAGGAAGCGCTGATCTATCTGCAGGGCAGCCGCTATTGCGAAACCGATCTCCTGGCCGATTTCGCCTGGAAGCATTTTGGAGAGATAACCGATGGCTGGCAGCGGGTTCAGGCCGTCACGGACTTCGTCCATTCGCATCTGAGCTTTGGCTACGAGCATGCCAGCGCGACGCGCTCGGCCCTGCAGGCCTTGGAGCAGAAGGTCGGCGTATGCCGCGACTTCGCCCATCTGGCGGTTGCGCTGTGCCGCTGCCTCAACATTCCGGCGCGCTACTGCAATGGCTATCTCGGCGACATCGGCGTGCCTGCCGATCCCGCCGCCATGGATTTCAGCGCCTGGTTCCAGGCCTATCTCGGCGGGGAATGGTACAGCTTCGACCCACGCCACAACCAGCGCCGGATCGGCCGGATCCTGATCGGTTGTGGCCGCGATGCCGCTGACGTCCCGATGATCAGTTCCTTCGGCCGCCACAGCCTGAGCAAATTCGAGGTTGTGACCGAGCTGGCCGCGGAAGAGCAGGAAGCCGCGAGTGCATAGCGGCAGCGCTCTCGGCTGAAAAGCGTGATCCGCAAGGAGTTTATGGTGCGACGTTCTTGTCGAGAATCAGGATGTCGATATTGCGGTCCGGCGCGTAATTGTTGCGCTTGAGCTCGTAGCGGGTGCTGCTGACCTTCTTGGCGCCGTCTGCACAGAAGGAGACCAGATTGTCGGGAAAGGCCTTGTCGATGACCAGGCCGAATCGGCCGGCAGGGCCGGACCAGCGGCCGCCACCGATAAAGGCATAGCCGAAATAGGTCTGGCGGGTCTTGGGTGCCTGTGCGGTCTCACCCGGCTGCGGCTTGGCTGCGGTGAGGCGCTTGGTCAAGGCATCGGCTGCGCGCAGGAAGCCCTCATTGACGCAGTATTTCTTCTGATATTGCGTCAGGGACTCGCCTGTCAGGTTGGCGCGGTCGAAATAGAGGCCGGCTGCCGAGCCCACGCTCGGCGTGTAGCTGTATTGCAGGATGATCTCCTTGCCGGCCGCCAGAACCTGCTGGCGGACGATCCTCGACCGCAGGGTCCAGAGCGGGACCCAGTTTTCGCCCGCCTGCTCGATGTAGCCCGGCGTGCTCAGCTTGGCTCGGTCTTCGCTGCTCAGGCGCTTGAGGGCCTCGGCCGTCGTCGTGCCGGCGGGTAGCAGCGGTATGTTCATGCCCTTGAGCAGATCGGTGATTTCGCTCTCCTTGCCGCCGTCGGCCGTGAAGAAGGCATGCTGTTCCACATTCGTCTCGACCGATTTGCCGGCGGCCCTGGCCTGGACATTCAGGAAATTCGGTGATGCCGGATTGGGAATGGCCAGATCGAGATCGGTTTCGCCGGTCACCTCGGGCAAGGGGAAGGCGACGGTCAGCGTCAGGTCCTGGCTGGCCTTGTTGAGAAAGCGATAGGCAGCCCGGACCTGCCTGGTCGAGAGGAAGATGTCCTCCGCCTTCAATTCGAGCTGGTCCGCCGGCTCGACGATCAGCCCGCCGGCATCGAGATTGGCAAGGCTCTCCTCGGCCGAGACACCCGTCATGGGTAGCGTGAGGGTCAGGGCTGCAGCGCAATAGAGCGCTTTGGCGGGTCGGGGCATCGGCTGCGAATCTCCACACCGTCGAAACGGTTCGGCGGCGATAGTGCCCGCCTTTGCGGCAGTGCGAAAGAGGCAGGGAGAGAAGGCAGCGGCTCAACTGCTTGGCGAGGATGATGACGTAACGGAATTTTCAAGGGACGAGCCGGGCTCCACGAACCCTTCATTAACCTTTCATGGGCGTTAATGGGATTGGAGAAATCTGCCCGATTTGCGGGCCGGTTCCGCCTGTAATTCCTGCCTTTGAGAGTTCGATGCCCGCTTCCTCCGCAACCGCCAACGATGCCGCCCGGCATGTGCCGGTGATGCTCGCCGAGGTGCTGAAGGCGCTCGAGCCCAGGGCAAACGAGCGCTTCATCGACGGCACCTTCGGGGCAGGGGGGTATACGCGCGCCATCCTGGCGGCCGCGCCCGACGTGCAGGTGCTCGCCATCGATCGCGACCGCAATGCCATCACCGACGGCATGGCGCTGGTGTCCGAAATGCAGGGACGCCTGACTTTGGTCGAGGACCGTTTCTCCCATCTCGACAAGCTCGCTCCCATGCTGGGCGAGGGCGGCGTCGATGGGGTGGTGCTGGACATCGGGGTGTCCTCGATGCAGCTCGACGAAGCCGACCGCGGCTTTTCCTTTCGCAGGGACGGGCCGCTCGACATGCGCATGTCGCGCGAGGGCTCGCATGCCGGGCTGAGTGCCGCCGATCTCGTGGCGCAATTGCCCGAAGAGGCGCTGGCGCGCATCTTCCAGGTGCTGGGCGAGGAGCGCCGGGCCCATGCGTTGGCCCGCGCCATCGTCACCGACCGACAGAAGGAACCCTTTCTCACCACCATGCAACTGGCGGATCTGTGTGGCCGGGTGATCCGTTCCAAGCCCGGCGACATTCATCCCGCAACCCGTGCCTTCCAGGCCCTGCGCATTGCCGTCAATGGCGAGCTCGACGAGCTCGGCCAGGCTTTGCTGGCCGCCGAGAGGGCACTCAAGCCCGGTGGGCGCTTGGTGGTGGTGACCTTCCATTCGCTCGAGGACCGCATCGTCAAGACCTTCTTCGCCGACCGTACCCGCAGCCAGGCCGGCGGTTCGCGCCATCAGCCGGTGGCGGCGGTGCCACCCCCGACCTTCGTTCAGACCCATCGGGGGGCGCTGGCGGCGAGCGAGGCGGAAGCCGAGCTCAATCCCCGCGCCCGTTCCGCCAAGCTGCGCTTCGCTGTCCGCAGCGAGGCTCCCGCTCGTGACACCGGCACCAGTTTCCTCGGATTGCCTGAGGTAAGTCTTCAATCCGGGAGAGGCCGTTGACCCGTATTCTCAATCTCATCCTGGTCGGCCTGCTGGTGGCTTCGGCCATCGGCGTCTATTCGATCAAGTATGAATCGACCCTGCAGGCCGAGAAGGTGGCGAAACTCCGCCGCTCCATCGAGACCGAACGCCGGGCCATCGAATCGCTCAAGGCCGAATGGGCCTATATGAGCCAGCCCGATCGTATCGGCGCATTGGCCAAGCGCCATCTCGACCTCGTGCCGATGAAGGTCGTCCAGTCCGTCGATGTCGCCGATCTGCCCGAAAAAGCGCGTGAAGGCGATCTGATTGCCGAAAAACTCGAAGGGCTCGGCCTGGCCGGGGCGCCGCAAGTCACAGGATCGACCCCATGAGTGAGGGGAACATGAGCGACGGGACCATCGTGGATAATCCGGCAAGCACGCCGGTGCCGGAAACCGGCGCGAACCCTGATGCCACCAGCCCCGCCAAGGCGCCGCCTCGGCGCCTGTCCAAGCTCGAGAAGAGCGCTGGGCGCATCGTGCTGATCGTGGTGGGGTTCGTCTGCATCTACATGGCGATCATGGCGCGGCTTACCCAGTTCGGCACCGCTCCCGACCAGCAATATGATGCACGCCGCTCGGCGGCCGACCAGTTGGCGGCGGCTCGCCCCGATATCCTCGACCGCAACGGACGGATCCTGGCGACCGACGTGCAGGTGCCCTCGCTCTATGCCGAGCCGAAGAAGATCATCGACGTCGACGAGGCGACCGAGCTGCTCACCGCCCAGATGCCGGAGCTCGATGCTCGCGACCTCAGGGCCAAGCTCGCCTCCGGCAAGGGCTTCATCTGGCTCAAGCGCGAGATCACGCCCGAGCAGCGCAACCGTATCTACGCCCTTGGCCTTCCCGGCATCGGCTTCATCAACGAGAACAAGCGCATCTACCCCAACGGGCCGACGGTGAGCCACGTATTGGGCGCCGTCAACATCGACAACCAGGGCATTGCGGGCCTGGAGAAATATATCGACAACAAGCGCGGCCTCTCCGAACTGCAGGCGCTCGGCTATGCCTCGACCTCCGATGCGATGAAGCCGGTGCAGACCTCGATCGATCTGCGCGCCCAGGCGGTGATGCGCGACGAGCTCATCGCCGGCATGGAGCATTTCAAGGCCAAGGCCGCGGGCGGTGTCATCATGGACGTGACCACCGGCGAGATGATCTCGCTGGTGTCGTTGCCTGATTTCGATCCCAACAATCCCGCCGATGCCCTCGATCCCAACCGGATCAACCGCATCAATGTCGGCACCTATGAAATGGGCTCGACCTTCAAGGCGCTGACGCTGGCCATGGCGATCGAATCGGGCCGCTTCACCACCAATTCCATGCTGGATGCCCGAGCCGGCAGCGTCACCATCGGGCGCTGGACCATTCGCGACTACCATCCGCAGCGCCGCATGCTGAGCCTGCCGGAAGTGTTCACCTATTCGTCCAATATCGGCGTCATCCGCATGGCGCTGGGCCTCGGCGTGCCCGCCCATCAGGCCTTCCTGCGCCAGATGGGCCAACTCGACCGCCTGGTGACGGAGCTGCCCGAAAACGCCGCGCCGATTCTGCCGCGGCGCTGGGGTACGCTGAACTCGGCCACCATCGCCTTCGGCCAGGGCATCACCGTTGCGCCCCTGCAGGCAATCATGGCGGTCGGCGCGATGATGAATGGCGGCCATCTGATGAAGCCGACCTTCATCAAGCGCAACCAGGACGAAGCCCTGGCCTTGTCCAAGACGGTGCTCAAGCCGCATACCTCGGACGTGATGCGCTACATCATGCGCCTCAACGCCACCAATGGCTCGGCCAAGAAGGTCGACATCTTCGGCTACCAGGTCGGCGGCAAGACCGGTACGGCCGAAAAGCTGATCGGCGGGCGCTACAACAAGAACCTGAACTTCACCACCTTCATGGCGGTGTTTCCCTTCGACAAGCCGAAATATCTGATCACCGTGCTCTATGACGAGCCCAAGGGCCTGCCCGAGACCTATGGCTACTCCACGGCCGCCTGGAACGCCGGCGTCACCACCGGCAAGATCCTGGAGCGTGTCGGTCCGCTGCTCGGCGTCAAACCCCGCTTCATGGAGGTTCCCAATCCGGTCCCGCCGCTCTACGCGCCCAAGGACCAGCTCAACCAGAGC
The DNA here is from genome assembly GCF_040797145.1 of Labrys neptuniae. NCBI lineage: Bacteria > Pseudomonadati > Pseudomonadota > Alphaproteobacteria > Hyphomicrobiales > Xanthobacteraceae > Labrys > Labrys neptuniae. Next base: position 1,242,413 of record NZ_JBFNQD010000001.1, on the reverse strand, counting down.
ATGGCGTGGCTGGCGGCTCGATAGGCCATTCGATGGGCGGGTCACAAGATCCGCCCATTGCAGTTCGGTCGATGCATGGCCGGGATGCATCGATCGGCCATTGAAACTGCATTGCCAATCCTCATAGGCACTCTAATAAAGCCGCCGATTCCGAATCGCCGAAAACAGGACGTTCATGACCAAGCGCCTCGCCGACATCGTTTCCGAAGGCTCCCTTGCCGCCGATGCCCGCGCGCTCGAGGTCACGGGGATCACAGCCGATTCCCGCGCGGTGAAGCCCGGCTTCGTCTTCGTCGCCATTCCCGGCACCAAGAGCGACGGCGCCACCTATGTCCCGCAGGCCATCGCCGCCGGTGCGGTGGCGATCGTCTCCGAAGCCGCGATCGACGTGCCTGCGCCTGTCGCACTGATCAGGGTCGACAATGCCCGCAAGGCTCTGAGCGAGATCGCGGCAGCCTTCTATGATCGCCAGCCGGCAACCATCATTGCCGTCACCGGTACCAGCGGCAAGACGTCGGTCGCCGCCTTCGTGCGACAGATCTGGGCCAGGCTCGGTCATCAATCGGCGTCGATCGGTACCGTCGGCGTCGTGGCGCCCTGGGGCGAGACCTATGGTTCCCTCACCACGCCGGATCCGGTCGAGCTGCACCGTCTGATCGACGAACTCGCGGGCCGGGGTATCACCCATCTCGCCATGGAGGCCTCCTCGCACGGCCTCGATCAGTTCCGGCTCGATGGCGTGCGCCTTGCTGCCGGCGGTTTCACCAATCTGTCGCGCGATCATCTCGATTATCACGCGAGTTTCGAAGCCTATCTCGAAGCCAAGCTGCGCCTGTTCCGCGACCTTCTGCCCGCCGGCGCAGGGGCCGTCGTGGCAGCCGATCATGCCGAGGCCGGCGCCGTGCTGGCTGCCGCACGCCAGAAGGGCCTGCGTATCCTCAGCGTCGGTGAGACGGGCGAGGGCATCCGCCTGAAATCGGTCGAGATCGAGGGCTTCATCCAGCATCTCGAACTCGACTATCAGGGCCGGGCCTATCGGGTCAGGCTGCCGCTCGCCGGACGCTTCCAGGTGGAGAACGCCCTGGTCGCCGCGGGCCTCTGCCTCTCGACCGGCGGCGAGCCGGATGCGGTGTTCGCTGCCCTCGAGCACCTCGAGGGCGCCAAGGGCCGCCTCGATCTCGTCGGTACCGTCGAGGGAGCTCCGGTGCTCGTCGACTACGCCCACAAGCCCGATGCGCTCGAGAAAGCGCTGGAGGCCTTGCGCCCCTTCGCGCAGGGCAGGCTGGTGGTGATCTTCGGCTGCGGCGGCGATCGCGATGCCGGCAAGCGTCCGATCATGGGCGAGATCGCCACGAGGTTGGCCGACAAGGTCATCGTCACCGACGACAATCCCCGCAGCGAGGATCCCGCCGCCATCCGAGCGGCCATCATGGCGGCTGCACCCGATGCGATCGAGATCGGCGACCGGCGCCAGGCGATCGAGACGGCCGTCGCAGAGCTGGCGCGGGGCGACGTGCTGCTGATCGCCGGCAAGGGGCACGAGCCGGGCCAGATCGTCGGCAAGACTGTATTGCCTTTCTCCGATCACGACGTCGCCCGCGAGGCGATCGCGGCGAGGGCCGGATGATGGACGGTTTGGTGCGACATGGCATCCTGGGATCGCAGGCGTCCTCGCCTGCTCTCCTCACCCGCCAGCGGCGACGCTTCCAAGAGCAGGCGAGGATGCCTGCGATCCCAGGGCGAGGCGATCGCCATACGGGCTGGTATCAGCGACGCAAATCCCGGGACAAATTACGGCTAGAATTACCGACGAAACGCCTGAGGTTGAAAGGATTTCCATGTTCTATCTGCTGAGTCGCTTCAGCGAACATTTCGAGCTCCTCAACCTGTTTCGCTACATCACCTTCCGGACCGGTGGGGCGATCTTCACGGCGCTGCTGTTCGTGTTCTTCTTCGGGCCGTGGACCATCTCCTGGCTCAGGGTGAAGCAGGGCAAGGGCCAGCCGATCCGCGACGACGGCCCGCAGTCGCATCTGTCCAAGCGAGGCACGCCGACCATGGGCGGGCTGATGATCCTGTCTGGGCTGGGCGTGTCGACCCTGCTGTGGGGGAATCTCGCCAATGTCTATGTCTGGGCCGTGCTCCTGGTGACGCTCGGCTTCGGAGCTATCGGCTTTTACGACGACTATCTCAAGGTGACCAAGCAGAGCCATAAGGGCTTTTCCGGGCGGGCGCGGCTCGGTCTGGAATTCCTGATCGCCGGCGTTGCCGTGATCCTGATGGCACAGGCAGGTGGGGCGCGCTTCCTCGGCTTCCTCTGGGGCAGCGGAGCGCCGATCTCGCAGGCGACATCGCTTGCCTTTCCCTTCTTCAAGGAACTCCTGATCAACCTCTCCTATTTCTTCGTGGTCTTTGGTGCCTTCATCATCGTGGGCTTCGGCAATGCCGTGAACCTGACGGACGGCCTGGACGGTCTTGCCATCGTGCCGGTGATGGTGGCGGCCGGAACCTTCGGTGTCATCGCCTATCTCGTCGGCAACGCCAATTTCGCCAATTACCTGCAGCTCCATTTCGTGCCCGGCACCGGCGAGCTCGCGGTGATCTGCGGCGCCATGATCGGGGCGGGGCTCGGCTTCCTCTGGTTCAATGCGCCGCCGGCGCAGATCTTCATGGGCGATACCGGCTCGCTCGCTCTCGGCGGCATGCTGGGTTCGATTGCCGTGGCGACCAAGCATGAGATCGTGCTGCTCGTCGTCGGCGGCCTGTTCGTGGCGGAAACCCTGTCGGTGATCATCCAGGTGCTGTCGTTCCGCTATACCGGCAAGCGCGTGTTCAAGATGGCGCCGATCCACCACCATTTCGAGCAGCTCGGCTGGAAGGAACCGCAGGTCGTGATCCGCTTCTGGATCATCGCGGTGGTGCTGGCCCTGCTCGGGCTTGCCACGCTCAAGCTCAGATAGGACGAAAGATCGTCATGATCCCGATCACTTCCTTCGGCGACCGTGCTGTCGCCGTCTTCGGCCTCGGCGGGTCGGGCCTGGTGACGGCCGAGGCTCTCGCCGCCGGGGGCGCCAGGCCGATCGTCTGGGACGATGGCGAGGCCGGCCGCAAGGCCGCCGCCGACAAGGGGCTTGACGTCCGTGACCTCAATGAGGTCGACTGGTCCTCCGTCGCCGCGCTGGTCCTGTCGCCCGGCGTGCCGCTCACCCATCCCGAGCCGCATTGGTCGGTCAAGCTTGCCGCTGCGCATGGGGTGGAAGTGATCGGCGATATCGAGCTCTTCGTGCGCGAGCGCCGGGCGAGGGCGCCGGGCGCGCCCTTCATCGCCATCACCGGCACCAACGGCAAATCCACCACCACGGCGCTGATCGCGCATCTGTTCGCGGCCGCCGGCCGCGACGTGCAGCTCGGCGGCAATATCGGCACGGCGATCCTGTCGCTGGAGCCGCCGTCGCCCGACAAGGTGCAAGGGATCGAAAGAGTTTATGTCGTCGAGTGCTCCTCCTACCAGATCGACCTGGCGCCGAGCATCGATCCCTCCGTCGCCATCCTGCTCAATGTCACCGAGGATCATCTCGACCGCCACGGCACGCTGGAACATTATGCGGCCGTGAAGGCGCGCCTGGTCGAAGGCGCGGCCACGCCGGTCGTCGGCGTCGACGATGTCTGGTGCGCTGCCATCGCCGACGAGATCGAAGCCAAGGGTGGCCGGCCCGTCCGCATCTCGGTCGAGAGACAATTGAGCGATGGTGTCTATGCCATTGGCGACAGGTTGTTTTCCGCGCAAGCGGGGAGGGCGGTCGAGGTGGCGAGCCTGGCCGGTATCGGCTCCCTGCGTGGCGCGCACAATGCCCAGAATGCCTGCGCGGCGCTGGCGGCAGCGCACGCAGGTGGGTTGACACTGGATCAGATCAAGACCGGCATGCGTAGCTTCCCGGGCCTAGCCCATCGCATGGAGCAGGTGGGTCGGCTCGGCCCCGTGCTGTTCGTCAACGATTCCAAGGCCACCAATGCCGATGCCGCGGCCAAGGCCCTGTCATCCTTCCCGACCCTGTACTGGATCGCCGGCGGCAAGCCCAAGACCGGCGGCATCGAGTCCCTGGCCAAGTATTTTCCCAAGATCCGCAAGGCCTATCTGATCGGCGAGGCAACGGACGAATTCGCGGCGACGCTTGAAGGGCACGTACCCTATGTGCGGGCCGAGACGATCGAAAAGGCGGTGCCGCTGGCCTCTGCTGATGCGGCAGCGTCCGGCCTCGACGAGGCCGTGGTCCTGCTTTCCCCGGCCTGCGCTTCCTTCGACCAGTTCCGCAATTTCGAGGAACGGGGCAAGGCCTTCTCCCGGGCCGTGCTATCCTTGCCGGGTATCGGCAAGGCCTGACGGCCTTTCGGTCAGCCGAAGCGGGCCAGCAGGAAGTCGATGGCGCTGCGCAGCATGGCCGTCGGCCGACGATCCGGCGCGTAGACCAGATGCATCGGCGTGGGGCGATAGGACCAGAGCGGCAGCACGGGCTCGAGCCGGCCGGCCTCGATGTCGTTGATCAGCAGCAGTTCCGGCTGGAGCACGATGCCCGCCCCATGCAGCGCCGCCACGCGCAGCGCCGAACCCTGGTTGGTGGTGAAGCGGCCGCCGATATTCACCGTGCAGGTCTCCCCATCCGGGCCGACAAGGTGCCAGATGCCCTGCGTGCGCCAATAGGCATGGCCAAGGCAATCATGATCGCCGAGTTCGCGGGGATGCTGCGGCCGCCCGCGTCGATCCAGGTAGCAAGGCGCGGCGGCCAGGATGCGACGATAGGGCTTCAGCGGGCGGGCGACCAGGTTTTCGTCCGTGAGGTCGCCGATGTGAATGCCGAGTTCGCAGCCCTCGCCGATCAGGTCCACGGTGCGGTTGTCGAGCACGAGATCGACGGTGACGTCGAGATGGCGCTGCAGATAGTCGACCAGGGCCGGCACCAGGCTTTCGCTGCCGAAGCTCACCGGCGCGACCATTCGCAACCGTCCGCGCGGATTGGCCTGCAATTCGGAGGCGCTCGCTTCGGCCAGGGCCACCTCCGCCAGGGCCGTCTTGCAGCGTTCGTAATAGAGCCTGCCGACTTCCGTGAGCTGGTGGCGGCGGGTGGTGCGATGAAGCAGTCGGGCACCCAGGCGCTGTTCGATCTGGCGGACATGCTTGGCGACCATTGTCGCCGATACCCGGCTGGTCTCTGCTGCGGCGGCGAAGCTGCCTTCCTCCACCACCCTGACGAACATGGCCATGCCGGCGAGCTTGTCCATGATTGCAACCCATGCGGTTCTGAATGAAAGGCCTAAGCGGCTATTTATCAGCAAATCGGTTTGGAGAACATTGCGGCAGGTCGACTAACGGACCTTTTCATGAGGAAGTGACCATGCCTGTGCTGCGAGTGGAAATGCACCCCGGACGGACGCTCGAACAAAAGCGCGATTTCGTGCAGGCGGCGACGAAGGCCGTCGTCGAAACCCTGGTTTGCCCGCCGGAATCCGTCGAGATCATCATCATCGAAGTTCCGAAGGACGCCTGGGCCGTTGCCGGGAAGCTGAAATCAGACGGTTGAGCGTGCCTTTCCACGGCGGGACGACAGTCTTGCTGTGGCATATGCGGGAGCCGGGCAGGATCGCGCCGGCTCCACGCGGGCATCAGCCTCTTGTCGATGCAGTTGTGAAAGCAGCGAGTTCCCGTCCGAACCGCGCGGGCTCTTCGTAGAAGGGGCTGTGGCCGCTGTCGGCATAGACCGAGAGCCGGCTATCGGCATGAAGGGCCTTGATGCGCTCGGACATGGTGAGGCGTACCAGTCGGTCGTGGACGCCATGCGTCAGCAGGACCGGGCCGGGATAGGCCTGGAACACCGGCTCGAGATCGGGCGTGGCCGTCTTGACGAACCCCTCGTTCACGGCGCGTTCGGTCATGCCGTTGACCACCAGCATACGCTGCAGTTCGATATCGGTGAGCGGTTTGTGAAAACAGGCCGCGAGAAAATCGGCCGTCGCAGCGGTTCGTTCGCCCAGGTCGTGTGAGACCGCCGTCTTGGCGAAGCTCACGGCGAGCGGGGTCAGAAGGTCGGGCGACAGCTTGGTGACCGCATCGACCAGGTTGATCCCGGCGATGCGCGAGCCGCCATATTTGCGCAGATAAGTGCCGGCGACATGGCCGCCCAGTGACCAGCCCACCAGGATGGGACGGCGCAGCTTCGCGGCTGCGATCACCGCGGCCACGTCGTCCGCCCAGCGATCCGGGTCGGAATAGGCGTCGGGCGAGGCAGGCTTGTCGGAATCGCCATGGCCGCGCAGGTCGAACCTCACCAGTCGAAAGCCGGTCAGGGCCGGATCGACAAACTGCTTGTCCCAGCTCAGCCGGCTCTGGCGCAGGCCGTGGATGAACAGGATCTCAGGGGCCGCCGGGTCGCCCTGCGCCTCGCCGGCCAGCAGCGTGCCATCGGCCGAACGGGTGAAGAAGCTTTCACGCCCTGAGCCTGGTTTACCTCCGTTCGCGACATCGGAGTGTTTCTTACCGATTGCGCCCGCCGCGGAACCTGCAAGTCCCGATTCGACGGCGAGGGCGGTGAGGGCGGCGGCGGCACCCAGGAAAAGGCGTCTTGAAGGATCCATAGCGATCTCCGATGTTGTTTATCAATCACTATTCAACTTGCTTGACGATGCCTGTCAAGATGTTGTTTAGTGTTCGATATGGAACGCGGTTCGAAATCGCGTGGCGGACGACCCTGGAGCTTCGATCGGGAACAGGCGGTCGAGACAGCCATGCGGCTGTTCTGGCGCCACGGCTATGAGGGCGTCTCGGTCGGCGATCTCACCAAGGCGATCGGGATCGCGCCCCCCAGCCTTTACGCCGCCTTCGGCAGCAAGGCCGGGCTCTACCAGGAAGCGCTGGCCCGCTACGAGGGTAGCATCGGCCGGCTCGATTTCGCCGCTGTCGCGCAGGCGGACGATCGGCCAAAGGCGGTGCGCCTGCTGCTGGAAGCGGCGATCGAGGCCGTCACCCATCCCGATCGCGAGCGTGGCTGCATGATCTCGAGCGGGATGGTTACCTGCCATCCCGACCATGCCGCGCTCGCCCGTGACCTTGCTGCGCGACGCGAGGATATCCGCATGAGGATCGTGCAGGCGCTGCAGCCTTTTGGCGACAACGAGACGATCCCCGGGCTGGCTCGCCATTTAGCGGCCGTGATGCAGGGGATCTCGATCCAGGCCCGGGACGGCAGCAGCCGTGCCGAGTTGCAGGAGATCGTCGAGGACGTGGTGGCGGGACTCGACCGCCGGCAATCCAGGAGCCAATCATCACGATAGAACAGGGCGAGGCGGCAGCCGATGCCGGCCGTTGCGAACGGAAGGCGAGCCGGTTCAATCGGCATTTCCAGGGGCATTGCCGGCAAAAACGCGACGAGGCCTTCGCATTTAACCGTTCCTAAACCCTGTCGGGAGCACTGCTAGGGCGATCCTCCCTCAGCTGACGGACTCCCTGTTCATGGCCTCGCGTACCGAACGTTCAGCCTTCAATGCCTGGTGGTGGACCGTCGATCGGCTGATGCTGATGACGATCCTGGCCCTGATGCTGACCGGTATCGTCCTCCTGCTGGCGGCGAGCCCCGCCGTCGCCGAGCGTATCGGCATCTCCGACATGTTCCACTTCGTCAACCGCCAGGCGATGATGATCCCGGTGGCGCTGATGGTAATGATCGGGATTTCCTTCCTGTCGCCGCAGTCCATCCGTCGGCTGGCCCTGGTGATGTTCCTGATCTCGATCGCGCTTGTCGCGGCGACGCTGTTGTTCGGCGCTGAGGTGAAGGGTTCCAGGCGTTGGATCGCCGGTATCCAGCCTTCCGAGTTCCTCAAGCCCGCCTTCGTCGTGCTGGCGGCCTGGCTGTTTTCCGAAAACGTCAAGCGGCCGGACGTTCCCGCCAACATCCTCGCCATGCTGCTGCTGGCCTGCTCGGCGGGACTGCTCATCCTGCAACCCGACTTTGGCCAGACCATGCTGATCTCCATCGTCTGGGGTGCGCTGTTCTTCATGGCCGGGCTGCACTGGTTCTGGATGGTCGGGCTCGGCGGCGTCGGCGTCGTCGGCATCGTGGCGGCCTATCAGTTCATTCCGCACGTCACCTCCCGCATCGACCGCTTCCTCAAGCCGGAGGGCACCGATACCTTCCAGGTCGACGTGGCGCGTGACGCCTTCCTGTCGGGGGGCTGGCTGGGCAAGGGGCCGGGCGAGGGCACCTACAAATTGATCCTGCCGGATTCCCACACCGATTTCATCATGGCGGTGACCGGCGAGGAATTCGGCCTTCTTTTCGTCATGGTGGTGGTGGCGATGTTCGCCCTCATCGTGCTGCGTGGCTTCTGGCACGCCTACAAGGTCGAAGATCCCTTCTGCCGCTTCGCCACCGCCGGCCTCACCCTCCTGTTCGGAATGCAGTCCTCGATCAATTTGATGGTCAATCTCCACATGATGCCCGCCAAGGGCATGACGCTGCCCTTCATCTCCTATGGCGGCTCCTCGCTGATCTCGGTGGCCTATGGCATGGGCATGGTGCTGGCGCTCACCCGCCGCCGCCCACGTACCGACATGCTCGAAAGCGCCTTCAGCTTCCGCGACCGCAGGGCCCAGGGCGCAGCTGGTATCGGATTGTCGTCGTGAGCGGCAAGATCATCTTGCTCTGTGCCGGCGGTACCGGCGGCCACCTGTTCCCGGCCGAAGCGCTGGCGGGAGCGCTCATGCCGCTCGGCTTTCGTCCGCATCTTGCCACCGACGAACGGGTGGAGCGCTATACCGGCACCTTTGCCTGGGAGGACATCCACGTCATCCCATCCGAGACCGTGCGTTCCCGCTCGCCGCTCGCCATGGCCAATACGCTCTGGCAGCTCGGCACGGGGACGTTTTCGGCCTGGCGCATGCTGGGGCGTCTGGCCCCCGCCGTGGTGGTGGGTTTCGGCGGGTATCCGACCCTGCCGCCGCTGACGGCTGCGGCTTGGCGCAGGATCCCCACCATGATCCATGAGGCCAATGCGGTGATGGGCCGGGCCAACCGCATGCTGGCGCCCAAGGTAACCCGCATCGCCACCGGCTTTGCCGATGTGGCGATGATGGACAATGTGCCGAAGTCGAAGCTCGTCCACACCGGCAACCCGGTCAGGCCGGCCGTGATGGAAGCGGTCAAAACGCCGTATCCGGACCTGGACGGGCCCATCAACCTATTGGTCTTCGGCGGCAGCCAGGGCGCCGCCGTGATGTCGGCGATCGTGCCGTCGGCGATCGCGCGGCTGGACGAACCATTGCGCCGCCGGCTCAGGATCGTGCAGCAGGCGCGCCAGGAGGACCTTACCGCCGTGCGTGAGACCTATGCCGGCCTCGGCGTTGCTGCGGACGTGCAGGATTTCTTCCGAGACTTGCCCGCCCGTATCGCGGGGGCCCATCTGGTGATCAGCCGCTCCGGTGCCTCGACCGTGGCCGAGCTTTCGGTCATCGGCCGCCCATCGATCCTCGTGCCGCTGCCGGGAGCGCTCGACCAGGACCAGGCTGCCAACGCCCGTACGCTCGCCAATGTCGATGGCGCCCGGATGGTGATGCAGCCGGACTTCACCGCGGAAACGCTGGCAGCCGATCTTACCGCGCTGCTCGCCGATCCGGTGGGGCTGCAGGCCATGGCCGCCAATGCCCGGAACGCCGGCATTCCCGACGCTGCCGATCGCCTCGCCGACTGGGTGGTGAAGCTGGCGGCGATGTGACGGGGGCGGGTCCTCGGAGCACGGACATCCTGTCCGCTCTTTGCAGTCTCGCAAGCGCGGCGTCTCCAAGAGGCGGACTGGAAGTCCGCGCTCCGAATTTTCTCCAAATTTGCCTCCCGGCCCTGTCGCCCCTATACGAACCGAAATCCCATCTTTTCGAGAGACCTCATGAAGCTGCCCCGTGAAATTGGCCCCATCCACTTTGTCGGCATCGGCGGTATCGGCATGTCCGGCATTGCCGAAGTGCTGGTCAATCTGGGCTACACGGTGCAGGGCTCGGACGCTGCCGACAATTACAACGTCAAGCGCCTGAAGGATAAGGGCGTGAAGACCTTCATCGGCCATGCCGCCGAGAATATCGGCGATGCCGAGGTGGTGGTGGTCTCCACCGCGATCAAGCGCGACAACCCGGAGCTCGTCGCTGCTCGTGAGATGCGCTTGCCGGTGGTGCGCCGCGCCGAGATGCTGGCCGAGCTGATGCGATTGAAGACCTGCGTCTCCATTGCCGGCACGCATGGCAAGACCACCACGACTTCGCTGGTGGCGACGCTGCTCGATGCCGGGGGTTTCGATCCCACCGTGATCAATGGCGGCATCATCAACGCCTATGGCACCAATGCACGGCTCGGTTCGAGCGACTGGATGGTGGTGGAGGCCGACGAGAGCGACGGCACCTTCCTCAAGCTGCCGACCGACGTCGCCATCGTCACCAATATCGATCCCGAGCATCTCGATCATTTCAAGACCTTCGATGCCATCAAGGATGCCTTCCGGACGTTCGTCGAGAACATTCCCTTCTACGGCTTTGCCGTGATGTGCCTCGATCATCCCGTGGTGCAGGAGCTGGTCGGCACCATCGAGGACCGCCGCGTCGTCACCTATGGCGAGAACCCGCAGTCCGATGTGCGCCTTCTCGATCTCGACCTCTCGGGAGGCCGTTCGCGCTTTCGTGTCGTCATTCGCGACCGCAAGACCGGCGCGGTGGTCGAGCTTCCCGATCTCGGCCTGCCCATGCCGGGCGGCCACAATGCCCTCAACGCGACCGCTGCGATCGCCGTTGCCCACAATCTCGGCATGGACGCCGAAGCGATCCGCAAGGGCCTGGAAGGCTTCGGCGGTGTCAACAGGCGCTTCACGCGCACCGGGGAGTGGAACGGCGTTACCGTGTTCGACGATTACGGCCACCATCCCGTGGAGATCTCCGCCGTGCTCAAGGCGGCGCGGGCCTCGACCACCGGGCAGGTGATCGCGGTGGTGCAGCCGCATCGCTATAGCCGCCTGGCGAGCCTGTTCAACGAATTCTCCGCCTGCTTCAACGATGCCGACATGGTCGTGGTCGCCGATGTCTATGCGGCCGGCGAGGCCCCGATCCCGGGAGCCGACAAGGAAGGCCTCGTCGCCGGTATCCGGGCGCGCGGCCACCGCCATGTCGTCGCGCTCGATGGTCCCGGCTCGCTTGCCGGCCTGGTCGCTTCGGCGGCCAAGCCCGGTGACTACGTGATCTGCCTCGGTGCCGGTAACATCACGCAATGGGCCTATGCACTACCGGGGGAACTGGCGGCGCTCGGGTGAGATGCAAACCGTAAGTGGGGTCTTGCACTTCGGTCGCGTTTTCATACCAAGAGGGGTTGGAGTGTCAGCCTCCCGGCTGACATCTTGAAAAGGAACGCTCGTCGGCAAGCGGGGTGTCAGCCGGGAGGTTGACACTCCACTGATCCGGCGTTCCCTCATGCAGCGCCGATGCGGTGCTGGGAGAATGGGCATGCGCCTGGCCGAGACGATCCGCGCACGTCTGGCGGCCGCTGCCGATCCCTCGCGTGCGCCGGGCATGCAAGCCTATATGAAATCGGCGATGCCCTATCTCGGTGTTTCCGCTGTGCCGCTCAGGCAGATCTGCAAGACCATCTTCGCAGATCTGCGCTTCGAGACCGCAGGGCACTGGCAGGCAGAGGTTCTCGCCATCTGGCGTGGCGCCGGTTTTCGCGAAGAGCGCTATGCCGCCATCGAGCTGACCGGCCTGCGGGCCGCCAGGGCGTTCCAGCGCTTCGACGTCCTGCCGATGTATGAGGAGCTGATCGTCACCGGCGCCTGGTGGGACTATGTCGATGCGATCGCCGCGCACCGTCTCCTGCCGATCCTGCGCAGTGACGGCGCGACGATGCGGCAGGCGATGCTCGCCTGGGCCGTCGATGCCGATATGTGGAAGCGCCGAAGCGCGATCCTCTGCCAGCTCGACGCCAAGGGGCAGACCGATCTCGATCTTCTCTACGCCTGCATCGCACCGTTGATCGGCTCCAAGGAATTTTTCCTGCGCAAGGCGATCGGCTGGGCTCTCAGGCATTATGCACGCATCGATCCCGCGGAGGTTGCCCGTTACGTCGACGAGCACCCCGAACTCAGCAATCTCAGCCGTCGCGAGGCCTTGAAGCATATCGCAGGGTGAGGTTGACCGGGGCTCATTAGTGGTTCCGAAGGGTCATTCCCTTTGCGCGATGGGAGCAGGGTAGCCGGCGGCGGCGAGGAGCACCTGGAGATGACCGTCCTCCCATTGCCCGAGCTCGATCAGGGCCTGATAGGGATCGCCTTTCAGGCGCAGGGCCGCGGCGAAGGCGGGTTCGGTCTTCAGGCCGGCCCGGCGATGATGCATGACGCTGCTGCGGAAGGGCTCTCCTCCCAGCGTGAGCAAGCGCCGCTCTGCCAAATAATGGCGCCAGCCTGCCTGTTCGGCCACCGGTTGAATGGAGGCGAAGATCTCGAAGCACCAGCCCCGCGCCGTAAAGGTGGCGACCACCGGGCGCCCACCTGCGGTCCATTGATGGATGGAGAAGGCCGGCGCTTCAGCAAGAGCCTCCCAGACTGTCCGAGTGAAGGCGAGGGTATCCGGGGCGTGGCAGAGGATGTCGATGTCGCTGGCGGGCAGGTCGACGCCGAGAGGGGGCGTGCCCGCGACATGCGGATCGTAGGCCTGCAACAATTCGAGCAGCCTGGTTGCCTGCAGGGCCTGCGCATAGCCCGGCCTTGCCGTCATGGCTGCAAATCCACCAGGCGCAGTTCGGGCCAGATCGCCTGGGCGCGTGCAGCCTTGGCGGCCAGGCCCTTGTCACCCGGGCGCCCCGGATTGGGGCGGATGACCATGCCGAAGACGTCATCGAGGCCGAAGGGGGCGGCGATGTCGATCGTGTCGTCTTCTTCCAGCCGAATGCCGACCGCATGCACGATAGCGGCATAGTGCCCGAAGGCCTCGTCGGCCGAATGGAGTTGCGGATAGGGCAGGCCGAAACGCTGCTCGAACCACAGATGGACCCGGGCCTGGTTGCGGATCTCGACCGGCCAGCGCCCGTCGAAGAGGGGAGCAGCACGCCGGATCACGGCATCCTCGGCTTCCCAGCTCACATCGGTGGCGTCGAAATAGATGAGATCATAATCCTTGATGCCGGTGCCGGTGGATTTCCCGGTCAGGCTGTTCCACACGCTCTGGTAGACGCAGCCCGCCGCCAGCCGCCATTGCGGCAGACGCAGCGAGCGGGCGGCGACGAGAAAGGCCATGAGGTTCTCATCCGTGCGGACGATGGCGCGGAGGCGTTCTTCCGGGGAGGTGGACCGATCCGGCAATGTTCGCTCCAACTCGTTGGTTCGACACGTCTTTGCGCTTCCGCAAATCGCAAGACGCCTTGGCAGAATCGCTGGGCTTTTTAAGCGAATGTAGGCGATAAGGCCGGCATTCCAAATCCCTGATCCCGCTATGGGGCGATCAAGAAGACCCTGCAGGATTTTAAACACTTGCAGAATATCTCAATGCTGCCCATTCGTGGGCAACATTGAGATATTCCGCCATTGGATCTTTTCGGACCCCATGACCTTTCCCGACCTCATTCCCTCGCTTCGCCCACTCATGCCGGGATTGCGCGGTACGCTGGAAGCCAATGCGCCGATGGCGCCGCTCTCCTGGTTTCGCACCGGCGGTCCGGCGCAGCTGCTGTTCACGCCGGTGGACGAGGAGGATCTGGCGCAGTTCATGGCCGGCCTGCCCGCACAGACACCCTGGATGGTGGTAGGACTCGGCTCCAATCTTCTGGTCCGTGACGGCGGCGTCGAGGGCGTGGTGATCCGCCTCGGCAAGGGTTTCGGCGCTATCGCCGTCGATGGCCTCGCCATCACGGCCGGCGCGGGAGCCCCGGATGTCAAGGTGGCGCGTGCGGCAGCGGAAGCGGGCATCCAGGGCCTGTCCTTCCTGCGCGGCATTCCCGGCGCGATCGGTGGGGCGCTGCGCATGAATGGCGGCGCCTATGGTGGCGAGACCAAGGATGTCTTCGCCTCGGCGCGGGCGGTCGGCCGCGACGGCTCGATCTTGATCTATGACGCACCCGCCATGGGCTTCAGCTATCGTCGCTGTGCCGTGCCGACGGACGTCGTATTCACGCAGGCGACATTCCGGGGCAAGCCGGGGGATCGCGAGGTGATCCTGGCGGAGATGCAGAAGATCACCGAGGCGCGTTCCTCTTCCCAGCCGGTCAATACCCGCACAGGCGGCTCGACCTTCAAGAACCCGCCCGGCCATTCGGCCTGGAAGCTGGTCGACGAGGCCGGTTGCCGCGGCTTGACCGTCGGCGGCGCCCAGGTCTCGCCGATGCACACCAATTTCCTGGTCAATCTTGGCACGGCCTCCTCGGCCGACATCGAAGCGCTGGGCGAGACCGTTCGCGAGCGCGTACGGAACCATGCGGGCATCGAGCTCGAATGGGAAATCAAGCGTGTGGGACGGGCGGCCTGACCCCGACCACGTTTCTCTCGATCGAGCCTCGGGCATGCCTGGGAGCAGCTCGCGAGACACGAACGTCCGTGGAAATTCCCGGCGTGATCCGGTCATGGGCCCTGCCGACAATCCCGGTTTGCCGGGTGCAGAGTGACCTTGCGGCATGTCGAGCCGGAAGTGGTGTCGATTTCTGAGCCGCGCCAGGGCCTAAAGCGGCAAAGCTGAAGCGCTGCTAACCGATTGTTTACTGATTTGTCCGAAAGCTAACCTTAATGGGGCATGAAGCATTTCCCGCTTGAGGGGGGTGGTCAGCTCCTGAGATCGCCCTTCAAAAGACCGTCCCAACCGGCGGTTCCTCAAGAGCGTTGGCTTCGAGCATATGCTGCGTTTGTTCAATCTGTCCTCCCTGCGCCAAGCCGGATTCACGACCAGGACGTTCGTGGATCAGCGCTCGTCGCGGCTGCAGCGTCTGCTGGCAAAGCCCCCGCGGGGACTGGGCCTCATGCTGTCGGCCGCCTTTCTGGTGGGAACCATCGTCTATGGTGCCCAGACCGGACCGGTCTGGCCGCAGATGAAGGTTCAGTATGGCGCGCCGCTCGACATGGCGGCCAATCTGTTCGGTTTCCGGGTCGAGACCGTCGCCGTCACCGGCCAGCGCGAGCTGACGGATCAGAAGATCTTCGCCGCTGCCGGGGTCACCAACACCTCGTCGCTGCTGTTTCTCGATGCCGAGGCGGCGCGCGAAGGGCTCGAGAAGCTGCCGCTGGTGAAATCGGCACAGGTCCGTAAGCTGTTTCCCTCCACGCTCTCGGTCACCATCGAGGAGCGCGCGCCCTACGCCCTGTGGCAGCGTGACGGCTCGGTCAGCGTGATCGCCGAAGACGGCGTCGTGATCGAGGATCATGTCGAGGCCCGTTTTGCCGCTCTGCCGCTGGTGGTGGGCGAGGGGGCCGACAAGCGGGCCAGCGAAATCGTTGCGGCGGTTGCCGCCACGCCCGAACTGACCGGCCGGGTCAGAGGGGCAACGCTCGTTTCCCAGCGCCGCTGGAATCTCACGCTCGACAATGGCGTGGTCGTTCGCCTCCCCGAGGACAATCCGGACCAGGCCTTGAAGAGCCTGGCCGGCCTCGAGCGGAAGGGCAAGGTTTTGGAAAAGGATATTCTGGCAGTCGACATGCGTATGCCCGATCGCGCTACCTTTCGTTTGAGTGAGCAGGCCGCGGCTGCCCGGGCCGACGCGCTGTCCAAGAAGAAGGCAAAGGGGGGCAAGGCATGAGCCCCTTCGAGAATGGCCTGACCCCCAAGCTCAAGCCGTTGGCGCCGCGTCGCACCACGGTGATGTCGGTGCTCGACGTCGGCACCAACAAGATCGTCTGCCTGATCGCGCGGCTGCGTCCGCTCGAAGGGGCCGATCTCCTGCCGGGTCGCAGTCACCAGGCCCAGATCCTGGGTATCGGCCATCAGCGTTCGCGCGGGCTGAAGTCCGGCGCCGTCGTCGACATGGAGGCCGCCGAACAGGCGATCCGCCATGCGGTCGATGCCGCCGAGCGCATGGCCGGCGTGCGGGTGGACTCGGTGATCGTCAACATTTCCTGCGGGCGGGTGGCGAGCGAGCACTATTCGGCCACGGTGGAAGTCGGCGGCCATCAGGTCTGCGATCTCGACATTCATCGCGTTCTCGATGCCGGCGCCAGCCATTCGGTGCGTGACGGACGCGCCGTGCTGCATTCGCTGCCGATCGGCCACATGCTCGACGGCGTCGGCGGCATCTCCGATCCCCGAGGCATGCTGGGCCGCCAGCTCGGTGTCGACATGCATGTGGTGACGGCGGAGTCGACGCCGGCCAAGAATTTGATGCTCGCCATCGAGCGCTGCCATCTCCATGTCGAGGCGATGGTCGCTACGCCCTACGCCGCCGGCCTGTCGGCGCTCGTCGACGACGAGACCGAGATGGGCGTGACCCTGATCGACATGGGCGCTGGCACCACCTCTGTCGCCGTCTTCGCCAATCGTGCCTTCGTGCATGCCGACAGCCTGCCGGTGGGCGGGGCGCATGTCACGACCGACGTGGCGCGCGGCCTGTCGACCAAGCTGTCGGAAGCCGAGCGCCTGAAGGTTCTCTATGGCGCCACCATCGCCAGCCCCTCGGATGATCGCGAGACGATCGCCGTGCCGCCCGTCGGGGACGAGCAGGGCGACGGCATCCATCACGTGCCGCGTTCGCGGCTGGTGCGCATCATCCGCCCGCGCATCGAGGAGATCCTCGAAATGGTGCGCGACCGCCTGCGCGGGTCCGGTGCCTGGGCCGAGGCGGGCCGCCGTGTCGTACTGACCGGGGGCGCATGCCAGTTGACGGGCACGGTGGAACTGGCGCGCAAGATTTTGGATCGGCAGGTCCGCATCGGGCGTCCGCTCGGCATCGCTGGCATGCCCGAAGCCGCCAAGGGGCCACCTTTCGCTACGGCAGCTGGCCTGCTGGTCTATCCGCAAATCGCCGGAGTCGAGCATTTCGAACCGCAGGTTCGGACGCGTGCGCAGGCTACCGGAACAGACGGTTATTTCGGTCGGGTCGGGCGTTGGTTGAAACACAGTTTCTAAACTTCGATTTGCAAAAGGGAAATCGAGTTTCGAATCGCAAAGGTAACGTTGAGACATGAAGAATGGCCGGTTTTTCAAGGCCATTTTGACTAATTTTTCCGGTCAAATTTAACCGGATTACACAAATGCCTGCTTCGCAAATCAGTAACTTTCTGATTCAAAGGGCAGGAAGGGGTCGTAAGGCCTTGATGAAGGTCAATTAAGGGGCGCGGCGACGCGTCTTGCAAAAGAGGCGAACCATGACGATCAACCTCAAAATGCCGGATATCCGGGAGTTGAAGCCGCGTATCACCGTGTTCGGCGTTGGTGGGGCTGGCGGCAACGCCGTCAACAACATGATCGAGGCCGGACTGGAAGGCGTCGACTTCGTCGTCGCCAACACGGACGCGCAGGCGCTGACCCTTTCGAAGGCCGATCGCATCGTGCAGATGGGCATCCAGGTTACCGAGGGTCTCGGCGCGGGTTCGCAGCCTGAGGTCGGTCGCGCCGCCGCAGAGGAAGTGATCGACGAGATCCGCGATCATCTCAACGGCGTCCACATGGTTTTCGTCACCGCCGGCATGGGCGGCGGCACGGGTACTGGCGCTGCGCCGGTCATCGCCCGCGTCGCTCGTGAGGTCGGTATCCTCACCGTCGGCGTCGTCACCAAGCCCTTCCATTTCGAGGGCCTGCGCCGCATGCGCCTGGCCGAGTCCGGCATCGCAGAGCTCCAGAAGAGCGTCGATACCCTCATCGTCATTCCGAACCAGAACCTGTTCCGGGTCGCCAACGACAAGACCACCTTCGCCGACGCCTTCGCCATGGCCGACCAGGTGCTCTATTCGGGTGTCGCTTCGATCACCGACCTCATGGTCAAGCCCGGCCTGATCAATCTCGACTTTGCCGACGTGCGCGCCGTGATGCGCGAGATGGGCAAGGCGATGATGGGCACCGGCGAAGCGTCGGGTGAGCGCCGCGCGATCCTGGCCGCCGAGGCGGCGATCGCCAACCCGTTGCTCGACGACGTCTCGATGAAGGGTGCCCGCGGCCTGCTGATCTCGATCACCGGCGGCCCCGACATGATGCTCTACGAGCTCGACGAGGCGGCGACCCGCATTCGTGAAGAGGTCGATCCGGAAGCCAACATCATTCTGGGAGCGACCCAGGATCCGTCGCTGGAAGGCACGATGCGGGTGTCGGTGGTCGCCACCGGCATCGACTCGGCCATCCTGCCTCAGGCTTCGCCCTCCAAGGACGACATTCGCCTGGCGGAAATGACCCAGCGCGTGCGTGACCAGGCTGCAGCCCAGGCCGCTCAGGCTGCCCGCGTTGCCGCGCCACGCAATGTCGCGCCGGCGGCTCCGGCCCCGGTGGCGGTCGAGCCCGCCCCGATCCAGCAGGAAATCGCCCAGCCGGTACCGGCCGCTCCGGTGGAGCCGGTGGCTGCTGCCAATGACGTGACGCTGCGCCCGCTGGCGCCCAAGCCGACCCTGTTCCGCGAGCCGGTGGTCGAAGAAGCCCCGCGTGCGCCCGAGCATCATCCCGAGCCCGAGCATTTCGTGCCGCCGGCGCCGGAGCGGGCCGTCGTTCGCCCGCCGCGCATGCCGCGCATCGAGGATCTGCCGATGCCGGCGCAGGCCCAGATTGCCGCCCAGCGTGGTCCGGAAGCCCCCCAGGCTGGCGACAAGAAGCGCATGACGCTGCTTCAACGCCTGGCTGCCGTCGGCCTCGGCCGTCCCGAGACGGATGAAGTCGAACATGAGCCGGCGCCCGTGGCGCGCCAGCCCGAGCCGCGCCCGGCTCCGCAGCGTCCGCCCGAAGCCCAGCGTCGTCCGCCGGCGCCGCGTCCGGCCCCGCAGCAGTCCCGCTCGATCGAGGACGATCAGCTCGAGATTCCGGCCTTCCTGCGCCGCCATTCGAATTGAGGCCGATTTCGCCTTCGTGACGAAATCGTAACCATAGTGCGGATCAATGACGGCCCGGGTCCATCGCCCGGGCCGTAATTTTTTGAAATGATTAAGGATTTTAAAACTAGGCTCACAAGCCGGAACTTGGCGAGCTTGTGTTACAGACCGTAAGAAAGCGTGATTTGGCTAAAGCTTTGGTTTTTGCTTTACGTATTTTCGAAGAAAGGTCCGAGTCCATGCCCCCGTGGCAGGGAATGAAAGGACCAAAGGGTCAAACAGAAAGCAGGCCGGTCTAGTTTCGGTTGGGTACCGCCACCCTGGCGGACGGCTTGTGGAATACGCACATGAAATCTGGTTTCCAGACGACTTTGAATGACCGTGTATCCCTCGAAGGGATCGGGGTCCATTCTGGCAAGCCTGTCTCCATCACACTGCATCCCAGCGAGGCCGACAGCGGCATCGTTTTCCTGCGCACGCATCTGGAGAACGGGCGCGAGCGGGAGATCCTCGCCCATTATCACAACGTCGTCGATACGCGCCTGTGCACGGTCGTCGGTGATGCCACGCGGGCTTCGGTTGCCACCATCGAGCATCTGATGGCGGCGCTGCGCGGCCTGGGCATCGACAATGTCACGGTTGAAGTCGACAGCGCCGAAATCCCGGTGATGGACGGTTCGTCCGCGCCCTTCATCGAGGCGATCGATCAGGTTGGCATCGCCACGCTGCGGGCGCGCCGCCGGCAGATCAAGGTGCTCAAGCCGGTTCGCGTCGAAATGGGCCGCGCCTGGGCTGAGCTGACGCCCTGGGACAAGTCCGGCAATGCAGGCTTCCGCCTCGACGTCGAGATCGATTTCGAGACGCCCCTGATCGGCCGCCAGCGCCGCGCGCTCGACCTGACACCCGACAATTTCCGTCGTGAACTGTCGCGGGCCCGTACCTTCGGCTTCGTCAAGGATGTCGAACAGCTGTGGGAGAGGGGCCTTGCGCTCGGCTCCTCCCTGGAGAACTCGGTGGCCCTGAGCGAGGATCGCATCCTCAATCCGGAAGGTCTTCGCTATGCCGATGAATTCGTGCGTCACAAGATGCTCGATGCGGTGGGCGACCTGGCTCTTGCCGGTGCTCCGCTGATCGGCCAGTTCCGCTCCTATTGCGGCGGACATCGCGTCAACTACATGATGCTTCAGGCCCTGTTCGCCGATGACAGCGCCTGGACCATGGTCGATGCACCGGTACGTCGCGAGAGCGGCCATGCCGAGCTTTCCAGCGGCCTGGCCGCAGCGGCCTTCGCGCCCGATACCAATTGAGTGCGAAGGCTTTTGCCTCGCTTGACAGCGCCGCCGCAAAGCATTGTACAATTTTGCAGAGGCGGTGGCGCTTGGCCGGACAATCGGCTACAAGGGCCCCTGCATTGCCGCCGGTATAACGGCCTATCCGTCTGGACGGGCTGGTGCTGGCTGTGAATGTCGAACCACGAAGTCTTAACGTTGTGGTGCGAAGCTGATGGATGGGTTCATCCGCCGGAAACGCGCGACAATGCTGGTACTAGTCGAAGTAGAGGTCTGAGTGATGCCGCTGCGTTCCCTCTCGTCTTCCCGCACCGTCGCGACGCGGCTCGCGGTTCGTGCCGTCGCCATTGCGCTGATGGCGACGCCGCTGGCTGCCTGCGGTTTTTGGGATGACGATCCGGGCTACAAGACCCAGGCGACCGACCCGCCGGATCTTCTCTACAACCAGGGCCTCGTCGCCATGAAGGGCGGCGACTATTCCAAGGCCTCCAAGCGTTTCGAATCGCTCGACAAGCAATATCCGCAGACGGAATGGCAGAAGAAAGCCATTCTGATGATGGCTTATTCGAATTACACGTCCGGCAATTACGACGATGCCATTACCTCGTCGCGCCGTTACGTGACCCTGTGGCCGAACGACAAGGACGCGGCCTACATGACTTATATCTGGGCCAACTCCCAGTATAAGCAGATCCCCGACATCACGCGCGACCAGGACCGGGCCAGCCAGGCGCTTGCCGGTTTCCAGAAGGTCGTCACCGACTATCCCAAGTCGGAATATGTCAGCGACTCCAAGTTCAAGATCCAGGTCGTGCGCGACCAGCTCGCCGGCAAGGAAATGGAGATCGGCCGCTTCTACCAGAAGCAGCAGAACTATTCCGCTGCGGTCAACCGCTACAAGACCGTGGTGAAGGACTATGCCCAGACCCGGCAGATCGAAGAGGCGCTGAGCCGCCTGACGGAATGCTACATGGCGCTCGGCCTTTCCAGCGAGGCGCAGACCGCCGCTGCCATCCTGGGCCACAACTACCCCAACAGCCAGTGGTACAAGGATGCGTATACGCTGGTGAAATCGCACGGCCTGGAGCCGCGCGAGGATACCGATTCCTGGCTGAGCCGGACGTTCCGCAACGCGATCACGCTCTAAGGCGCTGGTAGCGACTGTCGAATTTGCAAAGGGCCGGTCGCAAGATCGGCCCTTTGCTTGTGAGCAGCCTCATGTTTTGTCATGCGGCGCAGGCGTAAGCCCGGTATAGATCTGTCATGCTCGTTCAACTCGCCATTCGCGATATCGTTCTGATCGATCGGCTCGACCTCGAATTCGTCGCGGGCCTGTCCGTGCTGACCGGCGAGACCGGCGCCGGCAAGTCGATCCTGCTCGACGCCTTTGCCCTTGCGTTGGGCGGACGTGGGGACGGCTCCCTGGTACGTCATGGTACGGGCCAGGGGCAGGTCAGTGCCGTCTTCGACGTTTCGGCCGATCATGCTGCCCGAGCCGTGCTGAAGGCCAACGACATTTCCGACGACGGCGACCTGATCCTGCGCCGTGTACAGATGGCGGACGGCCGCACGCGTGCCTTCATCAACGACCAGCCCGTCAGCGTGCAGGTGCTGCGCGCCACGGGGGCGGCCCTGGTCGAGATCCACGGCCAGCATGACGACCGGGCCCTGACCGATCCTGCTTCCCACCGCGCGCTCCTCGATGCCTTCGGGGGGCTGGAGGATCTGGCGGCGGAAGTGTCCGGCAAGCATGCGGCCTGGCGCAAGGCCACGCAGTCGCTGGCACAGCACCGGGCCCGGCTGGAAAAAGCCCGGGCGGAGGGCGACTGGCTGCGCCATTCCGTCGATGAACTCGGCAAGCTCGATGTCCAGCTCGGAGAGGAAGAAGCCCTGGCCGAGCGACGCACCCATATGATGCAGGCCGAGAAGATCGCCGTCGATCTCAAGGAGGCCTATGAGGGGGTCGGCGGCAACGGCTCTCCCACGCCGTCGCTGGCGGCCATCATCCGGCGCCTCGAGCGGCGGGGCGCCCAGGCGCCACGCCTGGTCGAACCGGCCATCGCCTCGCTGGACCAGGCGCTCAACGCCCTGGAAGAGGCCCGCATCGCGTTGCAGACGGCATTGGACGAGGCCGATTTCGACCCGGCGGAACTGGAGCGCCTGGAAGAGCGCCTGTTCGCCCTGCGCGCGGCAAGCCGCAAATATGATGTCTCCGTGGAAGACCTGCCGGCCCTGGCCGAGCGTTATACGGCCGACCTGGCCGCCCTGGACGAGGGGGAAGGGCAGCTCCAGGCCCTGGAGCAGGCAGACCGTGCCGCTCGTCTCGCCTATGAGGCCTCGGCTGCGGTGCTCTCCGACAAACGCAAAGCCACCGCCGGCCAGCTCGATGCTGCCGTCAACGGCGAATTGCCGCCGCTCAAGCTCGACAGGGCGAAGTTCACCACTTCGGTCGAAAGCGACAAGACCCTGGCCTCGCCCGACGGGTTCGACAGGGTCGAGTTCTGGGTCCAGACCAATCCCGGCACCCGGCCCGGGCCGATGATGAAGGTGGCGTCCGGCGGCGAGCTTTCGCGTTTCATGCTGGCCCTCAAGGTCGCGCTGGCCGATCGCGGTTCGGCGCCGACCCTGGTGTTCGACGAGATCGATTCCGGCGTGGGCGGCGCCGTCGCCGATGCCATCGGCCAGCGTCTGGCGCGGCTGGCGGGCAAGGTGCAGGTCATCAACGTCACCCATGCCCCGCAGGTGGCCGCCCGGGCAGCCACCCATTTCCTCATCGCCAAGCAGGCCGAGGGCAAGGACAGGGTCGCCACCCGCGTTTCTCCTCTCGACACCGAAAAGCGGCGTGAGGAAATCGCCCGCATGCTCGCCGGCGCGCATGTGACCGACGAGGCGAGGGCGGCGGCTGATCGGTTGTTGGGAGGAGGGCTTCAGATCTAGCCGCATCCGAGGGGAGAACGTTGGAGCGAAAATACAGCGCAAATAATCTGCCAATGGAAGGTGGAGGCCACCGTGGCTGGTACCAACCGCATGGTTTGCCGCACTTTGATACCCCTGAGATCGTGCAGTTCGTAACGTTCCGGCTGGCAGATAGCCTCCCCGCCTGGGTCGAAGATCGCCGCGAAACATCAGTGGAGATGCGACGGCGTGTGGAAAGTAAGCTCGACGAGGGGATGGGGACTTGTTGGTTGGCGAATGCGGACATTGCTTTGCTGGTCGAGGGTGCGTTGCTTGCTTTCCACATGCAACGCTATCGTCTGTGGTCTTGGTGCATCATGCCCAATCACGTGCACTGCCTTTTCAACTTGAAGGATGGTTGGCGCCTGGCGGATGTGGTCAAGTCGTGGAAATCTTACACTGCTGCAAGGGCCAATCGAATTCTGGGGCGGCAGGGCGTTTTCTGGCAAGCCGACTATTTTGACCGTTACATGCGTAGTGAAGATCAAATGGCTCTAACGATTGATGATATCGAGCGCAATCCCGTTAAGGCAGGACTTTGCACCCATTGCACTGAATGGCGGTGGTCGAGCGCGCGCCGAAAATTAGGGGGCGGGTCTTCAGACCCGGCGTCTAACTTCATCACCGAGTAGTAGTGGCGGGTCTGAAGACCCGCCCCCCAACCTGGTCGCTCCCCTCTGCCCCGATTGGAATGGTTGTGTTAAGCCACAGCAAAGCAATGCATCGGTTGGCCTGTCATGAACACTCCCAAGCCCGTCTCCGACCTCTCGCTCAAGGAGGCCCGCGCTGACTACGAGGAACTCGCGGCGCGGTTGATCGAGGCCGACAAGGCCTATTACCAGGAAGATGCGCCTGACATCAGCGATGCGGACTATGATGTCCTGCGACGTCGCTACACGGCGATCGAGGAGCGCTTTCCTGAGCTCAAATCGGCTGAGAGCCTCTCGGACAGGGTCGGTGCGGCGCCGTCCGAGAAATTCGCCAAGGTGCGCCACCGCGTGCCGATGCTGTCCTTGTCCAACAGCTTTTCCGATGAGGATGTCGAGGAGTTCGTGGCCCGCATCCGCCGCTTCCTCGGTCTTGCAGAGAGCGATGACCTAGCGATCACGGCCGAACCCAAGATCGACGGCCTGTCCTGCTCGCTGCGCTACGAGAAGGGCAGGCTGGTGGTGGCGGCGACGCGCGGCGACGGTGCCGAGGGCGAGGATGTCACCGCCAATGTCCGCACCATCGGCGACATTCCCAATGTGCTGAAGGGCAATGTCCCCGAGATTTTCGAGGTGCGCGGCGAGGTCTATATGAGCCACGCCGATTTCAATGCCATGAATGAAAGGCAGGCGGCTCTCGGCAAGCCCCTGTTCGCCAATCCGCGCAATGCGGCCGCTGGCTCGCTGCGCCAGCTCGATGCCTCCATCACGGCGAGCCGCCCCCTGCGCTTCTTTGCCTATGCCTGGGGCGAGGCCAGCGCGCTGCCGGCCACCACGCAGTTCGAGGTGGTGCGGGCTTTCGCCGAGTGGGGTTTTGCGGTCAATCCCCTGATGGTGCGCTGCCACGACGCTGCCGACCTGCTCGCTCATTACCGCCAGATCGAGGCGCAGCGCGCCACGCTGGGCTACGACATCGACGGCGTGGTCTACAAGGTCGACCGCCTCGATCTGCAGCAGCGGCTCGGCTTCGTCTCGCGCTCGCCGCGCTGGGCGACGGCGCACAAGTTCCCGGCCGAGAAGGCGACCACGCTGCTGCAGGGCATCGAGATCCAGGTAGGGCGCACCGGAGCCCTGACGCCGGTTGCCAAGCTGCAGCCGGTGACCGTGGGCGGCGTCGTCGTCTCCAACGCCACGTTGCACAATGAGGACGAGATCGCCCGCAAGGATGTGCGCATCGGCGATACCGTGATCGTGCAGCGCGCGGGGGACGTGATCCCGCAGATCCTCGGGGCGGTGCTGGAGAAGCGGCCGGCGGATGCCGTTCCCTATATCTTTCCCGAAACCTGTCCCTGTTCCCTGAAGACGCCGGTCATGCGCGAGGAGACGGTGACGGGCGGGGAGGGAGCGGTGCGGCGCTGCTCGGGCGAATTCGCCTGTCCCTTCCAGAAGATCGAGCATCTCAGGCATTTCGTCTCCCGCCGCGCCTTCGACATTGAGGGGCTGGGCGAGAAGCAGATCGCCTTCTTCTTCGAGAACGAGGACCTGCCGATCCGCGAGCCCGGTGACATCTTCACCCTGGCAGCCCGCGACGGCCAGAACTTCAAGAAATTGAAGGATCGCGAAGGTTTTGGCGCAACCTCCACGAAGAACCTGTTCGCCGCCATCGATGCCCGCCGAGAGATCGCGCTGGAACGCTTTCTCTATGCCCTCGGCATTCGTCATGTCGGCGAGACCACGGCCCGCCAACTCGCTCGCGCCTATGGCTCCTGGCAGGCCTTCGAGCAGGCGGCGCTGCGCATCGCCGCCAAGGACGAGGAGGCGGCCGCCGAGATGGATGCGATCGACCAGATCGGCGAAACCGTGGTCGAGGCCATCGGCGCCTATTTCGCGGAAGAGCACAACCTTGCCATCCTCGAGCGGTTGACGGCCGAAATCCGCATCCTCGATGCGGAAAAGCCACGTGCCGAGAGCCCTGTCGCCGGCAAGACGGTGGTGTTTACCGGGGCGCTGGAGCGCATGAGCCGCGACGAGGCCAAGGCCATGGCCGATCGGCTGGGCGCGAAGGTCTCAGGCTCCGTCTCCAAGAAGACCGATCTGGTGGTCGCCGGCCCCGGCGCCGGCTCGAAACTGGCGGATGCGCAAAAGCACGGCGTCAAGGTCATCAATGAGGATGAATGGTTCGAGCTCGTGAATGGAGCGGGGAGCACGAATGACCAGGATACGTGAACTGTGCCTTGGCCTTCTGCTGGCGTCGGGGCTGGCAGTGCAGGCATTGGCGGCTGAGGGCACGCCCGAGGCGGTGGTGAAGCAGATCTATTCGGGAAAGACGCCCGAGACCAAAGGCATCGACCTCATCGGCGATGCCAAGCTGCGTGCCAAATATCTCAGCAAGGACCTGGCAGCCGCGGTGAAGCGGGGTATCGATGAATCTGCCAAGTCCGGTGAAGTGGGAGCGCTCGATTTCGACCCGGTGAGCGATTCACAGGATCCGTTGATCAAGGATCTGAAGATCGAGCCGGCCTCCGTGCAGGGGGACCGGGCCCAGGTGGGGGTAAGCTTCAACCGCGGCGACCCCAAGCGCGACGAGCTTGTCTACGACCTGATGCAGGAAAACGGCCAGTGGCGTGTCTCCAACATCTCCAAGAAGGGCAGTGCCGAGGAAGCATGGTCCCTGCGCCAGATGCTGTCGCTGAAATAGAGGCCGCGCATCGCAGCGGATGCAACTTTCATCCAAGCAATTTGCGGACAAAGGCACTATCTTAGACGCATGCCGTCTGAATCCAGCGCTTTCACCACCCTCGAGGATGCCGCCGAACGAGGCGATGCCGTCCGGTTCTGGCGCGAGCAGCGCTATGACGGGTTGGAGTGCCTGAGCGCGATCTTTCGCCGGCACCGCTATGTGCCCCATACCCACGAGACCTATGCCGTCGCCGCAGTGCTCGACGGTTGCGAGGCCTTCTCGCATCGAGGTAGCCGGCATTATGCCTCGCCGGGAAGTTTCGCGATGGTCTGCCCCGACGAACTCCATGATGGCGAGCCGGCAGGCGAGGGCTTCGTCTATCGCGTGCTCTATCCCACCATTGATCTGATGCGCTCCGTTGCCGAGGATACCTTCGGGCGTCCTGCCGCCGGCACGCCCTGGTTCGAGCGTTCGGTGATCGAGGATCCCGCCCTGGCCGCCGATCTGGTGACGCTGCAGATTGCACTCAGCGACCCCGCGGTGACCCTGCTCGAACGCGATGCCAGGCTCAGCCGCTTCTTTTCGACCTTGCTCGGGCGCTGGGGCGGCCATGGCGAGCCGATCAGGCTCGGCGACGAGAGCGGGCCGCTCGCCAAGGCGCGGGCCTATCTCGACCAGCATTTCGAGCGCGATGTCGGCCTCGACGAGCTTGCTGCCGTGGCGGGGCTCAATCGCAGCCACCTGGTGCGTTCCTTCCGCAAGGCGATGGGCACCACGCCCCATGCCTATCTCACCGACCGGCGCTACCGGGCGGCCCGGCGCCTGCTGGCGGCGGGCGAAGGGCCGGCGGAAGTGGCAGCAGCCTGCGGTTTCTACGACCAGAGCCACCTCAACCGGGTTTTCAAGGCGCGCATGGGCGTGACGCCGGGGGCTTTTCGCGGATGATGGAGTGTCGGCCGGAGGTTGACACTCTCGATGCAACTTTTGTCCAAGACCGGCGATTGCGTTGTGCCTAATCAGGGCGCTCCATCAGGAGTTGTCCTTTGTCCGCCCGTTCCGAAATCCGTTCCGCGCTGATCGATATCGCGCCGCCAGCCCTGGCGGCGATCCCGATCGGCTTCCTGTTCGGCGCCATCGCCGTCTCCAAGGGTCTGTCGCCGGCCGAGATTGCGCTGATGTCCTTCACCGTGTTTGCCGGCAGCGCGCAATTTGCGGCGCTCGAACAATGGGTGCAGCCGGTTTCCATCCTCACTTTGGCCTTCGGCACGCTGCTGATCAATTGCCGCCATATCCTGATGGGGGCCTCGCTAACGCCTAAGACGGCGCTGTTCTCGCCCGCCCAGCGTTTTCTCGGCTTCTTCATGATGGCCGACGAGAACTGGGCGATGTCCGAGCGCCGGGCTGCGCGGGCCGAGCTCACGCCGACCTATTATTTCGCCATGTCGGTGTTCTTCTATCTCAATTGGGCGCTGTGGAGCACGGCGGGCGGGCTCGTCGGCCAGCTTCTGGGCGATCCCGCCCGCTATGGCGCCGATTTCGCCTTCACGGCCCTTTTCATCGGGCTGATCGCCGGCTTTTGGGAAGGGCGCAGCTCGGCGGCGACCATCCTCACCAGCGCTGTGGTGGCGGCGCTGGTCTATCTGAAGGTGGGCGCGCCCTGGCATGTGCCAGCCGGGGCCCTGGCGGGCATTCTGGCTGCCTTCCTGACGGGCCATCCCGGCCGCAGCAAGCTCGACGCCAAGGAGGCCATCGATGTCGTTTGATCCCCATACGGTGGCGGCCATCCTCACCATGGCCTTGGTGACCTACGCCACCCGCATCGCCGGCATCTTCCTGGCCGGCCGCCTCGCTCTGGCGGGCCGCACCAAGGCTGCCTTCGACGCCATCCCGGCGGCAGTGCTGGTGTCGGTGATCGCTCCGGTAGCGCTGGCCACAGGGCCGGTCGAAACCATCGCCGCCGGCATCACCGCTGTCTCCGCCACCCGCATGCCGCTGCTCGTCACCATCGCGGTCGGCGTGGTCAGCGTGGTGCTGCTCCGCATGGCGATGGGGTGAGGGGCGGGCTGGTTTTCGGACCAGCTCCGTGCTGGTCACTGCGAACAATGTGAGAGAGCCGGAAGGACTTGAACCTTCGACCCCCCAAGTGAAAGTTGGGTGCTCTTCCCCTGAGCTACAGCTCCCATGCTCCGAAGAAGGCGAACCTGCCTCAGAGAAACCTCAGCTGATTTCCTGCTGAGGGACGCATGACAGGTCCTTGATGCCACAATGCCCGCTGGGTGCAAATACCCCATGCATGGCGCGCAGTGTTTTTGTTCCTCTGTTCGAATAAAGGGCCGAAGCGATCTGGGTGACGAGCGCGAGGCCTCTATTTTGCTTGTTCGTTGGTCAATCGAGAAAGGGCCGGAAGGATTTGAACCTTCGCCTCCCAAGTGCCGCTTGGGCGCTCTTCCTCTGAGCTACGACCCTTGTCATGAGGAGGGGTCGAACCTCATCTCCGAGAAGCTCCCGGTGCTTTTCCAGTTAAGCGACGCATGACCGTTCCGTGATGGCATACGACATCGCCTGATGGCAAATGCATTACCATTCCGATGGGCGGTAGTCCTTCCAATAGAGGCCGCAGGGAGGGGCCTGGCACAGCGGATCAAGGCTTTGCACGATCGGATCGAGTATCCGGGCGGCGGCATCGATACAATCCAGCGGAAGGTCGTAATCCAACCCCTGAACTCGTCTTTCAACGGCGCGCGGCGTCTCGCTCGAGATCCAGCCAGGATCGACGCTGTTCATGAAGATACCGTCCGTTGCGTAGTCGACAGCGGCAGTCCGGGTCAACATGCTCAGCGCTGCCTTGGACATGTTGTTGTGCGGATGAAGCGCACCTTTGCCGGTGTGGCTGAATTGTCCTTCCATCGCGCCGACATTGACGATGAAGCGCTTGTCGCGGGGCGACTTCCGCATCAAGCCGCGAGCCTGCGCGCACAGGATGAAGGGCGCCATGGCGTTGATGACCTGGGTTTCCACCATTTCGCGCGTGTCGACTTCGTCGAGCCGCAAATACCAGCTGTTCTTGTAGGGCGTTTCGACGACTTCGCCGTAACGATCGACCGGCAACGGGGATGCCTTTGCTTGCGTGGTCAGCAGCAGATCCACGGCGCGAAACCGGTTGGCTGTTCGATGGGCGATGCACGGCGAGGCAATCTCCTCCCGTTCGTCCGCGAGCAGGGGGGCGTAGAAATCTGCCGTGCGGCGAATGGTCTGTGCCGCGTTGTTGATGAGAATGTCGATATGCCCGAAGCGGGTGTCCAGCCATTCTGCAAAAGCGTGAACGTCGGAAAGATAGCGCAGATCGAGGCCATAGAGATCGAGCCTGTCGCCCCAATCCGCGTAATCGGCTTCGGCCTGGTAACGCCTGAGGGCATTGACCGGGAAGCGCGTGGTCACGATGACCCGTGCCTTCTGGCGCAGCAAGCGAAGAGCGACCTCGAAACCGATCTTGACCCGGCCGCCTGTCACCACGGCGATGCGGCCCGACAGATCGATGATTTCCAGGCGCTTGCGGTAATTGAGCTCGGCACAGTCGGGGCAAAGCCGATGATAGAAATGATGCAGACGCTGATATTTCGAGGCGCAGGCATAGCAGCGCAGGGCGCCTTGTGTCAGACGCTCCGGGCCCGATTCCTCGATCTCCAGTCGATTGAGCTGGTCTCGCCTGGATGCGAGCACCGAGGCGATCTCGTCGGCGTCGTTCTGGCGACGCGAGAACGCGGCGGAAGCCTTGAGCTTGCGCCTTGCTCCCCGGTTGATCTTGGCGACGAGCGTCTTGAATTCGGTCTGATCGGCGGCCAGGTCGGTATTCCTGGCAACCCGCCGCAACAAGTCGAGGCAGTTTCGCCACTCGTCATCCGAAATCATGTTGTCCTCGGTTCACCCGATCGCCTGCGTCACCTCATCCAGCCACTGGCGTTCCGGCTCGTCGAGCAGGGGGCCGAGCGTCTCGCGCACTTGGGCGTGATAGGCGTTGAGCCAATCGATTTCCCGCTGCGTAAGCAGGGACAGCTCGATCGGCCTCACGTCAATGGGCGCCAGAGTGAGCGTCTCGAAGCCGTACATCGTGCGTTCGGCCCCCTCGATGGCGATCTCTTCGACCAGGACGAGGTTCTCGATGCGGATGCCAAAGGCGCCGACCCGGTAATAGCCCGGCTCGTTGGACAGGATCATGCCGGGTTCGAGCGGCGTGGTGCCGAGCTTGGAGATGCGCTGCGGCCCTTCATGCACGGAGAGATAGGAGCCGACGCCATGGCCGGTGCCGTGGTCGAAATCGGTGCCGATCTCCCAGAGCGCAGCGCGGGCGAAGCTGTCGAGCTGGGCGCCCGAGGCTCCCTTGGGGAAGCGCGCCAGGGAGATGGCGATGTGGCCTTTCAGCACGCGGGTGTAGCGGTCCTTCATCTCGGGCGAGACCTCGCCCACCGCGATGGTGCGGGTGATGTCTGTGGTGCCGTCGACATATTGCGCGCCTGAGTCGATCAGGAAGAAGCCCGGCGTCACGGCCCGGTTGCTGGCGTGGCTGACGCGGTAATGCGGCAGGGCGGCGTTCGGCCCGGCCGAGGAGATCGAGGGGAAGGAGAGATCCTTCAGGACGCCCGTACCTTCGCGGAAGCGCTCCAGGGCCTCGGCCACCGAGATCTCGGTTTCCTTAGCCCCGGGCACGGTGCGTTCGAACCAGGCGAGGAAGTTCACGAAGGCGACGCCGTCGCGGATATGGGCGGCCCTGGCGCCGGCGCGCTCGGCTTCGTTCTTGACAGCGCGCAGCAGCGCCACGGGATCGCCGCCCTTCTGCACCTTGCCGCCGGCCTGCTCGACCAGCGTGGCGAAGTGTTCGACCACCATGGCGGGGTCGAGCCTGACGGCCTTGCCTTTCACGCTGCCGGCCAGCACGGCCTCGATCTGGCGCGGCTCGGCGATCGCCATGTGCTGGGAGAGTTCGTCCCTGACGGCATTGGAGAATTTGCGGCCGTCGGCGAACAGGGTCGGCTGTCCCTCTGCCGGCACCAGGGCGTAGGAAAGCGGCAGGGGCGTGTGGGAGACGTCGCCGCCGCGGATGTTGAACAGCCAGGCGGAGGCATGGGCGTCGTTGGTGAAGACGGCGTCGAGCTTCTGCTCGCGCAGCTTGGCCTGCAGGCGCTCGATCTTGGAGGCGACACTCTCGCCGGCCAGGGCCACATCGTGCAGGACGATCTGGGCCAGCGGCGGTGCCGGCCTGTCCGTCCAGATGGCGTCAACCGGATTTTCCTTGACGGCAACAAAACTTGCGCCAGCCTTCTCGCAGGCGGCACGAAGGCGCTCGACCTCGTTCATCGATTGAAGACGCGGGTCGTAGCCGAGCTTCATGCCGGGCTTGAGCACGCTGCCTAGCCATTTCTCAGGCGGCTCCTCGATGAGGTGGCGCGGCGTGTATGTCGAGGTGTCCACTTGCTCGCGCACCTGCACGGTATAGCGGCCGTCGACGAAAATCGAAGCCTGGTCCTTCAGGACGACGGCGATGCCGGCGGAGCCGGCGAAGCCGGTGAGCCAGGAAAGGCGCTCCTCCGAGGGCGGGCAATATTCATTCTGGTGTTCGTCGGAGCGGGGGACCACGAAACCGTCGAGCCCCAGTTCGGCGAGCTTGCCGCGCAAGGCCGTCGCACGAGACGGGCCGAGGCTGGGCTGGGAAATTTCGTCGAAGGACTGAAAAGCCATTTGATCACCCTTGAAGTATGAATGCCTTCTCCCCTTGCGGGTGTCGTCAACTCTCTTGAGTTGACTAGAGGTCCCGGCAGGGGGATGAGGGGAGAAACGCGTCTTTGCAGACTTGGCGCCAACACCCCTCATCCGGCTGCCGCCACCTTCTCCCGCAAGGGGAGAAGGGAATAGTCTTGTTCGCTCAAAGTTTCTTGGGCTTGCCACCGCCATAGGACAGCACCAGCGTCGTCCATTCGTCGATCTTGATCTGGCGGATGAGATGCAGGCCCTGGGCGCGATAGGCCGCCAGGGCCGCATTGGCGTGGGAGTGGAGCAGGCCGGACAGGATCACCGTGGCCCCGGGCGCCAGCAGCCGGCTCATCGGTGCCGCCAGACGCACCAGCGGACCCATCAGGATGTTGGCAAAGACCAGGTCGAACGGCGTGTTGGTTTGCATGGCCCGGGCAGTGGTGCCGCGCGCCACGAAGCTCTCGACATAGGCGCCGGCCTTGTTGAAGCGGATATTGTTGCGCGCGGTGGCGATGGCGATCGGATCGATATCGGAGGCGAGGACCCGAAGGCGCAGGGCGCGTGCGGCCGCGATGGCCAGCACGCCGGTGCCGGTGCCGATATCGAGCGGCCGATTGGGGCGCTTGCGCTTGAGGAGATCGTCCAGAGCGAGGAGGCAGCCGCGCGTGGTGCCGTGATGGCCGGTACCGAAGGCGAGCGCCGCCTCGATCTCGATGCCGATGCTGTTGGCCGGGACCTGCTGGCGGTCATGGCTGCCATGGACGGTAAAGCGGCCCGCCCGCACGGGCACCAGGCCCTCCAGCGAGGCCGCCACCCAGTCCTTGTCGCCGAAGCTGTCGAAGATCACTTCGATGTCGGGACCGGCCGCCAATGCGATCAGGTCCCGTACGGAGGCTTCGTCCGGCTCGGTCCGGAAATAGACCTCGACCAGCCAGGGTGGCTTGGCCGTGCCGTCTTCCTTCTCGAAGGCGGCGATCGCCGTTTCCGTGGGGTCGAAACTCTCGCCGAGCAGGTCGGCGATGCGACGCGCACGCATCTCGTCGGTGACGATGCGCGCGACATGGGTGGGATTGTTGGGATGAAGACCTTCGAGCATATCGCTTGGCTATCGCGCCCGCCGCCGAAGGGCAACGGAAATCGCGCTTACCCGCCGAAACGCTGGAAGCGTTCGCGCAGGGCCTGCAGCTGCTCCACGCCGGCATTGGCGAAGGCGACCCGCATATGCCCTTCCAGGCCGGGGCCGAAATAGGGACCGGGCAGGCAGAGCACGCCGGCCTTCTCCACCAGTTCCTTGACCACGCTCGCCGCGGTATGGCCATGGAAGGGATGGTGCAGGAAGGCGAAATAGGCACCCATCGCATCGATCCGCCAGCCATTGATGCCCTCGAAGGCCGCGCGGAAGCTGGCTGCCCGCCTGTCGATCTCCAGGCGGTTGGCCTCGCGCCATTCGGTCAGTCCGTCGATGGCCCAGGCGACGGGGGCCTGGGCGGTGCGAGGCGCGCAGATCTGCAGCGTGTCGAGGACCTTGCCGACCTCGGCCGCCACGGCGGGGGCGGCGACGAGTGCGCCAAGCCGATGGCCGGGAATGCAGTAGCTCTTCGAGAAGGAATAGAGGTAGATCAAGGTGTTGTCGAAATCACCGGAAGCGATGAGTCCGTGCGGCCGGCCGGTGACGAAGTCGCGATAGGTCTCGTCCAGGATGAGGAAGAGGCCGCGATCCCGGCACAGGCGGGCAAAGGCTTCGATCGTTTCGGGCGGGTAGACGGCGCCGGTCGGATTGTTGGGCGTGACCAGCAGGATAGCCCGCGTGGTGGGATCGATCAGTTCGGCAGCGCTCTCGACATCCGGCACGAAGCCGTTCTCGGGCGGGCAGGACAAGGCCCTTGCCTCGATGCCGAGCATGTCGAGCGTCATCTTGTGGTTGAAATACCAGGGGCTCGGCAGCAGGATGGAATCCCCCGCCTTGGCCACCGCCAGGGCCGCGACGAAGAACGCCTGGTTGCAGCCGGTGGTGATCGAGACCGTCTGCCAGTCGACCTTGCCGCCATAGAGGCTGGAAACATGCGCGGCATAGGCCTGGCGCAGCACGGTGTCGCCCTCGATCGGGCCATAGCTGGCGCTCGACGCCGCGCTGGCATTGCGGCCGAGCCGTTCCAGCAGCTCCGCATGCGGCGGGTAGCCTGGAACCGCTTGCGAGAGGTCGATCAGCGGGCCGGCCGCACCGTTATAGGCGCGTGCCCAGGCCTGCGCCTCCGGGATCGGCGGGGTGGCGGTGTCGAGGAGATTGGGATTGATCGCGGGCTGGCTGCTCATGCGCCCCTAAATGCCTGCGGCGTCTTGCTCTGACAAGGGGATTTCCGGTAGCCGCGGCGATGACATTGTCGCAGGAATCTCCTACCCCTTCATTCATGTCTTTGCCATCAAGCCTCAGGATCGATGCCGCCCGTGCGGTCGTATCGCTCAGCCCCACCGATGCGGCCTTCGTGCAGCATCCCTATCCCGCCTATCAGGCCATCCGCGACGCCTGCCCGCTGTTCTTCTGGGAGGAATATGGCTGCTGGTGCGCGGTCTCGCACCAGGCGGTGTTCGACCTCTTTCGCGACAGGCGCTTCGGGCGTGAGGTGCTGCATGTGGCCAGCCGTGCCGAACTCGGCTGGCCGGAGCCGCAGGCCCACCTGGCACCCTTCGATGCGGTCGACGCCCATTCCATGCTGGAGCGCGAGCCGCCGGTTCATACAAGGCTGCGCACTTTGGTCAACCGCGCTTTCGTCACCCGGCAGGTCGAGCGTCTGAGGCCGCGGATCGCAGCGCTTGCCAACCAATTGATCGATGGTTTCAAGGGGCAGGGCAGGGTCGACCTGATCGAAGCCTTCGCCACGCCGATCCCGGTGATCCTGATCGCCGAACTGCTGGGCGTGCCGGTCGAGATGGCTCCGCAACTGCTCGACTGGTCGCATCGCATGGTGGCGATGTATCAGTTCAACCGCACGCGCAGCATGGAGGATCAAGCCGTTGCAGCTGCTGAGGATTTCTCCGCCTTCCTGCGCGGCTATGTCGTGCGGCGGCGAGCCGAGCCGCGTGACGATCTCATCAGCCATCTCATCGCCGTCGAAGCCGAGGGTGATCGGCTCAGCGAGGAGGAACTGATCTCCACCTGCATCCTCCTGCTCAATGCCGGGCATGAGGCCACGGTGCACGCCATCGGCAATGGCGTGAAGTCCATCCTGCAGGCCGGTCTTGATCGCGAGGCGGTGCTGGCGGGCGGCGAGGGCTTGGTGGAGGAAATGCTGCGCTTCGATCCGCCGCTCCACATGTTCAAGCGCTATGCGCTGGAGAACGTCACGCTGGGGCCGGCCACCTTCCGCAAGGGCGATGAGATCGGCCTGCTGCTCGGTGCCGCCAACCACGACCCAGCCCGCTTCGAGGAGCCCGAGCGTTTCCTGACGACGCGGCAGCGCCCGCCTCATGTCAGCTTCGGCGGCGGCATCCATTTCTGCGTGGGTGCGCCCCTGGCGCGGCTGGAGCTGGAAGTGGCGGTGCCGATCCTGTTCGAACGGCTGCCCGGCCTGCGGCTGGAAGGGATGCCGGTTTATGCCGACACCTACCATTTCCACGGGCTGAAGGCGCTGGAGTTGAGTTGGTAACCCTGGGATCGCAGGCGTCCTCGCCTGCACCTTCCTTTCCGGCCACGCGGTGGGTCCAAGAGCAGGCGAGGACGCCTGCGATCCCGGGGACGAGCCCTGCATGAGGGGCGCCCCTGCTTTGTTTCGACTGTGGTTCTCTTTCAAATCCGCCCATGGTATGGATATTGAAAGTGTATAACATATATTTTGTGTTATATTATTGTCGGCACATCGCAAGAGAATGACCATGGCAACCCCTTCCGGCCCACAAGCGACGGCAGCCAAGCCCTTCTATGCCTCCTTCGGTTTTCAAGTGCTCGCCGCCATGGTGGTGGGACTGCTGCTCGGTCTTTACGCCCGCTCCCTCGGGCCAGACGCGGCGGGTAATCCGAATTGGCTGGTGCAGACGCTGACGACCATCGCCTCGATCTTCGTCCAGCTGCTCTATGCCCTGGTGCCGCCTTTGGTCTTCACCGCCATCGTCGCCTCGATCGGCAATCTGCGCAAATTGTCGAATGCCGCGGCCCTGGTCTGGCAGACGCTCCTATGGTTTGCCATCACCGCCTTGATCGCCGTGCTGATCGGCATCACCCTCGGCCTGGTCATCCAGCCGGGCCTGCATTCGAGTGTGCTGGCGGAGACCGCCAAGGCGCCGGCCACCACCGGCTCCTGGCTCGATTTCCTCAAGGGCCTGGTGCCCGCCAACGTCTTCGGCATCCAGGCCTCGACCAAGCTCGTCGATGGTGCCGCCTCCACGTCGCTGCAGTTCAACGTGCTGCAGATCCTGGTGATCGCCATTGCCGTCGGTGTGGCTGCCCTGAGCGTCGGCGAGCGGGCCAATGCCTTCCTCACCTTCAACGAGTCGCTGCTCGCCATCGTGCGCAAGATCCTGTGGTGGGTCATCCGCCTCACCCCGGTCGGCACGATCGGCCTGCTCGGCAAGGCTGTGGCGCAATATGGCTGGCAGACGCTGGGGCAGCTGACCTGGTATGCGCTCGCCATCTATATCGGCCTCGCCATCGTCCTGCTGATCGTCTACCCGCTGCTCCTGATCCTGCACGGGCTGAGCCCGGCCCGCTTCTTTGCGGGCGCCTGGCCGGCGATCCAACTTGCCTTCGTCTCGCGCTCCTCGGTCGGCACCATGCCGGTCACCGAGGCGGTGACGGAGCGCAGCCTCGGCGTGCCCCGGGAATATGCCGCCTTCGCCGTGCCCTTGGGATCAACCACCAAGATGGATGGCTGCGCGGCGATCTATCCGGCGATTTCGGCGATCTTCGTGGCTCAGTTCTACCAGATCCCGCTTGGCATCGAGCATTACGCGCTGATCGTGTTCGTCTCGGTAATCGGTTCGGCCGCCACCGCGGGCCTCACCGGTGCCACCGTGATGCTGACCCTGACGCTGTCGACCCTCGGCCTGCCACTCTCCGGCGTCGGCCTGCTGCTCGCCATCGACCCGATCCTCGACATGGGCCGCACGGCGGTCAACGTCGCCGGCCAGGCCCTGGTGCCGCTGCTCGTCTCCAAACGTCAGGGCATCCTCGACGAGGCCCGCTACAACCAGGCCGGCGGCATCGACAATCTCGACGCCGGCGTGCCGGCCAAGGGGTGAGGGGGCTATCGAAGCCTTTTTCAACGCTTGGCGCAATCGTCTTCCCCACTTCGTGGAGAAGGCTGGCTGCGTCTCACTGTTCTTGCAGCAGTGTCTTCCTTCAGGCTGCCTCGACGAAGCTGTCGACCACGCGCTTGCGGCCGGCCTTGTCGAAATCGACGGTGAGCTTGTTGCCGTCGACTTCGGCCACTTCGCCATAGCCGAACTTCAGGTGGAAGACGCGGGTGCCGACCTTGTAGGCCGAGGCGGTGCCGGTGGAGCGGGCCACCAATTCGCCCTCGATGGTCAGGGGCTCGCGGCGGAGCGGGGCCTGGGTGGTACGGAACCCGGAAGCCATGTTGCTCTGGGCCCGCTGCCAGCCGGGCGTCGAATAGTTCGAGCCGGAAAAAGGCTGCGCCTTGTCGAAGCGGCTCATGCCGAGCGAGCCGCCTGAGCCGTAGGAATTGGAAGCCTCCATCACCTCGACATGGGCGGCTGGCAGTTCGTCGACGAAACGCGACGGCATGGTCGATTGCCACAGGCCGTGGATCCGGCGATTGGAGGCGAACCAGACCTTGGCGCGGCGGCGGGCGCGGGTGAGGCCGACATAGGCGAGGCGCCGCTCCTCCTCCAGGCCGGCGCGGCCGTTCTCGTCGAGCGAACGCTGGTGCGGGAACAGGCCTTCCTCCCAGCCGGGCAGGAACACCGTCTCATATTCCAGGCCCTTGGCGCCGTGCAGGGTCAGGATCGAGACCTTGTCCTCGCTGGCGCCTTCCTCGCTGGCATCCATCACCAGCGAGATATGCTCGAGGAAGCCGGCCATATTCTCGAAGCCCTCCATCGAGCGCACGAGTTCCTTGAGGTTTTCCAGCCGGCCCGCGGCCTCGGCCGTGCGATCCTTCTGCCACATGTCGGTGTAGCCGGATTCCTCCAGGATCAATTCCGCCAGTTCCTGATGGCCGAGCACCTCGCTCTGGGCGGCCCAGCGCGAAAAGGAGGCCATCAAGTCGCGCAGGGTCTGGCGCGGCTTGGGCTTGAGTTCCTCTGTCTCGACCAGCACCCGCGTGGCCTGCATCATCGGCACGCCGTTGTGGCGGGCATAGTCGTGCAGGATCTGTACGGTGGCGTCGCCGAGGCCGCGCTTGGGCACGTTGACGATGCGCTCGAAGGCGAGATCGTCGGCTGGCTGCATGGTGGCGCGAAAATAAGCGAGGGCGTCGCGGATTTCGGCGCGCTCGTAGAAGCGGGGGCCGCCGATGACGCGATAGGGCAGGCCGAGCGTGACGAAGCGATCCTCGAATTCGCGCATCTGGAACGAGGCGCGCACCAGGATGGCGATGTCGTTGAGGGCGTGGCCCTTGTGCTGCAGTGCCTCGATCTCGTCGCCGATGGCCCGGGCTTCCTCGCCCGAATCCCAGGAGCCGGCGACGGTGACGCGCTCGCCCTCCTCGTCGTCGGTGAACAGGGTCTTGCCGAGGCGTCCCTCATTATTGGCGATCAGGTGCCCGGCCGCGCCGAGAATATGGCCGGTGGAGCGGTAATTGCGCTCGAGCCGGATCACTGTGGCACCCGGAAAATCCTTTTCGAAGCGCAGGATGTTGTCGACCTCCGCGCCGCGCCAGCCATAGATCGACTGATCGTCGTCGCCGACGCAGCATAAATTCGGCTTCATGCCGGGCTGCCGCTGGGTCAGCAGGCGCAGCCAGAGATATTGGGCGACGTTGGTGTCCTGGTACTCGTCCACCAGGATGAAGCGGAAACGGTGGTGATATTCGGCCAGGACCCCGGGGTTTTCGCGGAACAGGCGGATCGATTCGAGAAGGAGATCGCCGAAATCGGCGGCGTTCAGGGTCTTGAGCCGGGCCTGGTAGGCGGCATAGAGCTCGCCGCCCTTGCCATTGGCAAAGGACATGGCCTCGCCGGCGGGTACCTGCGCCGGCGTCAGGCCGCGGTTCTTCCAGCCGTCGATGGCATTGGCGAGCTGGCGGGCCGGCCAGCGCTTTTCGTCGATCCCGGCGGCGGAGATCACCTGCTTCATCAGGCGGACCTGATCATCGGTATCGAGGATGGTGAAATTGGATTTCAGGTCGACCAGCTCGGCATGACGACGCAGGATCTTCACGCCGATGGCGTGGAAGGTGCCAAGCCAGGGCATGCCCTCCACGCTCTGGCCGATCAGCACGCCGATGCGCTCGCGCATCTCCCGCGCCGCCTTGTTGGTGAAGGTGACGGCGAGGATCTGGTGGGGCGCGGCGCGGCCGGTGGCGAGGATATGGGCGATACGGGTGGTCAGCACGCGCGTCTTGCCGGTTCCGGCGCCCGCCAGCACGAGTACGGGGCCGTCCAATGTCTCCACCGCCGCGCGTTGTTCCGGGTTCAGGCCGGTGACATAGGCGGCAGGCCTTGCGGCGGCCATGGCACGCGCAGCAATACCGCCGGCGGCCGGCTGATGGGCAAGGGAAGGAGAGCGTGGATCGGACAAATCGAGTTTTCGCGTGATTCTGGACGGCCGGATAATGGCTTAGATGGGGAGCCGCGTCGAGATTGCGAGCGGCAGGCGGTGCTTTGCGTCAACAGGCAAGGACATCCGGTCGTCCGTCTCATTGCCCCGGAGCGCGCTGGGCGATGGTGGTGACGATCACCCCGGCGGCGATCACCCCGGCGCCGAGCCAGGTCAGCCAGTGATAATGCTCTCCCAGCAGGAAGGTGCCGACACCGAGGCCCAGGGCGGCGGCGACATAGCCGATCTGGGAAAGATAGACCGGCCCGCCCGCCATTTGCAGGCGAAAGAAGAAGGCAAGCATGGCGGCGCTTGCCGCGACCTGGGCCGTGCTGACCAGCGGAGCGTTGGCGAGTGTCCCGAGGCCGAGCTCTCCGCTGGTGGCGAGCAGGGCTGCCGACATCACAAGGGCGGCGGCAAGATTGCTGCCTGCCGCCAGAGCCAGGGGCCGGGCGCCCGGCGGCCAATCCAGAGTGCGGTAGACATTGCCGCTTGCTAGCGTGAGCGGAATGAGGAAGCCGATGGCGATCCAGAGGAAATTGACTTCGCCGACGCGGCCCTTGCCAAGCACGATGAGCATGGCTCCGAGGAAACCGATCAGGATACCGCAGATGCCGAGCAGATTGGGGCGCCGCGCATTCAAGGCGGTCGCCAGGATCGTGGTGATGATCGGCGACAGCGTGTACATGATCGAGGTGTAGCCCGAGCCCAGGTGCGGAATGATCAGGTAGACCAGGAAATTGGGCAGGGCGTAGGAAATGATGCCGCCTATCGCGTAAAAGCGCAGAAAGGGCGGCGTCAGGGGCAAGGCCTCCCGGCGGAGGACCAGCACGGCGCCGATGACCAGGGCGCTGCCCGCCGAGATCAGCAGCGTCCATACGGCCGGCGGAATGCCGGCCGCGCCCGACAACTTGCCGAGCGGAAAATACAGACCGAGAAATGCGCCGGTCACGAGAAGCAGAAAGACAGGTGCCGGTGTGTTGGAAGCGGGCATGGATGGGCTTGTGCGGGCTTGATGGAAAGGAAACGCATGCCCGCTTGCGCCGGGACGCCGGCCGTGCAGCAATGGCAAATCCCTTCGCCGCCAGGCCGATTCCCATGTTCGATGTTTCCCTGCTTGCCGCAACCTTTTTTGCCGGCTTCCTCTATACGATCTCACCCGGACCGGCCTTCCTGGCTTTGTTCGCGCTCGGCGCGGCGAAGGGGCGCACGCCCGGGGCCTGGTTCATGACCGGCCATCTCGTCGGCGACATCCTGTGGTCGGTGGCGGCCCTGGCGGCGATCGTCGGCGTGAGCCAGATCGGCCCGACCCTGTTCGACATTCTCGGCATCGGCTGCGGGCTCTATCTGATCTATATGGGCGCGCGGGCCGTGATGACCAGGCGGGACGGCAAGGCGGCCGTGATCGGTGCCGACCGGCCGCTGGTCAACGGGGTGATCTTCGGCATCACCAATCCGAAATCCTATCCGGTGGCGCTCGCCACCTTCGGGGCCCTGGTGGCGCCCTATGGCGATCACATCACCTGGGCTGCAACGCCGGGCCTGATCGCGGCCGCCTTCCTCGGCTTCGTGGCGGCGGATTTCATCCTCTATGTCGCCATCGGCCTCAGGCCGGTGCGGGCTTTCTTTGCCCGCTATGGCCTGTGGGTGACACGGATCGTCGGCGTCGTCTTCATCGGCTTCGGCCTGAAGTCGCTGCTCGACGGCGCGCGGGGGCTGGCGAGTTCGGCACGGTGACGAGCGGCTTTTTGAGCGGATCTCTGGATAATTGCCACCGGGGGCGTGCAGCCCCTCACCCCAACCCTCTCCCCGTCAGAACGGGGCGAGGGAGACTTCGGCCAAGTGCCTCAAGCCGGCAGTGTGTCATCTCGCCCAACCGTCAGGCGAGATGACAGGTCCAAGGATCAATCGCGACGCCTGCGCCCCCTCGCCCCGTTCTGACGGGGAGAGGGTAAGGGTGAGGGGCAGCGCGACCTCAGCGAGAAGGTACGAATTCGAACCAATCACCCCAGGCGCTGGCGTGCCTTGGCGCTGGCGCCGCCGATCAGGCGGTCGGCGATGATGCCGATGAAGGCGATGGCGAGGCCGGCGACGATGCCGCGGCCGGCATCCGCCTTGGCGAGGGCGATGAAGACCTCCTGGCCGAGATCGCGCGTGCCGATCATCGCGCAGATGATGATCATGCTCAGCGAGAGCAGGATGGTCTGGTTGATGCCGAGCATGATTTCCGGCAGCGCCATCGGCCATTGCACCAGGCGGAAAGTCTGCCAGCGCGTGCAGCCGGCCGTCTTGGCTGCCTCGATCAGGGTCGGCGGTACCTGGCGCAGGCCGTGATTGGTGTAGCGGATGGCCGGTACGATGGCGAAGGAGACCGTTGCGATCAGGGCGGTGACGTCGCCGACCCGGAACAGCATGACGATCGGGATGATGAAGCAGAAGGACGGCAGGGTCTGCAGGGTGTCGACGACAGGCTCGATGATGCGGAACACCCGATCGCTGCGCGAGGCCCAGACGCCGATCGGCATGCCGATCAGCATGGCGAGGACGGCCGAGACGCCACAGAGATAGACGGTCGACATCGTCTTCTGCCACAGCCCGGACGAGGCGCAGAACAGCACGAGCAGGCCGACGAGGAGGGCAAGGCGCCAGCCTGCCAGGCGGTATCCGGCCAGCACCAGCAGCACCAGGGCGGCGAACCAGGGAATGGCTTCGCAGAAGGCCCTGATAGGGTTGAGCACATAGACGAGAAGCCCGATGCGCAAGGCCTCGATCACGTCGAAGAAATGCACGGTGATCCAGTCGACGCCCGCCTTCCACCACGGCGCGGTCGACAGCGTCCAGCCCGGCGGGATCTTGGCGAGAGCCGGCAGGACGAGGCTGGCCAGCGTGGTCGCAGCCAGCACGGCCAGGGCCAGGACAAGATGGGGATGGCGGGCGACAAGCCCGACACCCTCGTGATGCACGGGCCGGCCGCCACGATAAGCGAAGGCCTGCGAGAGGCGGTCGAGCGCGATGGCCAGCACCACGATGGCGAAACCCGCCTCCATGCCCTGGCCGATCTTGAGGGCCCGGAGGGCGAGCAGCACGTCATAGC
Organism: Labrys neptuniae; assembly: GCF_040797145.1. Taxonomy (NCBI): domain Bacteria; kingdom Pseudomonadati; phylum Pseudomonadota; class Alphaproteobacteria; order Hyphomicrobiales; family Xanthobacteraceae; genus Labrys; species Labrys neptuniae. The sequence goes on along the minus strand of NZ_JBFNQD010000001.1, from coordinate 1,199,299 downwards.
CCAGACCACCGGCGCCGATCATCGAGGAGATGATCACCATGTTGAGCGCCAGCATGATCACCTGGTTCACGCCGACCATCAGCAGGGGACGCGCGGTGGGGATCAGCACGCGCCAGAGCTTCTGGCGCGGCGTGCAGCCCGCCATCACGGCAAAATCGGCGATCTCGGAGGGAATACGCGACAGCGCCACGATGGTGGCCCGCACCATCGGCGGCGTGGCGAAGATCGAGGTGGCGATCATCGCCGAGACCGGGCTGTTGCCGAACAGGATCAGCATGGGGATGAGATAGGCGAAGGTCGGGATCGTTTGCATCAGGTCGAGCGCCGGCGTGACCGCCAGCCGTTCGAGCTTCGGAAAGCGCCAGGCGGCGACGCCGAGCAGCAGGCCTGTCAGCACGCAAAGCGGCACCGAGATCAGGATCAAAGCGAGGGTGAGCATGGCCCCCTGCCACTGGCCGAAGAGCGCGATATACCCAAAGCAGGCTGCCATCAGTGCTGCGAGCCGCAGGCCACCCGCTGCGTGGCCAGCAATGATCGCCGCCGAAATCACGCCGAGCCAGGATAGCGTCGGCAACGGGATGCCCCACAGTTTCAAAGGCTTGGCCAGCAATCCGAAAGCGATCTGGAGAGGAAGGTCGAGGATGGCGGCGATTGCTCGCGTCAGCCAGCTCAGATTGGTTTTCATCCAGGCCATGAGGGCCGACATCCAGCTCGCGAAGGGCACGATCCAGTCGTCGGGCCAAGCAGACAGCCAACCCGTATTCGATCTCAAGAGGTAGAGCGTGGCGGCGAGCAGGAAGGCGAGGCTCCAAATCGCCGCCCAGGCCGTTACCCGGCCGCCATGCGGTGCCTGCGGTTGAGCAAGGGAAAGGGGGGCTGGCTTGCTCAAGCGGCGGTCCTGCGCTGATCGCTGCCGGTCAGGATGTCGAGCACGGCATTGGGCGAGACCTCGCCGAGTAGAGTGCCGGTGAGATCACGGACCGCAAAGGGCGCGGCGGCGCCGATGACGTCGGCGGCAAAAGAGGAAACCTTGTCCGTCGGAGCGAGATTGCCGGCATAGGCGGAGCCTGGCTGGGGAGGGCGCATGAGGCCATGGGCCGAGACCACCTTGGCCCGCTGGACGTCACGGGTGAATTCGGCAACGTAATCGGTCGCTGGCCGCGTAACGAGTTCCTCGGGCGTACCGGTCTGGATGATGGCACCGTCTTTCATGATGGCAACGCGATCGGCAAGGCGGATCGCCTCGTCGAAGTCATGCGTGATGAAGACGATGGTCTTGTGCAGTACCTTCTGCAGCCGGACGAGCTCGTCCTGCATCTCTCGGCGGATCAGCGGATCGAGCGCGGAGAAAGGTTCGTCGAGGAACCAGAGTTCGGGCTTGGTGGCGAGGCTGCGCGCGATGCCGACACGCTGCTGCTGGCCGCCCGAAAGCTCGCGCGGATAGAAACCCTCACGGCCGCGCAGGCCGACGAGGTCCACCATGTCCTGGGCCCGTTTCAGCCGCTCGGCCTTGGCAACACCCTGGACCGCCAGCGGGAAGGCGACGTTCTCGATCACGCTCAGATGCGGCAGCAGGGCGAAGTTCTGGAACACCATGCCCATCTTGTGCCGGCGAAGCTCGATCATCTCCGCTTCGCTGGCCTTGAGCAGATCCATGCCGTCGAACTCGACCGTGCCGGCGGTCGGTTCGATCAACCGGGCCAGGCAGCGCAGCAGCGTGGATTTGCCCGAACCGGACAGCCCCATGATGATGAAGATCTCACCCTCATGCACCGTCAGGCTGGCCTCGCGCACGGCGGCGACTAGGCTCGCCTTGGCAAGGTCCTCATCCGTCGGTCGCTGGCCATGCCGGGCCAGCTCGCGGGCAGCATTGGGGCCGAAGACCTTCCAGACGTCACGGCAGGCGAGCTTCACGGCTCGCATGGTGGCGTCCGAGCCCGGCGAAGCGATCGCGCCTTGCATCGGTGCCTCTTGAATGCATCGGGTAGCCGACGGACGGATCTTCGGATCCGCCCGCAACGACGGCGTCAGCCAGGGAGCAGGGCAGGTTGGTCACCTCCTGCCATCGGGATTCACTGCGCCCAGGCTTTCCAGGTCGCTTCGTGATCGGTGACCCACTTGGCCGCGACCTCGTCCAGGCTCTTGCCTTCCAGATCGACCTGGCCGCTCAGCTTGTTGAGCTCGTCGGTTTCGATCGTGTAGGCCTTGGCGACCTTGTAGGCCACGGGCCATTTGTCCTTCATGCCGGACCAGGCATATTTCCAGATCTCGCCATGCGGCTTGCCGCAATCATATTTGGCATCGGGATTGGTGCCCCATTTCGGATCGGTATAGCAGGCCGGCTCATATTCGGGGAATTGCACCCACTCGCCCTGATATTTCGCCGTGGCCCAATGGGGCGAATAGATCCACAGCATGATCGGCGCCTTGCGCTGATAGGCGGAATCGAGTTCGGCGAACATGGCGCCATCAGTGCCGGCATGAATGACCGTGAAGGGCAGCTTCAGCGCTGCCACGCGTTCGTCATCGAAGCCTTCCCAGGTCACGGGCCCGCCGAGATAGCGGCCCTTGGGCGCGGTATCGGGCGTGGAGAAGGCTTCGGCGCATTTCGGGTCCAGCAGGGCCTTCCAATCGGGCAGGCCGGGGCATTTCTCCTTCATGTAGATCGGGTACCACCACTCCTCCTTGGCCTTGGGGCCGAGCTTGCCCAGGCGTTCGGTCTGCTTGGTGGCATCGGAAGCCTTCATGGCCTCGCCGGCGGTGGTGTCCCAGAATTCGACGCCGAGGGTGAGATCGCCATTGGTGAGGCCGGTTGTCAGGCTGGAGAGATAGTCGGCAGTCGGATATTCGACGGTGTATCCGAGCTTTTCGAGGATGCCGCCCAGGATCTTGGCGTTGAGATTGACGCTGGTCCAGTCGAACAAGGCAATCTTGATGGGATCAGAGGATTCCGGCGACGCCGCCGAGGCCGGCGAAATCCCCACGAGCAAAGCGAGCGCCGCGGCCGCAAAGCCGCTGCGTTGAAATACTTTCAGGCAGTCCATGATTGGCACCCTTCCGTCTCTCTGAATGGCCGGCCGGCGCTTGTGCCTCTTGTGGGCGAGTCTGTCGCCCTGGGTCTGTCGCCACTGCCGATCGTGAAAGTGTGGCCCAGAGATCGCTCTTGGGCAAGTTATTTTCGTACCAAGAATATTGGCTATATTTCAGGACGTTACTGATACTTCTTTGGGCGCTTTGCTCGAAAAGGCGGCGCCCGCTTCATGCCGAGTTCTTGCGTAGTGTCGACCGATCCTGCACCGGGATTTCACGGTGGGACCAATGCGCCTGCATCGAGGCTGCAAATGCGCTTGCGAGGATCGGGCATGGCAATGTTCAGGCTCTTCCTTCGCGAATTCTGGTTGTTCGGCCTCAAGCAGGCCTGGGCCTGCCTGTTCGGCGGTTCCTTCCTCGCTCTGATCCTGGCAACGCGCTTCTACTATCCGGAGGGGGCCTGGCTCGGCCGCTACGACTTCCTCTGCTTTGCAGCGCTGGGCATCCAAGGCCTGCTGCTCGCGCTCAAGCTCGAGACCTGGGAAGAGGCCGCCGTGATCGCGGTCTTCCATGTCGTCGGTACCATCATGGAGATCTACAAGACCCAGGCCGGTTCCTGGGTCTATCCCGAGCCGAGCCTGCTCAGGATCGGCGAAGTGCCCCTGTTCTCGGGCTTCATGTATTCAGCCGTCGGCAGCTACATCGCCCGCGCGGCCCGCCTGTTCGACTTCCGCTACAGTTCCTATCCCCGCATGCGCTGGACGATCCTGCTGGCAGCACTGATCTATGTGAATTTCTTCACCCACCATTTCCTGCCGGATATTCGCCTCGGCCTGTTCGCAGCCATTGCCATCCTGTTCTGGCGCACGCGGATCTACTTCACGGTCGACCGGGAGCCACGCTCCATGCCGCTGCTGCTCGGCTTCTTCCTGGTCGCCTTCTTCATCTGGATCGCCGAGAACATCGGCAGTTTCGGCCAGGTCTGGATCTACCCCAACCAGCGTCACGGCTTCGCCCTGGTTTCGCTCGGCAAACTCGGCGCCTGGTATCTGTTGATGATCGTCAGCTTCGTGCTGGTGTCGCTGGTGCACCGGCCGGTGTTGCTGAAACGTGCTTCCCGCCGACCGGCGCCTATTGTCGGCTGAGTGGCGCCGGGGTGCGTATGGCGCGGCCGACGATTTCGGGGGTGGGCAGATAGCCGTGCGAGGTGCGCATCTCGGCAAGATTGTCGATGATGTCGCAGGGGAACGGGGCCACCCGCCGGGTCGCCATGTCGATGTTGAGGGAAATCAGCTCACAGGTCGCCGACACCCAGCCTTCGGTGGCGTGGCAGAGTTCCTCATAGATGTGCAGGCGCTTTTCGTCATAGCCGACCAGTTGCAGGCGCACCCGCACGGGATCGTCGAGGTGAAGTTCACGCTTGTAGATGACATGCACTTCGCCTGTGAAGAACGACATGCCGCGCTCGCGGATGTAATCCTCGCCCAGACCGACGAGCGACAGCGCCTCGCCAAGGGCGTTGTCGAACAGCACGTGATAATAGGCCATGTTCAGATGGCCGTTATAGTCGATCCAATGCGGTTCGATGCGCATCTGCGAGGATACGAACGGCGCGAAGAACAATGCCGGCAATTTGCTGGTGTCAAACATCTCCGCCCCCACGCCACAAAGTCTTCTGCCCTCTCACCCACTTCAAACTGAATATCCGAACCTGTTGGGCAGGCTCGGATATTCAGTTCGTTTCAGAACTGTCCGCACCGAACGGGGGCCGATCGATCACGATCGCGATACCCTCTGGCGCAGGCCTTTCAAGTCAGTGTATGCCAAATGGCTCATACCTCAAGACAAAGTAACATATTATGGTCAATCCCGGCGCAAATTCCCGGCGCTACCAGCCCGAAGATCTGTCCGCCGTCCGCGATGCCCTTGCCGGGCAATTCGGTCCGCGCTTTTCTGCAGGCCAGGCCCTGCGCGATCAGCATGCGAGCACGCTGACCTGGCTGCCCGCCCAGGCGCCGGATGCCGTGGTCTTTCCGGACAATGAGAGCGAAGTGGCCGACATCGTCCGGCTGTGCGCCCTCCATGGCGTGCCCATCATTCCCTATGGCACCGGGACTGGCCTGGAGGGGCATGTCAATGCGCCGGAAGGCGGCATTTCCGTCGACACCAGCCGCATGAACGCCATCGTGGCCGTGCATGCCGAGGACCTCGATGCCGTGGTGCAGCCGGGGGTCACGCGCAAGCAGCTCAACGACTATCTGCGCGACCAGGGATTGTTCTTCCCCATCGATCCCGGCGCAGACGCGTCGCTGGGGGGCATGGCGGCGACGCGCGCTTCGGGCACCAATGCCGTGCGCTACGGCACCATGAAGGACAACGTCCTTTCGCTGCGGGCGGTGCTGGCCAATGGCGAGATCATCTCGACGGCGAGCCGTGCCAAGAAGAGCTCGGCCGGCTATGATCTCACCCGCTTGCTCGTCGGTTCGGAGGGAACGCTCGGCCTCATCACCGAAGTGACCCTGCGCCTGCACGGCATTCCCGAGGCCATCAGTGCGGGTATCTGCCCCTTCGGCAGCGAGAAGGCCGCCTGCGATGCGGTGATCGCCACCATCCAGTCCGGGCTTGCCGTGGCGCGCATCGAATTGCTCGACACGTTGATGGTGAAGGCAGCCAATGCCTATTCCGGTCTCGGCCTGCCGGAGACCCCGATGCTGTTCCTGGAATTTCACGGCAGCGATGCCGGCGTGGCCGAGCAGGCCGAACGCTTCGGCGAAATCGCCGCCGAATTCGGCGGCGGTCCCTTCACCTGGGCCACCAAGCCCGAGGAGCGCACCAGGCTATGGGCGGCGCGCCACAATGCCTATTGGGCGGTCAAGTCCATGTGGCAGGGGGCCGAGATCGTCGCCACCGATGTTTGCGTGCCGCTGTCGCGTCTGGCCGAATGCGTCGCCGAAACACGCCGGGATATCGATGCCACCGGCCTGATCGCCCCGATCGTCGGCCATGTCGGCGACGGCAATTTCCATGTGCAGCCGATGATCGACATGAGCGATCCCCACGAGGTTGCCGCCTGCGAGGGCTTTCTAGAACGGCTGGTGGAGCGGGCGCTGGCCATGGAAGGCACCTGCACCGGCGAGCATGGCGTGGGGCAGGGCAAGCGCAAATATCTCAAAGCCGAACATGGGGCTCCGGCCCTGGCGGCGATGCGGGCGATCAAGCAGGCCCTCGATCCGGCAGGCATCATGAATCCAGGCAAGATCTTTCCCGATTGAGCGGGCAAGCCGAGGCGGATCCCCGTTCGACGTAGCGGCTTTCCGGGCCACTGCAAAAAGCGACAGGCGGATGCTTCCCCTGGAAACATCCGCCTGTCGTCTTCATTCATCTTGGGCACCCGTCCCGGATGCCTGTCGAGCCTTGCCTGCGGCCAGGCCCAGCTCTGGTTGTTCAAGGACAATTCCGGCCCGGTCCCTCCCAGCCGTGGAACCTGTCCTCTCCTATGGCGTCACCACCACCGGCTGACCAGCGGCCTTTCCTTCAGTAGCGTCCTTGGGTTTGACACGGACGATGATCGGCATCGTCAAACCGGAAGGGACGGGCCGACCATCGAGATAGCCAGCCTGTTGTGTCTGCTTGTCCACCGAAAGAAATACCAGCATGTTTGCGGCTGCTACACGGCTTGTCGGCTCGCTACGGGCCAACGGAGACTGCCCCGTGCTAGTCCCAACCGTATAAAAGCCTGCGCCGAAGACACCTAACGCCAATACGACTCCGACGGAGCTGATCAAGCGTAACATTGTGTACCCACCTCACTGAAAGCGAGAGATACCGTTCCTCTATTGACGCGACGCTGTTGTGACGAACGGCCAGGAATTCGACCGCCCTTTTTGCCCGCCGCTCATTCTTTTGTGTGGAGCATCCAGGCACAGCACAGCCGGCTCATGCTTTAGCATTTATCCCGGCGGAGGATGTCATAGCACAAATTTTGTACGGGTCTTAATGAAATCTAAAGAATTGGTGAAAATGTGAATATGCAGGGTCGTTCGTAAGACAATTGCCGCCGAATCTGTTCATACTGAGATTTTTGCGCGCGATTTCGGCCTCAAAGGCTACCCGTTCGCTGCCTTGTGCGGTGACCCGGGACCACAGTTTCTCCCTGTTCCCGGTTTCGTCTCGCCTTGGTTTTCGCGTATGGTCGGAGCTGGTAGGGGAGGAGCTTCGAAACCGGATTCACCACGCCGCCATTGGTCGGAATGGAAGGTTTTCCGGCTCGGGAGCAAAGCGCGTTCCGACAGAACGCATTTTGCTCCAATGCTTTGTTTGGACGCGTTTTTGCGATTCGTGACGACAGGAATGGATCGCAAAAGGCTTTGGAAAGGACGTGCGGCGTGCGCGAGGCGCTCACCGTTATCGGTTTTTTGTTGATCGTGGCGTTTGCGGCCGTGTTCACCGCGCCCCTCTACGTCGACTGGAACGCTTGGCGCGAGGACATTGGTGACCGCCTCACGCAGCATTTCGGCACGCCCGTCATCATTCGCGGCCCGATCGAGGCGCGCCTCTTGCCTCAGCCTTGGCTCTCCTTGTCCGATGTCAGCATCGGCGACCCCTATGGCACCACCAGGTTGAACGTTGCCCGCATCGACGGAGACGTCAGTCTCGGCGGCCTGTTGCGTGGCGACGTCGATCTTTCCAATGTCGTGGTACGTGATCCGGCCTTGTCGGTGACGGCCGATGACGAGGGCACGATCGCCCCTCTCTCGAAATATCCGGTGTCTCTCGGGGCGGCGGTCGAGAGCTTCGAGGTCAGCGGTGGCTCGCTTCATTATGTGAACAAGGTCGACGGACAGGACATCAGTCTCACCGGCATCAATCTGGTCGGTGAATCCGGCTCGGTGCTCGGTCCCTACAAGGCCGAGGGCGGGATCAAGATCGCCGGGGTGCCGCACACGGTGAAGATCGCCACGGGCGTCGCCGAGAAGGGCAGCCTCAATCTGCGTGTCACGGCGGTGCCGGCGGACAAGCCGGTAACGCTCGATCTCGACGGCCAGGTCAAGCTTCAAGGGGGGAAGCCGACATTCGTGGGCGCGGCAACGCTGCTGCGTCCAACTTTCGCCGCGAAGGCAGCGGGGGAGGGAAGCGCCGATGATCAGGGAGCCAGCGAGCAACAGGCCTGGAGCATGTCGGGGCCGGTGACGGCGACGCCGGCAGGGGTGGTCTCCGACAAGGTGGCGATCCAACTGGGGCCGGACGAGCGTGCCCTCAAGCTCGCCGGAAGCGTGAACCTGGCTTTCGGCACCACGCCGGTGCTGGAGGCGAACCTCGTCGGCAAGCAGCTCGAGCTCGATCGTTTCGTCGGTATCGGCCCAGACAAGCGCCAACCACCGGCTGCAGTGCTGGCCAGGCTTGCCAGGGTCGTGCCCGTGCTGGCGGGTGCGGCCACCAACGCTCAGATCGATCTGGCCGCCGACGGCCTCATGCTGGGCGGCGAGTTGACCCAGAATGCCCGGGCGAGCATCCGGGTGGCCGACGGGAAACTGCAGGTTGATCGCCTCGAGGCGGACCTGCCGGGCAACAGCCATCTCTTGCTGGCCGGTGACGTCAATGACGAAGGCGGCGGTTTCAAGGGCAATCTCGACCTCAAATCGGATCGGGCCACCGGCCTGATCGGCTGGCTGCAGGGCCAACCCGTCCTGGGACGGCCGGATGCTGCCCGCAAATTGTCCCTGAAGGCTGCTCTCGAAGCCGACGCCGACAAGGTCGATTTTTCGCAGCTGACCCTTGCCATCGACGATGCCGCGGTCAGGGGCAGGCTGGCCTGGAAACGCCTGGCGCAGGGACGTTCCGCCGGACGGGTCGAAGCCAATCTCGCCGCGCAACGCATCGATCTCGACGTGCTGCCATCGGTGGCCGCTCTTCTGCCTGGCAGCAGCGATCTGTTCAGTGAAGCCGATGTCCGCTTGAAGGCCGAGGCTTTGGCCCTGTCCGGAATCGAGGCCAAGTCGGTCAGCGGGCATATCAAGGCCGGCGGCAAGCTGATCGCCTTGGAGGACGTGGTCGTCAGCGACCTCGGCGGTGCCAATCTCACGGCCAATGGCCGTATCGACAATATCGGCGCCGAGCCCCAGGGCGAAATCCGCATCGTGCTGAACGGCAAGGACCTTTCAGGGCTGGCGACAGCGCTCAAGCGCAGCACGCTGCCGGCTTTCTGGGTCGACGCCTTTGCGGCCCGCGCGGCAGCGCTCTCGCCGGCCAATGCCAGCCTTTCCGTCGCCTTCGGCGCGGCGCGGCGTTACTCGGTCGACGGCAAGTTCGGTGGCAGCGTCCTGCAACTCGACACGCAATTCGCAGGCAAGGGGACAGGGGAGAGTGCCGATATCAGGGTGAAGGCCGACAGCCTCGACGTGGCCACGCTGATGCGCCAGGCCGGGTTCGATTACAGGGCGGGTTCCGTGCCCGGGCGCGCCTCGCTGGAAATGGCTTTGTCGGGCCCGCTCAATGGCGCGATGCGTTGGAACGGCAGTTTCGGTGGAGCGGGGCTGCAGCTTTCCGGTACCGGCAAGATGACCGGCTCATTCGAGGCACCAGCCTTTGACGGACGTTTGACGGCCAGCACCGACGATGCGCTGGTGCCCGCCCAGCTCCTGGGTCTGCCGCTTCCGGGCGTGGTCCCGTCTCAGGGCGCCACGCTGGATTCCGGCTTTCGTGCCAGGGCAGGACGCTACGTCTTCGACGACCTGACGGGGACGGTGCTCGGCATGCCGGTCAGTGGTGCGCTCACCGTCAGTGCCGGCAGGCCGGCACGCCTCGACGGGCGGCTGAATTTTCTCAAGGCCGACGGTCAATTGCTCGGCTCGCTGTTCTCAGGAGCGGATCTGAGCGCCGGAAACACCAATGGCAATGCCTTTTCCGATGAGACCTTCGGCCCGGGAACCTTCGATGCCCTGGCCGGTCGGCTCGCCATCTCGGCCAAGACGTTGCGCCTGTCGCGGCGCTTGCCGGAGCTCGACGATGCGCGTGCGGTGCTGAATTTCGGCGCCAGCAAGGTCGCCGTGGACGATTTTGCGGCGAAACTCGCCGGTGGCGACGTCAGCGGTGCCCTCCAGCTTTCGCATGCCGCCCTCGATACCGCGGCGAGCGGGCGTTTCTCGCTGCGCAGGGTGGCGCTGCAAGGACATCAGCTCTCGGGCGAGTTGGCCATGGGGATGGAATTCCAGGGCAATGGCCGTTCGCCCGATGCCTTGATGTCCTCCCTCACCGGTGGCGGAACTGCCGAACTCGCCGAGGCATCGCTGGCCGGGCTTTCGGAAAAGGCCTTCGACCAAACGGTGGCGGCGGTGGATGGCGGGCTTTCCGGCGATGCCAGTCACGTCCGGGAAGCCTTCGAACGCAGTCTCGACGAGGCGCCGCTGCAGACCGGCGCGATCAATGGCAATCTCTCCCTCGCGGGCGGCGTCCTTCGCCTCTCCTCGACGAGGGCGACCTCGGCCCAGGGCAGCGTTGCCCTTTCCGGCCTGCTGGATCTGTCGGACCTGACGGTGAAGGCGGATATCGCCCTCTCGCCTACCAACCCTGCCGATGGTTTTGGCGGCCCGGCCCCGACAATTCCGGTGCAATTGCGCGGCACTATCGACGCCCCGCAAAAGCAGGTCGACGTGTCGAGCCTTGTCGCCTGGCTCAGCATCCGCGGCGTCGAGCAGCAAGCCCGCAAGCTCGAGGCGCTGGAGGCCCAGCGGCGGATCGAGGAGAAGGCGCAGGAAGATGCCCGACGCGCCGAAGCCCTGAAGATGCAGAAGGCAATCGAGGATGCCCGTCGGAAGGCACTGCCGCCGCTGCAATTGGGGCCGGTCGCGCCGGCAACCGGCGGGGCGGGCGTGCCGCTCGCGCCGTCGTCCGGCCTTCCCGGCGTGCCGCCGGTGAAACTGCCTGCGCTCGAAAACCTGCCTGTCTCGCCGGTGACACCCGGGCATACCACGGTGGTGCCGGCCCCGCTTCTGCCGAATGCCGGGCCGGCCTTGCCGCAGGCACCCATCGAGTCCCCGCCCGTTGGTCCCTGAGACGAGGCTGGAAGCCTGGCTTCCCGCTCTCTTGGTTGAAATGAATGTTCAAGATCGCGAGTGGTATTATAACGCCGGCAATTCTGGGCCGCGAAATGAGCCGGCTGGACCAACCATGGTGGCAGGACTGAGTCCGAAGGAGGCCGTGTCTGCTCGCTTGAAGGGAAAAATGGCCGTTGCCGTAAAGGCAGTCCTTATAACTCGACGACAAACAGCGGACAGGAGCCAAGCCGGTCTTGGTAGCTGTGCATGCTTTTCAAGCAATCGGGCGAATATGATTGCCGCCCGTGTCAAATCATCTCGCGCCTCATCCTCGGCGTACATTCTCCAGGACGAAGAGCCGGATTGCGGAAGACAGATTTCCTTGGGCGCGCGTGGCATCGATCTCGGCAACGACGTCCGAGAGCGTGAGATCGCGCTTGGCGGCCAGTTCCTTCAACGTTTCCCAAAAGGCGTCCTCGAGGGATACGCTCGTCTTGTGGCCGGCAATGACGATCGAACGTTTAACGACTTTGCTTTTCATGGCAGCCCATCACTCTACATTATTGGGCTCCAGGCGGTGTCTGTCGAGGTGCCTTTCGGCCTCCTGCTTGTCCGCCTGCAGCCTTTCCCTATCGATGCGCGAGAGTCCATGGATCGAGCGTTTCCGGGCGGCCTCCTGCCCGGCTTCGGCCCTTGCCCGAGCCTTGCGTACTCTCCTCAAATTCACGATCTCAGCCATCAGCTTACCGGAAAGGAACTTTCTCTCAAGTGAACAACTTCAATATCGACTTGAGGCTCGATTGGGTTGCATCTTGTAAGACATATGCGTTGGTTAGAAAACAACGTTCCTGTCATTCTTTATCTGGCGTGATCATCCGTGCAAGGCTCATCGCACTTTCAAAAGCTCTTTCGTCCATTATTTTTGCCGCCAATATTTCCTGAAGTAGAGTGGTACCGTTACGGTGCGCCGTCTTGGCAATATAAGCTGCCTTATCATAACCTATGACAGGTGTTAGCGCGGTCACCAGCATCAAGGAACGCGCTACGAGATCGCTGATTCGCGACGTGTCGGCCTCGATGCCGCTGACGCAGTGATCGGTAAAGCTGTTGGTTGCGTCGGCAAGCAACCGGACCGATTGCAGCACGGCGTCGGCGATCACCGGCTTGAATACGTTCAGTTCCAGATGTCCCTGGCTGCCGGCAAAGGTGACGGTACTCTGATTGCCGAACACCCGGGTGCAGACCATGGTCATCGCCTCGCACTGCGTCGGGTTGACCTTGCCGGGCATGATGGAGGAGCCCGGCTCGTTTTCGGGCAGTATCAATTCGCCGAGCCCGGCCCTGGGCCCCGAACCGAGCAGGCGGATGTCGCTGGCGATCTTGAACAGGCTGACGGCCAGGGTATTGAGCGCACCATGGGCCGACACCAGGGCGTCGTGGGTGGCGAGGGCTTCGAACTTGTTGGGCGCGGTGACGAAGGGCAGGCCGGTCAGGACGGCAAGCTCGGCTGCGATTCGCTCCGCAAAGCCCTCGCGGGTGTTGAGGCCTGTGCCGACCGCGGTGCCGCCCTGCGCCAGCGGCATCAATTCGGCGAGGCCGGCCTCGACCCGCCGGATGCCTTGCTGCAACTGCGTGACATAGCCCGAGAACTCCTGGCCGAGCGAGAGCGGGGTGGCATCCTGCAAATGGGTGCGCCCGATCTTGATGATGTCCTTGAAGGCCTCGGCCTTGTGCTCCAAGGCGGAGGCAAGATGGCGCAGTGCCGGCAGCAGGCGATCGTGGATCTCGCGGGCTGCAGCCACGTGCATGGCGGTGGGGAAGGTATCGTTCGAAGACTGGCCGCGATTGACATGGTCGTTGGGATGAACGGGCTTCTTGGAACCCATGGCGCCGCCGAGCATCTCGATGGCGCGGTTGGAGATCACCTCATTGGCATTCATATTGCTCTGCGTGCCCGAGCCGGTTTGCCAGACGACCAGGGGAAATTCATCGTCGAGCCTGCCGTCGGCGACTTCGCGGGCGGCGCGCTCGATGGTGTCCGCCAGAGCGGGGTCAAGCACACCGAGCTCGCGGTTGGCGCGAGCTGCCGCCAGCTTGATCAGTCCGAGGGCGTGAATCAGCGGGCGAGGCATCTTTTCGGCGCCGATACGGAAATTCTCAAGCGAGCGCTGGGTCTGGGCCCCCCAATAATGTCCGGCCGGCACGTCGATCGGCCCGAAGGAGTCGCTTTCCTGGCGGGTGGCGGGGGTGGCTTCGATCATGATGGTCTCCTGCAACTGGCCCTGTGCGTTCATGCCCGGATTCGGGGCTCGCATGGCAGCTCATACTCGGCATTTCCGTGGATCAGCCATGGCCGCCATTATGCGCCGGACATGGATGACACAGGCAGGGCAAGATGCCCTCATCCTCAAATAAGGCATGCCAAGCCTGAGGAAAGCTCCGTCAAACCGCAATCGCCTCTTTTTTCTGCCGAACAGGCAGCTTATATTCAGTTTGCCGGCTCGCGCCGGCTATGGCGATAAATGGTCATCGAAATAAACCTATCGGACCCGGGGGCAGTACCCGGCGCCTCCACCAGAGCCCGTCAGGGCGGGCTGCGGCGGGGGCGAAACAGGATCGACGAGGGTGTAAAGGGTGTGCTTTCGCTCGGCATGGTTCCGCCGATATCGGGCCTTTTTTATAGTTGCCAACGACAACTATGCTCCGGTTGCGGTTGCCGCGTAAGCGGTAACTAGACCGAAATCAAGTCCTGACGGGTAGCACCGGCAGGCGGGGTCCGGAGGCACCTGGCAACAGAAGCCTCCACTTCATTCCGGTCTGCCTGCAGGCCATCCGAGATGCGGTCTGCGAGGCGTATGCACGTGCCAGCGGGCCCGACCTAATAAGAGCTGGCCTGGTAAGAAATTGCGCGATGAGTATTGACCATATCCGTTATGATCTTCTCACTCAGGATGCGCTGCGCGGCATGGTTCGCCGCGTATTGGCCGATGCTGCGCGCGTCGGACTGCCTGGCGACCATCATTTTTTCATCTCCTTCAAGACCCAGTTCCCCGGCGTCAGTATTCCGGCGCGCCTGGCGGAAAAGTTTCCGGAGGAGATCACCATCGTTCTCCAGCATCAGTTCTGGGACCTTACCGTCAGCGACTACGGCTTCGAGGTCGGATTGTCCTTCGGCAATGCTCCCGAACGGCTGATCGTACCGTTCGCCGCCATGACGGCCTTCTTTGATCCGTCGGTCGATTTCGGCGTGAAGTTCGAAGTCGACGAGGGCGAGTCGGAAGAGGAGGCCGCGCCCACGTCGGCGCCGGCTGCGATCCGTGCGGTTCCGCGTGGCGACGAGGGCGAAGCCGGCAAGGGTGCGCCGACCAAGGAGGCCGGGGCCAAAGAGGTGGCAGCCAAGCCCGCTCGCAAGAAAGCCAGTCCGCCTGTGGAAGAGCCGGTGGCGGCGGATGAGGGCGGTGAGGACGACCGGCCCGCCGAGAGCGAGAAGATCGTCAGCCTCGATCATTTCCGCAAAAAGAAGTAGGCGCGCTTTCCCGCATTTTTGCCGGTGAGCCGCGCGTCGCGGATCTGCGCGGTACGTCAGCTCTTATCGATCTCCGCGACAGCGATGTTCGCGACCTCGAGGGTTGGCGCCACATGCTCGTCCTCGCCATCCTCGATCAGCCAGGTCGCTGAAAGCCCTGCCCAAGCCAGGATCCAGTGAAGCAGGCGGCCGCGCTCCAGCTGCGCAGCCCGAGCGACCACTTCGACCTGCCGCGCAAGGCGTCCCCGCGCGGTGGCGACCGTATGGTCCGGATTGCAGAAGAGATTGGCGTAGTCGAAACCCCGCTCGCCCTTCAGGCGTTTGGGGGCGATGGCAAGCCAGCCTCGCTCGCCGAAATCGAGAATGTTGGCGTGATGAATGTCGCCATGAAGGGTGACGACATCGCGCGGATTGGCGAGAAGCGCTCTGGCAGCGACGGCAGATCGCGCAAAAATCTCCCCTTCGAGTGCAGCCTCCAGTGCCTGAAACCGCTGTTCGAGCGGGATCAAGTCAAGCGGAGGCATCGCGCGCGCCTCATGCAACGCACCGACGACTTTGCAGATGATGCGGCTGGCCTCGTCATCCGCTCCGTTTTTGGCCATGTGGACCAGCGAATGGCGGCCGGTGGCGCGCTCGAGCAGGATGGCCCGGTCGTCATGCGCAAGGACACGGGCAGCGCCACGCCCGCCCCACCAAATCATCAGGCCGGCACCCCAGCGTTCTTCCGCCTCAGTGGCGACCTTCAGCATGGCCGGCGCGCCAGCGTGCAGAACCGGCAGAAGGCGGCTCGAATGGGTCACGATCGGATCACCGTCGGGAACCAGCGCCCATCGTCGGACATAGGGGGCGAAATCAGTGGCCGTCGCCATGCCGTCTCACAGGGTATGCTCCCGCTTTTCCTGCCCGGCCATGACGGTCGCCCGATGCGGATTCGCAAAACCCCCTTTGCCGGAGCCGGAAAGGGGGTTTTTTTGCTCTCTTGAACGCTCAAGAAGTCCGCGAGCGGCTCAGTTCAGCGCCAGCGCTACGAAGCGCAGCTCACCCTGGGTGTTCGACAGCAGCAGCAGGGCCTGCTTGGTGCCGGACTTCTTCAACTCCTCGATGCGCTTGCTCACATCCTCGGGATTGGAGACCGCCTGCTGGCCAACCTGCAGGATGACGTCGCCGACCTTGACCTGCTTGTCCTCGGCCGAGGAGCCATTGTCCACCTTGGTGACCACCACGCCCTTGGCGTCGTTGGCAAGCTTGTACTTGTCGCGCAGCTCCTTGGTGATGCCGGACATTTCCAGGCCGAGCGCCTTGGTGATCTTCGGCTTTTCGGGCGTTTCGGTGCCGCGGGTGGATGCCTTGATCGCCCCGTCGCTCTCATCGAGCCGGGCGACGGTCACGGTCTTGGTCAGGGTCTGGCCCTTGCGCAGGATCACCACCTCGACCTTCTTGTCCACCGGCGTGTCGGCGACGAGACGGGGCAGGTCCCGCATTTCCTTGATGTCGTGGCCGTCGAATTTCAGGATCACGTCGCCCGGTTCGAGGCCTGCCGGCTTGGCAGGTCCCTTGTCGTCGACGCCGGCGATCAGCGCGCCCTGGGCCTTCTGCATGCCGAGACTCTCGGCGATGTCGTCGCTGACGCCCTGGATCCGCACGCCCAGCCAGCCGCGCCGCGTCTCGCCATAGAGCCGGAGCTGCTCGATCACCGGCTGCACGGTCGCCGACGGCATGGAGAAGCCGAGGCCGATCGAGCCGCCCGTCGGCGAGATGATGGCGGTGTTGATGCCGATGACGCCGCCGTCCATGTCGAACAGCGGCCCGCCGGAATTGCCCTTGTTGATGGCAGCGTCCGTTTGCAGGTAGTTGTCGTAGGGTCCCGAATTGATGTCGCGGTTGCGGGCCGAGATGATGCCCAGCGTCACCGTGCTCGACAGGCCGAACGGGTTGCCGATCGCCATCGCCCAATCGCCCACGCGGACCTTGTCGCTATCAGCGAACTTCACGGCCTTCAGCGGCTTGGGCGGATCGACCTTCAGCACGGCGACGTCGACTTTCTTGTCGCGACCGAGCAGCTTGGCCTTGAGCTTGGAACCATCGTTGAAATTGACCTCGATGTCGTCGGCATCGTCGATGACGTGGTTGTTGGTGACGATGATGCCGCTGGGGTCGATGACGAAGCCCGAGCCGAGCGCCTCGGTTTTTCGCGGTCGCTGCAGGCCCTTGCCGTCCTTGTTGTTGAAGAACTGGTTGAAGAATTCTTCGAAAGGCGATCCGGGCGGCAGCTTGGGCATGGGCTGCTTGGGCGCATCCTCGTCGTCATCGTCATTGCTGCCGGCGGCAACCGTCTGCGACGTCGAGATGTTGACGACGGCATCGATCAGCTCGGCCGAGAGATCGGCGACGGAAGGCGGACCTGCCGCAGCCATGGCCGGCGGCGCTACCAGCGTGGCCGGGCTCGCGGCAAGGAGGGCGGCGATGGCAACGGCGCCGCTGCGGCGCATCAGGGTGTTGAGTTGAATCGGCATCAAGTCCTCGGATGGTCACCCGCATCGGTGTTGATGTGGGGCGCGGTCGGATTGAATTTCAAGTGCGGAATGCGGCGCGAGCGTGACGTACTCGCAAGTTCACGCAAAGTTGGGGCTTGTCAGTTTCACCCGCAACAGGATGGGACGGTGCATCGGGCCCCAAGGTGCCCGGCTACCGAGCCCACGACGTCACATGCCCCTTACGGCCCAGATTATGATGATACCGATGATGGCGGAAATGAATCCGGCGAGGCGGAGCTGCGCATTGGGGGAGTTGGCGACCGAGACCATCATGCGCCGTACCGGATCGGGAAAGGCCAGGAAGAACAACCCTTCGATCGCAAAGGCCAGTCCGAGCGCAGTGATGAAATCACCGAAAGAGAAACTATCCATCCGCCCCACACATTATGTGAACCGCACCCGAACCTTCCGACGGTTTGCGATCCTGGAGCAAAACGCGTTCATGTCTGAACGCTTGTTCGCTCCAGCTCCTTGTTTTCAGCCAATCCAACCGATTGGCCAGAGCGTTTTTGCGATTCTTGTTGAACCCGTCAAATCGCAAGACGCTTTTGGCAAGGGCAGCCGTCAGAATGTTCACGGCGGTCCTAAGAAAAACGCCGGCCGCAATGAAGCGGTCGGCGCAATGGAGCTTTATATAGGGCCGGCGTCAAGCCTATTGCGCCGGAGGAGCCGGGGGAGAGGCTGCCGGGGCCGGTGCTCCCGTAGGGGCGGCCGGCGAACGCAGATAACGGAAATAATCCCAGTCCGGGCTGATGAAGACCTGCGTGTTGTCGGGCTTCATCGCGTCGACATAGTTCCGCATCGATAGGTAGAACTGGAAGAATTCCGGATCCTTGTTGTAGGCATCCGCCAGGATCTTGATGCGGGCCGAGTCGGCCTGGCCGGTCGTCTCCGCCGCCTTACCGCGTGCCTCACCGAGGATCTTGGCGACCTGACGGTCGGCATCCGAGCGGATGATCTGAGCCTGTTGCGTGCCCTGCGAGCGAATCTGCTGAGCCTCGGTCTGGCGCTGCGACTGCATCCGCTTGTAGACGGCCTCGGAGTTGGCCTGCGGCAGGTCGGCGCCGCGGATACGCACGTCGACCACCTCGATGCCGAGGCCGCCGGCTTCACGATTCACCTCGGCGCGGATCTTCTCCATCAGCGCGGTACGCTGGTCACGTACGACGGCGGCGAAGGTCGATTGGCCGAGAACGCGGCGAACCGCCGAGGACAGGATCGAGGAAAGCTGCAGTTCCGCACCCTTCTCCGACCGCGAGGTCTGGAAGAAGCGCAGCGGATCGGAGACGCGATAGCGGGCGAAGGCGTCGACCTTCAGGCGCTTCTGGTCACTGGCGATGACTTCCTGCGGCAGGCTGTCGAGGTCCAGCACCTGCTTGTTGATGTACTCGACATTCTCGATGAACGGCCATTTCCAGTACAGACCGGGTTGGGTCTTGGCCGGCTGCGGTTCGCCGAAGCGCAGGGGCAGGGCGTAGTCGCGCGGCGTCACCGTATAGGCCGACAAATAGACCAGGACCAGGATGGCACCGGTCGCGATCAGGGCGATGGTTCCGAGCGGGGATCTCATTGTGCCGCTCCCTGCTGGGGTTGTGCCGTGCCGGCCGGTCGCTTGAGCAGACGGTCGAGCGGCAGATAGGGCACCACACCCTGGCCTTGCGTCTTCGAGTCCAGGATCACCTTGTTCGTATCGGTGAGGATGGAGGTCATGGCTTCCAGATACATGCGTTCGCGGGTGACCACAGGAGCCTTCTGATAGGCGCTGTAGACTTCGTTGAAGCGCGACGCCTCACCGGTGGCTTCGGCAACGGTACGCGCACGATAGGCCTCGGCCGCCTGGGTGATACGAGCGGCTTCACCGCCTGCTTCCGGGATCACTTTGTTGGCATAGACCTGCGCCTGGTTGATGGTGTTTTCCTGGTCGGCGCGCGCTGCCTGGACGTCACGGAAGGCATCGATCACCTGGGGCGGCGGATCGACATTCTGCAACTGCACCAGACGAACCAGCACGCCGGCCTTGTAGCTGTCGAGGGCGCGCTGCATCTCGGTCTGGACCTGCTGCTCGATCGCCTGGCGATCGCCGGTCAGGATCGGGGTGATATTGCGCTGGCCGATGGCTTCACGCATGGCGCTCTCGGCGACGGCCCGGATCGTGCCGCGCGGGTTCGACAGGTTAAAGGCGTAGTCTTGGGGCGCGGCCGGATTGATCTGCCACTGCACCGTGAAGCCGATATTGACGATGTTCTCGTCGCCAGTCAGCATTTCATTGGCGCTGTCGCTGTCGCCACGCGTGCCGACATTGATGGTCTCGACGTTGGTCACGGTGGGCTTTTCGACCGTGCCGATCGGATAGGGCACGTTGTAACGCAGGCCCGGCGGGCTCAGCGAAACATATTTGCCAAAGACGAGATTGAGGCCGACCTCATTGGGCTGCACGCGATAGAAGCCGGTGAGGAGCCACAGGCCGATCAGCGCCACCGCGCCGATCGCGATGTTGCGCGGCGTGAAGCCGCCGCCGCCCTGGAGATTTTTGAGGCCGTCCTTGCTGCGGCGAAGCCAGTCTTCGAGATCCGGGGGCTGAGAACCGCCGGATGGACCACCACCCCAGGGACCACCGCCCCCCGGACGTCCGCCCCCGCTGTTGCCGCCGCCGCTACCCCAGGGGCCACCACCGCCGCTCTGGTTACTCCAAGGCATGTCTTGGTCCTTTGATTGTTCGTCTGCCCAAAGCAGGACGAAAGCCCATTCCAAAGAATGGAATAAGCCGGAGAGAAGCTGCATATAGGAATGCAACCCCCCCGATCAATCCGAAACCATGTTTGAAAACAAGCCTCTAAATCGACGAAACGGCGTTCGAACGAAGCTGTCTCCACATGGCGAAGCTGCAGAAACTCCTATGCAGCCCCTTGAAATTCCTATGTAAACCCGGTGCCCGGCTGCAGTTGGCGAACATCGCGACGGGCACGTGTTAAATTTCGTTCATCAGCTCGTCAGAAGCAACCGCAAGTGCTTGAGCAGGCTCGACGAAGCGCCAGCCCGGCATCTGGTGGCGGAACCAGGTGAATTGGCGTTTCGCATAATGGCGGGTGTCAGCCTTGGCACCGGCTATGGCATCCCCGAGCCCGATTTCCCCGGCGAGGTAGCGGCAGAGCCCGGGCACGCCATGGGCCCGCATCACGGGCAGGGCCGGATCGAGGCCGCGCCGGGAGAGCGCGCGAACCTCCTCGATCGCGCCTTGCCCGACCATCAGGTCGAAGCGGTGATCGATCCTGGCATAGAGCTCGGCGCGCTGCGGGCTGAGAAAGAGGCGCAGGCATTTGCCGGCATCGAGCAGGGGGGGCGAATGGGGTTCGCTCTGCCATTCCGACAGGGAGCGGCCGGTTGCTTCGAAGATTTCGAGAGCGCGGATCAGGCGCTGGCGATCACTGGGCCGCAGGCGATTCGCCATGGCAGGATCCTTCTGGCTCAGCCAGCCATGCAAAGCCTGCGTCTCCAGGCCCTCGGCCTTGGCGCGTACGGTGTCGCGCACGCTATCGGGAACGGAGGGCATTTCGGCCAGCCCCCGCTCCAGCGCCTTGAAATAGAGGCCGGTACCGCCGATCACGATGGGCAGGCGTTGCTGCCGGCGGACGTCATCCAGCGCGGCTGCCGCGTCCGCGCGCCAGCGTCCCACCGAATAATTGACGGCGCCATCGACGTGGCCATAGAGCAAATGAGGTGCGCGCGCCGTCTCGCTGGCATCCGGGCGAGCACTGAGCACGGCAAGATCGCGGTAGACCTGCATGGAATCGGCGTTGATGATGGTGCCGGTGAAGCGCTCGGCGAGAGCCAGGGCCAAAGCCGACTTGCCGCTCGCCGTCGGACCTGCGAGAAGCACGGCGTCATATTGAATGGCTGTCACTCCGGATACCTGTCCTCATGTCCCTTGTCGCCACGCTGATCTCCCATCCGGACCGTCCCGCCGTCGACGCGGCCGCTTTGTCGCGCGCGGTCGAGGCGCTGGCTGCACCGGGGAAGCCCAGCGTTCTGGCTCCCGGCGTGGCCATCGACATCGCCTGTGCAGCCGATGCGCCGATCGTCGAGATCGAGGCTCGTCTGCGCGAGGCTCTCGCGGGGACTACCGTCGATCTGGTGGTGCAGGAAGCCGAGGGGCGGCGCAAGCATCTTTTCCTCGCCGACATGGACTCCACCATGATCGGCCAGGAATGCATCGACGAGTTGGCCGATTTCGTCGGTGCCAAGGCGATGGTGGCCGAGATCACCGAGCGTGCCATGCGCGGCGAGATCGCCTTCGAACCGGCTCTGCGCGAACGCGTGGCCCTGCTGAAGGGATTGCCCGAGAGCATCGCCGACGAGGTCATCCGCGACCGCCTGACACTGACCTCGGGCGGGCCGGAACTGGTGCGCACCATGCGGGCGAACGGGGCTCATACGGCGCTCGTCTCGGGCGGCTTCACCTTGTTTACCGCCAAGATCGGCGCGATGGTCGGCTTCGATGAGCATCACTCCAATCTCCTGGTGGTCAGGGATGGTTACCTCACTGGCGAGGTCGCCGAGCCGATTCTCGGCAAGGAGGCCAAGCGCGCCAATCTCGAGCGCCTGAGGCAGGCGAGGGGCCTGGCAGCCTCCGATACGATGGCAGTGGGCGATGGCGCCAACGATCTCGCCATGCTGGGCGAAGCCGGCCTCGGCGTGGCCTATCGCGCCAAGCCCGCGGTCGCCGCGGCAGCCCGCATGCGGGTGGAACATGGCGACCTGACGGCGCTGCTTTATGCGCAGGGATATCACGGCGAGGATTTCGCACACTAGATATCGGGCACCAAGGACGAGACCACACCTATCGACGGGAAGCGGGAGCGCCAGATGAGCAAGAACGGTAGCCAGTACTTGTTGGATGTGCTGAAGGCTCGCTTCGATGCCAATATGAAGCGCCACAAGGGCTTCGAATGGGCCAAGGTGCAGGCGCGCCTGGAGGCCAATCCCGAGAAATTGCGCTCCCTCGGCGAAATGGAGCGGACGGGTGGCGAACCGGATGTGATCGGCGAGGATCCGGCAACCGGTGACTATGTCTTCTGCGATTGTGCGGCGGAAACACCCAAGGGCCGCAGGAGCCTCTGCTATGACCGCCAGGCGCTCGACGAGCGTAAGGAGCACAAGCCGGAGGGCAGTGCAGTCGACCTGGCCGCCGCCATCGGCGTCGATCTCCTCACGGAAGAACAATATCGCGCCTTGCAGGAGCTTGGGGAGTTCGACTTGAAAACCTCGAGCTGGGTGAAGACGCCGACCGAAATCAGGAAGAGAGGCGGAGCGCTGTTTTGCGATCGCCGCTACGACCATGTCTTCACCTACCACAACGGCGCATCCTCCTATTATGCCGTAAGGGGATTTCGAGGGCGCTTGAAGGTTTAACCCTGCGAGTGGCCGGATATCGTGGCCGGAGCGACAGCTCGGTCATGGTTTGGCAGGAAATCCGCGCTAGTCTTTCAAAGACTGGTGCACAATCTTTTTTGGGAGTCGCGGAATCGCATGCCGCGGCTAAGATCAGGCCATGCTCGACCGCACCCATAAGCCGCATCCCGAACAGGGTTACCTCGACCTCCTCGACCGCGTCTGGCGCGAGGGCACGCCGCGGGTCGACCGCACCGGCGTCGGCACGCGCGCTCTGTTCGGGCAGAGCCTGCGTATCGACCTGTCCGACGGCACGCTTCCCCTGCTCACCACCAAGCGGGTGTCCTGGAAGACGATCGTGCGCGAGTTGCTGTGGTTCCTCGACGGCGGCACCAATATCCGGCCGCTGCTGCAGAACAAGGTGACGATCTGGACCGATTGGCCGCTCGCCAAATATCGCAATGCAACCGGCGAGGCGATCAGCCAGGAGGATTTCGAGGCGCGGATCGTGGCCGACGAGGCCTTCGCCGAGCGCTGGGGCGACCTTGGCCCGGTCTATGGTGCGCAGTGGCGCCATTGGCCGCTCTTCGTGCCGACCGATGTCGAAGGCGAGGAGGGGCTCTATCGCCGGGACCCGAAAGGGATCGACCAGATCGCGCGGCTGGTGCACGACATCAAGCACAATCCGACCTCGCGACGGCTGATCTTCACCGGCTGGAACGTGGCCGAGCTCGACGGGATGGCGCTGCCACCCTGCCACACCACCTATCAATATTTCGTCGCCGACGGGAAGCTCTCCGGTCTGTTGCACCAGCGTTCCTGCGATGTCGGCCTCGGTGTGCCCTATAACCTCGTCACCGCTTCGCTGCTGATCCGCATGCTGGCCCAGCAATGCGACCTCGAGCCCGGCGAGTTCGTCTGGTTCGGCGGCGACGTGCATGTCTACCAGAACCATGGCGATCTCGTGCGTGAGCAGTTGAGCCGCACGCCCAAGCCCTGGCCCACGCTGCGCTTTGCCCGCAAGCCTGCCTCGATCCTCGACTACAGATTCGAGGATTTCATCGTGGAAGGCTACGAAGCCCATCCGGCGATCTCCGCGCCGATCGCGGTGTGAACGGCAAGCCATGAGCGTTCCCGTCATCATGGTCGCCGCGATGGCCCGCAACCGTGTCATCGGCGTCGACAACGGGCTGCCGTGGCATATGCGCTCGGATCTCAAGCAGTTCCGGGCCGCCACCATGGGCAAGCCCCTGATCATGGGTCGCAAGACCTATCAGTCGATCGGACGCCCCTTGCCGGGGCGGCGTACCATCGTGGTGACGCGCGACCCCTCGTTTCAGCCCGAGGGAGTGGACGTGGTTGATAGTCTGGAGGCGGCTCTCAGGCGCGGACAGCAGGTCGCGACCGAGATGAAGGCCGACGAAGTCGTCATCGCGGGCGGAGCCGCCATCTACGCCCAGGCCCTGCCACGGGCCAGCCGCCTGCTGCTCACCGAACTCGACCTGGAGGCGCAGGGTGACGCCGTCTTCCCCGCACTGCCGGCCGGAGAATGGCGCGAGGTATCGCGCACGCCCCACCCGCGCGGCGAGGGCGACGATGCCGGTTTCGAGGTGGTGGCGTGGGAGCGCATCTGAGTCTGCGACGTCACCGCCAACTTGAGTTGGGGTCTATGGCCGGAAATAACTGACGCTCTACCCCTGTCATGCCCGGCGATGACAAAGGTCGAGCTAGCTCGTTTCGTTCATGGACGGGTGAATCCTAGGTCTGCTGGTAGACGGCGACCACCTCATCGAAACGGCGCTGTTCGAGATCTTTTCGGCGCGTCAGGAAGTAGACGGTGCCTTCGCCCCAGGCGCCGGCGCTCCAATCGGCGAGGTCGAGCTGGAACAGCAGTACCCAATCATGGGCTGCCGCCATGACGGCGGAGCGTTCCTTCTTCCATTCGTCCGACGACAAATGCTGCTTGCCGAATTGCGAGACAATGACGGCATCGTAGCGGGGATCGTCCTGTTCCGGCTGCGGGCTGCCCAGGAGTTGCTGCCGGTGCCAGCGTCCTGCCGGCTTGAGCTTGCCGCCGGCGGTGAGCGCCTCGCCATAGGCCTCCTCGAAGCTCTGTCCGTTCTTGCCGCTTTGCGTTCCTTCGGCCGCCGAATAGGCGGCATTGAGTTTGGCCGATGCCTCCATCTCGATGGCACTGGGATCGGGCAGGCTCAGACTGGCACGCAGGGTCATGCCGCGTTCGGGGGCTTCATAGTTGCTGCCTTCCGCCTGCGATGGTTCAGGCAGTTTGTACTTGGCCCGGTTTTCAGCGGCGTCGCGGCGCGCCTTCTCAGCCGCCCGCGCCAGGTCTTCGGGCATGGCCAGCGTGGCGAGCTTGTTCCGCGGTGCCCGATCCCAGATCACCTTGGCCGGCCGCTTGCCGGTCTCCCATGGTCCGACGGCAAGATCGTAGAAGAACAGCAGGCGCCCGTCCGGGGGAAGGGGAGAGGCGGCATTGCCGAGGCTGGCGGCCTCCGCGAGATCGATCTGGGCGATGAAGGTGTAGGGCAGGCCTTGCGCCAGATGCCGCCGCATTTCTGCGCCAGCTTCCGCATTGCCTTGGCTGGCGATCGCCTCCGGATCGGCGGGTGCCGGCGGACGAGGCCAGGCCGAGCCTGCGGGCAGGTCCGGCCGGCCACCGAATTTGGTGTCGCCGACCACGATCCGTTTGCCGGGCGCCACCTCAAAGACCAGGGTCGGCACCAGCGCCTCGACCAGCATCTCAATGCGCGGCGTGTCGAAATAGGCCTGCAAGGCCAGCCTTGCATCCTCGGGGCTGTCGAACATCATGTTTCTCTCTTGATCGGGGCTTGCCGCTGCGGGCGAGGCGGAGGACGGCAATGAAAGACTAGCTTTGCCAGATGTTGCGCAACAATTGCCAATTTCTGCAAATCAGCGCTTGACCGCCCGAATGCCAACCCTTACAACCCCGTAACTTTCGAAAATTGGGAGCGCGATCTTGCGCAACATCCTTATCGTAGGTTTGGCGTTGTCGGTGGAGCGGGGTTAGCCCGAATCTCCTACGATGACGCACATGGGCCCCTCGAGGGCCTTTTTTATTGCCCGAAACACAAGCGAACGATATTCGAAGCTCGAAAAAGCCAAGGAAAAAGGCGATGTCGACGAAGCAAATGACCGGCGCGGAAATGGTGGTGCAAGCCATGATCGACCAGGGTGTGGACACCTTGTTCGGCTATCCCGGCGGTGCGGTCCTGCCGATTTATGACGCAATCTTCCAGCAGGAACAGCTTCGTCACATTCTCGTCCGGCACGAGCAGGCCGCCGTCCATGCCGCCGAGGGTTATGCGCGTTCCACCGGCAAGGTGGGCTGCGTGCTGGTGACCTCCGGCCCCGGCGCCACCAATGCCGTGACCGGCCTGACCGACGCCCTGATGGATTCGATCCCGCTGGTGTGCATCACCGGCCAGGTGCCGACCCATCTGATCGGTTCGGACGCCTTCCAGGAGGCCGACACCATCGGCATCACGCGCCATTGCACCAAGCACAATTACCTGGTGAAGCGCATCGAGGACCTGCCGCGCATCCTGCATGAGGCTTTCCTGATCGCCGCAAGCGGCCGTCCCGGCCCGGTGTTGATCGACATCCCCAAGGACGTGCAGTTCAAGGTGGGTGAATATTTCAAGCCGACCGACAACATCCACAAGACCTATCGCCCGCGCCTGGAAGGCGACCAGGACAAGATCAAGGCAGCGGTGGCCTTGATCGCCGGCGCCAAGAAGCCGGTGTTCTATACCGGCGGCGGCGTGGTCAATGCCGGCCCGCGGGCCACGGCGCTGCTGCGCGAATTCGCCAAGCTCACCGGCTACCCGGTGACCTCGACCCTGATGGGCCTGGGCGCCTTCCCGGCGGCGGATCCGCAATGGCTCGGCATGCTGGGGATGCACGGCACCTACGAAGCCAATCTGGCCATGCATGATTGCGACGTGTTGATCAATATCGGTGCCCGCTTCGATGACCGTATCACCGGGCGCATCGATGCGTTCTCACCGCACAGCCGCAAGATCCACGTGGATATCGATCCCTCCTCGATCAACAAGAACGTCAAGGTCGATATCGGCATTGTCGGCGACAGCGCCCATGTGCTGGAGCAGATGCTGGCGGCCTGGCGCGAATTGAAGCCGACGGTCGACAAGGCGGCCTTGGCAAGCTGGTGGGATGAGATCGCCGCCTGGCGCGGCCGCAAGTCGCTGGCCTATCGCGGTTCGGACGAGACGATCAAGCCGCAATATGCCATCGAGCGCCTCTACCAGCTCACCAAGGATCGCGACGTCTACATCACCACCGAGGTCGGCCAACATCAGATGTGGGCGGCCCAGCATTTCCATTTCCAGGATCCCAACCGCTGGATGACCTCGGGGGGCCTCGGCACCATGGGCTACGGCTTCCCGGCCGCGATCGGCGTGCAGCTCGCCCATCCGGATGCACTGGTGATCGACATCGCCGGCGAGGCCTCGATCCAGATGATGCTGCAGGAGATGTCGACGGCGGTGCAGTATCGCCTGCCGGTGAAGATCTTCATCCTCAACAACGAATATATGGGCATGGTGCGCCAGTGGCAGGAACTCCTGCATGGCGGACGCTATTCGGAAAGCTATTCGGCGGCCTTGCCCGATTTCGTCAAGCTGGCGGAAGCCTATGGCGGGGTCGGCATCCGCTGCACCAAGCCGGGCGATCTCGACGCTGCGATCAAGGAAATGATCGACACGCCGCATCCGGTCATCTTCGACTGCCATGTCGACAAGTCGGAGAACTGCTTCCCGATGATTCCGTCGGGCAAGGCACATAACGAGATGATCCTGGGCGACGCGGCCATCGACATCGGCAGCGTGATCGACGCCAAGGGCAAGCAACTGGTGTGATGATTTTCCTGGGACCGCCGGCATCTTGCCGGCTCTTGGAACCATCGGGTTCGAAGAAAAAGAAAGAGCCGGCAAGATGCCGGCGGTCCCAGGAGCGCTCCACCGCCCCACATCCATCTGGAACCCCCAATGACCGGATCCGCCTATTTCATGGCCTCGACGGCCGAGACGATCGTGACCCACACCCTCGTGGTGGAGGTCGACAACGAGCCGGGTGTCCTAGCCCGCGTCGTCGGCCTGTTCTCGGGTCGTGGCTACAACATCGAAAGCCTGACGGTGTCGGAGACCCAGCATGCCGAGCACGTCTCGCGCATCACCGTGGTCACCACCGGCACCGCCAGCGTGATCGAGCAGATCAAGGCGCAGCTCGACCGCCTCGTTCCCGTCCATAAGGTCGTCGACCTCACCTTGACCGGCAAGGCCCTTGAACGGGAGCTCATGCTGATCAAGGTGCGCGGCAAGGGCGAGGCGCGCAGCGAGGCCTTGCGCATCGCCGATGCCTTCCGGGCCCGGGTGATCGACGCCACCGTCGAGAGCTTCGTGTTCGAACTGACCGGCAAGGGCGAGAAGCTCGACCAGTTCATCGAGCTGATGCGCCCGATCGGCCTCGTCGAGGTCTCGCGTACCGGCATCGCGGCGATCGCCCGCGGCCCGGAGCCGCTCTAGAACGAAGCGCTCTAGGCCCTTCTTTCCATGCGCCAACAGGGCGATGGGCGCAAGAAATGAAGCCCATCGCGCTTTTTCTCATCACAAACATTGCTTCAAACCCGATGTCGGGCTATTCGCCCGCATCATTTCCCCATCATGAACTGTCTGAAGGACAAGGGACCATGCGCGTTTACTATGATCGCGACGCCGATCTGAACCTGATCAAGACCAAGAAGGTGGTGATCGTCGGCTACGGCTCGCAGGGCCGTGCCCATGCGATGAACCTCAAGGATTCGGGCGTCAAGGAGATCGCGATCGCGTTGCGCCCGGGCTCGACCACCGCCAAGAAGGTGGAAGCCGACGGCCTCAAGGTCATGACCGTGCCGGACGCTGCCAAGTGGGGCGACCTCCTGATGATGGCCACCCCCGACGAACTGCAGGCCGACATCTATCGCGACGAAATTGCTCCCCATATCAAGGACGGCGCCGCGATCGCCTTCGCCCACGGCCTCAACGTGCATTTCGGCCTGATCGAGCCGAAGAAGACCGTCGACGTCATCATGATCGCGCCCAAGGGCCCGGGCCACACCGTGCGCGGCGAATATGAGAAGGGCGGCGGCGTGCCCTGCCTGATCGCCATCCATCACGATGCCTCTGGCAACGCCCATGACATCGCGCTCTCCTATGCCTGCGGCGTGGGCGGCGGCCGTTCGGGTGTGATCGAGACCAACTTCAAGGAAGAATGCGAAACCGACCTGTTCGGCGAGCAGGCCGTGCTCTGCGGCGGCCTGGTCGAGCTGATCCGTGCCGGCTTCGAGACGCTGGTAGAAGCCGGCTACGCGCCCGAAATGGCTTATTTCGAGTGCCTGCACGAAGTGAAGCTGATCGTCGACCTCATCTATGAGGGCGGCATCGCCAACATGAACTACTCGATCTCCAACACGGCCGAGTGGGGCGAATATGTCACCGGTCCGCGCATCATCACCGACGAGACCAAGGCCGAGATGAAGCGCGTCCTCAAGGACATCCAGACCGGCAAGTTCACCTCCGACTGGATGCAGGAATATCGCTCCGGCGCCTCGCGCTTCAAGGGTATTCGCCGCCTGAACGACGCTCACCAGATCGAAGTGGTCGGCGAGAAGCTGCGCGGTATGATGCCCTGGATCAGCAAGGGCAAGCTGGTCGACAAGGCCCGCAACTAAGCTTTCGGAAGTATTGTTTTCCGAATACTGAAGTGTAGCAATCCTGTCTCCCGGTTCATTTGAATCGGGAGACGGTCTGGACAGTGTCGTCATCACACTGTCAAATGTCATACCAAACCGCTTAAACGGAGATATTGGGTATGACGATCGAATCATCGGCCGGGATTCTCGTTTCTGATCGCAAGCGACGGCACGCCATTGTTGCGGCGACCATCGGCAACGGCCTGGAATGGTTCGACTTCACCGTCTACGGTTTCTTCGCAGCCCTGATCTCGCGGCAGTTCTTTCCCAAGGAAGATCCGCTGACCGCCATCCTTCTGACCGTCACGGTCTATGGCGTCGGTTTCTGCATGC
Source organism: Labrys neptuniae (assembly GCF_040797145.1). Taxonomy (NCBI): domain Bacteria; kingdom Pseudomonadati; phylum Pseudomonadota; class Alphaproteobacteria; order Hyphomicrobiales; family Xanthobacteraceae; genus Labrys; species Labrys neptuniae. The sequence goes on along the minus strand of NZ_JBFNQD010000001.1, from coordinate 1,169,665 downwards.
GACCGGTCGGCGCCATCGTCCTCGGTGTCTATGCCGATCGTCATGGCCGCAAGGCCGCCCTCACCATCACCATCCTGACCATGGCGCTCGGCACGGCCTTGCTCGGCTTTGCGCCGACCTATGCGCAGGCCGGCGTGTTCGGAGCGGTGGTGCTGATGCTGGCCCGCCTGATCCAGGGTTTTTCGGCCGGCGGCGAAGTCGGCAGCGCCACTTCCTATCTGGTCGAATATGCCAGGCCTGCCGAGCGAGGCCTGGCGGCGAGCTGGCAGCAGACCAGCCAGGCGCTCGCGGTGGTGCTGGGTGGGTTGTGCGGCGTCGCCATCACCCAGTTTCTGCCGCAGGAAGCGGTGGAGAGCTGGGGCTGGCGCGTGCCGTTCTGGTTCGGCCTGCTGATCGGGCCGGTGGGGCTCTATATCCGGGCCCGCCTCGACGAGACGCCGGTCTTCTCGGCCGAGACCACGCGCAAGAGCGCGAGCCCCTTGTTCGAGACGCTGAGTGCCCATGGCCGCGGCGTCGCCTCCGGTTTCGGCGTCACCATCCTGTGGACCGTCTGCACCTATGTGCTGCTGTTCTACATGCCGCTCTATGTCGAGAAGTTCCTGAAGATCCCGGCCAAGGACGCTTTCATCTCCACCACGCTCGGCGGCATCGTGCTGATGCTGGGTTGCCCTATCGCCGGCCGGCTGTCGGACCGCATCGGCCGCAAGACCCTCCTGCTCATGGCGGCCATCGCCATCGGTGTCCTGGTGATTCCGTTGTTTGCCTGGCTTAGCGCCAATCCGACCCTGCCGGTGCTCATCGTGGTGCAGGTCATACTCGGCCTCTTGCTCGCCGCCTTCACTGGACCCGCTCCGGCGTTGCTGGCCGAACAATTCCCGGCCGCCTTGCGCTCGACCGGCCTGTCGCTTGCCTATAATTTCGCCGTGGCCCTGTTCGGCGGCTTCGCCGCCTTGATCGTGACGCTGCTGATCGAGAAGACCGGGCTCACCATCGCGCCCTCCTTCTATGTGGCGGCGGCGGCGCTCGTCAGCGTCCTGACCCTGGCCACCATGCGCGATCGCACGGGGCAGGCGATCGACTGAGGCGAAAAGATCTCTTGCCCGTAGCCGCAGGAAGGGCTCCGATTTGTCCTTGCCGGGTCAAGCCCGGCGAGGACAAAGGTCGTGCAAACTCGAAGGCGCTTAGGCGAGCCGCATTGCCCCGGCTTTAATGCTTTAGCAGCACTCCCGTTCATTGAGTGATAAGATATTGATTCTTATGGATTAATTCCAAATTGATGTTGCCATTTCCTTAAGGTTGCGGTGCAATCATGCTGTCTCCAATCACCATGGAGGTGACGGAAATGGTGTCTGTTGCGTTTCGGCGTCAGTTGGAAGGGTACGGTCTCACCACGGCCAATATTCTCTATCGTCTGCCGGATCATCCGGCGTTGCTGCAGGCCTATGTCTGGCAGGAATATGATCTGGCTCCGGCCTTTCCGGAATTGCACAGGTTCCTGGCCTTCTGGCGCGACAAGCTCGAAGGTGCCCTGCATTCGGTGACCGTGTCGCACAGCGGACTGATAAAGCCTGCCGAGCTGCGTGCGGTCGGACAGGAGTTCCGCATCCACTGAGACGCTGGCGCCGCCTGCAAATCACGGTATAACGCCTCCCAATCGTGCGGAGGCCCCGTGGACAAATATCTCAATGCCGCCAAGCGGCTGATTTCGCATCTGGCCGATCAGCTGCAGGCCGACCTTGCTGTCGAATTGTGGAACGGCGAGGTCGTGCCGCTCGGCCCGAAGGCCCGCACGGATCTGCGCCTCAAGATCGCGGACGCCGATGCGATCACCCGGCTGGTGCGGCGGCCGCACGCGCTGTTCGACCAGCTCATCCAGCTCTTGGCGGATGGCAGCCTCACCATTGAGGGCGGCACGCTTCTGGATGTCGCTGAACGGCGCGGAAGCATGAACACCAAGGGCCTGTTCAAGCGCCTGAGCAAGTTGCAGCTCGCCCGTGGCCTGTGGCCCTTCGTCACCCGTTCCCTGCCCAAGCAGGGTGCCGGTGAAAAACATGATTTCGCCGGCAAGATCGAGGACAAGGTCGAGAAGGGCCGGGACGACAAGCCGCTCGTCCAGTTCCATTACGACCTGTCGAACGAGTTCTACGGCCTCTTTCTGGGACCGACCATGGCCTATACCTGCGCCTATTGGCCGAGGCCCGAAACCACGCTCGACGAAGCGCAGACGGCGAAGTTCGACATGATCTGCCGCAAGCTGCGGCTGCAGCCGGGCGACCGCTTCCTCGACATCGGCTCGGGTTGGGCTGGACTGATCTGCCATGCCGCCCAGCACTATGGCGTCACGGCGCACGGCGTGACCCTGGCCCAGGAGCAGTTCGATTTCGCCCAGGAGCGCATCGCCCGCCTCGGCCTCCAGGACCGCGTCACCGTCGAGCTCAAGGATTATCGCGACCTGACCGGCAGCTACGACAAGGTCTCCTCCATCGGCATGTTCGAACATGTCGGGCTCGACAATCACGAAGCCTATTTCCGGAAGATCCATAGCCTGCTGCGGCCGCGTGGGCTCTATTTGCACCATGCCATTGCCCGGCCAGCCAAGCGCGACATGAAGAAATTCCGCAAGAAGCGGCCGGAATTTGCGGCGCTGACCCGCTACATCTTCCCGGGTGGCGAGCTCGACACCGTCGGCATGTCGTCCAACGGCCTGGAGGGCAATGGCTTCGAGGTGCACGACGTCGAGGCCTGGCGTGAGCACTATGCACGCACCACCAAGGCCTGGGCCGAAAATCTCTATGCAAGGCGCGACCAGGCTGCGGCTGAGGTGGGCGAGGCCAAGACCCGGATCTGGCTGCTCTACCTCGCCGGCTGCTCGCTGGCCTTCGAGCGGTCCGCGGTCGGCATCTTCCAGACATTGGCCTCCCGCAAGGCGAAGGGCCCCTCCGGCCTGCCGCCGACGCGCGAGGATCTTTACCGCTGAGGGATCGTCCACAATAGACGAAGCGGATTGGCTCTACCTTTGTCATTGCCGGGCTTGACCCGGCGATCCAGCCTTCCTTGCGGGCATTGAAGTCGGGACCGCTGGATGCCCGGGTCAAGCCCGGGCATGACAAAGACGGCGCTTCACGTGCTTGTCGACACCTCCGAGCCGGTCAGGACGGAGAAACCAAACCGGCCAGCTCCGCCGGCGCGCGCCAGGAGAAGGGGCCGGTCTTCAGGCCCGCGAGGGTCTTGACCATTTCGGAGCGCAGCCAGGGTAGTCGGCCCATCGGGCCGAAGGCGAGGTTCCGCACCGGTCCTGTCAGCCGCGAATGCGACTGGAAGAACTGGGTCAGCACGGTGCTGGCCATCTGGTAGAAGCGGATGTGGCCACGGCGCTGCGCCACGAAAGCGGGCAGGGCGTCATCGATATCCCGGTGCAGGCTGAGAGCGTCCGCAAGGGCAGCCGCATCCAACAGCGCCATGTTGGCGCCCTGGCCGAGCTGCGGGCTGGTCTGGTGCCAGGCATCGCCGATCAGGACGAGGCGCCCTTTAACCGGATCGGCAACGGTCAATTGGGCATAGCGCGCCGGCGTCAGCTGCTCGTGCCGGGTGAATTGCCGCGTCAGCGCCGCTGTTTCCGGCCAGATCGCGGTGACCTCGGCCCGCCAGGCGGCGAGATCGGTCTCGCTCCAGCGATCGAGATCCTCGACCGGCATGCTCCAGAAGAAGGCATTGAGCGGGGTGGGATCATGGGGCAGGCGTCCCACCGGCAGCACGCCGATCATGAAGCGCGCCGTTCGGTAACGCTGCTGCAGGGCGTCGCGGCCGAAGCCGGTATCCCCGGCCACGCCCCAGACCGCGCCATGCCGATAAGGCCGCCGCTGCGGTGCGCCGAGCCTGTCGCGCAGGCTTGAGCGGGCGCCGCCGGCATCGACCACCAGATCGAAGGGGCCATGTCGCCGTCCGGCCGAGTCCTCGAGCACGGGCCGGTTCTCGATGCTCTCGATGCCGGTGATGTCGGCTGATTGCTCCAGGGCAATGCCGCGCGCTTCGGCCGCCGCCATCAGCAAATGGAACAGGCTGGCCCTGTGAATGCCGATCCCGTGGAGCCCGGGGAGCAGCTCGTCATAACGCCGATCGAAGATCAGGGGCCCCGTCGGGCCGCAGCGTCCGTACAGGCGCTCGATTCGGCTGCCCAGGGCGGAGGCACCCTCGCGCAGGTCGAGGCGATCGAGCACGGCCAAGCCCGTCGGCTGCAGCAAAAGCCCGGCGCCCACCGGTTTGGCCTGCTCGAAGCGCTCGAACACCACCACGCGGTGGCCTGCATCGGCGAGACAGGAGGCTGACGCCAGACCGGCGACGCCCGCGCCGACGATGGCAATGGAAAGCTTGACCATGCCCATGACCGTACTGTGGCCGAATGGGTCTTGCCACCGGGCTGCGGTACCGGTCCACAGCGCTCGCCAGCTTGAAGAAACTATCCGGTCAAAAGAATAGCGGTTGTCAATTGTCGGAACAAACATAAGATGGTGTCAGCGCAGCGGATTCAACCGCCTGCGCCAGGCTCGCAAAGAGCCGCATCGGTGCTGTGCGCCGAAAGCAATATGCCGGAGCGCTTTGCGATTTGGTGGAATCGCCGGGAATCGCAAGGACGCGTCGAAACAAAGGGTGAGAGCAAACAAGCGTTCTGAACACGCTTTGCTCGAGGGAGGAAATGGATGCCTAAGGACAGGACGCCGCATACGCGGCGCGATTTTATTCGTTCTGCTTCGTTCTCCGCCGGCGCTGCCGCGGCCCTATTCGGGGGATTCGGCCTCGATCCGGCCTTTGCCGCCGAGGCCGCGAAGGTGGCCGGCCGCTCCGAAAAGCCGCTCAAGGCGGCCTTCTCCAACGCGGGCCTGCAGGCGACTTGGTGCGCCCAGGGCAAGGAAGCCGCCGAATATTGGGGCAAACTCTTCAATGTCGAGGTCACCTGGTTTGACGGCCAGCTCGATGCGGTCAAGCAGCGCGCCGCCATCGACAACATGGCCTCCCAGAAATGGGACTTCGTCGCCATCCAGGCCTTCGGCATCGGCACGCTAACCCAGCCCGTGCAGAAGATGATCGATGCCGGCATTCCCGTGATCGACATGGACACGCTGATCGCACCGCTCGACAAGATCAACGTGCACAGCTTCCTCGCCCCGAACAACGAGTTCATGGGCGCGTCGGTCACGCAGGCCCTGTGCAACGCTATTGGCGGCAAGGGCAAGATCATCATGACCCAGGGCGCCCTCGGCCACACCGGTGCCCAGGGCCGCGCCAGGGGCTTCGAAAGCGTGGTGAAGCAGTTCCCCAACATCGAGGTGTTGGATACGCAGCCCGCCGACTGGGACGTCACCAAGGCAGCCCGCCTATGGGAGACCTACCTGACCAAATATCCGCAGATCGATGCGGCCTTCTTCCACAATGACGACATGGCGCTCGCCGCCTACAACATCATGAAGGCGCGCAACCGTACCGACATCAAGATCGGCGGCGTCGATGCCATGCCGCCAGCCATTTCGGCCGTTGCGGACGGACGCATGTTCGCCACCGTGCGCAACCCGTCCTGCCGCATCCATGGCGGGGCGATCGTCGCCGGTGTCGCGGCCGTGGTCGGTGGCGAGAAGACCGGCGAAGGCGGCATTCCCAAGAATGTCGTCACCGACGGTCCCGTCGTCACCAAGGACAATGCGGCCGGCATGCTCTGGATGGAAAAGCACTATCTGATCTGAGGTCGGCGTGCCGGTTTGAACGAACAAGCCGGAAGAATGGTGGGAACCTCCACTTTTTGTCATCACCGGGCTCGTCCCGGTGATCCAGGGCCACGGACCCATCGGGTTGCGGTATCTGGATGCCCGGGACGAGCCCGGGCATGACAAAAGTGGCGTTTCTCCCGAATTGGCCGCGACTTTTCGATTCCAGTCCGAAACCAAGCACACCACGGCTTTCCGAGAGGCATGATGGCGCCAGACGACAAGCAATCGACGGCCGATGCGCCTCCGCGCCTGAAGATGACCGACATCTTCAAGTCCTTTGGTGGCGTGGCGGCCCTTAAGGGCGTGGATTTCACGCTGCGGGCCGGTGAGATCCACGGCCTGGTCGGCGAGAACGGGGCGGGCAAGTCGACGATGATGAAGATCATCGCCGGGGTGCACACCGAATATCAGGGCAGCCTGGAGATCGATGGCAGGCAGGTGCATTTCCGCTCCGCCCATGACTCCCTCGCCGCCGGCATCTCCATGGTCCATCAGGAACTCTCGATCGTTCCCGATCTTACCGTCGCCGAGAATGTCTATCTCGGCAAGCAACCGCTCAATGCTCTCGGCCTAGTCGACTGGCCGGCCATGGTGAAGGGCGCGCGCGAGCAGTTGCGCAATCTCGGCATCGACGTCGATCCGCGCATGCGCATCGGGGCGTTGCCGATCGGCCTGCAGCAATTGATCGAACTCGCCCGCGTGCTGTTCTCAGGCGCGCGCATCATCATCCTCGACGAGCCGACATCGGCGCTTTCGCCGCCGGAGGTGCAGCGGCTGTTCGAGGTGCTGCGCAAGGTGCGGGCCGACGGCCGCAGCATCGTCTTCATCTCGCATTTCCTCGACGACATCCTGAGCATTTCCGATGCGGTGACGATCTTCCGCAACGGCCGCCACGTCATCTCCCATTCGACCGAGGGCATCGACAAGAACTGGCTGATCGAACACATGATCGGCCGAGGCCATGAGGGGCTGGAGGAAAGCTATTCGGGGTCGATCGCCTTGCCGGCAAGACCGGAAGGCGCGCCCGTGCTGGCGACGCAGGGCCTCAGCTATGGGCGGGCCTTTGCCGACGTGACGCTCGACGTTCGTGCGGGCGAAGTGCTCGGTGTCTATGGCTTCATGGGCTGCGGCCAGCTCGAATTCGCCCGCGCGCTGTTCGGCAAGCTCAAGCCGGCCCAGGGGCATATCGAGCTGGAGGGCAAGGCCAGGACCCTGCGCAATACGGCGCAGGCGCGCGAGGCGGGTATCGCCTTCGTGCCGGAGAGCCGACGCTCGATGCTGTTCCATCATCAGCCGCTCTATCGCAACATCTCGATCAGCATTCTCGAGAAGATCTCGCGGCTCTGGCTGAAGCCGGGCGTGGAGCGCAAGACCGCGCAGGGACATATCGAGGCCCTGCATATCCGCCCGCCCATGGTGAACGCCCTGCTTGGCTCGCTCTCGGGCGGCAACCAGCAGAAGGTTGCCCTCGCCAAATGGCTGACCCACATGCCCAAGGTCCTGATCCTGTCGGAGCCGACCCGCGGCATGGATGTCGGCGCCAAGGACGATGTGGTGAAGATCGTGCGCGACCTGCGCGACAAGGGGCTCGCGGTGATCGTGGTTTCGGCGGAGCCTGAGACCGTGCTCTCGCTGGCCGATCGGGTCGTGGTGATGAAGAAGGGACGGATCGTGCGCGAGTTCGCAGCCGAGACGATCTCGAAGGACAAATTGCTGGAAGCGGCCTGACGGAGTGTCAGCCTCCGGCTGACATTTCTTTGGCTTGTCGGCCGGAGGCTGGCACTCCAGATCGGTTAGGAGTTTTGAGGAATGAGCACACCGGTTCAGGATGGCAGCCAGGCGCAGTTTGCACGCCAAGGCCTTGGCGCGATCTTGCGCAACCAGATGCGCAACATCGCGCCTTTCGCCACCTTGCTGGCGTTGGTGATTTTCTTTGCAGTGGCGAGCCCTTCCTTCCTCTCGCTCGACAATCTGGCCAATATCCTGGTGCAGATCTCGGTGACGGGCATCATCGCCGTCGGGCTGACTTTCGTGATCCTGTGCGGGGAGATCGATCTGTCGGTCGCCTCGGTCGCCAACGTCACAGGCGTGGCGGTGGCGTTCTTCACGGCGCAGGAATCCTATGTGAACATCGCCAACGCCAATTTCATCATGCCCGGCGGCGTGGCGATCGTGCTGGCCTTGGTGGCCTGCGCGGCGCTGGGGCTGGTGAACGCCTTCGGCTTGACGCGGATCGGCATTCCCTCCTTCATCATGACGCTGGCGATGATGCAGATCGCCGACGGTATCTGTGCGCTGCTGCTGCGGGGCCAGATCGCCTATGCGGTGCCGGACCTGGTCTCGACACTGGGCTCGGGCAGCGTCGGCGGTCTGCCCTGGATCGTCATCGTGCTGGCGGTCTTCCTCGGCGTTGGCCATATCGTGCTGACCTATACGCGCTTTGGCCGCTACATCTACATGGTGGGCGGCAACCGCGAGGCAGCGGAATTCTCGGGCATCAACGTCAAGATGATCCTGGCCAGCGTGATGGTAATCGCGGCTCTATGCTCGGGTGTGGCGGGCATGGTGGGCGTCGCCCATTTCGGCAGCGCACAGCAGAACGAGTTCACCGGCTATCTGCTCGATGCCATCGCGGCCGTCGTGGTCGGAGGTACCAGCCTGTTCGGCGGGCGCGGCGGCATCGGCAACACCATCGTCGGTCTGTGCGTGCTCGGTGTGCTCAACAATGGCCTCGATCATGTCGAGATCGACAGCTTCCTCAAGATCCTGATCCGCGGCATCATTCTGTTGATCGCACTGATCATCAATGTGTACGCACAGCGCCTGCGCGATGAGAGCGCCACGGCAGGATAGAGGATTTCCGAATAGCACAGTAATTCCATCATGGCCCGCTATTTGCGGGCCATGTCCTATTATATTGTCTCTAGGGTAGATCTGTGGGCAATTCGGATATTCGGGGTTCAAGATCGAGAGAAATAGGATATAGGTAACGGTGGGGGCGCTTCAGAGACTGTCCCCTGACCGGAGCGTCCCAGGATGATGCGGACGCTGTTCGCATCGTGCGCTGCTCCTCATGCGGCACGGACACGCTCCTCAATCCATCCATCGAAAAAGCACTGGAGGTACCATGCAGAAGATGTTCTATCCGCTGGTATTCGCCTGCCTCATCGTGACGGGGTGTGTCTCTAACCAGCAAGATCCGATGGCGGATCCGCAGGCGGCCGGCATGACAGCACCGCCGACGCCCGGCATGGCGACGCCACAGGCGCCCGGCATGGCGAATCCGGCCTCGACCTATTGTGCGCAGCAGGGCGGCAGGTCCATCCCCGTGCAGTCGGCGAGAGGCCAGCGTGCCGATTGCCAGCTGCCGGATGGCCGGCGCGTCGACGAATGGAAGCTCTATCGCAGCGCCAACCGGCAGCCGCAGGCGACCCTGCCTCAGTAAGGGCGGTCTTTCCTGGCTTCAGCAAGAAAGAAGCCGGCCTCAGGGCCGGCTTCCTTTTTGTGGCAAGCAAGTTGCCGATCAGCGCTTGAGGATGCGGTTCACACCGGAAGTCACAGCCTTGAGGGCTGATTTGGTGGTGTCCTTGTCGATGCCGACGCCGAACAAGGTGGAGCCGTCGGCAATGCGCAATTCGACATAGGACACGGCCGCCGCATTGGCACCCGAACCCATGGCGTGCTCGCGATAATTGGCGACATCGAAGTCGAGACCGCTCTCGGCCCGCATCGCAGCTACGAAGGCATCGATCGGGCCGTTGCCGACACCGGTGATGGTCTTTTCGACACCTTCATCGCGAATGCGCGCGGTGATGGTTCGCTCCTCGCTCTCCGTGTCGCCGACGATCTGGTGAGAGAGGAAAGCGTAGCGCCCATTGTCGATATATTCGCGGGTGAAGGCATCCCACAGCCGGTCGGCGCCGAGCTCGACGCCTTCGCCGTCTGCGATGCCCTGCACCACCTTCGAGAATTCGACCTGCAGCAGGCGCGGCAATTCGATGCCGTGTTCCTTTTCCAGGATATAGGCGATGCCGCCCTTGCCGGATTGCGAATTGATGCGGATCACCGCCTCATAGGAACGGCCGAGATCCTTCGGGTCGATCGGCAGATAGGGCACTTCCCACACCGGCGAGGTCGCCGTCTCGATTGCCTTGAAGCCCTTGTTGATCGCGTCCTGGTGCGAGCCGGAGAAGGCTGTGAACACCAACTCGCCGGCATAGGGATGGCGCGGGTGGATCGGCAGCTGGTTGCAATGCTCGGCCACGCGCACCAGGCCGTTGACGTCGGAGATGTCGACCTGAGGATCGACGCCCGACATGATCAGGTTGCCCGCCAGGATGACGAGGTCGACATTGCCGGTGCGCTCGCCATTGCCGAACAGCGTGCCCTCGACACGGTCCGCCCCGGCCATCAGGCCGAGCTCGGTCGCCGCCACGCCGGTGCCGCGGTCATTGTGCGGATGCAGCGAGATGATGACGCTGTCGCGATTCTTGATGTTGCGCGACATCCATTCGATCTGGTCGGCATAGACGTTGGGCGTCGACATTTCGACCGTGAGCGGCAGATTCAGGATCAGCTTATTGTCGGGGGTGGGCTGGTAGACGTCCATCACCGCCTCGCAGATCTCCTTGGAGAAGTCGAGTTCGGTGCCCATGAAGCTCTCGGGCGAATATTGGTGGCGGATATTCGCCTCCATGCCCAGTTCCTTGGTGAGCTGCATGATCAGCTTGGCGCCGTTGACGGCGATGTCGCGGATGCCGGCGCGGTCCTGGCGGAAGACGATGCGGCGCTGCAGCTCGGAGGTCGAGTTGTAGAGATGCACGATGGCGCATTTCACGCCTTTCAGGCTCTCGAAGGTGCGGCGGATCAATTCCTCGCGCGCCTGCGTCAGCACCTGGATGGCAACACCGTCGGGAATGCGGCCCGTCTCGATCAGGAAGCGAACGAAATCGAAATCGGTCTGCGAGGCCGAGGGAAAGCCGACCTCGATCTCCTTGAAGCCCATGCCGACGAGCGTGTCCCACATGCGCAATTTGCGCTCGTGGCCCATCGGCTCGATCAGCGCCTGGTTGCCGTCGCGCAAATCGACGGCGCACCAAGTCGGCGCCTGCGTAATGGCACGGGAGGGCCATTGGCGGTCCGGCAGGTCGATCGGCGGCCACGGCTTGTATTTGGCGGCGACGTCAACCTTGGGAGCGGAAAACTGAGAAACCTTGCCTGCATATGTCATGTCGAAAACTCTTAGCCAAAGAAAGGGGCGGCGAGGCTAGTCGACCGCGATCGTATTCCCCTGAGCGCCCAGGCTGAAGCCCGGCCGGCCCTCAGGGGCGGCTAAGGAGGAGGCCGGAAAGGAGGGCGAGCGCGAGCGCCGGCGCCGGATGCGCAAGCGTCTCGAATTTGGCGGGCGATATCGCCACGGCTCGATCCCTTTCCTGTGATGGCCCGGAGCCATCAGGTGCAAGGGCTTGTACAGTGCTGTGATGGAGGGGGCAAGGGGAAATGCCGCGACGGGCACGACGCCAAAATGCCTTTGCGGTGGAGAGGTGGATGCAAGGACTTGAGAGCGACGCGCTTGCCTGCGATCACAGGACATCAACCAATGGACCTACCCGATGCGCTTCCTGATCTGTCTCGCCCTGCTGGCGATCTCGTCATCGTCGGCCCTGGCCGCTTCCTGCTCCGAGCGCATTGCCTTCGTGCAGCGCGTCATCGACGGTGACGTGAAGACCGGTTTTGCCGACAAGAAGGTGCATGATGCGATGAGCAAGGATCTGGCCGATGCGGGCCAGGCCTGCCGGGGCGGCGACGACGCCAAGGCCCAGGCGCTGATTTCCTCGACGCAGCGCCGCCACGGCTACCCCGTTCGCTAAGGCGTGTCGTCAGGTATCGAGCCGATGCGCCAGATAGGCGCATTGGAAGGCCGGCATGCGATCGGCGCGGATGTCGGCCGGTGACGCAACGACATGCATGCGCTCGAGTTCCGGCCTCTCGTCTTCGGCCAGGAAGCGCTCGATCCCGTCCTTGAGCTCGACCGAAGACAGGGGCGATCGCACCGATTTCATCAGAGCGATGCGCGGGCCGTGGAAGACAGCGGTCCAGCCGGAAGCGATTTCGACGTCGGCCGTGGTGACCCCGGTCTCCTCCTCCAGTTCGCGGGTCACGCTGCCGGCGAGATTGACGATATCGCCATCGAGGTCGGAGGGGTCCGGGGTGCCGGCCGCGAAATAGATCGCTCCGGCATTGGAGGTATGCTCGGCCATCTCGCCGAGCAGGAAGGCGCCGTCGGCGGCCTCGAGCGCGGCCATGGCGAAACAGTTCCACCGGGCCTCGCCCGGCATGCCGAAATCCCGCCAGGCCAGGAAGCTGGCATAATCGGTCATCAGATAGGCGCCGCTGAACCGGCGTCCCATGATCTGCCAGCGATGCAGCAGCAGGATCTTGCCATTGAAGCTCGCCGGCTTGGCCTCGATCACCTTCTGCCAATGCGCTCTTATCGCTTCGGCATTCTCCTCGGCGAACCGCCAGGGCCGTTGCTCCAGGCGGCAATCGATGGCGTCGAGCTCGACGATCTCCGGCTCAGACATGCAGGCTTCCCTCGCTGACGATCACGGCTGCGCCGCCGATCGAGGCTCCGGCCTGACGCGTGCCCTTGATGGTCATGGTGAGGTCGATCAGGGAAGGACGGCCCATTTCGAAGCCCTGCTCGATGCGGAAATGCCGAGTGCCGTCGGCGAGATCATCGAAACGGGCAATCACGCCGGTGAGCCCGGCCACGGCCGACCCGGTGGCGGGGTCCTCGGGGATGCCATCGCCGGGCGAGAACATGCGGGCGTGGAAGCTCGATCCGGCCTGGGCGGTCTGGCGCGTATAGGCATAGGCCGCGCCAAGGCCCTCCTGGCCGAAAGCCTCCGTCCACAGGCTGGTATTGATGCGGATGTGTCCCATGGCTTCCAGCGACCGGACAGGCACGAACGTATAGGGGAAACCCGTGCCGAACACGGTGGGATGGTGGTTCTCGAAACCGATCTGATGTTCACCCAGGCCGAGCGCTTCGGCGATCAGGTTCGTGGCTGCCGGTGCGCCACGCTCGGTCGGCAGGGCCGGAATGTCGAACCGGGCATAGGCGCTGCCATCCTTGAGCGAGACCGCACAGGGCACGATTCCGATCTGCTCCTCCAGCCCGAACAGATAGTCACCCGGCTTGCGGTCATGGTCGAGCAGTGCCAGGAGCACGGCCGTGCCAACGGTAGGGTGCCCGGCGAAGGGCATTTCGAGGCCCGGCGTGAAGATGCGGATGCGGGCTCGATGACGGCCGTCGTCCGGTGGCAGGACGAAGACAGTCTCCGACAGGTTGAATTCGCGTGCGATCTGCTGCATCGCGGTGGCATCAAGTCCCTCGCTATCGAGCACCACCGCCAGAGGGTTACCGGCCAGGGCACGGTCGGCGAAGACATCGAGCGTATAGAAACGACGGGGCATCAGAAGGTTCCTCGCAAGGCAAAGGGGTAAAGGACAGTGGCTGCAGGGCAGGGCTCTGCGCGCGGACGATCCGGCGGAAACGAAAACGTCTTCCAGAAAAGCTGATAGCCTTTTCGATCAAGAAAACGCGTCAAAACAGAGAGTTAGAGCAACGTGCGAGAAATCGCATTCTGCCCTATACCGCGACGACCTCGAAGCGACGGCTCGGCGTCACGAATTCATCCTGGGCCGCCACGGTGAGGATTTCCCGCGAGCCGGCCTCGGCGGTGCGCTTGAGCAGGCCGTAGATCGAGGCGCTGGCAAGGTCCAGCGCTTCGGCTGCCGAGCCCGAGCGTTTCCAGTGCAGGTTGAACAGTGCGGCGATCGCGTCGCCCGCTCCATTGATGTCGAGCCCCAGCCGGGGCGTGCGCACCCTGTAGAAGCCGTTGCCGTCCGAGGCCAGCAGGTCGATGGCGTCGTCCGGCGTGTCGTCGGTGTCGAGGGAGGTCACCAGCACCACCTTGGGGCCGACGGCATGCAGGGCGGTCACCGCGGCCTTGGCATCGGCGAGCCTGCGTACCTCCCGCCCGGCCAGATATTCGAGCTCGAAGCGGTTGGGGGTGATGACATCAGCGGCCGGCACGGCCTGGTCGCGCATGAATTCGGGAATGCCCGGCCTTACGAAGACACCGCGGCCGATGTCGCCGATCACCGGATCGCAGCAATAGGTGGCGGCCGGATTGGCGCTGCGCACCTTGTCGACGGCGGCGAGAATGGCGTTGCCGATATCGGAAGAACCCATATAGCCGGAGATCACGCCATCGCAGAGGGGCAGCACACCGCGCTCGGCCAGGCCCTCGACCAGTTCATCCACCATGGTGCCGTCATAGACCCGGCCCTTCCAGGCACCGTAGCCGGTGTGATTGGAAAATTGCACGGTATGGATGGCCCAGACCTCGCAGCCCAGGCGCTGCATCGGGAAAACCGCCGAGGCATTGCCGACATGGCCATAGGTGACCCAGGACTGAATGGACAGGATGTTCATGGTGACTCGGACAAGCACACTGAGGGACCAGCACAACAGACGAAATTCGAGCCGAGCGCAACGGTCCGTCGATGCCGCCGGTCATGATCATTTTTGATCGTTTCGATCAAGCGCAGCTATGCAAAGCCAAGGGAACCCGCTTTTCCGCCATGCCGGCGGCGGGGGGAAGGGGACTTTCCGCGAGGCGGCGGCATTCCCATATCGGTGCTCAGTATTCAATTTCTTTGTCTTGGGTCGATACCATGTTGCTCGACGATACACCCTCCGTGATTTTGGACGAGGATACGCATCCTCAACAGACATCATCCCTTTCCACGCCCGAAGACGGGCTGTTGCTTGACGCCTATTCGAACACCGTCATCGACGTCGCCGAACGCGTGGGTCCCGCCGTCGTGAAGCTCGACATCCGCAAGGGCGGCAAGCCGGCAGGGTCCGGCTCCGGCGTCATCCTTTCACCGGACGGCCTGGTACTCACCAACAGCCACGTCGCGCAGGGGACCGCCCGCGTTTCGGTGCAAACCCAGGATGGCCATCATTTCGATGCGCGCCTGATCGGTGATGATCCCGATACGGACCTGGCCCTCGTCCACATCGAGCAGCCGGTCAGTCTGCCCTCGGCGCGGCTCGGCAATTCCAGCCTGTTGCGGCGCGGGCAGGTGGCGATCGCCATCGGCAACCCTCTCGGCTTCGAGGCCACGGTGACGACCGGGGTGATCTCCGCACTCGGACGCTCGCTGCGCGCCAAGAGCGGGCGGTTGATCGACGACGTGATCCAGACCGATGCGGCGCTCAACCCGGGCAATTCAGGCGGCCCCCTCGTCTCCACGCTCGGCGAGGTCATCGGCATCAACACGGCCGTGATCATGGGCGCGCAGGGGATCTGCTTTGCGGTGGCGTCGAACACGGCGAGCTTCGTGATGGGGCAGCTCATCCGGCATGGCCGCGTGCGGCGCGCCTCCATCGGCATTGCCGCCCAGCAGGCGGTGATCGCCCGCCGCGTGCAGATGGCGGCCGGCATCGATCAGGGCGTCGGCGTGATGATCGCCACGGCCGAAGCCGGTGGCCCGGCGGACAGTGCCGGACTGCTGATGGGCGATATCATCGTCGCCCTGGACGGACGCCGTGTCGCTGCGGTGGACGATCTCATCCGGCTGCTCGGCGAGGAGCGGATAGGCAGGTCGACGCGCTTCGACGTGTTGCGCAACGGCAAACCCCGCTCCCTCGACGTGATGCCGCGGGAGCGGCAGGGATCATGAGGGCGGCAGGCCGCCTGCGCTGATCCGCCTCAGCGTCCCGACACCTGCCTGACGACCTTGCGTACGCTTCGCAAGGTTGGCGTGACAACCTGCATGACGGCGGCCTTGGCCCGATCGGCGCTCGGGCTGGGACCTGGGCGCTGCGGATGCATGCCGATGGCGCGCAGATAGCGATTGGCAGCGCGGACGCGCCCGCGCCCACGGCTGGCATCGGTCTCGAAGGAGAAGGCGTAGGAGATGCTGCGCACGCCGCCGGTCCGCACCCAATGGGGGGCATCCTGCGGCTGATGGAAGCCGCGGCCCGGCTCGAGGTCGAAGACGTGCTCCTGCCGGGGGTCGCAGCCTTCGAGATCGAGCTGGCCGATATTCACCGTGCCCCTGACATAGAAGCGTTCGAGATCGCTCTCCTCCACCACGTTGGGCGGGAAGACGTGATAATGCTTCGGCCCCTCGATCTGGAAGAAATGCGTGATTTCCGGATCGAAATGGAAGGGCGTGGTGGATGCGGCCGAGGAAATGAAGAGGGCGGATTCGAGCCGTGCGATCCTCTCGTCGCCCAGGCCGCCGCGGAGTGCGGTGACCTTGCGGAAGAGCGTGTCCAGCAGGTCGCGAAAACCGGAATCGTGGTTCTCCAGGCGTTTCAGCAGGACGCGGGCGGGTGCATTGCCCAACTGCGCCAGGACCTCGTGCGGCCTGGCCCGGTTCTGCTCGACGTCATAGAACTTCGTGCCCGGTGTCGGCGCCGATCCCGCGATGAAATAATCCTGCGGGCTGTCGGCATAACGCTCGGCCAGAGCCGCCAGCGCGTCGGGCTGGAACATCGGCAGGCGATGAAGGCCGTGCTCGAAGGCAAGGGGTACGCGATCGTAGGCGGCGCGATAACCATCGGCATCGAGGGTGATGAGTTCGTCGGCGGAAAGGCTCATGGCCGGGACCATTCGTGAAAAGAAGACATGCACTAATTTTGAAAGTATCTTGCTTATTGAGATCGACGGTTACAAGCTGGGAAAAATGTGAAGTGTAGCGGTCTTAGTGGATAGGTTTGGATATACTGAGGGTACTCCGAATTGTACGGAGGGGGTTATCCGAACGTAAGACAGCCCTTATTTGGTCGGTTGCAAGACCCCTGCGATGGAGCGCCGTCTACTTCTTTTGGCGATTGGAGGCGGGAATGGCCCCACAAAGGCGGAGCTTCGCCGCCGCAGGCGCGAGGGGGCTGCCATTCCGCGAAGGGGACGATTTCGCAGTTTGGCCAAGCCTGTTCCTTCCGGTCGAGCCACGGCATCGATCAGGAGGAACAGGCGGGGTTCGAACGCTGCTCAGGCCTGCCGGCGCAAATAAAATCCCTCGAAATAGGTCAGTGTGCGCTCGGGATGGAAGGGGATTTCGGCCTGGAGCTCGGGCACCAGCCAGCGATCCTGCAGGCGATAGCCACGCGCCTCGAAATAGGCCAGGAACTTCGCGCGATTGAACAGCCGGCACGGGATGACGGAGGATACGTGGTTCTGGGCCGTCCAGGCATCGGGGGCGTCTGAGATCGGAATCTTGTTGATCAGAATATGTTCGGGCAAGGCCGGCACCGTGTCCAGAATGCCGGGCCCCTGCTCGCCGAAGGGATCCGGCAGATATTGGATCATGCCCAGCATGAGCATGATGTCGGGGGCCGGCGCCTCTGCCAGTTCCGACCCGAAGCTGATCATGGTGGAGCCGAGCCTCGCATGGCGCTGCCGCCCGCGCTCGACCATGTCGGGCATGTCGACCACATGCCAGCTCAGGGGCGGCTTCAGGAGGCCATAACGCTCGCATAATTCATAGAAGATGCCGCCGGCGCCACCGAAGTCGACCACCGTGCTGCCCGGCTGGAGGAGCTTCGACAGCCACAGCATGACGGCGAATTGCGAGGTCTGGAACAGGGTTGGGGCTTCGACTTCCGCATCGCGGACCAGCAGTTCGGCGAGCGTGTCGTCATGCCAGCCGACCTTGCCGATATTGGCAGAAAAGCGCTCGGCTTCGGCGTAGCTGCCGAAGAGCCCGTAGAAAAGATCCATCCGGCCGGCCCAGACATGCCGGAGGTAGAGTCCCTTCAGGAAGGGCAGTTTCCCCAGCCAGGCGCCAATGGCGCTGTGCATCATGAGGGCCTTGAAGAGCTGTTTCATGGAAGTCCTGGCAGTAGGGGTATCATGCTGGCGATCCCGGGTGTCGAGTTTCGACGTCCACGGACGAAGCCATGCCTTCATACTGTAGTCGGGCCCGATTTGCTTCATCTCGATCGGAGCATGAAGATTAATTGCGTGCAATGAAAGTGGATCGTCGTCGATCATCATGTCGGCGCTGTAATAGTGCCAAGGCTGGTCGAGACGAGGAATCTGCGACGCGGCCAGACCGCCGGCACGCAAAGACAAACGCGCCGGCATGAGCCAGCGCGTAGCAGTCCTTCCCGGTCCTCGCTATCAGCAGATAGCAAGGAAGGTGGAGGTCGATCAGAACTTGTAGGAAATACCGGCGCGGATTGTATGGGTCTTCAGATTGATCCGGTCGTTGTAATTACCAGCCGCCGTTGTCGAGTAATTAAAATAATCCTTCTTGCCGTAATCGGCATAACGATATTCGACGCGAGCGATCAGATTGTCGGTGACGGCGTATTCGAGGCCGGCGCCGACAGTCCAGCCAACCTGGGTGCTGGAATAACGCAGCGGGCCGTCGACATTCCAGATGGGTGCGAAATCATATTTCCCGAACGCGACACCGCCCGTGACGTAGGGCAGGAAGCGATCAAGGGCGTAGCCAACCCGCAGACGAACCGAGCCATCCCATTTGAGCTCTGCCCGCTGCTTGTAGGTGGTGATCGGGTCTGGTGCGCCGTGCGAGAAGTTGAGGTTGCCTCGTGCCCTCGCACTTCCCTTCAAGGAATCGTAATTGATGTCGCCTTCGATGCCGACCACCAGATTGTTCTGGAATTGGTAATTGTAACCCGTGTAGACGCCGGCAGTGAAACCGTTAGCGGTCAACTTGCCTTTGTAGTCCCATTCGCCGCTAGCGATCCAATAGTCCGAATAGTCGGACTTGCCCCAAGTATAGCCGGCCTGAACGCCGCCGTAGAAGCCGGTCCAGGAATAGGGGGCTGCCACTGGCGCGATCGGTTCGACGGGCTGCGGAGCGAGATCAGCGGCGTAGGCAGCCGTTGAGGAAAGCAGGATTGCCAGAGCTGCGGCAGAAATTTTCATGGCTACATGTCCTAACAACATTTTCCGAATAGTGACGTTTCTCGGACGTTGAGTCTGTAACAAGAAAGCCACACTGGGTTCATTTTTATAGATGCCGTGGAGATGGCGGTATATAATTGCCATTCTACGGTGCTTGCAATTGAAAATTCGGGGAGTATGTCCTAGCTTTAGGTGAAATAAAGCTCATTATTTAGAAATATTAACCTTCAATTGGTTCCAAATGACTTATGGAGACGTAGACCTTGCTATCGATGGGGGAGGGGTTTTGAGCCCAAGCGGACAGAGGCTCTACCTCGAAGGTATTATGTCAGTATCTTTTTGTCGGTGAGTATTCGAACCTACCGTCATCGTGAAATAGCAAAAGGCCCGCGAGCTTGGAGCTGGCGGGCCTGGGAAGAATGGATCGTCGGCTGGGAAGTATCGGTCGAGTGAACCTCAGGCCTGGACGAGCCAGGCGTGGTCCGGATCGTTGTGGAATTTCCAGATGCGCTTGGGACCAGCCATGACATTGAGATAATAAAGGTCATAGCCGTGAGCGGCACCGACGGGGTGATAACCCTTCGGCACGAGCACGACGTCACGATCTGAAAAAGCGATCACTTCGTCCAGCGAGCGGTCGTCCGTATAGACGCGCTGGACACCATAGCCCTGCGCCGGGTTGAAGCGGTGATAATAGGTTTCTTCCAGCTGGCTCTCTGCGGGCAGATTGTCCTGATCGTGCTTATGGGGCGGATAGCTCGACCAATTGCCGGAGGGGGTGATCACCTCCACCACAAGCAGGCTCTCGGCCGGTTCCCATTCGGGCAGGATGTTGCGGACATGGCGCGTGTTCGAGCCCTTGCCGCGGGTTTCCTGCCCGACCTGGTCGGGACCGATCACGCGAGCCGGCAGCGCACCGGTGCCCGGTGCCGCGCAGACGGCCAGTTCGACGGGGGTTTCAGCCCTGACCTCATAGTTCGAGCCGGCGGGAATGTAGACCGACCAGGGCGCGCCTTCGAAGGGATTGCTGCGCTCGCCCAGCACGCCGAAATCCTGGCTGCCGGCCTTGATCGAGGCCTTGCCGGCCACCAATACCAGGCAGATCTCGGTAGCGCCCGTCTCGGCGCTCAGGCTTTCGCCGGCCGCAAGCTCGTGGACTTCGAAACCGACATAGGTCCAGCCGGCCGATTGCGGCGTGACCTGGTGGATACGCGAGCCGGACTTGCCAGGCTTGAGGAGAAGTTTCGACATGATGGCCTCCTCGGGCTCATTGCTGCCGGGGCGTTTTCCTGAAAAGCCGATCGACTTTTCGATCGGAAGAACGCATCGAACCACAGGGTTGGAATAAAAGCGCGTCTTTTGCCAAAACGCGCGTTCTCGTCAGGCTGCCTTCAATCCCGTCTCGCCGAGCACCTTTCGCAGATGCGCATAGCCGGCCTTGGCATAGGTCAGCGGATTGGCCTTCTTGGGATCCTGTTCGGCCTCGACGATGACCCAGCCGGAATAGCCCTGGAGTTCGCGGAATACGCTGGCAAAGTCGATCATGCCGTCACCGGGAACCGTATAGACACCGGCGAGCACACTATCGAGGAAACTCCAATCCTGCGCATCCGAACGCGCCCTGACCTCGGCTCGCACATCCTTGGTGTGGACATGGCTGATGCGGCTGCGATAGCGGCGGGCGAGATTGGCGGGATCCGAGCCGCCCCAGGTGGCATGGCCGGTGTCGAGCAGGAGGTGCACGGCGGGGCCGGTCGCCGCCATGAAGGCATCGATGTCGGCCTGCGACTGCACGATCGTGCCCATGTGATGGTGATAGTCGAGCTGCAGCCCCTCGGCCTTCAGCATCTCGGCATAGGCGGTGATGCGGCGGCCGTATTCGGCCCAGTCCGCGGACGCCATGACAGGGCGTTGCGACAGCGGTTTGGCCTTGTCGCCATGGATGGCGTTGGAGGTCTCGGCCACGATGAAGACGCTGGTGCCCAACGCCTTGAGCAGGTCGATATGGGCACGCGCTGCCGCGAACTCGGCATGCTCGTCCCGGGTCAGCAATTCGATCGAGTGCCAGCCGCCGACACAGGCGAGGCCGAAGGGGGCGAGGGCTGCCTTGAGGGCGTTTGCCTCGCGCGGAAACTTGTTGCCGAGCTCCATGCCCTCAAAGCCGACTTCCCTGGCCTCGGCCAGGCAGGTTTCAAGCGGGGTGTCGCCGCCGATTTCGGGCATGTCGTCGTTCGACCAGCCGATGGGGTTGGCGCCAATACGGATAGGCATAGGAGAACTCCGGAGAATATTGGTTCGGGGGCGGGTCTTCAGACCCGGTATTCTTACAGGGGGGGAGTAGGGGAGAAGGCGGGTCTGAAGACCCGCCCCCGATGATGCTCAGTCGCCCACGCGCTGCAGTGTTTTTTTCTGGACATAGGCCGCATGGGCCGCCTCGACCTCGCGGCGCTGGGAAACCTCGGGGACGGCAACGTCCCACCAGGCCCCGCCCGCATCGGTCGATTCCAAGGGATCGGTATCGATCACCACCACAGACGTGCGGCTGTGCCCGCGCGCGGCAGTGACGGCAGCCTCCAGCTCGGCCAGGCTCTTCACCTTGACGGCGTGCGCGCCGAGGCTGGCGGCATGCGCGGTGAAGTCGATGTCCGGCAGCACGTCGTGGCGGGTGTCGCGCAGCAGGTTGTTGAAGCTTTCGCCGCCCGTTGCGCGCTGCAGGCGGTTGATGCAGCCATAGCCCCGGTTGTCGAGCACCACGATGGTCAGCTTGGCGCCGGCCATGATCGAGGTGGCGATTTCGGAATTGGCCATCAGATAGGAGCCGTCACCGACCATGACGATGACCTCGCGGTCAGGCTCGGCCATCTTCACGCCGAGGCCGCCGGCAATCTCGTAGCCCATGCAGGAGTAGCCATATTCCATATGATAGCCGCCGGGCGCGCCCGCCTGCCAGAGCTTGTGGAGCTCACCGGGCAGGCCGCCGGCGGCGCAGACCACGATGTCGGTGGGCTTGCCGACCCGCTGCACGGCGCCGATGACCTGGGCGTCTGAGGGCAGTTCGGCATTGCTGGCGTCGGTGTAGCGGCTGGCCGTCTTCAGCCATGCTTCGCGGCCTGCGATCGCCTTGTCCGTCCATGACGTCGGCGCTTTCCAGTCGCCGAGGGCATGCGAGAGCAGTTCCAGCCCGACCTTGGCATCGCAGACCAACGGCAAGGCGCGGTGCTTGCTCGCATCGAAAGGCTGGGTGTTGAGGCCGACGATGCGATGCGTGTCGGCCTTGAACAGAGCCCAGGAGCCGGTGGTGAAATCCTGCAAGCGGGTCCCCACGGCCAGCACCAGGTCGGCTTCCTCGGCCACCGCGTTGGCAGCACCGGTGCCGGTGACGCCGATGGCGCCCATGCCGAGCGGGTCGTCCAGCGCGATGGCGCTCTTGCCGGCCTGGGTTTCACCGATCGGAATACCATGTTTGGCGGCAAAGGTGGCGAGAGTGCCTTCAGCCTGCGAATAGAGCGTGCCACCGCCGGTGACGATCACAGGCTTGCGGGCGGCCTTCAGGGCGGTGACCGCGGCGGCCAACTCGTCTTCGTCGGGGCGGGTACGCCGGCTCGTCCAGACCCGTTCTTCGAAGAAGGAAGCGGGATAGTCATAGGCCTCGGCCTGCACGTCCTGGCATAGCGCGAGGGTCACCGGCCCGCAATCGGCCGGATCGGTGAGCACCGTCATCGCCCGTGCCAGGGCCGGAATGATCTGCTCGGGGCGGGTGATGCGGTCGAAATAGCGCGAGACGGGCCGGAAGGCATCGTTCGGGGTGACGGTGCCGTCGCCGAAATCCTCCAACTGCTGCAGCACTGGATCCGGCCGGCGATTGGCGAAGACGTCGCCGGGCAGCAGGAGGAGGGGCAGGCGGTTGACATGGGCAACCGCCGCGGCCGTGACCAGATTGGTGGCGCCCGGCCCGATCGAGGTGGTGCAGGCCATCATGCGGCGCCGTCGCATCGCCTTGGCATAGGCGGTGGCGGCATGGGCCATCGACTGCTCGTTGTGGGCACGATAGGTCGGCAGGGTCTCGCGCGCCTGGTAGAGGGCCTCGCCGATACCGGCGACGTTGCCATGGCCGAAAATGGCGAAGACACCAGCGAAAATCGGCACCGTCTGCCCGTCGACGACTGTCTTCTGAGCGGTGAGGAAGCGGACCAGGGCCTGGGCCATTGTGAGACGGATGGTTGCCACGAAATCTCTCCCTGAGCATATTGGACTCAACTGTCAATATGGTTGAGTGGCCTGCTCCAAATGTCTTTGTCGAGAAGTGGAGGCCCCTTGCGGACCTCGCTTGGAATGCCGGACCATAGCCAGCGCGAAGCTGCTTCGCGAGTGCTATTGGGCCGCCGCAGCCTGTCCCGAGGCACTCTCCCAGGCCTGAACCAGCCTGGCGAAACGCGTTGCCATCGCGTCGACCGCATCATCGTCGCTGAGAGCCCCGCGCAGCCAGGCACGGGCCGGTTCATTGAAGATGGTGCGTCCGACGGCGAAGCCCTTCACCATCGGTTCACTCGCAGCCACGGCGAAGGCAGCCTCGAGGTCCTCCTCCGGTGCTTCCAGGCCAAGCAGTACGATGCCACGGCAGAGCGGATCGTTACGCTCGATCACCGCGGCGACGGCGCGCCAGGCCGCGGCGGTCTTCAGTGGCTCCAGTTTCCACCAGTCGGGTTTGATGCCGAGGTCGTAGAGGCGCTGCACCACGCTCGATACCGTGTCGTCTTCGAGTGGACCATGCTTGCCCGCGATGATCTCGATCAGCAATTCGCGGCCCACCGTGCGTGCAGCCGCGTGAAGACGCAGCAATTGGCGCTCCTGCTGCTCCTTGAGAGCAGGGGGGTCGCTGGGATGATAGAAGCAGAGGCACTTGATCGTGTGTCCGACCGGCCATTCGATCAGGCTGGTACCGACATCGGGGCCACCCTCGAATTCCAGGGGGCGGGAGCCGGGAAGCTCGACCGGCCTGCCGATCCAGAAGGGGTGATCGGCCGCGCGGAACAAGGCTTCGCGGCCATAGATGCCGTCGATCAGCATGCCGAAGCCGGGCCGCCCACCTGCGATCCTGGCGGCAGCTTTGACCGCCAGGGCCTTGAAGGCGGAGATACGCTCTCGAGATACGCCGATTTCGTCCGCCATCGCTTCCATCTGAGCGCGGTGGTCGACGGCGAGCGCCATCAGCCCCTCAGCGGCCGGGCGGCGGGTGGTGGCCCAATGGATATGGTTGATGGCAGCATCCTTGCGCAAGGCCCGTTCCTTGCTGCCATGTTCGAGGAAATAGCTGAGTTCGGTGAAGGTCGGGATCTCGGGCGAGCAGAGCAGGCGGGAGACCGCGAAGGCACCGCTGGCATTGGCATAGGCGCAGGCGGTTTCGAGCGGCTCGCCGCGCAGCCACCCGCGCAGGAAGCCCGACAGGAAGGCGTCGCCAGCACCAAGGACGTTGTAGACCTCAACCGGAAATCCCGGCCCGCGAATGCCGTCATCCAAGCTGGCCGGGATGGCACCGGGAAAGACGACGCAGCCCATCGGGCCGCGCTTGCAGACGATGGTGCCGTCGGAGATGGAACGGATGCGCCGCAGCGTCTCGAGCGTGTCCTCCGAACCGCCGGCAATGGCGAGTTCTTCTTCCGTGCCGACGATCAGGTCGCAATCGGGCAGTATAGTCTGCAGATGCTGGGTGACGTGATCGGCCTTGATATAGCGCTCCTCGCCCGCCCCATGTCCGGCGAGGCCCCAGAGGTTGGGCCGGTAGTCGACGTCGAACACCACCTTGCGGCCGTGCTTCTTGGCAAGGCGGATGGCCTTGCGCTGGGCCGCATCGGTGTTGGGCTGGGAAAAATGCGTGCCGGTGACCACGATGGCGGCGGCAGAGGCGATCAGGGCCTCGTCGACGTCGCTTTCGTCGAGCGCCATGTCGGCGCAATTGTCGCGGTAGAAGATGAGAGGGAATTGCTTTTCGTCGCGCACGCCGAGGATGACCAGCGCGGTAAGGCGAGCGGGATCGGTGTGGATGCCTTCGGTCGCCACGCCCTCGCGCTGCATCTGCTCGCGGATGAAGCGTCCCATCGCCTCGTCGCCGACCCGGGTGATCAGGGCCGATTTCAGGCCGAGGCGCGCCGTGCCGATGGCGATGTTGGCGGGGCAGCCGCCCACGGCCTTGGTGAAGGAGGACATGTCCTCCAGCCTGCCGCCGACCTGCTGGCCGTAAAGATCCACCGAAGCGCGGCCGATCGTGATGACATCGAGTGCGGGCGTGCTCATGCTTGACCTCCAGACAGACGGACCGGCCCGCCATGGAACAGCGGATGCACAAGGCAACCGCAACGGGCGGAAACGGCCGGCTCTAAACGTTTCCTCTTGGCGACTGCGTGCCGGCCTGTCGCCTTGTTGTTGTCTCGCGCGTCGGCGGGCCTTGCGGCGGTTGCTTCATCCCTTCGATCGGCGCTTCAAAAATGAAACATATATTCTATTATGTTGTCAATATAGAATAAAAATGCCATATTTTGACGTGAAGCCTGTGCCGCCGCCCGCTTTTGCGTGCATGGCCGCGATTCGGTGGCATGGCGCGATGATTGACGATTATCCTACAGCAAACAGGCCCGGTCCTCGGGTCAAATCAAACGATTGGGGAGAGAAATGGTTCGTCTCGCAGTTCTCGGCGCTGGCCGCATCGGCAAGATCCATGGTCGCAATGCGGCACTGCATCCGCAGGCCAGACTGATTTCGGTTTCCGATCCGCACGGGCCCTCCGCCGAGGCCCTGGCGGCCGAGACGGGCGCCCGCGTCAGCACGATCGACGAGGCCATCGCCGCCGCCGACGTCGACGCCGTGCTCATCTGCACGCCGACTAACACCCATGCCGATCTGATCGAACGGGCCGTGCAGGCCGGCAAGGCCGTGTTCTGCGAGAAGCCGGTCGATCTGTCGTCCGACCGGATCCGCCACTGCCTCGCCGAGGTCACCAAGGCCGGCAAGCCCCTGATGATCGGCTTCAATCGCCGCTTCGATCCCAATTTCGCTACCCTCAAGCACCGAATCGCCGAGGGCGCGATCGGGGAGGTGGAACTGGTCACCATCATCTCGCGTGACCCGTCGCCGCCGCCGGTCTCCTATATCGAAGGCTCCGGCGGGCTCTTCCGCGACATGATGATTCACGATCTCGACCTTGCCCGTTTCCTGCTGGCCGAGGAGCCGGTAGAGGTGCACGCGGTCGCTTCGGCCCTGGTCGATCCAGCCATCGGCAAGGCTGGCGACGTCGATACGGCCGCCGTGCTCCTGAAGACGGCGTCGGGCAAGATCGCGCAGATCTCCAATTCGCGCCGCGCCACCTACGGCTATGACCAGCGCATCGAGGTGCATGGCTCCAAAGGCCTGATCCGCGCCCACAACGTGCCGAAGACCACTGTCGAGGTGGCGACCGGCTCCGGTTTCCTGGCCGATCCCGTGCAGGATTTCTTCCTGCAACGTTATGCCGAGGCCTATCGTCTCGAGATGACGGCCTTTCTTGACGCCATCCTGGCGGGCAAGTCGCCCAATCCCTCGGGCGAGGACGGCCTGAAGGCCCAGATTCTGGCTGATGCCGCCACGCAGGCGGCCCGGACGGGGATGACGGTGAAAATATAGGCCGGTTGGATTTGCCTTGGAGCGCGGACGTCCCTGGGCACTCAAGAAGTGCCGGACGACCCGCCTTTCATGGCAAGCCGAGCGTTGGCAAGCGCGGACGAGGACCTCCGCGCTCCCAGGGGACACCCCTTGTCAGTCGCGCCCCTTATGTTCGGCCGTGCCCACGGCCAGCGTCATGGCCAAAGCGAAGGTCGCCGCCAGCGAACGGAAGGCACCATGATCGGCTTCTTCCACATCCAGGCGAATGCGGGCGAGGCGGGCCAGGGGGCTTGCCGGGCTGTCGGTAATGGCCAGGATGGCATTGCCGCGCTGATGCGCGATCCCAGCCAGTTCGACGGTGTCGGGCGAGTAGGGGTTGTAGGAAATCGCCAGCACCACGTCCCTGGGCCCCGCCAGCGAAATCTGCTCCTTGCCGAGCTGGCCGACATGATCGACCAGCGCGCAGCGCTGGCCCAGATTGCCGAAGGCGTAGGCGAGATAGGCCGCCACCGGGAAAAGCCGGCGGGCTGCGACCAGATGGATGATGTCGGCACCGGCAAGCAATTCGATCGCCGCATCGATCATTTCGGGATCGGCCGACGCCCGCAACCGCTCGATCGACAGCGTGGCTGCGTCGGCAAAGCCGTTGAGCAGCGGCGCCGACAGGGAGCCCTCATTCGCTTCGGTCCGCAGCAGCGCCACGCGCTGGCGATAATCGGGAAAGCGCTGTTTCAGCCGGGCGAGGAAGACCTGCTGCAGATCGGAAAAGCCGGAATAGCCGAGCGTCTTGGCGAAGCGCACCAGGGTCGAGGCCTGCACGCCGGCATTCTCTGCCACCGAGGCGGCGGTGCCGAGGGCGACCTCGTCGGGATGGTCGTTGGCGAAATGAGCCACTTGCCGCAGGCGTTTGGGCAATTGATCGATGCGATCGGCGAGACGCGCGGAAAAATCGGTAAAGTCGCGCGTCTCGTCCTCAGCCATGGCCATGTCCCGTTCCAGAAGCGGGGCAGTGTGCTCGCTGCCCTCCCTATCATTGACACCCTACCGGTGGTGCCACGCGGCAGCGATACCGGATCGTGCCGCAAAGGCACGCCCAACGGAAGGGTAGTGCAACTGGAAAGACCGCGAAACCCGTTTCGCAATCGCGGATGTGGATCGGCTCAGCACCGGCGCGTGTGCGGATCGACACCGTCGGTTGTCGGCTTCTCCTCATCCCGATCGCGTGGCGCGTCGGTGGAGGGCGGCGGCGTGTGCCGGGCCGGATTGTCGATGATGCGGGCAATCAAGGCCGCGATGATGCCAGTAAACAGCATGGCAGTTGTCCCCTTGGCTGCGACGGCGAACCGCGGAGCCAGCATGGATATCCTTTCTTTCCCCGAGAGACGGCAGCCCGCCCGCGGTGAGTCGAATCGATCTGTGCCGATTTTGATGCACTGCAGCATACAACAAATCTGTGCTGCGTCGCACAATGAAATGGAATGACGGCCATACCAAGGCGGTATGGCGAATGGACATAAAGGGAGAGTAGTGATGAACGCGTTGGCCAAATCGGATGGCAAGGGGCTCGGTGTTGGCCTGATCGGCACGGGATATATGGGCAAATGTCATGCCTTGGCGTGGAATGCGGTCGCCTCGACCTTCGGTGACGTCATCAGGCCTCGTTTGGTCGCGCTTGCCGAGGCGTCCGCCGATCTCGCCCGCACCAAGGCAATGGAACTCGGCTTCGCGACCTCGACCGGAGACTGGCGTGAACTCCTGGCCGACCCGCAGATCGACGTGATCTCGATCACCACGCCCAACCGTTTCCATGCCGAGATGGCGATCGCGGCGCTGGAGGCGGGCAAGCATGTCTGGTGCGAAAAGCCGATGGCGACCGTCTTTGCCGACGCGCAGGCGATGCACGCCGCCTGGCGCGGCAGCGGCAAGGTGGCGGTGCTCGGCTACAACTATATTCAAAATCCCGCCATGCGCCTGATCCGCAAGCTGATCGGCGAGGGGGCGATCGGCGTCGTCAATCATGTCCGCCTGGAGATGGACGAGGATTTCATGGCGGACCGGCAAACCCCCTTCGCTACCCGCAACGAGGCCAGCGCCGGGTACGGGGCCCTCGACGATTTTGCCGTGCATCCCCTCAGCCTGCTGCGTTTTGTTCTCGGCGGGGTCGCCGAAGTGTTCGGCGAGATGGCAAGGCCCTATGCGGACCGTCCCCACCCCGATGGCGGCAGGCGAGCCATCGAGAACTATGACATCGCCACCGCCTTGCTGCGCCTGGAGAGCGGCGCTTCGGGGGTGCTCACCGTCAATCGCGCCGCCTGGGGGCGCAAGGGGCGCATCCAACTGCAGATCTTCGGCGATGCCGGCGCCATCGTGTTCGATCAGGAACGCTTCAACGAGGTGCAGCTTTTCCGCCGCGAGGGCAACGAGGAAACCCAGGGGTTCCGGAGCATTCTCAGTGCGCCGGTGCACAAGCCCTATGATCGCTTCATTCCGGCGCCTGGCCACGGGCTTGGTTTCAACGATCTGAAAGTGATCGAATGCCGCGAACTGATCGCCCGCATCGAGGGCGAAAAGGCCTCGGTGTTCGACTTCGACGATGGCCTTGCCATCGAGCGTACCATCCACGCCATCGCGGACAGCTTTGCCAAAGGCCGCTGGGTGGAAGTGAAGGCTTGACCGCCTTGCATCAGCGGTAAAAGAAAACGGCCGCGGAGGGTATCCGCGGCCGCATGATGAAGAAGAAGAGAATTAGCCTTTCAGCTTCTTGTTGCATTCGCTGTAGTAGCCGCCACCCTTCTGAATCCATTTCAGGCCGCCATTGCCGTTGTTGGCCTTGTTGGCATTATACTGGTCGAGGCAGGTATGCATGCGCTGCTTGCCGGCCGATTCCTTGGCATATTTCGGATCGATGGCCGACGGGAACACGGCGCTGCCCGAGGTGGCGGCGGTCGGAGCCGGCTTGGCGGCCGGAGCCGGTTTGGCAGCCGTCGTCGCGGCGGGGGCTGCAGGTGCTGCCGGCGCGGTGGCAGCCGGCATTGCTTCCGTGCCGCATTGTGCCTTGCGGAAGTCGTTCCAGGTCGCGCCGTTCAGCGTGTTCGCGGTCTTTGCGGCCTGATATTTGTCGCTGCACTCCTTCATGGTGAGCGCCTGCGCTGGCGCAGCAAGCGCGACCGCGCTGGCGATCAGTAGTCCGGTACCAATGATGGCGGAACGAAGCATCATTCTAACTCCCTCATTTTCGGCGGATATTGCCCGCCGCCGACTCTGGATAAGCCTCAGCCGGAATGCCTATTTGTGTGATCAGGAATACGGCGAAGGTACGGCACACCCTGGTGATAGACCGAGTCTGCCAAAGAAAAAAGAGGAACCTTCATCAGCTCGGATCAGTTTCCATTTCGGCAAAAGCTTGCCGGCGCTTCACGCCGGCAAGCTTTTCTGATCGAATTTCAGTCAAGGTTTTGCTGTCCTTAACGTCATCAAGGAGAACAAGCCGTGGTTTCACATCGCATCATGGCGTCGGTGCGATGACTCTGCGCCTGCGAAAGATCGCAACGGGGGAACCCAGATGAATGGACTGGCGCAGATATTCATAGCCGCATTTGAGGGCGACACGCTGGGAGTGGATGTTGTCGGGGCTCGTCATGCAGTTGGTATGCGGCAGATCGATATGGCCGTCGAACCAGTTCAGCACCGCCTTGGCTGCCTCGGTGGCATAGCCCTTGCCATGGGCCGCGCCGATCAGGGAGTAGCCGAGTTCGGGCGTGCCTGAGAATTCAGGCTCCATGTCGCGCTCGAAATTATGGATGCCGACTTCGCCCAGGAATCGCCCGTCCGTCTTGTCGGTCACGATCCAGAAGCCGAACCCCATCCAGAGCCAGTGGCCGGCATAACGCAGCATGCGGGTCCAGACTTCCTCGCGCGGATAGGGGGATTTGCGCACATAACGAAGCACCGCGGGCTCTGCCCACATGGCCGTGACGCTCTCCAGATCGCCGGGTCTGTGCGCACGCAAAATCAAGCGCGACGTCTCGATGGTGGGAGCGACGGTGAATGCCGACAGAAGGGGCATAGGTGAACTTTCCTCGATCTCATCCGTGCGATCGGTCGTATTGATAGGTGCAAAATGCGTGTTGGGTCCCTTCGACAACTCGGAGGGCGGTTGGTTAGTCAGGTAGGCGATAGTCCTAGCTCCTGGGTTGGGGCTGTTGCGAAAGGCCTGCATGCCAGCTATGCACTCGCGTCGCTGGAGGCCGGTTTGGCGCGCTATATTGCACCGCAACAAACGGTGAATTTCCTTAGGTAGCGATGATCCTTGTCAGTCTCATTGCCAGATTGCACATCTGCTGTCGGGCGTTTCCTGCTTGTCAAAAGCGCCGGGAGACCCATCGGATACCGACCCAAAAGGGTCTTGCCGAAATCGGTTTCAGCCACAGCGCCATTGCGAGCCCGGTCCGTCGTGATTGACCAGACACGGTGGTCGGATGCCCGATTCGAGCCACCCGGTTGCCCGACATGCGAAAGCCCGGCCGCGTTTGCGTGGACCGGGCTTTTCATTGCCTCACGAAGAGCGCAAGCGACCAAGTCCGCCGGTAAGTTGTTACAGCAGTGCGAGGCGAGCGCTTTTGTCCATAGCTGCAACATGCGCTCTTCCTCGATCCTCCCGAACGTTGGTCCGACAACACCAGCACGAGCGTGACGCGGGTGTTATATCGGTACGGAAGCTGACGTTTGGTCAGGCTTGCCAAGCCGCCTCGATCATGGTTCGCGCCGCTTCGGTGCCCGCCAGATGAGCCGATGGCCATATTGTTTTGTCTGACAAACTGGCTTTATATCATCGCGAGGAAACAACCCATAAGGTCCGCCTGCAGAACGCTTCGGGCGGCGAAGACAAGCGATCATGCAAGAGCCGATGAGAACGAGGGGAGCCGTCATCTGCGTCGGCACCACGACGGTGGACCAGGTGCTGGAAATCGATGAAATGCCGCGGCAGGCCATCAAGGTCACGGCCCGGCACCATTTCAAGCGGGGAGGCGGTCCGGCCGCGACGGCCGCGGTCGCCTGCGCCCGCTTGCAGCAGCCGGTCGAATTGTGGAGCCGTTTGGGTGACGATGCCGAAGCGGCTTTCCTATGCGAGCGCCTGCGCCATCACGGCGTCGGGATCGACGGCGTGAAATGCAGCGGGGAGATGGATACCATCTCCGCCGTGGTGATCGTCGATCGGCAGGGCGAACGGCTCATCGTCGGTCACGATCACACCGACCTGCCGGCCTCGACGGCCCATCTGCATTTGCAGGACATTGCCAAGGCGGGCGCGGTGCTTGCCGATATCAATTGGCACGAAGCCTCTTTTGCGGTGCTGGATGCGGCTGCTGCCGCGGGCGTCCCGTCGGTGCTCGATGCGGAAGTGACCGATCCGGCGCGGCTGTTGGAGCTGGCACGACGCGCGAGCCTGCCGGTGTTCTCGGAGGATGGATTTGCGCTTGCCAGCGCCGGGGCGCAACCGGATGCGAAAGGCTGCGAAGCGTTGTCTCGGCGCCTTGGCGGCACCTTTGGCGTCACGTTGGGCGCACGGGGCTCGCTATGGTGGGTCGACAGCAGGCTGACCCTGGTGCCGGCTTTGCCGGTGAGTGTGCTCGACACCACCGGTGCGGGTGATGTGTTTCATGGTGCCTTGGCCGCCGGGTTGGCGGAGGGGCGGTCCGTGATCGATGCTGCTCGTTTTGCCAGCGCGGCCGCGAGCCTCAAATGCGGCCTCGGCAATGGCTGGGACGGCATGCCCGAAAGGCGAGCCGTGGTGGAAGCGGCAGCCAGGCTGGATGCGCGCCTGGTCTCTTGAGGCAGGGTGCGGGGGCAACGGCGCTCTCAGTCAAAACGGTGCCGTCAGGCGCGGATACCAGGTTCGGCGCGGCATTGCAGCCTGACAAGTCGCGCCTGGCCGGAGCGTCCGTAAAGCCTCCATAGGCGTCTTGCCTACGCGATATGGGGGCTTGCCTGGGGCACCGTTTCCGAATGTGAGCCAATTACGCAGGACACCGGTGGCTCGGCCGGATAGGGGAAGAGGGGCGGTTATACGCTACCGCCCCCTGGAACTCGTTTGGTGGGCTCAATAATTGTCCCAGCGGCGTTCGCGATAGTAGGGGCGATCCCAGCCGCCATGGCGGGGACGGTAGCCATCGCCCCAGCCCCAGCGGGGACGAGGACCCCAGCCACCGCCATAGCCATACCCGCCGCCATAGCCATAGTAGGGACGGCGGACTGGGACGCAGCGGCCCCAGCGATTGGGCTGCCAGCCAGGGCCACAGCCCCAGCGGACATCCTGGACCAGCGGCGAAGCGCCTGGCGTCGCCGGAGCGACGTTCATGGCCGAGGACGTGCCGACACTGGCCATCAGGCCCGTCAGCGCGAAGGAGGCCGCAATCATGGTCTTGCCGAGAAGGTTCATCGGTTACCTCATTGAGGGGGCTCGAGCTCGTAGGAACTCAAGGAGCAATGAGGACACGATGCCAGTTCCTGCCTGAACGAGGCGCGAACGCCCTGGTCATCTGACGTTCAGAAACATGATGGCGGGGTGACGGATCGTGGAGATTCTTGGCGTGACCGCCCCGTCACCAAACGCCCCGGCCGCTATTTCTCGACGCGATCCCAGCCATTGGGGCCGAGCCGTTCCTGCGGCAGGAAGCGCCCCTTATAGGCCATCTTGCGCGATCCCTCGACCCAATAGCCCAGATAGAGATAGGGCAGTCCCATCGCCTGCGTACGGGCGATATGGTCCAGGATCATGAATGTGCCGACGCTGCGTGCCGCCATGCCCGGCTCATAGAACGAGTAGACCATCGACAGGCCGTCGGCCAGCACATCGGTGAGCGAAACGCCGACCAGCGGACCCTCGCCTTGCCGGTTCAACGGCAGGCCGGCACCGGATAGCCGGTACTCGACCAATTGCGTGTTCACATGGGTATCCTCGACCATCATCGCATAGTCGAGCACCGTCATGTCGGCCATGCCGCCATCGGCATGGCGCTGGTCGAGATAGGCCCTGAAGGTGGAATATTGTTCCGAGGTCGGCGTGGCACTGCGCATTTGCGAAACGACGTCGCGATTGTCGGCCTGCACGCGGCGGAAAGATTTCGTCCTGATGAAATCGGCAACCGGCACGCGCACCGAAACGCAAGCCTTGCAGTTTTCGCAGGCCGGCCGGTAGGCAATGGTCTGCGAGCGGCGGAAGCCGCCATGGCTGAGCACATCGTTGAGGCGCGCGGCCCGTTCACCGATCAGGTGGGTGAACACTTTGCGTTCCTGCTTGCCCTTCAGATAGGGACAGGGCGATGGCGCGGTCAGATAGAATTGCGGTGAGTCGCGTATTTCAATGCTCAACGCCATTCTCCATGCATGAAGGCGAAAGCTACCACCGGGCGCCGCGTCTCGCCAGAGTCCTGCTGGCGGGCGAGATCAAATTATCGCGCCCGGCGTCGTTTTTGAAGCCGGTCGTCAGACCTGCCGGGGCGTGGCATCGGCAAAGCCGAACAGCCCGCCCGGACGGAAGATCAGCATGAGGACAAGAAAGGTCATCACGGCCACGTCCCGGTGCTCGATCGGAAAATAGGCCTGCCAGACAACCTCGAACAGGCCGAGCACGAGGCCGCCGAGCAGCGCCCCTTCGATCGAACCGATGCCGCCGATGACGGCTGCGACCAGGCCCTTCAAGCCGATCATGGCTCCGCCATAAGCATCGGCTCCGCCGTAATAGACGGTCATGATGAAACCGGCGAAACCGGCCAGCGCGGAGGCGAGGCCGAAGGTCAAGGCCAGCATGCCCCGGCTCGAGATCCCGACAAGGTTGGCCATCAGGGCATCGTCCGATATCGCGCGCCAGCGCCGGCCGAGCTCGCTGCGGTGCATCAGCACGACGACGGCGATGGCGACGATGGCCGCGGCCGCACCGATCGACATCTGCATGACGGTGAAATGGACGACGAAATCGCCCGATCGCACCACCGGCAGATAGGGACTGGTGACCGGCGGTGCCCAGCGATCATTGGGACCCTGGGCGACGCGCATCGCCTCGCGCATGACCGATGCCACGGCCACCGTTGCGATCAGGATGGTCTGGCCGCGCCGGAAGGCGAGGGGGGCGAAGACCAGTTTTTCCACGATATGACCGGCGAGAACCACGAGGCCGACCGCAGCCGCGAACACGACGACGAGGTCCAGGGCCGGAGAGCGGGAGCCGAGCGCCAGCATGATCAGCATGATCGAGACGCTCATCACGCCGCCGAGCGTGGCGAAATCCCCGAAGGCCAGGTTGATGCGCTGGACCAGGCCGAAGACGAGGGCATAGGCCACTGCGATCAGCATGGTCATGGCCGTGGTCGGCACCCCGTTGCCGAGACTCTGCACCAGAAAGGCAATGCTGCTGGGGACCTCGGGTATATCGGCTATGGTTTCACCGGGGCCCGGATCGGCAAGGGCGGCCTCGGGGCGTTCGAGCCAATAGCGCTTGAGGAGGTGGAGCTTCCAGGCAGCAAAGGCTCTGCCGTCCGCGGCCAGGGCACTCAGCTCGATGAACCGGTTATCCGGCGGGCTCGGTCCGAAGGCGCAGAACACGCTGTGATTGCTGCTGCGTCCCTGGTGTAGCGTCCGATAGTCGATGCGGATCTTGAACGGTGGCGAGGCAGGGGTAACGGCAGTGACCGTAAGTCCGTCTGCGTCGAGCGCCACGGCGGGCAATGTCTGCCGGCAGATGCGGATTTCCTGCGGGTCGAGGCTGTCGCGACAGGAAGCCAGGCACAAAGTGACGAGAAGCAAGGCGATGACACGATGGATCAAGGGTGCCGCCTGAATCTTCGCGCCACACCGGTTGACCCGATTTTTATGTCGGCGCTGCCTGCAAGCAGATTACAGGCTTGCCGCGATTCGGACAGCAAACCCGGCCGTCCCGGGTGAGGGGCCACTCAATCGCGAGCTTTTCCTGAGGCGGCGGCGGGGATATCGTCGAATCCCTTTCCTGTTTCGAGACTCGTGATGCGTGACGGCAAGCCCAGTGTGACCATCGTTTATTGTCGGCAATGCCAATGGCTGCTCCGGGCAGCCTGGATGGCCCAGGAACTGCTCTCGACCTTTTCGGAAGATCTGGGCGAGGTTACGCTGGTGCCGGCCACCGGCGGTGCCTTCCGCATCGAATATGAGGGCCAGGAGATCTGGGAGCGCAAGCGCGACGGCGGCTTTCCCGACGTGAAAGCTCTCAAGCAGCTGGTGCGCGACCGGCTCGATCCCGATCGCGATCTCGGCCATATCGATAGATAGGCCGGCCTGCTATCTGCCGCGCAGATATTCGGCGGCGCGCGGTGCGAAATAGGTGAGGATGCCGTCGGCGCCGGCACGCTTGAAGGCGGTGAGGCTCTCGATCATCGCCTTTTCGCCGTCGATCCAGCCGTTCTGGGCGGCGGCCATGATCATCGCATACTCACCCGAGACCTGATAGGCGAAGGTCGGGCGGCCGAAGCTCTGCTTGAGGCGGGCGACGATGTCGAGATAGGGCAGGCCGGGCTTGACCATGATCATGTCGGCGCCTTCGGCGATGTCGAGCTCGGCCTCGCGTACAGCCTCGTCCGAATTGGCATAGTCCATCTGATAGGTGCGCTTGTCCCCCTTGAGCGCGCCGGAGGAGCCGACCGCCTCGCGGAACGGGCCGTAGAAGGCCGAGGCATATTTGGCCGAATAGGCCATGATCTGCACGTCGAGGAAACCGGCGGCATCGAGTGCGGCGCGGATGGCGCCGACGCGGCCGTCCATCATGTCGGACGGTGCAATGATGTCGGAACCGGATTCGGCTTGAACCAGGGCCTGGCGCACCAGCAGGGCGACGGTCTCGTCATTGAGGATGCGTCCTGCTTCCAGCAGCCCGTCATGGCCGTGCGAAGTGTAGGGATCGAGCGCCACGTCGGTCAGCAGGCCGATTTCGGGCACCTTGGCCTTGATGGCGCGGCAGGCCCGGCAGGTCAGGTTCTGCGCGTTCAGGGCCTCGCTCCCGGTGGGGTCGCGCAGCGAAGGATCGGTGTAGGGGAAGATCGCCACCACGGGGATGTCGAGGGCGGCGGCCCGCTGCGCTTCCTCGACGGCGATGTCGATGCTGACTCGGTCGACGCCGGGCATCGCCGCTACGGGGCTCCTCAGATTCTCGCCTTCCTGCACGAAGATCGGCCAGATCAGATCATTGGTGGTGAGCACATTCTCCTTCACCAGCCGGCGGGCCCATTCGCTCTTGCGGTTGCGGCGCGGGCGCTCGACGAGGTCGAGACGGTCCGAGGCGGAGGCGAGGGCGGGCTTGAGCGGGGTGACGGAGGAAGGCATGGCAGTCTCTTCGAAATGAACTTTGGAAAGGTTCTATCACATCCGGTGCAGCGGAGGCATGCCGTCATGTCACACCCCGGCAGCGGCAAATGCAGGGGCTCGATGGTCAAAAACCGGGGAGCACCCGCGAGATGGCAGGCATTCCTCGTCCCCTTCATCGGCCAGGCTTCGATCGCCTCCATGCGGCCGGGTGATTTGCCCTCGGCTCCTTGCACGGTTAGAAGGACCGACAGCAACGAGGCACGACATGAGCGATATCGAGTTTGACCGCGACGGCCCGCCCTACGGCGCCTATCTGTTGTGGTTCATGCGTGCCGTCGCCGTGCTATGGATGGCCAAGGGCATCATCCATTGGTGCCTGATCCTGGGGATCGGGCAGGCCGATCCGGATCGCTTCCTCGGCATGCCGGTCCTCACCCAGAGTGCGGTGATCGTGTTCGCGGTTTTCGACCTGGTGGCGGCCGTCGGCCTGTGGATGGCGGCGACCTGGGGCGGGGTCATCTGGCTGATCGCTTCCGGCAGCTATTTCATCATCTCGCTGTTCCGTCCGGAGATCTTCGGCCGGCAATATGCGATGATGACGACGATCGGTGTTCTGATCCTGCTCTATGTCGGGCTGGCCTTTCTCGCCTCGCGCGAGCGGCGCCATCCGTGAGAGTCGGCGACCGGATTGTTGCAACTTTGTCACGCAGGCGCGATTCGCGCTCACATGGCGGTGATCGTGACGGGCCTTGCCACATTTGTCCCGGTTTTGCCGCTTTCTGGCGATAGGGCATTGCGCAAGTTTCGTATACCGGGATCGCAAATGGCCGGTGACGAGGTCTGATTTTGGTCTCGGTTCGTTTACCTCTCCCGTGTAAAGAGCTCGGCTAATTCACGGCCGCAGGAAATTACCGGTACGGTAGGTGCGTGGCGCAAGCGGGCTTTGCTGCAGGATTAGAACAAGATGTCTGACTATTCTCGTCGTGGTTTTCTCTCCACTTTGGCCCTCGGGGCCGCTGCGACCGCCTTGGCGCGTCCGGCTGCCGCGCAGGATTACGGCCTGGGCCAGATGGAGATGAAGGAACGCTACGATTCCGTGGCCAGCCCCATCGGGCAGGCCAGCAGTTCCTCGCCCACTTTCTCGGCCTACACCTTGCAGGCCACGCAGAATGCCCTGCAGAAATATAGTGAAATCGCTGCCCAGGGCGGCTGGCCCCAGGTGACCGGCAAGGGCCGCCTGCAGCTTGGTTCGCGCAGCCCCGACGTCGTCTCGTTGCGCCAGCGCCTGATCGCCTCGGGTGATCTGGCGCCGTCGCTCGGCGGTTCGCCCGTCTTCGATTCCTATCTCGACGGTGCGGTGAAGCGCTTCCAGTCGCGCCACGGCATCCTGTCCAGCGGCGTCGTCGGCGACACCTCGCGCGCCGCCCTCGCCATTCCGATCGATGTCCGCATCAAGCAGCTGCAGATGAACATCGTGCGCCTGCGCTCGATGGGCAATCTGGGCAACCGCTACATCATGATGAACATTCCGGCGACCGAGCTGGAAGCTGTGAACAACGGCGCGGTCGAGCAGCGCCACTCCACGGTGATCGGCAAGCCGGACCGGCCCTCGCCGATCCTGTCGACCGTGGTGCAGAACATCAATTTCAACCCCTATTGGACCGTGCCGCTCTCCATCATCAAGAAGGATCTGATCCCTCTGATGCAGAAGGAGCCGAGCTATCTGGCCGATCACCACATCCGCATCTTCAACCCACAGGGCCAGGAGATCACGCCCGAGCAGATCAACTGGAACACGGATGAGGCCACGCGCATGCGCTTCAGGCAGGATCCGGGTTTCGGCAATTCGCTCGGCCAGGTGCGCATCAACATCGCCAACCAGTATGGCGTCTACATGCACGACACGCCCTACAAGTCGGTGTTCGGCTCGGACTACCGCTTCGATTCCTCGGGCTGTGCCCGCGTGCAGGACGTCCGCGAACTGGTCGCCTGGATCCTGCAGGGCACCGAATATACCCGCGACCGCATCGACGAAGTGATCCGTTCGGGCGCCCAGACGACCGTCAACCCGACCGCCAAGGTGCCGGTGTTCTGGGCCTATATCACGGCCTGGGCGACGCCCGAGGGCCTCGTCGAATTCCGCGACGACATCTACAACAAGGATGGCTTCGCCTCGCTTTCCGTGGTCACCAAGGAAGAGCAGGGCTGATCGGGGCGCTGCTCCCTCCGTCCTGAAAGAGATTGGCAACGCCGCAGCCTCGTCTGCGGCGTTGCCGCGTTTGGAGCCCGCCTTTCCAGCCTTGGCGCAACTTTGGTCGCTTGCAGACATGACTTTGCGGTGCAACTCCGTTATGTCGTCTGCCTCTTCTCCAACGAGGCCCTGCCACGATGAATGACGCTCGCTCCGCCGCCCTGTCGAACAGCTTCTTCGCCGCCGATCTGCATTCTGCCGATCCGGAGCTGGCGCGTACCATCGATCTCGAATTGGGCCGCCTGCGCGACCATATCGAGCTGATCGCGTCCGAGAACATCGTTTCGAAGGCGGTCCTGGAGGCTCAGGGCTCGATCATGACCAACAAATATGCGGAGGGCTATCCGGGCCGCCGCTATTATGGCGGTTGCGAATTCGTCGACATGGCCGAGAACCTGGCGATCGAGCGCGTCAAAAAGCTGTTCGGCTGCGCCTATGCCAATGTCCAGCCCAATTCCGGCAGCCAGGCCAATCAGGGCGTGTTCCTGGCGCTGATGAAGCCGGGCGACACCTTCATGGGCCTCAACCTCAATGCCGGCGGCCATCTCACCCATGGTTCGGCCGTCAACATGTCCGGCCGCTGGTTCAACGTGGTGCCCTACAATGTGCGCCCGGACGACCAGCGCGTCGACATGGACGAGGTCGAGCGTCTCGCCCATGAGCACAAGCCCAAGCTGATCATCGCCGGCGGCTCGGGCTATGCCCGCCATTGGGACTTCGCCCGCTTCCGTGAGATCGCCGATGCGGTCGGCGCCTATTTCTTCGTCGACATGGCCCATTTCGCCGGCCTGGTCGCCGGCGATGCGCATCCCTCGCCGTTCCCGCATGCCCATGTGGCGACCTCGACCACCCACAAGACCCTGCGCGGCCCGCGCGGCGGCATCATCCTCACCAATGACGAGGAGATCGCCAAGAAGGTGAATTCGGCCGTGTTCCCAGGCCTGCAGGGCGGACCGCTGATGCATGTCATCGCCGCCAAGGCCGTGGCTTTCGGCGAGGCGCTGCGCCCCGAATTCAAGGCCTATGCAAGCCAAGTCGTCGAGAACGCTGCCGCCCTGGCCGCCAATCTCAAGGGCAACGGCTTCGACATCGTCTCCGGCGGTACCGACAACCATCTGATGCTGGTGGACCTGCGTCCCAAGAACCTGACCGGCAATTTTGCCGAGAAGGCGATGGAGCGGGCTCACATCACCTGCAACAAGAACGGCATCCCCTATGATCCGCAGAAGCCGATGGTGACCTCGGGCATCCGCCTGGGTACCCCTGCCGCCACCTCGCGCGGCTTCGGCGTCAAGGAGTTCCAGGAAGTCGGCGATCTCATCACCGAGGCGCTGGAAGGCCTGGCCAAGAACGGCGCCGACAACAATGGCGCAGTCGAAGAAGCGGTGCGCGTCAAGGTCAACAAGCTGACGGGCCGCTTCCCGATCTACTGATCGCTGCCGGGAGAGCGGATATCTCAGCCACATGTCTGCATGTTGCGACGTCCGCTTCTTGGAAACGCATCGCGTGCAGTATAGGAAGTGCGGACATCGCGACATGCGAGCACGTCGGATGTCCGCACTCCCAGGAATAATCCATGAAATGCCCCTATTGCGGTGCGCCCGACACGCAGGTGAAGGACAGCCGCCCCACCGATGACGGAACCTCGATCCGCCGCCGCCGCGTCTGTACGGACTGCGGGGGACGGTTCACGACCTTCGAACGCGTGCAATTGCGTGAACTGACGGTCGTCAAGCGTTCGGGCCGCAAGGTTGCGTTTGACCGCGACAAGCTCTCGCGCTCCATCACCACGGCACTGCGCAAGCGCCCGGTCGATGAGGAGCGCATTGAGCGGCTGGTCAACGGCCTGGTTCGGCAGATCGAGAGCCTGGGGGAAAGCGAGATCACCTCCGAGCAGATCGGCCGCATCGTCATGAAGGGGCTCAAGGCCCTCGACGATGTCGCCTATGTGCGCTTCGCCTCGGTCTATCGCAATTTCAGCGAGGCCAAGGACTTTACGGCTGTTCTCGATGAATTGAGCATTGAGGACGAGACGCGGGTGGACGAGGAGTGAGCTCTGCCGGTCCATGTGGGCGCGACATTCCCGTGTCGCGCTTGCATGACGCATGCGGCAAGCTTATCTGCTGCTTCGAGCTCCCCTTGCCGGTTTGATGTTTTCCCGTGACTTTCGCCATGCCTGTCTCCGCCATCGATGCCCTGCGGCGTGACGAACGCTTTATGCGGGCGGCTCTGGCGCTGGGGCGGCGGGGATTTGGCAATACCTGGCCAAATCCGGCCGTCGGCTGCGTGATCGTCCGCCGGGTCGGCGACGCCGATATCATCGTCGGCCGGGGCTGGACGCAGCCGGGTGGGCGGCCGCATGCGGAGACGCAGGCGCTGGCCGAGGCTGGAGCACTGGCCAAGGGGGCCACCGCCTATGTCACCCTCGAACCCTGCTCGCATTACGGGCGCACCGGCCCCTGCGCTGATGCCTTGGCGCGCGGCGGCATTGCGCGTGTGGTTGGAGCGCTGCGCGATCCGGACCCGCGCGTGGGCGGGCGCGGCTTCGACATGCTGCGGCGCTATGGCCTCGAGGTTCGCGAGGGTGTGCTGGCGGATGAAGCCTTCCAGGCCCATGTCGGGCACATCACGCGCGTGACCTTCGGCCGGCCCGGGCTCACCGTGAAGATCGCGGTCTCTGCGGACGGCAAGCTCGCCGGTCCCGGCGGGCGCCCGGTTCGTATCACCGGCGAGGAGGCGAGCGCCCATGTGCATCTGATGCGGGCCCAGAGCGATGCCATCGCCGTCGGCATCGGCACGGTGCTCAAAGACGACCCGATGCTCACCGTGAGGTTGCCCGGCATGGCTGCCCAGTCGCCGGTGCGGATCGTCTTCGATTCAAGGCTGCGGCTCCCGCTCTCCTCGCGGCTGGTCGAGACGGCACGCGAGGTGCCGGTATGGGTCATGGCTCGCGCCGACGCCCCCGTCGAACCGGAACGGGACCTGGTCGAGGCGGGGGTGGAGGTGATGCGGATCGGCTGCTCGGCCCTTTTGCCCAGCGGGGGAGCATCCCTCGATCTCGGCGAGGCCTTGCGCCTGCTCGGCACACGGGGCGTCACCCGCCTGCTGGTCGAAGCCGGCCCCCAGCTGGCTGCCGGCCTGGTCGAGGCCGATCTCGTCGAGGAGTTCGTGCAGTTCACCTCGCCCGAACCGATCGGGGAGGGAGTGACGGCCCTGACGTCGCAGCTTCAGGCGAAAATTGACGGGCAATTGCCCAATCTGGCCGCTCGTATGGTCGGCCATGATACCATGACCATTCAACGCAGGAACTGAGCCATGTTCACCGGCATCATCACCGACATTGGCGAGATCGTCGCGCTGGAGGACCACGGCTCCGCCAAGCGCATCACCATCGCCTGCTCCTATCCCGCCGACACCATGACGGTGGGCGCCTCCATGGCGGTGGCCGGTATCTGCTTTACCATGACCAGTCTGGCCCTGCGGCCGGGTGGCGACACGCTGTTCACCGTCGATGCCTCTTCCGAGACGATCGGGCGCACGACACTCGGCGCCTGGCGCGTGGGGCATAAGCTCAATCTCGAGCGGGCGCTCCGGATCGGGGATGAACTCGGCGGACATATCGTCTCCGGCCATGTCGACGGGGTGGCGACCGTGCTGGATCGCAAGGATCAGGACGGCACCTCGCAATTCATCTTCCGGGTACCTGGTGACCTGTCGCGTTTCATCGCCCAGAAGGGATCGCTGGCGCTCGACGGCACGTCGTTGACCGTCAACAAGGTCGAGGGGCAGGATTTCGGCGTGATGATGATCCCCCACACCCTGTGCGTCACCACCTGGGGCAATACCGAGGTGGGCGATACTGTTAACATCGAGATCGACACCATGGCGCGCTATGCCGCGCGGCTGGCGGATGTCGGGACCGAACGTTGGAGTGATCGCGCCGGAGGCTGAGACAGGCCGCGCCCCGCCATGCTTCGCGGTCACATCCCTCCTGCTCAAAACCGGCTTTCCCTTTTCGACACGATGCTCTAGGAACGCCGTCAATCCAACAGCATTCAGGCGGCGCGTTTAGAGCCTGCCTTTCCTCTGAGACGAGAATTCCCATGGCCGGTCCCAGGCGTGTTTCCAGTTCCTCCGCCCCTTCCTTCGAAAATACCGAGTCCGGCTTCGGCGGTCCGCTGCCGCCGCATATCCTGATCGTCGAAGCCCGGTATTACGAAGAGATCGCCGACGGGCTGCTCACCGGCGCGACCGGCGCCATCAAGGCGGCTGGCGGCAGCTTCGACGTGCTCACCGTGCCGGGTGCCCTCGAAATCCCCTCGGCCATCGTGATGGCTCTCGACGCCGCGGTACAGCGCGGCCGTGCCTATGATGCGGCAATCGCCCTGGGCTGTGTGATCCGCGGCGAGACCACCCATTACGACATCGTCGCCGGCGAGAGTTCGCGCGCTCTGATGGACATCTCGGTGCAGCGCGCCTTGCCGCTCGGCAACGGCATCCTCACCGTCGAGAATGACGAGCAGGCCCGTGTTCGCGCCAGCATTTCGGAAATGAACAAGGGTGGCGGCGCCGCCGATGCCGCCCTGCACATGGTTGCCCTGAAACGCCGCCTGCATGGGGTCGAGGCATGAGCCGCGCCCAGAAACGTTCCGCTGCGCGCCTTGCCAGCGTGCAGGCGCTCTACCAGATGGACATC
Organism: Labrys neptuniae; assembly: GCF_040797145.1. Lineage (NCBI taxonomy): Bacteria > Pseudomonadati > Pseudomonadota > Alphaproteobacteria > Hyphomicrobiales > Xanthobacteraceae > Labrys > Labrys neptuniae. The sequence goes on along the minus strand of NZ_JBFNQD010000001.1, from coordinate 1,126,036 downwards.
CGCGGCACCAATGTCGTCGAGGTGCTGGCCGAATTCGAGAACCACTGGATCGGCCAGGAGATCGACGGCGTGGAATATTCGCCGGCCGAAGAGAGCTTCTTCCGCGACATCGTCGGCGGGGTCGTGCGCGAGCAGCGCAGCATCGATCCCAAGGTCGACCAGGCGCTGGCCGATGGCTGGCCGCTCAAGCGGGTGGATGCCATCCTGCGCGCCATCCTGCGTGCCGGCGTCTATGAATTGCTGCATCGCAAGGACATCCCGCCGAAGGTGACGATCTCCGAATATGTCAGCGTCGCGCATGCCTTCCTCGATCGCGAGGAGGCCGGCATGGTCAACGCCGTGCTCGACAAGATCGCCAAGGCCGAACGCAACGACCATCTCCAGGCTTCCTGAGCATCAGTCCTCGCATGGCGCGGCTCACCGAAGACCAGTTGATCAGCCGCTTCTTCGCCCCGCTCGCGACCCATCCCGGCGCGCGCGGGCTGACGGACGACGCTGCGACGCTGAGTGTGCCGCCTGGCGAGCATCTGGTGGTCACCATCGATGCGCTTGTCGCCGACATTCATTTCCTCGCCGACGATGATCCCGATCTCATCGCGCGCAAGGCCTTGCGCGTGAACCTGTCCGACCTTGCCGCCAAGGGCGCGCGGCCGCATGCCTATACGCTCTGCCTTGCCCTGCCGCCGGGTTGGCGTGAGGACTGGCTGCAGCGCTTCGCCGAGGGCCTGGCGGTCGACGGCAAGGAATTCGCCTTCGCTCTGCTGGGCGGCGATACGGTCAAGACCACGGGGCCGTTGACGATCGCCGTCAACGCCTTCGGCCTGGTGCCCTCCGATCGCATTCCGCGCCGCGACGGCGCGCAGCCTCGCGACATCCTCTATGTCAGCGGATCCATCGGCGACGGAGCTCTGGGTCTGCTGGCACGTCGCGGCGCGGCTGCCTTGGCCGGGCTTGCAGAGGTGGAGCGCGATCACCTGGCCAGGCGCTACCTCCTGCCACAGCCGCGCACGGCGCTGGCGCCGGCGGTGCTCGCCCACGCCTCGGCCTCGATGGATATTTCCGATGGCCTCGTCGGCGATCTCGCCAAGCTGCTGAGGGCTTCCGGTGCGTCGGCCGATGTCGAACGCGATGCCGTGCCGCTTTCGCCAGCCGCGCAGGCAGCCTGCAAGCTTGACGCGACGTTGCTGGAAACGGCCCTAACGGGAGGGGACGACTACGAGATCCTCTGCGCCGTGCCTTCCGGGCAACGCGCCGCTTTCGAAGCGGCAGCGCGGAACTCCGGGGTACCAGTCAGCCCGATCGGCGTGGTGACATCGGGTCATCATGTTCCGAGATGGTTCGACAGTGAGGGCAACGACGTCCAGTTCGCCCGAGGCAGTTTCAGTCATTTTTGAGGGGCTGTCCCCCTCCCGATTCGGGAGAGGGAGCCGCAGGCGTTGTGTTCCGCCTTGTTGTCGTGCGCTTCGCCCGACCGTTATCAACCGCGACGCCGATGCTCCCCTCTCCCAGGTTCGGAGAGGGGTCGGGGGTGAGGGCAACTACCCCCACTCTCATCGATGCCCTTATTTCCCTGCCAAAGCCTTGGCAAGGTCTTCCGGCAGGGTCAGGCGATAGGCCAGCACCAGCGTGTCGTTGGTGAGGCCGGCGTCGTAGCTCTGACCCTTCATCACGCCCTTCCTGGTGAGGAAGTCGTTGTCGTTGCCGACGAACAGGAAGGCATCGTTTGGCGCAGCCGGGTCGAGGGCGGGCACCAGCGTCATGGCTTCCCATTTTTCCGACAGGGTGAGGTCGTTGGACTTGGCATTGTCGATGTTGAGGCCGAACTTGCCGAGCTGGGTGGCGTTCAACAGGTTGACCAACACCTGCGAGCGGGCAGGGGTAATGGTGGGGTCGAGGACATTGCGGTCGTCCTTGGCGGGCGCGATCGGCTTGGTGCCGGTTTCATAGTCCGTGCCGGCCAGATTGGTGGCGCCGCTGGTGTCGACCACCAGGATGGCCTTGAACATCTCCGGATTCTTGCAGTCGCAGCCATGGCCGGCGCCGTCGCGGGCGAGCAGAAGGAAGCGGTGGTCGTCGAGCGCCACCATCTCGCTTTGTGCGGCCGTGCTGTCGATCTTGCCGTCGCCTTTCTTGGAATAAACCGGCAGTTCGATCGCGTAGACGGCCTTGGGGGTCTTGGGCAGCGGGTCCGAGGCGACGTCATAGACGTAGATCCGCGTGGTGGCACGGTTCGCCTGGTTCTTGCCGGCCGAGCTGTCCTGCAGCGCGCCGCTTTGCAGCACGGCGTAGAGGGTCTTGCCATCCGGCGTCAGCGAGATCGCTTCCAGGCCCTGATTGTTGCGCCGGCCGGTGTCGGGCGCTTCCATCGAGGTGAAGTTGATCTTGCCCTTCTTGGTGGGAACCAGGGCCGGGCCAGGCGGGATGAGGCCCTTCAGCTTGCCGTCCGGTCCGAACAGATAGACGGCGGCGGCATATTCATCGCCGACATAGAAGCTGCCATCGGAACGATAGGCGAGCGACTCGGCGTCGAAGGAGAGGGAGCCGGCGCCAAGCGCTCCGGCCGGCGGTACGGGCAGGGTATAGCCGTCCATTTCGACGGTGTTGTCGGCGGGATCGGCCCCCGTCGTCGGCTTGCCGTCGAGGCCGGTGAGGAAGACGCCTTTGCCGTCGAGCGGCTTCAGTTCGATCTGCGACTGCGAGGTGACGGCGGCGGGCAGGGCAGGGCCGGAATAGGGCGTGAAGGCGAAGTCGAAGGCGAGGACGCGGCCCTGATAGTCAAAGAACAGGCCCTTGTCGGGATTGTTGTAGCCGCGGTCCGGCAGGGAGCGGAGCTGGCCCATATAGCCGGTGGCGGTCTTGCTCCAGCTCTTGGGATCGATCGCCATGGAGGAGAAGGAGCCGAGCGTGTCGCCCTTTTCGTCCTTGAGGTCGGCACTCAGCCGGCCGACGCCGACCAGGCCATGATTGACGAAGCTGCCGCTGGCGAAATCGATCTTCTCTTCGCCCGGGGCGGAAGAAACGAAGGGCTCCTTGATGGCAAGGGGCTCGGCCATTGCCAGCGTCGGCAGAACCGGGAGGGTGGTGAGAAGGATGGTGCGAAGAAGGCGCATGGAAATCTCGCTCGGTGGCCAGAACACAGACGCGCCTCAGCGAAAACGCGTCTTTGCTCCCGGTCATTGTTGTTTCGACGTGTCTTCGCAATTTTCAGCAATATGGCCGAATTGCGAAACGCTTCAGCGTGGACTTCCTTGGCAAGAGCCGATGACAGAGGCGTGACAGTTTTCCGGCGGGTGACGCACCAAGAGGATCTTCGAAAGAACTTGCCGCGAACGCACGGCGTCGGTTGCGCTGCCCGTATGATTTTGGCAGCATCGCGGCAATCCGGACAATCAGACGGCTCCGGTGGGAGGATTCGCCGCACCTGCAATATCCTGACCTTCGATACGAAGGGCAGGGGTCGTTCGTTCGTGCGATTTGTTCAGTGGCTTGTGCGAGTAAAGAACAAGGAACATTTAGTCCATGCTTTCTCTGTGGGTCATTATTGCGTGCGGGGCGCTTTCCCTCGTTTACGGAATCTGGGCATTCCAGTCGGTGATGGCGCAGCCCGCCGGCAACGCCCGGATGCAGGAAATCGCCGGTTTCGTGCGTGAAGGCGCACAGGCTTACCTCAGGCGCCAATACGTCACCATTTCCGGCGTCGGCATCATCATCTTCGCGCTGGTCGCTTATTTCCTCTCGATCCCGAGCGCCATCGGCTTTCTGATCGGCGCAGTGCTTTCGGGTCTTGCCGGCTTCATCGGCATGAACATGTCGGTGAGAGCCAATGTCCGCACGGCACAAGCTGCGATGAACTCGCTGGGGCAGGGGCTCGAAGTCGCCTTCAAGGCCGGTGCTGTCACCGGCATGCTGGTGGCCGGTCTCGCTTTGCTTGGCGTCGCCGTCTACTACTATGTGCTGACCGGCCCGATGCAGCTCTCCTTCGCGGATCCCAAGCAGGCGCGCGAGATCATCGATTCGCTGGTGGCTCTGGGCTTCGGCGCCTCGCTGATCTCGATCTTCGCCCGTCTGGGCGGCGGCATCTTCACCAAGGGCGCCGACGTCGGCGGTGATCTCGTCGGCAAGGTCGAGGCCGGCATTCCCGAGGACGACCCACGCAACCCTGCCACCATCGCCGACAATGTCGGCGACAATGTCGGTGACTGCGCCGGCATGGCCGCCGACCTGTTCGAGACCTATGCGGTCACCGTGGTCGCCACCATGGTGCTCGCGGCGATCCTGTTCGCCGGAACGCCGGTGCTCTCCAACGTGCTGCTCTATCCGCTCGGTATCGGCGCGGCGTGCATCGTCACCTCGATCGTCGGCACCTTCTTCGTCAAGCTCGGCGCCAACCAGTCGATCATGGGCGCGCTCTACAAGGGCTTCATCGCTTCGGCCGTGCTTTCGGTGGCGGGCCTGGCCGTCGCCACGCATTTCCTGATCGGCTGGGGCTCGATCGGCACCATTGGCGGCCATGACGTCACCGGCACCTCCCTGTTCGCCTGCGGCATCGTCGGCCTGGTGGTGACCGGCCTGATCGTCTGGATCACCGAGTACTATACGGGCATCGGCTACCGGCCGGTGCGTGAGATCTCGCAGGCTTCCGTCACCGGTCACGGCACCAACGTCATCCAGGGCCTCGCGGTCTCGCTGGAAGCGACGGCATTGCCCACCATCGTGATCGTCGCCGGTATCGTCGCCACCTACACGCTTGCCGGCCTGTTCGGCACGGCGATCGCCGTGACGACCATGCTGGGCCTCGCCGGCATGGTGGTGGCGCTCGACGCCTTCGGCCCGGTCACCGACAATGCCGGTGGCATTGCCGAAATGGCCGGCCTGCCCAAGGAAGTCCGCAAGTCGACGGATGCGCTCGACGCCGTCGGCAACACCACCAAGGCCGTCACCAAGGGTTATGCCATCGGCTCGGCCGGCCTCGGGGCGCTGGTGCTGTTCGCGGCCTATACCTCGGACCTTGCCTATTTCTCCTCGAATTCGGCCCAGTATCCCTACTTCGCCGGGGTGCAGCCGAACTTCTCGCTGGCCAATCCCTTCGTGGTCGTCGGCCTGCTGCTCGGCGGCCTCATTCCCTATCTCTTCGGCGGCATCGCCATGACCGCCGTGGGCAAGGCCGCTTCGGCCATCGTCGAGGAGGTCCGGCGCCAGTTCCGCGAGAAGCCCGGCATCATGCAGGGCACCGACAAGCCGGATTACGGCAAGGCGGTGGACCTGCTGACCCGCGCTGCCATCAAGGAGATGCTGATCCCCTCGCTGCTGCCGGTCCTGTCGCCGATCGTGATCTATTTCCTGGTGCTGTGGATCACCGGCTCGAAGTCGGATGCCTTCGCCGCCGTCGGCGCCATGCTGCTCGGCGTGATCGTCACGGGCCTGTTCGTCGCCATCTCGATGACGGCGGGCGGCGGCGCCTGGGACAATGCCAAGAAGTCGTTCGAGGACGGTTTCATCGACGCCAACGGCACCAAGCACCTCAAGGGCTCCGAAGCCCATAAGGCCTCGGTGACCGGTGACACGGTCGGCGATCCCTACAAGGATACGGCAGGCCCCGCCGTCAACCCGGCGATCAAGATCACCAACATTGTCGCGCTGCTGCTGCTGGCCATCCTGGCCCATCACTGAGCTTTCGCGATAGTCTATGGCGGGTGAGGGAGGGCAATGCCCTCCCTCATTCGTTTTGAAGCGGCAGCCATGGTTCTGACCGATGATCGAGACGCGCCTCCTGCACCAGTTCGTCGTCCTCGCCGAGGAACTGCATTTCCATCGCGCGGCCGAGCGCCTGCATATGGCCCAGCCGCCGCTCAGCCAGGCCGTGCGCAAGCTCGAGGAGAAGGTCGGCGCCCGCCTGTTCACACGCAGCAATCGTCATGTCGCCTTGACCGATGCCGGGGCCGCGTTTCTGGAGACGGCGAAAGCCTGCCTGGCAACCCTGGAGCAGGGAGCCCTGCGCGCACGCCGGATCGAGGCGGGACTGGCGGGTCGGCTTGCCATCACCTTTGTCGGCACGGCCCGCCGCGATCTGGTTCCACTGGCACTGCGAACCTTCCGCTCCCGTTTCCCGGAGGTGGAACTGGTTCTGCGCGAGGCGACCACGGCCAAGCAGATCGAGGCCCTGCGAGGCAAACAGGCCGATATCGGCTTCATGCGCTGGCCGGGCGTACCGGCAGCCGATATTCGCTTCGAGCGGATCGAGCGTGAGCCGGTCCTGGCGGCCTTACCCGACGATCATCCCCTCGCAGCCGGTACAGCGATAAGGCTCGAGCAACTGGCCGGGGAGGATTTCATCATGACTCCTCGCGACGAGGGAGTGAGCTTCCATGACCAGTTGATCGCCCTATGCCGCCATGCAGGCTTCGAGCCGCGCATCACCCAGGAGGCCTGCGAGATGCAGACCGTCGTCGGCCTGGTGGCAGGCGGCCTCGGAGTGGCGCTGGTACCGGCCTCGGCCACCCAGGAGAACCGCAAGGGCGTGGCCTTTTGTCCGATCGTCACCACCGCACCGGATGAATTGAGCCACATGGACATGGTTCTCGGCTGGCGCGCCGATATCGCCTCGCCGATCCGCGACAGCTTCATCGAAATCGTCAGTCAGTTGAGCACGTTTGATATGTGATAGCTATCAATCGATTATCTATAATATATTTTACAATGATCGCTGGGTGATCAAAATCGCTTCCGAGCTGAGCGGGAGCGGTTGCCATGAACCTTCAGACCTCGGACCGACGCGATGTCCTGAAATGTGCAGCGGCTGCCATGACGGCCGCCTTTGCTTTGCATGCCGGCTCCAGCCATGCCCGAAGGAGCAGGAAATCAATGATCTATCAATTGCGCATCTATGAAATATTCGAGCACAACAAGGCAGCTTTCCATGCTCGCTTTCGTGACCATGCCGTCCGTATCATGAAGACCTATGGCTTTGATTTCGCTTCGCTATGGGAGACGACCACGCCGGAGAGGACGGAATTCGTCTATCTGCTGCGCTGGCCGGATGCCGAGACCATGAAAGCAAGCTGGGATCGCTTTATGGCCGATCAGGAATGGCAACGCATCAAGGACGAAACCGTGGCCCGTGACGGCAAGATGGTCGGCGTGATCGAAGATCGCGCCATGCAGGCTGTCGACTACGCGCCCTTGATCTGAGAGGCGGCAATTTCCCCTGACGCAGGCTCTCTGCCTACCTTTCCGACCGCGTCTTTCATGTCGGTTGACAGGATGGGGAGAACGCGCAAGCTGGATTGGGGTTGAGCCGAAACAACCCGGTATGCTCCTCGATATGCGAGGGCGGCCGGGTTGGCCGCGACCCGCGACGATCCAACGAGACTCAGAGGAGCGGAGGGATATATGGCCCGCAAGCGCGACGTTCCCGGGATCAGAGCCTATGACAGCCCCGCCGGCGGCTGGGGTGCCCTCAAGGCGACGGCAGCGGCCGTGCGCACGCAGATGGAAGTGCTCGAGGCGCCGCTGACCTTCCTGCGGATGAACCAGCCGGACGGTTTCGATTGCCCCGGCTGTGCTTGGCCGGACAAGGAGCACCGCTCGACCTTCCAGTTTTGCGAGAACGGTGCCAAGGCGGTGACCTGGGAGGCGACGAGCAAACGCGTCACGCCGGAATTCTTCGCCGATCACACCGTGACCGAGCTCCTGGGCTGGAGCGACTACCACCTCGAGAACGAGGGCCGCCTCACCCATCCGATGGCCTATGATTCGGAGACGGATACCTATCAGCCGATCGAATGGGACGATGCCTTCGCGCGGATCGCCGCCGCCTTGCGCAGCCTACCCGATCCGAACATGGCCGAGTTCTACACCTCTGGCCGGGCCTCTAATGAGGCGGCCTTCCTGTTCCAGCTCTTTGCCCGCGAATATGGCAGCAATAATTTTCCCGATTGCTCCAACATGTGCCACGAGGCGACCAGCGTCGGCCTGCCGCAATCGATCGGCATCGGCAAGGGCACCGTCTCGCTGGAGGATTTCGACCATTGCGAGCTGATCCTCTCGCTGGGCCACAATCCGGGCACCAACCATCCGCGCATGATGGGCACGCTGCATGAATGCTCGCGCCGCGGCGTGCCGATCATCGTGTTCAATCCGCTGAAGGAACGGGCGCTCGAGCGCTTCGCCGACCCCCAGAACCCTGTCGAGATGGGGACCTTCGGTTCCACGCGGATCGCCTCGTCCTATTATCAGGTCAAGGTCGGCGCGGATGCCGCTGCCCTCAAGGGCGTCATGAAGGCCCTGGTCGAGATGGACGAAGCATCGGACAACAAAGTCCTCGACCACGATTTCATCGCCAATCACACACGTGGCTTTGCTGAGTTCGCTGCCGACCTCGCTGCGACGTCCTGGCAGGCCATCGAGGCCATCAGCGGCTTCAGCAAGGCCCAGCTCGGCGAGGTCGCGACGGCCTATGCCCGTTCGAACGCCACCATCGTCGCCTATGGCATGGGCATCACGCAGCACAATCGGGGCACTGCCAATGTGCAGCAGATCGCCAATCTCCTGCTGCTGAAAGGCAATTTCGGCAAGCCGGGGGCCGGCATCTGCCCCCTGCGCGGCCATTCCAACGTGCAGGGCAACCGTACGGTCGGCATCACCGAAAGGCCCAATGCTCCCTTGTTCGAGGGTATCGAGCGCACTTTCGGCTTCAAGCCGCCAAGTCATCACGGCCATGACGCGGTGGCCGCCATGGAGGCGATCGACGCAGGCAGCTCGAAGATCCTGATCTGCCTGGGCGGCAATTTCGCGGTCGCCATGCCGGATCCCGAGCGCAGCCATGCCGCCATGCGCAAGCTCGACCTGACGGTGCATCTCGACACCAAGCTGAACCGCTCGCAGCTTCTCATCGGCAAGCAGTCACTCATCCTGCCGGTATTGGGGCGGACCGAGCGCGACATGCAGGCGAGCGGGCCTCAGGCCGTGACGGTGGAGGATTCGATGTCGATGGTGCATGCCTCGCGCGGCAAGCTGCCACCGGCCTCCGAATATCTGCGCTCCGAGACGGCCATCGTCGCCGGCATCGCCATGGCGACGCTGCCCGACAGCAAGGTTTACTGGGCCGAGATGGTGGCCGATTACGATCTCATCCGCGATGCGATCGAGAATGTCCTGCCGGACTTCAAGGACTACAACCAGCGTATCCGCATCCCCGGTGGCTTCCGCCTGCCTTTGCCGCCGACCGAGCGCATCTGGCCGACCCCATCGGGCAAGGCCGAGTTCCTGTCCTTCAAGGGGCTGGAAGAGGATACAGCCAGCGCCGACGCCGACGTGCTCAAGCTGGCGACCATCCGCAGCCATGATCAATACAACACCACGATCTACGGCTTGAATGATCGCTATCGCGGCGTGTTCGGCCGTCGTGACGTGCTATTCGTGAATGCGGCGGATCTCTCCCGGCTGGGACTGGAGCATGGCGATCTCGTCGAGATCGAGACGGCGCTGCCATCGGGCGAGCCGCGACGACTCAAGCTTACCGCCATTGCCTATGATATCGCGTGTGGCTCGGTCGCGGCCTATTATCCCGAAGCCAATGGGCTGGTGCCCCTCGACTACAAGGATGAGGAAAGCGGGACGCCTTCCTACAAATCCGTGCCGGTGCGGATCCGGAAAACAGGCTGACGCACAAGAAGGCCAGCCGGCTGGCCACTCAACCTGCCTTGGCGGCCCCGACACACAGGCCGTCGACGAAAACGTCGACGAGCCGCTGCACGGCTTCCAGCCAGCCGGGATGGTCGCGCATGTAGCACATGCCCACCAGGGCCCGCAGCAGATCTTCCGGCGTCACGTCCGCCCGCATCTGTCCGGCGGCGACGGCCCGGTTCAGCAGGATGCCAAGCGCCGTGGTCAGGCGATCGAAGGAATAGGCATAGAGTTCGGACGGGGCGTAGGCAGCGAGTGCCAATGCCGTCAGCATGCCTTTCTTGGTCGCGACCAACTGGACATTGGCATGCAACCAGCGGCGGACCGCATCGACCGGCTCCGCATCGTCCTTCAGCTGCTCCGCCAATTCGCTGAGATGATCCACTTCCTGCCGATAGACCGCCTCGAATAGTGATTCGCGAGTGGGGAAATGGCGGTAGAGCGTGCCGATGCCGACTTCCGCCTGCCTTGCGACCGCCTCCAGACTCGCATCGGAGCCGCCTCTGCTGAAAACGGTCTTGGCAGCCGCCAGCAGCCGTTCCCGATTGCGGATCGCATCGGCGCGCGGCTTGCGTCTTGTTTTCTCGGTTTGCTCCACCATCTGAATTCAGCCAGCCTGCCCCTTGCAAAACGGAGGGACCCTCCGTATAAATACTGCATGAGCATCAAATCAGACAGATGCTCTCCAATCAAATCGATGCCCGATTCCCTAGGGCAGCCCGTTTGCATCCGGCCGCTCAGATTGTGTCTCGCGGCCTGAAGCCTGGAGTTCGATCCGCCTGGATCGCGCTCCTCCAGAGACTCTGAAGAGACAAGCGCCTCCGATCCGAGAGAATCGGCCTCCCTCTAAGGCGCTTTGGCCTCGGCAGCCTGGACCGTCCAAAAATCAGTCGATTGGAGCAGTGCATGACTTTCTCCATCAGCCTCACCGTCAACGGTGAGCAACGTCACGTCGAACTCGACGATCCGAGGGTGACGCTTCTCGACCTCCTGCGGGAACGCCTCGATCTCACCGGTACCAAGAAGGGCTGCGATCGCGGTCAATGCGGCGCCTGCACCGTCCTGGTGGATGGCCGCCGCATCAATTCCTGCCTGGCGCTTGCCGTCAGCCACGATGGCGCGGAGATCGAAACCATCGAGGGCGTCGCCCAGGGCGAGCATCTTCACCCCATGCAGGCGGCCTTCATCGCCCATGATGGGTTCCAATGCGGCTTCTGCACACCCGGCCAGATCATGAGTGCCATCGGCCTGATCCGCGAAGGCCAGGCCGGGGACGATCCCGAGCGCATTCGAGAAGGCATGAGCGGCAATCTGTGCCGCTGCTCGGCCTATGCCGGCATCACCGAAGCGGTGCTGGAGGCTCACCATGTCCTCGCCGAGGGCGGACGGAGGAAATCGGCATGAAGAGCTTCGATTATGTGAGACCGTCGACGATTGCGGAGGCCGTCGCGGCGGCATCCCAGCCCGGTTCTGCCTTTCTGGCCGCCGGCACCAATCTGCTCGACCTGATGAAGACAAACGTTGTCAGTCCCGACCGGCTCGTTGACGTCACCCGACTGCCGGATCTCGGCGCGATCGACTGGCTGCCCGATGGGGGCGTCAGGATCGGTGCACTCGTGCGCAATGCCGACCTTGCCCATGACCCGGCTTTCGCAAGAACCTATCCCGCTGTCGCGGAGGCGCTGTTGTCCGGGGCATCGGGCCAGTTGCGCAACGCGGCGACTGTCGGCGGCAATCTGATGCAGCGTACGCGTTGCGCCTATTTCTTCGACGCTGCCGGCGCCTGCAACAAGCGTGCACCAGGCTCGGGCTGCGATGCCCGCGGCGGCGAGAACCGCCTGCATGCGATATTGGGCTGGAGCGAAGCCTGCATCGCCACCCACCCTTCGGATTTCTGCGTGCCGCTGGCGGCTTTCGGCGCCACGGTGGAAATCGAGGGCAGGGCAGGGCGGCGCGAGATCCCGCTGGGCGAGTTGCATCGCCTGCCGGGAGATACGCCGGAGCAGGATACGGCCCTCGAGCCGGGCGACCTGATCGTGGCGGTGCGATTGCCTGCCGACGCCGCCGGCTTTGCCGCTCATGCCCGCTATCTCAAGGTTCGCGAGCGGACATCCTATGCCTTTGCCGTAGTATCGGTGGCCGCTGCCCTGCGTCTCAGGGATGGGGTGATCGACGAGGCACGGTTGGCGCTGGGCGGCGTCGCGGCCAAGCCTTGGCGGCCGCTCGAAGCGGAGGCGGTTCTGGCCGGCGCCACCCCGGACGAAGCCGTCTTCCAGCGCGCCGCGCAGGTGGCTCTCGCCGAGGCGAAGCCCTCCGGCGACAATGAATTCAAGATCGAACTGGCGCGCCGCACGCTCGTGCGCGCCCTGGCCGAAGCGGCTACCGGCACGCCGGATCGTATCCCCGCTCTGCCAGGTTCGCCTTTCTCAACCCTCCCCGGAGCCCGTCGAGATGCCTGAACTCGTTACGCCCGACCTCAAGCCGAACCAGGCTCCGGCGCATGTCCGGCACGGTTCCAATATCGGCCAGCCCCTGACGCGCCGGGACGGCGTCCTCAAGGTCACCGGAGCTGCGCGCTATGCGGCCGACAACCATCCCGCCGGCATGCTCTATGCCGTGATGGCGGTTGCGCAGATTGCCCGCGGCCGGGTTTCTTCCCTCGATGTCCAAGCGGCCAAGGCCCATCCGGGCGTGGTGGAGGTGATGACGCCGGACCACAAGCCGGCCTTGGCGCAGGATCCGGATGCCAAGGATCATCCCTTCATGTTCCGGCTCGACGTGCTGCAGAACGATCGCGTGCGCTATGCCGGCCAGCCGATCGCCGTGGTGATCGCGCAGTCGCTGGAGGCTGCGACGGAAGGGGCCGCGCTGCTGGCGCCGCGCTACGAGGCCGAGACAGCGCGGATCGGCCTCGATGGGGACAGCTTCGTGCCGCCGGCCGTTGGCGTCGGCAATCCGTCGCAAGCCGTGCATGGCGACATCGAGGCCGGCTTCGCCGGGGCGGACAGGAAGATCGAGGCGGTGTATGAGACGCCCGCCCAGTATCACAACCCGATCGAGCCGCACGCCATCGTCGCGCATTGGCAGGGCGACAGCCTGTCGATCGACACGCCCAGCCAGGGCATGGCGATGGCGCAGGGCCGCATTGCCGGTCTCTTCGGCATCGCACCCGACAAGATCCACATCCGCAGCCCGTTTCTCGGCGGCGGCTTCGGCTGCAAGGGTCTCGTTGCCGGGCCGCAGATCCTGGGCATCATGGCGGCCCGCCTCGTCGGACGGCCAGTGAAGCTCGTGGTCAGGCGCGACCAGATGTATGGGCCCGTGGGCCATCGCGCTCCGACCCGCCAGACCTTGCGGCTCGGGGTTGCCGGAGACGGGGCACTGACGGCGCTCGTTCATCACGCGCGCACGGCATCGTCCACCTTCGACGATTTCTTCGAGCCTGCTGCCGGCGCTTCGCATGCGCTCTATGCCAGCCCCGCCATCGCCACCACCTATGACGCCGTGCGCACCGATACGGGAACCCCGCTGTTCATGCGGGCGCCCGGCGAGGCCACTGGTTCCATTGCCCTGGAAAGCGCGATGGACGAAGCGGCCTGGGCAAGCGGCATCGATCCGCTGGAATTCCGACTCAGGAACTATGCGGAGATCGAGCCGACCACCGGCAAACCCTTCTCCTCCAAGGCCCTGCGTGAATGCTATGCCGAAGGCGCCAAGCGCTTCGGCTGGGCCGGCCGGCCGCTGAGTCCCCGCCAGATGCGCGACGAGGCAGGCTTTCTCGTCGGCTGGGGCATGGGCACCGCCATCTTTCCGGCCCTGATGTTCCAGGCCGAGGCGCGGGCCGTGATTCGGCGAGACGGTTCCGGTCTGATGGAAACCGGTGCGCATGACATGGGGCAGGGGGCCTGGACGGCTCTCGCCCAGATCGCTGCCGACGGCCTGGGCCTCGATATCGAGCAGGTGGAATTCCGGGCGGGTACCTCCGACCTGCCGGATGCCGGTATCGCCGGCGGCTCGGCGCATACCGCCACGGCTGGCGCGGCCATCCACGAAGCCGGCGCGGCGGTGATCGCCAAGCTGGCGGAACTGGCCGTAGGCGACGAGCGTTCGCCGCTGTTCGGTGCGGGCAATGCCGGCGTGATCGCCCGCGAGGGCCGGCTCTTCCGCCGGGACGACGAAAGCCGCTGCGAGAGCTATGCCGAGATTCTCGGCCGGGCCGGCCTGGCAGAGGTCGAGGCCAGGGGACGCGGCAGCGCCGATCCGGCATCGCAGGCAAGCTATGCCATGCATGCCCATGGCGCGGTCTTTGCCGAGGTCAAGGTCGATCCCGATCTTGGGCAGGTGCGTGTCAGCCGGCTCGTCGGCGCCTTCGCGGCGGGGCGGATCGTCAACCCGCATCTGGTGCGCAGCCAGTATCTGGGCGGCATGATCTGGGGCGTGTCCTTCGCCCTGCACGAGCATGCGGTTGTCGACCATCGCTCGGGCCGGATCATGAATGCGGATCTCGCCGAATATCACGTGCCCGTCAATGCCGACGTCCCCTCGCTGGAGGCCATCCTGGTCGAGGAGCGCGATCCCCACGTGAACGCGCTCGGCATCAAGGGCGTCGGCGAAATCGGCATCACCGGTACGGCGGGCGCGGTGGCCAATGCCATCTGGCACGCAACCGGCAAGCGCGTGAGGAAATTCCCGATCGCCATCGAGGAACTGCTGTGATCGCGGTGGAGTAACGGCTCGCCACTCCGTCGAGGTCGCGCAGCACCACCGCGAGCAATTACATCTGGGTTACTATATGGCTCTGTGGGGGCGGCAACACGCTATCATTGCCAATCAGACCCGGTCGCAGAGCATTTCGCGGGCGGCGTTGTGGCCGGGGGCGCCGGTGACGCCGCCGCCGGGATGGGTGCCGGAGCCGCAGATATAGAGCCCCTTTATCGGCGTGCGGTAATCGCCGTAGCCGAGCATCGGCCGGGCCGAGAACAATTGGTCGAGCGACAGGGTGCCGTGGAAGATGTCGCCGCCGACAAGGCCGAACACGCGTTCGAGGTCGAGGGGCGTCAGCACCTGGCGCCCGAGCACGCTCTGCTTGAAGCCAGGAGCGTAGCGCTCCACCGTGTCGATCATCAGGTCGGCGACTTCCTCACGATGGGCATCCCAGCTCCCGCCGTTCGGCAGATACGGTGCCACATATTGGCAGAACAGGCTGGCGACGTGCTGGCCCTTGGGCGCGAACGTGTCGTCGAGCGTTGAGGGGATCAGCATCTCGACGATGGGCTGCCGGCTCCAGCCGAGGCGGCGGGCCTCCAGGAAGGCATCTTCCATATAATCGAGGCTAGGCCCGATGATGATGCCGGCGGTGTGGTGGACGCCCTGTTCCTTGCCGGGTAGGGCAGTAAAGCTGGGTAATTCGGAGAGCGCGACATTCATGCGCAGCACGCCCGAGCCGCATTTGAAGCGGCGGATGCGCTGCAGGAAATCGGCCGGCACGGCTTCCTCGGGCACGATCTTGTCGAAGAGCAGGCGCGGGCCGATATTGGCCGCCACGGCCTTGGCCCGGATGACCCGGCCATCCTCCAGTTCGACGCCGGCTGTGACGCCTTTCTCTATGATGAGCCGGCGGACCGGGGCCTCCGTCTCGATTTCCGCACCGGCCTCGCGGGCAGCCTTGGCCATGGCCTGGGTGATGGCGCCCATGCCGCCGACGGCATGGCCCCAGGCGCCCTTCTTGCCGTTCACCTCACCGAAGACGTGGTGCAGCAGCACATAGGCCGAGCCCGGCGTCGAGGGGGCGGCATAGGAGCCGACGATGGAATCGAAGCCGAACAAGACCTTGGCTTCCGGGCTTTCGAACCAGCCGTCGAGATAGTCGCTCGCCGATTTGGTGAAGAGGTCGAGCAGCACGCGGCGATGATGCATGTCG
The DNA here is from genome assembly GCF_040797145.1 of Labrys neptuniae. NCBI lineage: Bacteria > Pseudomonadati > Pseudomonadota > Alphaproteobacteria > Hyphomicrobiales > Xanthobacteraceae > Labrys > Labrys neptuniae. The sequence continues at coordinate 1,110,432 of NZ_JBFNQD010000001.1, read as the reverse complement.
AGCTTGGACAGCCGATGCCCCAGCTTGCCGGCGCGCAGCAATTCCGGCAGCGAGCCGAACCAGCCGTCGTCGGAGATGTTGGGCGGCGTCTCCAAAATGAGGTCGCGCAGCACGTCGGCAATGGTGTCGATCTCGTCGCAATAGGCCGGGAAGCGGGCGGCATCCTTCTGGCTGAACTTGGCGATCTCGCTCTGGGTGCGGCCTTCGCCGGAGAGGATGTAGCGTCCGTCGGGGAAGGGGAAGAAATTGGAGGCCTGGCGCTCGACCACCTTGAGGCCGTGACGCTCCAGCTCCATGTCCCGGATGACCTTGGGATTGAGCAGGCTCACCGTGTAGGAGGCCACGGAATTGCGGAAACCCGGATGGAACTCCTCCGTCACTGCGGCGCCGCCGACGACGGAACGGCGCTCCAGCACCTTGACCCGCCGGCCAGCTCGCGCGAGGTAATAGGCACAGGTCAGGCCATTATGGCCACCGCCGATGATGACCGCGTCATAGGGAGTGTTCGCGCTGTGGACCGCGGGCGAAGTTGCGTCAGCCAATTCCTCGAAGCCTTCTTGTTATGACGCAGCGGCTGGCGCCGCGGACGTCCCGTCGGCTCCTTCTTATGCCGCCTATGCCGCGCCTCCAAGAGGCGGATGTGGCACCTGCTGTGACGCTTCGGCTTCTCAGCCGCGGGCAGCTTCCAGGATATGCTTGCACTCGCCGAGTTCCAGCAGCACCGTCTGCAGCCGTCGGCGACGCTCGTCGCCCAGCGACAATCCACTGCCGCTTTCAGCCTGCGCGACCGGAGGCGGCGCGGGGCGCGGCTCGCTGCGCATGGGCGGTCCCGCGAGGGATGACAGCGGCAGCGAGGCCTGGACTGGCGGCGGCTCGTAAGCTTCGGACTCTTCGTCGAAGACGGGCTCGATCCGATCATCGCGCTCGTCATAGTCCCCGGCCGGATCACCCGGTGCAGGAGCCTCCGCCTCCGGCCATTCGGCCCGCTCACGGCGGCGCTCTTCCTCGTCCGCCCGCGGGATCACCGCGACGGGTGGTACATAATCCTCATTCTGCGCGCGGCCGATCTCGATCACATGCCGGTTGCCACGCTCCTTGAGGATGCGCTGCACGCCCTTGATGGTGTAGCCTTCGCCATAGAGATAGTAGCGAATGCCCTTGAGCAGATCGATGTCGTCAGGGCGATAATAGCGACGCCCACCACCGCGCTTCAGCGGCTTGATCTGGCTGAAGCGGGTTTCCCAGAAGCGCAGGACGTGCTGGGGCAGGTCGAGATCCTCGGCGACCTCGCTGATGGTGCGGAACGCGTCAGGTGCTTTTTCCATGCTGCCGGACTCCCGAGCGGAAAGCGGCGAATCGTGCCTTTCCCCTATCACTCGTCCGATTCTGTGATGAAAGACAAGCGTTTATCACTTGTTTCCAACCCAAAACTTCATCGGATGGTAGTTTGAAACCGTTTGAGGAGGAAAGAGATGCCCATTGCCGACAGGCGATGACGGCTGTCGCTGCTGGCCGCTTCAGGGATGCCTCGCCATGCGGGCGGCCAGCGCCGGCAGACCGGAATTTCCCATCTCGCAGAAAACAGGACTGATTAGTCCATTATTGATTTGGCTGGCCGAGGCCAATGCCCGACTAGTCGTCGGTGACGCCATCGACATTCTCGCCATTGATCTGGGCCTTGAGGATGTTGGAAGGCTTGAAGACCATGACACGGCGCGGGGAGATCGGCACTTCCTTGCCGGTCTTGGGGTTGCGGCCGATACGCTCGCCCTTGGAGCGCACGACGAAGGAGCCGAAGGACGACAGCTTCACCGTCTCGCCCCGTTCGAGGCAGCTCGAGATTTCATGCAGGACCATCTCGACCAGTTCCGACGACTCGGTCCGCGACAGGCCTACTTTCTGGTAAACCGCTTCGCAAAGATCTGCTCTTGTGACGGTATTTCCCGCCATCGCTTTCATGCCCCACGTTGGACAGGCTCCGTGAAGAGGCCACCTGTCTGTTATCCGTTCGATGCAGCCCGGAACGGCGGGAAGCCTGTCCCGCCACGAATCCGCCCCGCAAATCATCCCAGCAGGGCCGGCACTGAAGTCCCGACTCTATGTCACTGAAAACGCGAAGCTATTGACGAAATCGGTCAAGGTCAACCACCAATCGAAACCGGTGTTCGCTTCGACCTCGGTTCGGCAACCGTCAAATTCGTCAGACTACCAGCGGATCAGGGCCGCGCCCCAGGTGAAGCCACCGCCCATGGCCTCCAGCAGGACGAGGTCCCCTCGCTTGATGCGCCCGTCCTTGACTGCCGTGTCGAGCGCCAGGGGAATCGAGGCCGAGGAGGTGTTGGCGTGCTCGGCAACGGTGAGCACCACCTTCTCCGGCGGCAGGCCGAGCTTTTCGGCCGTGGCGTGGATGATGCGGGCATTGGCCTGGTGCGGCACGAACCAATCCACCGCGTCATAGGCCAGGCCGAGATCGTCCATGGTGTCGATGATGATCTGCGGCACCATGCCGACGGCAAGCTTGAAGACTTCCTTGCCGTCCATGCGCAGTTTGCCGACCGTGCCCGTGGTGGAGGCGCCGCCATCGACGAAGAGCTTCGATTTGTGCCGCCCGTCCGAGCGCAGCTTGGTGGCCAGCACGCCCTGATCGTGGATCGAACCGTCATTCATGGTGGCTTCCACCACCACGGCGCCGGCACCGTCGCCGAACAGCACGCAGGTGGTACGATCCGACCAGTCCAGAATACGCGAATAGGTCTCGGCGCCGATGACGAGCGCATGCTTGGCCGAGCCCGAGCGCAGGAAATTGTCGGCGATGGAAAGCCCGTAGACGAAGCCGGTGCACACGGCCTGCACGTCGAAGGCAGCGCCGCCTGTCATGCCGATATTGGCCTGCACGGTGGTGGCCGTAGCTGGGAAGGTGTTGTCGGGCGTCGAGGTCGCCAGCACGATCAGGTCGATATCGGAGCCCTTCAGGCCGGCATCGGCCAAAGCGCGCTCGGCCGCCTTGGTGGCGAGATGCGAGGTGAATTCACCCTCTGCGGCCTGGTGGCGGGCGCGGATGCCGGTGCGCTGCACGATCCACTCGTCGGAGGTGTCGACGAGCTTGGACAACTCGTCATTGGTGACGCGTTTCTCGGGCAGATAGGAGCCGATGCCCCGGATAACAGAACGGATTGTCGCCATTATGCAGCGTCCGGATTGCTGGCGGCGGCCATCACGGCGCGGTGGTCGAAGCTCAGGCTTTCGGTGATTTTCGTCATGAGTTCTTGTTTCACCATATCATAGGCCAGATCGATGGCGGCAGCGTAGCCTTCGGCATTGGCGCCGCCATGGCTCTTGATCACGATGCCGTTGAGGCCGAGGAAGACGCCGCCATTGACACGGTTGGGATCGAGCTTTTCGCGCAGGGCCTGGAAGGCACCGCGGGCGAAGAGATAGCCGATGCGCGCCATCAGGGTACGCGACATCGCCGAACGCAGATAGGAGGCGATCTGCTTGGCCGTGCCTTCGGCGGTCTTGAGCGCGATATTGCCGGCAAAACCTTCGGTCACCACCACGTCGACGGTGCCCTTGCCGAGGTCGTCGCCCTCGACGAAACCATGATAGGTCAGGTCAGGCAGGCTGGTCTCACGCAGGATGCGGCCGGCCTCGCGCACCATTTCGAGACCCTTGACCTCCTCGACACCGACATTGAGCAGGCCGACGGTGGGGCGCTCCACGCCCAGCACGATACGGGCCATGGCCGCGCCCATCACCGCCATGTCGATCAGGGCGTTGGAATCGGCGCCGATGGAGGCCCCGACGTCGAGCACGATCGATTCGCCCCGCAGGGTCGGCCACAGCGCGGCGATGGCGGGACGGTCGATCTCGGCGAGCGTGCGCAGGCAGAAGCGTGCCATCGCCATCAGCGCGCCGGTGTTGCCGGCCGAGACGGTCGCATCGGCTTCATCCTTGTTGATGGCATCGATCGCCAGCCACATCGAGGATTTCTTGCGGCCATAGCGCAGGGCGTGGCTAGGCTTGTCGTCCATGCGGATGGCGACATCGGTGTGATGGACGCTGGAAACGGCCTGAAGGCGCGGGCGGGCGGCCAGCAGCGGGGCGATGGCGGCTTCATCGCCATAGAAGGAGAAGCTCAGGTCGGGATGGCGGGTCAGCGCCAGCTCGGCGGCCGGAATCACGACCGTGGGGCCGTGATCGCCCCCCATCGCGTCGAGAGCGATACGAATTTTCGAAGCCCGATTGTCGGAAGCCATGAAGTGTTCGGTTGCCCTGTTGCGTCTGGCCGCTGTGCACGGCGGGGGAGGCGCTGCGTTTTGCAGCAAAAGACCATGCACCACAAGAGTGTAGCGAAGGTTGACGGCCGGAATTTAGGCACGGCCAGGATGTAGAAGCCGTCGATTGACCGATTCTCACGTCAAAATCATGGTGAGGAAGGGCGCGATTGCAAGAAAATGCACGCTTGCCTCACTTCGCCCCGCAGGACACTTTCTCAGGCGCCTCAGGACGCCAGCCGGAACCTCCCGCCGGCAACGGCCTCGCGGACGGCCGCCAGCATGGCGGCACGATCCTGCCCTTCCGTCGCGATGACATGGCGCTCGAGCGCGCCCAGGTCGGAGAATTGCCGGTGCAGCGCGGTGATCGGCTCGGGATCGCTCAGGGTGTCGCCGCCGCGCAGGCGGCAGCGTTCGATCGCAGCTGCCAGGAGCGGGCGCAGCACCACATAGTGGACCGGCAAGGCGAGCGCCCTGAACGGCGCCAGGAACCAGGGACCGACAATGCCGTCCAGGATCACGAAATAGCCACCACGAGCATAGGCTTGCACTGCACTGACCAGAACGTCGATCACCACCATATTCTGATGATGGGCTTCAGCCAGATAGGGCGCGATCGCGCCATTCTTGATGAAATGCCAGAAATCGTCGGCGTGCAGATGCACGGCCGGCGCGCCTGGTTCGGACGCAAGGGCTTGTGCCGTCGTGGTCTTTCCCGAACCCGGAGGGCCGGTGAGAATGAGGATCTGGCCTGCAAGGTCGGTCATTGGCTCAAACATAATCGGCGGACAAGGAAGGTCGCAGCCTTATTGAGCTTGCATCGAAGCGGCGCAAGTCTTTGTCATCGCCGTCACGGGGCATCGATTGCGCCTTGTTCGGAGCCGACCCCAGGAAGCGAGTCGATAGGCGTCAGCACTCCACCGCATTGACGGCGAGGCCCCCCTGCGAGGTTTCCTTGTATTTGGACTGCATGTCCGCGCCGGTGACGCGCATGGTGGTGATCACCTGATCGAGGCTGACCTTGTGGGTGCCGTCGCCGCGCAAGGCGAGGGAGGCAGCGGCGATCGCCTTGTTGGCCCCGAAGGCATTGCGTTCGATGCAGGGAATCTGCACCAGGCCGCCGATCGGGTCGCAGGTCATGCCGAGATGATGCTCCATGCCGATCTCGGCCGCGTTCTCGACCTGGGCGATATTGCCGCCGAGCGCGGCGGCAAGCCCGCCCGCCGCCATGGAGGCGGCGACTCCGACCTCGCCCTGGCAGCCGACCTCCGCACCCGAGATCGAGGCGTTCATCTTGAACAGCATGCCGATGGCGGCAGCCGTGAGCAGGAACTCGTCGGCGCCGGCGTCCGAGTAGTCGCAGAAATCCCGGTAATAGCGCAGCACGGCCGGCACGATACCCGCTGCACCATTGGTGGGTGCCGTCACCACGCGCCCGCCGGCGGCATTCTCTTCGTTCACCGCAATGGCGAAGAGCGAAACCCAGTCCATCACCTCGTGCGGCGCGCGGACATTGCGGCCGATATCGGTGAGCAGGCGATCGTGCAGCGCCTTGGCGCGGCGCTTTACCCGCAGTCCGCCCGGCAATTCGCCCTCCTGGCTCATGCCGCGGTCGATGGCGGCATTCATCACGGACCGGATGCCGGCGAGCCGCTCGCGGATGGTGGCTTCGGGCTGGCTCGCCATTTCATTGGCGAGCACGATGCCGCCGATGCTCAGATTGTGCTCGACACCAAGGCGCAGCAGGTCGGCGCTGCTGCCGAAAGGGTAGGGAACGTCCACCGTCGCCAGCGTCGCTGCGCTTTCCCCCTCGGCCAGCACGAAGCCGCCGCCGATGGAATAGTAGAATTCCGTGGCGAGGGCAGTGCCGCCCTCGTTCCAGGCCGTGAAGGACAGGGTGTTGGGATGGCCCTTGGGTTGCGTCTTGCGATCGAAGACGATGTCGCGGTTGCGCTCGAAGCTCATGGCCCGGCGGCCGCCGAGGGCGAGCATGCCCTTGCTGGTGGCGTCTTCGACGATCGCGGCGACGGTCTCTGGATCGACGGTTTCCGGTTCCTCGCCGGCGAGGCCCAGGATCACGGCGATATCGCTGGCATGCCCGTGACCGGTCCAGGCCAGCGAGCCGTAAAGCACGGTTTCAATCCGGTGGGTGTGGATGAAATGGCCCTGCTTGCGGAGCGACTGCACGAAGCGATTGGCGGCACGCATGGGGCCGACAGTGTGCGAAGACGAGGGGCCGATGCCGATCTTGAAGATGTCGAAGACACTGATCATCGGCGTTGAGTTCCCACCAAACTGTTGCAGCTGGACCCTCACAATCGAAACGCACCACCATCGAGTGGAGCGTAACAAATGTTACACCAACTTTCGTTGCACAGGAAACTTGCGCGAAGAGGCCCGAATTGCTACCCCAAAACCGACGCCGGTTTAGCTCAGCTGGTAGAGCAACCGCCTTGTAAGCGGTAGGTCGCGAGTTCAAGTCCCGCAACCGGCACCATCCTCCCCCTCAGTTTCAATTGTTCGGACTCTGCCGTTGTGCGGCTGGCGGAGGAATTTCGTTCTGGCGCAGGGTGATCCGACGCCACCTTCGGAATGAGCTCTTCGGTGGCGGTGACTTGCGATCCGTCGCCCGGCAAGTCGTGGCAAGGCTCAAAGGTGGATGGGGCGAAGGGCACTCTTGTCGGTGTCGTCAGCCGAGTTCCTGGGCAAGGCCGATGAGCAGCCCGCCAGGCCCGCGGATGTAGCAGAGTCGATACACGTCCTTATATCGGACGACGTCGCCTACGAGTTGCGCGCCGCGTCGACGGAGCCTTTCAAGCGTGTCGTCGATGTCATCAACGGTGAACATGGCGCGCAGATAACCTAGAGCGTTCACCGGGGCGTTGCGGTGATCGGCGACGACAGGCGGCGTGAGGAAGCGGGATAGTTCGAGCCGGCTGTGGCCGTCCGGCGTGCGCATCATGGCAATCTCGACGCGCTGATCGCCGAGCCCGGTGACCCGTCCGGCCCATTCGCCTTCGATCGTGGCCTGCCCTTCGAACTCGAGGCCGAGCTCGCGAAAGAAATCGATCGCCCCTGCGAGGTCATCGACGACGATCCCGACATTGTCCATGCGCTTGAGTGCCATGTGTCCAATCTACAAGGGGTCGTCCAGGCCGTAAACGCTTAAAACTGCGTGGGCGAGGGGGCGGTGCTCGGCGCAGCCTGGTATCTCGAACCTGATGGAGCATTTCAGTCGCGACCGATCGCATCGGGCGCCCGGGGGCGATGACGTGCCCGTCACTGCGCCGCTAGCGAGCAGCCTCATTCGCGCCGGGAGCCTTAGATGGCTAAATATAGCCCGGCCCGTTTTCAATCGAGACAGGCGCCGACAGATTTCCATCCGGGAAAACGGATCGGATCGAGTCTGCAGACCCCGCCGGATTTCGGTCGGGAAAGCACGAGTACATTGTTACCGCCCGGCAAGCGATAAGTATCGTCCTGTGTGGTTGTCGAGAGGAAGGGATGACAAAAACAAAGCGCCGCACCTGTTGGGGAGGTGCGGCGCCCGAATAGAAATCAAACTATGCAATATCGAACGGCGCAAACGCGCCTTCATCTACTCTTACGTGCTAACAATCGTTACCAAACTGACGATACGCTTGAACACTTACCGTGGAGAGTCCGCAATCCAATGAAACGATTGCCGTACCATCCATGTCGATGTTTATAAGACGCCTCGTCTCTAAATGCAAGAGATATGAAACGGGGCGTCTTGAAATTTTCGTGAGGTGGGGGACTGTGCCTTCCGAGCCGATCACGAACGGACAATCCCGGGCCTTGGCCGTTCCAGGCTGCCGTTTTGCTAATTTCCAGCCGTCGACACGGGAGGCGAAGCAGCCATGCAAGGTCAGGTTGATTGAAAACAAGCAGAAATGCGTTTATATATGAGACATTACGTCTAGATTATATTCTTGACATTTATAGGAGTTGTCGGTGGCCATTGCGCAGCAGGCGGCACGACCCGTCGGAAGACCGCGCTGCATGGAAACGCATAAGGCGATTTTGCATGCAGCGGCCGAATTGCTCGAACGCGCTCCCTATCGCGATATCTCGGTCGAACGCATCGCGGCTCTCGCCGGGGTGGGCAAGCAGACCATCTATCGCTGGTATGACAGCAAGGCCGATCTCCTGCTCGACGCCTATCTTGCCCGTTGCACCGAGGTGCTGCCGCCCATGGTCGCCGGCGGCGAGCCCATGGTGAATTTCCGCAACTATGTGCGCCGCCTGGCTGAATATCTCAACGATCCGATGATGGAAGGCGCCTCCAGGGCCCTGCTGGCGGAGGCGCAGTTCGAGCGTCCGTTCCGGGAGCGCTTCAGCGAGATCGTCATGAAGCGCCGCCAGGAAATCGCCCGGGCCTTCGTGATCTCGGCCATGCACAAGAAGCAGATCCGCGACGATGTCGATCCGGATACCGTGCTCGATCTGATCATGTCGCCGATCTTCCAGCGTTTTCATACCACCGTGACGCCGCCCGATGCGGCCTATGTCGACAAGATCTTCGACATGGTGCTGGCGGGGCTGGCCGTGCGAAACGAGCCTGCGGCCAAGGTTGCCGCCGAGTAATCCGGATCGACTGCGCAGCCCTTCCACCGCCGTCCTATAGACGTCAGGTCCCGAAGATCTGCTGACGCCCGTCCATCAGCGTGGCGACTTCCTCTGCCGCGAGAGGGGCGTAGCTGTGGCTGTCCACGCCGACATCGAGGCTGTAGCCGAAGGGCTCGCCGTCGAGGCGGCCATGCACATGCCCGAACAGATGCCAGGCGCCACGCCAGGCCCCCGGCCATTCGCGCATCGGGTAATGGCACATCACGATCGTCTGGCCTTTCCAGCGCAATTCCTTGATCTCGGTGATCGAACGCAGGCGCCCGGTCGACTCGAGCTTGGCCTGGTCGTCATGATTGCCGAGGATGAGATGGATCTGGCCGTTGAGGCGTTCCAGATAGGTCTCGGCCGGCTTGCCCGCGCGAAAGCTGAAATCGCCGATGTGATAGACCACGTCGTTCGGGGCAACCTTGCCGTTCCAGCGCGCGATCAAGGCCTCATCCATCGCCTCGACGCTGTCGAAGGGGCGCTTGCACAGGCGGATGATCGATTCATGGCCGAAATGGGTGTCGGCGGTGAAGAAGAGCTTGCTCACGGCATGGCCTGTTCCGAGGCGCCGGCCGGCAGGCCGACGCCCATTGCATGGGAGAGGAGGTCTCCCTCCGGTCTAGCGCCGCAGATCCGGCGGGGTCGCTTCCTTGACCAGTTCGGCGATTGCCTTGTCGAGCGGCAGCACCGACTGGGCCTGCGAGCCAAGGCGGCGGATCGAGACGGTGCGTTCCGCACCTTCCTTCTTGCCGAGGGCGAAGATCACCGGGGTCTTGGCGAGGGAATGCTCGCGCACCTTGTAGTTGATCTTCTCGTTGCGCAGATCGATCTCCGCGCGTAGCCCCGCCGCCCTGAGGGCCGCGACGACCTCCTGGGCATAATCGTCGGCGTCCGAGGTGATCGTGCACACCATGACCTGCTCGGGCGCCAGCCAGAGCGGGAAATGCCCGGCATGGTTCTCGATCAGGATGCCGAGGAAGCGTTCCATCGAGCCGCAGATGGCGCGGTGGATCATCACCGGTGTCTTCTTCTCGCCGTCCGAATCCACGAAGAAGGCGCCGAAGCGCTCCGGCAGGTTGAAGTCGACCTGCGTGGTACCGCACTGCCAGTCACGGCCGATGGCGTCCTTCAGGGTGTATTCGAATTTCGGGCCGTAGAAGGCGCCTTCGCCAGGGTTGATGCCGGTCTTGATGCGCCCGCCCGACTGCTCCTCGATCTGCTCGAGCACCCGCATCATCACCTCTTCGGCGCGATCCCAGAGCTCGTCGGATCCGACGCGCTTCTCCGGCCGGGTGGAGAGCTTGACCACGATCTCGTCGAAGCCGAAATCGGCATAGGTCGACAGGATGAGATCGTTGATCTTCAGGCACTCGGCCGCCATCTGCTCGTCGGTGCAGAAGATATGGGCATCGTCCTGGGTAAAGCCGCGCACGCGCATCAGGCCGTGCAGGGCGCCCGAGGGCTCATAGCGATGCACGGCGCCGAACTCGGCCAGGCGCATCGGCAAGTCGCGATAGGACTTCAGGCCGTGCTTGAAGATCAGCAGATGGCCCGGGCAGTTCATCGGCTTGATGGCGAAGACGCGTTCGTCCTCGGTCTCGTCGCCGGCGGACTTGGCCATGAACATGTTCTCGCGATACCAGCCCCAATGGCCGGAGATCTCCCACAGATGCTTGTCGAGCAGCTGAGGCGCGTTGACCTCCTTGTAGTCGGCCTTCAGGCGCCGGCGCATATAGGCGATCAGCTCCTGGAATATCGTCCAGCCCTTGCCGTGCCAGAACACCACGCCCGGGCCTTCCTCCTGGAAATGGAACAGGTCCATCTCGCGTCCGAGGCGGCGATGGTCGCGCTTCTCGGCTTCCTCGATCTGCTTGAGATAGAGGTCGAGCTCCTCCTGGTTGCGCCAGGCGGTGGCATAGATGCGGGTCAGCATCGGATTGTTGCTGTCGCCGCGCCAATAGGCGCCGGCCACCTTCATCAGCTTGAAGGCGGTGCCGATCTGGCCGGTCGAGACCATATGCGGGCCACGGCAGAGATCGAACCAGTTGTCCTGGTAGTAGATCTTCAGATCCTGGTCGGCGGGGATCGCCTCGACCAGCTCGACCTTGAACTTCTCGCCCTTGTCGGCGAAGACCTGCCTGGCCTTGTCACGGCTCCATATCTCGCGGGTGAAGGGAGCGTTGCGGGCGATGATCTCACGCATCTTCGCTTCGATCTTCGGAAAGTCTTCCGAAGAGAAAGGTTCGGCGCGATAGAAGTCGTAATAGAAGCCGTTCTCGATCACCGGGCCGATGGTGACCTGAGTGTCGGGCCAGAGCGACTGCACGGCCTCGGCCATGACATGGGCTGCATCGTGCCGGATCAGCTCCAGGGCTTCCGGGCTCTCGCGGGTGACGATCTCGATGCGGGCATCGCGACCGATCTCCTCCGCGAGGTCGGTCAGCACCCCGTCGAGCTTCATGGCGATGGATTTCTTGGCGAGGGATTTGGAGATGCCCTCGGCAACGGCCTTGCCGGTCACGCCGGCATCGTAGGAACGCTGATTGCCATCGGGAAAAGTCAAAACAGGCATAGTTTTCTCCAGGCTCACTCCTGCCAACCAAGCAGGTAAGCGATTTCAGGTGATATAGGAGAGGCTACTGCCCCTCATCGCAGGTAAAAGGCCGTCGGCGGCCATAGCGCCACGGTCTATACCAGCTCGTGTCGGCGGGCAATCGTTCCGGCACGGGATCGAGGCCCGATCCGCCCCAGGGATGGCAGCGGCAGATCCGAAACAAGCCCATCCATCCGCCCGCCCACACGCCATGGCGCTCGATCGCCTCGTCGGCAAATTCCGAGCAGCTCGGAAAATAGCGGCATTGTCGCCCGATCAGGGCCGACAACGTGACCTGGTAGGTACGGATGACGAGATGTGCGGCAGTGCGGGGCCAGGTCATGACGAGATGCGACAGGGGTGAGAGCCTCCGGCCGGAATCGAAATCAAAGCTCGAGGGCGATGTCGGTCTGGAAGGTCTCGACGATCTCGATCATGCGCCGGACCTGGTCGAAGGCCGATTGCAGCCTTTCCTCCAGCTCGATGAGTTCGTTGAGGGAGGTGACGGTGAACTTGGTTCCGCGCAGGAATTCGCTGCGCTTGAGGGAAAGACTACGGTCCGCCCAGATGGATTTATAGGCGAGCACCAGTTCGTCGGGATAGCCCTTGAACAAGGCGACGAGATCCTTGTCCGTCTCTATGCGACTATGAACCTCGAACTTCTTGCCGCCGATCAACCCCGACTTGACGTTTCGCCGCAGGATCAGTTTCAACATGGGCGCCCCCGTCTTTACCTAGAGCAAAGCGCGTTCAAGCGTGAACGACTATTTACTCTAACTCCTTGTTCTCAAGCCAATCCAAAGGATTGGCTAAGGCGTCTTTGCGATTCTTGGTGATTCCACCAAATCGTAAAACGTTCCGAACACGATGCTCATTTCCGGAAAAACCGGCAAGTTCAAGAGCAGAATGGGGCTTTTCCGTCATAATTCGCAAGGGGCAGGGCGAATCCTGAGGTCGTGGGCTTCCTGGCTGCTCCGGAAAATGCCCAAATCGGAGTGTCGACCTTCAGGTCGACATCATCCAACGGCTCCGTTTCCGAGAATGTCGATCTGGAGATCGACACTCCTTTTCGAGCCTTACTCCGCCGCCTTCGCTTCGATGCTGTCGAAAGCGGAGACCACCGCATCGAAAGTGAGCAGCGTGGAGGCGTGACGGGCCTTGAAGTCGCGCACCGGTTCCAGCACAGCAGCTTCGGCAAAACGGCCTTCGGGGGGCGGGCCGTTCTCCTTGAGCATGCGGCGCATCGCCTCGCGCGCCTGCCGCAATTCGTCGGCGCTCGCGCCGATGATATTGCGGGCCATGATGGAGGAGGAGGCCTGTCCGAGAGCACAGGCCTTCACGATATGGGCGAAATCGGAGACCTTGCCGTCTTCAACCGCCAGCTCGACCGAAACGGTGGAGCCGCACAGTTTGGAATGGGCCGTGGCTGCGGCATCTGCGCGCGGCAGATGGCCGATACGCGGAATATTGGCTGCCAATTCGAGGATACGTTTATTATAGACGTCGTCGAGCATGGGTGGACGCTTGATTGAATGCGCTTCGCTCTCAACTATATAGGCATGAATGGGTCGGTTGGGGAGGGGTGTTCTCCAGGCCGGTATGATCTAAACCCGCAAGGCCGATTTTTGACGGTCTGCCTTGGCGGTGGGAGTAGCTTTTGATGGATGCACTGGTGGATAAGCCTGCGGCCAAGTTGGAACGCGACGACGTCGCCCGCACCCCTATGCCTCGCCCGACGCGCAAGGAGGCCGAAGCCGCCGTGCGGACGCTGATCCAATGGGCCGGCGACGATCCCGATCGCGAAGGCCTGATCGACACGCCCAAACGGGTGGTCAAGGCCTGGCGCGAGATGTTCAAGGGCTATGAGCACGATGCCGGCGAAGAACTCGACACCATCTTCGAGGAAGTCGGCGGCTATGACGACATGGTGCTGGTGCGCGACATCCCCTTCTACTCGCATTGCGAACACCACATCGTGCCGATCCTGGGCCATGCCCACATTGCCTATTATCCGAGCGGCGGCGTGGTCGGCCTCTCCAAGCTGGCACGCGTGGTGGAGATCTATGCCCGGCGCCTGCAGACGCAGGAGCATCTCACCGCCAACGTCACCCAGGCCATCGAGGAGCGCCTCAAGCCTCGGGGACTGGCCGTGATGCTGGAGGCCGAGCATATGTGCATGGCCATGCGCGGCATCCAGAAACAGGGCGTTTCCACGGTGACGACCGGCTTTACCGGCATCTTCAAGTCGGAGCCGCAGCAGCAGATGCACTTCCTGTCCCTGGTACAGCGCGCCTACAAAGCACGCTGAGCGACACCCGACGGCGGCACTGCTCGTCACGAGCGCTGTCGTTCGGCGTTCGAGCGTCTTATTCCCTTTATGAGTCGTGCTGCACGCTGGCGCGCGTGTGGCATGGATCGTGCACGGGTTGGGGCAGCCATGTCTCGAAGGAGTACCGATGATGCTGCAATCGACTGAGCTCAAAACGCTGTTCCCGAAGGCCGAGGACATTCCTGTCGAGTTTCGCCTTCCGGGCGAGATCCATCAGGATTGCGTTCTGGTGAACGGCGAGTTGCTAGCATGGACCGGCGAGAAGCAGAGCGTGATCTCACCCATTCACCTGCGCGATGGGGAAGGGCGCTTACTGCCGGTCACCCTCGGCTCGGTGCCCGTCGGCGGCATCCCGGAGGCCGATGCCGCGCTCGCGGCGGCGGTCGGCGCCTATGACAATGGCCGCGGCGCCTGGCCGACGATGCGGGTCGCCGATCGCATCACCTGCATGCTCGATTTCATCCGCCAGATGGTGGCGCGTCGCAGCGAGATCGTGCGGCTGATCATGTGGGAGATCGCCAAGTCATTGCCGGATGCCGAGAAGGAGTTCGATCGCACCGTCGACTATATGCGCGCCACCGTCGATGCCGTGCGCAATCTCGACAATGAGAATTCACGCTTCCAGATCGTCGAGGGCACCATCGGGCAGATCCGCCGCACGCCCCTCGGCGTCGTGCTGTGTATGGGCCCCTACAACTATCCCCTGAACGAGACCTTCGCCACGCTGATCCCGGCCCTGATCATGGGCAACACCCTGGTATTCAAGCCGCCGCGCTTCGGTGTCCTGCTGTTCGAGCCCCTTCTGGAAGCATTCCGCAGCGCCTTCCCGGCGGGTGTGGTCAATTTCGTCTATGGCAAGGGCGCGGAAATCGTGCCGCATCTGCTGGAATCCGGCAAGGTGAATGCACTCACCCTGATCGGTTCCAGCAAGGTCGCCGACCATCTCAAGAAGTTGCATCCCAAGACCAACCGCCTGCGCGCCATTCTCGGCCTCGATGCCAAGAATGCCGCCATCGTGCTCGCCGATGCCGATCTGGAACTGGCGGTGAAGGAATGCCTTGCCGGGGCGCTGTCCTTCAACGGCCAGCGCTGCACCGCGCTGAAGATGCTGATCGTGCACCGCTCCATCGTCGATCGTTTCCTGCAGCGCTTCACCGAGGAGCTTGCCAAGCTCAGGATCGGCATGCCCTGGGACAAGGGCGTCAGCATCACGCCACTGCCCGACAGGGCCAAGGCCGAATACATGATGGCCTGCGTCGAGGATGCCGTGGCCAAGGGGGCCAGGGTGGTCAACGAAGGCGGCGGGGACGAGGTCGAGACATTGTTCCGGTCGGCCGTGGTTTATCCGGTGGCGGAGGGCATGAAGCTCTATCGCGAGGAGCAGTTCGGGCCGATCGTGCCGGTGATGCCCTTCGACGACATCGAGACGGCGCTGGACTACGTCATCACTTCCGAGCACGGCCAGCAGGTCAGCATCTTTTCGACCAGCGCGGATGACATCGGCACGCTGGTGGATCCGCTGGTGAACCAGGTCTGCCGGGTCAACATCAACTGCCAGTGCCAGCGCGGGCCGGACATCCTCCCCTTCACCGGCCGCAAGGATTCGGCGGAGGGTACGCTCTCTGTCACCGATGCGCTGCGGTCCTTCTCGATCCGTTCGATGATCGCCGCCAAGCAGACCGAGCCCAGCAAGAAACTGCTCGACGAAATCACGCGCAGCCACAAGTCGAAATTCATCCATACGGACTTCATCTTTTGAGCCCTACGCGTTTCCCGCCACCCGTCCCATGAGTATCAGCATGACGACCTCGTTCCCTGCGCCCGGCGACAAGGCCTCCCTGGAAGAAGGCCTTGTCTTCACGCCGAAATTCGACCGCGATGGCCTGATCACGGTGGTGACGCTCGGTGCCGAGCATGGAGAGGTGCTGATGGTCGCGCATATGAATGCCGAATCCCTGGCCCGCACGCTGGAGACCGGCGAGGCCTGGTACTGGTCGCGATCGCGCCAGGCGCTCTGGCGTAAAGGCGAAACGTCAGGCCAATTGCAGCGCGTGGTGGAATTGCGCACCGATTGCGACCAGGATGCCCTGATCATGCGCGTCGAGGTCGGCGGCGATGGCGGCTGTTGCCACACCGGCCGCCATTCCTGCTTCTACCGTGTGGTCAAGGGCGATGATGGCGGGCCGGCACGGCTGGTGATGGCGGAGTGACCGCCCTCATTTCTCCACGAAAGCCTTGAGCCGGGCGAAGGCGGCATCCCATTGTGCGGATACCTCGTCGAGGTAGGAGCGCGCGGCCTCGATCTGCTCGGGGCGGTAGGCAAACTGCGTCTCGCGCCCGACACGAAGGCTCGAGACCAGACCCGCTCCTTCCAGGACGTGGAGATGCTTGGTGATGGCCTGGCGCGTCAGGCGCGTATCGGTCGACAGTTTGGCGATCGATTGCGCCTGTCCGCTGCTGAGCCGGCCGAGCAAGGAGAGCCGGGTCGGATCTCCCAATGCCGCGAAAGTCGCCGCGTGATCCTGGGTCGGTGGAGCGATATCAAGTCTCGACATAGGCTTTGATGTTCTTCATCTGCTCTTCCCAGCCGCCATCATTCATCCGGAACGCTTCGGCCCGGCGGTGGGCGGGAATGGCACCGAAGCCCGACTCGATACCGATCAATTGAGTTCCCGTCGCCGTCGGGCGCAAATGGAATTCCACCAGGGTTGGGGTTTCCTTGGAATAGTCGACGTCCGGATCGACGGCGTAGGGATGCCAGGTGAAGGAGAACAGGCGAGGCTTGTCCATGCTGACGACCTTGGCTTCCCACACGACATGCTCATAGCCGGGATAGGTGATGCGGCCG
Source organism: Labrys neptuniae (assembly GCF_040797145.1). Classification (NCBI taxonomy): domain Bacteria; kingdom Pseudomonadati; phylum Pseudomonadota; class Alphaproteobacteria; order Hyphomicrobiales; family Xanthobacteraceae; genus Labrys; species Labrys neptuniae. Next base: position 1,093,753 of record NZ_JBFNQD010000001.1, on the reverse strand, counting down.
CGCGAGATCTGGCCGGGCACGAAAGGCCCATCCAGCTTGACCCGGAACCAGGTGCCGAATTCCTCGTGATCGGTCAGGGCACGCCACACCCGCTCGATGGGCGCGTTCAGCTCGATGGTCTTTTCGATACGATCTGACATAATTGCAACCTCCTGGTTGCGCATCTATGTCAGATCGTAATGATTTATGCAACCTTTCGGTTGCTTGATATGTCAACCGGTCCGTTTCATGCTCAGCACGGCGAAAAAGCTGATGATCGCCGCTGCGCTGACATAATAGCCCACCCAGGGCAGGCCGCCCTGCTGCAGCAGGATCTGGGCCAGATAGGGCGCGAGCGAGGCGCCCAGGATGCCGCCGAGATTATAGGCGCTGGAGGCGCCGGTGTAGCGCACCTTGGTGGGGAACAGGTCTGGCAGTAAGGCTCCGAGTGGCGCGAAGGTCAGTCCCATCAGCGCGAGCGACAGCGACAGGAAGACGAGGACCTCGAAGCTGTTGCCGCTGCCAAGCAGGATGGGCAGGCAGAAGCCCGAGGCCGCCGCCAGCGCGCTGGAGATCAGCAAGACGGGGCGAGCCCCGAAACGGTCGGACAAGGCGGCGGAGATCGGGGTGGCGATCGCCATGAAGATGACGGCAATGCAGAGCAGGCCAAGGAAATCGCTGCGCGAAATATGCAGCGCATTGACGCCATAGCCCAGGGCAAAGACGGTGGAGATGTAGAACAGGGCGTAGCACACCACGATGGCGAGGGAGCCCTGGATCAGGGGTACCCAATGGTCCCGGAGCACCTCGAGCAAGGGCACCTCGACGCGCTCGTTGCGGGCCATGGCCTCGCGAAATTCCGGCGTTTCGCTGATGGAGACGCGCAGATAGAGGCCGATCGCCACCAAAGCGGCGCTGATCAGGAAGGGGATGCGCCAGCCCCAGGAGAGGAAGCTTGCCTCGTTGAGGAACATCAGGAGGACCAGGAACAGGCCATTGGCCATGAAGAAGCCGATCGGCGGTCCGAGCTGGGGGAACATGCCGAACCAGGAACGCCGTCCCTGCGGGGCATTCTCGGTTGCGAGCAGGGCGGCACCGCCCCATTCGCCGCCAAGGCCGATGCCTTGGCCGAAACGCAGGATGCACAGCAGCAGGGGGGCCAGGAAGCCGGCCTGTTCATAGGTCGGCAGTGCGCCGATCAGCGTGGTCGACAGGCCCATCACCAGCATGGAGGCCACGAGCGTCGATTTGCGCCCGATGCGGTCACCGAAATGGCCGAACAGGATCGAGCCGATCGGCCGGGCAAGAAAGGCGATGCCGAAGGTGAGGAAGGCGTTGAGGGCCTGTGAACCGGGAGCGGTCGACGGGAAGAAGGTCTGCCCGATCACCAGGGCAGCGGCCGTTCCATAGATGTAGAAATCGTAGAACTCGATCGTGGTGCCGACCAGGCTCGCCAGAACGATGCGACCTATTCCGCCCGGCACTGCCTGGGCACCACCGGAGCCTGCAGCCGAGTTGGCTTCAGCGTTTCCTGCCATGTTATTTTCCGTCTATTAATTGTGAAATATCGCGAGAGACCTGATTCGGCAGAAGGGCCGAAGCATTCGCGTTATCGCGCCGGGCGCCCGGAAGTGAAACAGGAAACGCAGATGTCTGCCAAAGATGATGTGACGATCGCTTTCTATGCTGAACAGGCGACTGCCTACACCACGCGGGGACAAGTGGCACAGAAACGGCGCCTCGATCAGTTTCTGTCTCATATCGCTCCGGGCGGAGCCATCCTGGAACTTGGCTGTGGTGCAGGACAGGACAGCGAATACATGCTGGCCAGTGGCTTCGACGTCACGCCGACTGATGGTACGCCGGAAATTGCGCATGCCGCCGCCCGGCGGCTCGGCCGGCCGGTCGATGTCCTGCTGTTCGAGGCGATCGACGCTGTCGGGATCTATGACGGTGTCTGGGCCAATGCCTGCCTGCTCCACGTGCCGCGCACCGATCTGCCCGCGGTCATCGGCAGGATCCATCGGGCGCTGAAGCCCGGCGGCGTTTTCCACGCCAGCTTCAAGGCCGGCGAGGCGGAGGGCAGGGACCAGTTCGGCCGCTATTACAATTATCCTTCGGCGGGCTGGCTCGAGCAGGCCTATCGGCCCGGCCCCTGGGAGAGCGTCGCGATCGAGGCCGCCAAGGGCGGCGGCTATGACAACAAGCCGACCGACTGGCTCTTCATCCTGGCCCGCAAGGCCGGACACTGACATAGCGCGGCGCGCCGATCATAGGGCACCGATAGCCGAGGCTATACTACTTGCTCTGGCCTTACGGCAGCTTCCGGGAGTAGGGACCTCGCATCGGCACAGACCTTTGCGGAGGCGCTGCGCATGAACCAGGAACCATCATGAATCGTGCCCAGAAAGCCGCCCTTGCCAGTGCCGGCGTCGGCCTCGTCGTTCTTGCGCTGAAGTTCGGCGCCTATTGGCTGACGGGCTCGCTCGCGCTCTATTCGGATGCGCTGGAGAGCATCATCAACGTGGTCGCGGCGGGCGCCGCCTTCATCGCGCTGCGAGTGGCCTCCAAGCCTGCCGATGGCGGCCATCCCTATGGGCATCACAAGGCCGAATATTTTTCCGCCGTGATCGAGGGCGTGATGATCGTGCTGGCGGCGATCCTCATCCTGATCAAGGCCTATGACGGCATTCTCGCACCCAGGCCGTTGGATGCGCCTGCATTGGGCCTGGCAGTGAATGCCGTGGCGACTGCGATCAATCTCGGTTGGGCGGTGACTCTGCTGCGCTGGGGCCGGACCTGGCGCTCGCCGGCCCTGGTCGCCGATGGCCGGCACGTGATGACCGACGTCTGGTCGTCCGGCGGTGTCCTGATCGGCGTCGCCCTCGTGGCCGTGACGGGCTGGCTGATCCTCGACCCGATTCTGGCGGCGATCGTCGCCGTCAACATTCTGTGGTCGGGCTGGGTGATGATCCGCGACTCCGTCTCCAGCCTGATGGATGCCTCCGCGCCGCCGGAAATCCTCGACCAGATCGCCAAGATCATCGCCACCCACAGCGAGGGCGCCCAGGAGGCCCACGATGTCAGGACCCGCCAGGTCGGCAGCATCATCTTCATCGATTTCCATCTGGTGGTGCAGGGCACGATGTCGGTGACCGAATCGCATGCCATCTGCGACCGCATCGAACTGGCGCTCCGCCAGGCGATCGAGGGTGCGCGGGTGACCATCCATGTCGAGCCGGAGGAGAAGGCCAAGCACAAGGGCGTGCCCGTCCTGCTGGCCTCCTGAGACAAGTGCTCCGCGATCAGGTCTCGCGCGCCTGCCGCAGCATGGCGCGCACGATCACCCGGTGGAAAGGCAGCACGGCGGCGAGATAGGCGCGCCCGAGGCGGTTGTGGGTCAGGACGAGCGTGGTGAGCGTGACGCGCTGGCGCTCGAGGCGTGGCGATACGTCGACGATCACCCGAAAGTCGAGATGCCTGTCGTCGAAGCCGGCGACCAGCCGGTCCGGTGTCTGGCTGAGGACGGGAAAGATGCCGAGGACGCCTAGGCCCGCCGCTGAGGACGGCGGGCGGGTATGCAGGCCAAGGGGAGCGACGACGAGGTTCCTGAGAGCCAGAAGCGCAGCGATCCAGCGCGGTGAGCGGGCCATGATGCGCTCGGCGGCCCGTCTTGCGTCGAGTTTTGGCGGAGCCATGTCCAGCGCATAGGCGTCGGCGAACTGTGCGCCGGGAAGAAGGCTGGTGAGACCCTTGTCGGGCGTGACGGCGATGGTCTTCATGGAAACGATGCTCCACGCGCTCCAGGATCTCGGCAGAACGAAGCGATGACGCGGAGTATAGAGCCGCCGAGGACGAGGGGCGCGTGCTGCGATGTCGCACGCGCCCGCAATGCTCAGACCATGTCAGGCAGGGGAGCTTCTTCCGGCGCCGGTGCCGAAGGCAGCACGATGACCTTGGTGCCCGTCGGCACGCGGTTATAGAGATCGATGATATCCTGGTTCATCAGACGGACGCAGCCCGACGACACCTTGGTGCCGATGGTGGCCGGATTGGTGGTGCCATGCAGGCGATAGAGCGTGTCGCGGCCGTCGCGGTAGAGATAGAGCGCGCGGGCGCCGAGCGGGTTGTCGACACCGCCGGGCATGCCGTTGCGATAGGGTTCGTTCAGTTCCGGATCGCGCCGGATCATGTCGGGCGTGGGGGTCCAGCGCGGCCATTCGGCCTTACGGGAGATGGTGGCTTCGCCCTGGAAATTGAACGCCTCGGTCTTGCCGACGCCGACGCCGTAGCGGATCGCCCTCCCGTTCTCCTGGACGAGATAGAGGAAGCGCTGATTGGGATCGACGACAATGGTGCCGGGCTGCTCCGCGGTCTCGTAGGGAACTTCGCGGCGCCAATATTTCGGCGGCACCTTGGCAAGGTTCACGGCCTGAACGGGAAAGCGATCATCCTCGATGCCTCCGTAGAGGGAGACATAGTAGGGATCAGGTGTAAAGGCCGCTTGCTGCAAATTGGCATTTCTCTGGCCACCTCTCGTTGCGCAACTGGCAAGAAAAAGCGGTGCGCCCAGAAGAAGTATGCGTCGCGTCAGTATCATCTCAACCCCGAATATCCAGTACCGTGTTCCAATGGCGGCTATCAGCCAGCAAATCTGAGGAGCGGTTGCTCCAATGAATTGGGCGATAGATGCGCATTGCGGCAGGATTGCGCATTGAAGCGAGACACAAGGACGTGATCGGCAAAAGCGCACGCAACTGTGATCGAATGGCAACAGAATTGCGCCTGGCAGCTGGTATTTCGCCTCTTCGGCCACTGCCCGTGCTTGGGGGCGGCGTGAAACAGCCGAAGACGCGGCCCTTGTCAGGCCCAGGGTGCTTGACCCGAGCATCCAGTGGCCCCGCTCTCTTCCTCATCCGGAAGGGGTTGGATTGCCGGGACAAGCCCGGCAACGACAAAGGTCGAGCCATTCGATGCGATTATTTCGCGCCGCACCCTCAGCGGGCGATCACCTCGACATCGCCATCATGGCCGGCCTTGACATCGAACTCGCGCGTATAGACCCGGCCTTCGTGGCGGGCCACCACGGTATAGTTGCCCTCGGCCAGGATCAGGGAGGGAAAGGCGCCGATGGATTCGCGGATGACGTCGCCGCCCGGCGTCAGGACCGACCAGGCCGTGTTGGCGATCGCCTCGCCCCCGGCCTGGCTCACCAGCTTCAGCGTCAGCGTCGCCGCCATCTGGTGGAAGGTGGCTTCCGTCAGTTTGCCGGCGCCGATCGAGATTTCGGCGGAGACGGTGGCGTTGGAATCGCCATAGGTGCATTCGACGAAATAGCGGCCCTCGGGCAGGCGCAGGATACTGGTGGCCGGAACGCCCTCGGCGATGAGGCGGCGCTCGCCGGTGGACTGGATCACCATGACGCGTGCGGTCAATTGCTCGGGCGGGATCGGCTTGTCGAGCACCGAGGCTTCGACCTGCAGGCCACCGGCCTTGATCACCAGGCCCTGCCGCACGGCTGCCTTGTCGACCTCGAATTCCTTGGTTGCAGCGGCGAGTCCATAGGCGGCATGCACGACGTAGCGCCCGGGTGCCAGTGAGAATTCGGGGGCTGGTTCGTCGGATTCGGCCATCTTCACCGCATCGGCCTCGCCCTTGCCGAGGCGGAATACCCGCCATTTCAGACCGGATGTGATCGGCGCGCCTTTTTCGGCAAAACTGGCGGAGAGTTCGACCTTGCGTGTGACAGCCGGTTCCTCGACCGCAGCCGGGGGCGCTGCCTGGGCAGGTGCCTGCGGCGCTGCCGCGGGGACGGCGGCAGGACTCGGCGGCGTCTGCGCGGCCGCGGGCACGGCCATCAGGGTGCCCGCCAGCAGGAGGACCGGAATCTTGAAGATCGAAGTCTTGGCAATCATGGCCGCCACGATTCACGGAAAGGCGGCGATTTCAAGCCCCATCTTCACCATGGTGTTCGCCACCGGCTACCTTGGGCGAGGATAGGGCATCGGGCAAGCCCTGGGCCTGGCGCTGGAGGCGCTCCGTCCGGGCGGCCGCCAGGATTGCGGCGAGCAGGCCGGGGAAGCGTGATTCGATGTCGTCGGCGCGTAGCGTGATCAGGCGATGCGTGCCCATTTGACGCGTACGCGTCAGGCCGGCCTCGCGCAGGCGAACATAGTGATAGGTCAAATTGGTCTTGGAACTCAGGCCGTTGAAGGCGGAGCAATTCTGCTCACCATCCTCGAAGAGGCCGAGGATGATGTCACGGCGAATGGGGTCGCTGAGCGCTTCGAGGACCGTCGTCAGTTCGATCTGGTCGGTCTCCGGATGAAAGATCGTCTTGGCCATGACAGGGAGATATCGACTGAATCCCATTTGTTCAAGAGTCATTGAACTCATTGACAGGGGCAGGGGTGAGTCCATAAGTTCAATAATTATTGAACTTATGGACTCACCATGTATCGGACCCTGACCTGGCTCGCACTGGGTGCCTTTGCCATCGGCAGTGAAGGCTTGATGATTGCCGGCATCCTGCCGCGCATCGCCGAGGATCTCGGCATTCCGGTCGGCCATGCCGGTCACCTCGTCACCATTTTTGCGCTCGCCTACGCGGTCGGCTCGCCCCTCATCGCGGTGGCGACGGCGCGTTGGGAACGCCGCACCCTGCTGATCACGGCCATGGTGGTGTTCAGTCTCGCCAATCTGGCGGCAGCCTTCGCCACCGGCTTTCTCACCTTGGCGGCAAGCCGTATCGTCCTGGCACTGTCGGCCGGGACCTTCATGCCGGCTGCCTTTGCCTATGGGGCGATGTCGGTCGAGCCCGCCAAGCGCGGGCGGGCCCTGTCCTTCATCTATACCGGCATGACCGTGGCGCTGGTGATCGGCGTGCCCTTGGGGACCGCCATCGCCGCACATCTGGGCTGGCGGGCGACGTTCGGCATGGTCGCCGCCATGAGCCTGCTGGTACTGGCCGGCATCGTCCTGAAGCTGCCGGCCGTTTCGGGGCCGCCGGCGCCGGGCCTCGCCGATCGCCTGGCCGTGGCGCGCCGTTCCGACGTGCTCGAAGTCATCGGACTGACGGTCGTGGTCTTGGCCGGTGCTTTCGGCGTCTACACCTTCATCGGGGCCTATCTCGAGACCGTGCTGGGCGCTTCTCCTGAGGCGGTTGCCGGCTTCCTGATCCTGGCAGGCCTGGCGGGGGCCGCCGGCAACACGCTGGGCGGCCATGCGGCCGACCGCTGGAACCACCGGCGCTTCCTCACCCTCGTCCTCACGGTGCTGGTCGTGAGTTTTGGCATCCTGCCACTGATCCCGGCCTTCTTGCCGGGGCTGGCCGGCTGGATCGGCGCAGGCCTGGTGCTGGTCCTATGGGGGCTTTTCGGCTGGGCTTTTCCGGCGGTGCAGCAGGTGCGCCTGCTCGCCATCGACCAGCGCCTGGCCTCGGTCGTGCTCGCCCTGAACGCCTCGGCGATCTATCTCGGCACCGCGGCCGGGGCGGCTGTCGGGGCCGTGGTGGTCGAACGCTATTCGGTTCAGGCCATCGGCTGGGTGGGAGCGGGCACCGAGGTGCTGGCACTCGCTTTCCTGCTGGCGACACCCTACCGCCCGGCCCGGGAGACGCCGGCGGGAGCGGAGGTCGGTGCCATCGCCCGCCAGGATGCGGCGGAATGACCCGGCCGCATCCCGATGAACGGGAGTGGACGACAATCTCCTTCTTATCAGAGAGATAGGCGCGATTGCGTGACGGCATCCCGCGATCGCCCGGTCGTAAAGATGGGGAGGACTCGGGCCGATCGCGCCGGAAGTCCTACCCAAGGCCTGTCGCAGGGCTTATGTGAGCGTTCGTCTCCTCGGGCAAGGCGCGTTCGATCAAAACGCCGCCTCGCTCCAACGCCGCGCCTGGACGCGGCTTTGCGATTTTCGGCGCAGGCGCTGGATCGCAATGCATTGGGAATGTACGCCATGGATGCCATCGAGCTTCTGAAGACCCGCCGGTCTGTGCCCCCTGCTATGTTGTCGGCGCCGGGACCGGACGCCGCCCAGCTCGAAACGCTGCTGGCCATCGCCACGCGCGTGCCGGACCATGGCAAGCTTCATCCCTGGCGTTTCGTGATCTATCAGGGCGCTGCGCGCGAGAAGGCAGGGCAGGTCGTCTATGACGCCTTCATGGCGGCCTGTCCCGATGCGGACGAAGCGGTCCGCAAGAAGGAATCGACGCGTTTTACCCTGGCGCCGCTGGTGATCGGCGTGGTCTCCACCGCCGCCAACCATGTGAAGATCCCGCTCTGGGAGCAGGAGCTGTCGGCGGGCGCGGTCTGCGAGAATCTGGTGATCGCCGCCCATGCGCTGGGCTTTGGTGCGAGCTGGCTCACCGGCTGGATGGCCTATGACGAAAGGGTGCTCGCCAAGCTAGGCATCGGCTCGCATGAAAAGCTCGCCGGCTTCGTGCATATCGGCACGCCCAGGGAAGCCGTGCCCGACCGGCCGCGTCCCAAGCTCGAAGATCTCGTCACTTACTATGGTCAAAATGCAGGTAATTAATTACCGTATAAGTAAGTAGCTGTTTTTGAAAGGAAAATTCAGAAGCTTGCTTGAAATATCGCGTTGACGTCCATCCGGCTCTCGTGTAGAAGCTCCCCAACTCGGCGGTCCCAGTTTCCGTTTTGGAGACGTGGTTTGCATTTGCAAGCCACTATGCCGCCTTGTCGTTTTCAACCGTCGGATCGACAGCGCAACCATAGGCGACACCATGTCCACCTTTACGCTCAAGACCGCCGATATCGAGAAGAAGTGGGTCATCATCGACGCCAAGGGTCTGGTCGTCGGTCGTCTGGCTTCCGTGATTGCCATGCGCCTGCGTGGCAAGCACAAGCCGACCTACACGCCCCATCTCGATTGCGGCGACAACGTGATTGTCATCAATGCGGACCAGGTGGTGTTCACCGGCCGCAAGTACAATCAGAAGGTCTATTATCATCACACCGGCCATCCGGGCGGCATCAAGGAGCGCAGCGCCAGGTTCATCCTGGAAGGCAAGTTCCCCGAGCGCATCGTCGAAAAGGCCGTGGAACGCATGATCCCGCGCGGCCCGCTCGGCCGCAAGCAGATGCTCAACCTGCGCGTCTACAAGGGTACCGAGCATCCGCACGAGGCTCAGCAGCCCCAGGTGCTCGATGTCGGCGCCATGAACGCCAAGAATGTGAAGGGCTGATCCGATGGCCGATACGCTCAATTCGCTGCAGGCTCTCGGCGAGGCTGCTGCCGCCGCCGAAGCGCCCAAGCATGTCCAGAAGCTCGACGCCCATGGCCGCGCCTATGCCACCGGCAAGCGCAAGAACGCCATTGCCCGCGTCTGGATCAAGCCCGGCGCCGGCAAGGTCACGGTCAACGGCCGTGAACTGGCCGTCTACTTCGCCCGCCCGGTGCTGCGCCTGCTGATCCAGCAGCCGCTGACCGTCGCCAACCGCACCGACCAGTACGACATCAACATCACCGTTGCCGGTGGTGGTCTGTCGGGCCAGGCCGGTGCCGTGCGCCACGGCGTCTCCAAGGCCCTGACCTATTACGAGCCCGAACTGCGTTCGGCTCTGAAGAAGGAAGGCTTCCTCACCCGCGACAGCCGCGTGGTCGAGCGCAAGAAGTACGGCCGCGCCAAGGCTCGCCGCTCCTTCCAGTTCTCGAAGCGCTAAGCTTCTGGAAACAACTTACGAAAACCCCGCTTCGGCGGGGTTTTTTATTGCCCCGTTCACGGCTTTGGCGGAGCCGTCGAGCCTCGGACCACGAGTTCCGTCGAAAATTGCTGCCGGCCGGTTTCGTCGGGCGTATCGAGGATCATCTCGACGGCGAGCTGGCCCATGGCCGCGATCGGCTGGGCGATGGTGGTCAGCGGCGGTTCGGAGAAGGCACTTTCCGGCACGCCGTCAAAGCCGATGACCGAAACGTCCGCCGGCACCGACAGGCCTCGCTGCTGCAGCCATTCAAGGGCGGCGAAGGCGATGCGGTCCGACATGGCCAGCAGCGCGGTCGGCGGGGCAGGGGCCGCGAACAGCCATGCCATCGCCTTTTCGACATCGGCTTCCTCGTTCTGCGTTTCTAGGATCGGCACGCCGGCGGTATCGATTCCCTGCTCGGCAAGAGCGGCGAAATAACCGAGCACACGGTCGCGCGAACTCGAATAGACTGCGGTCTCGACCTCCCGCATGGTCGCCGGGCCGGTGCGGTCGTCGGCGAAAGGCATGGACAGGATGGCGAAGCGCTGGTGACCGAGGCCCGCCAGGTGGCTGGCTGCTGCCTTGGCACCGGCAAAATTGTCGACGCCGATGGCGGCGATGCTTTCGTCGCGCGTACCCAGATGCAAGGCGACGAAAGGCAGCTGGCGCTCGCGCGTCAGCTCGACCAGCCGCGGGCCCTCGTCGATGCAGAACAGGATGAAGCCGTCCACCAGGGCACTCTGTACATTCCAGGCGAGCTTCTGGTCATTCATGGCCGAGACCAGGGCGATGCCGGCCCCACGCTCGTCGCAGGCCTTGGAAATCGCCGCCATCATCAGGCGGGCGAAAGGATCCTCGAAGAAATAGGACAGGGGTTCGGCCGTGACGATGCCGAGTGCGTTGACCTTGCCGGCGCGCAGCAGGCGCCCCTTCGGATCTGGCCCGCGATAGCCGAGCGAAGCAGCGATCGCCTCCACACGCTCGCGGACTTCCGGTCGCACCAGGCGCGGGCGGTTGAAGACGTTGGAGGCGGTACCCTGCGACACGCCCGCCGCCTTGGCCACATCCGCGAGCCGTATGACCTTGTCCAAGGGCTTCTCCCATTGCGTTTGCGCGATGTTCGGCGAACCGGCGTGCTGCCGGACCGTCCGATATCGGGCTACCGGCTGCCCCGCCGTCCGACCGCTCCCTTCGATGGGACGGCGAAGTAATGCGTCCGACTGTAGCATGTCGTTGGATCGATTCAATTTTACTTGACCCATGGCGGATTCGTCGTTAAAGTTTGAATCGATTCAATATATTGTAAAAGAGTTCTCTGCCCGCGGCTTGCGGGCTATTTTTGCATAGAATATTGAATCGATTCAATAAATTCAAATGCGGAGCACCCGTGATGATTCCCTCGAGCTATTTCTTCAAGACCGCCTATCGGCGTCGCTGGGAACAGCCGGTCTCGCCGGAAGCCACGCCGGCAGCCCAGCCGAACCGAGCCTGGTACAGCACCCTGGCAACGGCGATCAGCCAGTGGCGCGCGCCCAGGCCTTCCGGACGAGGCGGACGCAAGGATCGTTGAAGGCGCTGAGCTCCTTTGACACCATGTGAGGATCTCGCTCAGGCTGGACAGGGCCATGGCTCTGCGGCCGGTATTGGTGGACCGGAACGTCGCGATATCCGGAGAGAGCGGGAGACGATGCGTGGAAGCCTCCGAGCCCGCACCGCCACTTGGATTGCCTGCGTGGATAGGCATGTTGCGCTATGTGTGACGATGGAAGACGCTGCCCGAAACGGCTTCTATGGCAAGCTCGGCCCTTGTCGATTCGGAACCGTGCCATGTCCTTCAGCGTCCGCGATATCTGGTTCAAGGGCTATCGTTCGCTGCGCTCCATCCATTTCGAGGTCGGCGAGCTCAACGTGTTCGTCGGCGCCAATGGCACCGGCAAGACCAATCTCTATCGCGGCCTGCAGTTGATCCAGGCAGCGGCTCAGGGCAGCTTCGCCCATGAGCTGGCACGCGAGGGTGGCTTGGCGGCGGCCCTGTGGGCCGGAATGCGCCCGCGGAACGAGCCCGCCCGTATCCATCTCGATGTCGGCCTGGCGAGCGATACCGCCCGTTATCGCTACCGCATCGAGGCTGGGCTGGTGCAGCAGGCCGGCGGCGTCATTCTCGGCACCGGCTTTCTCGGCGAGCCGCAGGTCAAGGTCGAGACTCTCAAATTCGGCCATCGCGGCCGCGAGCAGACGCTGTTGGAGCGCAAGGGGCCGGCCGTCAGCATTGCCGGCACTGATGGCAAGCGGCGCCCGTTCGGCGTGCCGCTGCTGGCCTCGGAAACGGCCTTGGCGACACTGCACGATGCCGATCGCCTGGTCGACATCGCTGCTGTACGCCGCGCCTTGCTGGAATGGCGTTTCTATCATGGGCTGCGCACGGACCGCGATTCCGCGCTGCGCCAGCCCTGCTATGCCGTCGCCACGCCGACCCTGGCCTCGGACGGTCACGACCTGGCGGCTGTCTTTGCAACGCTCGTCCATATTCGCGCCGACAGCGATGCCTTATTCGAAACCGTGGATGAAGCCTTTCCCGGTGCCCGCCTGGTGGTGCCGATGCCCGATCGCATGGCCTCCTTCGGCATGACCTTCCCGGACAATCCCAAGCGCGTCTACGAGGCGAGCGAACTCTCCGACGGCACCTTGCGCTATCTCGCGCTGGCCGGGGCCCTGTTGTCGGCCCGCCTGCCGCCCTTCATCGCCTTGAACGAGCCGGAAGCCAGCCTGCATCCCGATCTCCTGGTTCCGCTGGCGGGCATGATCGTGCGCGCCTCGCGCCGGACCCAGATCTGGCTGGTGACCCACTCACAGGCTCTGGCGGATGCCATCGAAACCCTCTCCGGCGTGCCGGCGCACCGCGTGATCAAGCGCGGCAGCGAAACCTGGCTCGAAGGCCTGCGGCTATCGGGGGATTTCGCCGAGGACGACTGAGGACGCCTGGAGCTCGATATGGCGTGCTCAGCGCGTAGCATATTGCTCGTCGCTGACCTGTTCGAGCCAGTCGACGGCCTTGCCGTCCAACTGCTCCTGGATGGCGGTATGCGTCATTGCCGTGGTGGCAGTGGCGCCGTGCCAATGCTTCTCGCCGGGCGCGAACCAGACCACGTCGCCCGGCCTGATCTCCTCGATCGGCCCGCCCTCGCGCTGAACCAGCCCGCAGCCTGATGTTACGATCAGGGTCTGGCCGAGCGGATGGGTGTGCCAGGCGGTGCGTGCGCCAGGTTCGAAGGTGACGCTGGCGCCGACGGCGCGCGCCGGCTGAGGCGCGCTGAACAGGGGATCGATGCGGACGGTGCCGGTGAACCAGTCCGCAGGTCCGCGCCCGGAAGGCTGCGAGCCGGCCCGCTTGATGTCCATGATGATCCTCGTGAGCGATGGGAGGGGGCCGGATCTTAGCGGTGATGGCTGCATCGTCATAGTCCGTTCAGCCCCTCTTCCCACCAGGGATGGCGGGAAGAGGGGCGAGCCGGGAACAGCGGTGGGCATCAACGAGGGAGCCCGCGATCATGCCGAACCTTGCTGGCGTCGAAGGCCCGCCTATTGGGTGACGGCTTCCGACGCGTATTTGAATGCCGGCGCTGCTTCCAGCTGCTCCTTGGTCATCGCCAGCATGCCACGAGCCGGATAGTCCCGTACCTGGTTGACGGGCTGGGTCTCGGGAGTCCCAGGTGCTGCCGATGGCGTGCCCGCAGGTGCCGGCGCGCCGGCGGCGGGTTGAGCGGGTGCCGGTGTTGTGTCGCTCCAGGTTATGGCGGTGTAGGGCAGGGCCACATTCTTTTCCCCGATACCCAGGAAGCCGCCGACGCCGATGACGACACCGACCACAGTGCCTTTCTTGTCGACCAGCACGTCGTTGACGTTGCCGACATTCTCATCCTTGGCATTGTAGATCTTCACGCCGACGAGCTGGCTGGCCCGGTATTGGCCGGGCTCGGCCTTGGTGACGAAGGAAACGGCGCCCGTCGGCGCGGGGGTTGTCTGCTGAGCCAAAGCCGCGGCGGGCAAGCCCAGCAGGGTGACGAGGGCGATGGTGTAAGTGGCTTTTCTCAGGATCATGGAAACCTCCTTTGATGAGCCGTTCCACCCTCCAAACCACACTGGCGATGCGATGTTCCGCGTCGGCAGGGCTAACCGTTGCGGTGCGAGGCGGGGTCCCGCCATCGGACATATTCCCTTTGTCACGCATTGCCCTTAAAGCCAGGGGCGATATTCGTTAAGTAAAGCAGCGCCAGAGGAGATCCCATGGCTGGCCCAACCGACGATCCGCTTCGCCCGCGCCCGACCGACAATGCCGTCTTCCGCAAGGAGGTGCTTGGCGGTGCCACAGAGCCGACCTATGGCGGCATCCTGTCCTTCATGCGCCGGCGTTATCAGCGTGACCTGTCCGGTATCGATGTCGCCGTCTGGGGCATTCCCTTCGATGCGGCCGTCTCCAACCGGCCCGGCGCCCGCTTCGGGCCGCAAGGTGTCAGGCGCGCCTCGGCGATCTTCGACGGCGACCCGCAATATCCTTTCCAGGCCGACCCGTTCGAGCAGCTCGCCGTGGTCGATTATGGCGATTGCTCCTTCGACTATGCACGTCACGGCGAGATCCCGGCCTGTATCGAGGCGCAGGCGCGCGACATCATCGACACCGGCACCATGCTGTGCTCGATCGGCGGGGATCACTATGTCACCTGGCCGCTGCTCAAGGCCCATGCCGCCAAGCACGGCCCGATGGCGCTGGTGCATTTCGATGCCCACCAGGACACCTGGTATGACGACGAGGGCCGTATCGACCACGGCTCCTTCGTGGCACGCGCGGTGCGCGAGGGCATCATCCGGCCAGATCGTTCCATCCAGATCGGTATCCGCACCCATGCGCCGGACGATTGCGGTATCGAGATACTCTACGGGGAAGACCTGGAGACGCTCAGCGTCGCCCAGGTGGTCGAGCGCGTCCGCCAGCGGGTCGGTGATGCCAAGACCTATATCACCTTCGACATCGATTGCCTGGATCCGGCCTATGCGCCCGGCACGGGTACACCGGTCGCCGGCGGTCCCTCGTCGCGCCAGGCCCTGATGATCCTGCGCCGGCTCGGCTTCCTCGACATCGTCGGCTGCGACCTGGTGGAGGTCGCGCCCGCCTATGACCATGCCGATATCACCTCGATTGCGGGCGCGACGGTGGTTCAGCATTATCTGGGCTTGATTGCTGAGCGGAAGCAGGGCAAAGCCGGGACATGAGCAACGAACGCAAGAATTCCCTGACCTATGCCGATGCCGGTGTCGATATCGATGCCGGCAATGCCATGGTCGATGCCATCAAGCCCCTCGTCCGGGCCACCCGTCGCGTCGGCGCCGATGCCGAGATCGGCGGTTTCGGCGGCCTGTTCGACCTCAAGGCCTGCGGTTTCAAAGATCCTGTCCTGGTCGCAGCCAATGACGGTGTCGGCACCAAGCTGAAAGTAGCGATCGAGACCGGCATCCACGACACTGTCGGCATCGACCTGGTGGCGATGTCGGTCAACGACCTGGTGGTGCAGGGCGCCGAACCGCTGTTCTTCCTCGACTATTTCGCCACCGGCAAGCTGGCTCCGGGGCAGGGCGTCGCCATCGTCAAGGGCATCGCCGAAGGCTGCAAGGATGCCGGTTGCGCCCTGATCGGCGGCGAGACCGCCGAGATGCCGGGCATGTATGCGGACGGCGACTACGATCTCGCCGGTTTTGCCGTCGGCGCGGTGGAACGCGATGCCATCCTGCCGCGTGGCGGCGTGGCCGAAGGCGACGTCATCCTCGGCCTGGCGTCCACGGGGCCGCATTCCAACGGCTATTCGCTCATCCGCAAGATCGTCGAGCTTTCGGGCCTTGGCTGGGATGCGCCCGCTCCCTTCGCCGAAGGCAAGACTCTCGGCGAAGCTCTGCTGACGCCGACGCGCATCTATGTGCGGCCTTTGCTGGCGGCGTTGAAGGCGACGGGCTCTGCCGTCAAGGCACTCGCCCACATCACCGGTGGCGGCTTCCCGGACAATATTCCGCGCGTGCTGCCGGATGGCATCGCCGCCTCCATCGACCTCTCCTCCTTCACGCCACCGCCTGTGTTCGGCTGGCTGTCGCGCACGGGCGGCGTCGAAGCCCATGAGATGCTGCGCACCTTCAATTGCGGCATCGGCATGATCGTCGTTACTGCCGCGGCAGATGCGCAAGCCGTGGAAGTGGCTCTCGGCGAAGCCGGCCTGCCGGCGTCCCGCCTCGGCACGGTGGTGAAGCAGGAAGGTGCCGAGCGGGTCGTCTATCGCGGCACGCTGACGCTATGAAGGGACGCAAGCGCGCCGCCATCCTGATCTCGGGGCGCGGCTCCAACATGGCTGCGCTCATCGAGGCTGCGAAGGACCCTGCCTATCCAGTTGAGATCGTTGCAGTTATCTCCAATCGCCCGGGAGCGCCCGGGCTGGCTCGGGCCCGTGAGGCCGGTATCGCCGCCGAAGCGATCGACCACAAGGCTTTTGGCAGCCGCTCTGATTTCGAGGCGGCGCTGGAAGCCCGGCTCGAAGCCCATGTCGTTGATCTCGTGGTGTTGGCGGGCTTCATGCGGCTGATGACGGCGCCTTTCGTCCAGAGCTGGACCGGGCGCATGATCAACATCCATCCGGCCCTGCTGCCGGCTTTTCCCGGGCTCGCCACCCATGAGCGCGCGCTCGAGGCCGGGGTGCGCCTGCATGGCTGCACCGTCCACTATGTCACGCCCGGCATGGACGAAGGGCCGATCATCGCGCAGGCGGCGGTACCCGTGCTGCCCGGCGATACCGCTTCGGACCTCGCGGCGCGGGTGCTGCACGCCGAACACAAGCTCTACCCGGCCGCCCTTGCGCGCGTGGCGCGCGGCGAGGCGCCGGTCATGGGCGAGCGCGTCGAGATCGCACCCGGCGATCTCCTGTTCTGCGAGTGACATCTGCGGCTGCGTTGTCGCCCTATTAAAGCTCGTTACCGGCCCAGCCTTTTCATATGGAATTTTCGAGGAACCAGAATGTCGATCATCAACGGTGTCGCGTTTCGCATGAAGAAGGGAACGGCTTTGTCGTCAGCCGCTGCGTGCTGCGCCGTCTTGCTGGCTCTTGCAGGCGCCGCGCCGGCGTTGGCCGAACCCGCCACCGCCGAAGGCGCGCGCAAGCTCACCGAGACATTCCAGTCCTATATCGGCTCGGTGCCGTTCGAGAAGGGCTTCATTACCATCGCCCCTAAGGACGATGGCTATGACGTGACCCTCTCCTTCGATGGCAGCAAGCTCGACAATGCCAAGGGCAAGGGCGTCGGCGAAGTGGCCCGCATCAATCCCTATGTCGTGCGCCTGACACCGCAGCCTGACGGCAAATGGGCGGTAAAGAGCGGCCCGGCGCCCATCGCCGCGGCCTGGAGCCGGGAGCGGGAGGGCAACACGGAGACCGGCAGCCTGAATTTCGCTGCCTGTGCCAGCCAGGGCGTGTTCGCGCCCAAGCTGATGAGCTTCGAGACCTTGGTCGCCGGTTGCGACGGCAGCAGCGCGACCGTGCGCAACCATGATGCTGATGTCGACCTCTCGACCGGCAAGTTCGGTTTCGAGACTACCAGCAAGGCTGATGAGGCCGATGGCGTCGACGTCAAATTCGACAGCAAGCTGGAAGGGCTGAAGGGCAAGGTCCAGGACAAGAAGGATCAGCAGTTCCCGGTTGCGTTCGAACTGACCGGCGGCCAGCAAACGCTTTCGGCGACCGGCATGCGCTTTACCGCGATCTACGATCTTGTCGCCTTCCTGCGCGACCACCCCTCCAAGGGGGAGATCGTGCTGGCGCAGGACGAGCTCAAGACCAAGCTGCGGACCGCATTGCCGTTCTGGCGGGAGGTTTCGAGCACCTCGAGCATAGAAGGGCTCGGGGTCAACCTGCCTTTCGGCCAGGTCAAGCTGGCCAAGGCGACCCAGGCTTACAGCCTCACCGGCCTAGTGAAGCAGGGCTACTATTCCGATGCGCTCGACTATTCCGGCCTCGTGATTCCGGATGTGGTGGTGCCCGAATGGGCCCGCTCGCTGATCCCGGCCCAGGCGAATTATTCCACCAAACTGTCCTTGAACGGCCTCGACGGCATGGCGGACGTATTGATCCGCGGCCTCGATGCCACGCAGGATCCGCCCTTCAGCAAGATGATGGCCGTGGCGCTGATGACCCGGCTGCTCGACGGCGATCTCAACTACAAGGTTGATTTCAACGTCGCCGCGCCTGCCTATACCCTGAAGGGCGACGGCAGCGCGGCGGTCAATCCGGAGCCGACGGCCAGCCTTGCAGTGGCTGCTACCGGCTTCGATGCGGTGGTGGAAGGCCTCAGCAAAGCCGATGCCGAGGACGCGCGCAAGGCGGTGTTCTTCCTCTCCTTCGTGAAGGGGCTCGCCAAGGAAGAAGGCAATGGGCAACTGGTCTGGAACGTCTCCTACGACATCGTCACGCATAGTGTGAAGGTCAACGATCAGGTCTTCCGCCTGCCGCAGCCCGATTGAGTCAAACCCTGCCGGCGGTGCGCCTGCGGCCGACGATGGTCATGAGGCCGCCGACCAGCAGGAAGGCCGCACCGAGCAAGCCGGCAAGGCCTGCAAAGAACCAGCGCCCGAGCAAACCGTCGAGCGTGGCATCGGTCGGAATGGCCGGATTATAGGCGACGGTCACGCTGTCGCCTTCACGCAGGAACGAACTGCGCACGAGGTTGGTGAAGCGGATGACACTGCCCTGCGGTGTCGAGAAGCTGACGACCGGATAGGGATTGACCGAGACGATGGTGCCCGCGGCGGAGGCCGTGCGCGGGCTGCGCCATTCGTTCATGCCGAGCACCGGGGCAGCCAGCAGTCCGACGAAGCCCAGGATGAGGAAGGTACGCCCTACGACGCGCAAGGCTGCCGGGCCTTGGACACGTTTCACACTCACCATCATTTCGTTCCAGTCGCAATTCCGATGCCCGGGGTTTACGGCACTTGCGGCCCCATGGGAACAGGCTGGCTGCGAGAACGGCTGGTTGCGGTTCGCTGGGAATGTGTTTTGTTCTGGTATTTCAGTTGCGATTCCATGTTCACGCGGTGAAGTAGCCGTCATTGCTTCGCTACGCTCGCAATGACGACAATCCGGGTTGGCAATCAAACGACACGCTCTAGAACAGGATCCGTCTCAAAGGACCAGGCACCGAGGGCATTTGCCGCAGCAGCCGATCCAGGGAGAATCCGCCGGATCCGGCAATCGACAGGACGAACATGCCGCCGGCGATGGCAAGGTCCTTCTCGAAATGCAGCAATTCGTTCTGGCTCGAGAAGTCCATGTGGAAGAGCGTTGCCGTGGCGAGGCAGAACAGGCCTAGCATGATGGCACCGATGCGGGCGAACACACCCAAAGCGAGGGCCAAGCCTGCACCCAGTTGCAGCGCGATGACGCCCACGACCAGGGGGGCGCTGATACCGACCACGGCCATGGCCTCAACGGTGCGCATGAAATGCAGCGCCAGGGTCGTGCCTTCGTGAATGAAGATCAGGGCAAGCAGCAGCCGGCCGGCGAGCAGCACGGCATCGGCGAGCCCTGGCTTGATCTTGCTGATTGGGGTCATTGCAGCCACCTCCGACGGAAGGAGGCCGGCAGGAGCCTTGGCGCCCGCCGGCTCGCACGTCATTTCGTCACCCAGGTCATTTCGTCACCTTGGTGTCGATGGCTTTCTGCAGGTCTTCGAGTTCCTCGCAGCCCTGGGGACACAGCTTGCCGAGTTCCGACAATTGCACCTTGGCCTTGTCGACGTCGCCGGTCTCGACATAGAGCTCGCCGAGATATTCCCGGGCGGCCTTGTGGCCGGGCTGCAGTTCCAGCGCCTTGGTGTAGTAGGTGAGCGCCGTCTGGTAGTCGCCGGTCTTGCGCAGCGTGAAGCCGAGCAAATTGTAGACATCGGCCTGCTGGGTGTCTTCGGCCAGGCCCCGCAGTTCCTCCAAGGCGCCGGTATAGTTCTTGGCCTCGATCTTGGCCTTGACGGAGGTCAGGTCGGGCGCGTCGGTGGACTCGATATTGTCGACGGCATAGGCCGGTATCGAGAGCAACGTGGTGGTGACCGCGGCCAATGCCAGCGTGGCCACCGCAGTCGTGACTGCGTATTTCAGCATGATTTTTCTCCTGAGGGCGGGAATGTCGGGTTTCAGAGCTGTACGGTCGGCGTGAAGCCATAGGCGTTGCCGTCCTTCACGAAGGTTCCGCTGCCGGGGAACGGGAAATGCGAGCCGCAGATCCGGATGTTGTCGGCGATCACCCGGTCGATGAGCTTGCGCCGGGTGGCAATGGCCATGGGGCCATCCTGGTCATAGGCGCCTTGCCAATCCGGATGGGGGGCGAGCAGAGCGGGCACATACATGATGTCGGCCGAGACCATGAACTGCTCATTGCCCGAGCCGACAAGATAGACCGAATGCCCCGGCGTGTGGCCGGGTGCCGACAGGATCTGGATACCGGGCGCGACTTCCGCTCCGTCCTGCACCAGCTTCCAGTTCTTCCATTTCGGAAAGTTCTCGACGATGCGCTTGCCGGCGGGCCGCCGCCCTTCGGCGAGCTTCTCGACGCGCGACGGATCGGTCCACCAATTATATTCCGCAGCGCTGACGATCAGTTCCGCATTGGGGAAGACCGGTGCATTGGTGCCCTTTTCCATCAAGCCCCACACATGGTCAGGATGGAAATGCGAGATCATGATGGTGTCGATCGCCTTGTAGTCGATACCGGCTGCCGCCATGTTGGCCGGCAGATGCGTGGCATTGGCCTGCCATTGCCCGACGCCCGAGCCGGCATCCATCATGATCAACTTGCCATTGACCTTGAGCACGACAACCGTGAGGGGGATCGGCATGAATTCGGTGGTCAGGCCGGCCTTGGACAGGGCCGCCTTGGTATCTTCCACCGAGGCGTTCTTGATGAAGGTCGGGTCGTGGGGCTTGCGCCAGATGCCATCATAGATGGCTGTCACCTCGATGGATCCGACCTTGTATTTGTAGAAGCCCACGCTGGGTTCGACCGCAGTCTGGGCGAGGGCAGGGGCTATGAATTCAAGTCTTCCCGCCAGGCCGAACGCTGCGGCTGCCGCCGCAGAACCCAGCACCGTACGGCGCGTCATCTTCAGCATTCTGGTCACTCCTGTTCAACGGCTCATGCCGGACGGCGGCACGGGCTGTCAGTGCCTCCGTTGAGTGACCAGACCCGGCGGCGTGCGGAATTATTCCCGCCCGCCGCAAAGTTTTTTAAAAAGCCTATGGGCGCGCTGAGGCCGTTCCGCGCCTGTTCTAGCGGGACGAAAGGAGTGTCTCTCCGCGTGGTGTCGTCGCCGCCAGCATGAGATCTTGCAGGGATTGGCGAATGGAAGGGGTACAGGCGAGGACCTTGTGGTTCTCCAGCAGGCCGGGACCGTGCGGAAAATCGCTGGTCCAGCCGCCGGCCTCCTCGACCAGCAGCAGGCCGGCGAGAACGTCCCAGCTCTTGAGGGAAAGCTCGCAGAAGCCGTCGATGCGCCCGCAGGCGACCGCTGCCAGTCCCATCGCCGCGGAGCCATTCTGGACGAAGGCATAGCCCTGGCCAAGCAGGTTGCCGATCAGCCCGAGATAGTCGGCGGCAGGATGTCGGAGCGAATATCCCGCATCGACAATCGCATCCGATGGGCCGCGTGCCGCTCGCACCCGGATGGGTCTGCCGTTGCAGAAGGCACCCTGGCCGCGCCGGGCGGTGAAGATCTCGTTGCTGACGGGATCGTAGACGACGCCGCTTTCCGTCTGGCCGTCGACGCAAAAGGCGATCGACACGGCGAAATGGGCGATGCCGCGGGCAAAGTTCAGCGTACCGTCGATCGGATCGATGACCCACAGATGGCGTGCGGGTGAGCCGCCGGTTTCCTCGGTCAGGATGCCGTCGGCCGGAAACGCTCCGGCAAGTTGATCGATCAGGAAACGATCGATTTCCAGATCGGCCTGGGTCACCGGATCGTGCCGGCCTTTTTCGGCGCTGGACAGGGCCTCGCCGGAGCGGAAGTAGTGACGCGCGATCGCCCCGGCCTGCCGGGCGCAGTCCTGGGCAAAGCGATGCCGCCGGTCGATGTCGTTGCCGGTCATGATTTCCGTTCGCGCCTTGCCACCAGGGAGCGCTTGACGTCCTCCTCCGCCTCGTCGAGCAGGGAGGTGATGGCCTTGGCGGTGGCGATCGGATCTCGTCTTGCAATGTTGTCGACGACGGCCTGGTGCAAAGCGAGCGAGTGGCTCTGGCCCCCGGGATTGTCGTCCGTCAGGCGGAAGCTGATCATCAGGGCTGTCTCGATCAGTGCTGCAAGCGAGCCGATCAATTCGTTGCCGGACATGCGCAAGATAGCCTGATGGAAGGCGAGATCGGGTATGGCGAAGCGTTCGCTGTCGTCGCCGGCCTGCTCCATCCGCGCCAGCAGGAGGCGCAACTGCGCGACCTGTTCCTCGCTGGCCCGCTCGGCCGCCAGGGCGGCGGCCATCGGCTCGATGGCACGCCGGAGCTCGAACAGGGAGCGAGCCTCCTCGGCCGTGGTTCTTGGTCCGTAGCGCCAGACCAGCACGTCGGGATCGAGGAAGTTCCAGTCTTCGCGGGCGCGAACGCGCGTGCCCACCTTGGGGCGCATCTCCACCATGCCCTTGTTGGCGAGCACCTTGACGACTTCCCGCAGCACCGTGCGGCTCACGCCGTGGGCGGCACTCCAGTCATCGGCATTGGGCAACTGGTCGCCCGGGGCGAGGTCACCCCGAACGATGCTCTGGCCGATGTCGTTGAGGAGGCGCGAATAGAGGCTGGTGCCGGTGGCGTTCCCTCCCAGAGAGCTCATGGGTGAAACCTTGGAAGGAAAGGCTGCATTCTTCATTCTATTCCTGTTAGCTGCGTATCACGCCGCGGATAAGCACCTTGGGACGATGGCGGTGAGGTGGCATGGCGAGCTTGCCTTGGTAAAGCCGCTGCGTCCAATCCCCACCGCCCTGGGATCCTTCAGATCACAGCCTCATGTCGAGATTGACCTTGAAGGCATGGCCTTGGGTGTGGCTGGCAAGCTGGCCCGAATAGAAGGCGCCCAAGGTTGTGTTGGGGGCAAGCGCGATGTCGACGCCGGCCTCGATCGCCAGCGCATCCTTGGCGAGCGGGGCGCCCGCTATCGTGAAGGACGAGCCGTTGTTGAAGGCGAGCTTTGCATTCTGGGTGGCGTCGTCGAAGGCGTGCTGCCAGCCGAGCGTGCCGCGCAGGGTCAGCGTGGTCCCGGCGAGGTCGAAACCGGTCGAGGCATGGAGGCCCAATGTGGTGTAAACGGTGTCTGCCGAACTCTTCTGGGCTGTCAGCGCGGCCGTGGTGCCGCCCTTCTCGGCAAAACCATTCGTGTCCAGATGGACATAAGCGAGATTGGCGAAAGGCTCGAAGGCGCTCCGGCCCAGATCGAAGCGGTAGCTGAGTTCACCGAAGGCCTGCGCCGTCGCGGCATCGTACTGCCCCGAAAGCCTCTCGCGGAAGGCCGGGAATACAACGTCGCGCTTGGTGTCGACATTATGCCAGCCATAGATGGCGCCGGTGCGAAAGCCGAGCTGTCCCCATTGCGTGCCGCCATAGAGGCCGAGCTGATAATTGTTGCTGGAACCATCGGAGGTCCGGGCAGAGACGTCGAAACTCGTATGGCTGTAGCCGGCGAGAACACCGAGACGCCAGTCCCCGACCGGCGCGTCGATACCGCCGATGAAACCGCCGCTGGTGCGATCGAAGGAGGCCGCGTCGCCCGAACCCTTGGCTCTGCCGGTGGCGGCGAAAGGCGTGCCCCAGACGACGATGCCGTCGGTGCTGCCCGTGGCGGCCCCGCCCGACGTTCCGGCGATACCGCCGAAGGCCGAGCGCAGGCGCCGGTTGGCGGCATCGCGCGGGTAGCGGCTGTCTTCGATGAAGGCGCCCTTGATATCGGCATGGATTTCGCCCGAAAGCGCATTCCCGTAGGGACGTACATAGCGGTAGAAGCCGATCGCAGTCTCGCCCGGATGGTTCGGGTCTTCCTCCCGGTTCAGGATATGCATCGACCAACCGTCGGGCGTGTTCTTGAAGACCAGGCCCTCGACCTCCTGCTCGCCATCGATCTTGAGATTGCCGATGAGTTCGACCTGGCCCGTCAGTAGATTGGCGCGGTAGATCAGCTTCTGGTCGTTATCGGTCGAAAAATACATCCAGCCATTGAAGATCTTGCCGCCCTGTGCCTGATCGATGGTCTGCGACAGGGGAATGTATTTCTGGAACGACCAGTCCGAAAGGTTGTAGACGGCGAGTTCCGTGGCGTTCTCGTAGGCCATGCCGTAGCCGACGCCGTTCTTGGCGTCGACGGCCACCCAGCTGGCGACGTCATGCGTGCCATGGGGAGGATTGAGGGCGAAGGCCTGGCCGAGATAGGTCAGTGTCTTGGCGTCGTAGATCGCGAAGACCGGCCTTTCATATTTCCCGTTGGTGGTCGGCGAGCGGTTGCTCGTATCGAGCGAGATGTAGAGCTTGCCATCGGCGTAGTCGACGTCGCCGATATGGTTGAGCCCGATATCGGAATATTGCGAAGGGTTCTTCAGGGCATCCGGAATGGCGGGGGTAACCAGCAATTTTGGATCGAAGGCGCCGTTGGTCATTTCCAGGGCATTGGTGCCGGAAAAATACCAATTGGTGCCATCGGTGGTGACGCCTTGCCCGCGGGAGGCGTCTACGCCGGAGAACAGTGATTTCTCGACCATGATCCAGGGCTCGACCGCGAGGGCCGGCAGGCTGGCGGCGGCGAGAAGCGGAGCACAGACAAGGCAGGGCCATGCAAGCTTGCGGAACAGATCAGGCTGCTTCTTGGGCCTATCAAGGGCGATGGAGGACATGGTCTCGTTCTCTCGTGGGCAGGTTCTTGTGGTTGCGCGGCAGCGTTCGCCGGCCTGCAAGCCGGCGATGATGTTCGGATTGGGTAGGTGACGAGCTAGATCGGTCGGTGGCGGCTGCCGCCGGGCCATGGCCTCCCGATGGGCGCCGGACAATGGCCTCGCCCTGGATAATGGGAAGCAGATATGGAAGTCATGCCAGTATGGAAAATTCCATGCCGACGTGTGCCTGGTACAAACAAAGCATTCGCCTGCCGGTTCGTACCGTCATCCGCAGAGCGGACACTATGATCTCAACGAAATAGCGCGTTAAGCCTTGGATCCTGTCAATTGTAACTTATGCCTGGTCACGGGTTGGCCGCTTGGACACTTTTGCCCGATCAATTCGGCATGAGTCTCGACGGCGAGCGCGTTGTGGGCTTCATAGGGCCGGCTCGTGACATTAGTATGAATAATATGAAGAATAGCGATGGCCCGCCTGTGGATCGAGAGGACGGGCGGATACCCGCCCTGTCTGCCGAGGGCGACGGGTGCTGAAGGGGGGCGGGGATGGTGCTGAAACGCCGGATTTACTCGGCCGCCGCCCGGTTGAGCGAGGCGATCAGATCGGTGAAACGCTCGCCCTGCACCGCGACGTGATCATAAAGGCGCGTGGCGGCGAGGGCACTGTCGCCGGCCAGCAGGGCGTCGACGATGGCTTCGTGCTCGGCCAGCGAAGTGCGCATGCGGTTGCGTACGCGCAGTTGTAGCCGGCGGAAGGGAGCGAGGCGCTTGTGCAGGGCGGTGGCCTGTTCGGCGATGAAGTCGTTGCCGCTCGCCACATAGATGGCGCGATGAAAGCGCTCGTTCTCGTAGTAATAGACATCCATGTCGCCGCTGTCGGCCGCCTTGCGGCAGGCTTCCAGTGTCTCTTTCAGCGCGGCCTCGTCGCCCGGCAGCAGGCGGCGGGCAGCGAGGCGCCCGCAGATCGCCTCGAATTCGGCCATCAGGCTGAACATGTCGATCAGGCGCTTGGGATCGGGAGCACTGACGATGGCACCACGATGGGGGCGAATCTCGACAAGGCCGGCAGCCGCCAATTGCTGGAGAGCCTCGCGGATCGGCGTGCGCGAGACCCCGAACCGGGCTGCCAGCGAGACCTCGTCGAGCCGATCGCCGGGCTTGAATACCCCGGTGGCGATTTCTTCCTCGATCTGATTGCGCAGGCGCGTCGCGGGTTTTTCGTTCATGGCCGATATCCTCCGCAATTTCGTACGACTCCCGGGACAACGGAGTCAATCACGCAAAACTTGTATACAATTTTATTGTAACTGTTTCAAAACTGCAATAATGATGAATGCAACCGCAGGCGGAACCAGCCAGCCTCGGATGGATTGAAGAGGAAAACGCCATGTCACGTGCCTTGAGGCAGATGTCGCTTACCCGGAGGCAGATCCTGACTGCCGCACTTGCAACGCCATTGGTCATCCGGTCCGCCGGCGCTGCCCGCGCCGCCACCACGCTGAAGATGTCGCATCAATTTCCCGGCGGCACGGCGGAGCAGGGCGATTTTCGGGACCGTCTCTGCCGCATCTTCGCCGCCGAGGTGGACAAGCGCACCAGCGGGGCGCTGAAGTTCGACGTCTACGCCAATGCCTCGCTGATGAAGACCAATGCGCAATTCTCGGCCATGCGCCGCGGCGCCTTGGACATGTCGCTGTTTCCGGTCGCCTATGCAGGGGGTGAACTGCACGCCACCAATCTGGGCCTGATGCCCTGCCTGGTGACGAGCTATGAGCAGGGCGCCGCCTGGAAGAATGCCGAGATCGGCAAGGCGCTCTCCGGCATCCTGGAGGCCAAGGGCATCAAGATCATCGCCTGGGTCTGGCAGGGCGGCGGCGTCGCCTCCCGCGGCAAGCCGGTGCTGACGCCCGACAGCTCCAAGGGGTTGAAGATCCGTGGCGGCAGCCGCGAAATGGACCTGATGTTCACCGCTGCCGGGGCACAGGTCTCCACCATGCCCTCGAACGAAATCTATATCGGCATGCAGACTAGTGCGCTCGACGCGGCCGTGACTTCGTCGACCAGCCTGATCTCGTTCCGCCTGGAGGAACTCGCCAAATCGCTGACCTCGGCGCGAAAAGGCTCCTTCTGGTTCATGCTCGAACCGCTGCTGATGTCGAAGACCATCTTCGACGCCCTGCCGGCCGATCAGCAGAAGGTGCTGCTCGACGTCGGCGCCGAAATGGAAGGCTGGGCCACCAAGCAGGCGCAGCATGACGACGAGGAGGTCGCCAAGGTCTATGCCGCCAAGGGTGTCGAAGTAGCCGATTTCAGTGCGGCCGACCTCGCCGAGTGGCGCAAGATCGCCGAAGCCAGTTCCTGGAAGGATTATGCGGCGCGCTCGAGCGAAGCTGCGGAGTTGCTGAAGCTCGCACAGAAGGTGGCGTGAGATGGGCGGCTCGATCCAGCATGACGCCATCCTTGCCGCCGACGAAGCCGGCCCGGCGGAGCAGGCAGGTGGGGTGCGGCGGGTGTTCGGGATGGTCAACGCCGTCGCCTTCCGGCTGTCGGCCGTGGCTCTGCTGGCAGCGGCCATCGTCCTCACCTTCGGTGTCATCACCGGGCATGTGACGCGCCAGTCGGTGCTCTGGCAGGATGAGGTCACCATCTACCTGATCGCCGGCGCCATCTTCCTGTCGGCGGCCTCGGTGCAGGCGGTGCGCGGCCATGTCGGCATCGACATCCTTGACCATTGGTTGCCGGCTGCCGCCGGCACCAGGCGGCTGGTGGTCGATGCGCTGGTGCTGTTCTTCTGCGTGCTGTTCGCCTGGAAATCGGGCTCGCTGCTGCACGAAGCCTGGGTGGACGAGCAGACCTCGCATTCGGCCTGGGGCCCGCCTCTGTGGATTCCCTATTCCCTGCTGACGGCAGGCATGGTGCTGCTGGCTGCGCAGGTCGCCCTGCAGGTGGCTGAACGATCGCTTCCGGTGTGCATCATCGTGCTGCTCGCGGTGGTTGCCTTCGGCCTGTGGTCTCGGCCGCCGCTGCCGCTGCTGACCGGCCTGCCCCAATGGGGCATCGGCGTCGCCTACTGCGCGGCAACACTGATCGTGCTGTTCTCGGGCATGCCGATCGCCTTCGCGCTTGGCGTGGTGGCATTGACCTTCATGATTCTGTTCATGCCGGCGGCCTCGATCGACACGCTGGCACAGAATTTCTACGAGGAACTGGCCAATGTCATCATTCTTGCTATCCCACTCTTCATCCTGAAGGGGGCGGCGATCGGCCGTTCCAATGCCGGCAAGGACCTCTATTCGGCCTTGCATGCCTGGCTTTATCGCATTCCGGGCGGGCTGGGCGTTGCCAACACGGTGGCCTGTGGCCTGTTCGCCGCCATGGCGGGCTCCTCGCCCGCCACCTGCTCGGCCATCGGCGCCGCCGGCATTCCGGAGATGCGGGCTCGCGGCTATTCCGGTGGCTTTGCCGCCGGGATCATCGCGGCCGGCGGCACGCTCGGCATCCTCCTGCCGCCTTCGGTGACCATGCTGCTCTATGCGGTGGCGGCTGAGGTCTCGCTCGGCAAGCTGTTCCTGGCCGGGATCGGCCCGGGCCTGCTCCTGATGACGATGTTCGCCGTCTACGCCATGCTGCACTACCGCAAGGAGAAACAGCAGGCCCTGGTCCAGGCCGAGCGCACCGGCATTCGCTCTGCCATCCTGCACGAGGAGAGCTATACCTTCGCCCAGAAGCTTCGCATGATCGGCTGGGTGGTGCCCTTTGTTTCCATCCTCGCCGGCGTGATGGTGGTGCTCTATGCCGGCTGGGCGACGCCCTCCGAGACGGCCGGCGTCGGTGCCGTGCTCGCCTTGGCGGTGATCTCGGCCATGTACGGTATCTGGCGGCCCTCCAAGGTGATGCCGATCCTCTCGGGCACGCTCAGGGAATCGACCATGCTCTTGATGATCATCGGCATGTCGCTGCTCTATTCCTATGTGATGAGCTATCTCCAGATCAGCCAGTCGGCGGCAGCCTGGATCATCAGCCTGAATCTGTCGAAGTGGCTGCTGCTCACCGCCATCCTGCTCTTCGTGGTCGTCCTCGGCTTCTTCCTGCCGCCGGTCTCGATCATCCTGATGACGGCGCCGATCATCCTGCCGCCCTTGAAAGCGGCCGGCTTCGACCTGATCTGGTTCGGTGTGGTGATGACCATCGTCATGGAGATGGGCCTGATCCACCCACCGGTGGGGCTCAACATCTTCGTGATCAAGAATATCGCGCCGGATATCCCGCTCGGGGATATCATGCGCGGTACGCTGCCTTTCGTCGGATTGATGGCATTGGCGGTGGTGTTGGCCTGCCTGATCCCCGGCCTCGCCACCTGGCTGCCCGATCTGATCATGGGGTAATCCCAATGACTCGACCTTGACAGGGTATGGTGAACAGCGATGAGCAGAAACTTCCTGCAGGAATTCCTGGAAGCGGTCGCCGAACGGGGAAGGGGCCTCATCGGCCTCGAACGCCCCGCATCCCCGGTGCGATCGGCCGATCTGCTGGCCCTCAGCAATGCGTTGCTGACCGGCCGGGGCGAAGTTTCCGGTGTTGCCCTGGCACAGCAATGGCTCGACGCCTATGCCGCGGCCGATGAGGAACAAAGGCGGCACCATCTGGCGGCGCTGGCCGACGGTTTCGGCCCCGACCAGCCGCGCCTCGATGCGGCGATCGAGGCCTATCTGCAGGACAAGTCGCCCCGGGCCATGGCCGAGCTCAGCGTTGCCGCCGAGCCGAGGCGCCAGGAGCTCTTCCGCCGGCTCAACCGCCCCGCCGGGGGCACGGCTGCCCTGGTACGGCTGCGCGAGGACGTACTCGCCGGCCTGCCGGGTAATGAGAAGCTGGAGGCCCTCGATGCGGATCTCGCCCATCTGTTCTCGTCATGGTTCAACCGGGGCTTCCTGATGCTGAAGCGGATCGACTGGACGACGCCGGCGAACATTCTGGCCAAGATCATCCAGTATGAGGCGGTGCATACCATCCATAGCTGGGACGATCTGCGCAGCCGGCTGGAGCCTTCGGATCGGCGTTGCTTCGCGTTTTTCCACCCGCAGATGGCGGACGAGCCGCTGGTGTTCGTCGAGGTCGCCCTGACGCAGGACATACCGGGGACGATCGCGCCTCTGCTCGATCTCGAACGCAAGCCGATCCGGGCCGAGGATGCGACCACCGCGGTGTTCTACTCGATCTCCAACTGCCAGGTCGGCCTGCGCCGCGTGTCCTTCGGCAATCTCCTGATCAAGCAGGTGGTCGAGGAACTGAGGCGCGACCTGCCGAAGCTGAAGAATTTCGTCACCCTGTCGCCGGTTCCCGGCTTCATGGGCTGGCTTAAGCGCGAACTCGCCAAGGACGAGCCGCATATTCCTGGCGTGGCCGATCTCACGGTGCTGGAGGGGCTGTTCAGGCCGGCCGAGCAGGGCGGCACCGGGCCGACGGAGACCATGCGCGAGGCGCAGCTCGCGGCTGCCGCCCATTATTTCCTCGCTGCTAGAACATCGTCGGGCGCGCCGGTCGATCCGGTGGCGCGCTTCCATCTCGGCAATGGCGCCCGTCTCGAACGTATCAACTGGCGCGGCGACGTCTCGCCGAACGGGCTGCGCCAGGCCGGCGGCCTCATGGTCAACTACCTCTACGATCTCGATGCCATCGAGGCCAATCACGAGGCTTTCGCCAATCAGGGCGTCATCGCCGCGAGCCCGGCCGTGCGCAAGCTCCTGAAAACCGTGGAAGCGAAGCCCGCGCGTCGCAAGCCGGCCGTACCGGCCTTGCCGCCGCCCGCTGCCAACTCCAAAACGGCCGGCCGGCCGTCATCCAATCCCTGAGGAAATTTGCGTGTCGAACCATCTCTTCACCCTGATCCGTTCCCGGATGCCGGAACCGGGGAAACCCTTCCTGACCCTCGCCGACGGCAGCGGCTTCGACTATGGCGCCGTGCTCGCCTGGTCGGGTCGCTATGCCAACGCTCTGCGCGGCTATGGGGTCGAGACTGGCGATCGCGTGGTCGTCCAGGTCGAGAAGAGCCCGCAGGCGGTGTTTCTCTATCTTGCCTGTGTGCGGGCCGGTGCGGTGTTCGTGCCTCTCAACACCGCCTATACCAAGGCCGAGCTCGACTATTTCGTCGGCGATGCCGAACCGCGCCTGCTGGTCTGCGCACCGGAAAAGGCGGGCGAACTCGGCGAGATCGGCACCCGGCTCGGTGCCGCCGTCGCGACGTTGGGAAGCCATGACGACGGGTCGCTCGCCGAGGCGGCGAAAGGCGCAGCGGAAAGTTTCGACGACGTCGCGCGCGGCGAGGACGACCTGGCGGCGCTGCTCTATACCTCCGGCACCACGGGGCGCTCCAAGGGCGCGATGTTGACGTATGGAAACTTGGCGTCCAACGCCGTCACCCTGGCCGACTATTGGCGTTTCAGCCAGGCCGACGTGCTGCTGCACGCTTTGCCGATCTTTCATACGCATGGCCTGTTCGTGGCCATCAACACCACCTTGATGGCGGGCTCGTCGCTGATCTTCCTGCCGCGCTTCGATGCGGCGGAAGTGCTGCACCACCTGGCCAAGGCCACCTCCATGATGGGCGTGCCGACCTTCTATGTGCGCCTCCTGCAGCAGGAGGGCCTCACGCCCGATGCGACCGCCCATATGCGGCTGTTCGTGTCGGGATCGGCTCCCTTGCTGTCGGAGACTCATGAGCAATGGAGAGCGCGTACGGGCCATGCCATTCTCGAGCGTTACGGCATGACCGAAACCAACATGATCACCTCCAACCCCTATGACGGCGCGCGCGTGGCCGGCGCCGTCGGCATGCCCTTGCCGGGTATCTCCCTGCGCATCGTGAAGCCCGAGACGGGCGAGGCCTTGCCGCAGGGCGAGATCGGCATGATCGAGGTGAAGGGCCCCAATGTGTTCAAGGGCTATTGGCGCATGCCGGAAAAGACCAGGTCCGAGTTTCGGCCGGATGGTTTCTTCATCACCGGCGATCTCGGCAAGATCGACGCCGATGGTTATGTCCATATTGTCGGGCGCGGCAAGGATCTGGTGATTACAGGTGGCTACAACGTCTATCCCAAGGAAGTGGAGACGGAGATCGACGGCATTCCCGGCGTGTTCGAAAGCGCCGTCATCGGCGTGCCGCATGCCGATTTCGGCGAGGGGGTGACGGCGGTCGTGGTGCGCAAGCCCGGCGCCACGGTGGAGGAGCGGACGATCCTCCAGACCCTGGAGGGGCGCCTTGCCAAGTTCAAGCAGCCCAAGCGCGTGCTCTTCGTCGACGAGTTGCCGCGTAACACCATGGGCAAGGTCCAGAAGAACGTGCTGCAGACGACCTACAAGGATCTTTACGTGCGGGGATGAGTATGGTGGCCTTCTCCCCCTGCGGGTATCGTCAACTCTCTTGAGTTGACTAGAGGTCCCGGCAGGGGAATGAGGGGAGAAGCATGACCTTCCAAGACATGCGCCAACACCCCTCATCCGCCCCCACGTTCTTTACTTGAACGCGTGGTCCTTATGGGACCACGCTACGGCACCTTCTCCCGCAAGGGGAGAAGGTTTTCGGCCTCAACCCAGCTTCGGCTCGAGCTGCGTCGACCACAATGCCGCATCGGCGGCGTCGCGCAGGGTGACGGTCATCACCCGCGTGTCGGCGGCGATGGCGACATGGCCGAAGAATTGCAGGCCGGCCGCGGGCGACAGGTTCTGCTGGCCGCCTTCCGGTGCCTTCACATATTTGAGCTCGGGCCCGAAGGTCATGTCGAGGTCGTTGGGGCCGAACGTGCCCGAATGGAGCGGACCGGAGACGAATTCCCAGAAGGGGTCGAAATCCTGGAACGCCGCCTTGTCCGGGTTGTAGTAATGGGCGGCGGTGTAGTGGACGTCGGCCGTCAGCCACACCGTGTTCTTGACGCCGGCCGCCCTGATGAAGCGCAGGAGATCGGCGAATTCGAGCTCGCGGCCGAGCGGCTTGCCATTGTCGTTGTTCGAGACGGCCTCGAAGCCCTTCTTCTGTTCGGCCTTGTCCCACACCACCAGAGCCAGCGGCATGTCGGCGGCGATCACCTTCCAGGTCGCCTTGGAGTTGGCGAGCTCACGCTTGAGCCAAGCAAGCTGCTCGGCGCCGAGGAAGGCCGCTTCCCCGCCTTCGGTGGTCTGCAGATTGGCGCCGTTCGGGCCGCGATAGGTACGCATGTCGAGCATGAAGACGTCGAGCAGCGGGCCGTATGGGATCTTGCGATAGACCCGGCGCGGCTCGGCCAGCGTGGTGGCGATCGGCATATATTCGTGGAAGGCCTGTGCGGCGCGCGCCGCCAGGGCCGCAATCGACTTTTCCTTGTAGCGATCGTCGCTGAGCAGGTCCTTGGAGGACGACCAGTTGTTGGTCACCTCATGGTCGTCCCACTGGGTGATGACCGGAACCTGCTGGTAGAGAGCGCGGAAGTTCTTGTCCATGAGGTTGTATTTGTACTGTCCGCGATATTCGTCGAGAGTCTCGGCGACCTTGGACTTTTCCGGCGTGACGATGTTCTTCCAGACGGTGCCGTCCGGCAGCTTCACCTCGGGCTTGATCACGCCGTCAGCATAGATGTTGTCGCCCGAATGGATGAAGAAATCCGGATTGTGCTTGAGCATGGCCGAATAGATCTTCATGCCGCCGCGGTCGGCATCGATGCCCCAGCCCTGGCCGGCCGTGTCGCCGGACCAGACGAAGGAGACGTCACGCAGTCCGGCCGGGGCCGAACGCAGGTGCCCAGTGACCACTTCGCTCTCGACGCTGGTATGGGCGAGATCCTGGAAGCGCACGCGGTAGAAGATCTCCTGATCGGCCGGCAAGCCTTCGGCCAGGATCTTCACGGTGTAGTCGGTCTCGGGCGAGGCGGTCACCGTCGGCAGCCGGTTCACCGTCTTGAAGCTCTCGGTCGTCGACCATTCGAAGATCGCATTGGCCGGGCGGTCCGTGCGCGACCACAGCACCGCCCTGTCGCCGGCGACGTCGCCCGACTGCAGGCCGGCCGTAACTTCGGGGCGGTCGGCGGCGCGGGACAGGCCCGGCATGGCGAACGTGCCCGTGGCCCCGAGCAGGCCGGTTGCGGCTGTTGCGGTAAGGAAGCGGCGGCGGGACAGAGGTCTTTCGATGAAGCGCATGGCGACTCTCCAGCTTGAAATGCGCTCCTTCTTGGCCATCGACATGACAGTGGCATGTCAAATGGTTGGAGGAATTATAAAGAGGGTTGTCGGCATCGAACGTTCCCACGCTTTCACCAGACGGATTCATGAGTCAGGCGGTCGGTGATGTGGCATAGGAAAGGTCGGCATTCGTCCAGTGAATCGGGGAATCGATGGTTGCTTCGAGCTGTTTCGGCGTTTGGCACAAGACCGTTAGAGCGACCCTGCTAGCCGGTATGATGCTGGCCATCGGTTTGCCGGGGAAGCCGGCCGTCGCCGGGCCTGCGACAGATGGCGGTGCCAGGGAGATCACCGACGCCTTGGGCCGCAATCTCGGCAAGGTCTGGATCGACAAGGGCGTCATCAGCGTGAAACCCGATGGCGAGGGCTACGATCTCGCACTCGACATCGGTAGTGCCAAGCTCGGCCTGCCCGGCGATGGGATGACATTCAGCCTGAAGCCTTTCACCCTCCGGCTCACGCCGAAGGGAGAGCGACGCTTTGCCTTCGAACTTCCCAAATCCACACTCGAGCTGACTTGCAGGAACCCAGCCTTGTTTTTCAGCGAAGAAGGATCGCGTCGCTTGGTGAACTGTTCCGGTGAAGGCTTGCTCGATCTGGATGCCTTCCTGGTTTCGGAGGGCAATCTTCAATGCGAAAGCAGCACCGCCTCCAACTCCGTCGGTGTCTTTGGAGGGGAGGGCAAGACAGGGCTCATCAGTCTCAAGTTGGCCGGCACGGCGGTGGCGGACGGCAACATCGATGGCCGGATATCCTATGAGGTATCGAGTTTTGTCGAAACCTTCGGCGCCAGGATTGGCGATGCCTTGCCGACGTCGCTGCCGAAACCGGAGATGACCACCAAAGTCGACGGAATTCGTCACGATTTTTCCGTTTCGGGCCTGAGGAAGACTGGATTGACGACAGCCTTTGCTTTTCTATCCGATCGGTTTCTCCGCGGGCCTGGCACTGCAACGCGCGCGGAGATTGAGGCGCTCGCCAAGGGCGTCATGCCGCTTTGGAGCAATGCCTCGCTGAAGTCGCACTATGAGAATCTGAGTTGGGGCACGCCTCGTGGGCCGATCAAGTTCGCCGTCATCGACGCAGCCATGAAGAATGAGGGCCTGGTCGAGCATACCGACCTGGATGGGACCTTAAGTGTTTCCGGCATGCAGGTACCCGGAACCGTGCTACCCAGTTGGGCCGCCATCCTGGTGCCGGAGAAGATCACGCTCGATACCAGGTTGAAAGATCTCGATCTGGAAAGCCTTGTCGATGGCGCGATCGAGGTGGCTACCAGGGGCGGCTCGCCGGTGCCAGGGGAAATGCATGCTCTTTTGTTGCGTGTCTTCAGCAATAATCGGGCGACACTCGCATTTGATGCGACGGCAACGGCCTCGGGCTACGACATCAAGGGGCAGGGGATGACGTCGATATTCCCCTCGCAAGGAGGGAAGGCTATCATTTCGGCTGCGGGTGTCGATGCCATAGACGCAGTTCTCGCCAAGGCGGCTGTTTCCGATCCCATGTCCCGGCGCGCTGCATTGGGGGGCGCCTTCCTCAAGGGCCTGGCAAAGACGGGGTCCGATGGCCGGTTGATCTGGAATGTCGAGTTCGAGAGGCAGATGAGCAAGATCACGGTGAACGGCCAGTCCTTTGGGCCCGGGACGCGCCAGTAGCAACGCTGTCTGGTGATTCAAACACATAGCTTGCAGCAAAATTTCACAGGCAGCACGCTTTCACCTGTGGCACAAAGCGTTGGGAGATTTGGCGGAAACGTCAAGAATCGCAAAGACACGCCGAACCAGAGAGCTGGAGCAAAGTAGAGTTTCCGTCCAAATGGCTTTGCTCCAGGGGACGAAATCTTTCACATGGCAGACCGGGTATTTTATGATTTTCCTGAAGAAATCTGAGCGTAAATACGGTGTTCGGCGCCGGGTCATTCTGGCCAGCGTGGCGCTTGTCGCGCAGGCCTCCTCACAGGCCCTGGCCGAACCCGCCACCGAGCAAGGCGCCAAGGCGATCCGCGACGAGATCGCCCGCTATCTCGGCCCGAAAGTGTTCGAGAAGGGTATCGTCACGGTCAAACCCAATTTCGAGAGCTATGATCTCACCTATGATGTCAGCAGCAGCAAGCTCGGCTTGCCTGCAGATGGCGCCCAATTCAGCTTCGGCCCGTTTACCGCCCGCCTGATCCCCCAGGGGGACGGTAAATATGCTTTTGAGCAGAACAGTCCTGCGCTCGATATGGTCTACAAATCGGGCAAGGCCGGACCGCAGAGCGAACTGGTCCAGCGCTTGAAGAATTGTACCGGAAAGGGCGTCTATGACCCCAAGGCCGAGCAATTCACCGAACAGGCCATGCGTTGCGAGTCCGCCGCCCTGACGATGCGTTCGCCGCTCGAGGACATCGACGCCACCGTCGGCAAGATCGATTTCACCATCACCGGCAAAACGGGGGAGGCCGGCACGACGGATCTGAACGTGACGGGCGACCTGCTGGACCTCGTCGAGACGGTCACCGTCAAGGATCCCGCCAATCCGGCGCCGCCGATGGTGCTGCGCGCGGATCGCGTGCACGAGACTTTCGTGGCCAATGGCTCCAGCGGCGCGCAATTCATGCAGGCCCTGGCCTATTTCGCGGCCCGCAAGGTGGGGGACAATGGCAAGGCGGCCCAGGAGCAGGCGCGGGCCAAGCTGAAGGCCGTGCTGCCGCTGTGGAAGACACTGTCCGCGCAGATCCGCTATGACAACATGACGGTGGGGACGCCCAAGGGCATCATCAGGATTGCCACGGTGGATACCAACCTCGCTTCGAACGGTCTGGTGAAGACGGGCAATGTCGGCCTGAATCTGGCCATGAGCGGCCTTGCCCTGCCGGATGGCATGCTGCCCGACTGGGCCAAGTCTCTGGTGCCGGAAAAGGCGACGCTCGATTTCAACCTGACCGGGCTCGATCTCGAGACGATCGCCGGCAAGATGATCGAGGTTGGCACCGACACCAAACCGGCTCAACCGGATGCGCTCAAGGCGGCGCTGATGCCATTGCTTCTGGCGGGCCAGCCCAAGCTCGCTTTCGGCCAGAGCCTGACGGCGCCCGCCTTCGACGTGAAGGGGCAGGGGGAGACGTCGCTGCTGCCAGCGCAGCAGGGCAAGGCGACGGTTTCGGCCTCCAACCTGGATGAGATCGCCGCCGCTCTCGGCAAGGCCGGTGCCTCCGATCCCGGGCCGCAGCGTGCGGCCATGGGCATCGCCTTCCTCAAGGGGCTGGCCAAGACCGGGCCGGACGGCCGGCTGACCTGGGACATCGACTTCGACAGTCTTGCCCGCAAAGTCA
The DNA here is from genome assembly GCF_040797145.1 of Labrys neptuniae. Taxonomy (NCBI): domain Bacteria; kingdom Pseudomonadati; phylum Pseudomonadota; class Alphaproteobacteria; order Hyphomicrobiales; family Xanthobacteraceae; genus Labrys; species Labrys neptuniae. Next base: position 1,056,612 of record NZ_JBFNQD010000001.1, on the reverse strand, counting down.
CGGTGAACGGTCAGTCCTTCGGGCCGGGCGCGCAGAAATAGAGCGCTCCCAAACGGCGGGCAGGATTTCGAGGGCGGCTTTACCGAAAGGCTGCCCTCTTCGCGTCTGGAGCAGCCCGATCAGGCAAGTTCCTTGGCCAGCAAATGGCGGACTTCCGCCACAAGGGCGGATTCGCCGGCCTGGGGCGGCAGGATGGAGAATTCGATGTCCGGCATGGCCGGCAGGCCGAAATCGCCATCGAGAGTGGCCATGCCGGCCGGTATGGCGGAACGGTTGAGGCAGGCCAAGCCCAGGCCGGCGGCGAGCGCCAAATGCAGGCCGGCGACCCCGGCGGCCGAATGGGCGATCTCGTAGTCGATATCGCTTTGGTTGAGCGTGCGGATGATCAGGCGCTGAAGGGAACAGGCCTCGGGAAGCACGACCAGCGGCAGACGCCGGGCCGCATCAAGGGCAAGGGCGGGCGAGGCAATCCAGGACAAGGGCTCGCGGCCGAGCCGGATGCGGCCGTCCTCGTCGGACGCACTGTCGTCGTCGAGAAGGCGCATGGACAGGCCGATGTCGAAGTCGCGGCGGTTTTCGATCATCAGGCTCTGGCGGGTCGCGACATGCAGCTTGAGCTGCGGATAGCGCTCGCGCAGGCGCTTGAGCAGGAGCGTGATCGTCGCCGGGCGGAAATAGTCGGTTATGGCCAGGCGCAGATCGCCGGCGAGCGGCATACCCAGGACATCTCGAAAAGCCTCCTCGCTGAGTGCCAGCAGCCGGCGTGCGTGCACGACCAGGCGTTCGCCGGCGGATGTGAGGCTGGCGCCGAGCTTGCCGCGCACCAGCAAGGTCACGCCGCAATGCTGCTCGAGCTTGCGCATCTGTTCGCTGACGGCCGATTGCGAGCGATGAACCCGTGGCGCTGCTGCCGACAGGCTGCCTGTCTCGGCAATGGCGACGAGGGTCTGCAGGAGATCGAGGTCGAAGGGGCGCATTTATCCATCTGCTTTCCTAATGGATGATATCATATATTCCCGATTTTCCGATTGGAAGCGCGCCCTTATACAATTGCGATCCGCGTTGAAGGAGCCGACGGACCGTCGGAGTTTCAAATGTCTAGTCTACGATTGTATATGTTCCAGTCCGGCACCCAGCGCTGCAAGCTGCACCACATCAAGATGAATCAGGGCGAGGGGGAGGATTGCGAGATCCCGGTACCCTGGTTCCTGGTGATGCATCCGAAAGGTGCAGTGCTGATCGACGGTGGCCTGGCGGCGGAGGGCCTTGCCGATCCCAAGGCCTATTGGGGCGGCAGCGTCGAGGTCTTCCGCCCGGTGATGACACCCGAACAAGGCTGCCTCACCCAGCTTGAAGCGCTCGGCATCCGGCCCGGCGATATCCGCTTCGTGCTGCTCTCGCACCTGCATTCGGACCATACCGGCGCCATCGGGCGCTTTCCCAATGCCACTCACATCGTGCAACGCCGGGAATATGAATATGCCTTCACGCCGGACTGGTTCACGGCGGCGGCCTATGTCCGCCGGGATTTCGACCGGCCGGGTCTTGTCTGGCAGTTCTTGGACGGCGAGGCGACGGATGGCTTCGATCTCTATGGCGATGGCACCATCCGGATCCTGTTCACGCCGGGCCATTCGCCCGGCCATCAATCCGTGATGGTCGATCTTCCGAACAGCGGTCCGTTCCTGCTGGCGATCGATGCCGCCTATACCTGGGACCACTGGAACGAGAAGGCGCTGCCGGGCCTGATGAGTTCGGCCAGCGATGTGGCCCGCTCGGTGCGCAAGCTGCGTTTCCTCGCCGATCGGGTGAGCGCGACCGTGGTGCCGGGCCATGATCCCGAAGCCTGGGCCGGCTTCAGGCAGGCGCCCCATTTCTACGATTAACCACCGCTCAGGCCTCCAGCGCCTGGGCGAGATCGGCGATCAGATCCTCGGCATTCTCGATGCCGACACTCAGCCGGATAGTGGCATCGGTCACGCCGAGCTGGGCCCTCAGCTCGGCCGGCACGCCCGAATGGGTGGTCGAGGCGGGATGGCTGGCGAGGGACTCGGTGCCGCCGAGGCTGACAGCGAGCTTGAACACTTTCAGGGCATTGAGCAGCCGGAAGGCCTCGGCCTGGCCGCCCTTGATCTCGATGGAGAAGGTCGAGCCCGCGCCGGTGCATTGCCGCTCGAACACCCGGCGCGCCGGGCTGTCCTCCGGCAGAGCATGCAGGGCATGCACGGCGGTGACGCCGGCATGGGCGGCCAGGAAATCGGCGACGGCCACGGCATTGCGCGCGGCCGCCTGCATGCGCAACGACAAGGTTTCGAGCGATCGGCCGAGCATCCAGCAGGTGTGGGGATCGAGCTGGGTGCCGACGGCGCTGCGCAGCGCCCGCACCGGTTTCAACGCCGTTTTGCTGCCGATCGCCGCGCCGGCGATGAGGTCGCTGTGGCCGCCGATATATTTGGTGGCTGAATAGACCACGATATCGACGCCATGGCCGAGAGGCCGCTGGAAGAGCGGCCCCAGCAGCGTGTTGTCGCAGATGATCACCGGTCGTGCACCCTGCATGTCGGCAATGCGATCGGCGGCTGCGCCGATGAGGGAGAAGTCGACCAGCGTGTTGATCGGATTGGAGGGCGTCTCGATCAGGATGGTGCTGACCCGGCCTGCCGCCATCGCCTTGTCGGCGGCCTGGTTGATCGAGGCGGCATGAAGGCCGTCCATGAAGCCCGCATGCCCGATGCCGAAATCGGCGAGGGTGCGGGCGAGCAGCGTCTCGGTGCCGCCATAGAGCGGCTGGCTGTGCAGCACGACGTCGCCGGGGCGGGCATAGGCCAGCACGGCCATGGAGATGGCGGCCATGCCCGAGGAGAACAGCAGAGCCGCTTCGCCGCCTTCATAAATGGCGAGGCGATCCTCGACGATCTCGGTGTTGGGGTGGTTGAAGCGCGAATAGACCAGCCCCGCCGCGCTGCCGGCGGGCGGCGTGCGCCGGCCCGAGGTGTAGTCGAAGAAGTCGCGCCCGTCCTCCGCCGATTGGAACACGAAGGTAGAGGTGAGGAATACCGGCGGTTTCACCGAGCCCTCCGAGAGGGCCGGATCGTAGCCATAGCCCAGCATCAAGGTTTCAGGATGCAGGGGATGATTGCCCAGCGTGTGCTTGTGGCTGCGATCGACGGCCATGACCGGCTCCTTTCACGTGCAACCTCGGAAGCAGTGGTGTGGCGCGTATGGTGCGGTCGGCCATGACGTCTGTCAAAGGGAAGGAGTCGGTCGCTCGACCGGCCGACTCCTTCGGAGCCCACGAAGTATAAATGAACCGAAATATTGTCATCCCCTTCCCCTCGCTGCGCTCGGCCGGGGATGACAGCCTGATGATCAGTTAACCGCTCTTTCCGAAGTGCGGCGGGGGCGCCTCATGCCGGCTCAATATTCGACGACGCCGTCGAGCGCATAATGTTTGATGGTCTTCCGGTTGGCAATCAATTCGTCGATGGTGGGCTCCCCGGTCATGGCACGGCGAATGGCGAGCTTGGTCGCCTCATAGTTGGTGCGATAGAGGTCGGCCTTGTCGAGATTGGGATCTGCCGGACAGCGCGGATCGAGCCAGATCGTGATGATGATGCAGATCTTGTCTGTCTGGTCCTTCGGCAGCACGCCCTCGATGACGCAGTCGACGATCGCGTCGCCGGTCGCTCCCTGAACGACGCCGCCGAGAAGCTCGACATAGGCGGCATTGTGGATCGTCACCTTTGTCGTCATCATCGTGGCCGGGCGGACGAGCTGGTTGAGGTCGCGCACCACGAACATGCGGGTATGGCCGACCGTCTGGCCGAGCATGGCGGCGAAGCCGTGGCCGACAGGCCCGTCGACGGAGCCGATCAGCACCTCCGGCATGGCGTCCGTGTATTGGCCTTCCTTGGCGAGCACGGTGGCTTCGCCGGTGCGAAAGATGATGTCGGTCAAGTCACTGCTCCTGTTCCAAGCCCATCGGCACGATGAACCCTTTCTGCGGCAGCGGATGATGGGCCGGCGGTCCTCAAAATCGCAAGCCTCGGGGCTTGTGAAAAAAGGACGCATAGTTGACCGGGGGGAGTCGCAAATTTGCCTCAGACCTGCGTTTCGCTGAGCCCTCGCCAGGATTGGTGGTTCCACCGACCCCAAAGCGCCTCAGGCTGGAAGGCCGAGCTCCGCCCGTACCTTTTTCGACAAGCCGCGCGAGACGATGAAATGCGACTGGCGCAGATAGTCGCGCAGTTCCTCGTCGCTCAGGCCGGGCTCGGCGTAGTGCTGGATCCACTTCATGCCGCGCGAAGCGAGATAGGGGGCAGGACGCAGGCCAGGTTGCTCCTTGAGTACCTCATAGGAGATCTCGCTCACCTTGAAGGTGTAGCGCGGCACACCGTCCTGCTGGCCGCCGATGGCGAAAACCTTGCCGCCGACCTTCCAGACATGGGCTCCGCCCCATTGCACCACATGGCTGGTGGCGGGCAGCGCGCCGCAGAAGGCGTTGTACTCTTCGTGTGTCATGTCTCTAGGCGGCGGCCGCCGGCAGCTTGCGGATCGCCACCTTGTTGTCGTGGAAGGCGCCGCCGCCGACCGGCGCGGGCGCGTCGGCTCCCGTCAGGGTGTTGATGCCCTTGCCGTCTTCATAGGCGCTGTTCGGCCAGATCGACTCGGCCACCAGGACGCCGCGGCGCAGGCCCTCGAAGAGCTTGGCATGCAGCCGGACCTTGCCGCGCAGACTTTCGAGTTCGACCTTGTCGCCGTCCTCGATGCCATGGGTGGCGGCATCGTCGGGATGGATCAGCACATCCGGCCGTTCCTCCTTGGCGAGCGAGGTCGGGGTTTCCGTGAAGCTCGAATTGAGAAAGTTGCGCGCCGGGCTGGTGGTCAGGCGGAAGGGGAAGGCATCGTCGGCCAGCTCGATCGCCGTCCAATGGTCGGGGAAGGCGGGCATGTCATGCACGGGCCCGAACTTGGCGGGCGCCGCATAGGGGTTCTTCGGCCAGTCCGCCTTGAAACGGAACTTGCCGTCCGGCCAGCCGAAGCCTTTCAGGAAATGGGCATCCTCGAAGGGCTGCTGCACGTCGAGCCAGCGCTTTTCCTCGAGCTCCGCCAGCGTGCCGCGATTGGAGGCCTGGAGGGTGCGGTCGATCAACTCGCGCGGATCCATGGCGAAGGCGGGATGTTCGGCGCCGACGCGGGCAGCGATGGCGCTGATCACCTCGTGATTGTTGCGGCATTCGCCCGGCGGCTCGATCAGCTTGGGGCCGAGCAGGATGTGCTGCTGCCCGCCGCCCTGGTAGACATCGTCATGTTCGACGAACATGGTCGCCGGCAGGATGATGTCGGCCATGCGCGCTGTATCCGTCATCACTTGCTCATGCACCACGGTGAACAGGTCCTCGCGGGCAAAGCCCTGCTTCACCTTGTCCTGGTCGGGCGCGACCGACATCGGATTGGTGTTCTGGATCAGCAGCATCTTCACCGGGCCGCCGCCGCACAGCGCTTCGGCATCGCCGGTCAGGATGGGACCGATGCGGGACTGGTCGAGCTCGCGCACCTTGGGATCGCGCACGTCCAGGCCCTCGATCAGCGTCTTGCGCCAGCCGAACATGCCCGAATTGGAGTGCAGCGCGCCGCCGCCTTCATGTTGCCAGGCCCCCATCACCACGGGAATGGCGCTGACCGCGTGCATGGAGGCCGCGCCGTTGCGCGAGCGGGCAAAGCCATAGCCGAGGCGGAAGAAGGTCCGGGGCCGCTCGCCCAGCAGCCTGGCCAGGGCCTCGATATCGGCCACCGGCACGCCGGTGATATCCGAAGCCCATTGCGGCGTGCGGCTGGCGAGATGGGCCTCGAATTCGGCCGGATGGTCAGCGAATTTAGCGAGATAGGCCCGGTCGGCATGGCCGTCGCGGAACAGCACATGCATGAGGGCGCAGGCCAGCGCCCCGTCCGTGCCGGGCTTGAGGATGATCTTGACGTCCGCCTGCTGCATGGTGGCGTTGTCATAGACGTCGACGGCCACGATTCTGGTGCCGCGCTTCTTGCGGGCGGAGGCGGCGTGGGTCATCACATTGACCTGCGTCACCACGGCATTGGTGCCCCACAGCACGATGCAGTCGGATTGCGCCATCTCGCGCGGGTCGGTGCCGGTCATGCGGCCATGGCCGGCGAGATAGCCCGACCAGGACAGCGAAGTGCAGATGGTGGAGTACTGGCCCGAATAGCGCTTGGCATTGCGCAGACGGTTGATACCGTCGCGCATGACCAGGCCCATGGTGCCGGCATAGTAATAGGGCCAGACGCTTTCGGCTCCGAAATCCCGCTCGGCCGCCAGCATCGCCTCGGCGGTGCGGTCGAGTGCCTCGTCCCAGCTGATGCGCTTATATTGGCCCGATCCCTTCGGCCCGGTACGCATCAGGGGATGGAGCAGACGATCCTTGTGATGCACGCGCTCGGCATAGCGGGCGACCTTGGCGCAGATCACGCCCTTGGTGAAGCTGTTGTCGGCAGCTCCATAGACCCGTCCCATGGTGTTGCGGTCGAGCACCTCGATTTCGAGGGCGCAGGTCGAGGGGCAATCATGCGGGCAGGCGGAGGCTCTGCGGATCGGGCCAAGCGGTTTGTTCATCGGGATCTCGTCATCTGACCGTCGCATCGTAGGGCGAGGGGGGCACAAGAACCAGCCTTACGTGCGGGCATTGCGAGAATTGATCAATCCATTCACGCGGGGAATGGTTCGCATGCGCATCATCAAGCCAAGGTCCGGGCGGCTTCCAGCACCTCGGCGACGTGGTCGGCCACACGTACCTTGGACCAGACGCGAGCGACGATGCCCTTGCCGTCGATCAGCAGCGTGGTGCGTTCGATGCCGAGATAGGTGCGGCCATACATCTGCTTCTCGCCCCAGACGCCATAGGCGTTGAGCATGTCGAGGCTTTCGTCGGAGGCGATAGCCGTGGTCAGTCCGTGCTTTGCCACGAATTTCTGCTGCTTGCGCACAGGATCGTGCGAGATGCCGAGCAGGTGTACGCCGGCGGCGGCGAAATCCGCCTTGGCGGCCGAGAACTCCACGGCTTCACGCGTGCAGGCCTGGGTATCTGCCTTGGGATAGAAGAAGATCACGAGTTTATGGCCGCGAAAGTCCTCGAGCCGGACCGTGCCACCATCGGCGAGGGGGAGGGAAAAGGCGGGAGCGACCTCGCCGACCTGCAGGGGATGCATATGCCTTCCTTTCGGCAAAATGGTACGTCACAGCACAATCGTGTATGTTTCGGGACAGGCGCGGTCCAGGCCGTTCTGCATCCGGGCGCCCGTCTTTCACGACGAGTTGCTACGATGTGTGTTTGCCCAGCGTATCCGCGGATAAGGCGATCTTGAATTGTCGGCTTATCTCAACAATTTGCATCTTCATCCTACTGCGTCTCCTTAACGGTACGGCAACCTGGGTGAGGCCATCATCTCGCCGGCATTGCCGTGGGGCATGAAGGATTTATCGCAAGGGGCTGGCGAATCGTTGATGGCGAGGGACGCACACAACGCAATGCATGAAGCGACGGCTGCCGCCGATGAGCAGGCGTCCCTGGAGACCGCTGCGGACCAGTTGCCGTACGACTATCCCGCGGAAGAGCCTCCGGCGGATCCTTCGCCCCGGCGGCGGCCCGGCAGCGGCCGGGTATTGCTGCGTAGCGCCGTCTCCGTGGCTGCTACGGCGGCGGTGGTGGTCGGTGTTGCCATCGGCATCTTCTACTGGCGGCTCGGCAATGGTCCTCTATCGTTGCCCTTCATCACCCAGACCGTGCACCAAGCCATCGCTGCCAAATTGCCGCCGGGCTATCGCCTCAGCCTGGACGATGTCGCGATCGAGCGGCGCCCGGAAGGGCTGATTGCGATGATCCGCGGTGTGACCGTGAGGGATCATGACGTCGTCATCGCCTCGGCGCCGCGCATCTATGCCGGGTTCGATCTGGCGTCGCTGCTGCTCGGCGACGTCACGGCGCGCTCGATCGTGGTCGAGGGGGCAGCTGCGACCGTGAATGTCAGCATCGACGGCCGGTTCACGCTCCAGGCCGGGGTCGACAGCACGGCCCCGCCTGCGGGGGGAGCCCTGTCGCTTGCGGCGGTTCTGAACGGCTTCGACACCATGATCGCCTCGATCGGCTCCATCGACAGGGTCGAACTGCGTGACGCCGCGCTGGCGGTGCACGACCAGGCGATCGGCCACGACATCGTCCATCGTGGCATCGACCTGACCGTTCGCCGCACCGCCGCGGCCGGTGGCCTGTCGGTGGCTCTCGCCGCAGCGGGAGGCTCCATCAATGCCACCACGGAAGGCGGCGACGGCGAACCGCGCTCGATCGACATCAAGGCCAGCAATATCGGTGTCACCGAACTCGTGGCAGCATTGGCGCCGAGTGTCGAGCAGCCATCGGTCAAGGCCTCCTTCGATGTGCTGGCCCGGGCCAGCATCAACCCCGATGGTTCTGTCGAGATGGCGCAGGTCAACATTGCCAGTGCCGGAGGCAGCTGGAATGTCGAGCCGAAGGAGCCTCCCTTCGTATTCGACGGCGCGCAGATCAGCCTGGACTGGGACAAGACGGCCGGTGTCGTCCAGATCGGCCAGGCGATGGTCAGGTCGGGCGAGGGCGTCCTGGATTTCAAGGGAAAGGTCGTTCCGCCTTCCGATACGACGGGGCCGGTGTGGACTTACGACCTGCAAGCACCGAACGTGCTGCTGGCAAGCCGCCGCGAGCAACGTCCGCCGCTGAAGCTCGACCGCATCGATCTTGCCGGACGTTATGATCCGGCCACCAACCGCCTCAGCCTGGACAAGGGCGAGGTGCTGGGACCGACGGTCGCCATCGATTTCAACGGTGCCGTCGGCTTCGGCGGCAAGACTCCGGCGATCGACCTGACCGCAAAGGCCAAGACCCTGTCGGCGGTGGCCTTGAACCGGGTGTGGCCGGTCTTCTCGGTGCCGGAGGTCAAGATCTGGCTGGAAGACCATATCAAGGCGGGTGTCGTCGATGGAGCGACGCTCAAGCTCGCCATTCCACAAGGAGCGTTGGCTTCGGTCAATGGCAAGACGCCGCCCCTGCCGGACGAAGCACTTTCAGGCTCGGTGCCGATGTCGAAGGGCATCGTCCAGATCATCGATACGCTGCCGCCGATCAGCGACGTCGAGGGCAGGGTCGATTTCTCCGGGCGCCATCTTAGCGTCAATGTCGACAGCGCGTCGGTCGAGACCGGCGATGCCGGCACCCTCGCGCTTGCGGATGGCACCTATTCGATCAGTGATTTTGCCCAGAAGCCGCCGAACCAGTCCGCGGTTTTCGGGGTGAAGGGCCCGGCGCAGGCCGTGGCCAGGCTGATGACCATGCCGCCGCTGGCCGATGCCGCCAAGGGCTTGGATATCAGGCCCGATGAGGTCAACGGCACTGCCGATCTCAAGGTCAAGCTCGACCTGCCGCTGATCGACCATCCTCGCCCCGAAGACATCAAATATGCGATCACGGGCGGCGTACAGGGAATGTCGATCGACCACGTCGCCGGCAGCAGCCTGCAGAGCGGCACGATGAAGCTCTCGCTCGAGCCGGGGTTGATGCTGCTCACCGGCAAGGGCGTGTTCGATGGCCTGCCCGCCAATTTCGACCTGCGCAAGGCCGAGGGCCAGGAACCGCAGATGGCCCTCAGCGTCATCCTGGACGACGCCACCAGGAAGCGGAAGGGCTTCGATTTCGGCGATGCTCTGACCGGGCCGATCCAGGCCGACATCCATCCGGTCGCCGATCCGCGCGACCCGCGCTACGACGTGGATATCGATCTGGCGGCCGTGCGCATCAAGGATCTGCTGCCGGGCTGGCAGAAGGCGGCCGGCGTTCCGGGGCGGGTCAGCTTCAGTTGGGATCCCGCCGACAAGGGCGGTGGCACGCTCGACAAGCTGACGGTGGAGAGCGGGTCGGTCTCGCTGCGCGGCACGGTGACACTCGGCCCGGACAACAAGCTGCGCAAGGCGATGATGGATGTGATCAGCCTGTCGCCGGGCGATGATTTCCAGGGCGTTTTCGAACCGCTCGGCAGTGGCTGGAAGGTCTTCGTGCGCGGCAACCGGCTCGATGCCCGCCCTCTGCTGTCGATGCTGCAGAAGCGCGCCAAGGGCAGCAGCGCCAGCGCCAGCATCAATGCCGATATCAGGCTCGGCCAGGTGGTCGGCTTCAACGACGAATCTCTTGCCGATCTCGGCCTGATGCTCGACAGCAAGGGTACGACGATCCGCAAGCTCGATCTCAGCGGCAGGCTGGCCAACGGCCAGGTCACTGCCTCGCTGGGCAATGAGGGGCGCAGCGGCAATTTGGTCACGGTGCAGTCCACCAATGCCGGCGCCGTCATGCGTTTCCTGGATCTCTACACCCGCCTGCGTGGCGGGGCGCTCGGTGCCCGCTTCTCGCCGGTGATCGACAATATGCGCGGCCGCCTGGTGATGCGCAGCTTCTCGGTGGAGAACGAGACGGCCCTGGGGCAATACCGCGACACGCTGAAGAACGCCGGCAAGCTGTCTTCCTACGCCCCCGGCAGCGGCGACTCAGCCCAGTTCACCAGGCTCGAACTCGCCTTCACCCGAACGGCCTCGCGGATCGGCATCCTGGATTCCGTGGTCTGGGGGCCGGATGTCGGCGTCAGCCTCTCGGGCGATCTCGACTATGGCACGGATAGGGTCAACCTCACCGGCACCTTCGTGCCCGCTTACGCCCTGAACAACATCTTCTCCAAGATCCCTCTCATCGGAGGACTGCTCAGCGGCGGCCAATATGGCGGCCTGTTCGCCATCAACTTCAAGGTATCGGGACGGGTCAACGCGCCAGTGCTCACGGTCAATCCCCTCTCGGCCATCGCGCCCGGCTTCCTGCGCAAGATCTTCGAGTTTCAGAAACAGACCAATTGAGGAGAACCCGGCTTCACGCTGACCTTGTGGGTTCAGCCGCGCCGAAAGGGCAACTGAACCAGCAGGGTAAGGAAGGCGAAGACCAGGCTGACCACCACGCCGGACGAGAGCATGGCCAATTCCGTTGCCGGCATGATGACCGCCGTGACCACGGCAAGGCCGCAGGCACCGCCGACCTGTAGCGAGCTGTTGAGGAGGCCGGCGGCGACGCCCTGTTCCTCGTCGGCGACGCCGCTGGTCCCGGCGACCATCAAGGCCGAGATGCTGAGGGCAAAGCCGAGGCCCCAGAGCAGCGAGACCGGCAGCAACAGGGTCCACAGGTCCGGCTCGGGGCCGAGGCGCAGCGCCAGCAGATAGCAGGGCACGAAGGCGGCGAGGCCGACGACCAGGATGCGCGCGACCCCGAACCTGTCCATCAAGCCGCCGAGTTTGGGACCGATCGCAACCACCATCAACCCTGCCGGCAACAGCACCAGCGCCATCTGCCAGGGTTGCCAGCCGAGGAGGTTCTGCAGGTAAAGGCCGAGCAGGAACTGGAAGCCCATGGCGCCGCCATAGAGCAGGGCGGCGCTCGCGTTCGCGGCCACCAGCCTGCGATTGCGGAACAGGCCAAGGCGGATCAAGGGCGCCTCGACGCGGCTCTCGATGGCGGCGAAGGCAGCCAGCAGCAGAGCCGAGACAGCGAGGCCACCGACGGTCCATGGCGACAGCCAACCGATTTCGGCGGCGAAGACGAGTGCGAAGACCAGGGTCAACATGCCGCTGACCAAGGTCAGCGTGCCGCCGAGGTCGAGCCGTATCGGCCGGTCGGAGCGCGGATCGGCGGGTACATAGCGCAGCGCTGCCCACAGGATCAGCAGAGCGATCGGCACCGGCAGGATGAATATGGCCCGCCAGTTCAGCGTGGCGAGCAGGCCGCCGATCAACAGGCCGGAGGAATAGCCGGAGGCCTCGAAGACGTTGAAGATGCCGAACGCCTTGTTGCGCTGGGGACCTTCGGGAAAGGTGGTTGTCAGCAGCGACATCGCCGCCGGTGCGGTGAAGGCTGCCGCCACGCCCTTGATGAAGCGCGACGCGATCAGCAGGACGGGATTGCTGGTGAGGGCTCCGAACACAGAGACGAGGATGAACACGGCCATGGCGGCGACCAGCATGCGACGCCGGCCGAACAGATCGGCACAGCGTCCACCCAGGAGCAGGAAGCTGCCGAAAGCCAGGATATAGGCGCCAGCCAGCCATTGCGCTGTCGCGGCGCTCAAGCCGAATTCCCGCTGGATCTGCGGTATCGCCACCACGATCATGGAGACGTCAAGGCCATCGAGCAGGATGACCCCGCTGGAGACGAGGAGGACGATCCACAGGCGGGCCGGCCAGCGAAACGCTGTGCCTGGACCTGACGGGGAGGCGCGCGCGAGATCATCCGGGCTGGCCTCGCGGGGGGCGGTGTTGACGGGCATGAGGTCACTCCGAAACGGAGCACGAAAGCGGGTCATCGCCCAGCTCCAGGCTCCCTGATTGTCAAGTCTGACTGTCATGCTCGATTGATAAGAGATTGAAAAACGAGTAATTCTCGATAGAACATCAAAATTGGCTTGAAAGTCTATGAAGCGTACGATGCCAGGGACCCGGGCCCTGAAGATCTTCGAGGCGGCCGGCCGGCATCTCAACTTCACCCGTGCGGCCGAGGAGGTCGGCCTGACGCCGGCCGCCGTCAGCTATCAGATCAAGGAGATCGAGGATCAGCTTGGTATCGTGCTCTTTGCGCGGACCAGCCGCAGCATCCGGCTCACACCTGCGGGAGGCGTATTGTTCGAGGCGGTGGGCGAGGCGCTGGATGGTCTACAGCGCGCCGTCAGCCGGGCCAGCAGGTCGCAGCGCGCCTTGGGGCAGCTCTGCGTGTCGCTCGGCGCGCGTTTCGCCACCAACTGGATGCTGCCGAGGCTCTCAGCCTTCCAGGTGGCCCATCCTCGGCTGAAGCTGCGCTTCGACATCACCGACGAGATCCGCGATTTCGAGGTCGACGATATCGACTTGGCCATCCGTTTCGGCGACGGAAACTTTGACGGGCTGAGTTCGGTGCGGCTGTTCGATACGGTCATGGTGGCGGTCTGCAGCCCGCGATTGCTCGAGGCCGGCCAGCATTTTACGATGCCGGCTGATCTGATCGGTCATACTTTATGCTATCGCGATTGGCGCCGGGGCGATCTGACCTGGCCGGATTGGCGCATGTGGATGCAGGCTGCCGGTGTCGACACGTTCGACGATAGCGCCTGCGTCGCCTTTGCCGATACCAGCCATGTCGTACAGGCCGTGCTCGATAGCGGGGCAATCGGCCTGGCCGATCTTGCCATGATCGCCAATGATATTGCCGAGGGGCGACTGGTGCGCCTATTCAACATCGAGGTCCCGGTGGCAGGGAACCAGACCTATCATCTCGTCTATCCGCACGACCGCAGCGAAGACCCGGCCATCCTGGCCTTTCGAGACTGGATGCTCGCGGCGATCGAAGCGCAGCAGCAGGGCAGCGGTTAAGCAAAACCGGCGAGCGCGTGATGTCCGTTTCAGAAACGATAGCGTAGCAGCCGCCCGATGCGGCCGAGTGCGGGAATGGCCCTGAAGAACGGAATGACAAGGCGAGCGGACAGGGACATTCTGGCGATCTGGGCGGCATGATAGCCCTGCCGACCGTAGGAGAGCAGTTCCTGCATCAGCTTGAGGCGCGGCACCTGGCGTTCGATCTCATGGGCGTCGTCAAGGCTCCAATGCACCTGCGCACCGGTGACGCGAACCGAATGCTGTTTGCGGATCAGGCGCAGGCCAAGACGATTATAGGCATCGAAGGCGATTTCGCCGCTGGGGAAGTGTCCAGCCAGCCGGGCGAGCAGCGGGATGGCTTCATCGGCCTGCAGATAGGGGAACATGCCTTCGGCGATGATCAGCGCCGGGCGGCCCTCGGGCATGATCGTTGCGAGCCAGGCGGGATCGGTGACGGATGTGCCGATCAATTGGTAACCTGCGCGCTCGGGATAGAGCCGGCGCCGGAGCTCGATGACTTCGGGATAGTCGACATCGAACCAGCGCACGCCGGCGGGTGGATCGATACGGAAAACCCGGGAGTCCAGGCCACAACCCAGATGCAGCACGATCGCCTCGGGGTGGAAAGCGAGGAAGGCGCGGGCCCAGTTGTCGAGGATGTGGGCCCGCATCGCCAGACCGATCATGAGATCGCGGTTGATGCCGAGGCGCGAGAAATCGTAGTCGATCCGATCGAGCGCCGAAGCCGCGAAACGGTCCTGCAGGAGCGAGTCGGGCAGACGGCTTTCCTCGCCCTTGGCGTAGAGGGTGATGAGAAGGGTTGCCTTCTCTTGGCTCAGAGAAACCTTTTCCATGGCCCGCGCACGCTATGAGAGAGCCGGTAAAGCCGCTTGCGGGCTATCCGAGCACCAGCGCATGGCATCAATGCCGCGAGAGGCGTCTGGCATTGGCCCGGACCCGCCGCTGGGCCGGCCGGGCTGCCGCGACGGCGACGGAGATCAGGCCGGAGGCCAGATCATGCGCATCGGCTTTGCCGAAGACGGCACGCAGGCCCAGTTGAGCCATTTCGTCGGTTGCCGCAACCGCTCCCTCCGCAAGCGCCTCGAATTTCTCGGTCACCATGCGGCTGGCTTCGATCAGATTGTCTGGATGGGGCCAGAATGGCAGCGTCGCCAGTATGGGCATACGATGGCCGATGGTTACGGCACTGGCTTGGCTGGTTTCGAAGGCCGAAGACATGGCCCGAATGAACATCACCTGGAATGAGAGCATGCAGCCTCCGATTCCCGGTCAGTTTGGGCCGATATGTCGCCGAGGGCAAGCGCGATGGTTGCGGGCCATCGCTGCGCGAGGGCGATCGAGGCTTCTCGTCGCGTGGCCTTTGCTATCCCAGCCGCCGCCAGGGCTTGAGCTTGTCGGGCTTCGTTCCGTCGCCGCCGGTCGGCTGATAGCGCGTGTGCGAGATCGGTACCTTGCCGGCTTCCAGCGCGGCGATCGTCGGCGCGTTGCTGATGTCGAGAGCGTCGAAACCGCAGCGGATCATATAGGCGATACGGTCGAACAGGATGTCGCCGACGGCCCTGAGCTCACCGGCGAAGCCGTAGCGTTCCCGGGCAATGCGCGCCAGCGAGAAGGCGCGGCCGTCGCCGAATTTGGGGAAGGCGAGGGCCAGCAGCGGCAGGCTCGGCAGCGCGTCGGCCAGCAGCTCGATATCGTCGGCCGGCTGCAGCACCACCCCGACCGGTGCATTGCGGGCGGCGAGACTGTCCTTCTCGGCCAGGAAGCGTTTCAGCGAGACGATGACAGCACCGTCCGGCAGCGTGTCCTCGTCGCCGGCCAGCTTGTAGATGTCTGCCTCGAAACGGCCATTCTTCCAGAGGGGCACAGGTCTCTCCTAGATCCCCGCGCAAAGCGCAGGCTTTTCAACAGTGTGGAAGTTGTCTCTTAGATACCACTTCCGGCCTTTTCAGGCGAAACATGAATGCCGCATTCGACCTTGGACTTGCCGCGCCAGCGGCCGGCCCGGGCATCCTCGCCCTCGGCGACGCGGCTGGTGCAAGGCATGCAGCCGATCGAGGGATAGCCGTCCGCCACCAGGGGATGCGGCGGCAAATCGTGGCGTTCGAGATAATCCGCCACATCCTTGGAGGTCCAGTCCGCCAGCGGATTGACCTTGATGCGCCCGGCATCGGCCTCGAAATATTGCAGGGCTGCACGGGTCGAAGCCTGATGGCGCTTGCGACCGGTGATCCAGGCCGAGAAGGGCTCCAGCGCAGTGTCGAGCGGGTCGACCTTGCGGATCCAGCAGCACATGTCCGGATTGCTGTAGGCAAGCAGCCGGTCCGGGTCCTCCTGCTGTACCAGCACCTGGCGCGGCGAGGCCGTGCGCAGATCGGTAAGGCCGAGCCGGCGGGCGAGTTCGTTGCGATAGAGCAGGGTCTGGCTGAACAGCCGGCCGGTGTCGAGGAAGATCACCGGCGTGGCACGGTCGATTTCCGCCACCATGTGGAGGAGGGCGGCCGACTCGGCACCGAAGCTGGAGACCAGGGCAATGCCGCCCTTGTAGAGCGACAGTGCCGCGCGCAGCACCGTCTGTGCATCGGCATTGTGATACTGCGCCGCCAAAGCGAGCGCCTGTGCTTCCGGATCGATAGCCGAGCTGGCCAAACCGACGTTCACGGGAGCGGCCGAAAAATCAAGCACGCTGTCCATAGAGTGCCTCCTTGAAGGGCGGCAGGCCGACACGGCGTACCGCCTCCAGGAATGTTTCCTGAGGGGAGAGACGCAGGCCCAGATAGGTGTCGACCACCTTCTCGACCGCGTCGACGATGGCCTCGCTGCCGAAGCCGGGGCCGACCAGTTCACCGATCGAACAATCCTCGCGGGCCGAGCCGCCCAATGTGATCTGGTAGTTTTCCACGCCCTTGCGGTCGACGCCGAGAATGCCGATCGCCGCGACGTGATGATGGCCGCAGGCATTGATGCAGCCGGAGATCTTGATCGGCAGGCTGCCGATCTCCGCCTGGCGTGCGGGCGAGCCGAAGCGCTCGGACAGGCCCTGCGCGATCGGAATGGCGCGGGCATTGGCGAGCGAACAGTAGTCCAGGCCCGGGCAGGCGATGATGTCGGTGATCAGTCCTTCATTGGCGGTGGCGAGGCCCGCTTCCTGCAGCACCGCGAACAGCGCCGGCAGGTCATCGAGCTTCACATGCGGCAGCACGAGGTTCTGCAGGTGGCTGATGCGGATCTCGCCCAGCGAATAGCGATCGGCAAGATCGGCCACCAGGTCCATCTGGTCGGAGGAGGCGTCGCCTGGAATGCCGCCGATCGGCTTCAGCGAAATGGTGGCGATGCCATAGCCCGGCTGCTTGTGGGCATGCACGTTTACCGACACCCAGTGGGCGAAATCGGCATTGCCGGCTTTTGCCTTGTCGAAGACCGGCGTCTCGCCGATCGTCTCGAAAGGGCCTGCGAGGAAATATTGCTGCATCGCCGCCACCGAATCCGGCGTCAGCTTGAGCGCGCCGTCACGGATACGGTCGAACTCGGCTTCCACTTCCTCGCGGATCGGATCGAGGCCCTTCTCATGCACCAGGATCTTGATGCGCGCCTTGTACTTGTTGTCGCGGCGTCCCTCGAGATTGTACACGCGCATGATCGCCTCGGTGTAGGTGAGGAGATCTGCTTCAGGCAGGAAATCGCGCAAGGCCTTGCCGACCATGGGGGTGCGGCCCTGGCCACCGCCGACGAACACGCGGAAGCCGATCTCGCCGGCCTCGTTGCGCACGATCTGGTAGCCGATGTCGTGGACCTTGACCGCGGCACGGTCTTCCTCGGCGCCGGTGATGGCGACCTTGAACTTGCGCGGCAGATAGGACAGCTCCGGATGGGCCGTCGACCACTGGCGCATGATTTCGGCATAGACGCGCGGATCGGCGACCTCGTCGGCAGCGGCGCCGGCGAAATGGTCGGCCGTGACGTTGCGCATGCAATTGCCGGAAGTCTGGATGGCATGCATCTCGACGTCAGCCAGGGCCTGCAGCACGTCCGGCACGTCCTTGAGGGCGATCCAGTTGAACTGCAGGTTCTGGCGGGTGGTGAAATGGCCGTAATGACGGTCCCAGCGGCGGCCGATGGTCGCGAGCGTGCGCAACTGCTTGGAGGAGAGCGTGCCATAGGGCACGGCAATCCGCAGCATATAGGCATGCAGCTGGAGATAGACGCCGTTCATCAGCCGAAGGGATTTGAACTCCTCTTCGGTGATGTCGCCCTTGATACGGCGCTGCACCTGGTCGCGAAACTCGGCGACGCGCGCATTCACGAAGGCGTGGTCGAACTCGTCATAACGGTAGAGGGCACCCATTATTCGGCAGCCTCGGCGAGTTCGGTCTTGGGCAGGTAGGCGATGGTCGGGCCGAGCGCCCGGATGGCCTCGCGCAGCTTGGCGGGACGGGGCTTCTCGCCGCTGACGTCGAGCTCGACGGCATAGATCTCGACCACGTCCTGCTCATTGGCAGCGGCGGTGACGCTGGCAAGGATCGCATTGGCGGTGGCCTGATCGGGTTCGATGGCGCTGTCGGCAACGTCGAGCGACCAGTTGCCATTGGGGGTGCGGAACACCACACGCCCATCCTTGAGGCGGTTGGCTGTGATAGCGAGCGGCATGACGAAAAACCCCTGATTGGAATTCGTCCACGGTATCGGTTCTCGCGCGCAATTTGTCAAATAGATTTCAATACATACAAATAATGTAATTAGAGCTCGTTATGAAAATTCGATATACCGATCAATGTGATGGCTAAAAAGGCATGCATCCTGGGCAACGCTGATCGGCGGTCATGCAACCTTGCGACGATAGGAATAACGGCTGATTTCTGTAGAAAAGGCGAGTGAGCGGTAGAGAGACCGGCCGGCATCGTTGCCGGCCACCACGGGCAGGCAGGCCCCTTTCGCACCCTGATCGTCGCGAGCCCAGGCGAGCAGGGCGCTGACGGCATTGTGGGCATGGCCCTGGCGCCGGAAGGTGGGATCCGTCGCCACCGCGTTGATACAGACGATACCGTCATGCACAGCGCCGAAGGCCAGCGCCGCGGGGCTGCCGTCACTGGCCGGCGACATGGCATATCCGGTCGGCAAGGCGACCGCGCCGAACAGGGCGCGGGCATGGGCGGCGGTCGCAGCGGAGAATTTCTGAAGGCGGGCATGAGCCCCGAACCAGGCATCGTCGAGGTTGGGCCGCACGAAGGCCGCACCGCGCTCGCCTTGGGACGGCGCAGCATCGAGGTCGCGGTAGAGCACGCAGGTCTCGTCTTCGCCCGGGCCGTATCCGGCCTCGTCCAAGGCGCTGCCGATATCCTGCGATGAGACACTCGACAGGCGAAAAATGGTCGGCAGGCCGTGATGGCTGTAAAATGCTTCAGCCGAACTTATCTGCTCGCTTGGCTGCCGCGTGCCGGGCCAGAGCAGGCTGATGGAGTTGGCCCGCCTGGTATGCCCATGCGAGAAGCGCAGCAGCCAGCCGTCTAGCCATATCGTCTTCAGGGCCGGCCAGCCGTTCAGGCACGCCTCTTCAACGCGCCGGGCGAGAACGTCCTCGTTGTCTGCCATGCTTACACTCTACCTGTCTGCCGAGCCCTGCCAACCTGCCATGTAGACCGCCGGCGAGGCGTTTGTCTTCAGGCTCGGCTACTCATCCTTTTGTAGCCCAGGCTTGACCGGTTGGTCGACTTGAGCTTTGCGGCTGGCTGCCTCTACAAGGCTGGCTATCCTGGCACGTGTCGTCGGTAATGGACTGTCGAAAAGTCATTCCCGACGACACGTGCCGATGGCGCCCCGCGGCGCCCATGGTGTCTTGCGAGGGGGCGGGTTCGCCGATTATCGCGAGACGCCCTGGCCAATCCGGTGGATTGGCTTGGAAACAAGGAACTGGGGCAGACGAGCGTTCAGTCGCGAACGCGCTTTGCTCCAGTGCATTGACGTTTATCGGAGCTTGCCATGTTGCGTCTGGATCCCCGCCATACCGCCCTCGTGATGATCGATCTGCAGAATTGGATCGTCGGACGGCCGGTGGCACCGCATTCGGGCGGGGATGTCATCGAGCGATCTTTGCGCATCGGCAAGGCGCTGCGCAAAGCGGGCGGCACGGTCATCCTGGTGCGTGTGGCTTTTTCCGATGGCTATGGGGACGTGGTGAAGGTTCCCGTGGATGCGCCCTTGATCCTCCCCGAGGACAAGATGCCTCCCGAGGCAGTTGCCTTCGACGCGAGGATCAACCCGTCCAAGGCCGATGTGGTGATCACCAAGCGCCAGTGGAGCGCCTTTCACGGCACTGAACTGGATCTGCAATTGCGCCGCCGTGGCATCGATACCGTCATCATCAGCGGTATCGCCACCAATTTCGGCGTCGAGGCGACGGCACGCGATGCCTTTGCCAATAATTATGCCGCGATCGTGGCCGAGGATGCCACCAGCAGCATGACGGCGGAGATGCATCGCTTCTCGATCGATCACGTCCTGCCGCGCGTTGCCCGCATCCGGTCGAGTGCGGTGATCATCGACGCCCTCAAGGAAGCCATGAAGGATTGAGTGGTCAGGTAGTCTGGTTGCGGCGCCGCACTCTGGCCGGTCAAAGTTCTCGCGCACCGGCAAGGCGCGACGTCAGCTCGACCGCCAGACGATCGGCCGCCTCCGGATCGGTGACATCCATCAAGGGAATGTCGTGCCGAATCGCAGCTTCGATGAAGGCCTCGTTTTCGCGGACGGATCGCTCCGCAAATTTGTCGATGGCGGTTTTCAGCCGGCCGTCCCGTCGAGAATAGTGGCTTTCTCGGGCAATGCGCTCCCGCAGAACTTGCGGCTCGACGTGAAGACAGACAGCCACGGCCTCGCCGATTCCCCAGTCGGGAACATACTCCGGCCGGAGGGCAGCGCCTTCAAGGATGAAGCCGCTGCCTGCCTCGCACAGCGCCTTTATCCTGCCCTGAATGATCGGCCGCATATTCTCGTGGTGGACCCGGAGAAACCAGTGAATGGCATCGTCCGTCAGGCGGAGATAGAACTCCGTGACCGGCTCGGGCACACCCGTCCAGGGCCGACCCGGATGGCGTCCCAACTGGTCGGTCGAGACCACGGGCCAGCCGGCGGCGCGGCCGATGCGAGCGGCACAGGTCGATTTGCCGACATGCGAGGTGCCGAGCAGAAGCAAGGCGGACGGTCTTGTCGTCATGGATCCGCTGTCACGTTTGATGGAGGCGATATCTTTATCTCGGGTCCGGCTGTCCTGCCTCCCTCGATATCGAGAAGTGACGGGCGGGCGAACTGCTCGACGATAAAATCCAGGAAAACCCGGACCTTGGGCACGAGATGGCGCTTGGAGGGATAGATGGCGAATATTGCCGTTTCCACCCCGGACCAGTCCGCCAGCGCCTGCTGCAGGCGGCCGGTGCGCAGGTCTTCCTCCACATAGGTGCGGGGAATGAGACTGAGGCCGAAGCCGGCCAGCAGCGCCTCGCGCACCGCCACGCTCGATGTCACCTTGTAGCGCCCCTTGATCGGCACGCCGACGATTTCCTCATTCTTGGCGAAGCTCCAATGATTGACGTGGCCCGACAGGCTGAATTGCACGCAATTGTGCCGGCGCAGATCGTCCGGCACCGACGGCAGGCCTGCTCGCGCGAAATAGGAGGGGGACGCGCAGATGATATGGGGAACGGCCATCAGCTTGCGGGCGACCAGGCTGGAATCCTCCAGCACGTCGCTGCCGCGAATGGCGACGTCATAGCCTTCCCTGATGATGTCGATGCGGCGGTCATCCAGGTTGAGATCCAGCGACAGGCCGGGATTGGCCTTGAGGAAGGCGGGCAGGGCCGGCGTGAGATGCCGAAGAGCCATGGTCATGGGAGCACTGACACGCAGGAGGCCGGTCGGTGCCAGCATGAGCGCGCCGATGGAGGCGCCGGCATCGTCGATATCGTCGAGAATCTGGCGCACCCGCTCGTAATAGAGCGAACCTGCCTCGGTGAGGCTCATGCGGCGGGTGGTGCGGTTGAACAGGCGCACCGAAAGCTGGGCCTCGAGCTCGCCGATATTCTTGCTGATGGCTGCCGGCGACAGGCCGAGGGCACGAGCCGCCTCGGCAAAGCTGCCGCGCTCGACCGCCTGGCGAAAAGCCTTGAAAGCCGTCAGCTGATCCATCTATTGAACACCATTGGTAGTTAATATCGTAATCTCATGGCATATTATCACGTGATGGTGAGCATATAAATTCACTGCATCGATCGCCGCATGCGATCCCCATTCCGTGATGCAGGTACGCCATGACCTTTCTTGCCAGGATCCCCGTTGCCGAGGCCTCGCTGATCGAGGCTCATTGGAAATCCACCATCGAAAGCCGGGTTTCGGCCAATCATTTCGATCCTTCGCATGTCCTGTCGGACGCCGAAATCGGTGAATTGGTGCGGCTGGCGACTCTGGCGCCCTCTGCCTACAATCTGCAGAACTGGCGCTTCATCGTGGTGCGCGAGAGGCCAGCCAAGGAACGCCTGCGCGCAGCCGCCTATGGCCAGGCCAAGGTGAGCGAGGCGGCCGTCACCTTCATCGTCTGCGGCACATTGGCGGGGAGCGTCGATCTCGGCGCAAGGCTGCGTCCGTCGGTCGAGGCGGGTCTGATGCCTGCTGCCATGGCGGAGGGCTGGGTGGAGGCCGTCCGCCGGCAGTTCTCCGGCAACGCCCAGGCCGAACGCGACGAGGCGATCCGTTCCGCCAGCCTGGCAGCGGCCATGCTGATCCTGGCCGCTTCGGCTTCCGGTCTCGCCTCGGGGCCGATGACGGGCTTCGATGCCGAGGCGGTCAGGGCGGCGTTCGGCCTCCAGCCGGACGAGGTTCCGGTGATGCTGGTTGCCGTCGGCCGGGCCGCTGACGGCAACGGGCCACAGAAGCCGAGGCGTCCCCTGGAAGAAGTGATGGTGCTGTCATGAGCAATCTCAGCCAGGCCTCCTCGGGCGGCATCATGGGCTATGGCCGTTCTTTCGACGTGCTGCTCACGGCCATCGCGCCAACTGTGTGGGGCAGTACCTATATCGTCACCACGCAGCTTCTGCCTCAGGGCTATCCCATTACCGTGGCGATGCTGAGGGCGCTTCCCGCTGGCCTGCTGCTGATGATGCTGGTCCGGCAATTGCCGGCAGGGCATTGGTGGTGGCGGGTCGTGGTCCTGGGTGCCCTGAATATCG
Source organism: Labrys neptuniae (assembly GCF_040797145.1). Classification (NCBI taxonomy): domain Bacteria; kingdom Pseudomonadati; phylum Pseudomonadota; class Alphaproteobacteria; order Hyphomicrobiales; family Xanthobacteraceae; genus Labrys; species Labrys neptuniae. Next base: position 1,033,908 of record NZ_JBFNQD010000001.1, on the reverse strand, counting down.
CCTTCTTCCTGACCATGCTGTTCATCGCGGCCTATCGCCTGCCGGGCGGTGTGGCAGCGACCATCGGCGCCATCCAGCCCCTGATCGTGATTTTTCTGACACGCGCCGTGCTGGGCACGCCGGTGCGCTTGGCAGCGATCGCGGCAGCTCTGGCCGGTCTTGCCGGGGTCGCCTTGCTGCTCATCGCGCCCAGGAGCGTGGTGCTGGATCCTATCGGCATCATTGCGGGCCTGGCCGGAGCGGTCTCCCTGGCGCTGGGCACGGTGATGAGCCGGCGCTGGCAACCGCCTGTCTCGACCCTGACCTTCACCGCCTGGCAGCTCACGGCGGGAGGCGTCCTGCTGATACCGGTGGCATTGTGGCTCGAGCCGCCTCTGCCGGCGCTCGGCCTGCAGAACGTGGCGGGCTTTGCCTATCTCACCCTGATCGGCGCGGCGCTGACTTACATGCTCTGGTTTCGCGGCATCGCCCGGCTCGGACCTTCGGCCGTGGCTTCCCTGAGCTTCCTCAGTCCGCTGACGGCCGTGGTGCTGGGCTGGGGCCTGCTCGGCCAGTCACTCACCCTGCTGCAACTTTTCGGCATGGCCGTGGTGGTTGGCAGCGTTTGGCTGAGCCAGATGGTCCAGGCCGGACCTGCGAGGACATGACGGAGTAGCCCTGCAGTATACGGATGTATTCAGTAGCGAAATGGCGGCCGGTGGCCGCCATTTGCCGTCTGCAGATCCGTTGGCGCGACGCGCCGATCAGGCCGGCACGGGCGCATCCTCGCGCAGCAGGCCTTCGCTCTTGAGGTCGTCCCAGAGCGCCGCGGGGATCTTGGCGCCCATGATCTCGGCGTTGCGGGTGACTTCCTGGGGCGACTGGCCGCCGGGGATGACGGAAACCACCTGGGGATGGCCGAGCGGGAATTTCAGCGCGGCCTCGACCAGCTTGACGTGATGGGCAGCGCAGACCTGCTCGATCCGGGCGACCCGGTCGAGGATCGCGGGAGGCGCCGGATCGTAATTGTAGAAGGCGCCCGGGCGCGGGCCCGTTGCCAGGATGCCGGAATTATAGGGGCCACCGAGCACGATGCCGATCTTCTTCTCCACGCAATAGGGCAGGAAGCTGGTGAGGGCATCCTGTTCGAGCAGGGTATAGCGGCCGGCGATCAGGAAGACGTCGAAATCGCCGGCGCGAGCCAGGGTCTCGGCCACCTGCCATTCGTTGATGCCGGCGCCGATCGCCTTGACCGTACCTTCGCTGCGCAACTGCTCGAGCGCGCGATAGCCGCCCTCCATCAGCTCCTTGATGCGCTGGTCGGAAGCCTCCTTCGAGCCGTGGGTGAAGATGTCGACGTCGTGGGCAAGCAGCACGTCGATGGTGTCGATGCCGAGGCGCTCGAGCGAGAATTCCACCGAACGCATCACCCCATCATAGGAATAGTCGTAGATCTGCTGGCGCGAAGGCGTGTCGAAGAACTTGCCGATGCCGGTGCGCTGATCCGGCGGCACAACCTTGAGCAGGCGTCCGATCTTGGTGGAGAGGACATAGTCCTCGCGCTTGCGCCGGCGCAGCAGGGGATTGAGCCGCGTTTCGGCGAGGCCGAGGCCGTAGAGCGGCGCGGTGTCGAAATAGCGGATGCCGGCATCCCAGGCGGCATTGACGGTGAGCGCGGCGACGTCCTCGTCGAGGGCCCGGTAGAGATTGCCGAGCGGAGCGGTGCCGAAGCCCAGCTCGGTGAAAGGGATCACCGCGCCGGAACGGCTGGTATGCTTGCGGATGGCGAATTTGCTGTCGGGCGATTTACTTGTCATGGCCTCTCTCTTCACAGATCTTCGAACAGGGTGGGATTTTCAGCGGCAAAGGCCACCAGTTCCGTGATGACGGAATCGAGATGCGCCTCCATGGCGCTGGCCGCGGCATCGGCGTCACCGGCACACAGGGCCGTGACGATGGCCTGGTGGTCGACCAAAGTAAGGGCTATGTGCCGGGGCGAGGAGAGCAGGCGGCGGACGCGATCGAGATTGGCGCGGGCCGCCTCGACGGCTGCCTTGACGCGGGCAAAGCCGAGCGCGTCGAGCAGGGTGAGGTGGAATTCGAGGTCGAGCAGATGGAAGCCGCGGCGGTCACCGGCCTGGGCAGCCGCCTGCTGGTAGCGCAGATTGCGTTCGAGGCTTTGGAGCAGCGCATCTTTGTCATTCCCGGCGAGCGGGGCACGAGCTTTGCTCGTGGCCGCCAGGGAAGGGGATCGAGGGGCGCAGGTGATCTCTTTTGGCCCCTGGATCCCCTTCCCGAGGCCTTCGGCTTCGCCGGGGATGACATGACCCACAGGCGTTGCCCGATACCCCAGCGCGAGCGTACGCACTGCCTGCGACTCCAGCGCGCGGCGGATGAACATGCTCTGGCGCACTTCGGCGAGGCGGATACGCGAGACTCGGGTGCCGCGCTGCGGCAGGATCTCCACCAAGCCCTCGCTTTGCAGGCGGGCCAAGGCTTCGGAGACCGGAAAACGCGACACGCCAAGCCTTTCGCAGATGGCAAGCTTGTCGATGTCTTCCCCCGGCGCGAGTTCGAAGCCGATGATGGCTTCCCGCAGAACCGCCAGCACGCGTTCCGTCGTGCCGCCGCGGCCCGTAAGGCCGAGTGGCTCGAGGAAGGCATAAGAGGCTTTGACGGCAACGTCTGGCATGCTAACATGTTAGCAATGCCCGTTGGCTTTGCCTAGAGCAAAGCGCGGTTTCTCCGAACCGCACTTTTTCTCTAGCTCTTTGTTTCGACGCGTCTTTGCGATTCTGGGTGACTCCGTCAAATCGCAAAACGCTACAGCTCCCTTCAACTGGATGTCGTCATGCAGATCGTTCCCGAAACCGCCCGGACCTTGCGCCTCAATGCCAAGGACAATGTGCTCGTCGCCATCGATGTGATCGAGCCCGGAGCAGTGGTGGAAAACGTCGCGGCGCTGCAGCGCGTGCCCAAGGGGCACAAGATCGCCGTCGCGCCGATCGGCGAGGGCGAGCCGATCGTCAAATTCGGCCAGATCATCGGCTTCGCCTCGCAGGCGATTGTGCCGGGCTCCCATGTCCATTCGCATAATTGCGAGTTCCATGCCTTCGAGCGTGACTATGCCTTCGCCGAGGATGCCCGGCAGGAAGCGATCCTGCCGCTCGATCAGCAGGCGACCTTCCAGGGCTATCGCCGCCCCAACGGCAAGGCCGGCACGCGCAATTATGTCGCCATCCTCACCAGCGTGAACTGCTCGGCCTCGGTGGCACGCTTCATAGCGGATGCCTTCAACCAGTCCGGCATCCTGGCCGACTATCCCAACATCGACGGCGTGGTGCCCTTCGTACACGGAACCGGCTGCGGCATGGCCGACAAGGGCGAGGGCTTCGAGATCATGAAGCGCACGCAATGGGGCTACGCTTCCAATCCGAACATTGCCGCTGTGCTGCTGGTGGGCCTGGGCTGCGAAGTCTTCCAGATCGGCCGCATGAAGAGCGAATATGGCATCGTCGAGGGCGACCATTTCCAGACCATGACGATCCAGGACACCGGCGGCACGCGCAAGACCATCGAGCAGGGCATGGAGCGCATCAAGGCGATGCTGCCGCTGGCCAACCAGGCCAGGCGCGAGACGATCCCTGCGTCCGAACTGATCCTGGCGCTGCAATGCGGGGGCTCGGACGGCTATTCCGGTATTTCCGCCAATCCCGCCCTCGGTGCTGCCGCCGACCGCCTGGTGCATCATGGCGGCACGGCCATCCTGTCCGAGACGCCGGAGATCTATGGCGCCGAGCACCTGCTCACCCGCCGCGCCGCCAGCCGCGAGGTCGGCGAGAAGCTGGTCGAGCGCATCAAGTGGTGGGAAGAGTATACGGCCAAGAACAACGGCTCGATGGACAATAATCCGTCCCCCGGCAACAAGGCCGGCGGCCTGACCACCATTCTGGAAAAGTCGCTTGGCGCCGCGGCCAAGGGCGGCACGACGACACTGACCGCCGTCTATGAATATGCCGAGCCGGTGAAGGAGAAGGGCTTCGTCTTCATGGACACGCCCGGCTATGATCCGGTGTCTGCCACCGGGCAGGTTGCGGGTGGCGCCAATGTCTTGTGCTTCACCACCGGCCGCGGCTCGGCCTATGGCTGCAAGCCGACGCCGTCGATCAAGCTCGCCACCAATTCCGACATCTATCGCCGCATGCAGGACGACATGGACATCAATTGCGGCGATGTGCTGGAGGGCATCTCGATCGAGGAGAAGGGCAAGGAGATCTTCGACAAGATCCTGGCCGTCGCCTCGGGCGAAAAGTCGAAGTCGGAAGAACTCGGCTACGGCTCCAACGAGTTCGTGCCTTGGCAGGTCGGCGCGACGATGTGATTTTCGGATCGGGCGGGATTGCACGTGGCTTGTCATTGCCGGGCTCGACCCGGCAATCCAGTGCCTCAGGCTTGCATCTGGTAGCCTCTGGATACCCGGGCCAAGCCCGGGTATGACAAATTCCGCGCCGTTCTCCGCTTAAAGACATCTGCCATGCCTTTCATCGCCCATAATGGTCATCGTACCTTTTACCGGACGGTCGGTTCCGGCCCGCTTGTCGTGCTGCTGCACGGGCACCTGCTCGGCTCGCAATGCTGGCTCGATGGCGGCTTTGCTGAGGTGTTCACCCGTGACCACACGGTGGCCTTGATCGACGCACTCGGCCACGGCCAGAGCGACAAGCCGGCAGATCCTGCAGCCTATCGCCTGAAGGAACAGGCGGGCAGGGTCGTCGCCGTCATGGATGCGCTCGGCTTCGAGACAGCCGATGTCATCGGCCACTCGATGGGGGCCTGGACGGGGGCCGGCATCGCACGGCAATGCCCTCATCGGCTGCGATCCCTGACGCTCGGTGGCTGGGACCCGGTCAAGGGTGTTGCCGCCGCCTTTCCGCCCGGCTTCGAGGGACCGCTGCATTTCGACCAGGTACTCGAATTGGCGCAGGCGATGGTGCCTGATCTGGTCTCGTGGGTGAGGCCCGAGGATGAACCGGGTTTGCGGGCGAGCTGGGATGCGCTCGCCGAGTTGGACGGGTTGGCGCAGACGCTGGCGTCGATCCGGATACCATTGCTGCTTTGGTGCGGCAGGGGTGACATTCGGGGCAGCCACATGCAGGCCTTCGCCGATCGCCAAGGCTTGGAGATGATCTGGACCGCCGGAAACCATAACAGCGTCGTCTATGAACACGCTCCCGAAGGGGCTCGCGCAATTCGCGCCAGGCTCGATATCGGGGTACGTGGTGAGGGTGGGAGCGAGCCGACGCCGGGGGGGGCTTCAGGCGCGATACGCGCCTGAAGGGAACAGCCCCGCCTTATCGGGCTTGATCTTGATGTTGTCGAAGACCTGTCACTGCGCCGGCGGGATCGCGCAGTCGTCGGAATCCTGTTCACCGGATTGCTTGCCGCAGTTCAGATAAGCCTGGAAATCCTTGACGCGGCTCTGTGTCAGGCCGGCGGCGCAGGTGTTGAAGTTCATCGGGTTGATGCTGCCGCCGGCCGAGCGTACTGTCGACAGGGTGCATTCGGAATCGCGAAACGCGACCCATTTCTTCTGGGCGTCGATGAGCAGCTTCTTGGTGTCGTCGTCGCCCTTCAGGCGCGCTTCCATCTGCCTGTAAAGCTTGTTCAGATTATCATCGACCGCTTTGAGATCCTTTGCGGAGCAATCCGTGAGCTCTGCCTGGCTCTGAGCCTTCTTGTAGCAGGCATCATCGGCCTGGGCGGCCGAAAGCGGAATGAAAGCCGCAAGTCCTAGGATGGTCGCAAGCCGCGCAGTGCGTTGGCGCATCGTCTGTCTCCTGCAATTGGCGGCGTAAAACTCGCTCATCGATGCACTTTTTTCAATGCCGTTCATTGCTAAAAACTTGAGAGCCTGCCTCTTTTTCTTTCTCTCTTCTGTCATAGGAGCCTGGCACGGGGGCGACTCCGCGATCACGTCTCACGCTTTTCCGGCACGGCCAGAAAGGCCAGCAAAGCGAGCGCTGCGATGATGGCGGCCGCGAAGAAGGGCGCGCCGGGCAGTTCGATCACCGCCTCCTTGCCGGCGAACACGCCGAAAAGCTGGGTCGCCATGGCCGGGCTCAGAATGGCGGTGATGCCCATCAGGCCGGAAATCGCGCCCTGCAACTCGCCCTGCGCATCGTCGTCGACCTGATGGGACATCATCGCGTTGATGGCAGGCATGGCAATGCCGGCGAGGCTTGAAAAGCCCAGCAGCGCGTAGATCATCCAGCCCCGGTTGGCCAGGCCATAGGCGACCAGCACCACCGCCTCGAGCGCCAGGCAGATCGCGGCGGTGCGCCATTCGCCGAGATGCCGGATGATGGCGCCGACCAGGCCGCCCTGCACGATGCCGGTGATCACGCCGAAGGCCGCCAGCGACAGGCCGACATAGAACTCGCTCCAGCCATAGCGGTAGATCGTGTAGTAGGCCCAGATGGCCGGGTAGACATTGTTGGCCAGGAAATGCAGGAACAGCACCAGGCCGGCACCGAGCAGGAAGGGATGGTGGCGGAAGGCGATCAGGGTGCCGAGCGGGTTGGCGCGGGACAGCGCGAAGGGGCGGCGCTTTTCGGGCGGCAATGTCTCCGGCAGCACGAAATAACCATAGACGAGGTTGGCAAGCGACAGGGCTGCCGCAGCGAAGAAGGGGGCACGCGGGCCCAGCCCGGCCAGCAGTCCGCCCAGCGCCGGACCCAGTGCGAAGCCGACACCGAAGGCCGCGCCGATCATGCCGAAGGCCTTGGCGCGCTCCTCGGGCCTGGTGATGTCGGCGATGAAGGCATTCGCCGCGCTGTAGGAAGCTCCGCAAATGCCGGCGATCAATCGTCCGAGGAAGAGCCAGGCGATGGTCGGGGCGAAGGCCGTGAGCAGATAGTCGACGCCGAGGCCGCCGATGGAAAGCAGCAGGATCGGTCGGCGCCCATGCGCATCGGAGAGATTGCCGAGGATCGGGCCGAACAGGAACTGCATGGCCGAATAGGCCACGAAAAGCCAGCCGCCGATCACCGAGGCCCGGGCGATGTCGACATGGGCGACACCCTCGATCAGGCGCGGCAGCACGGGAATGATGATGCCGAGGCCGATCATGTCGATCAGCACCGTGATCAGCACGAAGGTGAGGGCGTGAGGACTGCTCCGGGTTTCAATCGTCTTGGCTTCGCTCATGATGACGCCTATCTCAGCGGCAGCTGCAATTCGGTTGCGCTTGTGGTGGCGGCCGAAGACGCAGGCAAATCAAAATGCAACTGTCGTGCTGGGCTGCCCCGCCGTATCGCGGAACCGGCAAGAACCCGACCATATCAGGGCTGTCCTTCTACCTGCCGGTGGGCGAACCGCGCAATCGACAAGGCTGGAGGCCGTGGGATTGGTTCTTGCTTGGCGCAATCGCGCAACAATCGTAGAGAGAGCGCGATTGCGTCTGTCTGCCGCTGCAGCGAGGCAAGAGCGTCTTGTGATTTGGCGGAATCGCCAAGGATGGCAAAGACGCCCTGCCCAATCCGTCGGATTGGCTTGGAAACAAAGATCTAGAGCACGGAGGCGTTTCCGTTTAAACGCGCTTTGCTCTTGGAACGAGGGAATAGAGGATGTCGACGGATTGGAGCGGAGATCTGACCACGGTGATTCCGCCGGATCACCCGCTGCGCGGGCGCGTGGTGCCGCCGGGCTCCAAGTCGATCACCAACCGAGCCCTGCTGGTGGCGGCGCTGGCCAAGGGAACCAGCCGCCTGACCGGGGCGCTCAAGAGCGACGACACCCGCTACATGGCCGTGGCGCTGCAGGCCATGGGGGTCACCGTCGAGGAGCCCGGTGCAACCAGTTTCACCGTCACGAGCTCCGGCCGTCTGACCAAGCCGGCAGCGCCCCTTTTCCTCGGCAATGCCGGGACGGCTACTCGCTTCCTCGCCGCCGCGGCAGCCCTGGTCGACGGCGATGTCGTGGTGGATGGCGATGCCCATATGCGCAAGCGCCCGATCGCGCCGCTGGTCACGGCCCTCGGTACCCTCGGCATCGCGGCGGAGGCGCCGACAGGCTGCCCGCCGGTCACCGTACATGGCAAGGGCAGTTTCGGGGCAGGGCGGGTCGAGATCGACGCGGGACTGTCGAGCCAATATGTGTCCGCCCTGCTGATGGCCGCCGCCTGCGGCAAGGAGCCGGTCGACATCGTGCTGGCGGGCGGCAAGGAAGGCGAGGAGATCGGCGCCCGTGGCTATATCGACCTGACACTGGCCACCATGCGGGCTTTCGGGGCGGAGATCGAGCGGCCTGATGCCCGGACCTGGCGCGTGTCGCCGACGGGCTATCGCGCCACCGACTATCTGATCGAGCCGGACGCCTCCGCCGCGACCTATCTGTGGGCCGCCGAGGTGTTGACGGGGGGCGCCATCGACCTTGGCGTGCCTGCCGAAGCCTTTACCCAGCCTGACGCCAAGGCCCATGCGCTGATCGCGGCCTACCCGCATCTGCCGCCGGTGATCGACGGCTCGCAGATGCAGGATGCCGTGCCGACGCTGGCCGTTCTGGCCGCCTTCAACCAGACGCCGGTGCGCTTCACCGGCATCGCCAATCTGCGCGTCAAGGAATGCGACCGGGTGGCCGCGCTGGCCGACGGCCTGACCCGCATCCGTCCCAATCTCGCCCGCGAGGAGGGCGACGACCTCATCGTCGCCTCCGATCCTGGGCTCGCGGGCCAGACATTGCCTGCCTCGATCGACAGCTATGCCGATCATCGCATTGCCATGAGCTTCGCCCTGGCGGGGCTGAAGATCCACGGCATTTCCATCCAGGATCCGGGCTGTGTCGCCAAGACCTATCCCGGCTACTGGCAGGCGCTGGCCTCGCTCGGGGTGCAATTGGAGGAAGGCCGCGCGTGAAAGCAGGCTGAAGCGGGGGCAATGGCGTGACGATGACGACTTCCCCCGTGCTCAAGCCCGCCATCGTCTGGTTTCGCGACGATCTTCGCCTGCGCGACAATCCTGCCTTGCATGCCGCCTGCCAGACCGGCGTTCCCGTGATCTGCCTCTATATCCATGAACCAACGGGCGAAGGACGGCGGCCTGGAGGCGCGGCTCTCTGGTGGCTGCACGGCTCGCTTGCGGCGCTGGATGCGGACCTTCGTGCAAGAGGCGGACAGTTGCACGTCCTCGCCGGCGCAGCCGGCGAGGTTTTGAAAACGGCTGTAGACAAGATCGATGCCGGCGCCGTCTACTGGAACAGGCGCTATGATCCGGCAGGGCGGGACATCGATACGCAGATCAAAGCGGACCTGCGGGCTCGCGGCGTCGACGCGCATAGCTTCAATGGTTCGCTCCTGAGCGAACCCTGGACGATTTCCTCTCAATCGGGTGAACCCTATCGCGTCTTCGGGGCCTTTTGGCGGGCTTTCCAGCAAAGAACCGTCGAACCTCCCTTGCCGGCACCGCCCGCATGCGCCTTTGCGCCGCTTCCGGAAGAGGCTGCCCAGCACTTCAGCTATCCAACCGGTCTCGAGCCCGATCCCCAGCGCCCCGATTGGGCCGTGGCGATGCGCGCCGACTGGACGCGCGGCGAGGCGGCGGGCCTCGCCTGCCTCCAGGACTTTCTCGACGAGGATCTCGCCGGCTATGCCGACAATCGCGATCGTCTCGACGCCAGGACGACGTCGCGGCTTTCGCCCTATCTGCACGCCGGCAATGTATCCGCGCGGCAACTTTGGCATGCCCTGTCGGCCCGGCAGCATCGTGGCATGGCGGCCGGCGATCGCGATGCCGAGAAGTTCCGGTTGGAACTCGGTTGGCGGGAGTTTTCCTATTCCCTTCTCTACCACTGTCCGTCCTTGCATGAGCGCAATCTGCAGCCGGATTTCGACGCGATGCCCTGGCGTCGGGGCCACGAGGATCTCGGCGCCTGGAAAAAGGGCATGACCGGCTATCCCGTCGTCGACGCCGCCATGCGCCAGTTGTGGGCAACCGGGTGGATGCACAACCGTGCCCGCATGATCGTGGCCTCCTTCCTGGTCAAGCATCTGCTGATCGACTGGCGGGAGGGGGAGCGCTGGTTCTGGGAAACTCTGGTCGATGCCGATCCGGCCAACAATCCGGCGAGCTGGCAATGGGTCGCCGGTTCGGGCGCCGATGCCGCGCCCTATTTCCGCATTTTCAATCCGGTGACCCAGGGCGAGAAGTTCGATCCTGACGGTACCTTCGTGAAGAGGTGGCTGCCGGAACTCGGGCGCCTCGCCGCTCCCTTCATCCATCGGCCATGGACGGCCTCGTCCACGCAGCTCGCCGCCGCCGGCATTCACCTCGGCAAGACCTATCCCTTTCCGATCGTCGATCACAAGATCGCTCGCGAAAGGGCGTTGGCGGCTTGGCGCTCGCTGCGTAGCTAAAGCTTGTATGGCCGAGGCCTGAACCAGGATCTGCAGCGACGTCGCAGCCCCTACCGCGACCGCGTTCTTGCCGCTAGGTTGAGGCCCGCTGAGTCTGAAGGGGGGAGCCATGACGGAGTTGAACAGCGCGGTTGCCTTGGCCGAGGCGATCAGGAACGGCAAGGCATCCGCGCTCGAAGCCGTCGAAGCGAGCCTAGCGCGATCGACCCTGGCGCAGCCGAGGATCAATTGCTTCACCGAGATCTATGCCGATGAGGCACGCGAGCAGGCCGCCAGCATCGATGCTCTGCCCCTAGCCGAACGGGCGGCACTGGCCCTGTGCGGCGTGCCTGTTGGTATCAAGGATTTCACGCCGATCGCCGGCAAGCTGACGACCTTCGGCTCGAAGGTCTTCCGCGACCATGTCGCCGAGCACGATCCGGTGATCGTGCGCCGGCTGAAGGCGGCCGGTGCCGTGATCGTCGGCCATACCACCACGCCGGAATTCGCCTATTCCGGCAATACCCAGAGCCCGCTGTGGGGCATCACCCGCAATCCCTGGAATACCGAACTCAGTGCAGGCGGCTCGTCCGGCGGCTCGGGGGCGGCGGTCGCCGCCGGCTGCGTGATGCTGGCCGAAGGCACCGACATGGGCGGCTCGGTGCGCATTCCCGCTTCTCTGTGCGGCGTAGTCGGATTGAAGCCGAGCTTCGGCCGCATTCCGATGGATATCTTGCGCACGCAATATGACACGCTCGCCCATTTCGGACCGCTGGCGCGTTGCGTCGACGATGCCGCCCTGTTCCTCGCCGTCAGCGAGGGGCCGGATGACGCGGATGCCCTGTCGCTGCCTGCCCTGCCGCCGGCTTTTCCCGTCGCATCGACGCCGGCCCGACCGCGTCTTGCCGTGTCGCTCGATCTCGACACCCATGCGATCTCGGATGAGGTCGCCGACCTCTTCCATCGCCTGATCGACGATCTTGCCCGGTCCGGTGCCGAGATCACCTGGGTGAAGACGCCGTTCAGCGTGCAGTCGGTCCTCGATTGGGAGGATCTGTGGGCCTATTGCTTTGCGGGCGATGTCGGCTATCTCCTCGAACAGCATCGCGGCGACCTCGATCCGAACGTGGTCGCGCTGATCGAGGCCGGTCGCAAGCTCGATGCCGTCAAGCTGCGGGCCATCGAGCACCGGCGTACCGCTCTGTGGCGGGCCTTTGCCGATGTGCTCAAGGGGTACGATGCCCTGCTGTGCCCCACCACCTGCACGACTGCACCTTTTGCCGATCCGGCCCGGCGCGAGCGTGACGAAATCCTGCCCGACGGTCGTTTCAAGTCTGTCGACATGACAGGCCATTTCAACCTGACCAGTTCGTGCCCCGTCATTTCCGTGCCGATGGGTCTCGGCGCCAGCGGCATGCCGGCCGGCGTGCAGATCGTCGGTCATCGCCATGACGATCGCGGCGTGCTGGCGCTGGCCAAATGGGTCGAGGGCCTCAGGCCTCCGGCTTTCCCGTCCGCCGCCTGACACGTTCCAGAACACATCCTTCAAGAAAGCCCTGCAAGCCATCATGTGGACACCTCTGTCGGACCTTCCCGCCCACAATCCGCCCAAGCCGCTGCATGGCGTGCGCGTGCTCGAACTCGCCCGCATCCTGGCGGGGCCCTGGGCTGGACAACTGCTCGCCGATCTCGGTGCCGAGGTCATCAAGGTGGAGCGGCCGGGGCAGGGCGACGATACCAGGACCTGGGGACCTCCCTTCATCACCACGGAGGATGGCGAGAATCTGGGCGCTGCCTATTTCCATTCCTGCAATCGCGGCAAGCGCTCGGTCGCCCTCAATTTCGAGACGGCTGAAGGGGCCGATCAGGTCCGGGCGCTCGTGCGCGAGGCCGATGTCGTACTTGAGAATTTCAAGGTCGGGGGCCTGAAGAAATACGGCCTCGACCATGAAAGCCTGAAGGCGATCAATCCCCGTGTGGTGACCTGCTCGGTCACGGGATTTGGACAGGATGGTCCATATGCCGCCAGGGCGGGCTATGACTTCATGATCCAGGGCATGGGCGGCATCATGGACCTGACCGGCGATCCGAACGGGGAACCGCAGAAGATCGGTGTCGCCTTCGCGGATGTCTTCACGGGAGTCTATGCCGTGGTCGGCGTGCAGGCGGCTTTGCGCCGCCGCGAGATGACGGGGCTGGGCGGGCATGTCGACATGTCGCTGTTCGACGTGCAGCTCGCGGTGCTTGCCAACCAGGCGATGAACTATCTCGCTTCCGGCAAGAGCCCCACGCGCATGGGCAATGCCCATCCCAATATCGTGCCCTATCAGGTCTTTCCCGCCAGCGACGGGCACATCATCATCGCCTGCGGCAATGACAGCCAGTTCGTCAAGCTTTGCGGCGTGCTCAACATCCAGGATATCGCCGCTCATCCCGATTATCTCACCAACAAGGACCGGGTGCGCAACCGCGATACCCTGGCGGCCCTGATCGCCGGATTGACCGGGCGGCGGACGAGGGCGGATCTGCTGGCATCTCTGGAAAAGGTCGGCGTGCCGGCCGGACCGATCAATTCGGTCGCCGACGCCCTGCACGATCCCCAGGCTACCCATCGCGGCATGATCGTCGACCTGCCGCATCCCGGCGTGAAGGGCGGCTCCATTCCGTCCGTACGCACGCCCATCCTGATCGACGGCGAACCGATGGTGGCGCGGACAGCGAGCCCGGACCTGCCGAAGGAGTAGGGACTGGTTCTGCACCAATTCCAATCATGATGCATGAATCAAAAAGGCCGCTGCTGGAGCGGCCTTTTCCATGGGTCGGACCAGTCCGGGACCAGCACCAATCCTTGTGTCTTCAGGCGTAGACCTTGAAGCGATCATTGTCGTTCATGAAGCTCTTCTCGGGGAAGGGCTGCTCGTTGGAGCCGAAGGGCATCTGGGCGCGCAGCTTCCAGGACTTGGGCACATGCCATTCCTTCTGCACGGCCTCGTCGACCAGCGGGGCATAGTGCTGCAGGCTGGCACCGATGCCGTGCTCGGCCAGGGCCGTCCACACGGCGAACTGCGCCATGCCGCCCGACTGTTCCGACCAGATGGGGAAATTGTCGGCATAGAGCGGGAATTTGTCCTGCAGGCTCTTCACCACGTCCTGATCCTCGAAGAACAGCACGGTGCCGGCGCCGGCGGCGAAAGCATCCATCTTGCCTTCGGTCGAGGCGAAGCTGTCGGCGGGCACGATCTTGCGCAGGATTTCCTTGGTCAGGTGCCAGAACTTGTCGCTCTGCTTGCCGAACAGGATCACGGCGCGCGAACTCTGCGAATTGAAGGAGGACGGGACATGCTTGATCACGTCCTGGATCAATCTGCTGATCTCTTCCTCGCTCTTGGGCAGCGTCTTGCCCAGGGCATATTGCGTGCGGCGGGTCTTGATATGATCGATAAAGGTCTTGGACATGAGGAGTCTTCTCTATCTGTGTGACGTCGAGGAGGGCCGTCGCTTGCGGCACTTCTTATCGCAGCCCTCCATGCCTCGAATGTGACGGGATGGAAATCTGGATAATTTCGATGGTTAGATGCGAAAAGGTTGAGATGTCGTAGCGCTTCGGTCGGTTTTGCCAAAAGGCCAGACGGATCTTTTCGATCCGTCTGGCAGTTGGCGACGCAAGGCCGGGCTGGCCCGGCCTTCCTCCTCAGGCGGTCGCAACGTTTTTCCGGTTGAGGGCGGCGTCGACGCTGAGGCCGCCGGCACCGAAGGCTACGACCTGGAGCAGGCCGCCTGCCATGGCGATGTTCTTGAAGAAATGGATGAACTGGTTCTGGTCGCCCAGATTGTTATGAAAGAAGGCGGCGGCGGCGACGGAGAACACCGCCATGGCGAGGGCGACGAGGCGGGTCTGGTAGCCGACGATCAGCAGGATGCCGCCGACAAGCTCGACCAGGATCGCGAGGATGACGCCGAGATAGGGAAGCGGCAGACCGGCAGCCGCGATATAGCCGGCAGTGGCGGCCGGAGCCGTCAGCTTGCCGAAGCCGCTGAGAAGAAAGATCGCCGCGATCAGCACGCGGCCGAGCAGGGGGGTGTAGCGAACGTCTGAGGACATGGCAGTTTCTCTTTTTGGTTGAGGGCGGTGAGCGGCTTTGTCCGCTCAGGCCTTGATGTCGGTAAAGTGCGCGCTTTCCAGCGCCTTGGCCAACGCATCCGTGGCACCCGAGGGGGCGAGGGCCACGATATGGATTCTCGGCAGCGGCTGAGACTGCTCCTTGAGGAGCAGGGACGCCAAAGCCGGGTTGGCTTTTCGGCCGAGGATGCGATCGAACAGGGTGGTGATGAACATGGCGAGCACCTCATCTGAACTTGGTGCCGTTATCTCAAAGATTGATGTTCAAGAAAATATGGATAATATAGACAATTAGGTTCGAGGAAGTTGATATGTCTGATCCGCGCCCCACGCTTGACCAGCTTCAGGTCTTCCTTGCCATCGTCGAGGCCGGCAGCTTCGCCGGCGCGGCCCGTCAGCTCGGGCGCGCGACCTCGGTGGTGAGCTACACCATCGCCAATCTGGAAGCTCAGCTCGGGCTGGAGCTTTTCGATCGCGATTCCACCCGCAAGCCCCAACTCACCGAGGCCGGCAAGGCCATGCTGGCCGAAGCGCGTGTGGTGGCGCGGGGCGTGGGCAGCCTGATCGCCAAGGCCAAGGGTCTGACCTCGGGGCTGGAGGCGGAGGTCACGCTGACGGTCGACGTCATGCTGCCGCCCTGCGCCCTGGTACGGGTACTGAACGCCTTCCAGGCGGAATTTCCCACCGTGTCGTTGCGACTGCATGTCGAGGCGCTCGGCGCCGTCACTCAGCATGTGCTCGACGGCATCGCCGATCTCGGCGTGGGCGGGCCCCTGTCGCGCGACATCATCGGCATCGAGCGGCGGGGCATCGGCTCCATCCGGCTCATCCCCGTGGCTGCTCCTTCCCATCCCCTGGCCAGCCTCGGTAGCGAGGAGGCCGATGTCCGGGCGCAGGAACATGTACAACTCGTGCTGACGGACCGTTCCAAATTCACCGAAGGGCAGGAATTCGGCGTGCTCAGCTCGAAGACGTGGCGCATCGCCGATCTCGGCGCCAAATTCATGCTGCTGCGCTCCGGCATCGGCTGGGGCAGCATGCCCGAGGACATGGTGAACGACGATATCGCCGCAGGCCGGCTGGTGCGCCTGGCGATGACAGGCTGGGATCGCAATCTCTATCCCCTGCAGAGCATCCGGCGCACGGATACGGCGCTCGGCCCCGCTGCGAGCTGGCTGCTTGCCAGGCTGAAGGCGGCGCTGGACGAGACCGGCGAGGCGCTTGCCGCTGCGCGCAGCGCGGCATAGGCGTCGCCAGGAAGCTGGGCAGGCAAGGGCACCGGGTGCGCGGATGAAGGCGGCCTATCGCTGTGTCGTCCCCTTCATCGGCACCACTGTGACCTTGGTTCCATAGTTGTTCAGCGCTTCCAGATATTCGGGCTTGATGCCGTCATCGGTGATCAGTTCGTCGATGGCGGAGAGCTCGCAGAAGGTCGAGAAGGACGGTGCCGAGAATTTCGAGCTGTCGACCACCACGATGGTGCGACGGGATGATTGGATCATCTTGCGCTTGAGCGAAGCGACTTCGAGGGCGGCATCGGTGAGGACATTGCCGCTGACGGCATAGGCACCGGTGACGCAGACATCGGCGTGCACGGTGTTGAAAAAGCTCTCGCCCGGCTCGCCCCAGAGCGAACGCCAGCCGCCGGGCCGGATGGTGCCGCCCGGCATGATCACCCTCCAACTCGGTACGTCGGAACTGACCTGCGCGATCTCCAGGCTGTTGGTGACCACGGTGAGGGAAAGGTCACGCAGGGCCGCGGCCCGTACCACTTCCATCACGGTGGAACTGGCTTCGAAGATCACGCTCTCGCGATTGTTGATGCGCAGGGCCGCTTCGGCGCCGATGGCGATCTTCTGGGCGCGCTGCATATGCGCATTGATCTGCGATTCACGTTCGAAGGTCGCTTGCAGCGGCGGCACCAGCAATGCGCCGCCATGGGTGCGTTCGAGATAGCCGCCTTCCATCAGATGTTCGAGATCGCGGCGAATGGTCGATTGCGACCCGCCGATCGAGTCGGCCAGTTCCTGGATGGAGGCCGCCCCATTGATGCGTAGATGCTCCAGAATGAGCGCCCGCCTTTTGGCGGGGATGATCTCGACGCGTTTGGTGGGGGCTTCCATATAAGGCGGACTCCTTTGAGCATGCAGATCATCGACACGGTCCCGAGATGCACAGACCCTCGGCGCCGTCAGACGGTACAGGCTCGACTTAGGCACAATCTTGCAGATTCTGCCATTGAAGCGCGTTGCTTCCCAGATGGACAAAAGGCGGATCAAAACGACCCGCCTTGTCTGATCGAATGGCGGAACCGTCAGGCCAATGCAGCTCACTTAAGCGTCTTCGAGTTTGCACGACCTTCGTCATTGCCGGGCTTGACCCGGCAATCCAGCCTTTAGCCCCGTTGCGCGGGGGAGGCTTCTGGATAGCCGGGTCAAGCCCGGCAATGACAATTCGGAGTGTTTCCTCCTTAAGGGAACTGCATTGGAACCGTCAGGCGACCTTCTTCAGGGCCGCCGGCTTGAGCACATCCTCGGTGATCGCGAGGTCATCTTCCAGGCTGCGCTTGGCCTTGAGGCCGCTCTTGGACAATTCGCCATGATAGGCCTTGACGGCTTCGTCCGGTGCGATGGTGCCGTCGGCGACCTGCCGCATCAGCACCAGCAGCGCAAGCGGATCCTCCGCCAGGTTGATCTTGCGGCCGAACAACGCGACACGGCCGCCATACTTCTCGGCCTGGTGGAGCAGTTCGAAGGTGTCACGGGTGGTACCGGCGCCGCCGCCAAGCACGCCGACCACCAGGTCGGGATCGAAGCTCGACAGTTCTTCGAGCGCCTTGGGTCCATTATAGACGATCTTGAGGAATTGCGGGCGGTCCGCCTTGGTCACGCCGGCCAGGCAGCGCAGGATGCTGTCATTGATGTATTCGCCGATCTGCTGGCGATCGAGGCCGCAGTCGACATTGGGATTGAAGACTTCGAAGAAGTACTTGAAATTGTTGTCGGCGGCCTCTTCGCGGAAGGCGGCGAAGGCGTCGAGTGCCTCATAGTCGTGATCGATGTCGTTGAGGAAAGTCACCGAATAGAGGCCGAGATCGGTGCCGGTCACGGGTGCGCCGATCGCGGGATCGTTGGTGCCGTACATGACGCGCGAAAGGTTGGCGGTCCGGAAATGGCGGGAGGGATGCTTGGTATAGGCCTGGTGGCGCACGCCGCCCCAGCAATCGGTGGTGTCATTGGCGCGAATGGAGGGTTTCACCGCCGAAGTGCGGAAGACGCCGCGCTCGTGCAGCAGCTCGAGATTGGAGGCCGACACCAGCATGATGTCGACGATATCCTGCTCGACGATGGCCTGGATCTGGTCAAGAAATTCGGCGCGCGTGCGCACCCGGCCCTGGCCACCGTCGGTGCTGCGGGCAAAGCCGGTTGCCGCGAGGCCGGAGCCCATGTCGCCGTCCTTGGCATCGGCAATGATGAAGTCGGAACGCTTGTAGTTGCCCGCTCTGATATTGCGCAATTTCTGGTCGAGACGGGTTTGGGGATAGGCCATCGCACATGCTCCTTGGACTGGCGATGAATGCCGCCGCTTCCTCGCTGCGGCGAGTCGCATTCATTTCAATGACACTCATATACGATCAAAATCTTTCAAACCAGTGCAAAATTTTCCGTTCACAAGGATTATCGCTGGCACCCGCAGGGCAGGAATCCTTGTGGAGGGCGACGCGAATTCGCATGGATGAGATTTGCCATTTGCTGCTGCGTTGCGGGAGAAGGAATGAAGAGTCTGCCAATCGCATCGGTGTGAAGGAGAAATGTCGTGCTGCCGAATTTCGAAACGCAGCGCCTGCTGATACGGCCGCGCACCATGGCCGATTTCGAAGCCTGCCTTGACATGGATCGCGATATCGAGGTCACCAAGCATATTCCGGGGCCCTGGCACGATCCGGAACAGCACGAGGCGTTCGTCAGGCAGCGCATGCAGGCCGACTATGGGCCGGGGCTGGGCTACGGGACTGTCGTCGACAGGTTTCATCCCGATCGCTTCCTGGGGTGGATCCTGCTCATTCCCGCCGACGGAACCGGGCCTGAGATCGAGATCGGCTGGCGGCTGGTGCGGAAGGCCTGGGGCAAGGGCTATGCGACCGAAGCGGCCGTGCCGGTGGTTCGGCATGCCTTTGCCACGCTCGAGGCAGACAGGATCGTAGCCGAGATCGCTCCCCGCAATGCCGCTTCGCTGCGCGTCGCGCAGAAGCTGGGCCTCAGCGATGCCGGCATGCGCAATGATCAAGGCGCGACCTGGAAGCGCTTCCAGATGACGCGAAGCGATTTCGCTTCGCTCGAAGCGACCGGACGCTGAGACACCCAGCCCCGGCTAGGGAGCAGAGGCAAGGGCCTGCAACGGCCGGCTGTCGGCCGGCCGCTACAGGACAGAAAGCGGGACTTAGCCGTTGGTCGGGGCAGGTGCTGCCGACAGGGCTTCCTGCAGCTTCTGCTCTTGTTCCGGCGACAGCGAGGTCTTGATCACCCGTCCCTTGAGGCCGCTGAATTCGGCCAGGACCTTCTCGGGTTGGACCTTGCGGACCAGCACGAACAGGGCGGAGGAATTGTTGGGAATGGTCTGGCCGAGCGACTTGATGAAGTCGTCGTCGATGCCGTAATCGGCGAGCGAACCGGAGAGGGCGCCGACGCCCGCACCGACGGCGCCTCCGATGGCGAAACCGGCCAGCGGGTTGAGGAAGAGCAGGCCGACAAGCCCGCCCCACAACGCACCGGAGAGCAGGCCGGAACTCGCACCGATGCCGGTCAGGTTGATGCTCTGCTTGAGATGAACCTTGCCCTCGGCATTGCGGGTGACCACCACCGCATCCTCGAGATCGACCAGATATTCCTTCTTGAGCGCGTCCAGCTTGAGCAGGACCTTGTCGGCCTCATCGATGGAATCAAAGCCGACGACAATAAGATCGGACATCAAGAACTCCTGTGTTCACCTGTCATGGCGTGTTGCGCCATGAAGGACGTTTATCCAGCAAGCCTATGGAATCCATGTGACCATTGTCGGGCACGGATCGTGCTTCCGGCACGTCGTGAAAACGTCTGCATAGATGCCCATCCGGGCTCGCCTTCACTGCGGCGCGGCATCGGGCGCATAGTTGCCGGCGAATTCCTGAGCGGGTGGAATGGGCGTGATCACGTCGATCAGCACGCCATTGGGATCGGCCGTGATGAAATGACGCTGCCCGAACGCCTCGTCGCGCAATTCCAGCAGGATCGGCAGGCCCACCTGTTTGAGCCTTGCATATTCGGCATCGACGTCGGCGACTTCGAAATTGAGCAGAAGACCGCCGACCTGCCCACCGCGCCCCTGTTCGGGAATGGTGTGGTGATCGCCGTCGAGCACGGCGAGATTGACCGTCTCGTCAGCTGCCGATTGCAGATGCACATACCAGTCCGCCTCGAACAGGATCCGGAAGCCCAGATGCTCGACATAGAAGGCCGCAGTCGCGGCCACTTGCCTGGTCATGATCACGGGATAATAGCTGGTGATCTTCATGGACATTCCTGCGCCTCCCCTATAAACATACAGTCTGAATGTTTTTTGATAACATACAGGCTGTATGTATGCAAGAGGACGGCCGACGCTCCAACCAGGATCGCACGCTCAGAACGCGGGCGGCCTTGATCGCGGCTGCGCGGCGCCTGTTCGTCGCCAAGGGCTATGCCGATACGGGAACGCCCGAATTGGTGGCCGAGGCGGGCGTGACGCGCGGTGCGCTCTATCATCATTTCGTCGACAAGCAAGCGCTGTTCCGTGCTGTCGTCGAGGCAGAGAATGCTGCCCTGG
This sequence comes from Labrys neptuniae, assembly GCF_040797145.1. NCBI lineage: Bacteria > Pseudomonadati > Pseudomonadota > Alphaproteobacteria > Hyphomicrobiales > Xanthobacteraceae > Labrys > Labrys neptuniae. Next base: position 1,013,581 of record NZ_JBFNQD010000001.1, on the reverse strand, counting down.
CCGCTGAGATCGAACGGGCGGCACCGGAAGAACTCGGTGCGATGGAGGCGCTGATCGCCGGCGGCGAGGCTTTTCTGGCCGCCATGTCCGAACCCGGGCGTACCCGGCTCTTGCTGATCGAGGCCCCGGCCGTGCTGGGGCGCGAGACGGTGGATGCCATCGACGCCGCCCATGGTGGTCGCACGCTGCGAGAAGGTATCGCCGCAGCGGTCGCAAGCGGGTTGTTACGACCGGTACCCCTCGAAACGGCGGCGCTGCTCCTGTCGGCCGTCTATGACAGGGCGGCACTGTCGATGGCCGCGGGAGCGGCCGGAGAGGAATGGCGGGCGCTCATCCGGCGCGTGCTCGATGGCTTGCGCGTTCCGGCTGGATGAAGGATCAGAGGATGCATTCCAATCACCAATCCGATGATGCCTCGCTGACGATCCCTGCGGCTTTGCGCCGAATGGGGTTGCTCGGACCGGGGGAGACGGCGCGCTTTTCAGCCCTGACGGGTGGGGTTTCTTCCGACATCCATCTGGTCGAAACCGCGAGCCGGCGCTTCTGCGTCAAGCGGGCATTGGCCCGCCTGAAGGTGGCGGCCGTCTGGGAGGCACCGACGAACCGCAACGCGGCGGAAGCAGCCTGGATCCGCCAGATAGGCCAGTGGTTGCCGGATGGCGTGCCCGCCTTGCTTGGCGAGGACGAGCAACTCGGCCTGTTCGCCATGGCCTTTCTGGCTCCCGAACTCAACCCGGTGTGGAAGGAGCATCTGCTGGAACAGCGGGTCGACAGCGCGTTCGCGGCGCGTGTCGGTGCCGATCTCGGCCTCATTCATGCAGCCAGCGCCCGGGAGGGAGAGCTTGCTCTGCGCTTTGCCAATGACACGACCTTCGGGCCGATCCGCATCGAGCCCTATCTCATGGCCACGGCCCGCGCGCATCCCGATCTGGCCGGCAGGATCGAGGCCATCGCCGCCCGCACGCTTGCCAGCAAGAAGGCGCTGATCCACGGCGACGTCAGCCCGAAGAACATCCTGTGCGGACGGAAGGGGCCTGTCTTTCTCGACGCCGAATGTGCCTGTTTTGGCGACCCGGCCTTCGATCTCGCCTTCTGCCTCAATCATCTCCTGTTGAAAGGGGCGCGGCGAGGCGTGCCACGCGCGGCCTATCGGGATGCCTTCGAAGCCCTTGCCGGCACCTATTTCGCCAGGATCGACTGGGAGGACCGCGCTGCTCTCGAGGCCAGGACGGCTGCCCTGCTGCCGGTGCTGTTCCTGGCGCGTGTGGATGGCAAGTCGCCTGTCGAATATTTGACGCAAGAGGACGAACGGGAAGCCGTGCGCCACTTTGCCAGACCGCTGATCGCCGACCCGCAGCAAGACCTGATTGCCATCGCCAATGCCTGGGCCCGCCAATGACCGATATATTCATCCGTAGACTTGATGCGCGCCGCATCTGGGATTCACGCGGCCGTCCCACCGTCGAAGCCGAAATCGAGCTCAGCGACGGCACTATCGCGCGGGGCATTGCTCCGGCTGGCGCCTCCCGGGGCAGCCGCGAGGCGCTCGAGCGCAGGGATGGCGGCGAAAGGCTGGGTGGCCTCGACGTCCAGGGAGCCCTCGCTGGCATGCGTGAGGAGATCGCGCCGCTTTTGATCGGCCGCGACCCGTTCGACCAGGCGGGGCTGGACGCGGCGCTGATCGCGCTGGACGGCACGCCGACCAAGCAAAGGCTCGGCGGCAATGCCACCGTCGCGGTCTCGCTCGCTGTGCTGCATGCGGCAGCCGCCAGTCAGGGCCAGCCGCTGTGGCAATATCTGGCGGGTGAGGGGAGCGTTACCCTTCCCCTTCCGGAAATCCAGATCTTCGGCGGCGGCGCGCATGCCGGCCGCCGCACCGATATCCAGGATTTCATGGTGATGGCGCCCAAGGCGGCGAGCTTTGCCGAGGCGCTCGAGATCACGGCCGAGGTCTATCTGGCGGCTGGAAGGATCATGGCCGAGCGCGGCCTGTTGCAGGGCGTTGCGGATGAAGGAGGCTGGTGGCCTGCATTTGCTTCCAACGAAGAGGCGCTCGACACGCTGGTGCTGGCCATCGAGCGAGCCGGCTTCACACCGGGCGACGACGCCGCGATCTCGCTCGATATCGCCGCCTCCGAATTCGGCCGCGGCGGGCGTTACCGGCTCGGCCTGGAGGGACGCGAGCTCGACCGGGACGGCATGGCGGACTATCTCCTGGGCTGGTGCGAGCGCTATCCCATCCTGTCGATCGAGGACCCTTTCGCCGAGGACGATGCCGAAGGGCTTGCCCGCTTTACTGCGGCCGTGGGCCACCGCATTCAGGTCATCGGCGATGATTTCCTGGTCACCAATGCCGGGCTGGTCGAACAGGCGGCGAGGAACGAAACCGTCAATGCGGTGCTGGTGAAGGTCAACCAGGCCGGCACGGTCAGCGAGGCCAAGGCTGCCTGCGAGGCGGGACGACGCGCCGGTTTCGGCACGATTGTGTCGGCTCGCTCCGGGGAGACAGAGGATGTCGCCATCGTGCATCTCGCGATTGGCTGGCATGCCGGACAGCTTAAGGTCGGTTCCTTCGCCCGTTCCGAACGCATGGCCAAATGGAACGAGGCCCTGCGTATTGAAGAAGCCCTCGGATCCAAGGCCCGCTTTGCGGGTATCGACAGCCTGCCCTTCAAGCGTCGGCAGAGCGTCACTTGAGAGCCGCTGGCAGGGCTTCCCGGGGTCCTGCATGGGTGAGGTCGATGAGCTTGCTTGCCTGCAGGTGCGGGGGGAGGTCGGCTGGTCGGTAGACCTGGCGGGGTATCAAGCAAAGAAAAGCCGGAGGAGGAAGCGCCTGTCTTCCTCCTCCGGCGGGCATTTACTTGCATGACGTTAAGTTATTGCAATCGAAATCTGCGCTTGGATGCTAAATTTAAGCATCTCCTGGCAAATAAGGCGTCTGCGACTTCATAACTTCAGTGCAAGCTTGCGCCATCCCGTAACAAAGCTGGCTACGCTCATCAATACAAAAAATAAGCATGTCCGATGCCATCATCGGATAAATCGATTAACTGCTTGGATGGTCGAAAATTGTCTGACATGAACGCCTCAATATGTGAGAATCTTAAGACAATTCGTGCTCTTCGAGCTCACCTGTATCCGCGAATCCCCACTGCATGCCTGTCAAGAATAGAACCAGAATGCGACTGGACTGATACCAGGACCGTACCAACGGTAACTTATCCGGCTGCAGCGCTGGGGCATTGACAGCCGGTAAGCCGGGAGCCGAAGTCGACGGTTGTCGCAGCCGGCACTTGGTCCTATCACAGCGCTGATGCTCGAGAGCGATACGGGGCGGCAATGACGGCCAAGATCCTGGTGAGCGCCTGTCTCGTCGGGCGGCCTGTTCGTTACGACGGTGCGGCGAAGACGCTCGATCACCCGGCTCTCACGCGCTGGCGCGACGAAGGGCGTCTGGTCGTGGTTTGTCCCGAACTCGCCGGAGGATTCAGCGTACCCCGGGCCCCAGCCGAGATCGCCGGGGGACTGTCGGGCCACGACGTCCTGGCGGGCGCTGCGCGGGTGGTCGATATCACCGGCGCCGATGTAACCGCGCTCTTTCTCGACGGCGCTAGGAACGCCCTGGCTTTGGCGCAGACGGAGGGGTGCCGCTTCGCGCTCCTGATCGATGGCAGCCCATCCTGCGGCGGTGCCTTCATCTATGACGGGGCTTTTGCAGGGCGGAAACATGCCGGTGCCGGCGTCACGGCCGCGCTCCTGCGGGCGGAGGGCCTCGAAGTTTTCACGCCGGCGGAAATCGGTGCTCTCGAGGCCAGGTTGGAAAGCGTCGACGCAGACTGAAGGGGAACGGAGCGCGTCAGCCCAGATCTTTCTCCATATAGACCCTGCGCAGGCCCTTTTCCTCGATGCGATGTGTCTCGGCATAGCCGCAGCGGCTGTAGAGCGCGATATTCTCCGTCATCGCCTCATTGGTGTAGAGCCGGATCCGGCGATAGGCCGCTTCACGGGCGAAGTCTTCGGCCGCCAGGAGCAGGAGGCGGCCCAGTCCTCGCCCCTGCGCGGCTGGAGCGACCGCAACATTGTCCAGGAGCATCGCATCCGCTTGCGGGATCAGGACGAGTATGCCCTGGATATCGCCATCAAGGACGAGGACATGCAGATGCCCTGCCTCTACCAGCGCGGCGTAGTTGTCGAGCATGGGCCCGGGCTTGCGCCCGATGCGCACGACATAAGGCCTGTAGGCTGCCTCGACGATGTGCTCTATGGCCGGAAGATCGGCAACGGTCGCGAGGCGCAGGGCTTGGACCATAATGTCCTCCGGAAGGGGTGAGCGGTGTTCCCGCTCTCCTCGGTTCTCCGGGGAGAGCGGTCATCGTCAGGTTGGCCCAGTCTCCGAGAGGGCGCGCCGGATGGCAATCTCCACGGGCGAATAGTCTCCATCGTCGCGTTGCAGCCGGAAAGGTTCCCTCGGTATCAACGGAGGCTGCGCCAGAAAGCGCGGTGTGGAGCCCCGATGCTTCTGCGCGGCGTGCACCAGGAAGGGGTGGCAAAGATAGACCGTGCCGGCCTCGCCCGTTGCCAGCGTCTGTTGGCGCCGAACACCCATCTGTTCCAGCTCCATGCGCGAACGCCCGGCTTCGCCCGCCGGAGCGAGGTAGCGCGCCATGTCGAGGTGCGAGCCGATGCGAATGCGGGTCGGCGCATCGTCCGGTCCCACGTCGGAGAACAGGAACAGCATCAGCAGGGCCCGCCCGCGTGAGGTGACGTTCACGCGCCAGGCCGAAAAGTCGGTGCGCTCATCAGGGTCGCAGTCCTCGCCAGGAAAAGAAAGGTCGACATGCCAGCCGGCGTCGCCGGGATCGTCGGGGTGGGGAAAGCGTATCGGGAAACTGCCGAGGCCGTCCCGTGGATGCCAGCGCCCTTTGCCGACGAGCTGGTCGAAGGCCGATTTGAGCACGGGTGTGTTGGCGGCCTCCCGGAACGGGCCTCCGTCATAGCCGCCGAGTCGGATCACGGGTTTCTTCCAGGTGGCGGAATCGTCGGGATCGCAGGGGATGTCCCGCCACAGGATGGAACGGGCCTGCACCGCCAGGTCGCGGGAAAAGGCGCCATCGATCCTCACGAAGCCGTCTTCGATGAATCGTTCGATCTGCGCGGCATCGAGAGCGCGCTCTTGTGGGAGTGTGGGCATGAGAAATCTCAATCATCGCGCCGTTGCGCCGCCACGGGCGAACGGCAACCGCCGTATGATTCACGGCGACAAGTCCGCCGGAGCGGACCGGCATCCAGTCTTTCCTCGGTTAGCGGACGAGGAAGAAGACGGTGGCGATGTTGAGTGTCTGCATCATCATGACCGCGGCAGCATAGGCCTGCGCAGGGCCGGGTCAACCTTGTCGGACGCTATTTCTTCTGACCAATCGGTGGCGCATGCGCCCGAGCTGTTCTAAGCAGGGAGCGGGCTCGACGCCCCAATCAGTGCCGTACCGAGGAGACTTCAGATGACGTCCGCCGCTTCCGCTCCCACCACGCCGAAATGGGTGACGTTGTCGAGCCACCGAGCCTGGCTCCTGCAGCAGGCGGATACGCTGTTCTCCGTATTCGAACAGAACAGCCTCAATCCCTTGGGCGGCTTCTACGATCTCGACATGGCCTGCAAGCCCTTCGTGCCCGGACAACCGCCCGGCAGCCTGCCGACCCGCCAGATCCACTCGACCACGCGCATGGTGCATTGCTTTGCCATCGCGCATCTGATGGGGCGCCCGGGCGCCGACGTGATGATCGATCACGGCATGGATTTCATCTGGAACGGCCATCGCGACAAGGACAAGGGCGGCTATTTCTGGGGCGTCGGCTATGAGGGGCCGACCGACGACACCAAGCAGGCCTATGGCCACGCCTTCGTGCTGCTGGCGGCTTCCAGCGCCAAGGTTGCCGGTCACCCCGATGCCGACCGGCTGCTCGCCGACATCTCCACCGTGCTGGAGGAGCATTTCTGGGAGGAGGGGCCCGGTGCCACGGCCGAGGAGTTCACGCGGGACTGGCAGTCCTTCGATACCTATCGTGGCCAGAACTCCAATATGCATCTGACCGAGGCCCTGATGGCGGCCTTCGAGGCAACGGGCGACAGCAGCTATCTCAACAAGGCCGAGCGCATCGCCGACCTGATCGTTCGGCGCCATGCCGCCGAGAATGGCTGGCACCTGCCCGAGCATTTCAGCCAGGATTGGCAGCTCAACAAGGATTATTCCGGCAGCCCGGTCTTCCGTCCCTACGGCACCACGCCGGGCCATTGGCTGGAATGGGCCCGCCTGTTGCTGCAGCTGTGGGAACTGGGCGGGCGCAAGCTGACCTGGCTGCCCGATGCCGCCGCCAACCTGTTCCGCCAGGCCGTCAAGGATGGCTGGGATCATGAAAAAGGCGGCTTCTACTATACGCTCGACTGGACCGGTGCGGCGCGCATTCGCGATCGCTATTGGTGGCCCTGCTGCGAGGGGATCGGCGCGGCGGCTTTCCTCAACGCCACCGACGGCGACGGTTTCTACGAAGAATGGTACCGCAATATCTGGAACTTCAGCGCCGCACGCTTCATCGACAAGGTGCATGGCGGCTGGTTCCCCCAGCTCGGCGATGACCTCAAGCCCAACACCGGCCCGTTCTACGGCAAGGTCGACATCTACCACGCCCTCCAGGCCTGCCTTATTCCGCTGCTGCCGACCACCGGCAGCATCACGCGCGGGCTGATCACCGAGGGGGTGAAGATTTGAAGGTGACGGCAATGATGGCCAGCGCAGAGAGAGGCAGGGACGGCTGTATCGGATAGAGATACATTTCATTGTAAAATGTATCGAGGAATGATACATGTACCTTGCATAGGGTGAGACATGATCCGCTCATTCAAGGATAGGCTGACGGAAGCCGTCTTCAATGGCGGCGTTCCCAAGGGCTTTCCAACGGACATCGTCAGGATTGCCCGCCGTAAATTGGAAGCGCTTCATGCTGCTCATAATCTCGACGACCTGCGCTCGCCACCAGGCAATCGTCTCGAGGTGTTGTGGGGAGATCGCGCCGGCCAGCATTCCATCCGGATTAATGACCAGTTCAGGGTCTGTTTCATCTGGTCGGATGGTGGCGCGGAGCGTGCCGAGATCGTGGATTATCATTGAGGAGGAGTATCGTGGTCGAAATCGTAGCGACCTTGCCGCCTATGCATCCCGGCGAAATATTGCGGGAGGAATTCCTGATTCCTCTCGGCCTGTCCGCTGGCAGGGTTGCAGCCGCAGCCGGCGTTCCTCGCACTCGAATCGAGCGAATTGCCAAGGAGGAGATGGGTATATCTGCCGATACCGCCATCCGTCTTGCCAAGGTGCTGAGCACCACGCCGGAGTTCTGGGTCAACCTGCAGAGCCGGTACGATATTCTGACGACGCGCGCGCGGCTTGGCTCCACTCTCGAAGACGTGAAATCACTGCACGCGGCATAGCAACGTCATGTCTTGCCTCGCTGCCGATCAAGGACGGCTACACTCTCACTCGCTGTCAGGCTGGTTCGCCGGATGCGCCTTGACGAAGGCGGGATGCCCTTCGGCCTCGGCCTCGACGCGGCGGATGCGAGGATAGGCGTCGAGCGGCACGCCGAAGCGGCGGGCGGCGTAGAGCTGCGGGATGAGGTAGACATCGGCCAGCCCCGGTGTTTCGCCGAAGCAATAGGGGCCGTCGCCGATCAGCGCCTCGACCGCCTTCAGCCCCGAGCCGGCCCAGGTCGTGATCCAGGCGTCGACCTCCGGCTCGGCCTGGCCGAGCGTCCGGCGCAGATAAGTCAGCGGGCCGAGATTATGCAGAGGTTGGATGTCGCAGCCGATGATCGCGGCGACCGCCCGCACCTTGGCGCGCTGCGCGGGGTCGGCAGGCAGCAGGGGCGGTACGGGATAGGCTTCTTCGAGATATTCGATGATGGCCGGGGACTGGGTCAGAGCCGTGCCGTCATCGAGCACCAGCGTGGGCACACGCTCCTGCGGATTGAGAGCCCGATAGGCCTCGCCATGCTGTTCGCCGCCATTGCGCACCAGATGTATGAAGGCCTGTTCCACTTCCAGGCCCTTGAGGGCAAGGGCGATCCGCACCCGATAGGACGAGGTGGAGCGCCAATAGGTGTAGAGTTTCATGGTCGCGTTGCCTTCCTGTCATGGCGATGCGCAGAGTGCGATACGCGCGAGATCCGGTATGCAAATCTCCTCAACTCCATCACGTGACGGAGCGAGATCGGCACACCAAACGTGCGCCAGCCTCCATCCTTATGACGAAACTAAAGCGCCGGCCGGATCACTGCACGGCATACCCCGAAGCCGATGGAAACAAAGCCCTCGCGGCGGCAATGCCCCTTGAGGATAACCTCGTCGCCATCCTCGAGGAAGCGGCGCTCCTCGCCCGTTTCGAGGCGGATGGGATTCTTGCCGCCCTGGCTGGCTTCCAGAAGGCTGCCGCAGGCGTCTTGTCCAGGCCCCGAAATGGTGCCCGTACCGATGAGATCGCCCGGGCGCAGATTGCAGCCATTGGAGCTGTGATGGGCCAGCATCTGCGCCACGGTCCAATACATGTGCCTGGCATTGGAGCGAGCCAGCGAATGGGCTGCGAGCTCCTGGCTGCGCAATTCGGCAGTCGTCAGCAGGACCTCCAATTCGATATCGAAAGCGCCCTGGGCCTGGTCGCCGGCATCGTTGAGATAAGCAAGTGGCGCAGGATCGCCCTCGGGGCGAGGTGGCTGTGCAATGCGGAAGGGGGCGAGCGCTTCGGCTGTGATGATCCAGGGCGAGACGGTGGTGGCGAAGCTCTTGGCCAGGAAGGGCCCGAGAGGCTGATATTCCCAGGCCTGGATGTCGCGGGCCGACCAGTCGTTGAGCAGGCAGAGGCCGGCGATCTGGTCGCCTGCGGCCGATATCCCGATCGGGGTGCCGAGATCGTTACCCGGTCCCACCCACACGCCGAGCTCGAGCTCGTAATCCAGTCGCGCGCTCGGGCCGAAAGTCGGCGTCTCCGCCTCCGGCCGTTTCGACTGGCCAAGCGGGCGCTGGATCGCGATTCCCGAGGGAAGGACGGAAGAGGCGCGGCCGTGATAGCCGATCGGCACATATTTGTAGTTGGGCAGGAGTGGATTGTCGGGCCGGAACAGCTTGCCCACGGCGGTGGCGTGGTGGATGCCGACATAGAAGTCGGTGTAGTCGCCGATCCGCGCCGGCAAATGGAGAAGGCAGTCGGAGGCCTTGTAGAGCAGGGGCTCGACCCGGGGGCGCAGGGAGCTGGCTTCGGCCAGGAGGTTGGAAAGCGCCTGGCGCAGGGCGCGGCGCGGGCCGGCGCCCAGCGCCAGCAGGCCGTTGAGATCGTTCCCCCGCGCCGCTTTTGCGGCTCGTTCGGCAGCACCGCTGAGGAGGCCGCCATCGAGAATGGCGCGCAGGTCGAGAATGGCATCGCCGATGGCGATGCCGGCGCGCGGGGTCGCGCCGCCCGGGCTGAAGATGCCGAAAGGCAGGTTCTGGATCGGAAAATCGGCATGGCCGTTCGCCGAGGCGACCCAACTGGTCAGTTTAGGATCGTGCGTCTGGTCGAGTTCAATCATCAGGGCCTGCTCGGATCGAAATGCTTGGTCATCTTGTGGCCGTAGCCGCCATAGTCCTTCTGCAAGGCGCCGGAGCCGGCTGCGAAGGCGGACACGCGCTGCGGGAAACGGCTCTCGAACATGAAGGCCAGCGTGTTTTCCAGTCGGTGCGGCTTGAGCTCGACCTGGCTGGCTTTCTCGAAAGCGTCGAGATCGGGCCCATGGGGCAGCATCATGTTGTGCAGCGAGGCGCCGCCCGGCACGAAGCCGCCGCCGGTCTTGGCGTCGTACTGGCCGTAGACCAGGCCCATGAACTCGCTCATCACATTCATATGGTACCACGGTGGCCGGAAGGTGTTCTCGGCCACCAGCCAGCGATCCGGGAAGATCACGAAATCGATATTGGCGGTGCCCGGCGTTTCCGACGGCGAGGTCAGCACGGTGAAGATCGACGGGTCGGCATGATCGTAGAGCACGGGGCCGACCGGCGAATAGCGCCTGAGATCATATTTGTAGGGTGCGTAATTGCCATGCCAGGCCACGACATCGAGCGGCGACTGGTTGATCGCAGCCGACCAGAGGACGCCGCCCCATTTGACATAGAGGCGAGAGGCCACCTCCCGGTCCTCATAGGCGGCGACCGGTGTGAGGAAGTCGCGCGGATTGGCCAGGCAATTGGCTCCGATCGGTCCTCGTTCGGGCAGGGTAAGGGCGCCGCCGTAATTCTCGCACAGATAACCGCGGGCCGGGCCATTCTGAAGCTCGACCCGGATCTTCACGCCGCGCGGAATGACGGCGATCTCGCCCGGCTCGATATCGATGATGCCGAACTCGGTCGCGAGGCGCAGCGAACCCTGCTGCGGCACGAAGAGAAGTTCGCCATCGGCATTGTAGAAATACTCATCCACCATCGAGCGGGTGATCAGATAGACATGCGCACCCATGCCGGCATGGGTGGCGGCGTCGCCGGCCGTGGTCAGTGTATGCACGCCGTCGAGGAAGGAAACCGGCTCGGCCGGGATCGGGAGTGGATCCCAGCGCAGCGGCGCGATCGGAACCTCGACCTCGGGGGCGGGGGCCGTGCGCCAGAGCCCGATATCGGCCTTGGCGAACGCACCCCAATGGCTCACCGTCGGCCGGATGCGGTAGAGCCAGGAGCGCTCATTGGTGGTGCGCGGCGCCGTGAAGGGCGAGCCGCTGAGCTGCTCGGCATAGAGCCCATAGGCGCAGCGCTGCGGGGAATTGCGGCCAAGGGGCAGGGCGCCCGGCAGTGCCTCGGTCTCGAAGCCGTTGCCGAAGCCCGACATGTAGCCGGCCTGGATGGCACTGACGGCTTGGCTCTTTTGATCGCCGCCTGGCGTGGGAGACTGGAGATTCATGATCGCCTCCTGCATTCGAACGTTTCAACTGTAATCGTTGCGTTTGTAACCATCAAAGCTGCGGCCTGCGCTGCAGATCCTCCTGCCCGAACGGACCGGCATTGGGTTGGCTGGAGATGTCGTCATCCGCAGCTCTACCACGGGTCTCCGGCGTCAATATGAGCACGAGCAAGGCCGGCACCACCATCAGCGCGGCGTAGATGGCGACCGACATCGGCGTGCCCGTGCGCTCGATCAGGAGGGCGCCGATCAGCGGGGCGACCGAACCGCCGAGCACGGAGGCGGCCTGGTAGGAGGCGGAAAGGGCAGTGTAGCGCACGCGTGTCGGGAACATCTCGGTGACATAGGGGGCAAGGCCGCCGAGGAGGAACCCGTGGGTGCACAAGGCCAGGACGGCTCGAAGGTAGAGAGCCGATGGCGCCGCGCCCTGCACCAGGGTGAACAGGGCAAACGCGGCGATCGTGGCACCGATGAAACCCGCGATCATCACCGGCCGGCGCCCGATACGGTCGCTGAGCCAGCCCGAGCCGAGGATGACGGGCAAAGAGGCGAGCGAGGCGACGAGGACGACATCAATGGCCTGCGCCCGGCTCAGCCCGAGCCGGGTCGTTGCCAGCAGTAGGACGAAGGTTGAGAACAGATAGAGCAGCGTGTTCTCGGCTGCCTTGACGAAAAAGACCTTGGCCATCGAGAGTTTCTGGGTGGCAAAGGCTTCGGCCAGCGGTGCGTGGGCGATTTCGGTTTCGGCCTTGATCTCGAGGAAGGCCGGCGATTCATCGACCTGCCGGCGGGCCCAGAAGCCGAGGGCGATCAGCACGATCGACAGCAGGAAGGGAATGCGCCAGCCCCACGCCAGGAACGCCTCCTCGCCGAGCCAGAGCTGGACGAGGCCGAGAATGCCGAGGGCGAGGACATTGGCGGCCGGGCCGCTCGCCATTGGAAAGCTGGTCCAGAAACCGCGATGCCGGGCCGGCATGGATTCGGCCACGATGGTCAGCGCGCCGGTTGCCTCGCCGCCGACCGCAACGCCCTGGAAGATGCGGATGAGCAGGAGCAACAGGGGAGCGGCGACGCCGATGGTCTCATAAGTCGGCAGGAGGCCGATGGCGACGGTGGCCACACCCATCATCAACAGGCTGACGATCAGCGTGTTCTTGCGTCCGAGCCGGTCGCCGATCACTCCGAAGACGATGCCGCCAAAGGGGCGGGCGAGGAAGCCGGCGGCGAAGGTGCCGAGGCCGAGCAGGGTGCCCACGAAGGGATCGTCGGCTGGAAAGAACACCTTGTTGAAGACGAGCACAGTGCTCGCGGCGAAGATGAAGAAATCATACCATTCCAGTGTCGAGCCCAATGTGGCGGCAAGCATCACCTTCAGGCGGGACGCCATCGAAGCCATCTTCATCCTCCCGGTCGCGGATCTTTGGTTATGCGACCACACGTCGAGAAGCGGCCGCTCGTTTATGAAGTTGCAGTTGTAACTGTCGATAATGTAACTATCAAAGCATGGCCAAGCTCACGCTCGAGAACTTTCTGCCCTACCGGCTCAACCGCATCGGCGCCGCCGTGTCGCGCGATTTTCGCACCGTCTACGGGCCGGAGCACGACCTGACCGTGCCCGAGTGGCGGGTGCTGGCGACATTGGGCGAATTCGATGAGATGGGCGCGAAGGCGATCGGCGCCCATTCTTCCATGCACAAGACCAAGGTCAGCCGCGCCGTGCGAGCGCTGGAGGAACGCCGCTGGCTCAAGCGCCGCGAGAGAGTGGAGGATAGGCGCGAGGAGATCCTCAGCCTCTCGCCGCTGGGGCGGCGGGTCTATGCCGAGATCGTGCCGCGGGCGCTGGCTTTCGAAGCAGCCTTGCTGGCAGCCCTCGGCCCGGAGGCCGAGGCACTGTTGCAGGGCCTCGACAAGCTCGAAGCCAGCATGGATCTGCGCTGAGCGCGCCTGACCGAAGCTTGGCGCGTCCTTATGCAGCCCGATGCTCGACTGCAGGGGCGGGTGTCACGGCATCCGTCTCCTGCTGCCGGCCGGTGGGCAGGCTCCATCCCTTGATAATGCCGTAGATGGCGGGGATGACCACCAGGGTCAGCAGGGTCGAGGACACCATCCCGCCGATCATGGGAACCGCGATGCGCTGCATCACCTCCGATCCGGCGCCCGTGCTCCACAGGATGGGGATGAGCCCGGCCATGATGGCGATGACCGTCATCATCTTGGGGCGAACCCGTTCCACGGCACCCAGCATGATCGCCTGCCGAAGATCCGCCCTGGTGAAAGGCTGGTCCTTGCGGGATCGCTCCGCCTTCACTTCGGCCAGGGCCTGCTGCAGGTAGATCAGCATGACGACGCCTGTCTCCGCTGCCACGCCGGCCAGGGCGATGAAGCCGACGGCAACTGCCACGGACATGTTGAAGCCGAGCCACCACATCAGCCAGATGCCGCCGACCAGGGCGAAGGGCAGCGACAGCATGACGATCAGCGTTTCCGTCAAGCTGCGGAAGTTGAGATAGAGCAGCAGGAAGATGATGAGCAGCGTGACCGGCACCACGATCTTCATCCGGGCTTCGGCCCGCTGGAGATATTCATATTGGCCGCTCCATCCGACCGAATAGCCCGGCGGCAGCACGATTTTCGCAGCCACGGCCTTCTGCGCCTCGGCGACATAGCCGCCGAGATCGCGCCCGTCGATGTCGACGAAGATATAGGTTGCGAGCTGGCCGTTCTCCGTGCGGATGGAGGTCGCACCCCGCGTCAGTTCGACCTTCGCCACCTCGCCCAGCGGGATCGTGCCACCACCCGGGAGGGGAACCTGCACGTCGGCGGCGATGGCCTGGCGGCTGGAGCGCAGATCGCGCGGATAGCGGATGTTCACGCCGTAGCGTTCCCGCCCCTCGACGGTCGTGGTCACGGTCTCGCCGCCGAGTGCCGTGGCGATGACGTCCTGGACATCGCCCACGGCGAGCCCGTAGCGGCCGAGTGCGTCCCGGTCCGGCACGATGTCGAGATAATAGCCGCCGATGACTCGCTCGGCATAGGCGCTGGAGGTGCCCGGCACGGTTTTGAGAATGGCCTCGATCTGGCGGGCGATCTTTTCCATCTCGGCGAGATCCGTGCCGAAGACCTTGACGCCGACCGGTGTTCGAATGCCGGTCGAGAGCATGTCGATACGGGCGCGGATCGGCATGGTCCAGGCATTCGATACGCCGGGAAATTGCAGGGCCTTGTCCATCTCGGACTTGAGGCCGTCGAGGGTGATGCCCGGCCGCCATTGCTCCTTGGGCTTGAGATTGATGATGGTCTCGAACATTTCGGTGGGTGCGGGATCGGTCGCCGTCATGGCGCGACCCGCCTTGCCGTAGACGGAGGCGACCTCGGGGAACGATTTGATGATGCGGTCCTGGATCTGCAGCAATTCACCGACCTTGGTGATCGAGATGCCCGGCAGGGTGGTCGGCATATACATCAGGGTTCCCTCGTCCAGCGACGGCATGAATTCGGAGCCGAGCTGGCGCGCGGGCCAGATGCTGACGGCCAGCGCCGCCACGGCGAGAATGATGGTGAGAATCTTGGCTTTCAGGACCCCGCGAATGACCGGTCGGTAGAGCCAGATCAGGAGACGGTTGATCGGATTCCTGTGCTCAGGAATGATCCTGCCGCGCACGAACACCACCATCAGTGCCGGCACCAGCGTGACCGACAGGAGGGCGGCGGCGGCCATCGCGAAGGTCTTGGTGAAGGCGAGCGGCCCGAACAAGCGCCCCTCCTGCGATTCCAGCGTGAAGATGGGAAGGAAGGAGACGGTGATGATCAGCAGGCTGAAGAACAGGGCCGGGCCGACCTCACTTGCCGCATTGACGAGGATCTGAACGCGGGACTGGCCGGGCGCAGCACGTTCGAGATGCTTATGCGCGTTCTCGATCATGACGATGGCGGCATCGATCATGGCGCCGACGGCAATGGCGATGCCGCCGAGACTCATGATGTTGGAGCCGAGGCCGATCAGCTTCATGGCGCCGAAGGCCATGAGAATGCCGACGGGCAGCATGAGGATGGCGACCAGGGCGCTGCGCAGGTGAAGCAGGAACACGATGCAGACGAGGGCGACGATCACGCTTTCCTCGAACAGCGTTCCCTTGAGCGTCTCGATCGCCGCCTCGATCAGGTGGGAGCGATCATAGACCGGGACGATCTCGGTTCCCTTGGGCAGGCTTGCCGCGATCTCCGCCAGGCGTTGCTTGGCATTGTCGATGACGGTCAGGGCATTGGCGCCGAAGCGCTGCAGGACGATACCACCAGCCACTTCTCCCTCGCCGTTGAGTTCGGTGATGCCGCGGCGCTCGTCCGGCCCGATTTCGACGCGGGCGACGTCCCTGAGACGAAGCGGTACGCCGGTGCTGGTCCTGAGCACGATGTTCTCGAGGTCGGCCGGTGATTTGACGTAGCCGCGGCCGCGCACCATGAATTCGAATTCGGAAAGTTCCAGCGTGCGCCCGCCTACGTCGCGATTGCTGGCCCGCACGGCGTCGCGCACCGTCGACAGGGAGATGCCCTGGGCTCGCAGCCGCAACGGATCCACCACGATGCTGTATTGCTTGACGAAGCCGCCGACGCCGGCGACCTCGGCCACGCCTTCCGCCTTGGAGGCGGCATAGCGCAGCTTCCAATCCTGCAGCGAGCGCAGTTCGGCAAGCGACATGTCCTTGGAAGTGACGGCATATTGATAGACCCAGCCGACCCCGGTGGCATCGGGACCGAGGCTTGGCGTTACGCCGGCGGGAAGGCGCTGCGCCGCTGCGTTGAGATATTCGAGAACTCGGCTGCGCGCCCAGTAGGGATCGGTACCGTCTTCGAAGATCACATAGACGAAGGAGACGCCGAAGAAGGAGAAGCCGCGCACTACCTTCGACTTCGGGACCGTCAGCATCGCTGTCGTCAGCGGATAGGTGACCTGGTCCTCGACGACCTGCGGGGCCTGGCCGGCATAATCGGTGTAGACGATGACCTGTACGTCGGAGAGATCGGGGATGGCGTCGAGGGGCAGGGCCTTCAGCGCGTAGAGGCCGGCCGCCACAGCAAAGGCGGTGCCGACGAAGATCAGCACGAGGTTGCGTGCAGACCAGGCGATCAGCCGGGCGATCATGGCGTGGCCTCCGGGCTGGTCATGCCGTTCAGCGCGGCCTTGAGGTTGCTTTCGGCGTCGATGAGGAAGGTTGCGGCCGTCACCACGCGGTCACCGGCCGCAACGCCGTCGCGGATCTCGACGAAGCCGCCGCCCTGGGCGCCGACTTTGACCTCTCGCGGTTCGAAACGCCCGTCTCCCCTGGCAAGGATAACCGTCTGGCGCGTGCCGGTGTCGATCACGGCGCTGTCGGAGACGGTCACGGCCTCCTTCGCGTCGCCGGTTGCGATGTCCACGTCGGCATACATGTCCGGCAGCAGAAGGTCTTCCGGGTTCTGCAACTCGATCCGCACCTTGGCGGTACGCGTCTCCTTGACCACTTCGGGATAGATCAGCGCGATCCGTCCCTCGAAGACGCGGCCGGGCAGACTGCGGATCCGGACGGTCGCAGGGGCTCCGGGCCTGATGGCGCCGAGCTGATATTCGGGCACATCGGCCAGCACCCACACGGTCGAGATGTCGGCGAGGCGGAAGAGGATGTCGCCGGGCGCGGCCTTCATGCCCTCGGTCGCATTGCGCTGGAGCACGATGCCGTCTCGCTGGGCTCGCCATGTCATTGCTGGCGGCACCTTCCGGTTTCGTTCGAGTTCGGCGATGGCTTCGGGAGGTACGCCGAGATTTTCCAGCCGCTGCCGTGCGCCGCCGCCCGTTCCGCCACGCCCGCCATTGCCAAGCTCGGTGAGGAACTGGGCGCCGGCAGCGGCGATTTCGGGCGAGTAGAGCTGAAGAAGCGGTTCGCCCCTGGCGATCCGATCGCCCGTCGTCACATCCGAGACCTTGGTGATGAAGGCATCCGAACGCGTGGCGACCACGCTGATGCGACGCTCGTCGAGCTGCACGCTGCCCGGGACGCGCACGGGCCGGACGAGGGCGCGCATTGCCGCGATCTCGGTACGGACGCCCGTCTGCTGCTGCCTGCCTGCTGCGACCTTGACGGTTCCCGTTTCCGGTCCTTCCCCGGCATGCACGGGGATGTAGTCCATGCCCATGGAATCCTTCTTCGGAACCGGTGACGTGTCCGCAAGGCCCATGGGGTTGCGGTAATAAAGGATGGGACGGGGGGCTGCGACGGCGGGTGCCGGGGCCGCGTCGGCAGGCTTCCCGTCGAAGCTTACCTCCTCGCTGGCGTGGACGGCGACGAAGTCGCGGCCATCGGCCGTTCTGGCCGGCGTTGCCGAATAGGCGGGAGATCCATCGGGGGCGCGATAATAGATCACCGGCCCTGCTGCCGCACTCGCCATGGGCGACGAAGGCCCGCCGGTCAGTGTGAGCATTTGCTGCCAGGCCGCAGCCGAGAGGGCCGGGCCATGCTGGCCTGCCCAATAGCCGCCTGTTCCGGCCGCGACGATCGCGATGAGGACGAGACTTGTTCGACCGACACGGCTCATGGCACGGCCTTGAAGACGAGCTTGCTTTCGAGCGTTCCGGTTTCGCCCTGGACCTTGGCGGCGAGCGACAGCCGCCAGCCGCCCTCCATGCTCAGCTTTGCCTTGAATCGATAGATGCCGGGTTCATCGGATGCGATGGCTTCGATCGGGGCCTTCATCGTGGCCATGCCGTCCGGCGCCATGTCGACGCGCTGGGTGAAAATCACCGCGTTGGGGACAGGCTGGCCGGAGCGCCTGTCGACGAGGCGTACGGCGATTTCCGATGTCTCGTTCAGCTTGATCTCGGGCCGGACGAGTTGAAATTCGTAGTCTGCGATATCGGCTTGTGCGGGGGAGGCGGTTGCGCAGGCAAGGCCGATCGCAGCCGCCAGGGCGATGCGGTTGGTGCCAAATGACGTCATGTCTGAAATATTCCCGATTCATCCCTGACCGGCGAACGTCTCCCAAGCCTTTGCGGTGCGCCGTAATCGACGAAAAACGCAAGGACGCGTCGGAGCGAAAGCCGGGATCGACAGGCGTTACGCCTGGACCCGCTTTGCTCTGGAGGAGGTTCGACGGCTGCTAATGCTGTCCGGCCCCGAAGGCGCCGGACGGACTGCCCCAGTACGGGGCGCGGATGAATTCAGGCGCGGGGAGGACGGTCCGGCGGCGCCGTGATGAAGGGCGTCCTGTCCAGGTCGTTGCCGGGCGGGGCGAGGCGGCTGGTCTCGAAGAGAGGTGCTTGGGCCATTACCGCGATCGGGTCACCGGGGGCGCATTTGGCCATGCAGACGATCGCCACCGGGCAGGACTTCTGCCCTCCGGGCAGCGAGGGGTTCTGTTCGGGGCAGCATGGCATGTCGGAAGCCATGGCTGCCTGGCTCACCGCGTGCGACGGCACGGCCGCCATGGCGGCCGAGAAGGGCGCCATCGGAGCGCTCAGCAGGCTTGCGATCATGACGATCGAGAGCATGCGGGAAAGGAGATGCCAGCAGGTCACGCCAGAGTGATGTCACGGGCTGGGGGAAATGAGAAGTCCTGCCCTGATCACATTCTCGTCGGTGACCCGCTCTGCCATTCTTAGTAGTACAGTTGCGGTTTCGTTCGAAGGGGATTTGGAGTGTCAGCCTCCTGGCTGACATCTTGAAACGAAGTGCTTGCCGACAAGTAAGATGTCAGCCAGGAGGCTGACACTCCACATGTCTCGCGCCCCATTATGCAAACGCAACTGTAGTATTAGCCGCCAACCATCAGCTTGACGATCTCGTCATGGTTGGTCTCGGCGATCTTGCGCTCGCCCGCCAGGGTGCCGCGGCGCAGGACCACGATGCGGTCGGAAACGGCGAAGATGTCCTGCAGATTATGCGAGATGAAGATGATGCCGCGGCCCTGGGCCTTGAGGGTCTTGATGAGGGAAACGACCTTGCGCTGCTCGGGTACGCCCAGCGCGGCGGTCGGCTCGTCCATGATCAGCACCTGCGCGTTCCAGTAGACGGCCCGGCCGATGGCGACAGCCTGGCGCTGGCCGCCCGAGAAGTTGCCGACGGGGGCATCGAGGCGCGTCACGTGGAAGTCGAGCTGCGCCATGGTTTCCTGCGCCGCCTTGGCCATCTTCTTGCGGTCGAGCACGGGCAGGAAGCCGAAGGCCTTGGTCATCGGCTCGCGTCCCAGGAAGATGTTGGCGCCGATGGAGAGATTGTCGGCCAGAGCGAGGTCCTGGTAGATTGTCTCGATGCCGTGGCCGCGCGCGGCTTCGGGCGTGGCGAACTTCACCACGTCGCCTTTCAGGCGGATCTCGCCGCCATCAGCCTGGTAGACGCCGGAGATCGTCTTGATCAGTGTCGACTTGCCGGCGCCATTGTCGCCGGCAAGGGCAACGACTTCGCCGGCATTGAGCTGCAGTGAGACGCCGTTGAGGGCGGTGACGCCGCCGAAATGCTTGGAGACGTCGCGTATGTCGAGGAGGGGCTGGGTGCTCATGAACGGCGGCCTCCGGCGATGGAGCGCTGGGCCTGGTCGACCAGCACGGAAACAATGATGACGACGCCCACCGAGACGAATTGCCAGAAGGGCTCGACATTGATGTAAACGAGGCCGAACTGGATCACGGCGATGACGAGAGCCCCGGCCAGCGTGCCGGAGATCGAGCCCGAGCCGCCGAACAGGCTGGCGCCGCCGATCACCACGGCGGCGATCGAGTCGAGCAGGAGCGGCTCGCCGGCTTGCGCCGCGCCGGCGGTGAAACGGGCGGCATAGAGCACGCCGCCGATGCCGGCGCAGACGGCCGACAGGACATAGAGCTTGCGGGTGTGCCTGGAGACATTGATGCCGGCGCGAAGCGCAGCCTGCTCGCTGGCGCCGATGGCGTAGGTATGCTGGCCGAAGCGCGTCTGCGAAAGCAGATAATGCATGGCGATCAGGAAGAGGGCGGCGACGATGACCACGACGGGCACACCATAGAAGCGGCCATTGCCGAGCGCCGCGAACCAGGCGTTCGAAACCGGAACGGTGGTGCCACCGGCCAGCAGATAGGCGATGCCGCGAGCCACGCCATACATGCCCAGCGTGCCGATGAAGGGAGGGACCCGGAGCTTGGAAATCAGCAGGCCGTTGATATAGCCGGGGATGGTGGCGACGGCGACGCCGGCCACGATGCCGACCAGCATGGCCGGGAAGGGCGGCATGGAGGCGCCCATGAGATTGGCCGTGTGGGCTGCCACCACCGCCGACAGTCCCATGATGAAGCCGATCGACAGGTCGATGCCGCCCGAAATGATCACGAAGGTGGAACCGAGGGCCAGCAGGAGCGGTGCGACGGCATAGATCGAGATCGATTGCAGCGTCGGGACCGAGAACACGAAGGTCGAGCCATAGGCGATCCGGGCCCAGCATTCGAAGAAGACCAGGAGCAGGACCAGGAAGAGCCAGGCCCTGAGCTCTGCGATGCGCAGAAGGATGGGATGGGGGCCTGCCGCGGGCTGCGCCCGGCTGAGGGAAGATTGGGCTGCCGACATCAGGCGCTCCGTTCAGGGGTCATGGAGAGGCCGCCGGGCCGGAGCGTCCTGCTCCAAGGGCTCCGGCGGCGCAGATGCGGGAAGGGCCTCATTCCTTATAGATGAAGGCGGCAACTTCCGGCTTGTCGACGTTGGACTTGTCCATCACGGTGAAGCCCGTGCCGATCGAAGCAGGGATCGACTGGCCGGTGAGATGGGCATAGGCGGAGAGCACGCCGAAATAGCCGATCTCGGCCGGATGCTGCGCGATGGCGATGTCGACCAGGCCCGACTTGATGTTGTCAACGATCGAAGCCGGGGCGTCGAAGGCGGCGACGCGGACCTTGCCGCTCTGGCCGGCCTGCTGCACGCCATTGGCGGCACCGAGTGCGGAGAACAGATTGGCGCCGAAGACGCCAGCGAGGTCGGGATTGCGCGCGAAGACCGACTGCATCTGCGAGGCGGCCTTGTTGGCGTCGTTGTCGTTGAATTGGGTTTCTAGGACAGTGATGTTGGGGTAGTTCTTCATCTCGTCCTTGAAGCCTTCCTCGCGCTGATCCGTGGTCGAGATGCCCGGCTTCACGTTGGAGACGTAGACCTTGCCCTTCTCATCGATGGCCTTGGCGAGGGCACGGGCCGCGATGCGTCCGCCCAGAATATTGTCCGAGGCGACATAGGAGAGCGGGAAGTCGGCGTCACCCGCGCCGGTCTGGTACTTGCCGGTGCCGATGAAGGTATCGACGGTGATCACCGGAATGCCGGCATCGGCGGCTTTCTTGAGGGGCTGCACGAGCTGCACCTTGTCGGTCGGTGCGATCAGGATGGCGTCGGGCTTGCGCGCGATGACGGCATCGAGCACGGGCGTCTGCGTCACCGGGTTGAAATCGGGCGCACCCTGGAACACCAGCTCGGCTCCCACCACCTTGGCAGCCGCCTCAGCGCCCTTGCGCATGGAGATATAGAAGGCGTCGGTGGTCAGGCCCGGGATGAGGGCGATGGTATATTTCTTGTCCTGGGCTTGCGCCGGGGCGGCAAGCACGCTGGCCCCGATGGCGAGAGCCGCGAGGGCCGTAAGCAATTTCCTCATATCGTTTCCTCGGTTTGACGAAGGGGTCGATCCCTCCGGCGCGGATCCTCCTCTAACGCGAGGTATCCTGCCGGCTACGGCGGACAGGGCCGCCGATCGAGTTGAGGAAAGGATGCCGGGTAAACGGCCGGGCACGGCAGGTGCGGTGCGCCTGCGGTGCCATCTCCCTCCCTGAATTTGTTTTTGTCTTTTATGAATTGTCAGACTATGGTTTCGTGCCGTAGGCGTCAATTAAAGATATTGCGCGTGATAAAATTGACGAAATACCGCTTTGCGAATTGGAGGAAATGCAGAATAATATATTGAAAAACAATGATAATTTATAATGTGAAATGAAGCGGTATCGAATTCGATTGTCTCAATTTTACGGCATGTAAAAAACAAAATTGTTTGCTCGTGTAAAGATTTGAGGCAATTCGAGTGGAAGGGAGCGCCAGGACGGTGCGAAAGATCAGGAACATGGCCGAGTTCGCCGAACTCAGCGGGATCTCGCGGCCGACGGTGTCGAAATATTTCAACGACCCGGGCAGCGTCCGCAAATCGATCCGCATCCGTATCGAGAGGGCCCTAGCCAAATATGACTATCGGCCGAATCTGTTCGCGGTGAACCTCAATCGCAAGCGGCCCAAGATCATCGGCGTGATCGTGCCCGACACCTCGGACATGTTCTATTCGGAGATGGTGCGACACATCGAGCGGCGCTGCGCGCAGGACGGTTACTTCGTGCTGGTGCTCTCCTCGCGCGGGGATGCCTTGCATGAGGCCCGCTCGGTGGAGACGCTGCTTTCGCTCAAGATTGCCGGCGCGATCATCGCCCCCCTCGGCGCCTACACCGATGCGACGCGGATGGAGACCCTGCGCGCCCATATTCCCGTGGTCTATCTCGATTCCTCGCTGCAGGACGGCTCGCCCTTCGTCGGCACCGACAATGAGCAGAGCATCGGCCTGATCACCGATTATCTCTGCCGCACGGGGACGCCACCCAGCTTCTTCGAAATGCCGGCGGTCAATCACAATGCTGCCGAGCGCAGCAATGCCTATGTCCAGGCGATGGAGCGGCTTGGCTTCCAGCCGGAGATCGTCACCGTGGCGGGCAAGCCGGATTGGCGTTTCGAGGAAATCGCCTATGCCGAAGCCCTGCGAGTGATCGACGGGGCGGGATTTCCGACCTCGACGGTGCTGTGCGCCAATGACCGCATCGCCGTGGGGGTGATGGCCGCCGCCTTCCAGCGTGGCCTGAAGGTCGGGCGCGAGGCCGATTGCCGGCTGCGAGTCGCCGGCCATGACGACCAGCCCTATAGCCGCTTCGGCTGTCCGCCCTTGACCACAGTGGCGCAGGACTTTTTCCGCCTCGGCAATCTCGGCGTCGAACTGTTGCTCGCCCAGGTCGAGGGCGAAGAACCTTCACAGGGGCAGCAGCAATTGCGGCTCGGTGCCCAATTGATGATGCGGGCCTCGGCCTGATTGCGATCCTCATTTCACGGAGACCCGACATGACCACCCTTCTCGACCTGGCTCCCGCACGGCGCTCCGGAAAGCCACGGGGCATCGCTTCGATCTGTTCGGCTCATCCGGACGTGATCGGGACGACGCTGGCGCATGGCCGCGAGCGCGGACGCGAGGTTCTGATCGAGGCGACTTGCAACCAGGTGAACCAGGAGGGCGGCTATACCGGCATGACGCCGGCCGATTTCAGGCGTTTCGTGTTCGAGAAGGCGAAAGCGGCCGGCTATGATACCGCCAAGCTGATCCTTGGCGGCGATCATCTCGGCCCCAATCCCTGGCGCCAGTTCGAGGCGGAAGAGGCGATGGCCAAGGCCGAGGCGATGATGGCGGCCTATGTCGCGGCGGGCTTCGGCAAGATCCATCTCGATGCCAGCATGGGCTGCAAGGGCGAGCCCGAGGCGCTCGACGACGAAACCACCGCCGGGCGCGCTGCCCGCCTCACACGGGTGGCGGAACAGACCGCGCGCGACAACGGCCTGCCTCCGCCGGTTTATATCATCGGCACCGAAGTGCCGGTGCCGGGCGGCGCCTGGCACGCGCTCGACGGCCTGCAGCCGACCGCCGCGGGCGCGGCGCGGCAGACCATCGAAACCCACCGGACCATCTTTCGCCAGCAAGGCGTCGAGGCGGCGCTCGACCGCGTGATCGGCCTGGTGGTGCAGCCCGGCGTCGAGTTCGGGCATGAGGAGGTGGTGGTCTACCAGCCCGACAAGGCCCGTGACCTCGTTGGCGTGCTGGACAACGAACCTTCCCTCGTGTTCGAAGCCCATTCCACCGACTACCAGCCGCGGGAGAAGCTAACGAGGCTGGTAGCCGACGGCTTCGCCATCCTCAAGGTCGGGCCCGGCCTGACCTTTGCCTGGCGCGAGGCGCTCTATGGCCTCGATCTCATCGCCGGGGAACTCGATGCCTCCTATGGCGAGCGCTCGCTGGCCAAGGCGATGGAAGCCCTGATGCTGGCCGAGCCCGGCTACTGGCAACGTTATTATCAGGGCGATGCCGCCAGCCAGCATGTGCTGCGCCACTACAGCTACAGCGACCGCATACGCTATTACTGGCCGCATCCGGTCGCGGCCGCCGCTGTGGCACGTTTGTCGCAGGCGCTGGCGGGGCGCGCCTTGCCGCCGACCCTGGTGCATCAGTTCGTGGCAGCCGTGACGGGGCATGAAGGCCCGCTCGACATGGCGACCTGCCTCTCTCTGGCCATACGCGCGGTACTGGATGATTATGCCGAGGCGACAGCGGCACAGTGAGTCGGTGCCGGTATTCGGTAGTAACAAAGCCGTGAGACCGACCGTAGAGAGGATGGCGCGTGCATAATCCCATGCGCGAAGAGGAGTGGGCGACATGGTTGCGGCAGTCGATCGCCGGGGATGCACCGGCCTATCGGCGGTTCCTGCAGGCTGTGACGCCCTATCTACGCGGGACGGCGCGTCGTTATTGCGAGCGCTTCGGCGCGCCGCCGGCGGAAATCGAGGATGTCGTCCAGGAAGTGATGCTCGCCATTCACCTCAAGCGCGGAACCTGGGATTCCTCGCGCCCGCTCGGTCCCTGGTTGTCGGCGATCGTGCGCAACAAGATGATCGATACCATGCGCCGCAGGGGGCGGCAGGTGATGGTGCCGATCGAGGACGTGATCGAGGTTCTCGAGGCGGAGGAGCCGGCATCAGGACTGTCACAGCATGAGGCCGAGAAAATGCTGGCGCATCTGAAACCGCCGCAGCGGGACATCGTGGAAGGCATCTCCCTCGGTGGCGTCAGCATCCGGGAGATGGCTGCACGGCTGTCGATGACGGAGGTAGCCGTCCGCGTCGCCCTGCATCGGGGCCTCAAGAAGCTCGCAGTGCTCTATCGGAGTGACCAGTCGTGAAGACCGACGATCTCATCAATGCCATTTCCGAGGATGCGCCGATCAGATGGTCCCTCGGCAGGGGTTTTGCGTTGGCGGTGATCGTCGGTACGGCTTTTTCGGCCGTGCTTTTCTTCGTGGGGTTCCGACCCCGTCCCGATATCGCTGCAGCCGCCGAGACGTGGCGCTTTCTGTTCAAATTTGTGGTGACGGCGTCCCTGGCCGTTTCGGCCGGTGGCCTGATCCTGCGCCTGGTCCGGCCGGGCGCGGGATCAGGGGGATGGCGCCTTGCCTTGATCGTTGCGCCCCTGCTCCTGGCCGCCGCAGTCGCTGTGGAATTGATGGTCATGCCGTCCGCGAGCTGGGGAGCGCGCTGGATTGGCGTCAATGCCCGTTACTGCCTGATGCTGATACCCTTGCTGGCGCTCGGGCCGCTGGCCTGCATTCTCTATGCCCTGCGCCAGGGCGCGCCCGAGAACCCCGGCAGGGCCGGAGCGGTGGCAGGCCTGGCCGCCAGCGGTATCGCCGCAACCCTTTACGCCAGCCATTGCGTGGATGACAGCCCGCTTTTCGTCGCCACCTGGTACAGTCTGGCGACGGGCATCGTCACTGTCGTGGGATATCTTGTCGGCCGTCGTCTGCTGCGCTGGTAAGCGGGCATCACGCCGTGACATCGGTAGCCGTCGCGGCGATGTGAGTCTTCCGAACATTCAAGCAATATATTGATATTGTTGAATTTTGTTCGATTTAAAATCTGTCCTCGACGACGAGGGAGTTCGCCGGAAATCATCGCCGGGTGGCCTCGCCGCCTCATCATGAAGCGGATGATTTGGTTCGAGTTTTACGGTTGTCATGTCGTAAAGACTGGCTTTTTCTGAAGCGTCTAGCCGTTCGCTCGATGCCGCTGCAGCGCCTGGATATAGGTGAGGAAGAGTTCGCGCTCCGAGGTGATGTCCAGTTTTTCGTAGATGCGCAGCCGGTGGTTCTTCACCGTGCCGCGCTGCAGCTTGAGACGCTGGGCGATGGTGGCGGTGGGGTGTCCTTCGAGCACCAGCTTGACGATATCGATCTCCCGAGGCGTGAGGGTCGGATTGAGCTCGGAGATGATCGCCTGGTCGTAATCTGTTGAAGAGGACGCCGATTTCTCCACCGTGAAAAGCCAGCCCTCCGGCGCGGAACTATGGGCCGGCGAGATCCGAGTCCTGTGCAGAACGGTGGCGTCGTCCAGTACAGCCTCGCCGGCATTCTCGGCCGTCAGCCGTTCGACGGCGCGCCGCAGGTTGGTATTCCGGCTCTCCAAGTCCCGCCAGGCCTCGGATGCGTGAATGACGCAGCCTTCGAGATCGCGCAGCATGATGGCCAGCGGCAGCGAGACGCCGCCTGCGCCGCGCCCGATCGCGGCCGCAAGGACGGCATTGACATGCGCGCTCTCCAGCCCGGCGAACAGGGGGTAGAAATCCTCCATCGCCGCTCGCTCGCTCTCGAGGAAACGGCCGATACGGCGTTCGAGAAACAGGGCGACGCTGGCCCGTCCCATCGCAGGCAGGAAGTAGCCGAGTTCGTCGGTGATGCTGGATTCCTGCAGGAATTCGCGGACATAGCGGCTCTGCCGGGTTGCCGTGGCCGGGAACATGTCGAGGCTGACCACGCCCGGCCGTTCGGTTTGCGCCCAATAGCGATGGAACGGGTCGAAGACGTGGAAGGTCGTCTCATATTGGCGGGCCAGGGCATCCGAGAAGCCGTGATGCATGAGGAAGCTCGGCCGGCCGACCGCCGAGTAGCGCACCATGGTGGCGATGTCGTGCGAGACCAGGGAACGAAAGGCCGCAAGCAGGGCGGCATAGAAGTCGGATGTTCCCACCAGCCGGGCGGCCTCTCCGATAGCGGCATTGACGGTAGCAAGCGGCAGGCCGGAGGCGATCAGGGTCGATTTCATCCGAAGCCTTCCACGCCGAAGTGACGCTCGGCTATAAGCGTTATCTTACAATAAGTGAGACGCTGCCTTTGTCGTGCCCGGGCTTGACCCGGGCATCCAGCGGCCCCGACTTCGATAACCGGAAGGGGGCTGGATTGCCGGGTCAAGCCCGGCAATGACAAAGGCCGAGCCAATTCAATACGTTTATTGACCGGCGAACTCGTAGCCGAAGGGGAGGGTAGCGTTCCCTGAAGCTCTCTACCAGAGCGCGCCTCCGGTGATCTGGATGTTTTCGGCGGTGATGCCCTTCGCAGCCTCGCTGCAGAGAAAGACTGCGAGACCAGCCACTTCGCCGGGTTGGATGATGCGCTGCTGCGGGTTCTGGCCGGCAATCCGCGCCATGGCGCTTTCCAGGCTTTCTCCCTTGCCTTCGCGCTCGGCGACCTGGGCGACGTTGCGGCGCATCAGCTCGGTCTCCACCCAGGTCGGCGAGATCATCACGGCCGTGACACCATGCGGTGCCCCTTCCAGTGCCACGCAGCGTGTCAGGCCCAGCAGGCCGGACTTGGAGGCGCAATAGGCCGGGTTGTCCTTCCAGCCGACACTGGCGGCCGTCGAACCGATATTGATGATGCGCCCCCAGCCACGCGCGATCATGCCCGGCAGGAGGCTGCGTGTGGTGCGAAAGGCCCCGGTGAGGTTGGTGTCGAGGATCTTCTCCCAGAGCGCGTCGGAATGACCGCTGATAGGCTGCTCGGCCGTGGTGCCGGCCGCATTCACCAGGATGTCGATGGGGCCGCAGGCGGCTTGTGCGGCCTGGATGAAGGCGTCGATGACCTCGCTGGAGCGCACGTCGAGATGGCCGGCATGCACCTTGACGCCCTCGGCCTCGAGCATGGCGCGTACGCGCTGCAGCTCGGCCTCAGCGGGATAGGCAGCGGCATCGCCCTGGCGCGCGCCTTCGCCGATATAGGAACCGACCGCGACATTGGCACCGGCTCCAGCTAGAGCCTGGGCGATGGCAAGGCCCTGGCCGGTGAGGCCGCCGGTGATCAGGGCGGTACGCCCTTTCAAGCTGGTCATGGTCTTCCCTTATGGCCGAATGAATTCACGGGCCTCGGCCTCGTGATACGACTTCGTTCCGCGATAATATTGCAACGATGCGTCGCTCCAGGGCTGATAATCCCAGGGCGTGACCTTGCCGGTGGTCAGTGCCTTGTAGACGAGGCGGCGCCGACGCTGGCTGGCGATGATTTCCCGCTTGAGCCTCGGCATGTCCCATCGGCGCTCGACGTCGCCGAGCATGTCTCGCACCACGTCCGCATGACCACTATCTCCCGCAAGGTCATGCATCTCGTCCGGATCGGCTTCCATGTCGAAGAGCTGGGGCGGATCGTGCTCGACATAGGTGAATTTGTAGCGGCCCTTGCGCAGCATCACATAGGGGGCCGCCACGCCTTCCGACATCAATTCGCTGACGGCGATGCGATCGTCTGCATCCTGCCTTAGGAGGGACAGCAGGCTGCGCCCGTCGGGGCGCTCGGGGTAATCGTTCCATTCCGGGCCGGCGGCGATCTCGACCAGGGTCGGCAGGATATCGACGAGCGAAGCATTCGCCTTGATGCGGGCGCCCGCCGGCACGTTGGGACCGGCCATAAGCAGCGGCACGCGCGACGACCAGTCGTAGAAGCTCATCTTGTACCAGAGGCCGCGCTCGCCGAGCATGTCGCCATGATCGGCGAGGAAGATCACGATGGTGTCCCGGCCTTGCCCGGAGCGTTCGAGCGCATCGAGCACCTCGCCCACACGCTCGTCGAGATAGGACACGCTGCCGTAATAGGCATGGCGTGCCGTGCGCACATGTTCGTCGCCGACGCCGAACTCGCCGCGATCATATTGTTCCCACAGGCGCCGGGAATGGGCGTCCCGCTGGGCCGGCGGAATGAAGGGCACGCGGGGCATGTCGATCTTGTCGTGATCGTAGAGGTCCCAGAAGCGCTGCGGCGTCACATAGGGATCGTGCGGATGGGTGAAGGAGGCAACGAGCAGGAAGGGGCGATCGTCGCTATCGCGCGCCTGATCGAACAGCCAGCGCCGGGCATTGTGGGCGACCTCCTCGTCATAGTCCTGCTGCAGGGCCCGTTCGGCGATGCCGGCATCGCTGACGTTCTTCATGTTGTGGAACCAGTCCATGGTCCGCCAGGGATCGTCCCAGTCGGCCGTCCAGTTGAAGTCGGACGGGCAGATATCGGTCGTCACCCGTTCTTCGAAGCCGTGCAACTGATCTGGCCCGATGAAATGCATCTTGCCCGACAGGCAGGTCCGGTAGCCGAGCACGCGCAGATAATGGGCGAAGGTCGGAACATCGGACGGGATCTGCGCGGCATTGTCCCAGGCCTGAATGTTCGAGCACAGCCTCCCCGTCATCAGCGCCAGCCGCGCGGGGGCGCAGAGGGGAAAGCTGGAGTAGAAATTGTCGAAGACCGCACCGCCCTTGGCGATGCGGTCGAGGTTGGGGGTCTTGACGATCGGGTGGCCGTAGACGCCGAGCGCCGGAGCGCCCAGTTGGTCGGCCATCAGGATGAGAATGTTGGGCCGCCTGCTCACCGGTTCCCTCCCTCCGGTTCGAGAGGCCGCTTGAGCCAGTCGCGGTAGAAGCCTTCCAGGTCCGGCTCGAAGTCATGGACGATGGGATAGCCGGGGGCCGCCGCCTCGACTTCGTGCAGCGTGCCGCAGGACTGGCAGAGGAATTCGCGGATCTCCATCCATTCCGGATCGGGAATATCGGAATTGGGGTAGATCTCGCGCAGGGCCTCCCTGGTCCGGCGCACCCGGATATGCGCGCCGAGCTTCCAGTTCTTCCTGTAGTGCCCGAACTCCTGGCCGCATTCGCATTTGGTGACTCGGCCATTCGGGGTGTCGGCGATGAAGAGGTGGTCGCCGACCGGCAGCAGGATCGGGTCCTTCCAGGCCATCCGCTCCTGCAGGACCTGGATATAGGTCTGGAAACGGTCATCGTCCTTGTAGGCGCTCATGATCTGCCGGGTCTGGTGCCAGGGCAGGGTGCCTGCAACGAGTTCGCGAATGGTTTCCTTGGGATAGCTGGACATGCTGACCTCAGTAGTGAACCGTGAAGGAGGCGTCGAGGCCCCAGAACTTGCGGAAGTCGGCGGCAAAGCGCGGCGAGAGCTTCATCGCATTGGCGTGCATCTTGGCGACCTCGGGCGCGAAGTCGCTGGCGGCGACGCGCTTGGCCTCCTCGGCGATCCAGGCCGAGACAGGCACTGAAGTCGTGATGCGTTCGGCCCGCATCTTCTCGCGCAAGGCGGCGGTGGCGGTGAGATCGGCCTCCAGCCGATCCGTCTGCGGGACTTCTCGGATGACGATGCCGAATACCTGCTCGGCCGCCTCCGGGGTGAGGAAGCCGTTCTCCACATCCTGTGTGGTCTTGACGGGATCGCGCTCCAGTACGTCCCCGTAACCACCGCCGCCATTATAGGAGTGGGTGAAGATATCGCCGGACTTGTGCGGCGCGGTGATGTAGGGGCCTTCCTCGGTGACGTGCCGGCCCTCGACCAGTTTTTCCAGGTCCGAATGGGCCGGGTCGGTGCCGATGGTATGAGGCAGGGGCCGCTTCTCGGCGATGATCTCGGCGAGATTGGTATCGCGCACGGCCCGGTGCATCTGGCAGGTCGGTGCGGGATAGCCGCCGCACAGCCCGCCATTGTCGAAGACGCGCGAGGAATGCTCGGAGGTGACCAGGCGCAGATGGTTGGACTTGCTCACCAGCCAGGTCGAGATGAAGGCGCAGCCGCCGCGATATTTGCCGGCGCCTCCGGAGTTGGGCAGGATCGAACGGCCGATATAGAGCATCGGCATGTTCTGTTCCCAGATCTCGATATTGCCCATGTCGGATTCGGGGTTCCAGCCGACATAGGCGGTGTCGAGCCCGTCCTTGATGGCGAGAGCGCCGGAGCCGGCGGCGGCGCATTCGAAATGAGCCATGCCGAACAAAGTGCCGTATTGGCTTTCGCCGCCCATCTCGATCATCGGGGAGTTGACCTGACCGACGAACACCTCCTCGATGAAGCCCCGGGCGAGGAAGCCGCGCGAGAGCAGGCGCTGGAACACGCCATAGGCGGGCAGCAGCAGGGCCCAGGAGGTCGCCGTCGCCACCATCTCGTTGTCGGGATTGGTCCAGGTGCCCTTGGGGATCTTCAGCTCGGTGGCAAGCCAGGCGCCGTCATTCACCAGCCCCTCGAAGTTCATGTGCTGGGTGAGGGTGACGAACATGCCGCCATCCATGCCGGCCGGCGTGCAGTTCATCGAGTGGTAGCCCCAGGGCTGGGTGCCCTCGAAGTCGAGCTTGATCTTGCCCTCGGTGGTGATCTCCATCTCCACCGGGATGTTGTAGAGCCAGTTGGGGTCGGCCAGCGGCTGGAAGCCCGGCTTGCCCTCGGTGACATGGCCATAGAAGGTGTGGCCGCGATAGATGCCGGGCACGGTGAGCTGGCGCGTGCGGGCCAGCTGCGAAAGCCGGCCTTCCTCGATGAATTCCTTGGAGATCTGCTTCCAGTAGTCGAGACCGATCTCGTCGACGAGGGCGATGAGGTTCTCGCGCATGTCGATGCAGGAAGCGACCTTGGCCTTCTCGTCCAGCACCCAGTAGATCGGCATGCGCAGATTGCGCTCGCAGCGGATGACGTAGTCGCGCCGGATCTCGTCATTTTCGCCGATCTTTTCGGCGCAGACGAACAGGCCCTCGGTGAAGCGCTCCT
This sequence comes from Labrys neptuniae, assembly GCF_040797145.1. Classification (NCBI taxonomy): domain Bacteria; kingdom Pseudomonadati; phylum Pseudomonadota; class Alphaproteobacteria; order Hyphomicrobiales; family Xanthobacteraceae; genus Labrys; species Labrys neptuniae. The sequence continues at coordinate 981,940 of NZ_JBFNQD010000001.1, read as the reverse complement.
GCGCGAGGCAGACGTCGCCACCGGGGGTGATGCCGCCGGCTTCAAGCTCGTGGCAGACGGCGCCAGCCCAGCCGATCAGTTCGCCGGAATGGAAGATCGGCACCACGTCCATCACGTCAGGCACCTGCACCGTGCCGATGAAGGCGTCGTTGTTGGCGAAGATGTCGCCCGGGCGGATGCCGGGATTGGCCTCGTAACCCTCGCGGATCATCCATTTGATGAAGCGGCTCATGGTGTGGACATGCACCATGATGCCGTTGGAGAGTGCGATGGCATCACCCTCCGGCGTGTAGATGGCAACCACCATCTCGCCGACCTCACGCACGCCGGGCGAGGCGGAGATGCGGCGCGCCATTTCACGGGCGGAGACACAGAAGGCGCGCAGCTTGGTGTGGAGGGTCTCGAATTTCAGCGGATCCTGCCTGCGCAGCTGCAGTGCGGTGATGCCGTCATAGCAGCCGGTCTCCTCCATCAGACGCTCGGATTCGAGCATCCTTTCGCGAAGCGGCATGTGGGCTTTCACGTGGTCCAGCATGGTGTCCTCATCTTCCACCCTCCCCCTGGAGGGGGAGGGTCGAGGCGAAGCCTCGGGGTGGGGTGGCGGGGCGACATATCCAAGATGCCGCATGGATCTTGCTTGCTCGACGGGTGGAGATTCTCACCCCACCCCGGACCTTCGGTCCGACCCTCCCCCTCCAGGGGAGGGTAGAGACGTCAGCCGTGGCGGTAATGCAGGAGGGTCCATTCGTCGACGAAGACGCTGTCGCCGGGGTGGACCACCAGGGTGGTGGCGGGGTGTTCGATGATTGCCGGGCCCTTCACCTCGTGGCCGGGCTGCAGATCGTCCATCTCGTAGAGATCCGCCTTGTGCCAGCGTCCGCCGAGATAGGCTTCGCGGCGGCCCTTATGCGCGGCAGCGGGATCGGCGCCGCCGAGCAGGCGCTTGACCAGCACCGGCTTGACCTTGTCGGCGGTGGCGATCAGGCCGAGCTCCATCACCGAATAGCCGACGGCGCCATAGCGCGAGACCCGATGATTGATCTTGCCGTAGACGGTTTCGAAGGCCTCGATGATCCGGCGCATGTCGTCGGCGGTCTGGGCCTGGTCGAGCGGGGCGGCGACCTCGACGTCTTCGAGCTGGCCGGTATAGCGCATCATCAGGAAGGGAACGGTGCGGACCTTCTCGCGCGGATGGCCATCGGCCACCATCTCCGCGATCGCGGCTTCCCGCAGTTCCTTCCAGACGCCTGAGATGCGTGCGGCATGAGCGGCCAGTTCGTCCTCGCCGGCGGCACTGGGAATGTCGATCTGGGTGGAGATCGAGTGGCGGCGCATATAGTCGGCCGTGGTGCAGCCAAAGGCCGAGAAGGCGGCGGCGAACTGGAAGGTGATGATGTCGCGAAAGCCGATGCCGCGGCTGCAACCGGCCAGGTGCAGCGGCCCCGAGCCGCCATAGGAGAGCAAAGTGAATTCGGAAGGGTGGATGCCCTGGCCGGAGATCACGCGCCGCAGGGCGTTGTTGGCGTCGTCCTCCAGCATGTGGATCATGCCCTCGGCGGCTTCATGCAGGGGCACGCCGAGGACGTCGGCGCATTGCTCCTTGAAGGCCTTGGTCGCCTTCTCGACGTCGAGCTTCACCTTGCCGCCGAGGAAATAGTCGGGGTTGAGACGGCCAAGTATGGCGTCGCAATCGGCAATGGTCGGGCGGGTACCGCCCCGATTGAAGCAGATCGGCCCGGGATCGGAACCGGCGCTCTCGGGACCGAGGCTGATCTTCCGGGTCAGCGGGTCGACCTTGAGGATCATGCCGGCCCCGGCGCCGATGGTATCGAGATGCAGCGTCGGCACGTTGAGCTTGAACCGATCCATGATCGGCTCGTTCTCGATGCGGGTCTGGCCGCGGGTGATCACCCCCATGTCGAAAGAGGTGCCGCCCATGTCCGAGCAGATCAGCGAGTCGTTGCCGATCAACTTGCCGACATAGGCGGCACCGAGAATGCCGCCGATCGGGCCGGAGATCATGGTCTCGTGCAGGCGGGGATGATCGATCGAGGTGAGGCCGCCGAAGGAGAGCAGGGTCTGCACGCGATAGCGGTAACCGTGCTTCTTCGAGATGTCCTCGATGCCTTTCAACTGCTTGCGCCCGCGCGAGGTGGCATAGGCCTCGATCAGCACCGAGTTGAGACGGGACTGCTCGCGGATGACGGGGCGCACCTCATGGCTGGTATAGACCAGGATCTCGGAGCCCGCTTTGGCGATCTCCTCTCGGGCGATCTCGGCGATGCGCTTTTCGTGCGTGGGATTGACGTGGGAGAACACCGTCATGATGCAGATGGCGTCGACCTTGTCGGCGATCAGCTTGCGTACGGACGCCACGACTTCGTGCTCGTAGAGCGGGATGATGATATCGCCGAACTGGTCGACACGCTCGGTCACGCCATGGGTGCGCCGGCGCGGCACCAGGGGATCCGGGTGGTGGTGGGTGATCGCATGCAGGCGATCGGCATAGGAATAGTCGGCCCAGGCCTGCAGGCCGCGGCCCATCAGGATCATATCCTCCAGGCCCTTGGTGGTAATCAGGCCGAGCTTGCGTCCCGTGCGCGAAAGCAGGGTGTTGAGCATGCCGGTGCCGGAGTAGAGCACCACGTCGATGCCGGAGAACAGATCGTCCAGCGAGATGCCCCAGGCCTCGGCCGCATCGGCGGCTGAGATAATGAAGCCTTCCGATTCGTCGCGCGGCGTGGTCGCCGCCTTGCCGATCTTGAAGTGGCCGTTGCCGTCGACCAGGATCGTGTCGGTCATGGTGCCGCCGGCATCGATGCCGATGACGATGGGGTTGCCGATTGTCTGCGCGCCTGCCGTTGTCATCGCTGTTCCCGTCCCAGATGAGGTTGGGAACAGGCTAGGCGGGGGACGGCGCGATCCGCCATGTGCCTGCGGTCACTATTCGGGCGGACGCCGGCCGATATTCGCTCTCGGCTACCTGTTCTGATAGATCGCCAGATTTGTATAAGCCGCTGACAGCAGTGGGGTTTCCATTCCAGCCTTCTGCGCGCGCGCCAACAGATCCCCGATGATCTGGTCCGCCTCGATCGGCGCGCCCTTCTGCAGGTCGCGATACATGGAGGAAGCCATGGCCGAGCCCTTCTGGGTCAGCATCGAGCGTGCCATGTTCAGGATGGGCTCGCCCGGCAGCTTACCCACGGCTTTCACCACGCTCACCACCTCGTCGAAGAAGCGCAGCACGAAGGCCAGGCCGCCGGGTGCCGCCTCGATCTCGCCAACCGAGCCGCGCATCAGGCAGCAGATGCCGCCCAGGCTGGCGAGTGTGATCCATTTGCCCCACATGTCGCGCTCGATATCTTCGGAAAGCTTGGCGTTGAAGCCGGCCTCCTGCATGGTCGCATCGACCGTCTCGATGCGTTTGGACCGTTCGCCGCTCATCTCGCCATAGATGAGGTTGTGCATGGGCGTGAGCTGTACGATGCGATCCTCGTCGTCGACGGTGGCGGCGATCAGGCAGACGCCGCCGAGCAGCGCCTTTTCGCCGAAGCGGGCCTTGATGACATCGACGTGGCGCATGCCGTTGAGAACCGGCAGGATCATCGTTTCGGAAGCGATGGCGGGTGCGATGTCATCGAGCGCGGCCTCCAGCCCGTAGGCCTTCACGGTAAGCAGCACGAGGTCGTAGGGCTCGGCGATACCGCCACTGGTAACCAGCTTTGGTGCCAGCTCGGCATTGCCGAAGGGGCTGACGATCCTGAGACCCTCCGTCCGCAACTTTTCCGCCCGCGCGGGGCGAACCAGGAAGGTGACGTCACGGCCCGCTTGCATTAGCCGGCCGCCAAAATAGCCGCCTGTCGCTCCGGCACCGACAACCAGGATGCGCATGGTCACTCCGCCATTGGTGGCCGTATTCGTGCCTGAGGGTATAGGTCCCCGCGGGTTCGCAGACAAGCAAGCCAGGCTTGTACTATCCGAATTGCGGCTTGGTCAGCATCAGCCAGAGAATGGCGAGCACGGCGATGAAGGCCGGAAAGCCGCAGGCAAACCAGATGCGGAAAAGCCTGTAATAGTCTGGCGGCAGAGAGGAATTCTCTTGCGCGGCTTTTCTGGCAAGATTCCGCATTTTGACCTGGATGACCACAACCGGAAGCCAGAACAGCCCTGTGAAGACGTAGAGCCCCAGGGACAGCACGATCCAGGGCGAGCTCAACGGCCAGCCGATCTCTTGGGCCAACAGGGCACCGGTGAGGGGCTGCAGCACGACGGCAGTGGCGGTGAACAGAAGGTCCGCCGTAACCACGGTGCCGGCAACATGGGCGATCAGCCGGGCATCGTCGGTGCGATGGGCGACGAGCATGAAGAAGGCGATGCCCGCGCCGGTGCCCAGAAGCACGGTGGCACCGATGACATGGAGCCAGAGGAGCAGGTCGGCATAGGTCATCGCGCATCCTTGATGGCGAGCGCGACCAGAGCGAGAACGGCTGCCGGCAGCGTCTTGAGGAAGGGGCCGAGCGGGTCGAGCCAGAGATCGGGCGTGAACAGGCTGCCGGCGAGGAGATAGGCCAGGGTGACGCCGATCATGCCCGTCGCGGCGACCGGCATGGTTCGTCGCCAGAATATGCCGGCGCCGAGAAGAATGTCGATGATGGCGCCGCCAAGCACGAAGAGAGCCGCCATCGCGGGCGAAAAGCCCCGTATCGTCAGCATGACTTCGGCCTGATCTGCCGCAAAGAGGCCGATCAGGCCCGAAAGCAGCCAAAACAAGCCCAGTGTCGCGATGATCACCGGCTTGAGCAGGAAGAGGCGGGCGAACCAGCGTTCGCGCACGGTGCCGCCGACGGCTTCGAGGATTTCCGGCAGGGCCTTGAGCGAGCGGCCGTTTGCCGCTCCAAGGGGTGTCGGATCGCCGTCGATGCCGGACAGGATCTGGTCGAGCGAGGTCGAACGCATCGGCGGACGCCAGCCGAGCAGGCCCGCCAGATCGCCGAGGCGAAAGCCGAGCCGGAAGATCCACAGGGGCCAGCGGGCAAAACGGGCGGGAGGCAGGCCGAGCCTGGCCCGCAGCGCGGCGACGATGTCCTGGAGGCTATGAGCCCTGTCCTCGACGAGATCGTAGATGCGCCGATGCGGCAGACGTGCTTCCACCGCGGCCAGTGCCGTTGCGGCGACGTCATCGAGCGCTACACTGCGGATCGATGGCGCCGGAGGCAGCGGAATGAAGCCGGGCAGGCTGGCCAGGGCGTGGAGCAGGGCGCTGCCGCCATAGGCCGACGAGCCCAGCACCAGGCCGGGCCGCAGGATGGTCCAGTCGAGCGACGAGCCTTCCAACGCCTCGTCGGCAATGCCCTTGCTGCGCATGAACACGGTGGCGGCATCGGGCGAGGCGCCGACGGCGGAGATCTGGACGAGGCGTTTCACACCGGCCTGCTCGCAGGCCTCGAAAAGGGCGACCATGGCGAGCGATTGGGTCACCATGACATCGTCGCCGGGGCCGTCTTGCAGCACGCCCGCTGCATTGATCACGGCATCGACATCGTCAAGGAGAGGACGCCAGGCCTCGGCGCTGACGAGGTCCTGGAGATCGTGCTGAAGCCACCGCGCGCGGGGTTCGCGCAGGCGCGCTTGGCCGACGGAACGACCAAGACCCGTGACCTCGTGGCCGGCCGCGAGGAGGGCCGAAACGATGGCCGAGCCGATCAAGCCGTAGCCGCCTGGAACGAGAATGCGCATGAGGGCCGTTTGCCCGGTTTGCCGGGGCGAGGCAAGGAAGAAGAAGAGCCGGTACCGGCCAGCGAGGCTAGCGCTTGGCGATTTGGTCCATCACGGCCCGCCAGGCCTTCACCAGCTGGCTGCGTCGCCCCGGATAGCGCTCGCCGATCTCGCTGGCTGCGGCGATGCGATCGGTACGGAAATGGCGAAAGTCTTCACGCAACTCGCACCAGGCGGCCAGCATGCGCGCCTCGTTCATGAAGCCGATGGCGATCGGCCAGATCACGCGGGTGGTCGCCTGGCCATTGAGGTCGCCATAGTCGATGCGAAGCTTGGCCTGGGCGCGGATGGCACTGCGAAATACCTCGATAGCGACCTTGTTGTCGGGAAAGGCGTTCCGGCTGGGGCCCGGCAGGGCGACGGGGTTGCGGGCGATTTCCTGCGCAGCGGGCGGCAACACCGCCTCGATCTTGGAAAGTGCCTCGCGAGCCGCCTTGCCGAGCGTGTCGTCGCCGCGCTGTTCGACATAGCGCAGGCCGAGCACGATGGCCTCGGTCTCGTCCTCCGATAGCATCAGAGGAGGCAGGAACAGGCCCGGGCGCAGAATGTAGCCGATGCCGGCTTCGCCCTGGATGGGAGCGCCCTGCGCGACCAGTTCGGCGATGTCACGATAGAGCGTTCGTTCTGAGACGGCGAGTTCCTCGGCCAGGGAAGCCGCCGTCACCGGACGGCGCTTGCCGCGCAGGATCTGCAGGAGCGAGAGGAGGCGGCTCGTTCTGGCCATGGCGTCTCATCTGACGTGGAGCCATCATTCTATACGCCTGACTGACAGATGATGTCAGGAGGCTTTCTCTTTGGCGGGATATCTGTTGCAATAAATAATTTGCATGCTTTTAATTAGGATGCTAATTATTAGACATGGAAAAGATTGACGCCTTGCGCTTCGCATTGACCGGCAAAACCCAACAGATCGGCCGCCATTGGCGCCGCCTGGTGCATGACATCGTCGCGACCCATGGCGTCTCGGACGCCGCGGCGGTGCCGCTCATCCAGATCGAGCGCATGGGCGGCGGCGTAAATCAGACCGAGGTCGCCGATGCGATCGGCATCGAAGGAGCTTCCCTGGTGCGCCTGCTCGACCAGCTTTGCGCCAGCGGCCTGATCGAGAGGCGCGAAGGTGCGGATCGCCGGGCCAAGACACTCTGGCTCACGGCCGAGGGCGAACGAGTGACAAGCGTGATCGAGCAGGAACTCGTCGGCTTGCGCACCCGCATTCTCGGTCATCTTTCGCAGGACGATATCGAGGCCACGCTGCGCGTTTTCCGCGCCATCGAAGAGGCGTCGGCCCGTCAGCAGGCGGAGGCGGCGACATGACCGCCGGCTTCACCCTGCCAACCGTTCGGGACTGGATCTTCTCGCTCAAGGCTTTTTCGGCCTCGATGCTGGCACTCTATATCGCGTTGGCCGCCGGGCTGGAGCGCCCCTACTGGGCGATGGCGGCTGTTTATGTCGTTGCCAACCCCCTGGCTGGCGCCACGACGTCGAAAGCGCTCTATCGGGCCCTCGGCACCTTCATCGGCGCCTCCGGATCGATCCTGCTGCTGCCCATTTTCGCGTCGGCGCCGGAATTGTTCGTCATCGTGGTCGGCCTGTGGACCGGTGTCTTCCTGTTCGTCTCCCTGCTGGACCGCACGCCGCGCAGCTATGTCTTCATGCTCGCAGGCTATACGCTTCCCCTGATTGCGTTGCCGGCCGTCAGCGCGCCCGAGACCATCTTCGACGTCGCTGTTTCGCGCGCCGAAGAGATCACGCTCGGTATCGTCTGTGCTGCCCTGGTGAATTCCCTGTTCTTCCCGGCCCGGATCGGGCCGGTGCTCGGGCAGCAGATCAAGGGGTGGCTGCGCGATGCGGGAGCCTGGGCAAGCGCCGTACTGACCGACGACAATGGAGCCGGCGCGACGCTCGAACGCCAGCGGCTGGCCAGCGACATCCGCGCCATGGACATGCTGATCAGCCAGCTCAGCTACGACACGGCGAACCAGGCCACCGTGCGCGTCGCCCATGAGCTACGGGGGCGCATGGCGTTGCTGCTGCCTCTGCTGTCTTCCCTGGACGACCGCTTGGCTGCCTTGCGTGAGGCGGGCGGCGAGATCGTCGGCATCGAGGCCTTGCGTGCCCGCCTGCTCGACTGGATGCGCTCGGGCGAGGGCAATGAACGCGGTGAGGCCGATCAATTGCTCGCCGCGATTGCCGCACTGGAGCCGAAGGTCGACCCGGATGATGCCCAGGAGGCGCAATGGCCGGCCCTGGTGCTGTCGAGCACTCTGGAGCGCATGAAGGAACTGGTCGATCTATGGGAAGATTGCCGCCAGTTGCAGCGGCAGATCGAACTCGGCGACCGTATCAGCCGCTGGCGCCCGACCTTCCGCATGCGTCGGACCGTCGGCAAGGTCAGCCACTATGATTATGCACTGCTGGCCTTCCAGGTCGGCTCCGTGGCGCTCGCCACCATCCTGTCCGGCCTGATGTGGATATGGACCGGCTGGAGCGAGGGTTCGGGCTGCGTGATCATGACGGCGGTCGGTTGCTCCTTCTTTGCCGCTATCGACAATCCCGTCAGCCAGATCCGCAGCTTCACGATATGGATGACCATCAGCGTCGGCTTGTCGGCGGTGTACCTCTTCGCCCTGCTGCCGCTGGCCCATGATTATGTCGGGTTGGTGGTGATGTTTGCCGTGCCCTTCATCCTTGTCGGGACGCTGGTGTCGCGCCCGCAGTTCAACATGATCGCCATGCTGCTCGCGGTGAACACGGCGTCCTTCGTCGGGCTGCAGGCCAATTACAGCGCCGAGTTCGCGGCATTCATGAACTCGTCCGTCGCCTCGATCCTCGGCGGTGCCTTCGCCCTGGTCTGGACCCTGGCCACCAGGCCCTTCGGGGCGGCCATGGTCGCCAAGCGCCTGGTCAAGGCCGGCTGGGCGGATATTGCCGCGACCTCGCGCGGTGGGCGCAACGCCGATGCCGAGGCCTTCGCCGGCCGGGTCTTCGATCGGCTCGGTCAATTGGTGCCGCGGCTGGCACAGGGTGTCAGCGAGGACGTTGCGGCGGCCGATCTCCTGGTGGAACTGCGGGTCGGCATCAACGTGCTCGACCTGCAGAGGCTGCGCGGCAAGCTGTCATCGGCGCAACGTCGGCGCCTGCAGCAAGTGCTCGATGCCATTGCCCGCTTCTATGGCACGCGGGCGGCGACGGGCAGGGCGGTCGATCCGCCACCTTCGTTGCTGGGTGCCATCGACGAGGCCCTCTCTGATTTCGCCCAGGGCGTCGAGCCGAGCGTGCGTCGGAACGCGGTGCAGGCGCTCGTCGGCCTGCGGCGCGCCCTCTTTCCCGCCGCACCGGCGCCCGTAAACCTGGCTGCCCCCGTGGCCATGCCCGTCCTTCCCAGATTGGAGCTCGCATCGTGAACGCCGACATCGATATCTTTGGCGTCTATGTACCGAGCCTGATGATCCTCGCGCTCGTCGCCATCATCGCCAATCTTCTGCTTCGTTCTGTATTGGCCAGGGCTGGCGTCTATCGCCTGGTCTGGCACCGCTCCTTGTTCGATCTCGCACTGTTCGTGATCGTGCTCAGCGGGTTGTTTTCCATTTTTCAACGGTTCGTGTCGTGAAACGCTTTTTTGCCTCGCTGGGGCGAGTCCTCATCACCCTGATCGTCGTCGTCATCGCTGCCGGCTTCGGCTGGCGGTTGTGGGACTATTACATGAACGACCCGTGGACCCGGGACGGCCATGTCCGGGCCGATATCGTCGGTATCACGCCGGACGTGTCCGGGCTGGTCAGTGAAGTGCTGGTCCGCGACAATCAGGAAGTCCATCGCGGCGACGTCCTGATCCGCATCGATCCCAAACGCTTCGAACTCGCCCTGCAGCAGGCCGATGCAGCCGTCTCCGGCACCAAGGCCACGCTGGAACAGGCAAGGCGCGACTATGTCCGCTACAGCGAACTGGGCAAGGACGTGGCCTCCGCCCAGAAGATCGAGCAGGCACTGGCAAGCCAGGACGTCGCGAGCGCCAATTACCAGCAGGCTCTCGCCAATCAGGCCGTAGCCAAGCTCAATCTCGAACGCTCGGAGATCAAGGCGCCGGTCAATGGCGTGATCACCAATTTCAACCTCAATCCCGGCGACTATGTCGCGGCCGGCAAGGCGGTGACGGCGCTGCTCGACACGGATTCATTGCGGGTCGAAGGCTATTTCGAAGAAACCAAGCTGCCCCGGATCGCGGTGGGAGACCCTGTCGACATCCATCTGATGGGGCAGCCGGCAGTCATCACGGGCCATGTCGAGAGCATTGCCGGCGGTATCGAGGATCGCGAACGCAGCGATGGTTCGAACCTCCTGGCCAACATCAACCCGACCTTTTCCTGGGTGCGCCTGGCTCAGCGCGTGCCGATCCGCGTGGCACTCGACAAGTTGCCGGATGGCTTCCGCCTGGTCGCGGGCCAGACGGCGACCGTCACCGTCAAGTCGAAGCCGTCGCAGGCCAGTGCCGGGGGGGCAGCCGGAACGCGTAAGTCCTGAGGAAAAATGGGACAGCATCTCCTCGTTGAGGCGGTGCCGCCCCGATCCTTCGAGCAACCAAATTCTGGGCAAACAAGCGTTCAGCCGTGAACGGGTTTTGCTCCCGGTCTATAGAGGCGTGTGCCTTTCGCGCAGAGGACTCTTCATGACCGCCCTCCTGACAGCCGAACTTGCCTGGTACGCCACCGGGCGCTTCTACCGCACGCATGACGGCGCGCTGGCGGATTACGGCTACTTCCTGCATTTGCCGTTTGCCGACGCGCCGCTGTTCGCCGGCGAGCCGGCCGAGACGAGTGCTCATTTCACCTTCGCCGCCACGCCGTTCAAGGCGGATGGGATCGACAATGGTGCGCTTTCGCTCGGGCTCGACCCGGTCGGTGAATTCTCCCTGTATCTGCAGCGCGCCCCGGCGGCGAGCTTTGCCGATCCGGCCTCCTTCGCGAAGGGCGAATGCATCGCCACCTTCCGCCGCACCAGCCTGGTGGTCGGCACCACGGTCGCCACTTCCCTTGCGGCAGCAAGCGCAGCCATCGTTGGCACCAACGTATTCTCGGCGCGCCTGATCGCAAGCCATCCATTCGAATTCGCAGGAAAGCGCTACGATCTCGCCGAAGCAGTCGGAGCCGGCATCACCCAGTTCGGTACCGCGGCGACCGTGCCGATCTCGCCGCCGCCAGAGGGGTACGATCTCGTCCTGCCTTTTACCGGATCGGCCATTGCCTTGGGTCGAGCCGGGTAAGCCGGGGTTTTGCGGCGGACCTTTCCACCGGGGACCTGCGAGCCGTCGCTCCTGGCGCCAGGTTCAGCGCCCTAAGGCCGCTGCGAGATCGTGAATATGCCTGGCGCCGATGCCGCAGCAGCCGCCGATCAGGGTGGCGCCAGCTTCAGCCCAGTCGCAGGCAAAGCGGGAATAGGCCGTTGCCGTCAGATCCTCGCGCGTGCCGTGCAGGGTTTCGTTGGCGGCGGCGTCCTCCTCCTGCTCTTCGAAGGCATTGGCATAGACGCCGATTTCGAGATCGGACTGCCGCTCGCGCAGGACATCCCTAGCCACGCGCACGGCCTTGCCCATCACCTCAGGGCGGCTGCAATTGAAGAGCAGCGCTTCGGCCCCTGATCCGGCCGCCCAGGCAGCGGCATCGGCCACGCTTTCGCCGGAGCGCAACTGCGGCTCGCCGTCCTCGGCGCCCACTTCGTCGGCCAGGGTGAAGGAGACCCAGAATGGCTTGCCGGTGGCGGCCGCGGCCTGGCGCACGGCCTCGCCTTCGGCGATCAGGCTGAGGGTTTCGCCGAGCCAGACATCGGCGTGGGGAGCGAGGCCGGCGACCAGCACTTCCAGATAGCCCTGGACGCGGGAAGGATCGAAACGTTCGGGTTCATAGGAGCCGAAGATCGGCGGCAGCGATCCTGCCACCAGCACCTTGCGGCCGGAATTGCTGTCGGCGGCCTGCCGGGCGAGGCGGCCGGCGAGGTCGATCAAGGCCGGTCCCTGCTCGCGGAAGCGCTGCTCACCGATATGGAAGGGGACCAGGGCGTAGCTGTTGGTGGTGATCACCTCGGCTCCAGCCTCGATGAACTCGGCATGAACCCGGCGGACGATGTCGGGAGCCTCCATCAAAGCGAGCGCGGACCATTCGGGTTGGCGCAGCTCGGCGCCGAGGCGAAGCAGTTCCCGGCTCATGCCGCCGTCGAGAATCCGGATGGTTCCGGGCATGTCACGTCCTCCAACGATGATGGACAAGCCAGTAGCCATCCTCGATCAGGAGAACAAGACGTCGCTGAAGGAGCAGGGCCGGGGAGTTGCGTTTGCAAGACGAGGCGCCGGCACCGTCAGGAAGCGATCCTGTTCCAGCCCATTCCATATCCGCTGCTGCGGCGACTGTCTCAGTCGTTCGAGTTTTCGTTGGGAAGCAGCAACTCGTTGGTCAGAAACGCAACTTCGGTGCGGTTCTTGGCCTTGATCTTGCGCATGATGTTGCGGATGTGAACCTTGACCGTGCTTTCGGTCATATTGAGCTTGTGGGCGATGATCTTGTTCGGCTCGCCCTTGCGTACGCAGGCGATGATTGCCAGCTGCCGTTCGGTGAAATGCGGCCGCCCCTCCACAGCGGGCGGTTGGCCATCGAGCTGGGCTGTAAAGCCCTGGCGTGCCGACAACAGGCCACTGGCCGGAACGAAGGTGCCGCCGACATTCACGATGCGGATTGCCTCGATCGCCACTTCCAGGCTGAGGCTCATGGTTACGAAGCCGCGTGCCCCGCGTTCCAAGGCGGAGACCATCGTCGCCGGATTGTCGATATCGGATAGGAGGACCACGCGCGCGCCCGGCACGCTGGAGAGAATGCGATCGAGCCCGGACTGTATGGCTCGGGCCGTGCCTTCCTCGCTGGTGGCGCATAGCAGGATGATCGTCGAAGGGGCATGCGTGGAGGCTGTCAGCCAATCATCGATGGTGTCATAGCCGACGGCAGCAAGGTTTGCGGAAGAGGCCGTCAAGCACATCGTCAGACAATCGCGCCAGAAGGCTCGCTTGTCGATTACACAAACGGGGATCTTCAAGTAACGCTCTCCCTCGTGTGTCAGGCCACTTTCACCGATCGATCTCACCTGCTTCCCCTCCTTCAATCGCGAAATAGGCAAGGACTTTCAGCGAAATGTCAAACTTCCATATTCTCGCAATCCAAGGCGAAGACAGTTTCCTTTTTGGGGAAATATTCAATACGCCGGCGTCGTGGCGCGTGGAATTGACGCGGCATGACTTGGATTCGACACTCTTCCTCAACACGATGGGTAGACACCCACCTCTCAGTGAGAAACACCATGGCGCAGGGCTGCGATGTGCGATTTCGCACATTGCCTTCAGGCCATGCGGCCCATGTGCGCGATCGGCAAGTCGGCGCAGCCATGCCGGGCGCGCCTCTAGGCACTGCAAGCGTGGTGGTGCCGTATCCGCAACATGGAAGCCATGAGATTGCTATCTGTCGATAGCATTGCGCCTATGCGGGTATGTGACAGCGCTTGGGGCAGGAGCAATAGAGCGCGATGAGCCAAGCCCAGAAGCTCGGTTTGGGGTGTCCTCGTGGATAGAGTGCCGGCGGGATTGGATGTTTGCGGAAAGACGATGGCGTCGCGCTGCCCTTGGAAATCATCGAGGAGCGACGCTGGCCACACATATCCGCGCATGGCGGCCTTGCCGATGCCCATAGGAGGGACCTGCCATGTGGGCATCCTTGGCGGTGCCCTGCAGATCAAGACATGACGGAAGCCCGCGGCAGCATGACCGCCCGGGCTTCATGTCATTCAGCAGAGTGTGTCGATCTCAGCCAGGTTTCCGGCGGCGACTTTCAGGCCCGCTTGGGAAGCTCGTTGCCAAAACTCGTCCAATGAGCCGTGTTCAGGATGCTGCGACCCTCGACCTCGATGTCGCCATCGGCCGTCATCACGATTCGCACCGGCCCATAAGCCACCAGATCGATGGTGATCGTGCCGGTGTCGTCATCGATGGTGACCATCGATTGACCTTGTTGAACTTTAGGCATTGCGTCGTGACCCCTGTTTATCATCGGTTCGACCCCACCGTTCGCGGGAATGGCGAAACATCGTCGTATCGAAGGTTGAAACGGTTGTCGTTTCTTGACAGATATTCAACCGATCAACCTTGGTTGGTTGGTTACTAACTGGCATCGGACTGAAATGAACTCAGAGTGCTGCCATTCTTCTTTCGAGATTTAAAGAGACATCGAAGTATATAATCCAAGTCTTCATTCTATCCCGCCGGGCACCCAAGAAGTAATCTAGGAACTAGCATCCCGCTACGTTTTGCACTATCATACCGCCCCGAGGTTTAGGGGGCGGCATATGAGAGCGCTCGACAAGATATATTATGATATTGTCGATGAAATTGGCAGTGTACCGACGTCTCGTGACGTAAAAGGGATGCTGAATCGTGTTGTTCAGAGTTACGGGCTGCGTACGGCGGCCTATTTTGCTGTAAATATTCCTAGCTCTAATGGTGACGATCCCTATTTGGCCGTTACTTACTCCGATGATTGGGTTGAACACTATAAGAGCGAGAATTACGTTAGAATAGATCCGGTTCTAAGGGAGGGGTTTTCGGCCGTCCTGCCCATTGACTGGCGCAAATTCGACCTGAAGGGGTCGAAGCTCCGAGCCTTTTTCGGCGAGGCCGCCGAATTCGGGCTGGGGCGTCAGGGCCTGACCTTCCCTATCCGCGGCCGCCATGGCGAGCGCGCCCTCTTCACCATCACCAGCGACGTCTCCGATCAGGAATGGGATCAGACGTTGGGGGCTTTCCAGCGCGACTTCCAGGTCTTGGCCTACCATATCCACAATGCCATCCTGCGTACGGAGGCGGTTGAAGAAGAGGAAGTCCATCTTTCTCCGCGTGAGATCGAATGCCTGAAATGGGTTGCCCGCGGCAAGACGGTCTCGGAAACTGCGACGATACTCTCCCTTTCGGATCGGACGGTGCGGTTTTACCTCGACCTGGCTCGAGCAAAACTGAATGCAACTAATGTTACTCATGCCGTCGCCAAGGCAATGAATATGAGCATTTTTTTCGGATCGAGGTAACCCGTCAAATACGCCGTATTTCTAAGGGAATAAGTGACCAATAAATTCGAGCAGATTCCGACGGAGGGTCTGTTCGATGATTGAAGTCATTCAAAGTTACGAACGTCATTTACATACCGAAACCCTGGATGCACTTTACGAGATGCGTGCGAGGGTCTTTAAAGACAGGCTTGATTGGGACGTTAATGTTTCCAACGGTCGCGAGATAGACTATTTCGACGATTGTGATCCTGTCTACTTGATATCGCGAAATCAATACACGGGTCGTGTGGAAGGTGGTCTGCGCCTGTTGCCGACGACCGGCCCGAATATGCTGCGCGATGTCTTCTCAGTACTGTTGCCGGATGGCGAAATTGTGGAGAGTCCGCTCATTTGGGAAAGCTCCCGCTTCGCGATCGACCCCGACCTGGCCAATGACGGCAACCGTCGCCTGCATTCGGTGACGACGGAGCTGCTGTGCGGCATCGTCGAGGTCGGCATGCTTGCTGGCATCGATTTCGTGGTGTCTGTCTACGATGCCCGCATGGCCCGCATCTTCAAGCTGGCCAACTGCCCGGCGGATGTCATTGGTGTGCCGACCAGAATCGGCCGCGTGATGACCTATGCCGGTCTCTTCGAGATCAGCGAGGAGATGCGCGCCGGGATCGCTGCAGCCGGCCAGATCACAGGTTCGGTCCTGCGTTCCGAAACGCAAGTCCACGCGGTTGCAGCTTAAGCCGCAATCGTTGAGTTTGCGAGCCAATTGGCTGGAGAAGCGCAAATTTCGATGCCCGAGGCCAGGAAGGCTCCGGGCTCATCCCAGTCGCCTTGGGAATGTGGGCTGGATGCCGTCGCCAGGAGCCGGCGCCACATTCCGAGGTGTCATAGGGCGTCCAAGGGCCGCAAGCCCTCGGCATGCTGCTTGTCTGGCGTATCGGCAGAGTGGCTGATGCTGTCCGTCAAGCCATTTCGACGATCGACCAATCGAGGCGCCGTGCTGCCACCGAGCCAGTGCGGTTCATAGCGGATCTCAGAGCGTGAATACGCCAACATTTCGCTTCGTCGGGATCGCCACCGACGAAGCGGGGTGCCGTGTCGCCCCGGATGGCAAGATCGAATTCGAAATGGGTTGGCGGGTGAGCAAAGCCTGTGCCGAGCGCCTTCAAACACGCTTCCTTGCGCGCCCAGTTCTCGAAGAAGACGCCTTGCCGCACGCCGGCTGGCAGTGCCTCGAATTGTGTGTGCTCGGCAGGTGAAAATACCTGCAATGCGATGCTGTCCTCGATCGGGCGGATATGCTCGATGTCGATGCCGATTTCGCAGTCGTTCGCGACGGCGAGGGCGGCCGTGTTTTCGCTGTGGCTCAGATTGAAGCAGATCCGCCATTCCGAAGGCTGGGTCGTGCAGAAGGGCTTGCCTTCGGCGCCATAGCCGAAACCAACCGCTTGCGGCGATACCGCGAGATAGTTGGCAAGAATTTGCCTAAGCCTTCCGCGCGCCGCCACGAAGCGGCGACGATGCCGCTCGAAGCGGAATTTGTCAGCGCGACCGCGCTCCTCCCCCGACAAGACCTGCCAGTTGCGCTCGAAGTCGTCTTCGTCGGCGTCAAGGCTCCATTGCCAGACATGAACGTCGTGTGGAGTAGGGGGGGGGAGCAGGGGAAGCGGCATCGAAAGCTTGGATTCAACTGGCGTGGCGGTTGACTGATTCCACTCGATCAGCATCGAGGCCGGCGCGCAACCTCTCCCGGGTCGCGCGATGGCGGAGGCGTTTGAGCCGTCACTCCCACCTTCAGCCCTGTGCCTTACGGCTATCGGGGTAGGGGCGTGAGTCTCCGGGATCGATGGAGCCTACTCCTTTTGGTCCGATTTTGCCTATCGGGTGGGGGGAGGGCATTCAATTTCCCGAATTGAGGCCGTGATCTTCAAACTCTACAATAATCGCAGTGTTTCGCTGGATGGGTTCTTTGGGTCTGCATTGAGCTTCAACTGTTTTCTTGGTTTCCGCAAAGGTCATTTTGTTTTTTCGGCGTCAAGAGAGCGAAAGAGGTATACCACCTCAATAATTCCTTCGTAGAATGTAGTGTGCTTTGTAGTTTTTGAAATCTACGTGCGAAGATTTTTTCGTTTCACGGTAAATTCACGCATGTTTTCGAAACATATGTTTATGTCGATATTGAAGTATTTCTCACGCATATCTGGAATGAGAAAGGCAATAGCTGATCTGGGAATGTTCGGCGCAATTATGGGACTGGTTTGCTGGGGAATGTGTGAAAACGCACACGAAGCGTCCGAAAGCCGGGATATTCCGGTTCGCGCGCAATCGTAAGCTCGGCACCTCTGGCCGTCCCGACGGGCCGAAGGAAAGCAATGGATATCACATCGGTGCTGCAGGCGTCGGCAACGGCGGCTTGGCGGCACGGCCTGCGGCGGAACGATCCTCCGGGGCACTATACACGATTTTGCATGGGGGCTCCGTGAGTATGTTTCAAACCAACCTTTCCGTCCATCAATTGATCAGCGAGCAGGCCGCGCTTCGCCCCGACAGCCTTGCGGTGACCTGTGACGGCGTTTCGATCACCTTCGGTGAGTTGAACGCGCGCGCCAACCAGCTCGCTCATCGCCTGCTCAAGATGGGCGTGAAGCCCAACACGTTGGTCGCCATCGGTCTGGAGCGGTCGATCGACATGGTCGTGGGCATGCTGGGCATCATGAAATCGGGTGCTGCCTATTTGCCGCTCGATCCGAGCTATCCGCGCGAGCGCCTGACCTTCACGCTGGAGGATGCCCGGCCCCTGGCATTCGTGACCACGGCCAGCGGCCGCCCGACGCTGCCGCCGAGCGATCTGCCGATGATTCTGCTGGATCAGGACGCCGATAGCCTCGGCACTGAACCGGTCACGAATCCGGACATCGCCATCGATCCCCAATCGCTCATCTACGTCA
This sequence comes from Labrys neptuniae, assembly GCF_040797145.1. Lineage (NCBI taxonomy): Bacteria > Pseudomonadati > Pseudomonadota > Alphaproteobacteria > Hyphomicrobiales > Xanthobacteraceae > Labrys > Labrys neptuniae. The sequence goes on along the minus strand of NZ_JBFNQD010000001.1, from coordinate 964,130 downwards.
TCTATACGTCGGGCTCCACCGGCCGCCCGAAGGGATGCCGGCTGACCCACCATAACGTCGTGCGGCTGTTCCACGCAACCGACCACTGGTTCGGCTTCGGCCCGCAGGATGTGTGGACCTTCTTCCATTCGCACGCCTTCGACTTCTCCGTGTGGGAGATCTGGGGAGCGCTGGTCTATGGCGGGCGCGTGGTTGTGGTGCCCCATCGCGTCAGCCGCTCGCCCGAAGATTTCCTCGACCTGCTCGTTCGAGAGCAGGTGACCGTGCTCAATCAGACGCCATCCGCTTTCCGCACTTTGATCGAGGTGGAGCGCCGCCGCCCAGAGGCCTCGGCCCTGGCCCTGCGCTACGTGATCCTCGGCGGCGAAGCCCTCGAGTTCCAGATGCTGCGGCCGTGGTTCAACCGCTACGGCGATGCCAAGCCACGCATCATCAACATGTACGGCATCACGGAAACCACCGTGTTCGTTACCTATCGTCCCGTGTCCGCAGCCGAGCTCGACAGCAACCGGGCAAGCCTGATCGGCGTGCCGATCCCCGATCTGACCATCCATGTGCTCGACGAGAACCGCAGGCCTGTCCCGGTGGGCGAGGAAGGCGAGATCTATGTCGGCGGGGAGGGGGTGTGCCTGGGCTATCTGAACCGTCCCGAGCTGACGGCGGAGCGTTTCATCGACTGGCAGCCCTCGGAAGGTCAGGCAGCCGAGAAGCTGTACAAGACCGGCGATCTCGTCCGGCGTACGGCGGACGGTGACCTCGAATATCTCGGGCGCAGCGATCACCAGGTGAAGATCCGCGGCTTCCGCATCGAGACGGGTGAAATCGAAAACCAGCTCATGCGCCATCCTGCCGTAACGGCTTGTGCCGTGATCGCTCGCACGGATGGCCCCGGGGAGGCGAAGCTGGTCGCCTATATCGTGCCTTCGGCCACTTCGGCCACTTCGGCCGATGCCGCCACCCTAAAGGCACATCTGGCCCAGACCTTGCCGGACTACATGCTTCCCTTCGCCTTCGTCGACCTCGGCGAGTTGCCGATGACCGAGAATGGCAAGCTCGACCGCAAAGCGCTGCCCAGCCCGACTTTCGCGGCCAGCCCAATCGTGCCGGAGGCGCGCGACGAGATTGAACAGAAGATTGCGGCCATCTGGTCGCGGGTTCTGTCCGTGCCCGACGTCAGCACCAAGATCAATTTCTTCGATCAGGGTGGAAGTTCGCTGCAGATCCTGACTGTTCTCAACGAAATCCAGGAGAGTATCCATCCTGAGCTTCGTTTGAGCGACGTGTTCGAGCGTCCCACCATCACGGCTCTCGCCAATTTCATCCGCTCGAGTTCCGCGCCTGCCGCGAGCCCGGCCGCCAGGCCGGAGAATCTGCGCGCCCGCCAGCAGGCCGAGGCGCTCCAGCGCATGCGCCAGCGCCAGATGGGAGCGGCAAGGTGAGCTCCATCCCCGACCCTCCACTCAACGCCATTGCGGTGATCGGCATGGCGGGCCGCTTTCCCGGTGCCCGCTCCGTCGGTGAATTCTGGCAGAATCTGCGCAACGGCGTGGAATCGATCACCCGTTTCGAGGACAGTGAGCTCGAAGATACGTACGGGCCCGACATTCGGCGGGCGCCCAATTTCGTGCGGGCGCGGCCGATCCTGCCCGATGTCGAGTTTTTCGACGCCGAGTTCTTCGGCATGTATCCGCGCGAGGCAGAACTGACTGACCCGCAGCATCGCATCTTCCTCGAATGCGCCTGGGAAGCGCTCGAGGACGGTGGCTACGATCCGGCGAACTATCCCGGCAGCATCGGCGTCATCGCCGGTTGCAGCATGAACACCTATTTCCTCCATCACGTCGTCGGCAATCGCAACGTGTCGGAGGACTTCACCAATGCCTTCCAGGTCGGGCAATATCCGATGCTGCTCGGCGCCAGTCGTGAATTTCTGGCGACGCGAGTGTCCTACAAATTCAATCTGAACGGACCGAGCTTCAGCTTGAACACGGCTTGCTCGACCTCGCTGATGGCGATCGCGCAGGCTTGCCAGCAATTGCTGCTGTTCCAGAGCGACATGGTCATTGCCGGCGGCGTTTCGATCACCTTCCCACAGAAGCGCGGCTATCTGACCCAGGAAGGCGGCATGGTGTCGGAGGATGGTCATTGCCGCACCTTCGACGCCGACGCCAGAGGCACCGTCTTCGGTAGCGGCGCCGGCGCCGTGCTGCTGAAGCGGCTTGAGGACGCGCTTGCCGACGGCGATCATATCTATGCCGTGGTGCGCGGCAGCGGCGTCAACAATGACGGTTCGGCCAAAGTCGGCTACACCGCTCCGAGCTCCGATGGCCAGGCGGCCGCCATCATGATGGCGCATGCCAATGCCGGGGTCGATCCCCGCTCGATCAGCTATGTCGAATGCCATGGTACCGCAACGCCGCTCGGGGACCCGATCGAGATTGCGGGCCTGACCAAGGCTTTCCGCGCCACGGGCGACGCGGGCAGGCAGTATTGCGCAATCGGGTCGGTCAAGAGCAATGTCGGCCACCTCGACGCGGCTGCTGGCGTGGTCGGTTTCATCAAGACGGCGCTCAGCCTCGAAAACCGCCAGTTGCCGGCGACCCTGCACTTCAAGAAGCCCAATCCGCGTCTCGACATCGAAAACAGCCCATTCTTCGTCAATGCGGCGCTGAGGGACTGGCAGGAGGGGCCGGAGCCGCGCCGGGCGGGCGTCAGCGCCTTCGGCGTCGGTGGCACCAATGTGCATGTGGTGCTGGAAGAGGCGCCGATGCCGACGCCGCGTCCAGCGGCAAAGGGCGTCGAGATCCTCACTGTGTCGGCCCGCAGCGAAGCAGCTTTGGGCAAGGCCCGCTCGGCTCTGGCCGGATACTTGTCTGCCAATCCCGGGCTGGAACTCTCGGACGTCGCGCACACGCTGCAGCTCGGACGCAAGGCTTTCGACTATCGCTGGTCCGCCGCTGCCAGTGATATCCCGGCAGCCGTTGCGGCCCTGAACGACCCGGCGGCGCGTGTCTTCAAGGCCGCCAGCGATCCTGGCGTCGTGTTCATGTTCCCCGGACAGGGATCGCAATATCCCGACATGGGGCGTAGTCTCTACGAGGCCGAACCAGGCTTCCGGGCCGACATCGACCTTTGTGCGGCGATCCTGCGGCCGCATCTGGAGCGCGATCTCAAGGACCTGCTCTATCCCGGCAGGCGCGAGGCCGATGATCACAAGCAGCTGGCTGCCACCTGCTATGCCCAGCCTGCGATCTTCGCGGTCGAGTATGCATTGGCCCGTTTGTGGATCGCCCGGGGGATTGTGCCGCGCGCGATGATCGGGCACAGCGTCGGCGAATTCGTCGCAGCCTGCCTGGCCGGGGTTTTTACGCTCGAAGAGGTGCTGCCGCTCGTCGCCGCCCGTGGTCGCCTGATGCAGGACCTTCCGCCGGGAGGGATGCTGGCGGTGAGGCTGCCCGAGGCGGAGCTTGTGCCTTTGCTCGGCGCCGATCTTGCCATCGCTGCCATCAACGGCCCAGCCTTGTGTGTTGCATCCGGGCCGGACGACGCCATCGATGCGCTGGAAGCGCAGCTGAAGGCACGCGGTGTCGTCAGTCGCCGACTCCACACCTCGCATGCCTTCCATTCCCCCATGATGGACCCGATCCTCGCCCCCTTCATCGAGGAGGTGCGCAAGATCGGACTGAGGGCGCCCGCCATTCCTTATGTCTCCGGCGTCACGGGCCAATGGATCACGGCTGAGGCTGCAACATCGCCCGACTATTGGGCGCGGCATTTCCGCGAGCCGGTACGCTTTGCCGACGGCCTGTCGCTTCTGCTCGGCGATACGTCGGCGATCCTGCTTGAAGTCGGTGCCGGCAACACCTTGACCACGCTGTCGCTGCAGGGTGCGGCGCGGGGCCGGACCGTGGTTTCCTGCCTGCCCGACTCGGCACGCGAGCGGCCCGACCAGGATACCGTAGCGGAGGCTGTGGGCCGGTTGTGGACCGCCGGCGTGGCCGTCGACTGGGCCTTGCAGTCGAGCGAGGCGACGCGGCGCAGAGTGCCTCTGCCGACCTATCCCTTCGAGCGCACGCGCCACTGGATAGAGCCGCCCACGCGCCAGCCTGCTTCCGCGGATGTGGCCAGTCCGCCGGTCGCTCCGCGATCCGAACCGGCGCTTCCTGCCAATACGCCGCCTGCCGAAATCCTCGCAATGCCGCTTCCCGCGCAAACCGTGATGTCCGATATGACCGCCCGCACCGACACCATCAAGGCCGCCATTATCTCGATCTTCGCCGACCTGTCCGGCGAGGACGTGGCCTCTGCCGAACCCGGCACGACCTTCCTGGAAATGGGCTTCGACTCCCTGTTCCTGACCCAGGCTGCCCAGGAGCTCCTGAACAAGTTCGGCCTCAAGATCACCTTCCGCGCCCTGTTGGGGGATCTCGGCAGCATCGAGGCCCTGACGGAACATGTCGCAGCGGCGTTGCCGCCCGAAAAATTCGCACCTGCACCGGCTGCACCGGCGCCGGTTCCGGTTGCAGTGGCTCCGGTCGCCGCACCGGCTCCCAATGTTGTTTCGCCGGTCGGCCAATCTGCGCCTCTCCTTTCGACTGCGTTGCCGCTTGCCGGTACGGGAGCTGGCGTGGAGGGCTTGATGCGCGACCAGCTTCAGGTCATGGCGCATCTGATGCAGCAGCAGCTCGAAGTGCTGCGTGGTGGGGCGGTATTGCAGGCTCCGGCTGTCCAGGCCGTGATGGCACCCCCCGTGGTTCCTTCCCCGACGCCTGCGCTTCAGGCCACGGCCGCCCCGCAGCCTGCCGCAGCACCCCAGGCAGATGCGGCCCCGGTCAAGGAATTGCCGTCGCGCTTCGCCGTCTACAAGAACAGCCAGAAGTCGCAGGATCAGGGGCTCGATGCCCGCCAGCGCAGCCATATCGAGGCGCTTACCTCGCTCTGGAATGCCCGCAGCCCCGGCTCCAAGCAGCTGACGCAGGATTATCGCAACGTCCTGGCCGACCCACGCGCAGCCTCCGGCTTCAATCCTGACTGGAAGGAGATGGTCTATCCCGTGATCGCGGCCCGCTCGAAGGGTTCGCGGATCTGGGACGTCGACGGCAACGAATATATCGATCTGGTCAATGGCTATGGCCAGACGATGTTTGGCCATGCCCCGGATTTCGTGGTCGAGGCGGTCGACAGACAGTTGCAGGAAGGCTTCGCCATCGGCCCGCAATCCGCAAGGGCGGGCAAGGTTGCGGCTCTCTTCTGCGAGATGACCGGCAATGAGCGCGCCACCTTCTGCAACACCGGCTCGGAAGCGGTGATGGCAGCCATGCGGGTGGCGCGTACGGTCACTGGGCGCAAGCGCGTCGTCATGTTCGCCGGCGACTATCACGGCCAGTTCGACGAAGTGCTGGTCAGGGGGCAGGTCCGTCAGGGCGAACATCGCACTTTGCCGGTGGCACCGGGTATTCCGCCGCAGTCGGTCGAGAACGTCACCGTGCTGGAATACGGCTCCGAGGAGGCTCTGGCCTGGATCCGCGAGCATGTGGAAGAACTCGCCGCCGTGGTGGTCGAGCCGGTACAGAGCCGCCGCCCGGACCTGCGCCCGGTCGAATTCCTCAAGCAGGTTCGCGCCGTGACCGAAGCGTCCGGCACTGCGCTGGTGTTCGACGAGGTGGTCACGGGCTTCCGCATGCACCCAGCGGGCATGCAGCACCTGTTCGACATCAAGGCCGATCTCGCCTGCTACGGCAAGGTGGTCGGCGGCGGGCTGCCCGTGGGCGTGCTGGCCGGTAACGCCAGCTTCATGGACGCGCTCGACGGCGGCGACTGGCGCTATGGCGACGAGTCCTATCCGGAAGTCGGGGTCACCTTCTTTGCCGGCACCTTCGTGCGCCATCCGCTGGTCCTGGCCGCGCTCGAGGCGGTGCTCGAGCATCTGAAGGCCAGGGGGCCGGCCTTGCAGGAGGAGGTTTCGGCCCGCATGGGGCGCCTGGCCGAACAGCTGTCTGGTTGTTTCGCCGCGTGCGGCCTGTCCCTGCCGGTCCCGAGCTTTGGCAGCCTATTCTACATCAATCCGAGCCATGACTACCGCTTTGGCAGCCTGCTCTACTATCATCTGCGCGCCCGCGGCATCTATGTGCATGAGGGCTTCCCCTGCTTCCTGACCACCGAGCATACGGACGAGGATGTCGCTCGGATCGTGCAGGCTTTCCGCGAGAGCATCGAAGCCATGCAGGCCGACGGCATGCTGCCAGGTGGCCCTCCGCTTGCGGGCGGCGACGGCAAGACCGGAGCGGCAGCCAAAATGGCCTCACCGACCGGTCCCATTGCACCGACCGCTTCCCAGACCGAGGTCTGGCTCTCGGCGCAGCTCGGCGACGAGGCCTCCTGTGCCTTCAACGAGTCCATCAGCCTGAGTTTCGAGGGAGCCCTCGACACGCAAGCCCTGCGCGCATCGCTCAACGACGTCATTGCGCGACACGATGCGCTGCGTATCCATTTCGATACGACCGGCACCCGCATGAGCTTTGCACCTGAGCTTCGTCTGGAGCTGCCGCTGGTGGATGTTTCCGGGGAGGCCTCGCCGCAACAGGCGCTGAAGATGCGGATCGAACAGGATGCCAGGAGAGCTTTCGACCTGGTCGGCGGCCCGCTGGTGCGCGGCGAACTGGTTCGGCTCTCGCCGGATCGGCACGTCCTCGTCTTTACCGCCCATCACATCGTCTGCGACGGCTGGTCGATCAATGTGCTGATCGGCGAACTCTCGGAATTCTATCGAGCCAAAGTCGAGAACAGCCAGCCCGTACTGGCCGAACCGCTCCCCTTCAGCAGCTACGCCCAGACCGTGCAGGAAGTGGCTGATGACGAAGCCTATTGGGTCGGGCAGTTCCGCACCGCGCCGCCGCCTCTCGAGCTACCCTGTGATCGCGCGCGGCCGCCGATCAAGACCTTCAACGGTGGATCGGTCCAGTTCGCCATCGAAAGGCCGCTCTATGAGGCGGTCCGCAAGGCCGGAGCCAAACGCGGCAGCACCTTGTTTGCTACCTTGCTCGCTGCCTTCGAGATCCTGATGGGCCGTCTTGCCGGCCAGAATGAAGTGGTGGTCGGCATACCGGCCGCTGGCCAATCGCTGATCGAGGACGACAGGGCACTGGTCGGCCATTGCGTCAATCTGCTGCCCCTGCATGCGAGCTGGCAGGACGGCATGAGCTTTGCCGATTTTCTGGCCGTCACCAAGCAGAGCGTGCTGGAGGCCTATGACCATCGCAGCTGCACGCTCGGCACGATCCTGCGCAAGCTGACGCTCCCGCGCGATGCCAGCCGGCTGCCGCTCGCCGAAGTCCAGTTCAACGTGGAGCGCCTGGGCGGAGACTTGGCGTTTCCGGGGCTGACGACCGAAGTCGTTCCCAACCCCAAGCGCTTCTCCACCTTCGATCTCTTTGCGAATGTGACGGAATCCGCCAACGGCTTGCGCATCGATTGCGACTACAATGCCGATCTCTTCGACGAGGCGACGGTCCGCCGCTGGCTGGGGCATTACCGTGCCTTGCTGCAGGCGATCGCCGATGACGTGACCACGCCGATCGAGCGTTTGCCATTGCTGGCCGCCGGCGATGTGCCGGCCACCCTGGCCGGACCGTCCTTGCCTGCGCCTTCCGATCCGAACCTGCTCACCATTCATGGTCTGATCGAAGCCCAGTCAGTGGCCAATCCGGGGGGCATCGCCGCGCTCTTCGAGGATCAGCAACTCACCTATGGCGAACTCGACCGGCGCGCCGGCCAGCTCGCTGCGCATTTGCATGATCGCGGTCTTGGCAAGGGCGCACGCATTGCCGTGCTGGTCGATCGCTCGCTGGACATGCTCGTCTCACTGCTGGCCGTGCTGAAGGCAGGCTGTGCCTATGTTCCGCTCGCGACCAATCACCCGACAGCCCGGCTCAATGGCATTCTGGCTGAAGCTGAAGTCGCCGCCGTGGTGACCCAGGCAGCCTATGAAAACATTGCTTCGGCTGCGGCGGCCGTGACGGTCCTGGTCGATCGCGACCGTGACGCGATTGCTGCACGCCAGCCCTTGCCCGCATCGGTGGCCAGGGCGACCGGCGAGGATCTCGCCTATGTCATCTTCACTTCCGGCTCGACGGGCAAGCCCAAAGGAGTCGAAGTGACGCATGGCTGCGTCGCCAATTTCCTGGCCTCGATGCGCCAGGTGCCGGGCTTCACCGCCGAAGACCGGCTGCTGGCCGTCACCACGATCTCCTTCGACATCGCAGCGCTCGAGCTCTATCTGCCGCTGGCTTGCGGGGGCAGCGTGGTCATCGCACCCCAGAGCGAGACGGCCGATGGCCAGGCCCTGCTCAAGCGTCTGGAAGGCTGCGGCGCCACCGTGATGCAGGCAACGCCGATCACCTGGGTGATCCTGCTGGAATCCGGTTTCAAGCCTTCGCCGAAGCTGAAGATGCTCTGCGGCGGCGAAGCGATGCCGCGCAGCCTGGCGGATCAATTGGTCCAGAATGATGGCGAGCTGTGGAACATGTATGGACCGACCGAGACGACGATCTGGTCGTCGGTCGCCCATATCCGTCCGGGCCCGGATCCGATCACGGTCGGCCACCCCATCGCCAACACGCAGTTCCACGTGCTCGACAAGTTCGATCGCGTGCAGCCGCTCGGCGTGGTGGGCGAACTCCATATCGGCGGCGACGGCGTCGCCCGTGGCTATTTCCACCGGCCCGACCTGACTGCCGAAAAGTTCATTGCGGACAGTGTTTCGGGCACGCCCGGCGCGCGGCTCTATCGTACGGGAGATCTCGCCCGCCTCATGCCGGGTGGCCGCCTTCAGCTTCTGGGGCGCAACGACCATCAGGTGAAGCTGCGAGGCTTTCGCATCGAGCTCGGCGAGATCGAGGCCGCGCTCGGCAAGGCTGGCCTCGACGTCAATGCGGTGATCCTGCGCGAAGACAATCCAGGGGATCCCAGGCTCGTGGCCTATTACGAGGCGCCTGCCTCGAGCGCACCCAGCATCGAGGCTCTTCGCAATGCCCTCGGCCGGGACCTGCCTGATTATATGATACCCAGCCAGTGGGTCCGCCTTGACGCCATGCCGCGTGGGTCGAGTGGCAAGCTCGACCGCCGTTCCCTGCCCAAGCCGAGCGAGACATCCGCGAACGAGTTGTCGGGCACTTATGTCGCGCCCGGCAATCAAGCCGAAACGATCCTGGCGGACATTTGTGCCGAGGTTCTTGGACAGGGGAGAATCAGTGTGGCGGACGATCTGCTCATGCTTGGCGCGGATTCGATCCATATCTTCCAGATCGTGGCGCGTGCGAACCAGGCCGGGCTGAACCTGTCGGCCAAGACCCTGCTGCAGCAGCGCAGTATCGCCAAGGCGGCAGCCACGCTCGCGGGGGTGTCGCCGGCCGCGGAACCTTCCGAGCTCCCGCAGCTCGTTCGTGTTGCCAGGAGCAGCCGCCGTGTTGCCGCCAGCGCTCTGCAGTCTCCGGAACGGTGAAGCCGATGGCAGGTTCTGAAACAGGCAACGACATCGGTATCGGCGCCCAGGAGGCCGACACGGACCTCTATGCCTTTCCTTGTTCGCTGGCCCAGGCCCGCTTCTGGATCCTGGACCAGATCACCCCGGAAGACCCGGCGCTGAACGTTGCAGTGCGTTGGCGCTTGCGCGGCCGGCTCGACGTCGCCGTGCTCCAGCAGGCGCTGAATGCGGTGATCGACCGTCACGAGATCTTGCGCACCAGCTATCGCGACGTCGATGGAGAGCCCGAGCAACTCGTTCATCCCGACGCATCGATCCAGCTTCCGGTCATCGATCTGACCTTGCTGCCGGAAGCGAGCCGTCACGAGGAAAGAGAGCGCATCAGCCAGATCGAGGCGCGCAAGCCTTTCGACCTTACGCGGGTGCCCAATCTTCGTGCGACCCTGCTGAAAGTCGGGGCCGAGGAGCACATCATCCTGGTTACCGTCCACCACATCGCCTGTGACGGCTGGTCGGTGGGGATCATCGCACGTGACATGATGGAGTTCTACCAGGCCCGGCTCCGGCAGCGCGCGCCCAAACTGGCCGATCTTCCTCTGCAATATGCCGACTTCGCGGCGTGGCAGAGCGAATGGATGAAAGCGGACGCGCTCAAAAACGAGCGGGCTTATTGGACCTCGCAACTGGCCGGATTCAAGCGCTTCGATCTTTCTTCCGACAAGCCGCGCGGGGGAACGGGGGCTGCGCCGGCGCTCATTGTGGGGCGTCAGTTGCCCCGCACATTGACCGATGCGATGTCCGCCCTGGCAACGGCGGAGGGCTGCACGTTCTTCATGGTCGGGGCAGCCGCGTTGATGTGTCTCCTGCATCGCCACAGCGGCTCCGAGGACATTACGGTCGGTACGCAAATCGCCGGGCGAGATCGGGTCGAGCTCAACAACATTGTCGGCCCCTTCATCAATACCGTGCCCCTGCGCAGCAGGATCACTGGAAATCCGAGCTTCCGGCAATTGCTGGCCCATATGCATGACGTCATCGAGGGCGCGCTGCTCAACCAGCATATGCCGATCGAAGACATCATCGCTATTGCCAAACCGGTGCGCGAGCCCGGTCGCAATCCGCTATTCTCCGTCAACCTGATCTGCCAGCGTTCGTTCATACCCACCGATGAGCGCCCGGAACTCAGCCTGATCGACATGCCGTCCGTTTCGCCGGGCGCGCTTTATGATCTGAACTTCTTCTTCGTCGAGCGCCCCGATGGCTGGCGCATGTCCTGCGAATACGACACCTCGCTCTATAACAAGGAGACTGTGGAGGGGTATCTCGCCCAGTTGCAGGACCTGATCGACGGCCTCGTTGCCGATCTGGACCGGCCGGTGGGCGAGGGGGCCAGCCCGGCGCCCGTTCGCGCGCCTGCCCCGCAGCTGGCATCTGCGCGCGCACCCGGGCTTCCCGATGGTCATGTGCGCGTGGAAGCCGAGCTTGCGGACATCTGGGTCAACATCCTCAAGGTGCCGATCCTCAATTTGAAGGACAATTTCTTCGCGCTTGGCGGGCATTCACTCTCGGCGTTCCGCATGCTTTCGCGGGTCGAGAAGGTCTTCGGCAAACGCATTTCCTTTGACGAATTGCACAGCCACCCCACCATCGGCGAGTTGGCCAAACTTCTGGGCGGGCCCGTTATCACGGAGGCGAAGGGGGCCGTGGTCATGCAGCCGCATGGCGCGAGCACGCCCATCTTCGCTTTGCACGACACCTTCATTTACCAGGAGCTGGTCAACCATCTGGGGGAGGATCAGCCCTTCATTTCGATCCCGTTGCCGGCCTTCGTCGAGGGAGGCGCGGAAACCAGCCGGGCGGAGATGGTGGAGCACTGCGTGCGCATCATCGAAGAAGTGCGCCCGCACGGCCCCTACATCCTGCTCGGCTTTTGCGCCGCGGCTCGGCTCAATGTCGCCGTCGCCCGGCGTTTGATCGAGAGGGGGCACACAATCGAACTGTTCGTGACGCTCGATGCCTGGGCTCCTGGCTATTCGAAGCGTCAGTCGCGGCTGAAGGGAATGCTGGGACGATACTCCTATCAGATCCAGTCAGGGCTCTACTATGCTCGTTGCCTCGTCGGTGGTGCGGAACAGCGCCGACACGCCTTGAGGCGCATTCGCCTCTTCCTGAAAGCGGTGTTCGGCCGGAAATCGTTCGAGGATGGGCCGGATGACGATGCACGGATCGGCCATTGGGTGGTCGAGGCCGGCAGAGACGAAGGCGGCACGCCGCTTCCCATGCCGATCCTCGCCTTCCACAACGAGAACATGCCGCTCGGCTATTTCCTCGACAGGACCATGGGTTGGAATGCTCTGACATCGAAGGGCGTCACCATGGTTTCGGTGGCAGCGACCCATGAGGAGCTTATTCGCCGCACGGCCTCCAGGACGATCGGCGACGTCATCAACGCAACATTCAAACAGCTCTCCGGCCGCTGAGGATCTCCATGCCAGCCTCTCTCATCCGATCGCCGGTATGGTCGAGCAGAAGAAAGGGGCTCGTGGGAGTGCTTTGCCTTGGGGCGGCATTGCTCGCGGTCGGTCTCGGTGTCGCAAGCCTCGCGCGGGCCGGCGATCCCGAGGTTGCAGTTACGCTGGTGCCATTGTCGGGGTTGTGTGGCGACAAATCCGCCGCTCTGCCAAGCGATGTCGCCGGTCGCCTTGCTGTCAGAGCCTGGTATGCCAAGCAGGTCGCCGGCGCCGGCGCCGGGGCTATGCCTCGATCGCCCGTCATATTCTTCAATGCCGGCTGGGGGGGCAGTGTCGAGGGCCATATGAACCAGATCGACGCCCTGGTTCACCGCGGCTATGTGGTGATCGGAGTCGATCAGAAAGATCCCGAAGCCTACAGGCAGTTCGTCGATTTTTCGGGCGAGGAGGCATTCGTGCGCACCCGGGCGGCCGTCAACCTCAAAGCCGGTGCCTTTGCCAAGGATAATAGCATCGTCCTCGACATCCTGCGGGCAGCTGCCCCCTGTGCTGAGGACGGCGATGTCGCCTCCGTGCTGAGGAGGCTCGATTTCGAGCGGGTCGGCATCATAGGCTATTCGTTTGGTGGTGCAGTCGCCGCGGAAACCAGCAGGCAGGACCCGCGTTTCAAGGCGGCAGTCAATCTCGATGGCTGGTTGTTCGGGGATGTCGGCAGGCTCGGCTTGAGCCGGCCTTTTCTCGAAATCAGTGACGATAGCCCGTTGCCTACGGCAGCCGACCTCAATTCGAGCGATACCGTGCTGCGCATGACGTCCAAATTGACGGACGAAGACTACACGCATGTTCTGGCCAATATGGAACGATATGGCGGATATTTCCTCGTCATGGCGGGGAGTCGGCACCAGAGCTTCGTCGACGTCTCCCAACGGTCGTTCCTGGCGCGGATGGCGTCCCTGTTGCCGAGCGCCAGAAACACGGTTGCGGCCGTGAACACTTATGCCGGCGCCTTTCTGGACCAGTATGTCGCCGGTGAAAATTCCGATCTCGGCAAGCTCATCGCTTCACGGGATAGTCGCGTCAAGATTGTATTCGCCAAGGCACCGGTGATGGAGGTGACGCAATGAGAGAGCGGCCAGCCATACCTCGCCGGGGCCACGATCGATGCGCGGATGTGATTCGCAGTTCGCGTTCGCGGGTCACGAAATCGCCACGAAGCGACATATTCCGGTCCGAGGGCGCCTCTGCTGTCGACGGCAGGCGCGCCGATGTCGGAAATGGAGGATATCATATTCCCCAAAGTCTGTGGTTGGCGGGGACAATCAAACGAGCAAAGCCTGGAAGCTCTTGCGGCGATTCTGGAAGGTTTTTCTTCTAACCTGTTGAAAGGAAAGAGTGTTTCTCAATGGTGTGCGACACGGGTCCGTAGATCGAGCCCGTTCGTATGCTTGGTGCTGTGCCTTCGACAAGCAGGAATCTGTTGTTGGTGAGGAGTGCAATTATACCTGTTCGATAGGTAACACAGTGCTTCCCTAACGGCATAAGGCGAGCTAATACGTCGACGCCGTACTTTGGACGGATTGGCCTCCTAAAAGTATCACGTCGGTGTCACGGAGCCTGGGGTCTAACGTAACGCATCATACAAAACTCCATGTGCTACTTGGCATTCTTATGGAGTTTACAAAGAGGCCGATACATAGTAGTAAGTAGCTTGAAAAACTATGCTTGACTGTTGCTGCGTTGATTGGCGGCATATGGTTATTCTAATCCAAGCATAGAATAAAAATGCTCAGAATTGAGTGCGCTGGTTGCCAGAATATTGACTGCCATGGTGCTGCTTTTTCAAGCACGCGCGTGGTATTTGTCGGATGACTTGTTTGGAGATTGAGACTGTGACTGATTATTCCGCGAGTAGCCAAGCTTTGATGCCATTTGCGGTAGGTTCAGTGCTGCCGTTGAAGTCATCTTCCTCTGTAGTTGAGCTTAGGAGGGAGGGACGTATGGAAGACAGCCTTCAAGATGACTCCGCTTCTGGCAAACTCGACCAGGATTTGCAAACCCGGATCGTCATCATTGATGAGAATGCTCTGTCGCGCAGCTGTCTGATGCGTTGTCTTGCTGCGAGTGAAGGAAATTTCGTTACGGAAGGATATTCGCGTATCGCGGATTGGGAAGCAGCCGGCGCGGCTGTGACCATGCCGATCGTCCTTCTCTGCGCGACGGGACGGAAGGCCACGGACACGGCCATACGGCGCGATCTGGATCTTGTCATCCAGACGGCGCCGGAAGCCCGGGTCATCCTTGTTTCCGACTATGAGGAACCGACGGAGATCGTGGCTGCTTTGGAACGGGGCGCGAAAGGCTATATCGCGATGAGCTCCAATCTCGATGTTGCGATTGCCGCTATTCGACTGGTGCGTGCTGGCGGTACTTTTGTTCCGGCTAGTGGCCTGCTGTCGTCGCGGTCTCAAAGCGTCCAGGCGAATGAGGAAGGCGAGACCAGCGGTCGTTCCCGTCAGACCGTCTTTACGCAAAGGCAGCTCGAGGTGATCGATCGCTTGCGCCAAGGCGAGTCGAACAAGCTCATTGCCTACAAGCTCAATATGGGAGAGTGCACCGTCAAGGTGCATGTCCGTAACATCATGCGTAAAATCAAGGCGCGCAATCGCACCGAGATTGCCTTCTTGACCAATGAGCTGTTCTGAGATGCCGCGCCTATCGCGTTTTGTGATTTGATGGAGTCGTCAAGAATCGTAAGGACGCGTCAAACCAAAGAGTTGGAGCAAATTCGCGTTCGGTCATGAGCGCGCTTTGTTCTAGGCGCCGACGTCGATACACCGCCCCGATGCCGTAAAGGCATCGGGGCGGATTTGTTTTGATGTACGGGTTACCAGCCCTGATAAGAAGCGTGCGCGGTGCGCCAATTCGGATCGGGAAGGCTTGCGGCGGTAGGGGACGGCATCTCGGTGGCCGAGCAGTTCCGCATCAGTCGCCGGTCTGAAGGTTCGACTTCTCACGGCCGGACAACTCGGACCGGCCAAGTTATGCGGTCCAAGTTATGCGGGCGAAGTTATGCGGGCAGGGTCTCTGTTTTCATCCGTCGCGAAGCGGGCGGCGCACCGCCTTGCCTGTCCTGCAGCCAGACTTCGAGATCGGCGGCTTTCAAGGGATGACTTAGCAAATATCCCTGGGCGATTTCGCAACCCAGTTCCTGCAGCATTTGCTGCTGCATTTCGGTTTCCACGCCTTCCGCGACGACCGCGATGTTGAGGCTCTGGCCAATGCTGTTGATTGCCGTCACCACGGCAAGCGCACTGGGGTCGGTTACCATTCCCTCGATGAAGCTACGATCGATCTTCAGCTCGGAGAAAGGGATATGCGTCAAGCGGCTCAGGCTTGAATAGCCTGTACCGAAATCATCCATCGACAACCCGACGCCGAGCGCCTGGATGGCGGCGATGGTTGCCAGGGTGGTCGGATGATCGTCCATCATCACGCCCTCGGTGATCTCGAGCATCAAAGTATGCTTGGGAATATCGTATTGGCGCATCAGATGGGCCACCACGTCCGGCAGATTTCGGTTGCGGAAATGCAAGGGGGACAGATTGACCGAAATCGCCGGGATGTGGTGGCCGGCAGCGCGCCAGACAGCCATCTGGCGGCAGGCCTCGCTGAGAGCCCAGATCCCGATTTCATCGATCAGGCCGATCTGCTCGGCAATCATGATGAAACGGCTGGTGGAAATGTCGCCCAGGACGGGATGTGCCCAACGGATGAGAGCTTCGACACCGTGTAGAGTGCCGTCCGCGAGATTGACTTGGGGCTGATAGAGCAAGCGTAGTTGCTCCTGCGAGACTGCTTCGCGCAAGGCCGCACCGAGGATCACCCGCTCCTGCGCGCCGTCGACAACCTCATGCTCATACAGGAAAACGGCTTCGTGCCCGGCTGCCTTGCCCTTGCAGGCGGCGGAATCGGCTCGTTTCAACAGCGTTTCGACATCGGTGCCGTTGTCGGGATAAAGGCTGATGCCGATGCTGATGGAGATCGGCAGCAGCAGATCCGCAATCGCAAAGGGTTTGGCGACAGCGTCAACGAGCTTCCTGGCGACCATTGTGGCATAGGCGCTGTCGGCGTCGGGCAGGATGATCACGAAGACATCGCCACCGAAGCGCCCGACAATGTCGATGGGCCGAAGCTGGTTCTGCAGGCGGGTGGCGATCTGGCCGAGGATCTGGTCGGCCGTGGAATGGCCGAAGGTATCGTTGATGTCCTTGAAGCGCTTGATGTCGAGGCGCAGCAGCGCCATCTTGCCTTGCTTCTCGCTGGCTTCTGCGATCGTCTGGCCGGCCTTTTGGTAGATCTGCCGGCGATTGGGCAGGCCCGTCAGCATGTCGAAATAGGCAAGGCGATTGATGTGCTCCTTGGCCTCATGTTGCTCGATCGCCAGGGCGCAGAGATGGACACAGGCCGAGACGATCTCCTCGTGCAGATAGCTGGGGCCTCGCTTTTCGCGGAAGTAGAAGGCGAAAGTGCCGGCAACCCGACCATCCCGCAGCTTGATGGGAACGGACCAGCAGGCACGCAGGCCCAAGGGCAGCGCCAGGCCCTTGTAGGGCGCCCAAAGCGGATTGGTCTCGATATCGTCGACGAGCACGGGTTCGCCGAAATAGGCCGCCGTCCCGCACGAGCCGACGCTGGGACCGATTGCGATCCCGTCCAGAGCGTCCGAATAATATTGGGGCAGGCTCGGGGCGGCGAGGGGATGCAGCAGGCCGTTCTGATCCACCCTCAGAATGGTCGAGATGACGTCCCGCGTGATGAACTCCGCTTTCTTGCAGATGAATTCCGATACGTTCTCCAGCGAAGCGCCGGATACCAGTTCCTCCAGCACCGTGTTCTGGAGTGTCTGGATCATGCGTGCAGGGGTATTGCTGTGAATGGTGACGATCGTCTCCGTGACGTTCTCATCGATGTCGCGAATATGATCGGTATAGATCAGCAGCGTGATTTCATTGCCGAACTTGTCGTGACCGTTGATTTCCTCCAGGCCGCCTCGCTTGGCATTGACGAGGCGCTCGAGGCTGAGACGAGTCGCCGAAGGGGTGGCCTTGCTGACGAGCACTGAAACCAGCGGACGGCCGATCACGTCCTCGGATTGATATCCGAGCATCTTTTTGAAGCTGGGGTTGATCCAAACGATTTCGCGCCTGGCATTGAGGACCGCTACCGCCTTATCGCTCTCCTGAACAGAGCGTCCGAGGAGGTGAATACCTCTGTCACGCGTAAGTGGCATGCTTGTTCCCAATGTGCCCTTGTCATGCCTGACGATCATTGGAGCATCTCGGTGCAGCAGACAACGAAATCCAGGTAGCCAATAATGCTATAGCACTCCAGCGGTCTTGTTAAGACTTCATCGGTGATTGGCATTGGGCGTATCAGAATCCGAGGTCAGAGCAGTGTTTGTCAGGCTATTCGAGACTTTCAATGTCGGCAGTTGTCAGGTCTTGATCGCGTTTTCATGACTGAAAGAGCTCGCTGGTCATGCAGACGAGTTCGGTTCTGTTGCGAGCCTGTATCTTTTTCATCATGTTTCGAACGTGAACTTTCACCGTGCATTCGCTCATGTTGAGTTTGTGAGCGATGACTTTGTTCGGATCACCCTTGCGAAGATTTTCGAGCACGGTCAGCTGCCGTTCGGTCAGCAAAGCAGAGGCACGCCTCTGCGGTTTGGTTTCCGCAGCAGGCGAACTGGCGCTCCGCGCGGAAAGCAGGCTGCTGGCGGGAATGAACGTGCCGCCGACATTGACGAGATTGACGGCGCCGATGGTCACGTCGAGATCCAGGCTCATCGGGACATAGCCCTTGGCGCCCCGTTCCAACGCAGCGACCATGCCGGAGGGATCCTCGACATCGGAGATCACGATCACCCTGGCGTCGGCTGCCGCCTGCAGAATGCTATCCAGGCCCTGGTGAAGCGCGGCTTCGGTTGCCTGGCGCCCAGTGGCGCACAGCAGGATGATCGGTGCAGCGGTTTTGGCCGCTGCATCCTGCCATTCGCGGATGCTCCCATAGGCACGGACTTCAAATTCGCTGACGGCATCGCCCAGGCAGCGGGTCAGGCAGTCGCGCGTGAAGGTGTTGTCGTTGATAATGCTGATCGTGGCCTTTTCTGCCGCGACGTCCTTGTCCTTGCGGACGGAAGGAGCTTCGACACCGCGCTCGTCGAAGACCCGCCTGTCGCGCTGGTACTGCAGGGGCCGCCGCCTGTCGAGGATGGTGGAAGCGTCTGTGAGGGCGATGTTCATGTTCAATCCGCAACGTGTTGGTACTATGCTGACTAAGGGGCAAGTTATGCGAGATCGATGATTTGGTCGTTAGCTTGGAGTCCGCAGACATAGCAGTGAGTACAAATTCCGAGGCAATCAGGCTCGGACTTGGTAGAGAAGTGACTCCAACGGCGTAGGAGCCCCCTACGCCTTGCCAGTGCTGGTGCGGAATAGGAGATCGAGGATTCGAGCTCTTTTGCCGTATATCTACCTCCCGTTCGCCTGCACCATCAGTGACTGCGGCGAGGGGGCGGGCGGAGTTTGCGACGGATTTGCGCTTCCGTATAATCGATAAGAATTTCTATGATCTGTCAGTCAGAGCGGTATGATTTTATGAAATATCCCTTGGGCAAGACGCAACCTTACCGTGCGACATGCAGCCTCGGGCAACAGGCTGGATGCGGCAATTCACTTGTGCATAAGGTAAAGGAGGGTGGGCGAAGCGTGCTGAAAAGTCTCTTTTGAAGATTTCCGTTGTTGTTCATAATAACAAGTGCGGCCGCCACCTCGAGGCGCCGTCGGCAAAGTATGTGAGCTCCCGCTTTTGGGTGAGCCTGCCGCGAGAGCGAGGAAAGCAGAATGGACGATGGCGCGTCCCGCAACGATCAGCAGCCGGCTTCAGGAGCCCAGGCGTCGCGTTCCGGCAAGGAGCGCCGTCGTTGGTCGCGGCAGCCCAGTTCATCGCAAAGTGACGGTCCACCGCCACCTCCCGCGCTGACGCCCCTGATTTTTTCGACCGAGGAATTGCCACCTGGCGAGCAGTTCGATGCCTGGCAGGTGCTCAATGCGCCGCTTGCCGATCTGACGTTGCCCGACGGCGTAACGGTGCAGGAGGGGTTTGCCGCACGTCAGGTCGCCTGGAATCTCGGTGGCATGCTGGTTGTGCAGCAGAAGGCGGCTGCCCACAGCTACCATCGTTCCGCGGCCAAGCTTCGTTCCAGTCTCGTCGACCACTGGGTGATCATCTTCCGGCGCGAGGGAAAAGCCTGGACCGAAGTCGGTGGGCGTGTCGCCGAGAGCCAGCCGGGAACGGTCGAGATCCGTTCCCTGGGCCACGCTTTCCGGGGCAGGATGCTCGAATCGCAGAGCCTGGCGCTGTATTTGCCTCGTGATCTTTTTGCCGATTCCACTGCGGTGCTCGATGCCAACAACAACCGGATTTTGTCGCGCAACCTTGCTGGCCTGCTGGTCAGTCATGTTGACAGCGTGGAGGCACGGCTGAGCGAGTTCAGCAAGGATGACCTGCTCGGCGTAGTCAATGCCACCAGGGATATGATCCTGGCTTGCGTGGCTTCCACCGAAGAGCGGGCGATGGTGGCCACCAAGCAGGGAACGGTGGCACCCATGGAACGTGCCCGGCGCTTCATCCGCAGCAATCTGCAGACGACTGCCATTACCCCTGAGCTGCTGTGCCGGGAACTCGGCATATCACGGACCCATCTCTACCAATTGTTCGAGCCGAGCGGCGGTGTGGTTCACTATATCCAGAAGCAACGCCTGCTTGCTGCCCATGCTGCCCTCAGCGATCCCTCGGACCGTCGCCTGATTGCTGAGATTGCCGAGAGTTTCGGATTTGCCTCCGCAGCCGATTTCAGCCGCGCTTTCAGCCGGGAGTTCAGCTACAGTCCTCGCCAAGCCCGCAGCGCGCCCGCGCCGAGCCGTCTGATGAAGGAGGGAACCCGGGACGCAGACGGCCTGCCGTCGTTCGAGCGTTGGCTCAGGGCCTTGGGAAGCTGAAACATTTTGCGATTTGATGCAGCCGCCTGGAAAAGGATGCGTCCACACAGGGGAGTTGGAGCAAGGCGCATTCAGGCTTGAAGGCGTTTTGCTCCGGATGGCGATGGCTCGATGTCGTGATCGATTGGCCCTGACGCCGTGCCTCGCGTGATGGGCAGCTTCTCTGCGCAGTGCGTTTCAAAGGGAAGCAGGCATGTCTTCGAACAGGCGAAGCAACGATCGGCAAGGAGATGGCGCGGACGAGAGCAAGCTGGCCATTCCTGCCGCTGTTCTCGAAGGATGGGCCGCTACCGCCGATATCTTGGTTGGTCTCCTGGAGCATGCGGCTGCCTTTGTCATGCGAGGGATCGGCGAAGGTGGCGAGATCATCGCTGTCAGCCACGGGCCGGGCCAGGCATATCGAGCCGGTTCGACGGCAAGCCAGATTGCTCTGCAGCGTTTCAGCATCGCGGTTGCACGCGAAGCCGGCGAACACGCACCAGACGGTTCCGATCGGGAAAGCCGACGAGCAGGGACCGTCATCGACATAGCGGCAGGGCAGGCTTTCCTCGGCGCGTCGATCCGTGGACCGAAGGGAGAGGTCTTCGGCACGCTGATGGTTCAAAAGCAAGGTGAGGCGGGGTTCTCGTCAGCCTACCAGCGCCTGCTCATCCGTTTCCGGAACGAGATCGAGCATGATGTGAAGCTGCTCTTCCTCAGCGGGAGCGAGATGCAGCGCGACGGCAAGCGGATCGAAACCGAAAAGCGCCTTGGCGACAATCGTTTCAGCTTGCTGCTGGAACATGTGGCTGACGATTTCTTCGTCCATGACGATCAGGGAAGATTCCTCGACGTCAACCATCACGTAACCCTCAGCACCGGTTTCACCAGGGAAGAGCTCCTGCGGATGTCGGTGCCCGACATCGTCGAGGATTTCGACCTGGCATGGGCGAGGAGCGTGTGGGCCGAGGCCGAGCCGGGCGTCGCGACGACACTCTATGCCAGGCATCGCCGCAAGGATGGTTCGGTTTTTCCGGTCGAGGTTCGGCTTTCGTGCCATCTCTATCAGGCTCGGAAGACCTTCTTTGCCACCGTGCGCGACATCAGCGAGCGGGTCGAGGCCGAGAATGCCAACCGCAGGCACAACGCCGAGCTCGAGATCAGGGTTGCGGAGCGCACGGCCGAACTGCGCAAGACCACCGATCTGCTGCAGACGGTTTTCGATGGCACCACGGATGCCATTTTCCTGAAGGATCTGGAAGGCCGCTTCGTGATGCTCAACCAGGCGACGGCCCGTTTCCTGGGACGGCCTGCGTCCGAAATTCTGGAGCGGGATCTTACGGCCGTGATCGATCCGGAAAATGCAACCCGTATCCTGCGGACCGATCGGGAGATCATGGCGCGCGGCAAGGTCGTGACCATGGAGGAAACCTTCGTCGTCAACGGCACCAGGCGCCATTTCTTCGTGACCAAGGTTCCAAGGCGCGATGAGAAGGGTGACGTGATCGGCTTGATCGGCGTTTCCCGTGACATGACGGATGTCCGCGCCACCGAGACGGCTTTGCGCCATAGCGAGGCGCGCTGGGAATTCGCGCTCAATGGTGCAGGCGACGGATTGTGGGATTGGGACCTGCGCACCGGGAATGTCTTCTACTCCCGGCAATGGAAGGCAATGCTGGGGCATGCCGAGAACGAAATCGGGCCTACACTCAAAGAATTCATCGATCGCATCCATCCGGATGACCTGCAGGCGAGCTGGGCAGCGGTGGAACGGCACATAAGCGGCGAGGCTCCGGACTTCGTCATTGAGCTGCGCATGCGGGCCAAGGACGGATCCTGGCGCACGATTCTCGATCGCGGCAAGGCCATCGAGCGCGATGAGGATGGTTCGCCTCTGCGCATCATCGGAACCCACACCGACATTACGGCGCGCAAGCAGATCGAAATGGAATTGTCGGCGCGTGTTCGGTGGTTGTCCGAGATGATGGAAAACCTGCCGATCGGAGCCGCTTTCGTGACCGATGACCGGATCCTGGTCAACCGTGCTGCCGAAGAACTCACCGGGTACGATAGGCAAGAACTGTCGATTCCCGATGCGTGGTCGCGGCTTTTCGGTCGCGATCTATTTGAGGCTCTTGTCTCCGATTCGAGCACTGATCGGGCCGGCCGGACCTATCGCACCGGGCAGTACGGCTTTTTTCGCAGGGGCGGAGCGCCGCGCCTGGCGGAAGTGGCTGCAACCCAGGTTGGCGATCACGCCATCTGGCTCATGCGCGACATCACGGAGAGCAAGGAGCTGGAAGCCCAGCTCAGCTCCCTTGTCGACAACCTGCCGCATGGGGCCGTCTATCGCCTGGTGCAGACGCCCGATGGAAAATTGTCGTTGCCCTATGTGAGCGCCGGCATCCTGGCACTGACCGGCGTGCCGGCCAGCGAGATCATGGAACGGCGAGGGGCCTTCGTTCAAACGATCCATGAAGACGATCTGCCTCGCTACAACGCATTGCTCGAAGATTCGCTCTCGCGCGGCAGCGTCTTCGACTGCCAGTTCAGATCTCGCACGCGGGACGGCCGGATTCTCTGGCTCCATTGCCGTTCCGCTCCCCGCTACCAGGCCGATGGCACGGTGATCTGGGATGGTGTCATGCAGGATATCACCGCCCGCAAGCAGGCCGAGGATCTCATCGTCGCCCTCAAGGAGCGTATGGAGCTTGCGATCAAGGTCGGCGGCGTCGGCATATGGGACATGAACGCCCAGG
Organism: Labrys neptuniae; assembly: GCF_040797145.1. Lineage (NCBI taxonomy): Bacteria > Pseudomonadati > Pseudomonadota > Alphaproteobacteria > Hyphomicrobiales > Xanthobacteraceae > Labrys > Labrys neptuniae. The sequence continues at coordinate 941,380 of NZ_JBFNQD010000001.1, read as the reverse complement.
ACCAGAAATATATCTGGGATGACCAGATGTATGTCCTCTACGGGCTGGAGCACGACGCTTTCGACGGTAGCCTCGAGCGCTGGCTTTCGTTGCTCCATCCCGACGACGTCGACCGCGTGCTGACACAATGGCAGGAGGCCATCGCCAGGACGGGAACGTTCGAAAGCGAATTCAGAATCGTGCACCCCGATGGCGCCATCCGGCATATTCGAGGCCAGGCCGAGGTCTTTCGTGCCGATGACGGCTCGGTACTGCGCGCTCTGGGCATCAACCAGGATGTCACCGAGGAGCGGCGCACGGCCCAGGCTCTGATCCAGGCTCGCAAGGCCGCAGAAGCCGCCCAGGCGGCCAAGGGCGAGTTCCTGGCAGTGATGAGCCACGAAATCCGCACGCCCATGAATACGGTGCTCGGCATGACCCGGCTGGCACTGCAGGCCGAGCGGGACCCCAAGCAGCGCAACTATCTCGATAAGATCAGCGCATCGGCGCAAACGCTGACCTCCATCCTCAACGATATTCTCGACTACTCGAAGATCGAAGCCGGCAAGCTCGAGTTGGAGGAAAGCGAATTCAGGCTGGAGGCCGTGCTTGAATCAGTCGCCGCCGTGACGGCCATGAAAGCCGAGGAGAAAGGCATCGAGATCATCTATGCGGTGGCGCCGGATGTGCCATCGCGCCTCGTCGGTGACTCGCTCCGGCTCGGCCAGGTGCTGATCAATCTGGTGAACAATGCCGTCAAATTCACCCACAAGGGCGAGATCGTGGTGTCGGTCGACGCCAAGCAGGCGGCTGCCTCAAACGCCGTCCGGCTGCAATTTGCCGTGCAGGATACGGGGATCGGCCTCGGCGCCGATCAGGTCGCCGGCCTGTTCCAGGCTTTCGCCCAGGCGGAGAGGCACGTCTCGCGTAAATATGGCGGAACCGGCCTGGGACTGGCCATCTGCAAGCGCCTCGTCGAAGGCATGGATGGGCAGATCTGGGTATCGAGCACGCTGGGCAAGGGCAGCACCTTCTATTTCACGGTCGAGCTCAGGTCACCGCGGCGCGCTGCCTCCCATGATGGGACCCTGCGTTCGGGGGAATTGAAGGGCAAAAGGGTCCTGATCGTCGATGACAATGCCAGTGCCCGCGAAACATTGGCAGGGATGGTGCATGATTTCGGCATGGAGAGCCATGTCGTCGATTCCGGCAAGGCCGCGTTGGCGGCGCTGAGCCAGGCCCGCGAAGAGGGACGGTCCTTCGAAGTCGTTCTGATGGATTGGCGCATGCCCGGCATGGACGGCCTGGAAACCGCAGCGCGGATCAAGACCGATGCAAGGCTCAAGAGCACGCCGGCCGTTCTGATGGTGACGGCCTATGGTCGTGAAGAGGTGCTTCGACGAGCCGAGCAGCTCGGTCTGCACGGTGTGCTCGTCAAGCCGGTCACCGTGTCGGTGATGTTCAACACCATCGTCGGGGTCTTTCACGATGCCGCGAATGGGCCCCCTGTCGTTCTTGGCGAGGAAGCGGGCGAGATCTTGCCGCCGCAGGCGCAGGACGAGATCCTGGCGGCACTCACGGGCCGGCGTATTCTGGTCGTGGACGACAATGCCTTCAATCGGGAGGTCGTCGGCGACTTCCTGCAATTGGCCGGCATGCATGTGGACACGGCGGTGAATGGCCGGGACGCTCTGGACAAGCTGGAAGCGGCGGCCTACGACGCTGTCCTGATGGACGTCCACATGCCTGAAATGGATGGTCTGACGGCCACACGCAGGATTCGCGCACAAGAGCGCTGGGCTTCCCTGCCCCTGATTGCCCTGACCGCTCAGGCCCTTACCAAGGATCGTGAAGCCAGTCTCGCGGCAGGCATGAACGCGCATCTGACCAAGCCGATCGACGAATTGGCTCTCTATAGGACATTGATGGAATTGCTCCCTGCGCCCTCCCTCGCACAGGATGCCGAAAACGAGACGCCAGACATGGCGGAAGGGCGTGTTTCGGGGGATATTTTCGCGTCAATGAGCGGGGTGGATCTATCCGCGGCCCAGAAACGCCTGGGCAATAGCCGCGAGCGATTGCAGCGCCTGCTCCAAGGGTTCGTTCGCGATTTCAGGGAGGCTCCCGCGCAGCTTGATCAGGCGGCACTGCGAGGGGATGCCGCAGCCGTTGCAGCGCTCGCGCATGCCGTCAGGGGGGCTGCTTCCTATCTGGATGCCCATGAGTTGTGTGCGGCAGCAGCTGGTATCGAGGAGATTTCTCGCGGTGGGGACGTCGATGAGGTCCGGCTTCTCCTTCCCGCGTTCCGGGATGACCTCGCATTGCTGCTCAGCCAGCTCGATCGTGTTGCCGCACAAGCTACGGCTGGAGGGTCAGGGCCAGTGAGGGGCGGTCTGCGCAAGGTTCTTGACCTCATCGCAGCCGCAAAACCCTTGTTGCAAAGCGGTGACTATGCCGCTTATGCCATTCTTGGTGATGTTGTCGCCGAGCTCTCCGGAACTGTCGAAGCCGAAAGAGCAAGAGCGATCCTGGGCCATTTCGAGGAACTTGAACTGGTCGAGGCAGAAACCCTATTGCAGCAATTGAACGCCGATCTGGAACAACGGGTGTTTGAAAGATCTCAAGAGTGAGCGATGCTTTTCCGCAGACGGTGCTGATCGTCGACGATGACCGGATCAATCGGACGATACTGGCGGAGCTGCTGCAGCGTGAATGTCGAATACTCCTGGCGAAGGATGGGCCGAGCGCTCTGCAGCGTGCACAGGACGAACGAAGCATCGACTTGATCCTGCTCGATGTCTCAATGCCGGGTATGGACGGCTACGAGGTTTTGCGTCGACTGCGTTCCGAGCCCCAGACCGCCAATATCGCAGTGATCTTCATCACTGCCCTTACGGATGAACAGGACGAAGAACGCGGGCTTTCGCTGGGCGCTGCCGACTATGTCTTCAAACCGATCAGTCCCGCCATCGTCAGGGCCCGCGTGCGCAACCATCTCAAATTGGTGGCGCAACGCAATGAACTGGAGCGCCTGTCGGAAAAGGACGGCCTGACCGGAATCGCGAACCGGCGCTATTTCGACAAGGCGTTCGAGCTGGCCTGGCGGCATGCCGTCCGCTCCGGCGATCCGCTCAGCGTGGCCATGATCGATGTCGATCATTTCAAGGAATATAACGACCATTACGGTCATGGCGCCGGCGACGAAGCGCTGAGGCAGGTTGCCCAGGCCCTCGCGCGGGCCGCCGGCCGCCCCTATGACGTCGTCGCCCGGTATGGCGGCGAGGAATTCGTGATGCTGCTGCCGGGACTGCATGAATTGGAGCCACTGCTGGAGAGACTGAGGCAGGCGGTGCTCGATCTCGATCTGCCGCATGCCAGGTCACGTACTGCCGAAGCGGTAACCATCAGCTGCGGCGGAGTGGTGGCGTTCGTGTCGCAGACGGACAAGCCTGCCGCATTGCTGGGCTGGGCCGACAAGTTGCTGTATCGGGCCAAGCAGCAGGGCCGCAACCGGGTGCTGGTCTGGCAGGGGCAGAAGGAAGGCCTCTTCCTTCCCGTGGGACAGGGTGGAACAAGTAAGCCACCAGGAAAGCCGCTGTGAGGCAGTACCGGGTAACCGGTACCACCAGCACGGCGAGAGTAGGGGAGAGCCCGCCGCCAAAAGCCTGCGGCTCTGATGGCGGACGGAACAGTGATCATCGAGTTCCGCCGCCGGATGCCCCTCTCTGGCCCGACGGGGCGAAGAAAAGCGGCTGCCTGTCAGGAAGACCGCGCGATGTCCAAGGTGAGGCGCTGCATGTCCGATGCACTATTGAGCTCATAGCCTTCAGCGCGCAGAATATCACGCGATTTGTGGGCAATTGCCGTCCGGCTCTTCACCTTTAGTTTCTTCATGATGTTGCGGATGTGAACCTTGACCGTGCTTTCGCGCAGATTGAGCTCCGTCGCAATGGCGGCATTGGACTTGCCGCGACTGACCGCGGCAATGATCGACAATTGCCGGGGGGAGATGCGCGGGTAGTTCCGGCCGGGCTGCTCCTGGCGGACGAGGGCAGGTTCGGTCGCCGCCCGGATCAGACTGGCGGCGGGCACAAAGACGCCGCCCGCGATGACCAGGCGTGTTGCCTCGATGGCCACCTCTGCACCGAGCGTGCTGGGAATGTAGCCTTTCACACCGAGGTCGAGAGCCCGGAAAATACTGGCTGGATCCTCGGAGTCCGATAGAATGATGATTGCGGCTGAGGGCATATGCCCGGTTGCTGCTGCCAGCAAGGTCAGATCACTCGGATCGTCACCCTCGCAGATGATGACGAGCGAGACTTCCTCATGCTCATCGGCAACAGCATTCCATTCGTCCAGACGGGCGAATGGCAAAATTTTTCGTTCAGGAAACTCTACCGCCAGGACACGGCTGATGCAGTCGCGCTGTAATGTCCTATGGTTTATAAGGGCGATTTGTCCTGGTGGACTGTTTACTACCATGGTGGGGCCATATGATTGACCAAGCTGCCTCAAGGGCACCGAGGGAGATAGATCTGTAGATTGCAATTCGGACACTTCACACAACATATAAACGGATAAGGTAAGACTGAATTCCGGCCAGGAAACAGACAGCTACTGTCAGGGATGACAGAATGAAGAACGCGTCCCCTGGATCATGAATTCGACCGATGTCCGTTGGTCATGCCTGACAAAACCAGGATGTTCCGCGAAGGAAAAACTTGTGAATTGCCGCCACCTCGACGATTCACTCTGGTATTTCCTTGGTCTAGAGCACTGCAATGCCATCATGAGCATCTGCAGAATGTTGCAAGCTCTGCTCTGATTCAATCTAGCAATGTTGATAGGAAGCGAGTGAAAGTCGGGACCGATTTAGGTACTCTCTAACTCAAAGGCGGTACCCCGAAATGAACCGAGGCGAACGTTGGGGTAAATGGGAAAGCCGATTGGCTCGGTTGCGATGGCAAATGGCGTCGCAACCAGCAGCCATCGGCCAAACGGCGAGCGGGTTGGTTTCCTGCTGCCTCGGTCGTACGAGCAGGCTCCCCCGAGAGGGAAGCTGGCCTGGATCGTAAGGACGGCGAAGCAGCATCCCTGAATTGATGAAAGGCGAACGCTGAGGGAGCGGCCCCGATAGATAGACCCGAGTGTGCCAGGTCAGGCGCGCGGGCGGCGTAGGAGCACCGGCCAGTCGCGCCTCGGCACCTTGTTGAGCACGGCGCCCATCACCTTGCCATTGGCCTGCTGCAAGGTATCGAGCGCCTCGGTCACGTCGTCGCTGGTGGTGCGGCCCGCCTCGATGACGAAGATCATCGTATCAAGGAGCGGTGCCACTGCCTTGACGTCGGAAGACAGGCTCATGGCAGGCAGATCGACGATGACGCAATCATAGGCGTTCAGCGCGTTGAGCTGTTCCTGCATGACGGATGAACCGATGAAGAGATCGATATCGACCGAGCCGCCAGCCCTGTTCGCGGGAATGAAGTCGAGACGAGGAACCAGATTGATCGCGGAGGCGGTGATCTGCTTGCCACGCTGTTGCAAAACTTCGCTCAGGCCATAACGGGCATCCGGGGCGTAGTGACGGCTTAGTGCGTCGTCGCGCAGATCGCAGTCGATCAGCATGGTGTGGCGGCCGCTCGCGGCGAACAGATGGGCCAGGTTGGCGGCGATGGTGGACTTGCCTTCATGGGGCAGACACGATGCAATGCCGATGACTCGCGCGCCGGAACTCTGCTCCTTGCCCATGATCGCCGTGCGCACGGCTCTGAGACTTTCGGCGAAGGGGGAGAGCATGCCCGCCTTCGAGGTGGCATAGGCGAAGTAGTTGTCATCCGAATCGGTTCGGCGCCGCCTGAATAGCCGCAGCGATTTAATCGCGGCAACCAGCGTTTTCGGCAGCTTGGCGAGATCACGGCGGAGGTCTGCAAGGCTGTGCGGCAGGCCGGAGCCGCGCTCGTCGGTCGCAAAGGGGATGATGCCGATGCAATTGAGACCGAGCTCGCGCTGCACATGCCGCTTGGCGCGCAGCGTGCGGTTGAGCGTGTGAAAAATACTGACCGCACCGAGACCCGTCAGCAGGGAGAAGGAAGCCGCCAGCAGCAGAATCAGTTTCGTCTGCGGATAGGCTTTCGAAAGGGGCTCGGCGGCAGAACTGATGATACGGGCGTCGGAGGCGGAGAACTGGCGATCAGGCAGGACACCCTTGCGTACCGCTTCCTCGATGGCCTGTTGCTGTCCCTTGATCTCGTCGATGCGCCCTTGCAGCCATTCATTGTTGCGCTGCATGGACAGAGACCTGGCATCGATCTGGTCGCGGATGAAGGCGGCGGTGATCGAATTGGCGATCGAGGCGGCCTTGGCGGCGGATTTCGAGCGATAGCCGATCTCGAGCACCAGGGATTGCCCGATTCGACGTACCGTGACGCGGTCGCTGAAAGTGGTGAAGGCCGCTGCATCATGGCGTTTGACCAGATCCGGCGTCACGCCCTGGGCCGGCAGCGGGCCGACGAATTCGGGATCGTTCTGCAGATTCAGCGTTTGGAACACCAGGCGCAGAACCCGTTCGGATTTCACGATCTGAATCTGGCTCTCGATCTGCGAATTGTCGAGATTGGTCTGCAGAAGGCCGGGATCCACCCCCTGGGAACTTGAGAAGGAGCTTCTGGGCTCCAGAATCACGAAGGAGGCTGCGTAATATTCCGGCGGGGTGCTGACGATGTAGATGATCGCGGCGAAGACGCAGAGGATGAACCACAGCACCAGGCCGCGGGCATAGCGCATGATCTCGACGAGAATGTCGCGCAAGCCGAAACTCGTGGGCTGATCATTCAGCGGCCTGAGATAGAGCATGTCAGCGGCCTCGAACCTTCAACAAAATCCATGAACAGGGCGACATTGGAACGACGGGATCGCGGGCAATCCCAACGATCCGGTTCGAGCGCGCTCGAACATGTCACATTGCGGAAAGCCTGGAGGCAGTGCGCTGCCGCGCGGCCGGTTCCGCGCAGGCAATGCAGAGTTCAGGTCGAATATCGCGCTTATAGAGTTAGGGAAGGCAAGTCGCAATGCTTGGCTCGCAATACTATTGGTCATGATGGTGGAAGGTTTGGCTCACCCCCGTTCGCGGCAAGCCAAGCTCAAATCATACGGTGGAAACATGTTGTGGCGACGGCATGACTTCCAGGAATACGTCATGCTTTTCCGGACCGCCTCTCGCGGATGAGGTCGAGATAACCTTGGGCCGATTTCCGCCATGAATAGGCCTCGACGCGCTTGCGCCCTCGTTCGGAGAACGTGGAACGCAAGGTATCTGAGCCGGCCAGACTCTCGATATGGCGGAGCCAAGCAGCAGGTTGGTCGGGCGGCGCCAGCAATGCCGCATCGCCGCACACCTCCGGCATGCTGGCCTGATCGGATGAGATCACGGGACAGCCGAGCGCCATTGCCTCGACGATCGGCAGGCCGAAACCCTCGGTGAAGGAGGGAAACAGCAGGCACAACGCGCCCTGCAGCAGGGCTGCCAGGTCGTCATCATCGACGAAGCCCATGAAACGTACGTTCGGCGCGGGGGCCCGGTGTTCTTCCGCGGCAAAAATGCTGGATTGGCCGCCAGTCACGACAATGTCGATGCCGCGCTCGTCGAGGGCTTGGGCGAGATCGAGCACCATCGCGACATTCTTGTGGCGGGCGCGGCTGCCGATGATGAAGACATAGGGCCGTTCGAACCGGTGCTTGGTGCGAATCGAGGAGCGGGATGCGTTCCAGCGAAAGACATGCTCGTGGCCATTGGGCAGAACGACGATATCTTCGCGGGCGATCGGCAGATGACGGGCAAGCTCTCCCGCCGAGAAATGCGAGACGGTGGTAATCGCGGCGGCGCGCCGAACCAGCAGGGGCAGGAGCGTCCCGTAAACGGCACGAAAGGCCCGGCTGTAGCTCGTCGGCATGTTGGCGACATTGGCATCATGGATGCAGACGACCTGCCTGCTGCGGGCGACCGGTCCCAGATTGCATAAATTCAGCAGGAAGCGGCGATCGAGCAGGGGCAGTTCCATCTGCTCCCAAAAATGCCCGCGCAAGCGTTGGGATCGTCTGGCCTGGATGGCGCGGTAGGCGGGAACGTCACTGCTGTCCGGCAGATAGAGGCTGGCCTGCCCTCCTTGCTGATGCAGGAGTTCGTCGAGATGGGCAGTGATTTCCCGCGCATAGCGCTGCACGCCGGTGACCGGTTGGGTGAGGAAGCGCCCGTTGATCGCAAAGGAAAGCGGATCGATCATGGTTGCCGAAAGAGCTCGTGAGGCGGGAGCCGGGTCAATCGCGCTCGATTGCGGCAATGTGTCGACGTTCATCGCAGGCCTTCTCTTTCGATGCAAGCGACCTGAGGACCAGCGTGCGAGGCGTCGGCTGAACAAGCCACAGCGGTCAAAAAAAGACGCCCGAAGTCGGTGGTGCTTCGGGCGCAAGGCTGACAGTTACTCGATCGCTTGAACTGCGGCCGACTCTTGAACCAAGCTCAATAGGAGCCGGAGGGACGCAACACGGCCGGGATCGTCTTCAGGATGATGACGATGTCGCTCCACAGGCTCCATTCGCGCACATAGCGGACATCGAGGCTGACACGATGCTGATAGGACACATCGCTGCGGCCGCTGACCTGCCACAGGCCGGTGAGACCGGGCCGCACCTTGAGATAGTCCTCGATATGGGCGCCATAGCGCACCATTTCGTCGCGGACGATCGGCCGGGGACCAACGAGGCTCATGTCACCACGGATGACGTTGAGGAGCTGGGGCAGCTCATCGATGCTGGACTTTCGCAGGAACTGGCCGAGCGGGGTGATGCGCGGATCGTTCTTGAGCTTGTGGGTCTCTTCCCATTCTTGGCGGGCCGCACTATTGGCGGCCAGATGCTCGCGCAGCACCTCGTCCGAGTTCGTCACCATCGAGCGGAACTTGAGGCACGGAAAGAGTGCGCCGCCACGACCAACGCGGTTGTGCCGAATGAAGATAGGCCGGCCCTGAAGGACGAGCAGCACGCCGAGCAGCAGCATGAAAAGTGGCAGCAGGAAGACGAGTGCGGCCGAGGCAGTGACAATGTCGAGCACGCGCTTGCCTCCCTTTGCCATTTCAAGGGATAGGCCGCTTCTTTGCTTGTTTGATTTGAACAAGGAAGCATCGTCTTTGCCGGGTATACGGCTAAGACTGTTCGAGCTAGCCAAGTTTTCCATCTCTCGCCTCGGTCAGAGTGCTGCGTTACGCTATGTTATTCATCCCGGGTGGAGTTGCCGTTCAGCATGTTGCGCTGCGGCAACCAAAACAAAATCGGGCTTGGTGCGGCGTTTGGAAGTTTTTGCCGGCGTTTGTAAACACAAGCCGAAGCGTGTTTTGATTTGGATGAATTTATTGATCCTGAATTGCTGAATTTCGTGTTGGAAATCAAGGATTAGGGCTGTTGGAATTTGGGGGGGTTAGTACCTACCGTTGCGTTGAGTTAGAGGCATACCCCTATCCAAAAAGGATAGAGTTTGATTAAATCCATACCGTTTAGGAGGTAGGTGAAGGGGGATGCTGCATCGCAGAAACGGGTTAGGTCTATCTCTTTGGAAGGTTGGCTGGCTTAATTTTCTGCTTCTCCGCCGTATTTTTCCCTATCCTCGGGGAGTGTATGGGTAGCCTATCCTAGACTCTCGAATAGGATCGCCCCGCTTTCGGCACCGCCGGGAGAGCATCATCGTCATGGGAGGCGCCTTCAAAGGGAGAGAAAGGATAGTATCGAAAGCGCAATCTCGCGGGGACTCGCTAGGAATTTGGCGGGTTTCAGGCCAAAAATGGCCGAATAGCCCACCCAGGCGGGATGTGTGCTAGAACGCACATCGTGGCCGGCCCGCATGTGCTAATCCGCAAAGCTTGCGGTCACCCCGTCGCAGTTTGCCGGGCGTTTCGCGCTCCGGCGGGATGGGGCGGATTACCCCCTTCGTCGTACGCCCGAATGCTTTGGTGCGAGCTGCGAAAACTGTATTTGTGCTTTGAATTGGGCATTCGACTTGGGGCCCGCAGGAAGAATTGGTGCAATGCGAGTTGCAATCGTACATTACTGGTTCGTCGGCATGCGCGGCGGCGAAAAGGTCATCGAGGCGCTTTGCGAGCTTTTCCCGCAGGCCGACATCTTCACCCATGTCTATCGGCCCGACGCCGTGTCGCCGGTGATCCGACGCCATAAGGTATCGACGTCCTTCATCAGCCGCTTGCCAGCCGCCTATCGCCTCTACAAGTCCTATTTGCCCCTGATGCCGATGGCCCTCGAGAATCTCGACCTTCGCGGCTACGATCTGGTGATCAGCAGCGAATCCGGGCCTGCGAAGGGCATCGTTCCGCCGGCGGATGCAGTTCATATCTGCTATTGCCATTCGCCCATGCGCTATATCTGGAACATGTTCCACGACTACCGCGAGCGTAGTGGCTTCCTGACTCGCATGATGATGCCCCCGATCGCGCATTATATTCGCAACTGGGATGCAGCCTCTGCGTCACGCGTTGATCATTTCGTCTCGAATTCGAAGACCGTGGCTCGCCGCGTCCAGTCTTATTATCGACGCGATTCAGATGTCATATTCCCGCCCGTCGATACGGCGGCGTTTCGCCCCGTCGAGACGTCCGAACTCGAAGACTATTATCTGATGGTGGGTGAACTGGTCAGCTACAAGCGGCCGGACCTGGCGGTGGAGGCCTTCAACCGAACCGGCAGGAAACTCGTCATCATCGGCGGCGGCGAGATGTTCGCCAAGGTCAAGGCCATGGCGGGGCCGACCGTCTCGGTCCTGGGGCCGCAGCCCTTCAGCGCGCTGCAGCATCATTATGCCCGTTGCCGGGCTCTGGTGTTCCCGGGCGAGGAGGATTTCGGCATCGTGCCGGTGGAGGCCATGGCCAGCGGGCGTCCTGTGATCGCCTATGGGCGGGGAGGGGCGACGGAAACCGTGATTGCCGACAGGACCGGGGTGTTCTTTCAAACCCAGAGCGTGGAAGCCATCATTGATGCGATCGAGCGCCTGGAAAAGACGGATATCGACCCCTCGGCGATTACGGCCCATGCGGCGGGTTTCGGCAAGGAAGTCTTCACTGAAAAAATGCGCGCCTATGTCGAGCGGCGCGTGCATGAAAAAAGCACGCAGGCATAGTCGATGTGAGAGCATCACTGCGTTATTTCAAAGCAGACCGGATCAGGCCTTCCCGTAAGGCCCGTTCATTGAAGGACGGTATTGAAACCCATGAGTTTCTCAGCATTTCACAGGGCCTCGTTTTGCCGCAAATCACGACGTGCAAGCCTGCGTCGCCTGGTGACAGGCCTGCTGACCGCAGTGGTTGCCACGATGGGGATCGCGACGACGGCGCTGGCCGAGCCCTATCTGCTCGGGCCGGAAGACAAGCTCAAGATCAGGGTCTATGACTGGCGCGCTTCCTCGAGCGAGGTGCATGAATGGGCTGCGTTGACAGGCGAATTCGTCGTGGGCGCGTCCGGCAACGTATCCCTGCCGCTCATCGGCGAGGTTCCGGCGGCCGGCAAGAGCACGGGCGACCTGTCTGTCCTGATCGGCGAGAAGCTGCAGGCCAGCATCGGCCTTTCCAATCGGCCGGATGCCTCGGTGGAAGTGTCGACCTACCGGCCCTTCTACATCTTGGGCATGGTGACCACGCCCGGCCAATATCCCTATAAGCCCGGCCTCACCGTACTCCAGGCCATCAGTACGGCGGGGGGTGTGCTGCGTGTCTCCGATTTCGGGCTTCTCAGCTTCCAGCGTGAAAGCCTGGTCAATCGCGGCGATCTGCGGACCCTGGCGGTGGAACGGCTGGGGCTGCTGGCGCGCGAGGCGCGCCTCGATGCCGAATTGCGGGATAGCGACACCATAACCTTCCCCAAGGAGCTGATGAGCCAGGCCGACACGCCGCAGATCGCCCAGATGATGAAGGAGGAGCAACTCCTGTTTGAGGCACGCAAGCAGGCATTGCGCTCACAGGAGGATGCGATCAACCAGACCAAGAAGCTGCTCGGCTCGGAGGTCGAATCTCTCAAGGCCAAGAGCCAGTCCCTGGAGCGCCAGCTCGACTTGGCCAAGCAGGAACTGGATAACGTCAATGGCCTGGTGTCCAAGGGTTTGGCTGTCGCCTCGCGCAAACTGGCGCTGGATCAGAACGTCTCGCAATTCGAAAGCAACCGCCTGGATATCGATCTGCTGATCTTGCGTGCGCAGCAGGATATCTCGAAGGCCGAACGCGATGTCGTCGACCTGCACAACAAGCGGCGCAACGACATTCTGACCGAGATCTCGGACGTCCGCAGCAAGATCTCGGTGAATGCCGAGAAGACGACGACGACGCAGGGGCTCATCTACAACGCCGAGGTGCAGGCGCCGCAGGCTGTCGTCTCCCAGATCGGCAACATCAACAGCAAGCTGACCTTTGCCATCATCCGGCGGGTCGGAGACAAGACGCAGACGATCGAGGCGAATGAAGCCGACCCGGTCTATCCCGGCGACGTGGTGAGAGTGGATCGCATCGGCGCAGCACCCAACGGCCAGGAGATCGTGCCGCGCTCTTCCGCTTCGGCGCAACCTTGATTGCCAGGCACCGGGAAGGCGGAGCATGCCGCCTTCCCGGTGCCGTCTTATCGGGCATCGTGGAAGATGAGGCCCAATGTGTGCCTCTGTCCCGAGCGAACGCGGCTGACGCCGTGGCGCAGATTGACGCGATAGGACCCTCTGCTGCCCTGGACCGGCCGGTTATGCACGGCGAAGGCGACGGCATCGCCCTGGCGCAGGGGCACGACCTCGACCCGGCTCTGCATGCGAGGCCGCTGTTCGGTGAGGACGAGTTCGCCACCGGTGAAATCGCGGCCGGGCTCAGAGAGGAGAATGGCAACCTGGATCGGAAAGGCCAGGTCGCCATACAGATCCTGGTGGAGACAATTGAAGTCTCCGGGCCCATATTGCAGCAGCAACGGGGTCGGGCGGTTCTGACCGGCTGAGTGGCAGGCCTTTAGAAAATCGGCATGTGTGGCCGGATAGCCTGCCTCAATTCCCATGCGCCGGTTCCAGGCGTTAGCGGTTGCGGCAAGATGCGGATAGAGTGCGGTTCTGAGCTCATCGATCAGCGCCGGTAGGGGATAGGCGAAATAGCGGTATTCGCCGCGGCCGAAGCCGTGCCTCGCCATATGGACATGGCTGCGGAAATGCGTCTCCCGCGCATAGAGATCGGCGATGCCCCGGCATTCTTCCGGCGAAAGCAGGCCATCCAGCACGGTGCAGCCATAATCATCGAGTTCGCGGGTCAGCCCCTGCCAATCATAGGCCGCGACCCGGTCGACACCATAGGCGTTGGGAACAGGCAGGGAAGCAGACTGGGGGCGTGGCAGGCCGGACATGGGCTTGTCCTTTCGTCATCATGATGGGTTCACGATGACTTTAGGCCGGCCCGGCCGAACCGACATTCCGATCTCTGCTGCCTGCCTCTATACTCCACCATAGGCCATCAAACATGACGACACCGCGTGCAAGGGCGCGCGGTGCGGTTCGGAGACGTTCGAACGTGTCGGGATCAGTGCTTGGTCTGTGTCTTGGCGAAGCGGCACTCGGCTGCCATGGCGGCCGCGTCCAGGCGCACCATGGCATCGGTGATGATCCTGCGGGCCTCGATCGGAATCTTGCCACGCATGGCCAGGAAATCGCCGGCGCGGCGATGGTCGGATTCGGGTAGGGCTTCGAGTTGCAACAGGGCGTCGGCCCAGCGGAGGCAGGCCTTGACCTTTGCCGGGGATCTACGGTCCCTGAGATTGGCCATCGCGTCATGCGTCGCGAACTCATATTCGAGTGCCGCTGCGATGGCCGGGTCTTTCGGCTCTTTCATGGATGCCTAGCTCACTGGGGTCGTTCAAATGGAAGGTAGATTGCTCCCAGACAACTTAATGAAATCGATCTCAAAATGCAGACCGGCAAATTTGCGGGGTATTTTTGGGGTGGTGCGGGAAAAACGTTTTTCGCCTCGGCCGAAAGTAGCAATCCATTCCACCATGCGGCTAGGAGACGTAGCTGTCATGCTGCCGTCACAGTGCCGGATGACGTAAGGAGAGGCCGGCAGGAGTTTAACGGCTGTCTTAGCCTGTCGGTTCCTATCGCCGGCATGGCCTTTCCGTCACCCCTTTTTTCCTCCTCATCTACCGCAAAGAGGTATGGGAAACCGGCGGTGTCGAGGCGAGATGGGAGGGTAAGCGCCGATTTTTACATCGATTTTCCTATCTTGGACGGTGATCGGCGGGCAAGGGTCGAAATCCGGCGGAGCGGACGATAGGATCGTCGCTGCGGCAGGGACCGCAGTGTTCCTGGTGCCGCTACGAGGAGTAAGACCATGACGATTTCCACCACCAGGCTGCCGGATGGTTCCGCCATGCCCGTATTCGGGCTCGGCACCTGGGGCATGGGCGAGGCGAGGCGGGAGGCCGGAGCCGAGGTCGCCGCCTTGCGTGCCGGGCTCGATCTCGGCATCGGCCTGATCGATACCGCCGAAATGTATGGTAGCGGCGGTGCCGAACAGGTGGTCGGACAGGCAATCGCGGGACGGCGCGATCAGACCTATCTCGTCTCCAAGGTCCTGCCTTCGAATGCTGGCCGCCGCCAGGCGGTTCGCGCCTGCGAGGAGAGCCTCAAGCGGCTGGGCACCGACCGCATCGATCTCTATCTCCTGCATTGGCGCAGCTCGACGCCGCTCGAAGAGACGATTGCGGCCTTCGAGGACCTGAAGCAGGCCGGCAAGATCCTGCGCTGGGGCGTTTCCAATTTCGACGTCGACGATATGCAGGAGATCGAAGCGATCAGCCCGGACTGCCAGGCCAACCAGGTGCTCTATAATCTGACGCGGCGCGGAATCGAATATGACCTGACGGGCTATTGCCGCGAGCGGTCCATGCCGATCATGGCCTATTCTCCCATCGAGCAGGGAGCACTGGCCAGGCATCGGGTGCTGGACGCGATCGCGCGCGACCATGGCGCCACCCCCGCACAGATCGCGCTCGCCTGGGTATTCGACAAACCCGGGATCGTCGCCATTCCCAAGAGCCGTCATCCCGAACGGGTGAAGGAGAATCTAGGATCGCTGGCGATCAAGCTGAGCGATGCCGATCGCGCCAGCCTCGATGCGGCCTTCCCGCCACCACGCCGCAAGCAGGGTCTGGAGATGCTCTGAGCCGGTCAGGACCAGTCGCGCTTGCGCATCGGAACCAGGGGACCGAGGCTGTCGAGATAGGCCGAGCTTCCATTGTCGGCATAGGTCGACAGCACGACATTCTTGTCGCGGAAGGACTTCAGGACCTGCCCGAGACCATTGGCCCCCTCGGCCCGGACCTGCCTGACCAGGCCGAGATCGATATTGATCGGGAAGATCTCGGTGGCCTGGCCGCATTGATGCAGCACCACACCGGTCGGATCGACGACGAGCGAGCGGCCGACACCACCGCCATCCAGGCCGTTCACGTCGAAGACGTAGCAGGAGAACATCACCGCGGTAGCCTGGACGATGGCAAGCTCGGCCTGGCGATCGGTGGTACCGGTCAGCACCGGGTGGATCAGCACCTCGACGCCCGCCGAGGTCAAGGTGCGCGTGGTCTCCGGGAACCAGATATCGTAGCAGATCGACAGGCCGAAACGACCGACCTCGGGCACGTCGAAGACCAGGAACTCGCTGCCCCCGGTGACACCGGCCTCGAACGGCATGAAGGGAAACATCTTGTCGTAGCGCCCGACGATCTCACCGGCAGGATTGATCACCACGGCATGGTTGAAGGTCTTGCCGTCGCGCTCGACGAAGACGCTGCCCGGAATGATCCAGATGCGATGCTTGGCAGCCAGCGCCTGGAAGATGGCCTCGTCGGCCAGGGGATCGGCTGAAGCGCAGGCATGCAGCGGTCCATGCGCGGCAAGCTCGCTGAACACCACCATGTCGACGCCGGGATAGAGCGCGACCGCCTTTTCCAGCTGCGCGGCCATCGCCGCGATGTTCTGGCCGGTGACCGGCACAGGCATCTGGATGCCGGCGATCAGGAAACGGGAATTGTCCCGCCGCGGCAGCGGGGCCGATGCGTCGTTCACCTCGGGGTGAAGGCCTGACATGTTTTTCCGGTTCTCATGGGTTCACTCCACTTGCCGGGTAGCCGTTTTCGCGGCGGAATCCAAGCGGAGCATGGAACGCGGCTGTGGAGCGACGAGATCGTCGAGGGCCACGCCTTTGAAGGGTTTGGTCGATTTCAGCACGATATAGCTCGACAGATTGCCGATCTTGGGCCCGAGCTTCAGCAATTCATCGGACAGCATCTGGTAGGAACCGATATCGGGGCAGACGAAGCGTACCAGATAGTCGATCGGGCCGCTCACCTTGGTGCATTCCACCACATAGCGCATGCCCATCACCATCTTTTCGAAGGTGAGAAAGTCGTCGAGGCCATGACTGTTCAAGGTCACGGCGGCGATGACGTCGACATGCCGGCAGACTTTGGCGATGTCGATGCTGGCATGGTAGCTCGAGATCACACCGGCCTTTTCGAGGCGTTTGACACGCTGGAGGCACGGGCTGGGCGACAGGCCCACCGCATCGGCCAGTTCCTGGTTGGTGGCGCGGGCATCCGCCTGCAGACGCGCCAGGATGCGCAGGTCGACCTGGTCGAGCCGGATCGAGCCATCATCGTCTTTCATATGCTTCGCTCCCTGCCGCTCGACCTCCCGCCGCGATTCCGGCGGGCCCGCTTTCAAGGCGGCATGAGGATACCTTGCGGGTGATCTCGTCAAGACGGAGCGCGGGCCCCGAGCGGCACAAACTTGCGTGTCGCCATGCTCCGGCAGCAGCAAGTGTTGAAATGTGACGGAAATTTGGCAGCACTTTTGCTGGGCCGGGAGCTACACTGGCGCACAATAAGAAGGCACCGCAAGGGCAATCCAGGGGAAGTGAAAGCATGGCGTCATCCCTCATCGAGCGGCTCACCCGCAAGAAGCCAGTCAGTCGATTGGTCGCCGATACCGCCGACAGCGGCGATGGCCACGGTCATCTCGGCCGTTCCATTACTTTGTTCCAACTCACCATGTTCGGCGTGGGTGCCACGATCGGTACCGGCATTTTCTTCGTGCTGAGCGAGCAGGTGCCCGTGGCCGGCCCGGCGGTGGTGATCTCCTTCGTCATCGCAGCCGTCACGGCGGGGCTGTCGGCGCTGTGCTACGCCGAGATGAGCTCGATGATCCCGGTCTCCGGCTCCTCCTATTCCTACGCCTACGCCACGCTGGGCGAGGGCGTTGCCTTCTTCGTGGCGGCTTGCCTGGTGCTGGAGTATGGCATCTCCGCCGCAGCGGTGGCGGTCGGCTGGGCCGAATATGTCGAAAAGCTCCTGAGCAACCTGACCGGCATCGTGCTGCCGGGTTGGATGACCAAGGGACCGATCACCCTTCCCGATAGCGACAACCCGTTCGCCATGGCCTTCTTCGGTGATGGTTCAGGCCTGATCAACCTGCCGGCCGTGATCCTGGTGGCTCTGTGCTGCCTGCTGCTGCTGCGCGGTTCCAAGGAATCGGCGCGCACCAACGCCATCATGGTGCTGATCAAGCTGGCGGTGCTGACGCTGTTCATCGTGATTGCCGGCAGTGCCTTCAACGCCGCCAATTTCACGCCCTTCTTCGGGGAGAAGGGCTTCAACGGCGTGCAGGCGGCTGCGGCCTCGATCTTCTTCACCTTCGTGGGCCTCGACGCGGTGTCGACGGCGGGCGAGGAAGTGGTCAATCCCAAGCGCAACCTGCCGCTCGCCATCATTTCGGCCCTGGTGATCGTCACCAGCTTCTATGTGCTGGTGGCCGTTGCCGCCCTCGGCGTGCAGCCTGCCAGCCAGTTCGGCGGGCAGGAGGCGGGCCTTGCCACCATCCTCCAGAACATCACCGGTGCAGCCTGGCCCGCCAATCTCCTGGCGGCCGGCGCGGTGATCTCGATCTTCTCGGTGACGCTGATCGTGCTCTATGGCCAGTCGCGCATCCTGTTCGCGGTGTCTCGCGACGGTATGCTGCCGGCCATCTTTCATGACGTGAACCCGCGCACCATGACCCCGGTCGCCTGCACCATCATCGTCTCGGTCTTCGTTGCGCTGATCGCCGCCTTCGTCCCGGCCGGCCTGCTATGGGATCTCACCAGCATGGGCACGCTGGTCGCCTTCACCGTGGTCTCGGCCGGCGTGCTTATCCTGCGCTATACCCAGCCCGACATGCAGCGCGGCTACCGGGTTCCGTTCGGTCCGGTCCTGCCGATCCTCTCGATCATCGCCTGCATCTATCTCATCCTGAGGCTGAGCGGCATCGTCTTCGCCATTACCGGCGTCTGGATCGCCATCGCCGCGCTGCTATACTTCACCTATTCGGCCCGCCATTCGCGGCTGGAGGCTCCTGACAACGCAGTCGGCGAGGCAGCCCAATGAAATATCTGGTTGGCCTTTCCGCCGATCAGGGCGGGCGCGAGGCGCTCGCCCTCGGTGCGGTGCTGTCGCGTTCCTGCGGCGCCTCCCTGGTCGTATGTACCGTCACGCCCGACACCTGGGGTCCGCCATCGCCGGCCCGCGTGGATGGCGAATACGGCAGTTTCCTGCACCAGCATGCTACCAAGGCGCAGGAGAAAGCCAGAGCGAGCCTGCCTCCCGACGTGCAGGCCGAATTCGTCATCGTCTCTGCCCCATCGGCGCGTGAAGGCCTGTTGCAGGTCGCTTCCGACATCGATGCCGATTGCCTGGTGCTGGGGTCGACCCGTGCCGCCCCGTTGGGGCGTTTCGGGGAAGGACATGTGACCACCGATGTGCTGCGCTCGGCCCATCTGCCGGTCGCCGTGGCGCCGAGGGGCTATTCGGCCGATGCGAGAACACAGGTACGGCGGCTGAGCTGCGCCTTTGCCGGCAGCACCACCTCGCCGGGGCTGGCGCGGCGCAGTGCCGACCTGGCCCAATTGCTCGGCGTTCCCCTGCGCCTGGTGACGTTGGTGGTGCGTGACAAGCAGATGTATCCGACCGGAGCGGGCTATGATGCCGAGAACATCGTCTCCAACACCCTGCGCGAACAGGCGAGTGCCGCACAGGCCGCCGTTCTCGATCATTGGGACAGTCCCGTCGCGATTTCGGGGGAGATCGGCGACGGCAAGAACTGGAAGGCCGCCTTCGATTCGCTGCTTTGGGCGAATGCCGAATTGCTGGTCGTGGGGTCGAGCAGCCTCGGGCCCGTGATGCGGGTGTTCCTCGGCTCCAATTCCAGCAAGATCGCGCATAATTCGCCGGTGCCCTGCCTCATCCTGCCGCGCGTGGACGAGTAGGGGATTACCGGCTACCAGAAACTGGGGCCGTCGCCCCAGTTACTCGAAGTTCAGGATGCAGGCGGTCGCGGGAGTGGCGAACGCCGGCTCCATCGGAGGAAGTCATGACAGCCAGATCCTTCAACCAGCCGCTCGGTGGAAACGAGATGCCGCGCTTCGGCGGCCCCGCCACCATGATGCGGCTGCCGACGCAGCCGACCACCGAGGGGCTCGATGCCTGTTTCGTCGGTATCCCCATGGATATCGGGACCTCGAACCGGCCGGGCACGCGCTTCGGGCCGCGGCAGATCCGTACCGAATCCTGCATGATCCGCCCCTACAACATGGCGACCCGGGCCGCCCCGTTCGACAGCCTGCAGGTGGCCGACATCGGCGACGTCGCCATCGACACCTTCAACCTGCCCAAATGCGTCGACATCATCACCGATGCCTATCGGGGGATCATCAAGAATGGCTGTCGGCCGCTCACCTTGGGCGGTGACCACACGCTGAGCTATCCGATCCTTAGGGCCATGGCCGAGAAATACGGCCCCGTCGGCCTGATCCATGTCGATGCCCATGCCGACATCAACGAACATATGTTCGGCGAGCCGATCGCCCATGGCACGCCCTTCCGGCGGGCGGTCGAGGCAGGCGTGCTCGATACCAAGCGTTGCGTGCAGATCGGCGTGCGCGGCACCGGTTATGCCGCCGACGATTTCGACTGGCCGCGCGAGCAGGGCTTCCGCGTGGTGCAGGCCGAGGAGTGCTGGCACAAGTCGCTGACGCCGCTGATGGAGGAAGTCCGCGCCCAGGTCGGGAACGGCCCGGTCTACCTGACCTACGACATCGACAGCCTCGATCCCTCGATCGCTCCTGGCACGGGAACGCCGGAAATCGGCGGCCTCACCACCATCCAGGCGCTCGAGATCATCCGCGGCTGCTGGGGCCTCAACCTGGTCGGCTGTGACCTCGTCGAAGTGTCGCCACCCTATGATCCGGCCGGCAACACCGCGATCACCGCGGCCAATCTCCTGTTCGAAATGCTCTGCGTGCTTCCGGGCGTACAGAGGCGCAACGCCTAGGGGCGAATTGCGAGTTCGCAATTCTTCCTAGCTCCCTGTCTTGACGCATTTTCTCGATCGTAAAGTCTGCCGACTTTTCTGGAAAATGCTTTTGCAAACGGTACATCACATGTCAGGCCAGTCCCTCACCACGGGCGAATACCTTGTCAGGCTGCTGGAGTCCTATGGCGTCGATCTGATCTTCGGCATACCCGGCGTGCATACGGTGGAACTCTATCGCGGCCTGCCGGCCACGAAGATTCGCCACGTCACGCCGCGCCACGAGCAGGGCGCCGGCTTCATGGCCGACGGCTATGCCCGGGTGACGGGCAAACCTGGCGTGTGTTTCATCGTCACCGGTCCGGGCATGACCAATATCGCCACCGCCATGGGCCAGGCCTATGCCGATTCGGTGCCGATGCTGGTCATCTCGGCGGTTAATGCCCGCGACCAGCTGGCGATGGGGCAGGGGCGGCTGCACGAGCTGCCCTCCCAGCGCAACCTGGTGGCTGGGGTCGCCGCCTTCAGCCATACGCTGCTCGATCCCGACCAGCTTCCCGAGGTGATGGCGCGCGCCTTCACCGTGTTCAATTCGCAGCGCCCGCGCCCGGTGCACATCGAGATCCCGCTCGACGTCATCGTCGCACCCGCCGATCATCTGTCGAGTGAGGCCTGGCCCCTGCCGGCCAAGGCTGCCGCCAGCGGCGCCGCCATCGAGAAGGCGGCCGGCATTCTCAAGGCCGCCAAGCGGCCGCTGATCGTGGCGGGCGGTGGGGCCGCCGATGCGGCAGCTGAAATCGCGGCGATCGCCGGCAAGCTCGACGCGCCCGTCTTCACCACCATCAATGGTCGTGGCATCCTCGAGCCCGGCCACCCCCTAGCCCTCAACGGCAATCTCGGCATGGCTCCGCTCCTGGCCGAACTCGCAGCCAGTGATGCGATCCTGGCCATCGGCACCGAGTTCGGCGAGACGGAAATGTATCCCGAACCCCAGCCGCTCAAATTCGGCGGGCCGCTGATCCGCATCGACATCGATCCGCTGCAGCTCGCCGCCGGACTGCGTTGCGACCTGCCCATCGCCGCCGATGCCAAGCTGGCAGCTGCGGCCTTGCTCGCGGCGCTCGGCGAGGCACGGCCGGCCGGCGAGGGCAAGGCGCGTGCCAGCGCGGTGCGTGCCAAGGTCGAGGAGGGGCTGTGGCCGGCCTGCCGGACCCATGGCAGGCTGATGGACATCGTGACGCGCACCCTGCCGCAAGCCGTGGTCGCCGGCGACCAGACCGAGCCGGTCTATGCCGTCAACCAGTTCTACCAGGCACCGCAGCCGCGCTCCTATTTCAACTCCTCCACCGGCTATGGCACGCTCGGCTACGGCCTGCCTGCCGCGTTCGGTGCCAAGCTCGGTGCGCCCGACCGGCCCTCAGTCTGCCTGATCGGCGATGGCGGCCTGCAATTCTCGCTGCAGGAAATGGCGAGCGCCGTGGAGGCGAAGATCGCCACGGTGGTGATCATCTGGAACAATACCTCCTATGGCGAGATCAAGGCCTTCATGGCCGACAGGGACATCCCGCAGATCGGCGTCGACATCTTCACGCCCGATTTCGTCGGGCTGTCCCGCGCGCTCGGCTGCGCCGCGGCTTTGCCTGAAACCATCGAGGAACTGACGCGCGAACTGACCGCCTCCTCGGGCCGCCAGGTGCCGACGGTGATCGAGATCCGGGCCGGCTCGCCGCTCGCCCTTGCCTTGGCCCAGTGAGGCCGGCCATGCAGCACCAGCTCTTCATCGACGGTCGCTGGCAGGATCCGGTCGAGCCCGGGCAGATCCCGGTCTTCGATCCCTATCGGGGGGCCGCTTATCACCAGGTCGCGGCTGCCGGCCCGGCCGATGTCGCCAGGGCGGTCGAAGCAGCGAAGGCAGCTTTCCCGGCCTGGCGTGCCGCTGGGGGTCGTGAGCGGGGACGCTATCTCAAGGCCATTGCCGGCAGGCTGACCGAAAGGGCGGAGGAGCTTGCCCGCATCTCCTCGCTCAACAATGGCAAGCCGCTCGGCGAGGCGCGCATCGACATGGCGGATGCGGCCGCGTCCTTTGCCTATTATGCTGAGCTGGCTGCCGATCTCGAGGCCAGCCAGAACCGAACCGTACCGGTGCCGGATGCGGCCTTCGGGGCGCGCCTGCGCCGCGAGCCGGCCGGCATCGCCAGCCTGATCGTGCCCTGGAATTTCCCGCTGGTAACGACCTCCTGGAAGGTGGCGCCCGCGCTGGCAGCCGGTTGCACCGTGGTGCTGAAGCCGTCCGAGATCACGCCGGTGGTCGAGCTCGAGCTTGGCGTCATCGCCGCCGAGATCGGCCTGCCGCCCGGCGTGCTCAACATCATCACGGGCACCGGCGAGCGGGTAGGGGCACCGATGACGGTGCATCCCGACGTGGCGAAGATTTCCTTCACAGGCTCCAATGCCGTGGGTGCCCGGGTGATGGCGGCCGGGGCGCCCGGCACCAAATCGGTCAGCCTGGAACTTGGGGGCAAGTCGCCGATCGTGGTCTTCGACGATGCCGATTTCGACCAGGCGGTGGAGTGCGTGCTGGGCGGCATCTTCTTCAATGCCGGCCAGATGTGCTCGGCGACTTCGCGCCTGCTGGTCGAGCGCTCGATCGCGCCCAGGCTGATCGAGGCGGTGGTGGCGGCCGCGCGTGCCCTCAAGCCGGGCGATCCGCTTGACGCGGGGACGCAGATCGGCCCGATCACCATGAAGGCCCAGCATGACAAGGTGCTGTCCTATATCGAGCGTGGCAAGGCGGATGGATTGAAGCTGCTCACGGGTGGCGGCAAGCCGGCAGGATTGGATCAGGGCTGGTTCGTCGAGCCGACCATCTTCGGGGACGTTCCCGTCGACAGTCCGCTTTGGCGGGAGGAGATCTTCGGTCCCGTCTTGTGCATGCGCAGCTTCGACAGTGAAAGTGAAGCCATTGCACTCGCCAATGACAGCGATTTCGGCCTGGTCGCCACCGTGGTCAGCGAAGACCTCGACAAGGCCAACCGCGTCGCCGATGCGATCGAGTCCGGCCATGTCTGGATCAACAGTCCGCAGGCGATCTTCGTGCAGACCTCCTGGGGTGGCTTCAAGGCCAGCGGCATCGGGCGCGAGCTCGGGCCCTGGGGAATGTCGTCCTATCTGGAGGTGAAGCACGTCACGACGCGCTTGACACGATAGCGAGCAAGTTTGCTAGGTTCTGACTGTATGCCGAAGAAAAAGCATAAGAAGAAGCACAAGATAAGATCAGGAAAGCATAAGGGGTTCGCAATGAAGACCATTCGGAATGTCGCCGATCTGCGCGTTGTCATGCATCGCAACGAGCAGCCGATCTATTTCATATCGGCGACGAATTTCAACCTGATCGGCATTGATGAATGGGTCAGAAACTTCAAATTCATCAGCTATATCGACTGTTTCGACGGACGCCACCCCAATGTCTTCGTTCCCAGCGAGATCCCTCACGCTGAATTCGAAAGTATCGAGGACATCAACAACTATCTTCTTCAGCACAAGGAAGTGATCGACTACATCAAGCGCCGCGGCGGGCGCGCGGTTGCGACCTTCCTGATGTTCGACGAGACGACCGAGGAGATCTGCAACGACCTCGGCATCGAGGTTTGGTTCCCCAAGGCGTCGCTGCGCCAGCGCTGCGACAACAAGATGGAAACAGTGCGCATTGGCAACAAGGCCAAGGTGCCGTCCGTGCCCAACACACTGGCCGGCGCCAAGAGCTATGAAGAACTGCTGGCTGCCGCCAAGAAAGCCGGTATTGGCACCGATCTCGTCGTGCAGACCGCTTTCGGCGATAGCGGCCACACCACCTTCTTCATCGCCAGCGAGGACGACTACAACAAGCATGCCAAGGAGATCTCGGCCGAGGACGAGGTCAAGATCATGAAGCGGATCAAGTGCCGCGGCGCCACCATGGAAGCCTGCGCCACCAAGTCCGGCACGCTGGTCGGCCCGCTGCTCACCGAAGTCGTCGGCCAACCCGAGCTGACGCCTTACAAGGGCGGCTGGTGCGGCAACGAGATCTTCCCCGGCGCCTTTTCCGAGACCATCCGCGCCAAGGCGTGCGACATGGCCTATCGCTTTGGCAACCAGCTGGTGAAGGAAGGCTATCGCGGCTATTTCGACCTCGATTTCCTGATCGACATCAAGGACAACGAGGTCTATCTGGGCGAGCTCAATCCGCGCATCTGCGGCGCCTCTTCGATGACCAATCACGCGGCCTTCGCCTATGCCGACGCGCCGCTGTTCATGTTCCACCTGATGGAATTCTCCGGCATCAAATACAAGATCGATGTCGAGGAACTGAACAATCGCTGGGCCCAGAAGGAGTTCATCGATAGTTGGTCGCAGGTGGTGATCAAGGCGACCGACAACATCGTCGATATCGTCACCCATGCGCCTTCGTCGGGCATCTATCGCATGGCGCCCGACGGCAGCGTCTCCTATGACCGCTTCGACTATCACCGCCAGGCGATCGAGAACGAGCAGGAGGCCTTCTTCCTGCGCATCACCGGACCCGGCGATTACCGCTATGAGGGCGCCGATCTCGGCATCCTCATCACGCGTGGTAGGGTGATGAACGACGAGTTCGACCTGAACGAGCGGGCACTGAACTGGATCAAGGGCATCAAGCGGCTTTATGCCACCAAGCCCCTGACGGAAGTCCAGCGCGACGACACCCCGTCGTCCGGCTCCTTCAAGATCCTGTAAGCGCGATCATGGATCTCCTGTTCGAAGCCGTGGACGAGGACCAGCCCGGTGCCAAATGGCGCCAGCTGTTCGATCGTCATTGGCATGCCTATAGCCGCTGGTTCATGCGGGACGGCATCAGGGCTCGCCCGACCTATCTGGCAAGCCTGAAGGCGATGCGTGCCCATATGCCTGAGCTTCTGCCGGCCTATGAGGCGATCGTGTCTGCGGCAGGCGACGGCGACCTGGAAGCCCGCTTCCTGTCGATGTGGTGCCCGCCTGTTTATGTCGGCGGTTGCTCCCAAGCGATCATCACCGATCCCGAACCGGCACTCATCCGCAATTACGACTACAGCCCGCGCCTGCTGGAGGGCTCGTGGCTCGCCACCCGCCTCAACGGCAAGCGGGTGGTGGCGGTGGTCGATTGCCTGTGGGGCGTGCTCGACGGCATCAACGAGGATGGTCTTGCCGTCTCGCTCTCCTTCGGTGGGCGGACCGCGGCAGGACCGGGCTTCGGTATTCCGATCGTGCTGCGCTATGTGCTGGAATTCGCCTCTGATACCGCAGAGGCGATCGAGATGCTGCGGCGCATCCCGGTGCACATGTCCTATTCGGTGGCGCTGATCGATCGCGAAGGTCATCACGCCACCGTCTATGTCAATCCCGACCGTCCGGCCGAGGTGGTGGCCAAGCGCGTCAGCACCAACCACCAGCATGGCGTGGAATGGGCGCGCCATGCCCAGACCACCAAATCGGTGGAACGGGAGGCGGCGCTGGAGAAGGCGCTGGCCATACACCAGAGCACCGAGAACGTCCTGGCCGGCTTCCTGCGCCCGCCCGTCTACCAGACCTCGTATGGCAGAGGCTACGGCACGCTCTATACGGCGCTCTATCGGCCGCAGGACGCTTCGGTCGAACTGGTTTGGCCCGGGGTGATCTGGCGGCAGTCCTGTGCCGAGTTCCAGGAGGAGGCGCGCGTCATTCGCTTCAATGACGGCGATTCCGGTGGTTTCGCGCCGACCTTCAAGCAGGGGACTGTGAGCTGACCGCGTCTCCTGCCAAGGATAAGGAATAAGATCCACCTGGTGCGATAATAAGTTGATAATACGGAGGAAAACTCCGTAGGGGAGGCGTAATGAGGGTTGTCGTTCTGGGGGGCGGTGTCGTCGGTACGGCTGCGGCCTGGTATCTGGCAAAGGACGGCCACGAAGTCACGCTGATCGAGCGGCATGCCGATGTCGCCTGCGGGACCAGCCAGAGCAATGCCGGTCTTGTATCGCCGGGCGACTCGACCGCCTGGGCGTCGCCGGCCGCGCTCGTGACCTTCATCAAGTCGCTCTACAAGCCCGACATGGGCATCAAGGTCCGTTTCAACCTCGATCCGAATTTCCTGGCCTGGACCTGGCGCTTCCTGCTGCAATGCACGCAGGCCCGCGCCAATGCGAACACGGAAGTGAAGCTCAGGCTCGCTTTCTACGCCCGCGAATGCATCAACGTGCTGCAGGACGAAACGGGCCTTGCCTATGACGACAAGCGCAAGGGCATTCTCTACTTCTATCGTTCGCAGCAGAGCCTTGAGGCCGGCGCCAAGCATATGGGCTACATCGCCGAACGCGGTCTGAAGATCGAGATCGTCGACAGGGAGCGCCTGGTCGCGCTGGAGCCGGGCCTCGCCGCCGTCAAGCACCAGATCGCCGGCGGCGTCTATTCGCCGATGGACCAGACCGGCGATTCCTGCCTGTTCACCCGCGGCCTTGCCGAACTTGCGCGTGAGCGGCATGGCGTGCAATTCCGCTTCAACACCACGGTGACCGGCCTCGATGTCGAGGGCGACCGGGTGAAGGCCGTGCTGACCGACCAGGGGCCGGTGGCCTGCGATGCCGTGGTGGTGTCGCTCGGGCCCGAAAGCTCGCTGCTTGCCCGCAAGATCGGCATCGACGTGCCCGTCTATCCGGTGAAGGGCTATACCGCCACCATCCCGGTCGACGACGACAAGGGACCGACCATGGGCGGGGTCGACGAGGACCGGCTGATCGCCTATTCGCGCCTCGGCAACCGGCTGCGTATCGCCTCCACCGCCGAATTCGCCGGCTATGACCGAAGCCACAAGCCGGCTGACTTCACCACCATGTTCAAGACGGCGCACGATCTTTTTCCCGGCGCGATCGACGAGAGCAAGGCCGTGCTCTGGGCTGGCCTCAGGCCGATGATGCCGGGTTCGGTGCCGGTGCATGGCCGGGCGCGCTACGCCAATCTCTATCTCGATACCGGCCACGGCCATGTCGGCTGGACGATGGCCTGCGGCTCGGGAAAGCTCACCGCAGACCTTGTCGCCGGGCGCCGCCCGGAGATCGACACCACAGGCCTGCTCTACCGGAACTGAAGCGATGCCGGATCCTCAGATTGCCATCGATCTCGCCAGGATCGAGCACAATGCCCGCACCATCGTCGAAACCTGCGCCAAAGCAGGCATCACGCCGTTCGGCGTGACCAAGGGCACCTGCGGCATGCCACAGGTGGCGCGTGCCATGCTGCGCGGCGGCGTGGCCGGCATTGCAGAGTCGCGCTTCGAGAACATTCGCCGCCTGCGCGATGCCGGCATCGATTGCCCGATCATGCTGCTGCGCAGTCCGCCATCCTCGCGGGTCGAGGAATTGGTGCGCACGGTCGACATCAGCCTGCAATCGGAACTCCAGCTGATGCGCGAGATTTCGCGCGTGGCCGAGCGGCTGGGGCGGGTGCACGACGTCATCCTGATGGTGGATCTCGGCGATCTCCGGGAAGGGATCTGGCCGAGCGACCTGATCCCGACGGTGGAAGCGGTGATGGAATTGCCGGGCATACGCATTGCCGGCGTCGGCACCAATCTCACCTGTTTCGGCGCCATCATTCCGACCAAAGAGAATCTCGACCAGCTGGTGGCCCATGCCTACAAGGTCGAAAGCGTCACCGGACGGCATCTCGACTGGGTGTCGGGCGGCAACTCCTCCTCATTGCCTTTGCTGCTGGCGGGCGGCATGCCGGCGGGCGTCAACAATCTGAGGATCGGCGAGGCCATCCTGCAGGGCGGCCGCGACACTTTCCTGGAACAGCCCTGGGAGGCGCTCGATCGCGATGCCTTCGAACTCACCGGCGAATTGCTGGAAGTGAAAGTGAAGCCATCCATGCCGATCGGCAAATCCGGCATCGACGCCTTCGGCAACGTACCCGTCTTCATCGACGAGGGCGACCGCCTGAGGGGCATCGCCAATATCGGGCGCGAGGATGTCATCGCCGAGGGCCTGATGCCGACTAGGGCCGGCGTGAGGGTGCTGGGGGCCTCCAGCGACCATCTGGTGCTCGACCTCACCGAGGCCGATCCGCCGCTCAAGGTGGGCGAGGATGTCAGCTTCCGGCTGAACTATGGTGCGCTGCTGACGGTGATGACGTCGGAATATGTGGAGAAGGTTCCGATGCGGGACGTGATGGAGCAGGGGCAGAGCCGGAGTTATGCGGTCGAAACGGATGAGGTCGGCGGCGCGGTGCTTTCTGCCCATAATGTCGCCGCACGCATCGAGCGGCTCGGTTTCGAGGCAGGTGGAGCGCAGGCATCTATCGTGCTGTCCACCGGCGCAAGGCGAGCCGACATCATGCCCTTCATCGAGACGGCCGGACGCCGCTACGATGCGCTGGGGCTGATCTGGATCGATTCCGACGCGGCGATGATGCCGGACGTGGGGGAGGCAAAGCCTGCGGAGAACGCGGTGCTGCGGCATCTGCTCGCCCGTCTGCCGCCTCATATCACGGCGGAAAACGTGGTTCTTCTCGGCCTGCGCGAAGCCGATCCGCTGGAGGTTGAGGCGCTGAAGGCCTCGCGTATGCGCATCTTCACGATGGCAGAGATAGACGCGGTTGGTCTGCGCCATGCCATGCGCGAGGCGATCGCCATCGCCTGTGCCGGCACGCGAGGCTTTCACCTGTGCTACTCGCCGACCGCCACCGACATGTCGGATTGGAGTGGCGGCATCGGCGGCATCACTGTGCGCGAGACCCATTCGGCCATGGAAATGGCGGCGCTCAGCGCTCGGCTGCGCTCGCTCAGCGTCTCGGGCATCGATAGCGATCTGCCCCCCACCATCGGTGCCGAATGCGCCAATTTCATCCTCTCGGCTTTCGGCAAGACCATTCTCTGAACGCTCATCCCAACAGGAGACTTCCATGATCAGGCGTCTGCACCCCGGCAAGCGGTTCTGCGAGGCCGTCATCGTCAACGGTATCATCACCACCGCCGGCATCACCGGCCGCGATGAGACCGCCGATACGGTCGGCCAGACCAGCGACATTCTTGCCCAGATCGACGCGCTGCTGGCCGAGGCCGGCACCTCCAAGTCCAAATTGATCAGCGCCAGCATCTGGCTGCGGGACATCGCCCATTTCGACCAGATGAACGAAGTCTGGGACCAATGGGTCGACAAGGACAATTTGCCGGTGCGCGCCACGGTGGAAGCGCGCCTGGCCGCGCCCGAACTGCTGGTCGAGATTCAAGTCAGCGCAGTCGTCTAAAGCAGTTCCTCCCGCCCGTGCCCGGCATCGGCGGGAGGCTTGCAAACCGGATGAGACAAGCAGGCTTCAAGGTGCCGCCAGCCCGACCGGCAGGGAACGGAGCGGCTTGATTTCCTTGAGCACGAAGGTCGTCTGCATTTCCTTGATGCGGGGCAGGCGGCGTACGGTGGCCATGGCGAATTGCGCATAGGCGTCGAGATCCGTCGCTACGACCTGCAGCAGGAAGTCGGCGTCGCCGGCGATCGAATAGCAGGCTATGACCTCCTCAAGCCGCAGGACCTCGTTGGAGAAGGCCTCGGCTTCCGCCTCGCTGTGGCTGTCGATCTTGACGCGAATAAAGGCGAGCACGCCGAGCCCAAGCCTGCGGCGGTCCAGCACGGCCTTGTAGCCCTGGATGACGCCGTCCTCTTCCAATTTTCGTACGCGTCGCCAGCAGGGCGAGGTCGAGAGTCCGACCTTGTCGGCCAGGTCCTGATTGGTGAGACGCCCATCCTCCTGCAAGGCTATCAGGATTCGGGTATCGGCGGGTTCAAGGTCAGGATGAGGCATGATCTACCTAGTGATATAGAAAATGGGGTACGAGCTACCAAAATTATCAAAAATATAGAACAGAAAGGTAAAATTGGTCGGCGGAATTGCGCTATCCCTGCCTCTTCGAGATCAGCGAGGAGACTTCCGTGAGCGACGACATTCGCCTGGCCATCATCGTCAACCCCGCTCTGCCGATTGGCCTGGTTGCCAATACTGTCGGCGCTGTCTGTGTTGGTCTCGGAGCCCGGATGCCGGTGCTGGGGGCGACCCAGCTCGCCGACCGTCAGGCGCGGCGCATCGACGTCAGCGCCAATCGGCCCGTGCCCGTGCTGCAGGCGGATGGTGAAACCATCCGCGCGATCATGCTCAAGGCACTGCCTGCCGCCGATGAACGGGCAGTGGTGCCCTTTCCCGCCTTTGCCCGCAGTCTGCATGTGTTCGCCGACTATGGCATCTCCATGCCCGCGCGAGATCTCGCCGAGGAGGAGGTCGATGGCCTCGGCCTTGCGGGTCCCACGAAATGGATCCGCTCACTGACCGGATCGCTGAAGCTCCTGCGCTGAGCCGGGCGGCGGCAGTCTCGACAGGGAACTGCAGATGACTCTGCGAGTTTTCCAATAATCGGCCGGGCTGCGACATTGCATCGGCAGGGCGAGCATTCGAATCCTTGACTCTCCGCGGCATATTTTGAAAAGAAAGAGGCGTAAACAGACTAGGTGCCATGCCGTCGTGCAGGAGGCGCCATTCGGATGCCTCGGAAATCGGCATTCGGCTCGGGAGGCGGGCGCCGGACGGAACCGGTCATCACCCGCGAAAGCGTCTTGCGATTTGGCTTAATCGGTGAGACGTCGAAACAAGGGGGCGGCAAGGCGTCGTTTTCAACGAAGCACGTTTTGCGCCAAAGATCATGAACACCTTTCGGCTGGGCCGGGTGGTGCCGTGGTCGGCAAGGTGAAAGGGCTTTTCCCGATGGAATGGGCTGGGAGAGACAGCAATACGGCCGCGGAGCCGTCCTACGCACGCACCTATTATCGTTGGGCTCGTTTCTACGACCTCTTCTTCGATTGGCCGTTCCATCCCGGGCGCCTGGCGGCGGCGCGGGCCGTCGCCCAGGCCGCCGGCAACAATGGCGAGGTGCTGGTCGCGGGTGTCGGCACGGGCCTCGAGCTTGCGCTGATGCCGGATAATCTGCGCATCCTCGGCATCGATCTCGCCCGCCCCATGCTCGATATTGCCCGCGAACGGGTCAAGCGCAAGGGGCTCGACCAGGTCAAGGCCCTCAGGGTGATGGACGCGCAGGCCCTGGAATTCCAGGAAGGCCGCTTCGACGTGGTGCTGGCGCCCTATCTTCTCAGCGTGGCGCCTTCGCCCCAGCAAGTGCTCGAGGAAATGTGGCGGGTAACCCGGCCGGGCGGCGAGATGATCATTCTCAACCATTTCTCGGCCGAGGACGGCTGGCGCGTACGGGCGGAGAAGGCGCTGATCGGCGCGGGCGGCTGGCTCGGCTGGCGGCCTTATTTCCCCTATGCGGTGATGACCGACTGGCTGGCCAGCCGCCCCGAGGCGCAGCTGCTCGAGCGCCGTGAAGTGGCGCCCGCGCGCCTGTTCACCGTTCTGCGTATCCGCAAGCCGGCCTGAGAAAACCAGTCTGACATTGCGGGCGTGGCGGCCGAGCGCGTAGACTGGCCGCCCTGTTGCGGAGTGTTGCCATGACTGTCGCCGTCTCGATCCAGAACGCGCCGTTGGAGCGTCCCTCGGAGCCGATCCTGCTGCGAGAGGACAAAGGTGGGGTGACGACTCTCACCCTCAATCGGCCGCAGCAGTTCAATGCGCTCTCCGAGGGTATGCTGGAGGCGCTGCAGCAGGCACTCGACGCGATCGCTGGTGACCGCACCATACGCTGCGTCGTCCTGGCGGCGAACGGCAAGGCCTTCTGTGCCGGGCATGATCTGCGCCAGATGCATGCCAACCGTCGGCTCGATTATTATCAGGCCCTGTTCGCGCAATGCAGCCGGGTGATGCAGGCAATCCAGGCGCTGCCTGTGCCGGTGATCGCCCGCGTGCATGGCATTGCCACGGCGGCGGGATGCCAGCTGGTGGCGAGTTGCGATCTCGCCATCGCTTCGCAGGCGGCGCGCTTTGCTGTTTCCGGCATCAATGTCGGGCTGTTCTGCTCGACGCCGGCGGTTGCCCTCTCGCGCAATGTCTCGGCCAAGCGCGCCTTCGACATGCTGGTGACCGGCCGCTTCATCGATGCTGAAACGGCGGCAGATTGGGGCCTGATCAACCAGGCGGTGGCCGAAGCAGACCTCGATGCCGCCATTGCGGCCAAGACGGCGGATATCCTGGCCAAGAGCCCCACAGCGGTGCGCTATGGCAAGCAGATGTTCTACCGCCAGCGCCAGATGGCGCTTGGCGAGGCCTACGGCTTTGCCGGCGAGGTGATGGCGCGGAACATGATGGAGGAGGATGCTGCCGAGGGCGTCGAGGCCTTCCTGGCGAAGCGGCCTGCACGGTGGGGCGCTTGAACTCGCCAGGAGCAGAGCGCGTCGTCTAGACGGAAACGCATTGCGATTCTTGGTGATTCCGCCAAATCTCAAAACGCCCTAGTGGCTGATCGATTTCGACATCAGGTTGATGATCACCACACCGGCGAGAATCAGGCCGATGCCGATGACGGCCGGCAAGTCGAGCGACTGGTTGAAGGCGACGAAGCCGACCAGCGAGATCAGCACGATGCCGATGCCGCTCCATAGCGCGTAGGCGATGCCGACCGGCATGGTGCGCAGCGTATAGGAGAGGAAATAGAAGGCGGCCATATAGCACAGCCCCATCATCACCGTCGGCCACAACCGGGTGAACTGCTCCGAGGCCTTGAGGAGCGAGGTGGCGATGATTTCGAGAACCACGGCGATCACCAGGGCTGCGTAGGTCGTGACGGCTGGGCTCAATGGGAGGTCCTCGGAAAGGTGCGTCGCCGACGCTGCGTTGGGGAGCGCGGGGCAGGGCCGCGAGACCTGCGATAGCCAAGGCGCCTTCTTCTGTAAAGGATCGGCCCTGCCGTGGAACCGTTCTGCGACCATGCGTCCGGGGGAGTGCCGTTCGAGAGGCGGAGGAGGGCGTGCGCTCCTCGTCTCGGCGAACAAGATGCTTCGAGGTGGCGGCAGCATGCCCGCGCTCTCAAAGAAGGCCGCATCGATCTTGCCCTGGGGGTGTCAGCGAGGGGAGCAACGAGGCTCTAAAACGGCACCGGCGCGCGAATTGCTTCGCGCGCCGGCCGGTTCTTGCGGATGACGGGAGCACCGAAGCGCTCACCCTATTTCATCCGGGGATGATCCAGATTTTCGGTAGCTGGAACGTCAAGTGGCGGAGACCACCTTGGCTGAGCCAGCGCAAATTTCCAGGATCTTCGTAAGGTTAGACACTGGATCACCTCCTTTCGTGGGTTGCGAACCCTTTGAGCATGGCGGCGATGGCCGGGGATGTAAAGAGCTCGAGGTCAAAAGGGCAGAAACTGGCCCGGAAATGCCCCTTTTTTGAGCTTAAAACCCAGAATATCTTCCGTTGGAGCCCAAGATATTGGCAAATCCTCTCAATGAAGGCACTCCGGAATCCATGAATCCTGAGTCTTGATTCGGGCCATGTGAGTTTGTTGGCCGGCGCTTGGGCGTGTCCTGGGAGGAGAAAAGCGGTGACCGAGGCGTTCGTCGTCTATGGAGCAGCCGGCTCAGGATCGGTTCCGATCGAGGCGGCTCTCGACCTACTCGAATTGCCTTATCGCGTGCAGGAATGTTCTCCCTGGGAAGGGCAAGAGGAGGCAGACAAACTCGCCCCTATCAATCCCATGCTGCAGGTGCCGGCCCTGGCACTGCCGACGGGGGAGGTGATAAGCGAAAGCGCCGCGATCCTGATCTGGTTGGCCGATCGCTATCCCGACGCACGGCTAGCGCCGGCATTGACCGAGCCGGCGCGGCCGACGTTCCTGCGTTGGATGACCTTCGTGTCTTCGGCCATCTATGCCCTCTATTGGGTCGCCGATAATCCTTCTCGCATCCTCGACCACGCCGAGCACCACACCGGCCTCAAGGCTCGTTTGTTCGACCGCATCGCCCGCTGCTGGGAATTGATGGGGGCACAATTGCGTCCGGGAAAGTATCTCCTCGGCGAGGATCTATCGGTTCTCGACCTCTATGTGGCAACGGCCTCACGCTGGTTGCCCGGGCGGCGGCGCTTCTATGAGGCCGCACCCGGTCTGGCGGAGACAATACGCCGGGTGGATGCAGATCCCCGGCTGACGGCCCTCTGGGCGGAGCGTTTCCCGTTCAATCAGGGGTGGGAGCATTAGAGCAAAACGCGTTCAGACGGAAACGCCGTTTGCTCTCACTCTTTGGTTCGACGCGTCTTTGCGATTGTCGGCGATTCCGCCAAATCGCAAAAAGCGTCAGCGTGCAAAGCCGGTTCGAGATCGCCGGATGAGGTCTGTCTTCTTGATGAGGCCCATTTGCCGTTACGGGTCTCCGACTGGTCATCCGGTTCGGGTAGGGGGCTGCTGAAATGGATCTGGAGTCCCTATATCTGAAACGCGCCGGCCCCTTTTTCCCGCTGCCGGACGCATCTGGGCATTCAGCAGGCAGACATTTCGCATGAAGAAGATCGGTTTTCTTTCGTTCGGGCACTGGACACCATCAGGTCAATCGCAAACGCGATCTGCTGCCGATACGTTGCTGCAGTCGATCGATCTGGCCGTCGCGGCGGAGGAATTGGGGGCGGATGGCGCCTATTTTCGCGTCCATCACTTCGCGCGCCAGCTCGCTTCGCCTTTCCCCTTGCTGGCGGCCGTCGGTGCCCGGACCAAGCGCATCGAGATCGGCACCGCCGTGATCGACATGCGCTACGAGAACCCGTTCTACATGGTCGAGGATGCCGGTTCCGCCGATCTCATCGCAGGAGGGCGCCTGCAACTCGGCATCAGCCGCGGCTCGCCCGAGCAGGTGATCGATGGCTGGCGCTATTTCGGCTACCAGCCCGCGGAGGGCAAGAGCGATGCCGACATGGGCCGCCAGCATGCCGAGGTCTTTCTGAACCTGCTGCGTGGAGAAGGATTCGCGCAGCCCAATCCACGGCCGATGTTTCCCAATCCGCCGGGCCTGCTGCGCCTCGAGCCGCATTCGGAAGGCTTGCGCGAGCGGATCTGGTGGGGCGCCTCATCGGATGCAACCGCGGTCTGGGCCGCCAGGCTGGGCATGAACCTGCAGAGCTCGACCCTGAAGAACGACGAGACGGGCGAGGCCTTCCATATCCAGCAGGCCAAGCAGATCCGCGCCTATCGGGCGGCATGGAAGGAGGCCGGCCATGCGCGCGAGCCCCGGGTCTCCGTCAGCCGCAGCATCTTCGCGCTGATGAATGACGAGGACCGGATGTATTTTGGCCGGGGAGGCGATGGAGAGGACCAGATCGGCTTCATCGACGAGCGGACGCGCGCGATCTTCGGACGCAGCTATGCCGCGGAGCCCGAGGTGCTCATCGAGCAGCTCAAGCAGGACGAAGCGATCGCCGAGGCCGATACGCTGCTCCTCACCGTGCCCAACCAGCTCGGCGTCGCCTACAATGCCCATGTCATCGAGACGATCTTGACCGAGGTCGCGCCTGCGCTCGGCTGGCGGTGAGCAGGACAGGCCGTTGTTGTAAGGGCCGCAATCGGGCGTTGTTCCAAAAAGAGCACCCGCCAAACAGGTTTGGCGGGTGCATTATCCGAATTTCCCAAGGCTTTGAAATTACGCCCTCTTCGTCAGCGGCGATGGATGTTCAAGGACATCCATCGCACCGTGGCACACTCTCCATCCATCCTCAGCTGCAGCCGGTGGTGCCGCCGCAGGTGTCGCATTTCAGGCAGGTGCCGTTACGGACCAGCGTGAAGTTGGCGCATTCGGGGCAGGCTTCGCCTTCATAGCCGCGCAGCTTGGCTTCCTTGCGCCGCTCGGAGGCCGGCTTGACCGCGGGGGGGGCCGGTGCTTCCCAGGCAAGGTCGTCGAGCGCGGGCTCTTCCTTCAGCGCCGTGGCGCCGATGGTCTGGGCTCCCGGTCCCGCCACGACACCGCGACCGGTGTTGACGGCGCTCGACAACGCCGTGATGGCGCCGCGGGCATCGCTGGAGACCGGGGCGAGCGTGTTCGAAGCCGCCGTGGCGCCGCCCGGCATCACCACGAAGCGCTCGGTCTTGGAGCGGACCAGGCCGCGCGAAACCGGCACGGTCACCGGTTGGGCCGGGGCCTTGCTCTCGCCGTCACCGCGGCCGAGCGTGGCATGGCCATCCTCGTCCGGCACGACATGGGCGAGGTCGTAGCGGCCGACATAGGAAATGGCGAGCTCGCGGAACACATAGTCCAGGATGGAGGTGGCGTTCTTGATCGAGTCGTTGCCCTGCACGAAGCCCGAGGGCTCGAAGCGCGTGAAGGTGAAGGCCTCGACATATTCCTCCAGCGGCACGCCATATTGCAGGCCGAGCGAGATGGCGATGGCGAAATTGTTCATCATCGCGCGGAAGGAGGCCCCTTCCTTGTGCATGTCGATGAAGATCTCGCCCAGGCGGCCATCGTCATATTCGCCGGTGCGCAGATAGATCTTGTGGCCGCCCACCACCGCCTTCTGGGTGTAGCCCTTGCGACGATCGGGCATCTTCTCGCGCTCGCGCGCCACTTCCACCCGCTCGATGATGCGCTCGACGATCTTCTCGGCGACCTGGGCCGCACGGGCGGGCACCGGACGCTCGAGATGTTCCTCCACCGCATCGGCCTCGTCCTCGTCGGCCAGAAGCTGCGAGTTCAGCGGCTGGGAGAGCTTGGAGCCGTCGCGATAGAGGGCGTTGGCCTTCAGCGCCAGGCGCCAGGACAGCATGTAGGAGGCCTTGCAGTCCTCGACCGTGGCGTCGTTGGGCATGTTGATGGTCTTGGAGATCGCACCCGAGATGAAGGGCTGCGCCGCCGCCATCATGCGGATGTGGCTTTCGACCGAG
This sequence comes from Labrys neptuniae, assembly GCF_040797145.1. Lineage (NCBI taxonomy): Bacteria > Pseudomonadati > Pseudomonadota > Alphaproteobacteria > Hyphomicrobiales > Xanthobacteraceae > Labrys > Labrys neptuniae. The sequence goes on along the minus strand of NZ_JBFNQD010000001.1, from coordinate 904,178 downwards.
AGGAAGCGTTTGCCGAGGCGACCGCAGGGATTGGCGCAATCGAACACCGGCAGGTGCTCGTCCCTAAGATGCGGCGCGCCTTCGAGGGTCATGGCGCCGCAGACATGGATGTTGGCCTTCTCGATATCCGCCTTGGCGAAGCCGAGATGGACGAGGAGGTCGAAGGACGGCTCGTTGAGCTTCTCGGCCGGCACGCCGAGCTTGCCGGTGATGAAGTCCTCGCCCAGCGTCCACTTGTTGAAGACGAACTTGATGTCGAAGGCCGAAGCGAGGGCCTTCTCGACCACGGCAAGCTTCTCCTCGGTGAAGCCCTTGGCGGCCAGCGAGGTGTGGTTGATCGCCGGTGCCTGGCGCAGCGAGGCATGGCCGACGGCATAGGCCTCGATCTCGGCGATGTCCGCTTCCGAATAGCCGAGGGTACGCAAGGCCGCAGGCACGGCGCGGTTGATGATCTTGAAGTAGCCGCCGCCGGCCAGCTTCTTGAACTTCACCAGAGCGAAATCGGGCTCGATGCCGGTGGTGTCGCAATCCATCACCAGGCCGATCGTGCCGGTCGGCGCGATCACGGTTGCCTGGGCGTTGCGGTAGCCATGGGCCTCGCCAAGGGCGAGCGCGTTGTCCCAGGCGGCCTTGGCGTGTTCGACAATGGCCTTGCCATTGTCACCGAGCGCGGCAAGGGAGGCGTGGTCGAGGGCGACGGGCGCGGTGGACAGCGCCTCATAGCCGCCGCTCTCGCCGTGAGCGGCGCGGCGATGGTTGCGGATGACGCGCAGCATGGCTTCGCGGTTCGGCTCGAAACCGGGGAAGGAGCCGAGTTCCTTGGCCATCTCGGCCGAGGTCGCATAGGCAACGCCGGTCATGATCGCCGAGAAGGCACCGCCGAGTGCGCGACCGGCATCGGAATCATAGGGGATGCCGGAGGTCATCAGGAGGCCGCCGATATTGGCATAGCCCAGGCCGAGCGTGCGGTAGCGATAGGACAGTTCCGCGATCGCCTTGGACGGGAACTGCGCCATCATCACCGAGATTTCGAGCACGATCGTCCACAGGCGGACGGCATGTTCGTAGGACGCCAGGTTGAAAGTGCCGTCGGCGTTGCGGAACTGCAGGAGGTTCAGCGAAGCCAGGTTGCAGGCCGTGTCGTCGAGGAACATGTATTCCGAGCACGGATTGGAGGCGCGGATCGGCCCCGAGACCGAGCAGGTGTGCCAGTCATTGATGGTGGTGTGGAACTGGATGCCGGGATCGGCGGAAGCCCAGGCGGCGTGGCCGATCTTCTCCCACAGGTCGCGCGCCTTCAGCGTCTTCACCGTCTTGCCGGTGATGCGGGCCTTCAGCTCCCAGTCGCCATCCTTCTCGACAGCATTGAGGAAGTCATCGTCCACGCGCACCGAATTGTTGGAATTCTGGCCGGAGACGGTGAGATAGGCCTCCGAATCCCAATCGGTGTCATAGGTGTCGAAGGCGATGTCCTTGTAGCCCTGCTTGGCGAACTGGATGACGCGCTTGATGTAGTTGTCGGACACCAAGGCGCGGCGGGCAGCCTTGATCTCACGCTTGAGGGCCGGGTTGCGCTCGGGGTCGAAGCAATCTTCGCCCGGGCCTTCGCACTGCACGCAGGCGCGCATCACCGCCTTGAGGTGCTTCTGCACGATCTTGGAACCGGTGACGAGCGCGGCGACCTTCTGTTCTTCGCGCACCTTCCAGTCGATATAGGTCTCGATGTCGGGATGGTCGGCATCGACCACCACCATCTTGGCCGCACGGCGGGTGGTGCCGCCCGACTTGATGGCGCCGGCGGCGCGATCGCCGATCTTCAGGAAGGACATCAGGCCGGAAGAGCGGCCGCCGCCCGACAGCCTCTCGCCCTCGCTGCGCAGGGCCGAGAAGTTGGAGCCGGTGCCCGAACCATATTTGAACAGGCGCGCCTCGCGCACCCACAGATCCATGATGCCGCCCTCGTTGACGAGGTCGTCGGCAACCGACTGGATGAAGCAGGCATGCGGCTGGGGATGCTCGTAGGCCGAGGTCGAGGAGGTCAGCTTGCCGGTCTTGTAGTCGACATAGAAATGGCCCTGGCCGGGGCCGTCGATGCCATAGGCCCAATGCAGGCCGGTGTTGAACCATTGCGGCGAGTTGGGCGCGACCATCTGCATGGCGAGCATGTAGCGGTGCTCGTCGAAGAAGGCCTGGGCATCGTCCTCGCTATCGAAATAGCCACCCTTCCAGCCCCAATAGGTCCAGGTGCCGGCGAGGCGATCGAAGACCTGGCGCGAATCCGTCTCGCCAACAGTGCGCTCGGCCTCGGGGAGGGCGGCCAGAGCCTTCTTGTCGGGGATGGTGCGCCAGAGCCAGGACGGCACGGCGTTTTCTTCCACGCGCTTGGTGCGGGCGGGCACGCCCGCCTTGCGGAAATATTTCTGCGCCAGAATGTCGGCGGCGACCTGGCTCCAGGCCTCCGGCACGGCGATGCCTTCCAGCCGGAAGACGATCGAGCCATCCGGGTTCCGGATCTCGCTCGTCGCCGTCCGGAACGCGATGGACGCGTAGGGGGACTGCCCCTTCTTGGTGTAAAGCCGTTCAATCCGCATTGCGTTCTGCCCCGAAAATTAGACGCAAAAATCCGCGCCGTGCCATCGTTACGGCTCGGTTCGAAAACTGTCTGACATCCTGTTTACTTGTCGGTGAGTACATGGCCCTGCCAACGTTCGAATGCCGAGGCTCGTGCCCCGCAATTCCGCGAGGTCACCCCCGCCGCCGACGTTTCCGACTATGACTCAATAGGTATGACTCGCGGGCAGGGGCGTCAAGATTTAGTGCCGGCAAAATGAGTGGCTATCTACATATAGTAGAGGCTGTGGAAATCGGGGACAAGCTTGAGCGGGAGCCCTCAAGGTTCCGGAATCCCTGGCAAAATTGCCGCCTTCAACCTGTCTTTGAATTGCCATGTTCCGGTCATGTTTCATTTACCATCCCCGGTGGATGACCCAAAATGGCACACAAGCCCTTGTGGAGAGGTCGCTGAAGGCTTGCCGTAAGGGCAAGCGTGAGGAGCCGGAAGGGGCGAATCGAGGGCGCCGTGATTCCCTCACACCTTTTGAGCGTGCGAATCGTCCTCGTCGCTACCCTGCGTGATCAGGCGGGCGCTGCGCTGGTTGCGGGTGTGGATCCACAGCCAGCTCAGGGCGACGCTGAGGCGGGAGCGCACGCTGATCAGGAAATAGATGTGGGCGATGCCCCAGATCCACCAGGCGAGCGCGCCACGCAGCTTGATCCAGCCGAAATCGATCACTGCGCGCTTCTTGCCGATCTGCGCCAGGCTGCCCTGATGCTTGTAGTGGAAAGGGGGCGGGGCGGGGGCATCCGCCAGGCGCGCTCGAATCACACGGGCGACATAGACACCAGCCTGCTTGGCAGCCGGGGCGATGCCGGGGACCGGCTTGCCGTTGGGCCCGGCAAGGCTGACGGTGTCGCCGATGGCGAAGATCTCGGGATGACCGGGCACCGTCAGGTTCGGCTCGACGATGATTCGGCCGTTGCGGTCCGCTGGGACGCCGAGCCATTCGGCGGCCGGGGAAGCGCGCACGCCCGCGGCCCAGACGATGGTGCGCGCTGGCAGCAGCTTGCCGCCATAGACGACGCCGTCGGCCGTGCATTCGGTGACTGCGGCGCCGAGAACCACCTCGACACCAAGGCTTTCGAGCGATTGTTTCGTGTAGTCGGACAGATCGTCGGGATAGCCCGCGAGCACGCGAGGGCCTGCCTCCACCAGCACGACCCGTGCCTTATGGGTGTCGATGCGGCGAAAATCCGGAGCCAGCGTGTCGCGCGCCAGTTCGGCGATGGTGCCGGCAAGCTCCACGCCGGTCGGTCCGGCGCCGACGATCACGAAGGTGAGCAAGGCGTCCTGCACCTCGGGGTCCGTTTCGCGTTCCGCCTTCTCGAAGGCAAGAAGGATGCGTCGGCGAATGGTGGTGGCGTCCTCGATCGCCTTCAGGCCGGGGGCGTGAGGCTCCCATTCGTCATGGCCAAAATAGGCATGGCGGGCGCCCGTCGCCAGGATGAGCGTGTCGTAGGCAAGCCGCGCCCCGTCCTTCAGGAGCACCTGGCGCGCCAATGCGTCGATGCCGGTGACTTCGCCGAGCAGCGTGGTCACCTCCGGCCGCCCGCGCATGAGATGGCGAATCGGCCAGGCGATCTCGGAGGTGGATAGCGAGGCGGTGGCGACCTGATAGAGCAGGGGCTGGAAGATATGGTGGTTGCGCCGGTCCACCAGGGTGATCTCGACGGGCGCGCCTTTGAGATGGTGGATGGCCTCCAGCCCTCCGAAGCCCGCCCCGACGACCACGATGCGGTGGGGTTCGCCCGCCATGGCATAGCCTCCTGCTCGACAGTCCCGAATCGCGACGTTCTCGTGCCATGGCATGGAATCATGCCCGACAAGATCCTGCGTCCACGCACAGAAGCTTGTAGCATTCCATTCCCGCAAGCAGAGTCGGAAAGAACGGGAAGATGAGCCTCATCGCCAAAGCCCATCAACTCCATGACGAGGAACGCACGCTCCTGCATCGATTGCGCCAGGAGCGACGTGCCCATCGGCGGCCGGATCCGGCCGCCTTGCCCGCCGGAGCCCGCATCGCCGATGCCGTCGCCGCAACCATGGGAAGCTGGCCCTTCATCATCGTGCAATCGGCCGTGCTCGCGGCCTGGGTGGTGCTCAATGTCGTCGCCTTCATGCAGCACTGGGATCCCTATCCCTTCATCCTGCTCAATCTGGCGCTGTCGTTCCAGGCAGCCTATGCCGCTCCCTTCATCATGATGAGCCAGAACCGGCAGGCTGCCATCGATCGCGCCGCTGCCACGCATGACTATGACGTCAATACCAAGGCGGAACTGGAGATCGAACTGCTGCACGAGAAGATCGACTTCCTGCGCGAGACCCAGGTCGCGGAGCTGATGCAGCTGGTTAAGCGGCTGGAGGAGAAGCTCGATGCCGCCGGCCAGGCGCCACCGGCCTGAAACCGGCGACGAGCGTGCGGCTGCGGCGCCTTGCGTGCCGGCTGCCGCCGGTCCATGGTCCCGCCTTCTTCAATGCTCCCGAGTCAGCCATGTCCCGCTCCATCATCATCGACACCGATCCCGGCCAGGATGACGCCCTGGCGCTGCTGCTGGCGCTGGGAAGTCCTGAGCTCGAGGTGCTGGGCATCACCACGGTGGCGGGCAATGTGCCGCTGGCCCTGACGAGCCGAAACGCGCGCGTGGTCTGCGAACTGGCGGGGCGATCGGACATCACGGTGTGCGCCGGCGCGGACCGGCCGCTGCTGCGTCCGCTCGTCACCGCGGAACATGTGCATGGCAAGACGGGCCTCGATGGCGCGGACCTGCCCGAGCCCACCATGCCGATCAGCCCGCGCCATGGTGTCGACTTCATCGTCGAAACCCTGATGACGCGCCCCTCCGGCACCATCACGCTGTGCCCGCTCGGTCCTCTCACCAATATCGCGCTGGTGCTCCTGCGCGAGCCGCGCATTGCCCCGCGCATCAAGGAAATCGTGCTGATGGGGGGCGGTTGCTTCGAGGGCGGCAACATGACGCCGGCAGCCGAGTTCAACATTTTTGTCGATCCCCATGCCGCCAAAGCGGTTTTCGCCTCCGGGGTTCCGATCACCATGGCGCCGCTCGATGTGACTCACAAGGCGCTCACCACGCGCCCGCGCGTCGACAGGATCCGGAAGATCGGTACCAAAGTTTCCGATGCCGCGGTGGGTTGGCTCGATTTCTTCGAGCGCTTCGACGTGCAGAAATATGGCTCGGAAGGCGGACCGCTGCATGATCCTTGCGTGATCGCCTGGTTGCTCAAGCCCGAACTCTTCACCGGCCGTTCCTGCAATGTCGAGATCGAGACGGAATCTCAGCTCACCCAGGGCATGACGGTGATCGACTGGTGGGGTGTCACCGACCGTCCGAAGAATGCCTTCGTCCTGGGGGGCATCGATGCCGAGGGCTATTTCGACCTGATCGCGCAGGCGATTGCGCGGCTCTAGGGCCGTCGGCAGGCGCTTTGCGTTAGAAATCACCGATGAGGCTATGCGCAATGGTGGACATCCCCGTCGCGCTTGGCCATAAGACTTGCAACGGAATACGAAACGGCAGCCCTCGATGAAAACGCTCCTGCAGATCTTCACGTGGTGGAACGGCTCCACGATCGGAACCCGCTTCTGGACCTCGCGGAAGGGCGAGCGCGTGGGCGAGGACGAGTTCGGCAATGTCTATTACCGCACCAAGGGCGGCGCCGTGGATCCGACCATCGGCGTGCAGCGTCGCTGGGTACAGTACAATGGTTATGCCGAGGCCACGGCGATTCCGCCGGGTTGGTGGGGCTGGATGCACCATCAGATCGACGTCCCGCCGAGCGAGACCGAATACAAGCCGCGCGAATGGCAAAAGCCGCATCGCCCGAACCAGACCGGTACGGTGAACGCTTATCATCCGAAGGGCTCGATGCTCTCCCATGGACATCGCCAGTCGGCGACCGGCGATTACCAGGCCTGGTCGCCGGGAGACTGACGCACCGCATGGCCGGGGCGCGGCCATGTCAGTGGCCGTCTTTTTGCCCCGATGGGGCGCTATCGCTTCTCGACTCGTCCAGACACGGATCCATTTGCTTTTGCGTCCGCTTGCCTTCCTTCCTCCGACCGGCCGCTCGCGCTGCTTTGCCATGGCAAGCGCGGCTTGTTTCGGCTTGATCCTGGGCAGCACTGCCGCCCGGGCCGAACGCATCGCCAATCCCACCGCGGTGTTCACCGGCCTCGACAAGATCTCGGGTGAAATCAGCACCTTCGAGGCGCCGGTTGGACAGACGGTGAAGTTCGGCGCGCTCAGCGTGACGCCGCGCGTCTGTTACAGCCGTTCCGCCAGCGAAGATCCGCAAACCACGAGTTTCGTCGAGATCGACGAACTGACCCTCAGCAAGAAGGTGGAGCGCCTGTTCAATGGCTGGATGTTCGCGTCCAGCCCGGGCCTCAATGGCGTCGAACATCCTGTCTATGACGTCTGGCTCAAGGACTGCAAGGGCGGCAAGACCAGCGATCCGCCGCCTCCGCCCGTCGTCACGGCGCAGCCGGGCACCAAGCCCGCCAAGGGCAAGAAGGGACAGGCCGCGGCGCCCGAGCCGGATGTCGCTCCGCCGCCCGAGACCGGCGACGGCAACACCGATTTCTTCGACCAGCCGGTGGATCCCAACGCGCCGCAGGATTAAGCGGACGGTCTTTCGCTGCCTCTGCACCGCTTTGTCGAGGGGGAGGGAGGCAGAACTGGCGCCGTCGCCTATGTTGCCAGCTTCCGACAAGCTCTTCCTGACCGGCTGGCTCAGTCGGCAAGGGCGGCCAGGATGTCCGCGCCCGACCGGGCTTCGCGCTTGGGCCAGGCAAGAAAATCGCCGTCTTCGGCCAGGGCGTCGTCCAGCAAACGATGATAGAGCGTGCGCGGCAACTCGATGGCGCCCAGACTCATCAGATGATCGGTGACGAATTGGGTGTCGAGCAGCTGGTAGCCGCCATGGCGCAGCCGTGCCACCAGATGGGCCAGGGCCACCTTGGATGCGTCGCTCTCCAGATGGAACATGCTTTCACCGAAGAAGGCGCCGCCGAGATCGACGCCGTAGAGGCCGCCGACCAGCCGGCCATTGCGATAGGCCTCGACGGTGTGGCAATGGCCCAATCGGAACAACTCGCCATAGAGCCGACGGATCGACGAGTTGATCCAGGTGGTGCGGCGTCCCGGTCCGGATCGGGCGCAGCCATCGATCACCGCCTCGAAATCATGATCGACCACGATATCGAAACGATCGGAGCGGATGGTACGGGCGAGACGATGAGAGATCACCAGCCCGTCGAGCGGGATGATGCCGCGAAATTCCGGCTCGACCCAGTAGAGGCCGGGATCGTCGGCGCTTTCGGCCATCGGGAAGATACCGCAGGCATAGGCCTTGAGCAGGACCTGCGGCGTGATCTCCAGATTGAGCTCGGCGCCCGACATGGTAGAACCGCCTAGGCGCTGTCGCTCATGCCGCCGGCTTCGAGGAATTTCTCGAGCCAGTGAATGTCGTAGAGACCGTTCTGGATATCCGCGTTGCGCACCAGAGTGCGGAACAGCGGCAGGGTGGTCTCCACGCCATCGACCACGAATTCGTCGATGGCCCGGCGCAGGCGCATCAGGCATTCGGTGCGCGTGCGGCCGTGCACGATCAGCTTGCCGATCAGCGAATCGTAATAGGGCGGGATCTTGTAGCCCTGGTAGACGGCCGAATCGACGCGAACGCCAAGGCCACCCGGCGGATGAAAATAGCTGATCGTGCCGGGCGAAGGCCGGAAGGTCGCGGCATTCTCGGCATTGATGCGGCATTCGATGGCATGGCCTTCGATCTGCACGTCCGACTGCTTGATCGACAGCGGCGAGCCGGCCGCGATCTTGATCTGCTCGTTGACCAGATCGATGCCGGTGATCATCTCGGTGACCGGATGTTCCACCTGGATGCGCGTGTTCATCTCGATGAAATAGAACTCGCCATTTTCATAGAGGAACTCGATGGTGCCGGCGCCGACATAGCCGAGCTCGATCATCGCCTTGGCGACGATATCACCGATCTTGTTGCGCTGGGCAGCGTTGAGGGCCGGCGAGGGGCCCTCCTCCCACACCTTCTGGTGGCGACGCTGCAGAGAGCAATCGCGTTCGCCCAGATGGATGGCGTGGCCCTGGCCGTCGCCGAGCACCTGCAATTCGATATGGCGAGGCTTCTGCAGATATTTCTCCAGATAGACCGCATCGTCGCCAAAGGCGGCCAGCGCTTCCGCGCGGGCGGTGGCGAGAGCATCGGGCAGATCTTCCGCCGTCAGAGCCACCTTCATGCCGCGGCCACCGCCGCCGGCAGCGGCCTTGACCAGCACCGGATAGCCGATCTCCTCGGCGATGCGGGCAGCATCGGTGTCATTGGTGACGCCGCCATCCGAGCCGGGCACGCAGGGAATGCCGAGGCGCTTGGCAGTGCGCTTGGCCTCGATCTTGTCGCCCATCATGCGGATATGCTCCGCTTTGGGGCCGATGAAGGCGATGTTGTGCTGATCGAGGATGTCGGCGAAGCGGGCGTTTTCCGACAGGAAGCCATAGCCTGGATGCACGGCCTCGGCGCCGGTGATCTCGCAAGCCGCGATCAGAGCGGGAATGTTGAGATAGCTTTCGCGAGCCGGCGGCGGGCCGATGCATACGCTTTCGTCCGCCAGCTTGACGTGCATGGCATCGGCATCGGCGGTGGAATGGACAGCCACCGTCTTGATGCCGAGCTCCTTGCAGGCGCGCAGCACGCGCAGGGCGATCTCACCGCGGTTCGCGATCAGGATCTTGTCAAACATTCACGTCACTCGATGATCATCAGCGGCTGGCCATATTCGACCGGCTGCTTGTCCTCGATGAACAGCGCGCTCACCGTTCCCGAACGCGGCGCGATGATGTCGTTGAAGGTCTTCATCGCCTCGACGATCAGCACGCGGTCGCCCTGATTGACCTTGCTGCCGATCTCGACGAAGGCCTTGGCGCCCGGTGCGGCGCCGAGATAGGCGGTGCCCACCATCGGCGATTTCAAGACGCCGGGATGATTGGCCGGATCGGCAGCAGCCGGAGCGGCTGCTGCGGCCGCAACGGCAGCCGGAGCAGCGACGGCGACGGCCGGCGCGCTGACCGGCACGGTTGCCGTCACATTGATCTGCCGCGCCACCCGAATGCGCAGGTCGGCCTGCTGCACCTCGATTTCGGTGAGATCCGTCTCCGTCAGGAGATTGGCGAGTTCCCGGATAATCTCGGGGTCAATCCCCGATTTGGTTCGCGACATCGTCATGCCTTGCGTTTCCGCGGGGCCGAGGCCCCGTCATTCATTGAGCCGATACGCTCGAAGCCAATGCTTCGAGGGCAAGTTCATAGCCCTTGGGGCCAAATCCGCAGATCACGCCCTTGGCTGCCGGCGAGACCCAGGAATGGTGCCGGAAACTTTCGCGCGCGAACACGTTGGATAGATGCAATTCGATTACCGGCAGGCTAACGGCCTTGATCGCATCGTGGAGAGCGATCGAGGTATGGGTGAGGGCGCCGGGATTGATGATCAATCCGACCGCACCCTTGTGATAGGCCTCGTGCACCCAGTCGAGCAGTACGCCCTCATGGTTGGTCTGCCGGAATTCGATGGTAAGACCCAATTGCTCGGCGCGCGCCCGGGCCAGTTTCTCGATACCGTTGAGGTCGAGCGTGCCGTAGACGGACGTTTCACGCACACCCAGCATGTTGAGATTGGGGCCATTCAGAATGTAGACGAGCGCCATGCTTGCCATCAGGACCATAAATTGAAAGCCCGAAGCTTGCTGCAACGGGCCTTTTGCTGCGAACGCCCCTTATAGGGCGCCCGATCCAGGAAGGCAAAGCCGACGGCGAAAAACCGCCGGCTTTGTTGGAGAAGGGCCTGTCCGGCTCAACCGCAGGCGGTTTGGCCGCATTTGCGCAGCGAATCGATCTTGGACTTCAGGGCATCGTAGCCGACGGCACCGGGGGTGATCTCGCTGCCGAGCACGTAAGAGGGCGTGCCGTTGATGCCCAATGCCTCGCCCAGCTGCATCGTGCTGGTCAGTCCCTTGAGCAGAGCCGGATCTTTCATGTCGGCCTGGAGCTTGGTCATGTCGACGCCGGAATCCTGGGCGACCTGCAGGGCGCGGTCCTTGCCCACGGCGCCGCGCGTGCCGAGCAGGACTTGGTGGAACTCCAGGAACTTGTCGCCCTGCAACTGCTTCTTGACGGCAAGGGCAACAATGGCTGCTTCCTTGGAGCCTTCGCTCAGGATCGGGTAGTCGCGCAACACCACCTTGAGCTTCTTGTCGGTATCGAGCAGCTTGACCATGTCGGCCAGGCCGCGCTTGCAGTAGCCGCAATTGTAGTCGAAGAACTCGACCAGGGTGACATCGCCTTCGGGATTGCCGAGCACGGCGTTCTGCGACCCGTTGAGGATAGTGTCCATGCTGTCGGAGAGCAGCTTCTTCTGGCGCTCGGCCGTCGCCGCTTCCTGCTTGGCCTGCATGGCGTTGATGGCGTCGACGATGACCTCGGGATGCTCCATCAGGTAATTCTTGACGATTGCCTCGACCGCGGGCTTGTCCAGCGGTTCGGCAGCGAGGGCAGGCTGGCCGGATGCGAGCAAGCCAATGCCGAGTGCAACCCCGGCCATCAGACGCTTCAACGACATATACTTCTCCAAAAGGCAGAAATCCCAGGAGCCAAGCGCGTTTTGGCGAAACGCGCCTTGCTCTCACTCTTTGGTTCGGCGCGTCCTTGCGATTTGATGTCCTTCGTTCAAACCACAAAACGCTTTGGGACGTGGATAGGTCCAGGCCCGTAACGGATCAATGAATCGCAGCTCAGGGACGTGCGATCTCACACAATCGTGTTCGATCGAAGGCATTCGCGGAGGCTTTTGCCGGTTCTCGGCAGAATTAGCCTTGCCTTCAGGAATCCTTGTCCTTCAGCCTGTTGAGCGCGGCGAAGGGGGAAAGGCCCGCCTCGTCTCCGTCGCCCTCGAAGGTGGCGCCCGGCTTGCGGGGATAGGGATCGAGCGCCAGAGCGAGGAATTCGCTGACGACGGCGCCGAGATCGATGGTGTCGCCGACCAGCAGGTCTGGCGGATCTTCGGCTTCCGGATTGTTCAATTCGGCCAGATCGAATTCGGCATTGGGATCCTGCCCATCCGGCGAGAAGCGGATGTCGACGGGAGCCTCGACCTTGCTCTCGAACGGTTCTGCCGTGACGACGCAGATCTGGGTTATCTGGGCAAGAATGGTTCCCTCGACCGCCAGCCCATCCTTGCGGAAGGGCGTGACGTGGAGCTTGGCCGTCAGGGCCGCGACATCCGGAAGGCCAAGCTGGCGGGCGACGGCCCTGCGCTCGTCTTCGTTCGTCTCGATCATGAAATGGCGGCCCGTGGCCGGAATCTCGCGCAGATGGACCGGACGCGAGAAGTGGGGCGTTGGATTGGTCATGCGCTCTCACCTAGGGCTGGAGTGGGGAAGGGTAGGGAGCCGCTGGCAAGGCTCGCCAGGGAAGCGTCGGCAAGGGCCCTGGAAGCGCGCCGGACATAGCCTGCGAGGGCCCGCGCCTGAGGCAACCTCTCTTCGTCGCGGGCATAGACGTTGCGCAGGAGGACCTGGGTGAGTTCCTCGTCATCCGGCCTATGCAGGGCATTGCCATAGGATGAGGAGCATCCCGTATAGATGTCGGCGATCTTGCGCATCTTCTTGGGGACGGCGAGGTCGCCGACGCCCATTTCCCGCATGGCTCGGTCGAGCTCGGCGAAGAAGCGGTCGCAAACGCCCTGGGCAATCTCGCGGATCTCGCCCTGCTCATCGTTGAGCCGATGCATGAGCAGGAACAGATGCAGCAGCATCATGTCCATACGCCCTTCCACCGTGTCGGGGACGCGACCCTCGACGAACAGGGCAGGATCGCGGCCCTGGGCCACGATCTGGTCGTAGAGGCGGGCAATCTGCGCGTCGCGCGCTCTATTGCGAAACAGGCCGAACATGAGCTCCTTCACCAGCAGGGGTATTCGACCGGTGTTCCGCGGGGCGGCACCGTGGCGGTGCCCTGGTACGATCCGGTCGAAGACCGCACTCTATAACGGATGCTCCATATAAGTGGATGCTCTCTGAGCGCCAAGGTTGAATTTCGTGCGCGAGCGGGTTACGCCAGAACCCACGCGACGATGTGGCGAACGAGCCTGTGTGCCCGATGGAGGCCAAAGTGAGTATAGTTGTGTTGCCCCCCCGTTTCCGGTCTCCCGCGCTGGCGGCCGCTGTCGTCATCTCCCTGGCCGGGCTGCTGCAGAGCTGCGGTTCGATCGGCGAGACCAATGTGCACGGCATCGTGGTGACGGAGAGTACCTTGTCGGCGATCAAGCCCGGCACGTCCCAGGCCCAGGTGCTCGATGCACTCGGCACGCCCTCCACCCAGTCCACGCTGGACGGCCAGGCCTGGTACTATGTGTCTCAGACCACGTCCCGCCCGGTGGCCTTCCTGTCTCCGCATGTGACCGACCGTAACGTGCTGGCCGTCTACTTCACCAATGGCCGGGTGTCGCGCGTCGCCAATTACGGCCTGAAGGACGGCGTGGTATTCGATTCGATCACCCGTACGACGCCGACGGCCGGCGGCGACCTCAACTTCGTCACGCAGCTCGCACGCGGCATGACGGCGGGTATTCCGGGCTTCGGTCGATAACGAGTTCAACGGCAGAGTGGGAAGCGCCTGGTCCCAGGCTCTTCCTTGCCGCGGGTCTTCGTTTTCAATTGACTTTGCAAACAGCGATGATTGCGTCAGGCCGTATGGCCTGGCGTGGGAGCCGGCTTCATGCCGCTTCGTCCGGCCCGCGGGCCTTCGGCGTGAAGACCGCCTTGAAATAACTCCAGAAATTCAGGGTCATCGACAGCGCGACGGCAATTGCCACCGCCAGCACCGGCCAGCGTGCAAAAGGCCCGCCGAGCGTGACCAGCGCCATGAAGGTACCGAGATTAATCAAAGCGGCCAGCGCGCTCGCGGACAGGTAGCGCAGGAACTCGGCCGCGATGTCGGAGCCGGCGCGGTCGCCGAAGGCCAGCGAGCGGTTGATCAGCCAGGTCACCACCACGGCACCGGCAAACGAGGCCAGGCGCGCCAGACGAGCATCGAGGCCGAGATTGACCAGAATGGTCAGGATGCCGGCATCGAAGGCGAAGCCGACGAAACCGGCCAGGGCAAAACAGCATAGCCGCCAACGCAGAGACCTGCCGGGAGGTGGTTCAGTGGACGGGCGCATAGCGCAAATAATGCAGCCGCTTGAGCTCCCTTCGCCCGCGCGTGACCGTATCGAGGATCATGCCGGAAAAGAAGGCGATGATGGCCGACAGCATCAAGCCGGTGGCGAGCAAGGCCGTGGGCAGGCGCGGCACGGAGCCGTATTCGAGATATTCCACCACCACCGGGGTGGCGGCGACAAGGGACAACAGAGCCAGCACGCCGGCGAGCAGGCTGAAGAAGAGCAGCGGCCTTTCCTCCTTCACCAGCTTGGCGATGAGCTTGAGAATGCGCATGCCGTCCTGCACGGTGCGCAGTTTGCTCTGCGAGCCCGCCGGCCGCTCCCCATAGACCGTCTCGATCTCGCCCAGAGGAAGCGACATTTCGAGAGCATGCACGAGCAGTTCGGTTTCGATCTCGAAACCGGTCGAGAGGGCAGGGAATGTCTTGACGAAGCGCCGGGACATCGCCTTGTAGCCCGACAGCATGTCACGCGAGGACGAGCCGAAGAATCGCGTGACCAGGCGGGTGAGCATCCGGTTGCCGAAACGATGTCCGGGGCGGTAGGCCGTTTCGCCGTTGGCCACGCGCACCCCGTTAACGAGATCGAGGGGCCCGGCGCGCAGGGCCGCGACCAGCGCCGGAGCGCTGGCGGGATCGTAGGTGTTGTCACCGTCGACGATGATATAGATGTCGGCCTCGATATCCGCGAACATGCGGCGGATCACGTGCCCCTTGCCCTGGCGGGCTTCATGGCGCACCACGGCCCCGGCTTCCTGTGCCAGGCGCGCGGTATCGTCGCTGGAATTGTTGTCATAGACATAGATGACGGCTGACGGCAGCTGCGCGCGAAACCGCTGGATGACGGCCTGGATGGAGACCGCCTCATTGTAGCAGGGCACCAAAATCGCGATCGTCGGATCCACCCCCTGCATCGTTTCCTCGATCCTTCGCCTGCCTTCACGGTCCCGTCCTTATAGACGCAAGCGGGATCAGGGCGCCAACCGCACCGCGTCATGGTTAAGGCCATTTGCCGCGCTTGGGCGGGGGAAGGGGGTGACGTGGGCAGTCTCAGCGGCGATTTTGGGGCGGAGCGAATGCTCTTCCAGCGAAAAGTCAGAGGATTGTGTGGCAGGAAAGTGATTTGAAGCGTAGTGAATCCATAAGAATAGGATCATGTGTGTGCTGCGGAATTACCGCTTCGATGTTCTGCTCGGAAGATTTCGGCTGAATTGGCACTATATTGTTATTGGCGTTTCAGAAAAGCGAAGCAGATCGCAAAAACGTCCATTTTGTCGCAGGTTTGTCTTGACCGCTGGTTTCCAATCGGGCAGCCTATCGGCATCGATTTTCGGCCGAACGACTTGGCCTCGCGTCGCGGCGCTCGCTGGATGCGTGCTGACAAGCTCTCACCAAAATTCGACACTCGCTGGGTCCGCGTCATCGCGGGCTTTGGCTTTCACTACGTTGAAGGAATAGCTCACGATGAGCACAGGTACCGTGAAGTGGTTCAACGCCCAGAAGGGCTACGGTTTCATTCAGCCCGATGATGGCTCCAAGGACGTGTTCGTCCACATCAGCGCGGTTGAACGGGCCGGCCTGTATGAGCTGCGCGAAGGCCAGAAGATCAGCTATGAGCTGGTCCAGGATCGCCGCTCGGGCAAGTTGGCCGCTGACCAGCTCCAGGCCGCGGCCTAAGCGACCCATAGAGTCTTTCGGTATACCGTCAGATTTTCAGGAAAAGCCGGCGCGGCAGCAGCCGGCTTTTCTTTTGGTTGCAATGCAGCAACATGTGTGCATTGCAAGATGGCGCTGAGTTCCGGCAACCGACAGCGATTTAAACTTGAAGGATAGTAGGAACAAGCGCAGAATTCAGGCGTTCAAGTCAAGGGCTGAGTCCCTCATGGCCGGATCGGACGCCGGCTGATGGAGGTTCGTCATGGATCTGAGTGAAATGATCACAGGTTTTCTGGTTGTCCTGGTGATCGCAATTTTGATTATCGATACGGTGATTGATTGGCGTTCGCCGGCCAAGGCCGCGAAGCAAGCGAGACAGATTGCTGCTCCGGGCAAGCACAGCCTCGATCCGAAGATCGGCTGCGACATCGTCTGGTGTTGAACGCCTACGCACTGTGACGCGACGACCGTGACGTGAGCCGTCCGGCGGACGGGGAGCTTTGTGTGTTGCGCGACCCGGTGATTGCACTACAGGCGCAGCACAATCCTTTTGATAGCTGCTGCGGCAGGAGTGCCGCACGGAGGCGAGGCCACCGTGCGTTTTCACGCATGGCGGCTGACAATCTCGCTGACGATAAGGGATTGCGCTGGCCGGGCGCAGAGACTTGCAAGGCCGGTCCTCACTCAACCGGCTTGCGAAGCACCTTGTCCCTCGCGCCAGGCGGAGGCCGTTCGCCAAAACCACGCGCATAGCCGCGTGATACGCTGGCTGTCAGCGCCGCGATCGCATCGTCCCGCTCGGCGAGTTCGGCCTTGAGATGATCCACCATCGCGACCAAGGCCTGAACGGCGACGCGTGCATCGCCTCCGCAAGTGGCGATTGCTTGGTCGGCATCGCGCTGCACTATTTCGGCCTCCTGGGACAGGAAAGGCTCCAGGCCTGCGGGCCGCCCGTTCATGGCTTGCCGGAGAGGCTGAGAGGATTGCCTGCCGCCTCCAGCAGGCTCGCCAGACGGTCGAGTTCGTCGTCGAGTCGGACATTGCGGCGAATGGCCCTGCGCAATGCCGTGACGGCATTGCCATCGGTCCGCTTCAACTCGCGGCTGACGATCCAGTCGATCGACACGCCTTGGGCATCGCCATCCACTCTTTCGTGAAGGTCTTCGTCCTCGAGCCGATCGGACTGGCGTTTCAATTCCTCGATCAGCCGGTCCCGGTTGATCAGCGAGGTTTGGGCTTGCCTGGCGTAACGGTAGAGTGCCAGTAGGGCTGCACCGCCGCCGCCCGCCTTTTCGACCAAACGGGCGATCTCCGCGACTTCCTCAGGCCGGGCGGCCAGCTTATGCGTGCCGTCGAAATAACCGTGAAAGAGGACACTTGAAACTGGAGTAACCGGGAATATCCGGGATTAGGCGGAATGGGCTGGGAAAACGGCGGTGCCACAAGGGTTTATAGCGGGATTGCATAGTCTAAAAGCGATCGGCGGTTAGACACTTGAAACTGGAATGCGGTCCCGCAACAGACACCTGGAATTGGAGTGTCCATCGATAGAGCGGGGAGTTTTGAAGATCCTTTGAAAAGGCTTCAAAACCTTGATAAATCGGGAATAAACCTAAAAGCAAGCGAGCCGTAGTGCATCTCGACGAGCATCGGGCGAGCCGCAAAGGGCGCAAAAACCAGCGTCGGGAGCAGCGTGATGCGCCCAAAATATAAAAGCGGAAACAAATCAACACGTTGGGCAATAGTCCCCCTCGGGCGCCGCGCGGGGGGACCTTAGCTTTTTGCAAGCGCACCTCAGGCAGTAGGCGGCAGCGTTCGAGGCTGCAGGCCTTGTCCCGCCCTTCGCCATCTGGCAGCCTATAGCCGGGCTTGGGAGGAAAGCATGAAGTCGTTGTTTCTCGCGGTGATGTTGATGTCCACCGCCGGCGCAGCAAGTGCGCAAACTGTTATGGATGGTACCGAGAAGAGAATTGGTGAAAAGGGAATTGCCGAAATCAATGGGCTGATGGGACGAGCCCTTAAGGATCCTTACTCTGCCCAACTGAAACTGCTTTCGCTGCATCGATCGAAGGAAAACGTCGACAGCTATTGCGGCGCAGTGAACGCCAAGAACGAATTTGGCGGCTACGTGGGATTTCGGCTCTTTGTTGCGATCGATAAACAAAGGCTCTTGATATCCCCGAGGCCAAATGAGCCGGATTTTGCCGATGTCGCGTCGCAGATCGGCAAATACTGTATCAATTAAATGGCACTTGCCGCCCTGCAGCGCTCTCCACTTCGCTGCCGGCCTGGCCGTGCCCCGTTCCTGCCACGCTAACCAAGATTGGTATCAAGACGCGCAAGGATACTGTCTAAAAGCCCTCTAATATCGTCACTGTGCCCCGGCGACGGTGCTACTTGATTGACCACGATAACAGAGTTTTGAATAACGGTTCCTCGGCCTTGAGCGACTGCACTGCGCCGCCGCGTCCTATCTTTGTTCCGCTTTGCAATTTCGGCGGGTTTGTCTGTGCCGCCGCTTCCTCCACCTAGGAGCTTTCTTCTAACCTTCTCGAACCTGTCTTGGTTCAAATCGTCGTCGTCTCTCAAAATCGATCCCCTAACAAGGCACCCTCAACCCGCAAGTCGCAAGATCCTATTGATTTGCTGGGGCAAGGGCGTGTTGCCCTGATCGTTTTCGAGCAGCAATGTATAAATTTCCGTGACTATTTTGGCCTTATGGTTGGACTCGACGTCTTTGTTTGCTTCGCGGAGCCAACCGTCCACGATTTCAATCGCAGATGCCAACGCCTGCGGATCAAGAGACGTATTAACATAAGGTATTACTGCACCGCTCGGGCGCATTTCACCGATGCCGAGGACGAGCCAGGTGACATCGACGCCAAGCGCAATTGCTATCCTGCAAGCGGCGTCCGCAGCCGGAATTAGGCCCTTCTTCCGATAGTTCGACAAGGTCGATGTGGGAATGCCCGTCTGCTCATGCAGCCATAGGGCCGTGCGCGAGCCAAGAGCCAGCGAAAACCGCTCTGCAAACTTGACATTCGATGAGTCGAATTCTAGCATTCGATAAATCGAATTATTCGGTTAGTTGGATTCGACATGGACCGTCACGATATCCTTGCTGCAGTGAGGCGCACGGGTCAGACGCTCCGTACGGTTGCGACCGCTGCGGGGCTCTCACCAGGAGCGTGTTCAAAGGCTCTTTCCACGCCTTTCCCTGCAGCCGAACGCGCCATCGCTGAGTGCATCGGCAAACCTCTCCACCTCCTTTTTCCCGAACGGTACCGCCGTGGGCCGGCTGGCACGTCAATTCGACTTGTCGAACGCAACGAACCTAGCACGGCCCAGCTGCGCAGGAACAGTCCAAACCGCAAAGCGGCTTAGACCGCGCAAATCCCACGCATGAACCACCCCAGAAAGCCTCGGAATGCCTGAAACTGTTGTCCAGAAGATCCCGCTTAGCCTGATCGACGCGAGCGACCGCCTGCGTCCGATCGACGAAAGCTGGGCGCTCGCCATCTCGGAATCGATGGCAGAACGCGGTCTGCTCGAACCGATCGTGGTGCGCACGGATGGAGCCTCTTACATCCTGACCGCCGGTGGGCATCGCTACCGCGCCGCCGAATTGCTCGGCTGGGAAACCATTGACGCGATCGTTCGGGAAATGAGCCCGAATGAGGCCCGGTTGGCCGAGATCGACGAAAACCTAATGCGTCGGGAGCTGGATCCCCTCGACAAGGCCGTGTTCCTGGCCGAGCGCAAGGAGATCTATCTCGAACTCCACCCAGAAACGGGGCACGGCAAGAAGAAAGGCAAATCAAACCAGCACGTTAGGAAAGATGCAGAATCTGCATCTTTCCTTCCCTTCGCCGACGAGGTTGCCGAAAAAGTCGGCATGTCGAAGCGAAATGTGGCTCTTTATTGCCAGATCGCTGCCGGCTTGTCCTCCGAGATCGTGGCCCTCATCCGAAACACGCCACTGGCCTCCAATCTGGGCATGCTGAAGACGTTTTCGGCGTATCCGGCAGAGCAGCAGCTCGCCGCAGCATCGCGCTTTGCGACAGGTGAAGTCAAAACACTGGCCGGCGCGAACGGTCGCACCGAGCGCACCGATTGGGAAAAGACACTCCAGCAGTGGACGGATACCTGGTCGAACCGCATGCCGCCGGACATCCGGCGGCGCTTCCTCGCCTTTGTCGGCGTAACCCCTGCGGAGGTTGAGCAGATCGTCAATCCGCGTGGCGCCAAGGCAAAGGCTGCCTGACCATGGCGCGCGGGGCGAAGAAATACAGCGACGAGCGGCAAGGGGACCTGTTCTCCCAGGCCGAGCAGCTGTTTCCAGTGCGGCGCCCCGCAGGCGTGCGCGGCCTCGATATTTCGCTGCGCATCAAGAGCGCCCTGGGCGTCGCCATGAAGGAATCCGAGAAGAGCGCCGCTGTGATCGCGGCCGAGATTTCGGAAATGACTGGCCGGGATCTCACGACAGACGCGCTCTACGCCTACACCGCCGCATCCAAACCCGAGCATGAGATCGGCATCACTCGCTTTGTCGCCTTCGTGGAGGCAACCGGGGCGAACTGGCTGATCGACGTCCTGGCCGAGCCGTTTGGCCTGACCGTGATGGAAGGTCGGGAAGCGCACTTCGCGCAACTCGGCCTCATGAAGCAGCAGCACCAAAAAATGTCTGAGAAGATCAAGGATATGGAGCGCTTGCTCCGCGCCGATCCCGTGCAGCCTTCCCCGAGGAGGCGCCGTTGACCGAGTTCTTCCGCCCTTCGGACTTCGTTGCCGCCTCGGCCGGTGAATTGCCCACCGACGTTCCGTCTTTCTCCCGATATGCATTGAAGAATGGCTGGCGCGCCGATCGGCGCCGCGCGCGGATCGTCGTCGACCAGCATGGCGGCGGCTGGGAGTACCATATTTCCCTTGCGCCGATCGAGGTGCAGAACCGCCTCCTGGCTTTGAGCCAAACGCCGGCCACGATCGAGCCCGTCAAACCCGTTGATGCGCCTTCAAAGCCGCTTTGGCAGATCTTCGAAGGCCTGCCGGACAAGGCAAAGGCCGAAGCCACCCGACGCCTCGCGGCCGTCGACCGCATCGAGACCCTGTGTCGTGCGAGCATCCTCGGCGCCGCCGTCGCCATCGTCTCGCAAGAGACCGATGTCTCGCCCTCGACCCTCTACAACTGGCTGGCCGCCGCCAGGGGCGTGCCGCGCGCCGATCGGCTTGCCGCTCTCGCGCCTCGCCGCCAGGGGCGCACATCGACAGCCGAGTGCGACCCGCGTGCCTGGGACTTCATCGTCGCGGACTATTTGCGCGCGGAGAAGACGGCCTTTGAGCCCTGCTACCGCCGCATGAAAGAGGTTGCCGACCGCGAAGGCTGGTCGCCGATCCCGCACCCCAAAACTTTGAAACGGCGCCTGGAGAAGGAGATCCCTGTGGCAGCCCGCATTGCTGTGCGCCAAGGCCCCGAGGCCTTGAAACGTGTCTATCCCGCCCAGAAGCGTGACCGCACCCATTTCGGGCCGCTCCAGGCGGTGAACATCGACGGCCACAAGCTCGATGTCTTCGTCAAGCTGCCCAACGCGGACACGCCAGTGCGCGTCATCCTGGTCGCGATCCAGGATCTCGGTACCGGCCTCTATGTCGGTTGGAACCTCGACCTGGCCGAAACCTTCGAGTCCGTCCGGCTCGCCATCGCCGACATGGTCGAGAACTATGGAATCCCCGAGTCCATTACCCTCGACAACGGCAAGGCCTTTGCCTCCAAGCTGATCTCCGGCCAGCAAAAGACCCGCTTCCGCTTCCGTATCAAGGAAGACGAGCCGCTCGGCGTGCTCACGCAGCTCGGCATCGTGACGCATTGGACAACGCCATATTCCGGACAGTCCAAGCCGATCGAGCGCTCTTTCCGCGACCTCTGCGAGGAGATCGCCAAGCATCCGCTCTGTGCTGGCGCCTATACCGGCAACAGCCCCACCAACAAGCCCCACAACTACGGGAAGGCGGCCGTCGCTCTGGCCGATCTGGAAGCTCTGGTCGAGCATGAGATCGACCGCCACAACGCCCGCGAGGGTCGGCGCGGCTTCGGCATGAACGGGCGTTCCTTCCTGCAGGTGTGGAACGACAAGATCGCCGCCGGTGCCATGGTTCGGCGCGGCACGGAAGAGCAGCGCCGCATGCTGCTGCTGGCGTCGAAGGACGTCATGGTCCGCCGCGATCAGCCGGCCATCCACTTCTATGACAACCGGTATTGGGCCGAGGAACTGATTCAGTGCGCCGGCAAGAAGGTGATGGTGAAGTTCGATCCGCGCCAGCTCTGGGCGCCGCTCGCCGTCTACAGCCTTGATGGACGTTTCGTCTGCTCTGCCGATTGCATCGAAATGACCGGCTTCGACGATACCGACGCCGCCCGCTCGCATACAAAGCTGCGCACTGGCTGGATGAAGGCCCAGAAGCGCGCCGCCGAACTGCAGCAGCGTCTTTCACTGCGCGAGTTGCAGGCGCTCGTCACGCCCTCTCCGTCACCCTCGATCGAGCCCGACCAGCCCAAGGTGGTGCGCCTGGTCGCCGCCGCCGGCGGCATGCGCGGGCCGATTCCCGAAATGACCGATTTCAACGCCGCCTTCTCGGCCGGCCTGGCTGCGCTCGATCGCGACGCGGACGTCCTGCCGTTCCCGAGAGGCGGAAATGAATGAAGGCGTTCCGGTTGCCCCCGGAACGCCCTCGTAAGCGGGCCGCAAGGCCCATAGCAAGCAAGGAGACTGTCTCATGTCAGAGACAAACGGGCAAGAGCCCGGCAACGAAGTCGAAAAGATCAGGCAGCGTGTCGTCGAGGAGATGAACCGGCAGGGCCTCAACCGCGCCGATGTCGCCAGGGCTGCTGATGTTGCCTCATCGACCACTTCGTTGTGGCTGGATGGCAAATACGCCGGCAAGAACGAGAACGTCGCCGAGAAGTTCAAGCGCTGGCTCCAAGTTTGCGACGACACCCGCGCGGCAGCCGTCGCCCAGGCCGAGTCCGTGCCGAAGTACGTGGAAACGCCGACATCGACCCTGATCGTTCAGACCCTGGCTTATGCCCAATCCACCCCGGAAATGGTGGTCATCACGGCGGCTGCCGGTCTCGGCAAGACGACATCCATCAAATACTTCGTGTCGACCCGGCGGAACGTCTATCGCGCCACCATGCGCCCTCGCACCAGCGGCATGTGGTCGATGCTCCAGGACATCGCCATTACGGTCGGTGCGCCCGACCTCTCCGGCAAAGCCCTTGATCGCGCGATCGGTGAGAAATTGCGCCGGAACGGTCGCCACACCCTGCTGATCCTGGACGAGGCACAGGAACTGACAGACCAGGCCGTCAACCAGTTGCGCCACTTTCTTGACGAATACGAGTGTGGCATCGCCCTGGTCGGCAATGACGAGGTCTATAAGCGCTTCGGCGCTACCGAACCCAAAGAGGGATATGGCCAGCTCCATCGCCGGATTGGCCTGAAGCGTCGTATCCTCACGCCGCAGCCCGGCGATATCGATGCCATGCTCGACGCCTGGAAGATCGAGGATCCCAAACAGCGCGAGCTGTTGACCTATATCGGCCGCAAGCCTGGCACGCTCGGCCAGATCGACAAGACGATGCGCCTGGCCACGATCCTTGCGGCCGGGAACAACCGCCCGGTCGATATCGCCGATATCCGGTCAGCCTGGATCAACCGAAGCGGCGAGGTGCGCTCATGAGCACCCTGCAGCACCTGGCTGACCTCGAAACCTTGTTCGCAAATCCGGCCCCGGAAGGGGTCCAGCTCAACGCCGAGCTTTGCAGCGACCTAGCCGAGGACATTGCCAGGATCCGATTCAGCTATGTCGCGGTCCTCAACCTACTGGCTGCCGAAGTCGCCAAGAACCGCGTTTTCCTCCTCGAACAGGCGGACGCATCGTCGCCTGGCCGCGTCGTCGCCTTCCCCGAGCGGCGGGAATATTTCCGAGTGCAAGGGGAAACCATCCCGTTGCCGCCGCGCACGGAGATCCTCGCAGCCGGTCCGGCTGGAGGCGCGCCATGAGCATCCAGCCCACCATGTCGCAGATCATCGCCACCGTTGCCACTGGGGTCGGCGTCACGAGCACCGACCTCAAATATGGCCGGTATCTGGGGGGGTTCACGCTGGCCGGCGAGATCGCCGCCTATCTGGCCTTCACGCTGACCGATTTGCCTGCGTGCGAAGTCGCGGCCGCCCTTGGCGCTTGCCAAGAAACCGACGTTCTCAAGGCACACGACGATGTGCAGAAACGCTGCCCTGCAGATCGGTCGTTCTTCGAGCTGCTCAAGAACCTCAGCATCACGGCGCTGGCAGAAGCAAAGGCGCTTCACGATCTCGGCATTCCGCCATTGCCGGAAATTGACCCCGTCGCCCTGGCCGTAGAGGTCAGCGCCGGCCGCATGCGTCCAACAGATCTTTCCACCCGCGAAATCCTCGCCATCGCATCAGGCCTCGCCAGCCTGAGCCGCGATGCCATGCACCACAAAGGAGCTTCAAATGAGCATTGAGACCGTTTCCAACCCGGCGCCGGCGCTGCCGGAAGGCGCGACCATAATTGGCGATAAGCCGTTCATGCGCGATGCCCGAGGGGCATGGGTTCCGCTCGATCTGGTGAAGCCCGTCGACATGCTGATGGATGACACCGTGCGCAAGATGTTCGGCCATGCCGAGCCATTGAACGCGCAGATCGCCCGTTTCAAGGCCCACTGCTTCGATGATTTTGGAGCCTTCCAAGCCCTCATCGCGGAGAAATACGGGGCGAAGGTTGGCGGTGAAAAGGGCAACACCACGCTCACCACGATCGACGGGACACTCAAGGTCACGATCCAGGTAGCCGATCGGATCGAGTTTGGTCCGGAGCTGCAGGCGGCAAAAACCCTGATCGACGAATGCCTGACCGAATGGAGCGAGGGGTCACGCGACGAACTGCGCGCCATCGTCAACCGTGCTTTCCAGGTCGACAAGGAGGGGCAGATCAATCGGGCGGAGCTGTTCATGCTCATGCGTACCGACATCCGCGACGAACGCTGGCTTCGCGCCATGGAGGCGATCCGCGACAGCATCCGCATCATCGGTTCGAAGACGTACATCCGCTTCCACCGGCGCGATAGTGCCAAGGGGAAGTGGCAGCCCGTCACCATCGATATCGCGGCCGTGGATTGAGGGGCGGACATGGCCAAGATCGAAAGATTCGACGGGGCCGCCGCCTGGCGCAGCCTCAGTATCGAGGAGAGGGACGATATCGGCGCCCTTACGCTCGAACTGTTCTGCGCGTGGTTCGCCTCTAAGCATGTCGAGGAACAGCCACTCTTTGAGTGCGTCACCCCTACCGAGCGGGCGGCCCTTGTGGCAACCAACATCTTGCTGCCGCGTCTGCAGGTGGCGGTCGTCGACGCCCTGCCTCGTCATCTCCTGCAGGCCGATGACGGTACGCCACGAATTCCTTCGCAAATGGGTCCGGTCTGCGACGATTGCGGTTGCAGCGATCGAGACGGCTGTTTTCCGCCTTGTGCCTGGGTTCGTCCGGACCTTTGCACGGCCTGCGCGGCAAAGAAGGAGGTGGCTTAGATGGTCGCCTATTCCTTCCAGAAGCGCTTTGCCGCCCCGATCGAGCGCGGCACCAAGGTCGGCACCATCCGGGCCGACCGCAAGCGCCATGCCTATGCCGGCGAGCCCATGCAGCTCTATGTCAGCATGCGGACCCGTTATTGCCGCCTGCTCGGGGCTCCGCGCTGCACCGCCGTCAATCCCATCACCCTGGATTTCCAGAATAACCGCGTGACGGTCGGCGGCGTGACCCTGACCGGCTGGAGCCAGTTGCAAGCCTTCGCGCGTGGCGATGGCTTCGAGGATTGGGCCGATATGCGTGCCTTCTGGGCCGAGAACCATCCCGCCACGCCTGTCTTCAGTGGGATCCAGCTGCTCTGGGACCGCGATCATTTCATACGGAGGGCAGCAATATGAAATTCAGGATCGAAGTCTGCCAAACCGTCGAGGTCGAACTCGATGAGGCGAAGTTCACGCCCGCCTTCATGGAAGAGTTCCGGAAGAGCTTTTTCCCATTCTTTGAGATCGGCGAGCATGCCGAGCACATAGCGCAATTGGTTGCGCGAGGCGTGATCGACACTTCGCCCTCGTACTTCATTGAAGGGTACGGCCCGGCCAAGGATATGGGGATCAAGGCCGAAATCACAGGCACCGAGATCGATGGATGGCCGGCATGAGCACCGACACGCAACTCTCGCTCGAACTCCCTCCGGCGCCGTCACAATGGACCACTCCAAAAGGCAAGGGGAAATGCAGCCGGGATCCCGCCGCCGGACCAGGCTCCTGCTTCTACTGGTGGGAGGGGTGCCCGAAGGCGCAGCGGCGTGATTGCTACCTCCTGGCCAAGCGGGAGGGCAAGGCATGAGCGCCACCGCCCGCATCCACATGCTGAAATCCCGCGCCGGCCTGGACGATGCCGCCTATCGGGATCTTCTCCAAGCCGCCACCGGCCAGCGCTCTTCCAAGGGCCTCAGCCGCGACCAGGAGCTGCGCGTCATCGCGCAGCTCGAAGATCTTTCGAAGGGCGCGCCAGCGCGGCCGGGCAGTGCGCAGCGCGCCACCGGTGACTATGCTCCCAAGCTCCAGGCGCTCTGGATGGCCCTGCACGATCTCGGCGCGGTCGAGAGCCGCAGCGACAAGGCAATGATGGCCTTTGTCGAGCGGCAAACCGGCCTTAGCCACACCCGGTTTCTTACCGATCCCGCCGACTCCAGGAAGGCGATCGAGGCGCTGAAGAAGATGGCGCAGCGCGCCGGCGCCGAGTGGAAGCCGGAACGCGTCGCCAAGGATATGGGCCTGACCCAGCTCCAGGCTGACCGGTGGGCGATCCTTATTGCCCAGGCGAAGATCCTCCGTGATCGCGGCGCCGATGCCGGCGTCCAGCGCATCGCCTTTGCCGACATCAACAAACCGCTGGCGCCGGAGCAATTGCTCGAGCGCCAGATCGAGCTGGGCCGGCATATCCGCGAACTCGCAGGGGGGAAGGCATGAGCGAGATCTCGTTACACGCACAGCGTCAGGCGCTGACCGCCGCCATCGACATCCAAAAGCGTCTCGCGAGCGGCCAGAACGTTCGGGCCACGATGACCAAATCGAAGGAGGAATTCCAGCTCCAGCGGTTGCTGCAGGTCGAGCGGACCTTGGCCTGGCTCGAAAAGCACCGCGCCGAAGTGCTCCTGGTCGCGGACCAGGTGGCTCGCGCCGAGCAGCACGCCAAGGCGGGAGGGCCGGCCCGGTGAGCTTCTTTTTCGCCCCGCTCATCCGCGAGCACTTTGGCGTGATCCACATCGACCCGCCCTGGCCCTACGACATGCGCAGCGAGGCCGGCTACGCCAAGTCGCCGGAGAGCTACTACGACACGATGCCCGTCGATCGCATCGCTGCCCTGCCGGTGGGCGAGCTGGCGGGGCCGAACTGCCTTCTGGTGATGTGGTCGACCTGGCCGCATCTGGCCTACGCCATGGAGATCATGCGCGTCTGGGGTTTCGCCTACAAAACCGGCGGCGCCTGGCACAAGAAGACGCGGCACGGAAAGAGCGGTTTCGGTACCGGCTTCATCCTCCGATCGGCAACGGAACCTTATCTGGTCGGCACCATCGGGAATCCGCGGATTGTCTCGAAGTCCGTCCGCAACGTCATCGAGACGGTCGAATATGTCGACGATATCGAGGATTTCCCGTCCGTCATTGAGGCAACCCTCCGCGAGTATTCCCGCAAGCCGGCCGAAATGCGGGACATGCTGGAGCGCCTCTGCCCCTGGGCTCGCAAAGTCGATGTGTTCGCCCGTGAGCCCTGGGCCGGCCAGACCGTCTGGGGCAAGGAAGCCCACCTTTTCGGAGGTGCGTGATGGCCGGGAAAATCACGAAGATCGTGCGGGATGCTGTCGCCAAAGGGCTCACCAACGGGGAAATCATCGCGGCCCATCCCGAGCTAAACCCATCCTCGATCCGCGCCCTGGCGGCTCGGCTGCGGAACAGGCCAGAGAGCCTGCGCGTCATCCACGTTCGTTCCGGGCCGGGTGTGAAGCTCCCTGTCCATCTCGCCCAGGCACTTGATGTCGAAGCGTCGGGCCGGCCGGGCTGCCGTGGTGGCAATGACCTCCTGCGCCAGCTGGTCGACGTAATCGTTCGTGATGACCTCTTCGACGCCGTGTTGGGGGAGCAATAGGCCGTGGCCGAAAACACCAAGATCGAGTGGGCTGACCACAGTTTTAATCCATGGCTTGGATGCACTGCGCTCAGCCCGGCCTGCGACCATTGCTACGCCGAGGGCTGGGCCAAGCGTGCCGGTAAACCGGAGCTTTGGGAAGGCGAGCGGCGCCGGACCTCGGCGAGCAACTGGCAGCAACCGCTGAAGTGGAACCGCCAGGCGGAGGCCGAAGGCCGGCGCTTCCGGGTATTCTGCGCCTCCCTTGCCGACGTCTTCGACAACCAGGTGCCCAGCCGATGGCGGGATGATCTCTGGCACTGGATCGAGATGACGCCGCACCTTGATTGGTTGCTGCTCACCAAGCGCCCGCAGAACATCGGCAAGATGCTGCCGACGACAGATATCGGCTGCCGCCCCTGGGGCGATGGCTGGTCGAATGTCTGGCTCGGCACCACGGCCGAGGACGGCGAGCGTTACCGGCGCAACTGGCCGGCGCTTGCGAAGGTGCCGGCGCGGTTCCGCTTTGTCAGTTATGAACCGGCTCTTGGCCCGCTCGGGCAGCTCTGCATTGACGGCCAAGTGCCCGATTGGATCATCTGCGGCGGAGAAAGCGGCCCCAACGCGAGGCCAATGCACCCGGCATGGGCGCGTAGGGTGCGCGACGACTGCGAGATCATGGGCATTCCCTACCTGTTCAAGCAGTGGGGCGAATGGGCGCCTCGCGGCCCAGTATCATGGGGCTATCCGGCCTTCGATAATGTGCCGCATCGGCGGCTCACCGACACCGGTGACAATGGGCAGAACCTCGCGGCGACTGGCGGCAATCACTGCTGGATGCAGCGCATCGGCAAGAAGCGGGCCGGCCGGCTGCTCGATGGCATCGAGCACAATGGATTTCCGGTCGCGGCATGAAACACCAGTCCTCGCCAGCACCCGCCCCGCTGTTCGCTTGGCCTGAGGCCATCGAAGCCGCGCGCCTGGAGCTGGCGAGGAAGGCGCTTGTCGCCCGCATCAAGGCGCTGCCCGTCTGCAGCCATCGCCGCATCATCCTGCAGCACCAGCTGACCATGCTCACCGCCCAGCTCCTGGAGCTGGAAACCCGCTTGAAGAGCCAGCTATGACGAAGAGGATTCCTGCCCCGCATTTCGTCGAGACCTATATCGATGCGATCGGCGTCGAGCCGACCATCCAGTTTCTGCTGAAGTTCGGCGGCGGCACCATCCATCTGCACAGCGATCCCGGTCCAGAAGGGGCGCTCGCCCAGGCGATCGGCCTGGAGAACGCACGTGCCCTCGGTCAGCATCTGCGGCGCGGCCATATCAAGGTTCCAGTTGCAAAGCAGTGGATTGCGCGTCAATTGTTCGCCTACGGTTGGCAGAAATCCAAGATCGCCCGCCGGTTGCACGTGACTGACGAAACTGTCAGGCTGTATCTCAAGGGCTTCGAGCAAGGCTCGGCCGACCCCATTACTTCCCGCCAGCTCGATCTTTTCCGCTAAACCCCAGGCCTGGGGAACTCCCGTGACGCGCGCGCGGTGGCATTGCTGGCCTCATGGCACAGCTTGTTTCCGCGATCGCCGCCAATGCGGCCCTGAAAACCTCGACCCGTGGCAAGGGCGCGATTGCCTCGTTCGAAGGCGTCGTGCTGAAGGCCTATCCGGATCCTGGCACGGGCGGTAAGCCCTGGACCATCGGCATCGGACATACCGCGCTTGCCGGGCCGCCCACCGTTATGCCGGGCATGGTCATCACCCGCGAGCGGGCCTTTGCCATCCTGGCCGATGACCTGGTCATCTTTGAAAACGCCGTCAAAGCCGCTGTGAAGGTGCCGTTGAGCCAGGGCGAATTCGACGCCCTGGTCAGCCTCTGCTTCAATATCGGCAACAAGAATTTCACCGGATCAAGCGTCGTTCGTCGCTTGAACGCCGGCGACCGCACCGCCGCCGCCGATGCCTTCCTCATGTGGGTGAAGGCGAACGGCCATGTATTGGGCGGCCTTGTCACCCGCCGCAAGGCCGAGCGCGAAACCTTCCTTGCCAACGCCTATGTCGCCGGCGCCACCACTGCCCCCGCAAACGACAACGGCGCGGTTTCGATTGGCGTGCTGCTCAAGCGCGGATGTGCCTTCCCGGATGCTGTCCGCTCGCTTCAGACCGATTTGACCGCTCTTGGCTATCGGATCGCCGTCGACGGCGACTTTGGCGACCAGACGGAAAAGGCAGTTCGCTCCTTCCAGGACGCCCACAGCCTCGCCGTGGACGGCAAGGTCGGCCCCGCGACCAGGTCGGCGATCGCCGCCGCCCTCAAGGCCATCGGCAAAGGCCCCGTCATCGCCCTTCACCCGCTCCCTGGCGACGCCATCACGGCGATCGCCGCTTGAACCGAGGACCCTCCATGCGTGCGAAAATGATCGGCTTCGTGGGCCACTACCTGCTCGGCCGCTATTTGTTGCCGGTGTACACGGCGTTGATGATCGTCGCCCTGGCCGTCGCCGGCGTCTTTCTGACGGCCAGCGATCCCGGCCAGGCCATCTTCGCCTTTTTCGATCAGCCCCTCGCCATCGTGCTGGCCAGCGCGATCGTGCTCCTTCTCCAGTACAAGCCTATCCAAGACAAACTTCGCGACCTCTGGAGATCCGGGCTTGTCACAGTGCCTATAGCGTTGCTCGCCCTGTGCAGCCCCGCTTTGGCCCAGACCGCAACGGCGACGGCGGCCTCGGGGTTTACCGAGATCCTGACCTCGGTGTTCACCGCGACCGCGATGTCCATCATTGGTTGGATCGCCTTCATCTTCCAGAAGCGCACCGGCCTGCAGGTCGAGGCCTCCATCCGCTCGATCGAGATGGGGCACCGCGATGCGATCGAGAAGGCTGCCGGTACCGCCGCAACGCTTGTCATGAGCGCGGTCGCCAAGGGCATTTCCAAATCGGACGCGCTCGCCAAGGCCGCGTCCTACGTTGAATCGGTGGTGCCTGACGCCCTGGCGTATTTTGGCCTGGCCGGCGATGCCCTCGAAATCAAGATCGACGCCAAGTTGGCCGAACTGTTCGGCACGAAGCCGATCTATCAGGTCGACCTCGGGCCGGCCACCTTGACGCCGGCCAACACTCAGTAAGGCGCCCATGTCCTGGATTTCCGCCCTGTTCAGCTCCTTCCTCGCCGCGCTCGGCAACCTGCTCCTTGCGGCCTGGAAAGACGACAGGGCGGACCAAGAAATCAAACAGGGGGCGGTCGACAAGGCCGCCGCCGACACGGCCCAGGATATTGCGGAGACAGCCGATGCACAGGCGGCGAACAACGCTCTCGATCGCGGCGGTGCTCGCGATGTCGCTGCAAGGTTGCGCAAGCGACTTGGCGACCAGGCCGGTGGTCAGGGCGACGGCGGCGCAGGCCGGTGACGCCAAGGCCCAACGCCGGGCAGCCATGGCGCCGATCTGCCCGACGCCGACCAGCGACGGCAATGCCCGGCGGATTGCCGGCTATCTCGAATCCGCGCCGCCGGCTGCTGGCCTCGACGCGCTCGCAACCGAATGGGAGCGCCTGGACGATGGCGCCCGCATCTGCCGTGGAAAGGCGAATTGATGGATCTGGCTTCGACCCAGAGCGCAATCAGCATCGTCCTGGGCATCCTCACGATCATATCGCTGATCTACACCTGGGTGACTTCGCGATCGCGGGCATCGGCCGCAGAGATCGGCAAGATCCATGATCGTGTCGACCTATTGGAGGTCCGCCTCACCAAAATCGAGACCGAGATGCTGCATTTGCCGAGCGCCTCGGGTTTCCACCGCATGGAACTGGCCATGACCCGCCTGCAGGGCGACATGGAAGTTCTGACAGAGCGCTTGAAGCCGATCGGTGCGGTGGGTGATCGGCTTCAGGAATTCCTCCTTGACCAGGCTAATAAACGATGAGCTTCGAGAAAAAACTCCAGGAAGAGGCACGCCTCATAATCCTGCGTTCCCTGGCCGAGCAGATCGACGGGCACTTGAACTCATCTCTGCTGCACGATGAGCTGAAAACGTATGGCATTCCGCGCCGGCCGCGCGAGTGGGTGCACGATCAGCTATCGTTCCTTGCCGCGATGGGCGCGGTGATCGTGCGAGAGGCGGGCTCGGTCCAGATCGCGACCTTGACCAAGAAGGGGCAAAGGCACGTTGATCGGGAAGAGATCATAGCCGGCGTCAAGGCACCTTCCCGCGTGGAGCCTTGACATGGCCGGCCGGGGACGCCTGGGCTCCATCGACCTTCTGCCGGAAGAGGCAGAGGAAGACGTCATCTGGGTCTGCCAGCAGCTCGCCGAGCGCAAACGCACCCAGGGCGAGATCCTGGAAGAGTTCAACGGCAGGCTCGCCGACAAGGGCCTGCCGCTCATCTCCAGATCGGCCTTCAATCGCAGGGCGATCTTCCTGGCGCGGACGCAAAGCCGCGTCCAGGAGGCGCGCGCCATGTTCAAGGGGCTCGCCAGCCAGTTCGACGCCGAGGACGTCGACCAGAACAACATCGTGCTCGGCGAATTCCTGAAGACGTTGATCATCGAGCTGCTGCAGGACACGGGCGGCGATCGCACGCCCAAACAGGCCATGGAGCTGGCGCGCGCCTTTGCCTCGACCGTCTCGGCCCAGAAGGTTTCCAGCGAGCGGCGCCAGAGGCTTGAGGCCGATGCCAAGGCCAAGCTGATGAAGGCCGCCGAAGCTGCTGTTGGCGCGGCGTCTGCTGGCGATACCAAGCTCGACGGTGAAGCCGTGCTCCGCCGGATCCGTGAAGAGGTCTACGGGATCTATGACACATGAGGTCGCCCGCCGTTCCTCTGTATGGGTATCAGCAGCGCTGGTTTCTGGACCGCTCGCGCTTCAAGGCGGGAATGTTCTCCCGTCAGACCGGTAAGACCTTCACCACGACGCTGGAGATCACCGATCGGTGCTTCACGGCTGCCACCCAGGTGCGCCGCGAGCCCTGGGTGATCCTGTCGCGTGGCGAGCGCCAGGCCAAACAGGCCATGGACGAAGGAGTGAAGCTCCACTCGAAAGCCTATGGGCTGGCCTTCGAAGCGGCCGAGTTCGACTGGCAGGGAGAGGAAGGCAGCCATAGGGCTTGCGAGGTCGTATTCCCGCACGGCTCCCGGATCATCGCTCTGCCCGCCAATCCCGACACTGCACGCGGGTTCTCCGCCAATGTGTTCTTGGACGAGTTCGCTATTCACAAGAACAGCCGCGATGTTTGGGGGGCGCTCTTCCCGGTGATCTCCAAGGGCTGGGACATTCGCGTCACCTCGACCCCGAAGGGCAAGGGCAACAAATTTTACGAGATCATGACCGGCCAGGATAAGACCTGGTCGCGCCATATCGTCGACATTCACCAGGCCGTGGCTGATGGCCTCGATCGCAATATCGAGGAGCTGCGCGCCGGCCTGGCCGACGACGAACTCTGGGATCAGGAGTTCCTGCTCAAGTGGCTGGACGAGGCAAGCGCGTGGCTGCCCTATGAGCTGATCTTTTCCGTCGAGGATCACAACGCCGGCGATCCCGACCAGTACCAGGGCGGCGTCTGCTTCGTCGGCGTCGATATCGGTCTGCGCAACGACTTGTTCGTGATCTGGGTGCTCGAACTGGTTGGTGATGTCCTTTGGACTCGCGAAGTCGTGGAGCTGAAGCGGGCGAAGTTCGCCGAACAGGACGCCGCGCTCGATGAGATCATGGAGCGCTATCGCGTCGGCCGGGTCTGCATGGACCAAACCGGCATGGGCGAAAAACCCGTTGAGGACGCCAAGCGCAGATATGGCGATAGCCGCGTCGAGGGCGTTCTGTTCACTCCCGCCAACAAGCTGGTGATGGCGACGGCCGGCAAGGAGAAATTCGAGGACCGCAAGGTCAGGATCGCGGAAGGGAACTACGCCCTCCGCGCCGATCTCCACAAGCTGCGCCGGATGCTTGGTCCGACCGGGGCTCCGCGTTTCGTGGCGGAGCGAGACGAAGATCACGCCGACCGCACCTGGGCGTTGTTCCTGGCCATCAACGCGGCCGCCGGCGACCAGGTCGAATATGCCTACCGCCCGGCCGGGTCGGATCAATTGGGTCACAACGGCGGGCCTCCGCTCGATGACGACGACGATTCACGCGATCCATTCCGGCCTCCGGTCGGCCGGTCGTTTCGCGGCAGACTGTGAGGTAGGCCATGGCAAAATATGAATGGGTCGGCCCTGACGGGCAGCCGCTCCGGCGCGAGGTTCTCGACAAGGATATTGCCGCGCCGGTGCTGGGAAGCGTCAGAACCGTGCAATCGGGCTATCCGACGCAAGGGCTCAATCCGGGGCGCCTGGCAATGCTCATGCGCGAGGCGGATGCGGGCGATCCGCTGCGCTATTTCGAGCTGGCCGAGGAGATCGAGGAAAAGGACCTGCACTATACCGGCGTCCTCGCCACCCGAAAGCGCTCCGTCTCGCAGCTGGAAATCCGTGTCGACGCCGCGAGCGACGATCCCAAGCACGTGGCCCATGCCGATATGATGCGCAGCTGGCTCCTTCGCGACGAACTGCAGGAGGAGCTGTTTCACGTCCTCGACGCTATCGGCAAGGGCGTGTCGTTCACCGAAATCGTCTGGGACACCCACGGCGCCCAGATCAAGCCCAAGCGCCTCGAATGGCGCGACCCGCGTTGGTTCACCTTCGATCGGATCGACGGTCGCACGCCGCTGCTGCGCACGAACGAGGGCGACCAGCCGCTGCCCTATGCCAAGTTCATCGCCGCAACCATCCAGGCCAAGTCAGGCCTGCCGGTCCGATCGGGTATCGCGCGCATCGCGGCCTGGGCCTGGATGTTCAAGGCCTTCACCCTGCGCGACTGGGCCATCTTCTGCCAGACCTATGGGCAGCCGATCCGCCTCGGTCGCTACGGACCTGAGGCCACGCCCGAGGACAAGGATGTGCTTTGGCGGGCGGTGACCAATATCGCCGGGGATTGCGCAGCGATCGTCCCCGAGTCGATGAAGATCGAGTTCGTCTGGGCTCCGGCCGGCCAAGCGAGCGCGCTTTTCAAAGAGCGCGCGGATTGGTTCGACCAGCAGGTGTCAAAAGCCATCCTGGGGCAGACCGCCACCACGGATGCGATCGCCGGCGGCCATGCGGTCGGCCAGGAACATCGTCAGGTCCAGGAAGATATCGAGACAGCCGACGCAAAATCAGTCTCTGCCGTGCTCAACCGGGATCTGACCGTCCCTTGGATCGACCTCGAATATGGTCCGCAGGACGTGTATCCGCGGATCCGCATCGGCAATGAAGAGGCCGAGGACCTCGACAAATTGGCCGACCGTTTGGTGAAGCTGGTGCCCCTCGGCCTTCGGGTGCAGATGTCGGACGTTCGTGACCGTTTGGGGTTCGGAGATCCGGACAAGGGGGCGGAGGTTTTGCAGGCTCCCGGCTCTGCTGTCCAGCCGCCCGTTGAAGCCGGCAAGACTATCGCCACACAAGCGGTGCAGACGCCGATCGGCGCCCCGACCCAGGACGCGGTCGATACGTCGATCGAGGCAACGCTTGCCGAGATGGGCTGGGAGCCACTGGTGGCGCCGATGATCGAGGGGCTCGCCGCGCAGCTCGCCAACGCCGCCTCCTTGGAGGAAGCCCAGCAGATCCTGGCGCTTCACCTCTCCGGCATGACTGTCGATGCCATGGCCGAAAAGTTGGCGCAAAGCATCTTTGCTGCGCGCCTGGCTGGCGAGGGCAACCAGTCCCTGATCCCGCCGGCGGCGCTCTGACATGGCGGAGGCCGATCTCATCCCATTGCCGCCCCGCGAGGCGATCGCCGCGTTCAAAGCACGCGGCGGCCAGCTCGCGCCGACCTTCTCCTGGGAGGATGCTTGGCAGGAAGATCACGCACGCTCTTTCACGGTCGCCAAGTCGACCGGCTTCGACATTTTGAACGATATTTATTCGTCGCTCGAAGAGGCCTTGAAGGAGGGAAAAACCGTCCGCGACTTCGCCAAGGATCTGACACCGGTTCTCCAGGCCAAAGGATGGTGGGGCAAGAAATCGGTCACGGATCCGCTCACCGGCGCGATCGATGAAGTCCAGCTTGGCTCCCCCCGGCGCCTCCAGACGATCTTCGACACGAACATGCGCGTGTCCTACGCGACGGGCCACTGGGCACAGTTCGAGCGCAGTAAGGCCTTGCGTCCCTATCTTCGCTACGTCGCCATCATGGACGGGCGCACCCGCCCGGCCCATGCCGCCAGGCACAATGTCTGCCTTCCGGTTGACGATCCCTATTGGGATCATTGGGCCCCGCCCTGCGGCTGGCGCTGCCGCTGCACGCTGCAAAGCCTCAGCCAACGCGATGTCGATCGCATGGGATCGACGCTCAAGCGCGTGC
Source organism: Labrys neptuniae (assembly GCF_040797145.1). NCBI lineage: Bacteria > Pseudomonadati > Pseudomonadota > Alphaproteobacteria > Hyphomicrobiales > Xanthobacteraceae > Labrys > Labrys neptuniae. The sequence goes on along the minus strand of NZ_JBFNQD010000001.1, from coordinate 868,050 downwards.
CGCCGCCACTCGACATGCAGAGCTATGTCAACAAGCGCACCGGCGTGATCGAGCAAATCCCTGCCGGCATCGACCCAGGCTGGGGGTACAATCCGGGCAAGGCCGGATGGAAGGCGGCGTCACTCGCCGATCCCTTGGCCGGCGCGCCGCCCCAGCTCGCCGCCGCTCGGATCGCCGATAAGACCTGGCCGGTTCGTGCTCTTGCCACGGAGTTCAGCCAGTGGTTCGACCAGGCTGCCGCCGGCGCGCCCCTGTCGCGCTCGATGTGGACGGTCGGCGCCATTGATCAGGCTACGCTTGACGGCCTCACGGCGCGCGGCGTGGCGCCGAGGACAGGCGCCATCACGATCCAGATGCAGGTTGTGCAGCACATGATGCGCGCGGCCAAGGCGGCGGCTGGCAAGACGGTGCCGACCGATTTCCTGCGCGAGCTACCCTTGACGCTGAGCCAGGCAAAGGCGGTGCTCCTGGACAAGCAAGACCCAGCGCTCGTTTATGTGTTCGATGTGCCAGGCGATGCTCGCCTGGGCAAGCTGGTGGTGCGAGTGAATTTCCAGAGCGGCTCGCGCGACACTGCCGGCATCAAGCGCCAGGTGGTTTCCAACGAGGTGCGGACGGCCGGCATGGTGCAGCTCGCCGACCTCGCCAACACGGGCGCTTACGAGATCCTGTCAGGGAGCTTGTGATTGTGGCCGCCGGGGGGTACGCCATCTTCCCCGTAGCAGACGATCGCTTCGGACGATCCTCCAAACCGGACCGGCGATTTCCCGGTTGTCGCGGCGGCCACGGCGTTAATTATGCTGCAATCCCATTGCTGGTGCAATTAGATATGCGGACCGAGATTGGTTCTAAGGACATCTAGAGGAGTAGTGCATCAGTGGCTTGCATTTACTGCCATGGGAATCGCAACGACCCCCAAATGACAGTGGAGCATATTTGGCCTCAGGCACTCGGCGCCACCAACAACAGCCCAGCGTTATTCATATCAGAAAATGTCTGTCGGGCCTGCAACAGTCTTTGTGGCCAATGGGTTGATGGTGTTTTCCTCAAGAGCTGGGTTCTATCCCATGAGAGCCGTCAAGCCGCTATGTCGTTCGCTGACACGACGACCCCGGGACCGTTGCCACTTGGCTATATGGGCTTCGATCAGCAATTCCCAAATCAGCCTGGATATGTCTGCGAACGTTGGATTGGCCCCAGCGGTGAGCACATCTACGACGTTCATCCAGAGGATGACGACAAGTGGTACGGCTACGCTGGCGGGGATTTCATTCGCCGTAAGCGGCTGGAAGATGGACGAGCCTACCTGGTGCTCACGGCCAATCATCCATATTGGGCGATAACTGGGGTTCGATCATTCAACAAGCATTTCGTGCGGGCACGCACATTCTGCCTGACCGAAATCAGCGGATTTCCCGCTGAAGACATGGAGCCGCTGAAGGCGATCAACGAGGCGACCGACATCGAAGCTCAAGAAATATCCTGGATTCGACAGCGACCCGAGGATGTCCACCATCATCACAGGCTCCAAACCAATCTTAGCTTCTCAGATCGTTTCATAGCGAAGCTCGCCCTTGGGATCGGAGCGAACCTTTTTGGCGACCGATTTTGCGCATCGTCCTATGCGAATTCACTGCGGCAAGCTCTGTGGTTCAAACCCAGCAGCGGCAATGCCGCCCCCCTGATCAAAGGACTGAACTACCTAGCAAGCGACCCGGACAAGGGCCCCGGAGCGGCAATTGCGCTGCCAGGTGCCTGGACACTGCTGTTATTGGCGCAGCGGGATAATTTCAGTATGAACGTGACCGGACCGAGTGGGCGAGGAATGACCTTCGTGATCTCGGATGACCCCGCACTCTGGCAGAGCGCCGAATATGACACATACAGGCGGGGGATTATCTACTACGTGGTTCCCGGTCGCCAGGTGTTCGCGGGGCCTGTGGAGCTACTCGATACTATTCGTTATATATCTGAGCCGGGATTTCAGGAGCCAGTGCGGGTGCGGCTGGAGGATATGAGAATCAATCCTTCCTCCCTACCACCTCGACGTATCTAGGAGAGGCGCCAGGAGGCCTCTGGACGGGCAGGGCCGCGTCAGTGTAGCGTCGGAGCGGTCGAGGGGCTTTTACGGGCTTTGAAAAGCCTTTGAAAACGATCCTGCGGGGCAAGCGCCCACCACGACCCACACCTCGCGCGATTTCCAGCATATTTCCCGCTTTCTACCCAGGCCTGGGGAACTCCCAAGGGTTTTGCGCTCAGCCATGGTGCGGTCATGTCCAAGACCGCCGCCACCTCCACGATTGCCCTTTGCTCCGCCATGCCATTGCCGGCCGGCGACACTGTGCCCGAGTGGATCCATCTCCTGCCTGCTGGCCAAATGCAGACCTTCGACGGTCGCGGGCCGTATCGCGTCGCGGATATCGCCAAACTGATCGAGGTCAGCATGCAGGGCGATGCCCGGCTGCCGATCGACGAAAACCACGCGACCGACCTTGCGGCCCCGAAGGGCGAACCATCGCCGGCGCGCGGCTGGATCGTTGCGCTCGAACAACGTGGCGACGGCGTATGGGGCAAGGTCGAATGGACCGGCTCGGGCAAAGCGCTGCTCGCCGACAAGGCCTATCGGCACATCTCACCCGTCATCGTGCATGACCAGAACAACGTCGTCGGCGGCGTGGTGCGGGCCAGCCTGGTCAATCGTCCCAATCTGCGCGGGCTGACCGCGCTTCATCAGGAGCAAACAATGGATCCGACCCTGGTGCAGATCCGGGAGGCCCTTGGCCTGCCCGCGACTGCCGACGCAGCCGCCGTGGCCGCTGGCGTCAACGCGCTGAAGGTCAGCACCTCGACCACGGCGCTGCAGCATGTTTCGCAGGCGCTGACGCCGATCGCCAAGGCGGTGGGCCTCACCGAGCAAGCGACCGGTGACCAGATCCTGACGGCGATCCAATCTCTGCAGGCCGCCGGCAAGAGCGATGTCGCCGCCCAGATCACAGCTCTGCAGACCGAGCTTACCAACAAGGGCAATGCCCTAGTCGCTCTCCAGCAGACCATTTCCAACGACAGGGCCGTTGCCTTCGTGGATGGCGCCATCAAGGCCGGCAAGATCAGCGTGAAGCCGCTGCGTGATCACTACATCGCAGAGCACGTGAAGGATCCTGCTCGTGTCGAGAAGGAGATCGGTGCTCTGCCGGCTCTGCAATCGAGCGGCACCACTGCGGTGCCTCCCAGCGACGCCCGCCCCGGCGAGCTGACCGCCGATGAGGCTTCGGTGGTCGCGATGATGGGCATCGATCCCGAGGCCTTCAAGAAGACGAAGGCCGCCCAGGCAGCCAAGCAGGAGGCCCTCTGATGCCGCTTACCTCCGAACTCAACACCCCCGAGCGGCCGGCGAAAACCCGCTCCATGGGAGTCTTCGCCGGCGTCAAGATCTTCAAGGGCGCCATGGTCATCAATGCTGGTGGCTTCGCGGCTCCTGTCGGCACGGGTGGAGCCCAGGCGATCAACTACCGCTGCCTGGGCCGGGCCGCAGAAACCGTCGACGCGACGGCCTCCACCGTCAACGGCGAACTGAAGATCACCGTTGAGGCCGGCGTGTTCCTCTACGCCAACAAAGCGGATGACGCCCTGACCAGGGCAGACATCAATGGCCTGGCTTACGCCAAGGATGACGCAACCGTTGGCAAAAGCCAGGGAGCGGACGGCTCGATGGCCGGCCTCGTCTTCGATGTCGACGAAAGCGGGGCTTGGATCCGCTTCGACTAACTCGCGCCTGGCGCCCGCCGGCGCCGGCCCCCGATCCTCAATTCAAGGCCTTCCCCGTGATCATCACCCGCACCGTTCTCTCCACTCTGTACACCGGCTTTTCGACGGCGTTTCAGAGTGGCTTCTCGGGCGTCACGCCCCAATACAACCGCGTGGCGCAGGTCGTTCCGTCAACGACGCGCGTCAACGAATATGGCTGGATGGCCGATCTGCCGGGCATCCGGGAATGGCTGGGCGATCGCCTCGTCAAAAACCTCGAAACGAACAGCTATCAGCTCCGCAACAAATCGTTCGAGTCGACGGTCGGCGTGAAGCGCGAGGACATCGAAGATGACAACCTCGGCATGTTCGGCACCATCGTTACCGAAATGGGGCGTCTCTCGGCGGTCTTCCCCGACGAGCAGGTCTGGCCGTTGCTGACCAATGGTTGGGCGGGCAAGTGCTACGACGGCAAGCCCTTCTTCTCCGAAGACCATCCCGTGTTGGACAAGAACGGCAAGAAGACGACCGCATCGAACGATCTGGGCGGCAACGGTACGCCGTGGTTCCTCCTGGACACGACGCGAGCCGTGAAACCCCTGATCTGGCAGACCCGCAAGGCTTTCAACCTGGTTCGGATGGATGCCGAGACGGACGAACACGTCTTCACGGCCGGCCAGTTCCGCTATGGCGTCGACGGACGCGCCGTCGCCGGCTACGGCTTCTGGCAGCTTGCCACGGGCTCCAAACAGGAGCTGACCCCGGAAACCTACGCCGAGGCGCGCGCCTTGATGCTGGATCGCAGGGGGGACAATGGCCGGCCACTTGGCCTGCAGCCGAACCTCCTTGTGGTGCCGTCCTCGCTTGAAGGCGTGGCGCGCAAGATCTTGCTCGCGGAGAACGACGCCGCCGGCTCGACCAATGTGTGGAAGGGCACCGCCGAGCCGTTCACCACGCCTTGGCTCGCCGCCGCCTGATGCCTGAGCGCTGATTTTCAGCGCCCTCTGCTGCTCGCAGGACACGAGCAGTTCAAGCGCCGGCCGCTCCTCCCAGGACCCGGCGCACACTCGGGGCGGCTTCGATGCCGCCCCACCTTTCTTTCCTCGGATGCGCCATGAGCTACGCCACACAACAGGACCTGGTCGACCGGTTCGGCGCTACCGAGATCATGCAGCGTTCGGATCGCCGCAAGCCGCCCACCACCATCGATCCTGTCGTTGTCGACCAGGCGCTGCACGACGCCACCGCGTTGATCAACGGATATCTCGCCAGCCGCTATGCCCTGCCGCTCTCGGCCGTGCCCGATATCCTCGTGAAGATCTGCGCGGACATTGCCCGCTACAATCTCTGGGGCGAGGCAGTGAACAAGGATGGGCCGATCGCGACAGCCTATCGCGACGCGCGTGCCTGGCTGCAGGACGTGGCGAACGGCAAGGTGGCGCTTGAGGCGGATGGCAAACCGTCGCCCGCCAATGCTTCCGGCGCCCGTGTCCAGGCCAGCCGACCCGACATGACTCGCCAGAACCTCAAGGGATTCATCTGATGGCGGGCACCAGCATCACGATCGATGTCGACAGCAAACCGGTTCGCGACGGGCTAAAGGCCGCCGCCGATACTGGCCGCGATCTGTCGCCGCTGATGGACGCGATCGGCCAGGCCGTGCTGACCTCGACCCAAATGCGCTTCGAGGCCCAGGCCGGCCCGGGCCGCGCGAAGTGGGCTCCGTTCGCCGCGTCCACCTTGAAACGCATGCCCAAGCGTCGCACGCCGGCGCAGCTCCTTCGCGACAGCGGCCGGCTCTATTCCTCGCTCACCTTCGAGGCTGGAACCGACCAGGTCGTTGTCGGCACCAACGTGGTCTATGCTGGCATCCACCAGCTGGGCGGCGATATCGTGAAGCCGGAGCGCGAAGGCAGCGCCACCTTCATCTATGCCAAGGAGGGCGCCGGCAGGACGAAGGACGGGAAGCGCGTCGGCTCGAAGCTCCGTTTCGCCAAGGCCAGCACCCGCGCCAAGTCCAAGCACACCCGCGATTTCACGGTGCCCGAGCACACCATCCACATTCCGGCCAGGCCCTATCTTGGCGTCGACAAGGATGATGAGCTGGAGATTCTCGGCACCATCACGGACTTCCTCAAAGGCAAAGCCGGCTTTGAGGGCACGCCATGATCGTTGATGAGTTCATCGCGCAGCTCCTGGCCCTGGATCCGCCGGTTTTCTCCTTGGTCGAGGGTATCGCCGAACTGGCGTCTCTTCAGGACGCGCCGGCAGCAACACCCGCCGGCTATGTCTTCATCAAGGAGGAGGCCGGCGGAGAGAACAGGCGCATCACCGGGCTGCTGCAGCGTGTCGAGGCTGATATCGGCGTCGTCATCGTCATGCAGAACGTTTCCGACAACGCCGGCGGCGCCGCCATGGCCGACATCGAGGCGATCAAGCTGACGACGATCGGCGCGATCGCCGGGACCCAGCCCCCCAGTGCGGCCGACACGGCCGAGTATATCGGCGGCCAGCTCGTGCGCGCCCGCAATGGCTACGTCTGGTGGGAACTGACCTTTTCCGCCCCGTACTATCTGGAGAGCAAGCCATGAACCGCACCGGCGGCCGCTATTACGAGGACCCGAAAACCGGCGTCGTCACCCGCGCCGAGCCTCAGACAGATGCGCCGGCGCCGGCCGAGCCCGCGCCGCCTGTGTCCGAACCTTCCACCGATCCCGAAACCGTCGCCTCCAAGGCCGGCAAGAAAGGCTGATCCATGGTAACGAACACCCGCTTTTACCGTAAGCTCGCCGTCCTCGCTAAGCTGGAGGCGGTTTACGGTACCGATCCAACCCCGACCGGCGCGCTCAACGCCCTGATGATCTCCAATGTCACGGCGACGCCTCTCGATGGCGAGAAGGTCTCGCGTGACGTGATCCTCCCGTTCTTCGGCGACCAGGGCTTCGTGCTTGCGGGCGTCAGCACGAAGCTGGAATTCGAGGTTGAGATCGCCGGCGCCGGCGCTGCCGGAGACATCCCGGCCTATGGTGTGCTGCTGCGCGCCTGCTCGATGACGGAAACCGTCGTCGCCACCACCTCCGTCAAATATCAGCCGGTCACCGATCAGCCGGAAAGCGTCTGCCTCTATGCCAACATGGATGGCGTCAACCACATCATGCTAGGCGCCCGCGGCACCTTCACCGTGGATGTGACGAACAAGAAGATCCCGAAGTTCAAATTCACCATGACGGGGCTGTTGGGTCCGGTGTCGGACCTGGCGCGCCCGGTGATCGACCTCGGGAAATGGCAGAGCCCCGTTGTTCCCTCCAAGCTGAACACGCCGATCTTCTCGCTGCATGGTACCACCGCAGCGGCGGTGCCTGCAGAGAGCCTGGCGCTCGATTTCGGCGGCCAGGTGGAGGGACGCTTCCTGATCGGCGCAGAGAGCGTCGAGATCACGGACCGCAAGATCTCGGGCACGGCAGTGCTCGAAGCCCGATCGCTGGCCACCAAGGATTGGTTCGATATCGCCAAGAACAACATCAAGGGGCCGCTTCACGTCCAGCACGGCACCGTTGCCGGCAACATCGTCGAGTTCGAGGCGCCCAAGGTACAGATCGGCTCCCCAACACAGGGCAACAGCCAGGGCGTGCTGACCTATTCGCTGCCACTCACCCTGACGCCGGACGTCGCTGACGATGAGCTGGTGATCACGGTTCGCTGATCTCCTCGAGGAGCGGCGCCGGCCGCCCTCGAAACTTTCTCTCGAGACAACTTTGAAGGGGCGTCGAAGGCGCTTCAATGATGGAGGATTCCATGTTCGTGGTGACGAAGGAGCACACCTTTTGGTGGCCGGTGAAAGTTCGCCAACCGGATCCGGAGAAGGCCGGTGCGATCCGCGAGGAGACCTTCAAGATGCGGTTCAAGGCCCTGCCCAAGGATAGGGGCGATGAGGTCAACACCATCCTCGCAGAACTGCCCGCCGTGGATCAGGCGATCGGTTTCATCAACGAAGTCGCCCTCGACTGGGGCGATGTCGTCGACAGCGACAAGAACGCCGTTGCCTTCTCCAGGGAGGCCCTGACCGACGCGCTGCTCTATCCGTGGGTCCGCCAAGGCATCTTGGACGCCTACACCGCCGCGATCTCCGGCCAGGCGGCCCGCCTGGGAAACTGAAGGAGGCGGCCGAGGCGCTCGCCTATCGATGGACCGGCCGAGCCGATCCGCGCCAGGCGGGCAAGCTGGACGCCGAAACGATCGAGCAATTCAAGGCCCTGGGCGACGTCGTCGGCTTGCCAGACCGGCCGGTGCCTGATGGCTCGATCGAGATCTGGGATGTGAACTGGCAGGTGTTCCAGCTCTTCCAGCGCCTCGCCACACAGTTTCGCGTCGTCGTTGTCCCACGCGGTCTCTTCCACCTGGGGCTCGACTACCAGGCCGCCGACATCGTGTTGCGACACCTGGCGCCAGAGGAAGCGGATCCAGCGACGCTGTTCGCGGATCTGCAGGAGATGGAAGCGGCGGCAGTGCCGATCTTGAACGAGGCGATGACATGACTTTGCAGCTCGGCGTCAAGGTCGCGGTAGACGCGAAGGAACTGGTCAGCCTCGGCGCCGCCGGCGACGCCGCCATGGAGAGGATCGACGCTTCCGCCAAGAAGGCCGAGCAGAGCGTCAACAATGTCGGCAAAGCGGCGCAGAACGCCGCGACCTCGCCGGCGCCGACGCCCGCCGCGTCCCCGACTACTCCCCAACCTCCGGTCCGTCCAACGCCGGCAAACAACAATCGTCCGGTGCCCACCAGCCAGGGGGAGGCCGCCGGCGTCAGCCGACTTCAGATGATGATGTTCGGCAGCGCTGCCCAGAACACGCTCAGCTCATTGTCCGCCGGCGCTTCGCCGGTGCAGGTCCTGGTCCAGCAAGGGTCCGAGATCGCTCAGGCCTTCACCATGGGGACGGCCAGCCCTCTCCAGGTGCTGAAATCTCTGGGGTCGACGGTCGCCGGCCTGGTGAGCCCCACCGTGTTGGCAGTCGCGGGATTGGGCGGATTGACTGCAGCGCTCGTTCTTGCCGGCACCACCTTCGCCGGCCAGCAGAAGCAGATCAATGACCTGATCTCTCGCGGCGTCGGACGCGGTTCAGGCGCCACGCTCAGCCAGATAAACTCAATCGCCGATCAGGCGACGATCCCAGGTTTCTCGCGCAGCTCCGCGCGGGATATTGCGGCCGGGCTCGCCGGAACCGGCAGGATCTCCGGCGGCGTGATCAGCAGCATAACCGGTCTCGCGCCGGGACTGGCTTCGCTGATGGGGGGAGATCTCGAAGCGGCCGGTCAGCGCCTGGCGCAGGCCTTTGCCGATCCCACGAAGGGCGCCGAGGATCTTGAGAAAGCGCTCGGCCCGCTCGACGACAAGACGAAGCAGGCAGTTCGCTCGCTGCAGGCCATGGGCGACGTTGCAGGCGCTCAGAGGGCCCTGCTCGAAGGAATTAGGGACGGCGTCCAGCAGGCGGCCGAGCAGACCGGCATCTGGGCGCGTATCGTCACAAATCTCGGCAACGCCTGGGACGATCTTGGAAACAAGGTCAACCGCACCGTCACCGGCGGCACTCTGGAAGAGCAGCTCGGCGACGCTCAGATGAAGTACATCGAGCTGGAGAAGCAGCTTTCGGATTCACGCCAGGGGACCGATCCGAACAGTCCGCTTGCCGGCATTTTGGGGCAACTCGATAGCGGCTTGCAAAAGCAGGTCCAGGACGCTCTGGTGGAGGTCAACCGCCTTCAGACGCTGGTCGACCAGGCCAGGGCCACCGCCGCCGCGAACAGGAAAACGGCCGAGGACAAGGCGGCGGCCTCCCAGGCGGGCGACTATGTCCGGACCGTGCAGCCGGACATTCAGAAGCTCCAGACGCTTCGGGACATGCTCACGAGCATGGGCAACGCGGCAGCTTCGCCCGATATCATGGGGCGCATGGGCGTGTCGGCCGAGCAGACGCGGCAGGCCATTGATGCGGTCACCGGCGCTCTGCAGAGCTACATGTCGGCGGACGAAAAAGCCCGCGCCAGCGAGCAGCTCACCGTGGCCGCCATCAATGCGCGCACTGTTGCCGAGAAGGCCAACATTGCATCCCAGCGCGAGCGCCTGGCGCTGGCCGGCCAGAGCGTCTCGGTTGCGGAACAGCAGCGCCGGGCAGAGGCAGCGGCTGCCGCCGTGATGGCGCAAGCCAATCGCGATTCCCTCGATAAGCTGAAAGCAGCCAACGACAATGCGGCCCTGGCCGGCCTATCCGACTATCAGCGCCAGCTCGCGTCGATCGATCAGAAATATCAGGATCTCCTGAGGGAAAACCAGGGCGCCAGCCCCGACACGCTCGCCAACATCCAAAATGCCCGAACGGCGGAGATCAACACCGCCCAGCAGACGGCGATCGGCGGCCCGTTGCGCGACGCGAACCGGAGCCTGCAAGAGCAGGTGGCCGCCCTGAAACTCCAGCAGGATGCCTTCGGAAAGAGTGCGGGCGAAGCTGCCAAGCTGGCGGCGGCGCAGGAGATGATCAACCGCTACAACGCCGCCGGCGTCCCGATCACGGACGGCCTCCGCGCGGCGATCGACGCCTATGCGACGTCGGCCGGCAAGGTGGCGCAGGCCTCCCACGATCTCACTCAAAAGCAGAACCAGGTCATCGCCTCCCTCGACCAGGTTCGCGACACGAGCCGCAACGTCTTGGGCGGCCTGTTCTCCGACCTGATGCACGGAACGTCAGCGGCCGACGCCCTGGCCAATGCTGCTGGCAAGATCGGTGACCAACTCATCAGCAACGCCACGAACAACATCGTGGACAGCCTTCTCGGCAAGAACGGCCAGATGGGGGGCGGCCTGTTCGGTGACTTCCTGGGCGGCATCTTCGGCAAACAAGTGGGCTTGTCGACGGCGGACATCACGGCCGGCATCGTCAACGTCAACGGCGGCTTCGGAGGCGACATCACCCGCCTTCTGGGCGGTGCCCTTCCCAACGCCGCCGCCAACTCCAATGTCGCAGGGGCGGGGCTCGCGCCGCTCAAGGGCCTTGGTCCGACCGCACCCATTACATCTTCGTCCTTGCCACCGGTCGGCAGTGCTGTGGCCGCGCTCGCTGGCCTCACGCCGGGCGGCGGGACGTTCTCGACGGTCGGCAACTACCGTAGCGGCGTGAACGCCCAGCTCACCGACATTCTGCGCACGGCCGCCGAACGCTCCGGCTTGCAGGTCCAGGCTATCTCCGGACTTCGGCCAGGAGATCCGCGATTTCATGGCCAGGGCCTGGCCACGGACGTCAGCATCATCGATCCGGCGACTGGAAGGGCCCTGCCGAACTATCAGAATGGCGCGGCCTTTCGGCAATACGAGTCGTTCGCCCAGGTCGCTCGCCAGGTGCAAATGGAGCGCTATCCGGAGCTGTCGGATCAGTTCCGCTGGGGCGGATATTTCTCCGGCGGCAAAGGCAAGTACGGCGCTGCCGACCTCATGCATTTCGACCTGGGCGGGCGCCGCGTTGGGATGGGCGGGGGCTCTTGGGCCAATGGCCTGACGCCCGCACAGCGCGCCTTGTTCCCGGATGCGACTTCTATCGGCATGGGTAGCGGCCAGGGCCAGTTGCCTGGCCTCCAGCAACTGCAGAGCAGCCTCAGCCAGTTGGGCACAGCCGCACAAAGTGCAACGCCCAGCCTGAGCAATGTGATTTCCGGCATGAGCGGCCTGCCTTCCCCGCTTGCCATGGTGGCGACCAATGCCAACCAGGCCGGGTCAGCAATCGGTCAGGGCGGCGGCGGCCTGGTGGGCGCGCTGCAATCGCTCCTCAGCAGCCTGTTTAGCGGCATGGGGATCGGCTCGCACGCCGATGGCACGTCCGAGCCGATCGGCACCGGCAAGATCTCGGGGCCTGGCACGAGCCGGTCCGACTCCATCCTGGCCCGCGTCAGCAATGGCGAATTCATCGTCAACGCTGCCGCGACCCGCCGCAACCTGCCGCTCCTGCAGGCGATCAATACGAACCGGATGCCGGCTTTCGCGGATGGCGGAGCGGTCGCCTCGGGCAGTCCGGCCAGCGCCGGCGCTTGGCGGCACATGAACGACAACGGCGGGAGCGGGCAGCAGCCTGGCGTCACGATGAACCTCTACAACCAGGCCGGCGTCGAGATCGAGCAGAAGTCCAGCACCGACGCCAAGGGCCGGCGCCAGCTCGACGTCTATATCGGCAAGAAGACGGCCGACCAGGTCAAGAAGCCTGGCAGCGACACGAGCCGCGCCATGCAGGCCCAGTTTGGTCTCACGCGCCAGGTGACCCGCCGATGATCCCGTCTTGGCCAGCCACGCTTCCCCAGCTCTTCAATCGCCAGGGCTTTGCCTACGCCGAGGGCGACGGCCGGCTGATGTCCGACACGGACACCGGCCCAGGCAAGGTCCGCCGGCGTACCACTGCCGCCGTCGACATCATGAAGGGACAGATGACGATCACCCGCGACCAGCTTCAGGCCATGCGTGACTTCATCCGCAACGACCTGATCGGCGGATCGCTGCCCTTCCAGATCCCTGATCCGCTCGGCGGCGCGGCTCCCTTGCTGGTGCGCTTTTCCAAGGATGGCATGCCCCAATACCAGAACATCGCCGGGGCATGGTGGACGGCGGCCTTCCAGGTCGATGTGCTGCCATGAGAACGATTTCCGCCCGCTTTCGCGCCGCCCTCTATCGGGAGAACATGGAAGAGGTACCGGCGATGCTGATCACGATCACGCATCCTGACCTCGCCGCGCCGCTCCACTTTTCTTCCGACCCGACCGAACGCATTTCCACGGAGCCCTTGCTCTACGGGACGGTTTCGCGGGGCACGCAATACAATTTCGTGCCGATCCAGGTGACCTTGCCTGCCGACCAGGACGATGCGCCGCCAACGATCGACATCACCTTGTCAGTAGTCGGCCGCGAGGCGGTGCCGCTCTTGCGCTCGGCGATCGAGCCGCCCTCGGTCACGCTTGAGATCGTCCTGGCGCAGTATCCCGACGATATCGAAGCCGTGTTTCCGGATTTCGACCTGGTCAGCGCCAGCTATGGCGGCGACAGCGCCACGATATCGCTGGCGATCGACAGCATGGCCTCCGAACCGTTCCCGGCCGGCAGCTTCACGCCCTCCTATTTCCCTGGAATGTTCTGATGGCGAACCTGTTCGACCGCTATGTGGGATTGCCTTTCCGCGATCGGGGCCGGGACGAGCGCGGCTACGATTGCTGGGGGCTGGCGCAGCTCATCTATCGCGAGCAGCTCGGGATCGAGCTTCCCTCCTATGTCGATGACTATGCTTCGACAGCCGATCGAAAGGCCCTCAACGCCTTGATAAAGGGCGAACGGACGCCCTGGTCACCGGTCCCCCAGGAGAAGGCCGGCACGTTCGACCTCGTGCTGCTGCGCGAGCGGCCCTGGCATATCGGCATCGTGGTCGGCGCCGGGCTGATGATTCATATGCCGCTCTACCAGACGTCGACGGTCGAGCCCTATCGCACCGGCCGCAACTTCATTCGCCTGGAAGGCCTCTACCGTCATGAGGATCGGCAATGACGCTGCCCGTCATCCTGCCGGCGCAGCCGCTCGAAGGTGAGATCCTCAGCGCCGAGGACAGCGTGACCGTCATCGTCGCGCCGAACCCATTGCGCCAGGAGCGGCATATCTTGCAGTTGCCTGCCGGCAGCAGCGTGACGGAGATCCTGCGCCTGGTCGAAACCTCGATCGAGAAGGCGAGCCGGATCCGGGCGAGTTGGCACGTCTCGATCGAGGGCGAACCGGTGCCAGCCGAATGGCACGGCCGGGTGCGGGTCAAGCCCGGCAAGATCGTGGTGCTGCGGGCGCGCGCCACCGGCGGCGGCAACCTTCTCAAATCGCTGCTGATGCTGGTGGTGGCGGTCATCACCGCTTTTATCGCTCCCTACCTTGCTCCGATCTTCGGCACGTTTGGCGCCAGCTTGATCACGGCCGCCATAACGATCGGCGCCAGCCTGCTGATCAACGCGCTGTTCCCTGTCTCGCTCAAGGATGAGAAGGGCAACCAGGTTTATTCGATCTCCGGCAACCAGAACCTCGCCGCCAAATACGAGCCCGTTCCCATCATCCTCGGCCGCATGCGCGTTTTCCCTCGATATGGCGCTTCGGCCTATACCGAGTTCGAAGGCAACGACCAGGTGCTGCGCCTGCTCTATGTCTGGGGCTATGGCCCGCTCGATATCACTGACCTGAAGATCGCCGACACGCCTCTGGCGGGGTACAAGGGCGTGGAGATCGAGCACGGTTATGGCTATCCAGGAGATGGCCAGCCGACGATCTATCCCGGCGAAGTGATCCAGCAAAACTTCTCGATCGACGTGAAGAAGATCGACGGCTGGATTGTCCGCACCACCTCGGAGGACATCACCGAGTGGGCGATCGACATCGTCGCGCCGGCGGGCCTCAACCGATCGGACAACAGCAAGGGCAAGGTCCAGGCCGCCTCCTTCGCCGTCCAGATCCAGTATTCCGAGGCCTATGCCGAGAACTGGATCGCGTTGCCGAACCTGGTCGTCTCCGGCCGCACGAGCGACCCGGTGCGCAAGACCGTCCGCCAGACCGTTCCGCTAGGACAATATGACATCCGGATCCAGCGGCTCACGCCAGACGACAATGGCGCCGTGAAAGTCCACACCTCGTCGAGCTGGACCGCTCTTCGCTCCTACCGACCAGGCGCACCGCTACAGTTTCCGTTCCCCGTCGCCTGGACTGCCCTGAAGATCCGCGCCACCGCCCAGCTCAACGGCGTGGTCGATAATTTCAATGGCGTCGTGACCAGCCGCGTGAAGGCCTGGGATGGGGCGAGCTGGACGCCAGACACGCCGAGCCAGAACCCGGCGGATCTGTTGCCGTTCGTGCTGCAATGCAACGCCAATGCCCGCCCATTGGCAAACTCCCGCATCGACTGGCCGACCTTCCAGGCCTGGCACGCCTACAATGTGGCCCAGGGCTGGAAGTTCAACGCGCCCTTCGACCAGTCCGGCAAGAGCGTCTATGAGACCGCCAAATCGATCGCCTCGGCCGGCCGTGCAGCCGTGGTGTTTCGGGATGGGCTCTGGAGCGTGGTCTGGGACGATCCGGACGCGCCGATCACGCAGCATTACACGCCGCGAAATTCCTCGGGCTTCCAGGGCAAGCGCGACTATCGCCGGCTTCCCCATGGCCTGCGGGTCCAGTTCAAGAACGAAGGTCGGCGTTGGCAGGATGACGAGATCCTGGTGTTCCGCGACGGCTACAACAAGACGAACGCCACGCTGTTCGAGCAGTTCCCCCTGGTCGGCATTACCGATCACACGCTCGCCTGGCGCATGGGGCGCTACCACCTGGCCCAGCTGGAGCTGCGGCCGGAAACCTACACCCTCAATGTCGACATCGAGAGCTTCATCAACACCAGGGGCGACCGTGTCCGCGTCTCCTATGACGCGCCGATGTTCGGCATCAGCGCGGGGCGCGTGAAGGCGGTCGAGGCGAACCTTGTCACCCTGGACGAGGAAATGCTCCTGGAAGCCGGCAAGAACTATGCGGTCCGGTTCCGCACCGCCGATGGTGGCTCGCTCTACCGCACCGTGGCGCCGGCGATCGGGCCGACTTATACGCTCACCCTTTCCGGCACCGGCGCCATGCCGGCGGTCGGCGATCTCGCCATGTTCGGCGAGGCCGGCATCGAAACCGTCGTACTGCGCGTCTTCGAGATCCGCCCCGGCGATGACATGACGGCCGAGATCGACTTCGTGGATGACGCACCCGCCATCCTGCAGGCCGACCAGGGCGAGATCCCGCCTTTTGACAGCCAGATAACCGATCCACCCGACCCCGCGACGCTGCAGCCACTCAATCTGTCGTTGATTGAAGGTTATGCCGACGCCAGCCAGAACTATGCGCCGACTGCCACCCTCATGTGGCAGACCAACCCTGGAAACGCCGCCGTCAGCTTCGAGATCATCGGTACGCCACCCGGGGACGTCGCAAATACACTCACGGCCACCGCCGACGGAGCGAGCAGGTCGATTACCTGGCAGAACCTGGACTCGGGGACGTGGATTTTCGAGGTGCGGGCGATCTTCGGGGATGGCAGCACTTCGCAGTGGTCGAGCCTGACACAGAACGTCATGGGAGCGTCTCAGCCGCCTCCGGACATCAGCGACTTTGCCGTCAATGTCCTGGATACCAGTGCAACCTTCTCCTGGGCACCGTCGCAGTCACCCGTCGCCTATGCGGAGATCCGCTACTCGCCGGCTCTTGTCGATGCCAACTGGGCAGCGGCCACCGTCCTGGTGCAACGCACGAACGGTCTGTCGGCAACCGTGCCCTATGCCTCGGGCTCCTATCTCATCAAATGGGTGACCTATAACGGCGTCTACAGCACCAACGCGGCTCTGATCGTCGCCGAAGGCGCCGCCATCACTGCGCTGAACGTGGTGGAAGAGATCTTCGACATGTCGCCCTTCACCGGGACGATGACCGGCGTCGTCGAGGACAATGGCGTGCTGCGCCTGGCTGTGGCGACGCCTGGCATCGAGGGCCGCTATGAACTGCCCCAAACCTTGGATCTCGGCGCCGTCTATACCAGCCGCGTTTCCGGCGAGGTGGTGGCGGCCGGCGTCAACCTCAACAGCGACTTCTTCGGCTCGGCCGACTTCTTCGGGCCGCCTGACTTCTTCGGCGTCACCACCGACGACTGGCGGGTGCTCTTCTATTACCGGGCGACCAGCGATGATCCCAGCGCCGGTAATTGGGGGCCTTGGACGCCTTTCGTCATCGGCGACTACACCTTCCGTGCCGTCCAATTCGCGTTGGGCCTCAGCACGGAAGTCGAAGGCATCACGGCAGCCGTGTCCCTTGCCCACATCAGCGTCGACATGCCCGATCGGGATGAGGTCGGCCGCGACGTCCCGGTGCCCACGTCGGGCCTGAGGGTCAATTTCACGCCGCCGTACCGGGTGCTCAAAGGCATCGCCGTCACAGGCCAGGGCATGGCCACCGGCGACTATCTCGACATCTCCAACAAGGCCGAGAGCGGCTTTGACGTCGTCATCAGGAACGCGTCCGGAAATCCCGTGGCGCGGACAATCGACTACATCGCCAAAGGATATGGAAAGGCGTCATGAGCCAGCCCGACAGCATCACAATTCCAGAGGCCGGACCGAAACAGCCGACTGCTATGGCCCAGGCCATCAATGCCAGCATCAAGGCGCTGCTCAACTCGCATCTCGGGGCGGCGGCACCGGCCTATGCGGAAGCCGGCACATTCTTCGTCAAGAATGATGCCAATCCCTGGGGGTGGTGGTTCTACGACGGCGCACAGTGGATCAAGCTTGGCGACATCGACCCGACCAAGCACACCTTCCAGGTCGCGTTTCGCGGTGTAGAGCCGTCGATCAACGTGGCGTCATCGGCGACGACCGATCTGGGCAGCACCGCCATCACCTCTGCGAGCGTCTCCATCCAGGGCACCACTCAGATTTCGTCCTTTGGCTTCGGGCCAAACCTGGTCAGGTTCATCCAGTTCGCCGGCAGCCTGACGCTGAAGAACAGTGCCAATCTCCTGTTGCCGGGCAATGCGGATATCGTCACGCAGGCGGGCGATACCGCGCTTGCCCTTAGCGATCGCGCTGGCAAGTGGCGAGTCTACCATTATCAGCGGGCCGATGGCCGGGCGCTGGTCTCCGGCCCCAAGATCATGAAGGTATCGGCGGACAAGGCGCTGACGATAGCCGATAGCGGCACGATCGTCCGCTTTGAGGGCGCCTCGCCGGCGACATTGACGCTGCCCGACAACGCCACCGCGAAGCAGCCGCTTGAATTCCCGATAGTCAAGGCCACGGATGCTGACCTGCGGGTGAAGGTGGCCGCGGGCAACTTCCTGTACACGGCGGACGGTACGATCAGTTCGACTGGCGAATTCGTGATGCGCGGCAAATCGAGCGTCGTCGTCATGGCCTCTGATTGGGATTTTTACGTCTTTGGCGACATGGACACCAACAGCGGGAGTGCGCCACGCGCCCTTTCCGTCAACGCCAATACGACGCTGAAGCCGAGCGACCGGGGCACTTTCCTCCAGTTCACTGGCTCATCCTCGATCTCGGCATTGCTGCCTTCACCGGCCGGCCTGCGCGGGATCTTCTACGTCTGGAACAACACCAGCGTTTCCCAGACGCTGGGCATCAATGGGGCCGGTACGTTCTATTGGCCCAATGGCAGCGGAACGACCTATCAATTGCGCCCTGGCGAGCGCTTCTTGGTCCTCTCCGATACCTTCAACTACATCGTCGTGACCACCGGCGGGGCTCAAAACGTGGCGCGCACGGTTTACACGACGTCAGCCACCTGGACGAACCCGACAGCCAATGGTGCAAGCCCGGACGCAGAAGCAACCATCGTTGGTTGGGGCGGCGGCGGAGGCGGAGGCGGCGTCAGCTCGACGTGGGGCGGCGGAGGCGGCGGCGGCGGCTGCTCGGATCCCCTTGTCATGCGCCTGGGCGATCTGCCGGCATCCGTCCCCATTGTCATTGGGGCTGGCGGAGATCCGGGAAACCCCGGCGGCGACACGACCTTTGGAGACTACCTGACCGCCAAGGGCGGCAGCGCCGGCAATTCTGGAGCGCTGAATTCCGGCGCGGCTGGCGGTGCTGGTGGCGGATCCGGGCGCTATGCCAGCGACGGCGGCGCAGGAGCAACGACCAGCCTTTCGGGCCGAAGCTCCGAACGGGGCGGCGGCGGTGGCGGCGGCGGCGGAAATAACTTCCAGAATGGGGGCGGCAGTTCGGTGTGGGGCGGCGGCGGCGGCGCCGGCGTCAACACCAGCACGGGAGGAACTGCGGGGACCTCGACATTCGGCGGCGCCGGCGGGACGGCCGGCGCGTCGCCGACGCCGGGGGCGGCGCGCGGAGGCGGCGGCGGCGGTCGCTACGGCGGGTGGGTGCCGACAGCCGGCGGCCGGGGCGAGTTGTGGATCACAATCAAGGGAGCATGACCATGCATCTGCTCGTTCGGGATGGCTACGTCGTCAATGTCATCGAGCCACCAGAAGACTCGGACTGGGCACCGCCTGAAGGCTGCATCCTCGTAGAGGCCACTGGCGCGATCGGCGACCACTGGAACGGTTCGGCCTGCACGGCGCCCAGCCAGGTGCCTATCTCGGCCCCGGAGCTGCTCGCCTATGCCGCCGATCGCCGCTTTGCGATCGAGACCGGCGGCATCACGCTGCCCAACGGCGCACCGATCGCCACCGACCGTGACAGTCAGAGCCTCATCACCGGCGCCTGGAACTATGTGCTGAATAGCGAGAACGCCACGGTTTCCTTCAAGACGGCGGCCGGTTTCGTGTCCATGGATGCCGACACGCTCAAGCAATTGGCGCTCGCGGTGGGTGACCACGTGCAGAAGTGCTTCGCGGCCGAGGGGACTATCGCCCTCGCCATTGCGACCGGCACCATCACCACCCAGGCGGACGTCGATGCCGCTTTCGCCTCGATCATGGAGAGCGCGTGATGCTCATTCCTGTCCTCGTCCTGCAATACCTCATCGTTCCGTTCTGCGCCGCCCTCAACCACATGCGAGGCGGCGGCGCCTGGCTGGCGCTCTCGGCCGAGATTGGCAAGCTGCCCGGCCGCCCCATCTTCTATGCCGCACCGCTTCTCTGCGGGCTCGCCTGGCCGTTGATCGGCTGGGTTCATGCCCTCGTGCTTGCCGGCTGCTACCTGCTTTGGGGCATTCCCGAATGGGGCCGCTGGTTTACCTTGAATCGCGAGCCTCGATCGATCAGCGGCGAGCCAGCCTGGTGGGCGGCGATCCTCGAACGCTATGCCGATCGCATCCCATGGGGGCAGATCGTCGATGCTGAATCAGGCGCGGAGCGGAACGACTATGCCTGCTTCACTATCCGCAACACCGTGCTGTTCCTACCGCTGCTCGCGATCTCGCCCTGGCTGATCTTGCTGGGGCCGCTGCAGACCGCCGTCTACGAGCTGGGCCACCGGCTTCGCCATCCTGGCGGCATCGCGCCGTCAGAACTGATGTTCGGAGCCGTCATAGGCGCCGCCGCCCTTTTCCTCAGCCTCTAATCAGGAGCATGCCAATGACCGATGCAGCCAGCGTGGCGGCCGACCAGCTCAAATCCGTCATCGAGCGGATCGAGCGCCTGGAAGAAGACAAGAAGGCGATCGCAGACGACATCGCCGAGGTCTATGGCGAGGCCAAGGCCAACGGCTTCGACGTGACCATCCTGCGCAAACTCATCAGCCTGCGGAAGAAGCCCGCAGCCGAGCGGGCTGAGGAAGACGCGATTCTGGAGCTGTATCTCCAGGCACTGGGTATGGAAGCCTAAGGAGGATTTCGTGACAGAGACGACACCTGCATTCAGCAGTTGGGCCAAGCTCGAATTGATGGGCCATCGCACGCGCGTGGGCTTCGTCCAAGAGGTCGAGATGTTCGGTGGCAAGCTGCTGCGCATCGATATCCCGGCAAATGGCGGCGACGTCACCGAGTTCTATGGCTGCTCATCCGTCTACGCGCTCTCGCCGGTCTCCGAAGAAATTGCGCGAGACTACATGAAACGCTGCAGCGATCCCCGGCCCGTGAGGCCGATGGAATATCGCCTCGAAGCGCCGAGGGATGAGTTCGGCGCGGAAGAGTGACGGAGTCCGGCTTGCGCCGGCTGCGGGTCTAGATTGGCGTCATGACCGCAGGACGATCGAATGGCTTCACCGTCACCCCGCCGCTTTGCTCACGACGAGCGCGGCCGAGGTAGGCGATTTTCAGGCCTTCTTCTATGCATTCATCCGATCATGGTTATAGGACCGTGAACCCCACTCAGCCTGTCGCCGGCTACGTCGGCGGCAAGCGCCAATTGGCCCGTCGCATCATCTCGGCAATCGAGGCCGTGCCGCATGGCCTCTACGCCGAACCCTTCGTCGGGATGGGCGGCGTGTTCCTGCGGCGCACCTCGGCGCCCAAGGCCGAGGCGATCAACGACATGAGCAAGGATGTCGCCGGGCTCTTCCGGATCTTGCAGCGCCACTATCAGGCCTTCATGGATACCCTGAAATGGCAGATCACGAGTCGGGCCGACTTCGAGCGCCTCGTGGCCACGGATCCTGAAACACTCACCGATCTCGAACGCGCAGCCCGCTTCCTCTATCTGCAGCGGCTGTCCTTCGGCGGGAAGGTAGTCGGCCGCACCTTCGGCATCGACACGAACGGGCCGGCCAGGTTCGACATTACCAAACTGGGCTCGATGCTGGAGGCGGTTCACGATCGTCTCGCCGGCGTCGTGGTGGATTGCCTGCCCTGGGAAAAGTTCATTGCCCGGTGGGACCGGCCACACACATTATTTTATGTGGACCCGCCCTATTGGGGAACGGAGCATTACTATGGTCGAGGGATGTTCGAACCCGCCGACCACCAGCGATTAGCGGCGGTTTTGAAGGGGCTTCGAGGCCGTTTCATACTGTCTTTGAATGACTGCCCTGAGGTCCGACAGCTTTATTCTTGGGCGACGCTCCAGGAAGCAAAGCTCAGCTACACCATGGCCGGAGCAGGCAGAGCCTGCCGCGTAAGCGAATTGATCATTGGAAATGCTTTAGGACGGTAGCAAGGACAACTGATCACCAGGCTCAGGCTCCCTCCTGGTGGTTTTACGCCACGCAGATGCATTGCCACGCCGCCCGGGAACTAGCTCAAGCACTCCTTCGCGGCGGAGGGCGACAAAAACATCCTTCATTTGAACATCGCGACGAATGCCAGTGATATCGCGGCCGATTTGATTAGTGATAGTGGCGTGGGTATCTAGATATTCCATCACAATTTGGGCAGGGGATGACAAGCGCGTGTGGCGAATAAACACCACGACCGAATTCTCTCGTTCTGAGATTTCCGGATCCTGGAGGCGAATGCGACGCATTGCATGGAATGCGGTGTTTAGCCCCTCGCCAACGTCTTTATTGGGTGGATTGGGGAACTTGTTGATAAGCCGGACTATCTTGGGGTTTCGAGCAAATTGCTCCTCAAGCACATTTTGGACGGTCACGTGACCGGGCAGACGGCCCGGGCTCTCGACCTCTACGCGGTCATCATAGATGCGTATCTGAGCGTCCGTCGCAATGCTGTAGTCTCGGTGCAGGATGGCGTTCGTCACGATCTCATGTAGCGTCTCATGAGGATAGCTGACGTCCTGTAACCCGCCACCGCCAATCCTCTTGATGCTCTCCACGATATCCTTCGTTGCAGCAACGGCCTTGTCGATCAGGTCGTAGATGGGCCCCTCAATGGTGAGGGGATCAAACGCCATGACCTCCCGGTTTATTCCTTCTTCGACGGTTTGAAACCGAAAGATCTTCACAGCTGAACGCTTAGGCAACATGGCTTGTGGCTCGTCTGCGAAGAGCAAGGCCCCTGCGACTGTGGGCTTTTGGTTTTGGAGTACCAGTTGTGAGGCAAGCCAAGTTTCTGGTTCGGCCGACGGAATCTGTTCAAGCAGAAATTCGATGACGGTCGCAGAATTTGTGATCCAATCGACCGGGGCGTTCACCAATTCGTCTTCGAAAGAGATGATGCCCTTGTCGTATTCCAAGGCGCGCATCGCAGCCTCTCCCTTAACGGGGAGGTTTTGAGCGCCCCGCCGGATATAGGCGGTCCCGGCAGTTGAGGTGAGAACAGATCGGGTTTTCTGCACTACGATATGCAAGACGTACCCAGGCAAGTCAGGGCTCTCCAAGAACTCGGCATCCCAATAGACGGTCCCCGGGGACAGGCTCTCCAAAACCTGGAAGATGGCGTTCGCGGCTTCTTGATCGGGAAATCCACGCCACGACCGCGTCTTCGCTCCATCAATCACCCTCTCATCGATGCCGATATAAAGGTCTCCGGCAGCGGTGTTCGCGAATGCCGAAATAGAGTTGCTCAGTTTTGCGGGGGGGATCTCGATCGCCTTGAGGTCCTGGAAATGGCTCTCCTCGAATTGAACAAGCGCTGCGGCATCTTCGTTCGATATGGCCCGAACCTGCATGGACATCTTGAGACTCTCCAGACCCTATGGGCCCCCTTATAAGACAACCAAGGGCATACTGTCTCGGATCTCAAATTGCTCTAAATTGAAGTGTCCGCTACTCCGGATTCATGTGTCCGGCTTCAAACCGTCGAGCATGTCGATTACCTTCGGTTGAGGGCAGGACCTTATGCCCCGAAGGGGTGCTTGTCCAGCATTTTGTTCTCTTTTTGTTCCTGATGAGGAAGGGCGGAAATCGATGCGGAGAGGGAGCGCCTTGCTCAGGCCTCGAACGAGTCCATTAGAATATAGCTGCTCGGTTGACGCTGATATGCATCGATCTGCGGAACCAGTCGCTTGAAATGTTCGGTACTGCAATGGGCGTCGAGGGAGGCGCGATCCGGCCATGCCTCGATGAAAACGAAATGCCCAGGGTCTTTCTGGTCGATGAAAAGGTCATAGGCGATGCAATGTTCTTCCTGGCGCGTCTTGGCGACCAGTTCCCTGTAGAGGGGAAGCACGGCATCCACATGTTCGGGCTTTATGAAATCCTGAGCGATGACTTTCAGCATCGGGAACCTAAGGGGCGGCCCTTTGTGCCCGCAGGGCAGGGGACCCTACGCGCTTGCGCTCCTTCGCTCCAGGCAAAGGGCGGGCATATTCAAGATATTCAGGAAAAATGGTCGGAGCGAGAGGATTCGAACCTCCGACCCCTAGTCCCCCAGACTAGTGCGCTAACCGGGCTGCGCTACGCTCCGACGCTCATTGAGCGTGGGCTGAATAGGGTTTTTCGCTCCGATGCGCAAGCCCCGATTTCAGTTTCTCGTCATATGAGAGACACGAAATGCACAGGCCTGGCAGGCGGAAGCGCGCGCACCAGAAATATGAGGAAGAATTTCCCGCTATCTATGAATGCTCCGGCTGCCGCCATAGATTGCGGGAGGGGATCGCCTCTGGCGTGGAACGAACGTTTCCCGCGCTGCGTTTATACCGCGCTGGATTCGCTCGAGGAGCGTGTGATGAGACAATGGGTTATTGCCGCTTATGCAGCAGCCATGGGCCTTGCTTCAGCGGGCCTTGCTGCTGCACCTGCTGCCGCCATGCCGTTGACGCCTGCGGCTGGCGCAGAAAATCCCTTGTTGCAAACGGTGGCGGATGGCTGCCCGCGTAACTATTATCGCAGCTATGGACGCTGTGTCCCCAACAGTCGAGGGTATCGGGGGCCGCGTTACGGCGACGGTTATGCCGACGCGCCGCGATATTATGTGCGTCCCTATTATGACAGTCCGGGCTACTTCGATGGCCCCGGCTATTACGATGGCCCGCGCTATTGGGCTGCTCCGCGCCGCTGCCCGCCCGGCAGGTATCCGGGTTTGTACGGCCGCTGCGTGTCGGGCTGGTGATCTCGGTTCGACAGGCCATCCGTAAGATCGTCCGCAGATGGACTTCCCCGGCGTGAGAGCACGGGTTTTCCTTGAAGCGGATGTCCCTGGTGGCCCCCAAAAAACCGGCAAGGACAGACCTTGCCGGGTTCGGTGAGACGGTGAAATCTCGTGCCGCCTGCTGGCTCGATGGGGCAGGTGGCTCAATAGACCGGATGACAGGCGGCGCCACGGGGGCCGAGGCGCGTGCCCGGCGGACAGACGCGACCATAGCCGCTGCGATTAGCCGGGACCGACCCGCGGCGATAGACCGGTGGGCGGCCGTAATTGGGGGCAGGACGATAGGCTGGGGCAGGGCGGATACCGTAATTATTGGGTACGCAGCGACCCCAACGGTTGGGCGCATAGCCACGTCCACAACCATAGGCAACATTCTCGACGAGGCCGCTATCCGCACCGACGGCAGGGTTGGCCGGCATCGCCGAGGCACCGCTCGAGAAACCCGCAAAACCGATCGTGGCCAGGGCGGCCGCGAGAATCAATTTCTTCATCAAATGCTCCTGTCGTTCATTCGCCCGGCGGGCGCGCGAATCTGCGGCTCACCATTGGACCATGGTCGCAAACGTTTCCTTAACGGAAGCTGTACCGCGCAGACCGCTGCCGTTCAGCTTGGGCGGTCGGGTCTCGCCTCGGACATGGCCTGGCCGAACAGGATGATGCAGGGGCCGTCGAGCTGATTGGCGGCAAAAACGCCGGCCATTTCACCGATCGTGGTGTGAAAGCGGCGCTCGCGCACGTGGGTGGCATATTCCACGATGATGGCCGGCGTATCGACGGCCATGCCGGCCTCGAGCAGGCGCGTGGCGACCTCGGCGACGACAAGCTTGCCCATATAGATGGCGGTGGTGGCGGCCGGGTCGGCAAGCGACTTCCAATCGAGATCGTCCGGCAGCTTGCCGTTCTTGGCATGGGCAGTGATGTATTGCAGGCGTCGGGCATGGTCCCGATGGGTGAGGGAGACTTCAAGGCTCGCGGCAGCGCCGGACGCTGCGGTGATGCCAGGAATGACCTCGACGGCGACGCCAGCCGCGCGGCAGGCTGCGATTTCCTCGCCGGCCCGTCCGAATATCAAGGGGTCACCGCCTTTCAGCCGCACCACGCGCTTGCCGTCCCTGGCCAGGGAGACCATGAGCGCATTGATATCGTCCTGCTTGCAGGACGGGCGATGCCCGCGCTTGCCGGTGATGATGCGCTCAGCCTCGCGGCGAGCGAAATCGAGCACTTCCTGCGAGACCAGATCGTCGTGCAGGATGACATCCGCCGATTGCAGGGCGCGCACCGCTTTCAAGGTCAGCAGTTCCGGATCTCCAGGGCCTGCTCCCACCAGGGCGACACTGCCCAGTGCCGGATTTCTTTTCTGCTGTTCGATACCGGCCAATAGGTCGGCGCGTTCGGCTTCGCCTGGCGTGCGGTCGGGATGCCGGAAGGCCGCATTGACGAAACGCTCCCAGATCGTCCTGCGGGCCTGCAGGGAGAGATCCCGCGCCTGCACCAGAGGGCGCCAGTTGCGGGCGGCCTCCGCCCATTTCTGGAAACCCGTTGGCAGCAGCATCTCGATTCGGCTGCGGATTGCCTGGGCGAAGACGGGAACGGCGCCGTCGGTCGAAATGCCCACCACCAGCGGCGAGCGATTGACCACCGCACCGAACTGAAAATCGCAGAAGGCCGGCCGGTCGACGATGTTTACCGGCGTTCCCACCCGGCGCGCGGCGGCGGCAAGGTCGGCGGCCTGCTCGTCGCCCTCGACGTCCGCGACGACGAGGGCGATGCCATCGAGGTCGGCTTCGTGCCAGGAGCGGGCGAGGTGGCGGACACTCGCGTCGTCGCGGGCGCATAACTGCGCCAGGGCATCGTTCGCTTCAGGTGCCGCGATGCGAACTTCGGCGCCGGTTGACGCCAGAAGCTCGGCCTTCCATAAAGCCGCCTGGCTCGCGCCGATGACAAGCACGGGTTTGCCGGTCAGGCGATAGAATACCGGCAATACCGCCAGCGGCGCGATGCGCGCGGGTTGCGAGACAGGGCTACGGCTCATCGATCTACAGGCTCAACGTGCTCAATACAGTCTGGGAGGCGCTGATAACTGCCGGCCTTCGCCTCAGTTCTGCCGCACGTCACACAGCCGTCAAAGGCTAAAGTAAATCAGTCGGGCAGACAATGCGAAGCGAAGCGGAGTTTGAGATCCGGCAGGTTCCTCCTGACCAAAACCGCCGTTCGATCCGGAGAAGTCTCTTTCGGAAAACCCGATTCCTCTCTGTGGCGCTGTCGCCATTGCGACGGAGGTTCGACCTATCCGACATTGTCACGCGGTTGTCATGGCAAGCCCGCATGATGCAACATGCCGTTACGCAAACGTCAGTGAAAAAAGGCGAGGCTCTCGCGAGCCTCGCCTTATTCTAGACCTCGTCCTAACCCATCTTCCTGAGACTTCCTTCACGCATCTTTGTGCTGTTTGAAGTGTCGGGACGGCTGCTCGACAACGGTTTGTTCACCGGCGGCGCCTGCGGGCTTCCTCCCAAGACTTGGACCCTGACTTCCTTCTACTCATCGCTGAGTTCGGATGCCCTGTCGTTGACGGGACGGACGCTAGACGAAGTTTTTTTGCTTGTCACGTCTTTGTGCAGCGATCGGCACAAAATTAATATCTTTGCTTAAAATTTGTGCGCGTCATTTCGCTAGGCTGCGCTGTTCGTGGGCAGGTTGATGAGCAGGCAGGTTGTATCGCACGGGGCATGTCGGGCGCGAAAACCGCCAAATAGTGGCGCTTTTGCTGGTCTTACCCTTGTGTTTTTGCGAGGGATCGGGTCAAGCTGGCACGTACTGGCGATCGGAAGCGATTTGCCGGAGAGGCGTGCCGAGGTTTCGATCAGGCGCGCCTTTTTATCCTGAATCGCGATTTCGCCACATGTGTTACCCGGCGCAGCCAAGGTTCGCCGGCAGCTTGGAGAAGGTCTGTCCTATGCGTTTGAGCCGTTATTTCCTGCCTATTCTGCGCGAGACGCCGAAGGAAGCAGAAATTGTTTCCCATCGTCTGATGCTGCGTGCAGGCATGATCCGTCAGGAAGCGGCTGGAATCTACGCGTTGCTGCCACTCGGCCTGCGCGTGGTGAACAAGATCAATACGATCATCCGCGAAGAACAGAATCGCGCCGGCGCCATCGAACTGCTGATGCCGACCATCCAATCGGCCGACCTGTGGCGCGAAAGCGGGCGCTATGACGATTACGGCAAGGAGATGCTGCGCATCAAGGACCGCCAGGAGCGGGAGATGCTCTACGGGCCGACCAATGAGGAGATGATCACCGAGATCTTCCGCGCCTATGTACGCAGCTACAAGGATCTGCCGCTCAACCTCTACCATATACAATGGAAGTTCCGGGACGAGATCCGTCCCCGCTTCGGCCTGATGCGCGGGCGTGAATTCCTGATGAAGGACGCCTATTCCTTCGACCTCGACCAGGCCGGTGCGCAGCATTCCTACAACAAGATGTTCGTGGCCTATCTGCGCACCTTCGCGCGGCTCGGCCTGACGGCCATCCCCATGGTGGCCGACACCGGCCCGATCGGCGGCAATCTCAGCCATGAGTTCATCATCCTGGCCTCGACCGGGGAGAGCGAAGTGTTCTGCCATCGTGACTATTTGTCGATGGCGCCGCCTTCCGCCGGCACGGATTTCGACGACAAGGCCGGGCTGCAGGCGATCGTCGACCAGTGGACCTCGCTCTATGCGGCAACCGAGGAGAAACACGACAAGGCTGCCTTCGACGCCCTGCCGGCCGACAAGCAGGTTTCGGCGCGCGGTATCGAGGTCGGGCATATCTTCTATTTCGGCACGAAATATTCGACGCCGATGAAGGCCGTCGTCGCCGGTCCGGACGGCTCCCTCATCCCCGTGCATGGCGGCTCCTACGGCATCGGGCCGACCCGCGTGGCCGGTGCGGCAATCGAGGCGAGCCATGACGAAGCCGGCATCATCTGGCCGGAGGCAATCGCGCCGTTCAAGGTCGGCCTGATCAACCTCAAGCCGGGAGACAGCGCGGTGGATGCAGCCTGCGGCGATCTCTACCTCCAGCTCGGCGCCAAGGGCGTCGATGTGCTGCTCGACGATACCGATGAGAGGCCCGGCGGCAAATTCGCCAAGATGGATCTGATCGGCCTGCCCTGGCAGATCATCGTCGGTCCCAAGAGCCTGGCGGAAGGCAAGGTCGAGGTGAAGAACCGCCGCACAGGCGAACGCCAGTTGCTGACGCCATCGGACGCACTCGTGCTGGTGAGCTGATCCTGTTTTGCCGTGGCCTGCCGGCCGGTATTATCGACGCCGCGAATGCCCAGGGTATTCGCGGCGTTTTTGCTTCTTATCAAGAAATCGACGTATTTACTTGAATTATAAAACTTAATCTCGATGTGTTCGTTGTGGCTGGGGTGGCTTTGCCGTGATTGGAGCGTCAAAAAAGCCGTGGCAAAGCGAGACATCGCTGAATTTTTGCCGTGCAAACGCCGCGATTCTCGCGGAGTAAGGGGCCTCGCGCCCCACCTGGAATGTCATGAACGCGTCTGCTTCAGCCACGACATCGTCGGAACCGACCGGAACGCCGCCCTTCTCCGCCTTCGAGTGGATGGTGGCGCTGCGCTATCTCATGCCGCACCGCAAGGGGGGGGTGGCTTCGCTGATTGCCGTCCTGTCCTTTCTCAGCTTCCTTATCGGCGTCGCTGCCCTCATCATCGTGATGTCGGTGATGAACGGCTTTCGCGTCGAACTGCAGTCCAAGATCCTCGGATTCAACGGCCATATCGTCGTCTCTCCCTATGAGACGCCGTTGACCGACTATGAAGCGGTCACCAGTCGCATCGCCAAGGTGCCTGGTGTGACCCTGGCGGTCCCCTTCGTGGAAGGCCAGGTGCTGGTATCTTCGCCCTTCTCGGCGAGCGGCGCCCTGGTGCGCGGCATGAAGCTCGATGATCTCAAGCGCCTGCCCGGCCTTGCCAACAATATCAAGGACGGCACGCTGGACAATTTCGACCAGGGGCAGGGCGTGGTGATCGGTGCCAAACTGGCATCCTCGCTCGGGTTGCAGATCGGCGACGGCATCACTCTGATCTCGCCCAAGGGCGACCAGACCGCCTTTGGCACCACGCCGCGCATGAAGGTCTATCCGGTGGTCGCCACCTTCGAGGTCGGCATGTCCGATATCGACAGCGGCTTCGTGATCATGCCGCTGCAGGAATCGCAGGCTTATTTCAATCGCGACGGCGATACGACGGCGATCGAGGTCTATATCGAGGACCCCGACCACGTGCAGTCGGAGAGCGAGGCGATCAAGACGGCGGCCGGACGTCCCGTCTCGCTGGTCGACTGGCGCCAGCGCAATTCGGCCTTCTTCACGGCGCTCCAGGTCGAGCGCAACGTCATGTTCATGATCCTGCTGATTCTGGTGATCATGGCGGCGCTCGGGGTTGTTTCGAGCATGGTGATGCTGGTGCAGTCCAAGCAGACCGATATCGCCATCATGCGGACCATGGGCGCGACGCGTGGGGCGATGCTACGCATCTTCTTCATCACCGGCATGGCTATCGGTTTGCTCGGTACGATATTCGGCCTGCTGCTGGGGCTGCTGGTGTGCCGCTATATCGAGAACATCCAGGAATTCATTTCCTGGCTGTCCAACACGCAATTGTTCGCGTCCGAGATCTATTTCCTCTCGCGCCTGCCAGCCAAGACCGATCCGACAGAGGTGACCGTGGTGGTCATCACCACCTTGGTCCTGTGCTTCCTGGCTACGCTCTATCCCGCCTGGCGGGCCGCCAAGCTCGACCCGGTGGAAGCGTTGAGGGGAGGCTGAGCCATGAGCATGTCAGGTGAAATTCCGGCCCTCGAACTGCGAGGCGTCGAGCGCAGCTACCAGCAAGGCCCCACGGAACTGCATATTCTGCGGGGCGTCGACCTCGTGGTGATGCCGGGGCAGTCGGTGGCGCTGATCGCGCCCTCCGGGGCAGGCAAGTCGACGCTGCTCCACACGGCCGGCCTGCTCGAGAGACCGGATGGCGGCGACGTGCTGATCTCCGGCTATTCAACCGCCGATCTGAACGATACGGGACGAACCCGCCTGCGCCGCAACTCGATCGGTTTCGTCTATCAGTTCCACCATCTCCAGCCGGAGTTCTCGGCCTTGGAGAATGTGATCCTGCCGCAGATGATCCGCGGCCTCTCACGCCGAGAGGCGCGCCAGCGGGGCGAGGAGTTGCTGACCTTCCTCGGCCTTGGCCAGCGCTTCGGTCACCGGCCGAACGAATTATCGGGCGGTGAGCAGCAGCGAGTTGCCATCGCCCGTGCCGTCGCCAATGCACCGCATCTCATCCTGGCCGACGAGCCGACCGGCAATCTGGATCCCGGTACGGCAGACCATGTCTTCGGCACGCTGACGGCACTGGTACGCGCGTCCGGCCTGGCGGCCCTGATCGCGACCCATAATCTCGATCTGGCGGCGCGCATGGACCGCCGCGTTACCCTGCGCGACGGTCATATCGTCGAACTCGACTGACGATTGTGACAGCGGGAGCCCCGGTGCCACGGCAGCCTCGCGGTATGGTAAACGCTGCCGAGGCAAAGCCAGGCGCAGCGCAGGCGTCTCCTTAAGTCTTTGAATAATCATGAGAATGTAGCGTTTCCAGTACTCTGGACGGAGACAGGCTGCGCCATGCGGGCGGAACATAAGAGCGACATAAGATGGCGGTTCGACGACGCTGTGCTTGACTCGGAACAAAACGTGAACAAGATATCCTTATCGAAGAGAGGAGAACATCATGCTTACGCGTTTCGCCGAAGATTTCGCCGCCATTGCTTCGATGAGCCTGTTCCTGGTCATGCTCGCCATGTGGACGAGCTTCCTGAGCGGTGTTTAAGCCAGATTTGTCCACACTTGTCCACAGGCTCTCAACAAGCAGCGGTGGCGAAGATGTGACGCCGATGTGGCCATCGCCGGCCCGAGTACAAAGTCGGCTTTGGTGTCGGGCCGGATTGCCATACACCAAGGTGAGGGGCAGGCCGCGAGTCGCGCTGCCCGCCAGCGCGGAGCGGAGGTGTCATGGCGGAGGGAAAGGTGAACGGTCCGGGATTCGTGCATTTGAATGTCCGTTCGGCCTATTCCTTGCTCGAGGGGGCGATGAAGGTCCCTAAACTCGCCGATCTCGCCAAGGCCGACGGCATGCCGGCCCTCGCATTGACGGACACCAATAATCTGTTCGGAGCGTTGGAGTTTTCCGAAAAGCTGGCGGGCAGCGGCATCCAACCGATCATGGGCATCTCGCTGGCGATCAATTTTGCCGACCGCGAGGATGCCTCGGACCGGCGTCCTCTGCACCAGCGGCGCCTGCCGCGCATGATCCTGCTGGCCCAGAGCGAAGCGGGCTACGGCCATCTGATGGCACTGTCCTCCCATTGCTACATGGATCCCGCCAGCGGCGAGGAAGCCCATATCTCGATCGGGCGCCTGGCCGAATTCCAGGAAGGCCTGATCGCGCTGACCGGCGGTCCCGCCGGCCCGCTGGACATGGCCCTTCGCGAGGGGCTCGATGATCTCGCGCGAGCCCGGCTGCAGCGTCTGCAGGCGATGTTCGCCGATAGGCTCTATGTCGAAGTGCAGCGCCATGACAGCGCGGAGGAGCAGCAGGTCGAGGCACCGCTTCTGGAGCTTGCCTATGCCGCCGAGGTGCCGCTGGTCGCGACGAACGAGGTCTATTTCGCCGCGCGCGCCGACAACGAACCGCATGATGCGTTGCTTGCCATCGCCGAGGGTCGCATCCTCGCAGAGACGGACCGGCGGCGAATGACGCCGAACCATTACTTCAAGAGCCGTGCGGAAATGATGTCCTTGTTCAAGGATATCCCAGAGGCAATTGAGAATACAATCGAAATTGCCAAACGTTGTGCCTTTCGCGTACGCACGCGAAAGCCGATCCTGCCGCGCTTTTCCACGGGCCTCGACGAGACGGGGGCGCCTGTCGACGAGGCCGTCGAGCTGCGCCGTCAGGCCGAGGATGGCCTCAGGGCCAGGCTGGCCGCGCATGGTCCGGCTCCTGGCCATACTGAAGAGAGCTATGCCAAGCGGCTTGAGTTCGAGCTTTCGATCATCGAGCGGATGAAGTTTCCCGGCTACTTCCTGATCGTGTCGGACTTCATCAAGCACGCCAAGGCGAAGGGCATCCCAGTCGGTCCGGGGCGCGGATCCGGCGCTGGCTCCCTGGTTGCCTACGCCCTTACCATCACCGATCTCGATCCACTCCGCTTCAGCCTGCTGTTCGAGCGCTTCCTCAATCCCGAACGTATCTCGATGCCGGACTTCGACATCGACTTCTGCCAGGAGCGGCGTGACGAGGTCATCCGCTATGTGCAGGAGAAATACGGGGAGGATCGCGTCGCCCAGATCATCACCTTCGGTTCCCTCCAGGCGCGCGGCGTGCTGCGCGACGTCGGGCGCACGCTGGAGATGGGATATGGCCAGGTCGACAAGCTGTGCAAGCTTGTGCCGCAGAACCCGGCCAATCCGGTCACCTTGGCCAAGGCGATCGAGGACGAGCCGAAACTGCGCGAATCCGCCAAGGACGATCCCACCGTCGAGCGCCTGCTCAGCATCGCCCAGAAGCTCGAAGGGCTCTATCGCCACGCCTCGACCCATGCCGCCGGCGTGGTGATCGGCGACCGTCCGCTGGTGGAGCTGGTGCCGCTCTATCACGATCCCAAGACCTCGATGCCGATGCCGGCCACCCAGTTCAACATGAAGTGGGTGGAGCAGGCGGGCCTGGTGAAGTTCGACTTCCTCGGTCTCAAGACGCTCACCGTGCTCGAGCGCGCCTTGATGTTCCTCAAGCAACGCGGCATCGCTCTCGACCTTGCCGCCCTGCCGCTCGACGACAGGAAGAGCTATGAAATGCTCGGCCGCGGCGAGACGGTGGGCGTGTTCCAGGTGGAAAGCGCGGGCATGCGCAAGGCGTTGCTCGACATGAACGCCGACCGTTTCGAGGACATCATCGCGCTGGTGGCGCTCTACCGCCCGGGCCCGATGGCCAATATTCCAGTCTACAATGCCCGAAAGAAGGGATTGGAAGAGCCGGACTACATGCTCGACCAGCTCAAGCCTGCCCTGGAAGAGACCTATGGCGTCATCATCTACCAGGAACAGGTGATGCAGATCGCGCAGATCCTTTCCGGCTACACGCTGGGCGAGGCCGACATGCTGCGCCGTGCCATGGGCAAGAAGATCAAGGCGGAGATGGACGCCCAGCGTGCGCGCTTCGTCAAGGGCGCGGTCGAAGGGGGCATCCAGAAGGCCAAGGCCGACGAGATCTTCGATTATCTCGCCAAATTCGCCGATTACGGCTTCAACAAGAGCCATGCGGCAGCCTATGCGCTGGTCTCCTACCAGACCGCCTATCTCAAGGCCAATTATCCGGTCGAGTTCATGGCGGCCTCGATGTCGCTGGATATGTCGAACACCGACAAGCTCGCCGAATTCCGTCTGGAGGCGCGTCGGCTGGGCATCAAGGTCGAGGCGCCTTCCATCAACCGTTCGGGACCGGACTTCGAGGTCCATGACGGCGCGATCCGCTATGCGCTCGGCGCGGTCAAGGGCGTCGGCCTCGCGGCGATGGAGCGCCTGGTCGAAATCCGCGGTGACCAGCCCTTCTTCGACCTTGGCGACTTCGCCCGGCGCATCGATCCCAAAGCCATCAACAAGCGTATTCTCGAAAACCTGGCGGCGGCGGGAGCCTTCGACGAATTCGACCGTGACAGGGCTCGCGTCACCGCCTCCATCGATGCCATCATGGCGCAGGCGCAACGCTCCCACGCCGAGAAGAGCGACGGCCAGGCCGATATGTTCGGTTCTGCTTCGACCCCGGAGCCGCTCAAGGGGGCGGTCGTAGAACCCTGGGAACCCGCCGACCGTCTGCAGCGCGAGTTCGACGCGATCGGTTTCTTCCTTTCAGGTCATCCGCTCGATGCCTATGCCACGGCCCTGGAGCGCCTGCAGGTGCCGTCCTGGGCGCAGTTCACCCAGAAGGTGAAGCAGGGCGCCACGGCAGGGCGCCTGGCAGCGACCGTGCTGTCGCGCTCTGAGCGCAAGACCCGAACCGGTTCCAAGATGGGCGTGATCATGCTCTCCGATGCCTCGGGCCAGTTCGAGGCGGTGCTCTTCTCCGAAGGCCTGGCGCAATATCGCGACCTGCTCGAGCCGGGCACGGCAGTGCTGGTCGGCGTGCAGGCCGCACATGAAGGCGATGACGTCCGCATCCGCATCGTGACGGCCGAGAGGCTCGACAACGCCACCGCCAAGACCCAGCGCGGCATCAAGGTCTTCCTGCAGGGCGAGCAGGCGCTCGAATCCGTTGCCAAGCGGCTGGGTCAGCGCGGGGAAGGGGAGGTCTTCCTGATTCTCCAGCTCGATGGCGGCATGCGGGAGGTCGAGCTGAAGCTGCCCGGCAAGTTCATGGTGACCCCCCAGGTCGCAGGCGCGATCAAGGCGATACCGGGCGTGGCGACCGTCATGCAGATGTAAGGCTGCATGGCGGTTCGCTGCGCGGTCCGTGCATGGCCATGGTTTCGAAGGGCACAGATCGGCAAAGCACATGGGTGCTAGCCTGTCCGGGACAACCTTCGATGAGAGGCGCGCATTGAACGATATGGGCCAGGTTGTTCGGTCTCGACGTCATTTGCTTGCTGCCCTGCTGGTTCTCGGCGTGCTCGCGGCCTCGGCGGTCTATTATTGGTTCA
The DNA here is from genome assembly GCF_040797145.1 of Labrys neptuniae. Classification (NCBI taxonomy): domain Bacteria; kingdom Pseudomonadati; phylum Pseudomonadota; class Alphaproteobacteria; order Hyphomicrobiales; family Xanthobacteraceae; genus Labrys; species Labrys neptuniae. The sequence continues at coordinate 833,074 of NZ_JBFNQD010000001.1, read as the reverse complement.
GGCAGCACCAGCATGCCGAGCTGCTACGTCTCAACGGCGAGGCAGCGCAGATGGTGGCGCGAAACCGGGCCTTCGAGGCAGCCGGCGTCGGAGGAGGGGCCCCGAGGTCAGATGCTGCGGATCCTTCTGGCGAAAGCGAGCCGCGTCTCGTGGTGCAGGCCGGCAATGCCTTTGGCAATGGCCCGACGGCGATGTCGCGCGACGGGCGCCTCCTGCTGACCGCCGATCAATTCGACGATCTCAGGCTATGGGATGTTGCCACGGCGACATTGCTGCGCCGATTTCCCGACACAGGCGAACAGAACTACAAGGTCATCAAGGGATTGGACTTCCTCCGCGACGCTGATGCCTTCCTCGTCTGGTACCGAAACAAGGCACGCTCGCAGGACGATCTGACGCTGTGGGATACACGTGGCGGAAACGTGATCAGGACGTTCGTGCCCTGCGAGGCGTCGCAAATTTCGACAATGGCATTGAGCCGGGGTGGACGGCGCGCCGTCATAGCCTGCAACAAGGGCGGCATCGCCTTGTGGGACGTCGAAACCGGCGCTCTGGTGCGATCCCTTCTTGCTGACCACCCGGGCCGCGCCGCGCCGGCCGACGTCGTCGCCATCTCTCCGGATGGCCGTGCGATTCTGGTCTCCTGGAAGGATCCGGTGTCGTCGCGGTGGGAAACCGCGTCCTTTGACGCAGAGAGCGGCGGCAAGACTTGCACCATGCCGGATCAACGCCCTGCGCTTTCCTGCCTCGTCGAGGGCGATCGACGCTATTGCCAGATGCAGGCGGCGCGGCAGGAGGCCGGCAGGGTTTTCTCGCTCGACGGGCGAGGCGTGCTGCTCCTGGACGCGGGCGGCGGCGATGCCATAGCGTGGGATGTTGGGCGCTGCGTTGCGACGGCGCGAAGCGCTCCGCCGGGTCCGGTTGTCGCCGCATCCGCCCGCAATCCACGCGCCTTGTCGCGGATGTCCGATTCCTCGCTTGTCCTTTGGGATGTCGCCACCGGCATCCGCCTTGCCGCGTGGCCAAGGGGCGATCCCGGCGACAGGCAGCAGGCTCTCGATTTTTCCGCCGATGGCGGCTTGGTCATCATCAAGGCTGACGGGAGCGGCGCCTATCTTTGGTCCACCATCGACGGAACGTCGCGCTTTATCCCTCAAAGCAGATTCACGCGGAATTTTCAGTTCGCGTCCGATGGGCAGAGCGTATTGTCCGCGGAATTCGACTATCCGGTGCGGCTCTGGCAAGGGGCGGACCACAAGGCTGGCCGGGAAGCCGAGAACAAAGCCGAGAACGCCTGGCGGGAGATTTCGCTGGCTGGAAACCCGAATGTCTCCCGGTTGAGTTTCGGGCCCAACAGCCGGTACTTGCAAGTTGCCTCTGGCAGCCGGGTGGTCCAGTGGGACCTGGATACGGGGCAGGGCACGCTGGCCGATGTCGCGATGTCACCGGCCCATGGCGCGGTCGTCTCGCGGGACGGGCGCTGGAAGGCCATCGAGTCCCGAGACGAAAATGGCGGCGTCGAACTGCGCGATGGCCGTAGCGGCGCATTGCTGGTGACGCTCCACGCCAACCAGTCTCCCACCAGCGGCAGGGCCGAAACACTGGTATTGGCACCGGACGGCCGCTTCGTCACCAATACGGACCCGCGCAGGGTATTGGCGCTGGTCCGCGGCACGAGTATCCTTCGCCTCGACGACTACATCCGTCAGAATCAGCGCGCCAGCCTGACGGAACTGCTTGGCGAGCAGGCGACTACCGGGCCTTGAGGCCGATGGAAGGCTGCCCCCGTCGATCGAAAGATGCAGCGGAGGCATAGCGCATGGCGGTGGAGCGAGCGCAAGATCGGACTTCATCGTGATGGCGGATGTCTGGGGGCTTGCCTAATCGGCCGCATCCGCTTATAGAGCGCGCCATTCCACACGCGGACGAAGCGGCCCTGCCGCTCCGGTGCCGTGTTTTGTTTCGTCCGCAATGGCGCGGCGAGGCAGGCACGGTAGATGTCCGCGGAGGCCTTATCAAACCGGAGTTACAACTCTATGGCACTGCCAGATTTCTCTATGCGTCAGCTGCTCGAAGCTGGAGCCCATTTCGGCCATCAGTCGCACCGCTGGAACCCCAAGATGGGGCCCTATCTCTTCGGCGTGCGTAACGGCATCCACATCATCGACCTCGCCCAGACGGTTCCCGCGTTCCATCGCGCCCTGCAGGCCGTGTCGGACACGGTCGCCCGTGGCGGTCGCGTGCTGTTCGTCGGCACCAAGCGCCAGGCTCAGGACGCGGTTGCCGATGCGGCCCGCCGTTCGGCCCAGTATTACGTCAATTCGCGTTGGCTCGGCGGCACGCTGACCAATTGGAAGACGATTTCCAACTCGATCCAGCGCCTGCGCAAGCTCGACGAGTTGCTCTCCGGTGGTGCTCAGCAGGGCTACACCAAGAAGGAGCGCCTCGACCTCACCCGCGAGCGCGACAAGCTTGAGCGCGCCCTCGGCGGTATCAAGGACATGGGCGGCACCCCCGACCTGATCTTCATCATCGATACCAACAAGGAAGACATCGCGATCAAGGAAGCCCGCCGCCTCAACATTCCGGTGGCTGCTGTCCTCGATTCGAATTCCGATCCGGATGGCATCACCTTCCCGATTCCGGCCAATGACGATGCCGGCCGCGCTCTGTCGCTCTATTGCGATCTCGTCGCCCGCGCCGCTCTCGACGGCATCTCCCGCGCCCATGGCGACATGGGTCTCGACATCGGCGCCGAAGAAGCTCCGCTGGTCGAGGAACTGCCGGTCGCCGACGAGGCTGCCCCCGCTGGCGAGCTCTTCGAGCTGCTGTCTGCTCCGCGCGGTGCGCCCGACGACCTGACCAAGCTGACCGGCGTCGGCCCGCAGCTCGAGAAGAAGCTCAACGAGGGCGGCATCTGGCACTATTGGCAGGTCGCTGCCATGACCCCGGAAGACGTCGCCAAGGTCGATGCCGAGCTCAAGCTCAACGGCCGTATCGATCGCGACGGCTGGGTGGAACTGGCTCGCAATCTGGTTGCCGGCGCCTGATCTTCCAGGGTCTGTGGTTTTTTTGGGCTGCAATCTGATTGCAGCCTTCCTATCTATTCCTGAACACGGCCCGGCTGCTCGCCTTCCAATTGTGATGTTGGAGTGGTAAGCGCCGGGCCGCTTCCCATCACCGGACCCGTTCCGGTTTCCCAAAGAGGTATCCTGCGATGTCGAACATTACCGCCGCCATGGTGAAAGAGCTGCGCGAACAGACCGGCGCGGGCATGATGGATTGCAAGGCAGCGCTCACCGAGACCGCCGGCGATCTGGAAGCCGCTGTTGACTGGTTGCGCAAGAAGGGTCTGTCCAAGGCCGCCAAGAAGGCCGGCCGTGTCGCTGCTGAAGGGCTCGTCGCCGTTCTGGTCGATGGCAATCAGGGCGTTGCCGTAGAGGTCAACTCCGAGACCGACTTCGTTGCCCGCAATCCTGAATTCCAGGACCTGGTTTCGGGCATCGCCGAAGTCGCCCTGAAGACGGGTGAGGATGTCGAGGCCATCAAGGCAGCCGGTTTCCCCGGTGGCGGCAGTGTCGATGAGAAGATCGCCAACACGGTGGCCAAGATCGGCGAGAACATGTCGCTGCGCCGCGCCAAGATCGTCTCGGTCGGCCAGGGCGTGCTGGCGACCTATGTCCACAATCCCGTGGTGGCCAACAAGGGCCGCATCGGCGTGATCGTTGCGCTCGAATCGACCGGCAATGCCGAGAAGCTGGCCGAGCTCGGCCGTCAGATCGCCATGCATGTCGCTTCCTCGAACCCGGTCGCGGTCGATGCCGCCGGCGTCGATGCAGCAACCATCGAGCGCGAGAAGACCATTCTCGCCGACAAGTATCGCGAGCAGGGCAAGCCGGAAGCGGCGATCGCCAAGATCGTCGAAAGCGGCATCAAGACCTATTTCAAGGAAGTGACCTTGCTGGAGCAGGGCTTCATCTTCGATCCCTCCAAGTCGGTCGGCCAGGCCGTCAAGGAGAGCGAAGGGGCTGCCGGCGCGCCGATCAAGGTGGCGGGCTTCGTGCGCTACGCTCTCGGTGACGGCATCGAGAAGCAGGAGAACGATTTCGCCGCTGAGGTCGCCGCCCAGGCCGGCCACGCCGCCTGAGCGTTCTGTTTCAGGAAATGCCGCTGGCCGCATTTCGGCCATGTGGATGACGGAGATCGACAACAGGCGGCCATGGGCCGCCTGTTGTATAAGTGGCCAGCGAATCGGAGAGCAATCATGGCGGTACTTCCCTATAAACGCGTCCTGGTGAAGCTTTCCGGCGAGGCATTGATGGGAGGCGAGGCCTTCGGCATCGACCGGGCCACGGTCCGCCGTATCGCCGAGGATGTGATCGAAGCCGTCAAGCTCGGCGTCGAAGTCGCCGTGGTGGTGGGCGGCGGCAATATCTTCCGCGGCTCGCAGATTGCCGGCATGGGTCTGTCGCGGCCTGCAGCCGACTCGATGGGCATGCTCGCCACCGTGATGAACGTCATCGCGCTCGAAGCCCAGCTCGCATCGCTCGGCCAGTCCGCCCGCGCCATGTCCGGCGTCGCCATGCCGTCGGTGGTCGAGACCTATACGCGCCAGCAGGCGATGGAGCATCTGGCCAAGGACCGCGTCGTGCTGCTGGCGGGTGGTACCGGCAATCCCTTCTTCACCACCGATACCGGCGGCGCGCTGCGCGCTGCGGAGCTGGAATGCAATGTCCTGATGAAGGGCACGCAGGTCGACGGCATCTATTCCGCCGATCCCAAGAAGGATCCGGCCGCGACCCGTTATGATCACATCACCCATGACGAGGTCATCCGCAAAGACCTCAAGATCATGGATACGGCAGCGTTTGCGCTTGCCCGCGAGGCGCGCTTGCCGATAATTGTTTTTTCGATTCAACAACCCGGATCCCTGGCAGCCGTGCTGCGCGGGGAGGGGCGTTGCACCCTGGTCACTCCCTGACCGCTTCCGTCAAGAAATTTCGAGGGCAGGAACATGGCTGCATCATTCGATCTCGCCGAAGTCAAGCGTCGCATGGAAGGCGCACTCAATGCGCTGAAACATGAACTGGGCGGCTTGCGCACCGGCCGTGCCTCTTCTTCCCTGCTCGAGCCCGTGCATGTTGAGGCTTATGGCGCCAGCATGTCGCTGTCGCAGGTTGCCACCGTTTCCGTGCCCGAGCCGCGCCTGATCAGCGTGCAGGTCTGGGACCGCGGCATGGTCGGCGCCGTCGAGAAGGCGATCTTGAACTCCAATCTCGGTCTCAATCCGCAGACCGAGGGCCAGGTGATCCGCTTGCGCATTCCCGAGATGACCCAGGATCGCCGCAAGGAACTGGTCAAGGTGGCCCACAAATACGCCGAGTCCGCGCGTGTGGCTGTCCGCCATGTCCGCCGCGACGGCCTCGACATCCTGAAGAAGACGGAGAAGGACGGTGCCATCGGCGAGGACGAAGAAAAGCGTCTGGCTGATCAGGTGCAGAAGGCGACCGATGCGATGATCGCCGAAATCGACAAGACGCTCGTCTCCAAGGAGAAGGAAATCATGCAGGTGTGACGGAAGAGGGTTGCAGACTATCCGCAAGGACTATTCTACTTCCCCAATTCGACACCAATTATCCACTGTCTATCCGATGATCGTTCGATAGAATTCGTGCCAGCCGGTTCGGCGGAGAAGCTTCGAGGCACCAATGTTTGGCAGGGACGAAATCGACGATACCACCGTGGCGGCCCCGCCGGCTCATGTCGCCATCATCATGGATGGCAATGGCCGTTGGGCCTCCAAGCGCCTGATGCCCCGTTTCGAGGGGCATCGCCGGGGGGTCGAGGCCCTCAGGCGGACCGTCCGCGCCGCCGCGGAACTGGGCATTCGCTATCTTACGCTCTACTCCTTCTCCTCGGAGAATTGGTCGAGACCTCGAACCGAGGTCGACTATCTCATGGGGCTGGTGAAGCGTTTTGTTCGCAACGATCTGGCGGACCTGCATGCCAACAATGTTCGGGTGCGCATCATCGGCGAGCGCGAGGGGCTCGATGCCGAACTTGCCGAACTCCTGGTCGAGGTCGAAAACCTCACCGCAGCCAATACGGGGCTGACCCTTGTGGTGGCGTTCAACTATGGCGCCCGGCAGGAGATCGTCGCTGCCGCACGGCGCCTGGCCCAGCAGGTGGCAGAGGGGACGCTCAATCCGCAGGACATCACGGCCGATGCCCTTGCGGCCAATCTTCATACGCATGATATTCCGGATCCGGATCTGGTCATTCGGACCTCTGGCGAACAGAGGCTTTCCAATTTCCTGCTTTGGCAGGCGGCCTATGCCGAATTCGTCTTCGTTCCCCTGCTCTGGCCGGATTTCGATCGGCGCGCCCTGGAGGCTGCGCTGGCCGAATACCATGCGCGTGATCGTCGTTTCGGGGGGCTCGGCGAGGCCAATCCGCCCCGTCAGGCCAATTCCGGCTAGGGCAATATCGTCGGCGTGCCTGTGGGGGATGATGTGAGAGCAGTTTTGTGTCGGGGGATAGCGGCTGGCCGTCCGCGGGGGACGGTTTCATCCGCCCGTGGTCTCTGACATGGCGGGCGTATCCAAGGCCAACTGGTCCGATCTTTCCATCCGTATCGCCTCGGCCCTGGTCATGGCCGGGCTGGCGCTGGCCACCGCTTGGTGGGGCGGGCCGCTTTTCGCGTTGTTCTGGTTTCTCGCAGCCGCAGCCGTCCTGTGCGAATGGCTGTTCCTGATCGCCGGCGGCCGACGGGATTGGTTGATCGTTGCGCTTGGTGTCGGCTTGCTCGCGGTATCGACCGTGCTCGCCCAGGGCGGGCAGGGAGGCGCAGCCCTGCTGACAGTCCTGGGAGGCGCGGCGGTGATGGGGGGGCTGGCCTGGGGGAGAGGGGCGATGCAGCCTTTGCTGGTCGCGGCCGCCTTGCCCTATGCGGCCTGCGTGGTCTTGCCGGCTACCCTGCTAAGGTTGGACGAGCCCTATGGCATGCGTGCCATTTTCGTGCTGTTCGCCATTGTCTGGGGCTCTGACGTGCTGGCCTACTTTACCGGCCGCACCTTTGGCGGGCCGAAGCTGTGGCCGAGGGTCAGCCCAAAGAAAACCTGGTCGGGTTTCATCGGTGGTACGGTGTTTGCCGCCTTGGCGGCCGGCCTGGTTGGCGGCTCCCTTGTTCTGGTTCCCATAGGCGCGGTGCTGGCAGCGATCTCTCAGGGGGGCGATCTCCTTGAATCCGCCTTGAAGCGCCGCTTTGATGCCAAGGATGCGAGCCATCTGATCCCGGGTCATGGCGGCGTCATGGATAGGCTCGACGGCTTCCTGGCGGCGGCACTGGCCGCCTTGCTGATCGGACTTGTGCATGCCGGCTTGCACCCGGCCCAGGGCTTCATTGTGTGGTAGTGCCGAAAAAGCAGGGCGGTCTGGCCTGGCTTCTGGTGCGTGAGGGGAACGGATGATGGGTCTTCTGGATAGTTTCGGTCTCGGTGCTCTCGGCTTCGTGCCGTTCATCGTGATCATTTCCATCCTGATCTTCTTTCACGAGCTTGGGCATTTCCTGGTCGGGCGCTGGTGCGGCGTGAAGGTCGTGACCTTCTCGATCGGCTTCGGGCCGGAATTGTTCGGCTATGACGATCGGCATGGTACCCATTGGCGCATCGCGGCAATCCCGCTCGGTGGCTATGTGCGCTTCTTCGGCGATGCCAATGCCGCTTCTCTGCCCGATGAGGAGCGCAACCAGCTGATGACGCCGGAGGAGCGGGCGGTCAGTCTGTTCCACAAACCGGTCTGGCAGCGCATCGCCATCGTGGCGGCAGGTCCTTTGGCCAATTTCATCCTGGCCGCCTTCGTCTTCGCCGCCGCATTCTCGATTTATGGTTACCCGAATTCTGACGCCATTATCGGGCCGATCAAGGCCGATGGGCCGGCGGCCAAGGCCGGCCTGCGCAAGGGTGACCGGATCGTCGAGGTCAACGGCACCAAGGTCACACTGTTCGACCAGCTTCCGGAACTGATTTCGGCCGAGCCGGGACGTCCTGTGAATCTCACCATCGAGCGGGGGCAGGAGAGTTTCGACGTGAGCGTCACGCCGGAAACCCGCACCTTCACCACGCCGGATGGCAAGACCATTTCGCGGGCGATCATCGGCATCGGTCCCGGCGGCATGTCGCGTCTCGATCCGGCATCGGCGCTGTGGCAGGGTACCAAGGAAACTGTCCAAGGCATTGGTGCGTCAGCGAAATTTATCTACGATCTTTTTGCGGGCCGCGGTGATCCCAAACAGGTGACCGGCATTGTCGGCATTGCGGTAGCCTCCAAGACGATCACGGAAACCATCGGGCTCGCCGGCTTGATCCTGCTCACGGCAGGGCTGTCTATTTCGGTCGGCTTCATCAATCTGTTGCCGATACCGGTTCTAGATGGTGGTCATCTGGTCTTCTACGCCATCGAGGCGATCCGGGGCAGGCCGGTTGGAGCGCGCGCGCAGGAGTTGTCCTTCGGCATCGGGCTCATGTTGATAATTACAATCACCGTTTTGGTGTTGGGCCATGATCTGTCACAGCAATTATCGGGCGGCTGAGAGGGCGTGGCGGATTCGCAACGGTCTCCCAAAAAAGGACGGATGGCAGCCGGGGGTCGGTTTGCATGCGTCCGGAAACCCTGTAGAAGCATTTCCAATGAGAGCAATGCGGGCTGGCGAGGTTTGGCGTTGAACTCGACTTGGTTTGGTAAAAAGAGTGGGATTTAGACCCGATGGCAACAGCAATGTACAAGTTGAAGCTGGGCGTTGCCCTCGCGGCCGTCGCGGTTCCGTCGTTGTTCGGGGCCTTCGTGGCATCTCCCTTGGTGGGCACGGCTGAAGCCGCTCCGAGGAAGCATGTTGCGTCGCGCTCGGCGCCGATCGTCAACCGCATCGTGTTCGAGAAGAACAAGAAGGTCACCGCGGATCAGCTGTCTTCCATCATGGAGACCAAGCCTGGTAGCCAGGTGAACCAGGCTACCCTCAACGCCGATATCGATCGCATGCGTGAGGCCTATAACCGGACCGGTCGCTCGACGGTGCAGATTACCTACCGCGAAGTCCCGCTGCCGAACAATCGCGTCGACCTCGTCTTCACCGTGGCTGAAGGCTCGAAGGTCGGCATCGACTCGATCAACTTCGTCGGCAACAACAATTTCTCCGCCTGGCGCCTGAAGCGCCAGATGGCGACGGTCGAGAGCGGCTATCTCGGCTGGCTGCGCACCACCGACACCTACGATCCGGATCGCCTCGCCGGCGATGAGGAGCGTTTGCGCCAGTTCTATGTGAACCACGGCTATCCCGACTTCCGCGTCGTCTCCATCGTTCCGTCGCTGAACGAGAAGCAGGATGCCTATGTCCTGACCGTTACGGTCGATGAGGGCCAGTACTACAAATTCGGTCCTTCGCAGGTTGAATCCAGCATTTCCGACGTCAACCCGGCCGATCTCCAGGGCGACGTCCAGTCCTGGAACAACTGGACCTACCGCGGCGAGGACGTCGACAAGACCGTCGAGGACATGACGATCAAGCTGGCTGCTTCCGGCCATCCGTTTGCTCAGGTTCGTCCTCGTGCGGTTCGCGATGCCGGCGGCAACATCATCAGTGTCAACTACGTCGTGGAAGAGGGCGCGAAGGTCTATATCGAGCGCATCAATATCCGCGGCAACACCCGCACGCGTGACTATGTGATCCGTCGCGAGTTCGATATCGGTGAAGGCGACCCCTACAACAAGGCCCTGATCGAGCGGGCCACTCGCCGGCTGCGGAATCTGGGTTACTTCAAGAACATCCGCGTCACCAACGAGCCGGGCTCGGAGCCTGATCGCGTGGTCGTCAACGTCGAGGTCGAAGACCAGTCCACCGGCGAATTCTCGCTGGGCGGCGGCTACTCCACCTCGGACGGCTTCCTCGGCGAGGTCTCGCTCACCGAGCGCAACTTCCTCGGCCGCGGCCAGTATGTGAAGGCCTCGGTGCAGTATGGCCAGCGCACGCAAGGCTATAGCCTGTCCTTCACCGAGCCCTACTTCCTCGGCCAGCGTATCGCAGCCGGCTTCGACCTGTTCTCGAAGACGACTGATGACAGCGACTATAGCTACTACAAGGACCAGACTACGGGCGGCACGCTGCGTGCTGCCTTCCCGATCACCGAGAACTTCACCGTCGGCGTGAACTACACGCTTTATACGGAGAAGGTGTCGATTCCGGATAGGCGTTACAAGGACGGTGAATTCGACAACGGCGAAGCGTCCTGGGCGATCAAGGAATTGGCGAATGGCGGTAATCGTCTCGTTTCCATGATCGGGTACACGTTAACCTACAACACGCTCGACGATCTCAAGCAGCCGAGCTCAGGTTTCTATGTCCAATTCAAGCAGGACATTGCCGGTCTGGGTGGCGACGCCAAATTCATCAAGCAGTCGATTGATGGTCGGTATTACTATTCGCTAACCGATGACCTTACCTTGATGGTCCGCGGTCAGGGCGGCTATATGCATGGCTTCGGCGGCAAGGATAATCTGGCGATCGTCGACCAGTTCAGCCCCGGTCCCGATCTCGTACGTGGCTTCGCTCCGGGCGGTATCGGTGCGCGCGACATTGCCGGCGGTGCCAAGGGCAATGGCCTGGGCGGCACCACCTACTTCGGCGGCACGGTGGAACTGCAGTTCCCGATCTTCGGCCTGCCGCGGGAAGTCGGTCTGCGCGGCGCCGTATTTGCTGATGCCGGTACGCTCTATGGCTATGGCGGTAAGAATTTCGCTATCCAGTATCCTGGACAGTTTAAGCTTGTCGACGAGCACAAGATCCGCTCCTCTGTCGGTGCCAGCTTGCTGTGGGCTTCGCCGCTCGGACCATTGCGCTTCGACTACGCCTACGTCCTGACCAAGGCAAAGCATGACGACACGCAGGCCTTCCGCTTCGGCACGATCGTCAACTATTGATGAGCTGACCTTACGTTTTCGCCGGCCGGTCCCTTCGGGGCCGGCCGGTTTTTTGTTCGCACAGTGGCATCCCCGGGATATCGCAACGAACGGACATATTCGGTGTTTTGCATCGCGGCCCCTTCATCGTGTATGGGCTGGCGCATGAATGTTCGGACCGGTAACGCTTTTGCAAAGGGACTGGTCTATTCATAATGGAAAAGATCACCGGTTTCGGAGCAGCCACTCGAAGCCGGATTTGGAGGGGCTGACCGTAGCGTGGACTTGATGACGGATCCGGTATTCTTTCACGCGCGCAACCGCCTCACCGTTGCCGATATCGTCGAGCTCACAGGCGCGGAACCCGTGGCCGGCCTGTCGCTGGACCTGACGGTCGAACGCGTTGCGCCGCTCGACCAGGCCGGGGAAGGCGATCTGAGCTTCCTCGAAAATCCGCACTACCTGCCGATGCTAGAAACGTCCAAGGCTGCGGTCATCCTGATCTCTCCCAAATTCGTCGATCGTGCCCCGAAACATGCACCGCTGCTGGTGGCGCGCGAGCCCTATCGCGCCTTTGCCCAGATCGGCATGGCCCTGTTCCCGGATGCGGCGCGCCCCCAATCCTTCTTCGGCGCCAAGGGGATTTCACCGGGTGCCGTCGTGCATCCCGAGGCGAGGCTCGAGATCGGCGTGACGGTCGATCCGGGTGCCGTCATCGGGCCCCGTGCGGAAATCGGGGCCGGCACTATCGTCGGCGCCAATGCCGTGATCGGTCCGGATGTGCGGATCGGGCGTGACTGCTCGATCAGTCCCAATGTCGTGATCCAGCATTCGCTGGTCGGCAATCGCGTCATCATCCACGCCGGGGCATGCCTTGGCCAGGATGGTTTCGGCTTTTCGATGGGGCCGCGCGGCCATCTCAAAGTGCCGCAGGTCGGCCGTGTCGTCGTGCAGGATGATGTCGAGATCGGTGCCTGCACCACCATAGACCGAGGTGCCAATCGGGACACCATCATCGGTGAGGGTACCAAGATCGATAATCAGGTGCAGATCGCCCACAACGTGATGGTCGGCCGGCACTGCGTGCTGGTGTCCAAGGTCGGGATCTCCGGTTCGACCGTTCTGGAAGATTTCGTGGTGATGGGCGGCGCCTCTGCCACGGTTGGCCATATCCGCATCGGCATGGGTGCCCAGATCGCCGGCGCCGCCAATGTCAAGGATGATGTGCCGCCGGGCGCACGCATGGGCGGCACGCCGGCTCAGCCGCTGGGCGATTATGCCCGCGAACTGGCTTTGCTCAAGAAGCTGGTCAAGAATTCGCGGGTTCGGTCGGGGCAGGGAACGGATGAGGGATCCGCTCCCTGAGGGGGCGAAATGGAGTTTGGCTTAAGCGCTCTGGCCGAAGGCCGAGCCGGTTCAGGAAACGAGACCTATATGAGTGAAGCAACCCCTGGAACGCTGGAAACTGCAGATATCGGCAAGCTCCTGACGTTGCTGCCGCATCGCTATCCCTTCCTGCTCGTGGATCGCATTGTCGAAATCGATGGCGACAATTCCGCCGTCGGCATCAAGAACGTCACCTTCAACGAGCCGCATTTCACCGGCCATTTTCCCGAACAGCCGGTGATGCCGGGCGTGTTGGTGATCGAAGCGATGGCCCAGACGGCCGGCGCGATTTGTGTGCTCAGCACGGAAGGCAAGGCCAAGCCGAAGGTCGTCTATTTCATGACCATCGACGAGTGCCGTTTCCGCAAGCCGGTCACGCCGGGCGACCAGATGCGCTTGCACCTGACCAAGCTGAAGAATCGCCGCAATATGTGGTGGTACAAGGGTGAGGCCAAGGTTGACGGCGTCACGGTAGCCGAGGCTGTGGTTTCCGCCATGCTGGTTACCGAATAATGGTCGGGGGGGCTCAACAGACCATTCATCCCACCGCCGTCATCGAGGCGGGAGCGAAGCTCGGCGAGGGCGTCAGTATCGGCCCGTTCTGCGTCGTCGGGCCTGAAGTGACGCTGGCGGACGGTGTCACGTTGCATTCGCATGTCGTGGTCACTGGGCGTACGAGCATCGGTGCGCGTACCAAGGTGTTCCCCTTCGCCTCGCTGGGGCACCAGCCGCAGGATCTCAAATATGCCGGTGAGCCCTCCGATCTCACCATCGGCAGTGATTGCCTGATCCGCGAAGGGGTGACGATGAACCCCGGCACCAGCGGTGGCGGCATGCACACCGTGGTCGGCGACCGCTGCGCCTTTCTTGCCAATTCCCATGTCGGGCACGACTGCAGGCTCGGCAACAACATCATTCTCTCCAATGGCGTCTTGCTGGCTGGCCATGTTTCTGTCGGCGACTACGCCATTCTCGGCGGCGCGGCGGCGGTGATCCAGTTCGCACGGGTCGGCGCTCATGCTTTCGTCGGTGGCCTGTCCGGCGTCGAGAACGATCTGATTCCCTTCGGCATGGCCCTGGGCGATCGCGCCAGCCTGGCTGGCCTCAATATCGTCGGCCTGAAGCGCCGCGGCTTCGGGCGGGAACAGATCCATGCCTTGCGCCACGCCTATCGCATGCTGTTTGCCTCCGCCGGCACCTTGAAGGAGCGGGTCGAGAGCGTTGCCGAGACTTTCGCCGATCAGACGGCGGTCATGGAGATCGTCGATTTTGTGAGAGCCGGGGGCCATCGTGCCCTGGTGACGCCGCGCGATGCGGCGGCGCGCGATCTCGCAGGCAGCGAGGCGTGAGCACACCGCCTGTTGCCGGAGTGGTTTCGGCCTTGCCTGCCTTGGCGGTCATCGCCGGGGCAGGGCGTTTGCCGGCCGAGATCGCGGCAGAGGCTGCAAAACGGGGTGAGACTGTCGCGATCTTGCCTTTGAAGGGCTTCGCCGACGCCGATTTTGCGGGCTACGCCCAATATCCCGTCAGCCTGATCGATCCGAAGGGGGTTCTGCAGGAATTGGCCCGGGCGGGCGCCGGCCGCGTGGTCCTGGCCGGCGCCGTGCATCGGCCGGGGCTTGGCATGGTACGCTCAGGTATCCAGGCTGTCCGGCATCTCGATGAAATCCGCAACGTGCTCGAGGGCGGGGACGACAATCTCCTGCGGGGCGTGATCGTGTTCCTGGAAAAGCACGGCTATGCGGTCGTCGGCGTTCGTGACGTCGCGCCGGCGTTGATGGCGCCCGTGGGGCCGCTTGGCCGCTTGTCGCCGAGTTCAGCCGAACTAGAGGGGATCACCATCGGCCGGCGTGCTCTTGTCGCCATGGGCGCCGATGATATCGGCCAGGGTGTGGTCGTGGCCCAAAAGCGCGTGCTGGCCGTCGAGGCGGCCGAAGGTACCGACAATATGATCCGGAGGGTGGCTCTTTTGCGCCGGCCTGGCTTGCTCGGACGCCTGTTGCGCCATGGCCGACCGCCCGTGGCCGAGCAGGATGGTGGCGTGCTGGTAAAGGCAGCCAAGCCAGAGCAGGATTTCAGGGCCGATCTTCCGGGCATCGGCCCGCGTACCGTGCGTCTCGCCAAGAAAGCCGGTCTCGCCGGTATCGCCATCGAAGCGGGCAATGTGCTCGTGCTGGAGCGTGATGCCACCATCGCGGCGGCCGACGCGGCCAGCCTATTCCTTGTCGGGGTGTGACGATGACCGATCGGCCCTTGAAGATCGCTATCGTCGTGGGCGAACATTCCGGCGACCAGCTCGGTTTCAAGCTGATGCAGGCCCTTCGGGCCCAGGCGGGTATGCCTGTCGTGTTCAAGGGCACTGCCGGTCCCGCCATGACGCGCGAGGGCATGGAGAGCCTGTTTCCTCTCGACGACATTGCGGTGATGGGCTTTGCTGCCGTGATCGGCCGCTTCCCCACGATCTACCGACGGGCCTGGCAGGTGATCGATGCCATCGTTGCCGATCCGCCCGATGGCCTGGTGATCATCGACAGCCCGGATTTCACCCATGCCGTCGCCAAGCGCGTGCGCCGGCGTCTGCCGCATCTGCCGATCATCAACTATGTTTCGCCCAGCGTGTGGGCCTGGCGCCCCGGCCGGGCCGTGTCGATGCGGGCCTATGTCGACCATGTGCTCGCTCTGCTGCCGTTCGAACCCGAAGCCTATCGCCGGTTGAACGGTCCGCCCTGTTCCTATGTCGGCCATCCCCTGATGGAGCGCCTGGGCGAATTGCGGCCCGATGCCGCGGAGGAGGCGATCCGGCAGGGAACGCAACCGGTGGTGCTGGTGCTTCCCGGCAGTCGCTCGAGTGAAGTAGGATTGCTGACCGAGGATTTCGGCAGGACGATCGAGCTCTTGTCGACCAGGATCGGACCTTTCGATGCCGTGCTGCCGACGGTGTCGCGCCATGCCGAACGTTTGCGACAGGCGACCGCCGGCTGGGCTGTGAAGCCGCGCGTCATCACCGACTCCGATGAGAAATACGCGGCCTTCCGCCGGGCGCGGGCAGCGCTGGCGGCATCGGGCACCGTGACGCTCGAACTGGCCCTGGCGCAGGTGCCGA
This sequence comes from Labrys neptuniae, assembly GCF_040797145.1. Taxonomy (NCBI): domain Bacteria; kingdom Pseudomonadati; phylum Pseudomonadota; class Alphaproteobacteria; order Hyphomicrobiales; family Xanthobacteraceae; genus Labrys; species Labrys neptuniae. The sequence continues at coordinate 817,635 of NZ_JBFNQD010000001.1, read as the reverse complement.
TGATCGGCACCTATCGCTTTCCTGCCTGGGAGGCCTTCCTGGCAAGGCGTCTGGTCAAGGGCCGTTTCTTCCTGCTGCCCAATCTGATTCTCGATCGGCGGGCGGTACCCGAACTTTTCCAGGAAGAAGTCGTGCCGGAACACCTGGCCGACCTGATGACTGGATTGCTGGGGGATACGGACGAGCGGCAAGCCCAGATGCAAGCCTTCGACGAGATCGATCAGCGCATGCAGGTCGTGGGGGAAACACCCTCGCAACGAGCGGCCCGCATCGTCCTGGAAACCATCGCCGGCAAGACGAAGTGAACGCTTCGAGCATACGAAACAGAGGCTGGAAACCAAAAGGGCGGATCTGAGGATCCGCCCTTTGTTCTTCTAGAGAAAAGGGCGATTTCGCTGAATCGCACTTTTCTCTAACCTTTTGTTTTGACGCGTTTTCTTAATCGAAAAGTCTATCAACTTTTCTGGAAAACGCTCTAGCGGCGCTGGGCCGGTGAAACGTAGTCGCGACGGGCTGCGCCGGTATAGAGCTGGCGCGGGCGGCCGATCTTCTGGGAAGGATCCTCGATCATCTCCTTCCACTGGGCGATCCAGCCGACCGTGCGGGCAAGGGCGAACAGCACGGTGAACATCGAGGTCGGGAAGCCCATCGCCTTGAGGGTGATGCCCGAATAGAAGTCGATGTTGGGATAGAGCTTCTTCTCGATGAAGTATTCGTCGTGCAAGGCGATGCGCTCGAGCTCCAGCGCCACCTCGAGCAGCGGGTCATCCTTGTGACCGAGCTCGTTCAGCACCTCATGGGTGGTGCGCTGCATGATCTTGGCGCGCGGATCGTAGTTCTTGTAGACGCGATGGCCGAAGCCCATCAGGCGGAACGGATCGTTCTTGTCCTTGGCCTTGGCGATATATTGCGGAATGCGATCGACGGTGCCGATTTCCTGGAGCATCTTGAGGGCAGCCTCGTTGGCACCGCCATGAGCGGGGCCCCACAGGCAGGCGATGCCGGCCGCGATGCAGGCGAAGGGATTGGCGCCCGAGGAGCCGGCGAGGCGCACCGTCGAGGTCGAGGCGTTCTGCTCGTGATCGGCATGCAGGATGAAGATACGATCGAGCGCGCGGGCCAGGATCGGATTGGGCTTGTAGTCCTCGCAGGGGACCGAGAAGCACATGCGCAGGAAGTTGGACGGATAGTCCAGATTGTTCTGCGGATACACGAAAGGCTGGCCGATGGTGTATTTGTAGGCCATCGCAGCCAGGGTCGGCATCTTGGCGATCAGCCGCATCGACGAGATCATGCGCTGATGCGGGTCAGAGATATCGGTGGAGTCGTGATAGAAGGCCGAGAGGGCACCGACGGAGGCGACCATCACCGCCATCGGATGGGCGTCGCGGCGGAAGCCCTGGAAGAAGCGGGCCATCTGCTCATGCACCATGGTGTGGCGCGTGACGCGATAGTCGAAGTCCGCCTTCTGCGCGGCTGTCGGCAGTTCGCCGTAGAGCAGCAGATAACAGGTTTCGAGGAAGTCGCCATGCTCGGCAAGTTGCTCGATCGGGTAGCCGCGATAGAGCAGCACGCCCTCATCGCCATCGATATAGGTGATCTGAGATTCACAGCTCGCCGTCGAGGTGAAGCCCGGATCATAGGTAAACATGCCCGTGTGCTTATAAAGGGGCGCAATATCAACAACCGTCGGACCAACGGAGCCGGCCTTGGTTGGCAATTCGATTGCCTTGTCACCAATAGTCAGAGTCGCCGTGTTACCGCTCATGCAATCCTCCTTGTACGGAAATACGCGGTCACGCCTTGGCCAGAAAGGAGCCCCCCGGCTCAAGTAAGGCCTACGTATCGCCGATCCGTCGGTGTTGGGTAGACCATTTGCTGCAATGCCGCAAGAAAGACGAAGAGGTGAACTGTCGGTTCGGCGACAGGCCTGGCAGCAATAGTCCAGGGTGGGGTCGATTGCCCCACTTTGACGCGAAAGCTTTCCAAATCTTTCGCGCCAAAGCTGCGAAAAATACACCTATTGCGTGAAACCCGATGCGCGGGAAACACAATCATGCGGCGCTTGGTCTCAGCCAGCCTGATCCTTCAGCCGGGCCAGGCTTTCTTCGCGACCGAGGACGGCCAGCACGTCGAAGACCGGTGGGGAGGTGGTACGGCCGGTGAGCGCAGCCCGCAGCGGCTGGGCGAGCGAGCCGAGCTTGGCGCCGGTTTCCTCGGCCGCGGCCCGCACCGTGGCCTCGGTCGCACTGGCGCTCCATTCGGTCAAGGCTTCGAAACGCGGCAGCAGCAGGGCGATGGTCGCGCGCGCTTCCTCATTCAGCATGGCCTTGGCCTTGTCGTCCAACGGCAGGGGGCGCGAGACAAACAGGAAATTGGCGCCATCCAGCAGTTCCACCAGGGTCTTGGCGCGTTCCTTCAGGCCCGACATGGCGGCGAGCAATTGGGAGCGCCTGGCACCATTGCCGGCGGCGAGTTGGGCAGCGAGGTCAGGGCCATTGGGAATATGGGGCAGCAACTGGTCGATGGCGGCGAGCAATTCCTCGTCCGTGGAGTTGCGCATATAGATGCCATTGAGGTTTTCGAGCTTCTTGAAATCAAAGCGGGCGGCTGATTTGCCGATGGCACCCGTATCGAAATGCTCGATCATCTCCTTGGTGGTGAACACTTCCTGGTCGCCATGGCTCCAGGACAGGCGCACCAGATAATTGCGCATTGCCGCCGGCAGGTAACCCATGGCGCGATAGGCATCGACGCCGAGTGCGCCATGGCGCTTGGAGAGCTTGGCGCCATCGGGCCCATGGATCAGCGGAATATGCGCCATATGCGGCACCTCCCAACCCATGGCTTCATAGATCTGCTTCTGGCGGGCGGCATTGGTGAGATGATCGTCGCCGCGAATGATGTGGGTGATACCCATGTCGTGGTCGTCGACCACCACGGCCAGCATATAGGTCGGCGTGCCGTCGGAGCGCAGCAGGACGAGATCGTCGAGATCCTTGTTGGCCCAGCGCACGGTGCCCTGGACGTCGTCATGAATGACAGTCTCGCCCTCGGTGGGGGCACGCAGGCGGATCACCGGCTTGACGTCCTTGGGGGCGGTCGCCGGGTCGCGGTCGCGCCAGCGGCCGTCATAGCGCGGCGGCCGTCCTTCCTTGCGGGCGAGCTCGCGCATCTCCTCGAGCTCCTGCTGGGTGGCGTAGCAATAATAGGCCTTGCCCTGAGCGAGCATCGACTCGGCGACCTCGCGATGACGAGCCGCGCGGGAGAACTGGAAAATCGGATCGCCGTCCCAGTCGAGGCCGAGCCAGGCCAGGCCGTCCAGGATGGCGGTGATGGCGGCATCGGTCGAACGTTCACGATCGGTGTCCTCGATGCGCAGCAGCATCTTGCCGCCCTTGGCCCTGGCATAGAGCCAATTGAACAGCGCCGTGCGGCCGCCGCCGATATGGAGGAAGCCCGTGGGGGAGGGAGCAAAGCGGGTGACGACAGGAGTAGACATCGAAGTTGGCAATTCCAAAAGGCAGGGAGAGCGAAGCCAGAGCGAAGCAGCATAGAGGCGGAAGTGTGGAGGCCCTTGGCTAACCCGGATCACATCAATAAGCTTGGGGCTTTAGCACAGGGTTTCATCGGGCGGTAGCGGCGGGGGCGCCTTTGCCTGAGAATGATCGGGGCCGCGCGCGAGTTGGTGTCCTTGGCGGAAAGCCGGGACAGCGGGGATTGGCATTGCCTGGTGGCATGCTGTTCGGGCAGCGGCTGCTGGCCTGGGTGGCAGCCGCGCTTGCAGCCGAGATGGCCGCCTTCGAGCTTGCTCTCGTCGTTCCGATCTTTCTGGGTCTGGGCGTCATTGCCTATTTCGCGGCACCGGAAGAGCCCGGTCTTGTCTTTCCGGCATTTCTTACCGTGGGCATGGCCTGCCTTGCCTATGGTTTGCGAGGGCGCTGGGGGTTGCATGTCGGCCTGGTCTGCCTGACGGCGGTGGGAGCGGGCTTTTGCTCGGCCGAGCTGCGTACGATGAGCGTCGCCGCGCCGCAGCTTTCGCGTTCGATGGCGGGAGCCGTCACAGGCCTCGTCCTTTCGGTCGAGCCCCGCCTGGGCAGCAGTGCCCGCATCGTCATCAGACCGGTCTCGGTGGAGAAACTGGAGCCCGCAGCCATGCCGGCCCGCATACGCCTCACGGTCCGCAAGGGCAGCGAAATCCGTGCCGGCGACAGCGTCAGCCTCAAGGCCGTCATGCGACCGCCCCCGCCACCGGCCTTGCCGGGCGGCTATGACTTTGCCCGCGATGCCTTCTTCGACGGCATTGGCGGCGTTGGCTTCGCAGCAGGCAAGATCTCGCCCGCCGCCAGTCCGGTCGAAGCAAGCTGGGCGGAAGCCTTCACTATCTGGATCGATCGGCAGCGCAACGCTCTGACCCGGCGGATCGTCGAGACGATACAGGGGGAGAATGGGGCGATCGCCGCATCGCAGGTTACCGGCAAGCGCGGCCAGATACCCGGCGATGCCAACGATGCGCTGCGCGCTTCCGGCCTCTACCATGTCGTTTCGATTTCCGGCCTGCACATGGCGCTGTTTGCGGGTGGGCTGTTCGGCCTCATCCGCGCCATGCTGGCCTTGTCGCGCCGCATCGTGCTCTACCGGGGCACCAAGGAACTCGCTGCGCTGCTCTCGCTGCTGCCGGCGGCGGCCTATACGCTGTTTTCCGGTGCCGAGGTCGCGACCGTCCGATCCTTCCTGATGACGGCCATCGTGCTGCTGGCCGTAGCTCTGGGACGCAATGCCATCACCCGGCGCAACGTCGCCCTGGCCGCGAGCTTCGTCCTGTTGACGACACCGGAGCAGCTTCTGGGGCCGAGCTTCCAGATGTCCTTTGCGGCAGTGGCGATGCTGGTGATCGCACATGAGCAATGGAGCCGGCGTAAGCGAGAGAAATCTGCGATGGCGTGGGAAAGGGCCATTGGCGGCGCCGTGACCTTGGTCCTTGCCATGATGCTGACGACGATCGTCGCCTCGCTCGCCACGGCGCCGTTCTCGGCCTTTCATTTCCATCGTCTTACCTTGCAGTCGCTGGCCTCCAACCTGGTCGCGACTCCCATCGTTTCCTTCCTGATCATGCCACTCGCCATGCTGGCGCTGGTGGCCGAGCCGTTCGGCTATGGCGCTCCATTCTGGCAGGCGATGGGTTGGGCGGTCGGCCTGTTCATGCAGGTGGCCCGTTCGGTTGCTACCTGGCCCGGTTCCGACCTCGTGATGCCGCAATTTTCGACCGTTGCTCTCGGATTGTTCGCCCTGACGCTGGTTCTGCTGACCATCCTGCGCACGCGCCTGGCTTTGCTGGCCTTGTTGCCCCTTGGCGGGGGTATTGCCCTGGCCGCGACAGCGCCGCTGCCGGCGGCCTTGTTCGGCGCCAACGGCTATGCGGCCCTCGTTCGCAAGGGCGATCAATTGACCGTGCTCGCGCAGCGGTCCGATGCTTTCACCGTTCAGCAATGGCTGCTGGCCATGGGTGATCGGCGCAAGCCGGAGGATCCCACTCTGGCAGCGCAGCGCCTATGCGATAGGGAAGGTTGTTCCGCGCCTATCGAGGAAGGCGGGGTCTTCATGCTCGACAAGACGGCGAATGCGGCGGAGGAGGATTGCGGGCGCGTCAGCGTCCTGGCCGGGCCGGTTTCGATCGGTGCCCGTTGTGCCGCGCTTGGCCTGACACTGGACCGAGAGCTGATCCGTGCGGCGGGTTCGATCGCGCTCTATGCCGGCCCGCGTGGCGGCGACGGCCGCCTCACCTGGCGCATCGTCATGGCGCGTGACCTCGAGGGGGCCCGTCCCTGGGCTCCGGCCAGAACGAAGCCGGTTGCCAGTGCCACGCCTCCCGCTACGCAGGCTCCGCTTGTCGATTCGCCTCGGGGCTCCCCCATCCCCGACGCAGATCTGGGACCTTCGCAGCCGAACGCTGACGACTGACATATGCCCAGGGGGAAGCGCCTGGGTTCTCCGCGCCGCGGATCAGCGCTCGCGCATCGCCTGGGACGACACCTCGACAAGGGGCGAGAAGAGATATTCCAGGACACGCCGGCTGCCGGTCTTGATCTCGACGCTTACCGTCATGCCTGCTCCGAGCGGCACCTTGTTGCCGTCTGCTGCAATGAAGGTGGTCGAAGGAGTGAGCGTGACGGGATAGACGAGTGCCTGAACCCTCGAAGCGCCGGCAAACATATCCTGCTGTCGGATGGCCTGCGTCGGGTCGCCTTCGGCGCGCTGGGCTTCCGGCGCAGGGATGGAGTCGGCGGCGACATGCGTCACGAGGCCGGAGATCGTACCGTAGCGGGTGAACGGGAAGGCCTCCACCTTGACGATGGCCTCCTGGCCCTTATGGACGAAAGCGATGTCCTTGTTCTCCACATAGGCTTCGATTTCGAGCGTGGCATTGGCTGGGACCACCCGCATCAATTCCTGGCCTGTGGTCACGACCTGGCCGATGGTGGTCACGGAGACGGACTGTACAGTGCCGTCAATCGGGCTGGTCAAGGTCTTGTGTTCGAGGCTCGCCTTCGCCTTGATCAGGCGATGGCTGAGGTCATCGGCCTGGCGTTCGGCATTCGCCTTTTTCTGGGAGTTGTCGCTGATGAAGGCATCCCGGATCTTGGTGGCTTCAACCGTGAAGGTGACCATCTCGGCCTTCGCCTGCTCCAGCCAGCCATTGTTGGCGGCGAGGGCGGATTTTTCCGACTGGAGAGCCTGGAGCGCGTCAAACAGGTTCGTGCGCGTGCCGGCATTCTTCTCCATCAGCGTGTTTCTCATGTCGACCCGGCTCTGCAGGGTCTCTATCAGGGTCGCCTGGGAAGTCGTGGTGGCGATCAGCCGATCACGTTCCGCCGTCTTCACCGCCTTCTTGGCAGCCAAGCTGTTCAACTCGGCGCGCAGGCTTGCCAGGTCATCGCGCAGCACCTGTTCCTCGCGTGCACGCACATTGGCGGGAATGGTCTCGGGCCATGGGATGGCGGGGGCTATATCGACGATGTTCTTCTCCGCAGTTTCGATCGCTGCCCGTCGGCGCAAGGCTTCGGCTTGATAGGCGGCCAGGCTTGCCGCGATGTTGCCGACGTCGGCCTCGGTCTCGACGGTGTCGAGTTCAACGAGGATGTCCCCGGCCTTCACATGCGCGCCATTGTCGACCCGGATCGCCCGAATGCGTCCTGTTTCCAGAGGCTCGATGGTCTTGATCTGGCCGATCGGCCGGATCTTGCCGGCAGCGACGGCAAAGATGTCGATCCGGCTGAAGTAGGACCAGGCCAGCGCGCTGGCAAGGAAACCGCAGATCAGCAGCAGCAGCGCCAGCCTTGCCGGAGACGCCGGGGTTTCCAGAATTTCGAGCGCCGCCGGCAGGAACTCCTGATCGGATCGCCGCGGTGTGGGCCGCTTGCGTGCGGTGGAGAGTGAGGCGGTACTCACGATACGTCCTCCCCACTCGCCTGGCTGGTCTGCAGCGCCCACAGATGAGCATAGAGACCACCTTTTCTCGCCACCAATGCGTCATGCGTGCCGATCTCGACAATGCGCCCATCGGCCATGCTGATGATGCGGTTGCAGTTCCTGACGGCGGCAAGCCGGTGGGCGATGATGATGACCGTGCGCCCCTTGACGATCTGTCGCATGTTACGATGGATGACACGCTCGCTCTCATAGTCGAGGGCGCTCGTGGCCTCGTCGAAAATGAGGATCGGCGGATTGGTTGCCAAAGCACGGGCAATGGCGAGGCGCTGTCTTTGCCCACCCGAGAGATTGGCGCCGCGTTCCTCGATGATGGTCTCGTAGCCGCTCGGCAGCTTGCTGATGAATTCGTCGGCGCCGGCAAGGCGTGCGACCTGCATCACTGCGCCGCGTGACATCGTTGGATTGGCCAAGGCGATATTGTCGTGAACCGAACGGTGAAACAGCAGGTTTTCCTGCAGGACCACGCCGATATTGCTGCGCAGCCAAGCCGGGTCGACCTGTGAAATATCGGCTCCGTCGAGAAAGATCTGTCCCTCTACCGGCGTGTAGAGACGCTGGATCAGCTTGGTCAACGTCGATTTGCCCGAACCCGACGGACCGACAATGCCGATCACCTCGCCCGGATTGATCTGCAGGGTGATGGTTTTGAGAACTTCCGGCAAACCGGCTCTGTAGCGGAAGGATACGTTCCGGAAGGCAATCTGTCCGCGCGGCGTCGGCAACGCCAACGGCATCCGGGGTGAATGTTCCGGAACGGTGTTGAGAATGTCTCCCAGTCTTTCGATGGAAACCTGCACCTGCTGGAAATCCTGCCACAACTGCGATAGGCGCAGGATGGGTTGCATCACCTGCCCGGAGATCATGTTGAAAGCAACGAGTTCGCCTACCGTGATCTCGCCGCGGATCACGGCCATGGCGCCGAAAAAGAGCAGGGCGGCCGTCATCAGCTTGCTGACATATTGAATGGCGTTCTGGCCGATGCTCGCCAGGAGCGTTGCATCGAAGGCCGTGCGGACATAGGCGGCGAGCCGCTCCTCCCATTGCGACTGCGTAGCCGGCTCGACGGCCGCGGCTTTGAGCGTCTGGATGCCCACCACGGTCTCGACCAGGAATTGCTGGCTTTCGGCTCCCGTGTTGAACTTCTGCTTGACCTTGTCTCGCAGATGCGGACGCACCAGCAGGGTGATGATCAAATAGAGCGGGATCGCCGCGATGACGATCAGCGTCAGCTTCCAGGAATAGAGGAAGAGAACGGCGATGAAGATGAAGGTGAAGAACAGGTCGATCGCCGAGAACAGGCCCTGGCCTGTCAGAAAGGAGCGTATCGTCTCGAGCTCCCTCACGCGGGCGACGGTCTGGCCTGCCGCCCTGGTCTCGAAATAGCCGAGCGGCAAGCGTAGCAGGTGATGGAAGAGGCGGCGGCCAAGCTCGACATCGATGCGGCTCGTCGTATGCGAAAGGACATAGGTGCGCAGATATTGCAGCGAAACGTCGAAGACACCGATGATCACCAGGCCGAGGACCAGCACGAGGAGCGTCGAATAGCCCTGATGCACCAGGACCTTGTCGACGATCACCTGGAAGAAGAGCGGCGTGATCAGCGCGAAGATCTGCACGAAGATCGATGCGACCAGGACATGGGCCAGTGGCTTGCGGTAGCGCCAGATCGAGGGCAAGAACCAGCGTAGGCTGAAGGCTTTTGGATCGATGCCAGGGCCCTTGAGACGGCGGGCGACCAAGATGACCTCCGGCTCGATCTGATCGAGCAGGTCCTCCACCGACACGCCGCGTGCCACGCGCGTGACAGGATCGACCAACCGATAGTCTCCGGAGGCCATCAAGCCTCCATAGATGGCATGGGCCCCCTCCCGCAGCTTGACGATGGCCGGCACCGGAATGGACTGCAGGCGTTTGGCCTTGGCCGCATTGATGGTGCGAGCCTTGAGACCGACGATGGCTGCGGCTCGAACCAGATCGACATTGGTGCTCTCTCTGTTTCCCAGCGCAAGCTCCCGGCGCATATGCATGGGATCGGCTGCAATTCGGAAATAGTTTGCCACACCGCATAGCGCAGCGAGGCCGGAGTCGAGTTTCTCTGGCTCTCCCGTGCTCTGTGATATTTCGTTCATGAGTGGAAGACCTCGGGCGACCTAGTCGCAAGTGCTCGCAGTGGCAAGGAACGCAAACTAACCGACCATCATCAATTCAACCCGGATTTAATCTTACGACCAACTGACAACGCCGCCGTTGCGACAGTGCGACGATTTTACAGTACATTACAAAGAAAGATCGTTAAAGGACCAAATCATTAATTGGCAGGCAGGTCTGTATAAATGACAAATAAGGGTTTGGGCGTTTTTGCAATGAATTTCAATGTTCTATAATATTTTTATAATAAATTTTAGTTTTAAATATGATTGTGAAAATCTTTTCAAGGAAAAATTTTGATAAATTAGACTAAATATCCAGCGTAAATTTCTATTATAAAAATCGTGTTTTGTTTTTGGGGCGAATATTGCTCTGGCTTGAAAATATTTTCATGGAGATCGAGTAAAGCCATCGCATGGATACCAGACGTCATGTATGCTCGCGATCGTTCTCACTGCCAAGCCGATAAGGTGAAGTGGCTTGGATGTCAGGTATTCCATCGCTAACTGAGCGCAGGCCAGGAATTCTCCATGAGCAACATTGTACTTCCAACCGGTATCACCCATGACAGCGTTTTCGCGACGGGTGCAGCAGGAAGCACCTACAAGGTAAATTTGGATTCCTACATTATTTCCGCCGACAGTCTGGGGCTCCAGCTCGACGGCGGCCCCTGGACTGTAACGATCAATGGCGGGGTTAGCGGCCTGCAAGGAGACGGCCTTGCCGTGAACGCGCCGCCCACGAGCACCCTTGTAACGACAAAGGTCAATGTGGGAACGGAAGGCTCCATCTACGGTTCCCTCTACGGCATCGGGACAAATGCGGCCTTGGATGTCGCGAATTCAGGAATTATCCGAGGGGATGCGGGGGCCATCTATTACGTCGGCGATTCAGGCAGCAATCTCTATTCCAACGCAAAAATCTCCGTAAAGAATCTGGCAGGCGCGACCATTTCTGGTGGCGATTTCGGAATCTATAATAACAGCGCTGCGACATTGACGGTGACGAACGCCGGGACGATCTCTACGGATAGCGGTTATGCCATTCGGTCCGGCGGGCTTGGCAGCATTACCAACAGCAAGCTGATTCAAGGCGACATCGGTCTCTTTGGCGGGGCTCCGCTGAATTCCCTGGGAGTCCCGACCGCCGGCAATACCGTCACCAATACCGGAGAGATCGATGGTTCGATCCTGATCAACGAAGGCAAGAATGTCGTTACGAACTCGGGCATTGTAATCGGCAATGATCAGCTCCTGACTTTCGCAGACGATACTCAGCGGGATGTCCAGGTTTCGATAGGCCTTTGGCAAGGCAACAGTACCATCAAGAACTCAGGAAAGTTGTACGGAACGATACTTGGAAGTTTGGGAGCCGACGTCATAAGCAATACGGGGTTGATCGTCGGCGACACGGCCTATGGCTACGATGCTGGAAGCGAACAGTATTTCCAGGGCGCGTTGGACCTCGGTGCCGGCAATGACAGCCTTACCAACGGCAAGGAGATCGATGGCGCCGTCTGGCTGGGTACGGGAGATGATACGGCGACCAACACCGGCGTGATCTACGGTTTCATCTCGGCTGGCAACGGCAACGACAAGATCACCAATTCGGGCAGCGTCGACGGCATCGATCTGGGCGAGGGGGTCAACACCCTCACCAACAGCAAGACGATCTATAGGGGTGTCTATGGTGGCGATGGCGGTAATACCATCACCAACAGCGGTACCATCTACGGCAATGTCCAGACCGGAGCTGGCAACGACAAGTTCACCGAGTCCGGTGCCGGTCTGGTGACCGGCGACTTCTATTTGGGGGCGGGCAACGATACCTTTGTCGGTGGTGCCAGTGTCGAATATGTCCACGATCAGGCCGGCAACGACATCTATGGCCTCGGTGCGGGCAATGACGTCTATTTTGCCTCGAACGATGGCGGTACCGACAAGGTGGATGGCAGCACCGGGATCGACGTCTTCACTGTCGATCCCGCTACGACCGACCCGCTCAATATCAATCTGGGCATCACGGCGGCTCTCGGCCTGAATGCTCAGACCGCAACCTTCGGCACATCCGGCGGCAGCGAGAATGTGAAAGGCTTCGAGATCGTGTGGGGCACCGCCGGCAACGACACCATCGTCGGCGGAGCGATAGCGGAAACACTGCACGGCAATGACGGCAACGACATTATCGCCGGCGGCGTTGGAGCCGACATCCTTTGGGGGGAGGGCGGCAACGACATCTTCAAACTGCTGGGCGTCAAGGACAGCGGATTGACCCGTGCGGCAACCGACACGATCATGGACTTCACCCAAGGCGAGGACAAAATCGACCTCAGTTTTCAGGAGTTCCACAGCCTGATCGCCAATAGCGATTTCACCGGCTCGTCGGGTGAACTGCGTTATATCTTCCAGGGTGGGCAGACCATGCTGCAGGGCGATATAAATGGTGACAAGAAGGCGGATTTTCAGATCGCGATCCAGGGCACGGTCAATTTGCAAAGCAGCGACATCATCGGCCTCACCTGAGCGTTGGCTGCATCGCGTCTGAGCGAGAAGGTGGCGGCCCCATGGGCCTCCGCCCGCAATTTTCGGGGTAACGATCGCGCGTTTTGAGGCGGTTACCCCGATCGTACCCGCCGTCTGGAAGGGGCCACCGCCACGCTAATTTCACCAGTATTTGCCGGTGGACATTGCTTCAGGAATGATGATGATCGCGTCTTTCGCGTCGCCAAGGGAAGTTTCATGAAAATCAGCGCCCGCAACCAGATCAAGGGCACGATCAAGAGCGTGACGAAGGGGCAGACGACCTCCCACATCCAGCTCGAGGTCAACGGCACCATCATTACTGCGTCGATCACCAATGAGGCCGTCGACGACCTCAATCTCAAGCCCGGCCAGAATGCCTATGCCGTCATCAAGGCCTCAGACGTCATGATTGCTGTCGACTGACCTGTCTTCCCGGTTCATGACGACCTTCGGCGGTGCTCGGGCGAATAGTGGTTCGAGCACTCCTGGTTGCCTGGTGTCGAGCGGATTAGCCTGCGAATTCCGGAGGTTCTCTCAGGCAATCCGCAAGCCCAGTTCGGCCAGCAATTGGCCGGCCTGGCCTTTCGAGATCGTGGCGCCCTTGAAATAACGGGTGTCTGCCAGCTTCAGCCCGCCGAGATCGGCACCGCGCAAGTCGGCACCCTCGAAGCGAGCATCGACAAGATTGGCATCACGCAGACTGCATTCCTCGAAGATCGCCTCGCGAAAATCACATTGGCGCAAATCGGCCTGGGTGAAGTCGAGGCGACGCAGCACGCTCTTCCGGAAGGAAAAGGCCGGCAGCTTGGCCGACATCAGCAGAACTTCCTCGAAAACCAGCCCCAGCCCCGAGGTTTCGGAGAGGTCCGCCCCGGTCAGCTTGCAACCGGTAAAAGCCGTCGAGGCCGCCTTGGCGCGCCGGAAGCTGGTATTGCTGTAATCACCGGTGCGGAACGCCGCTTCCTCCAGGTCCGTGCCACGGAAATCGGCGCCGCTCGCTTTGCAGTTGCGCCAGAGTGTATTGGCAAGCCTGGCGCCGACCAGCTTGGCGTTTCTGAGCCTGCAGCGCTCGAAGGCCCAATGAGAGAGATCGAGACGCGAAAGATCGCACTCCTCCATCTCGCAATCGACGAGGGAATGCGGAAGCTTCGCCGCGAGCAGGTTTTCGACATCGCGGCGCCGCAAGCTGCAGTTCGCGATCGCGCGAAGCGCGTTCATAGCCGGCAAGCCACGATGTCGGCCACGCTCAATAGCGACGGAACAAACCGACCAGCTTGCCCTGGATCTGCACCCGGTCGGGCCCGAAGATACGGGTTTCATAGGCCGGATTGGCGGCCTCCAGTGCGATGGAGGCTCCGCGCTTGCGCAGGCGCTTGAGTGTCGCCTCCTCGTCGTCGATCAGTGCCACGACGATGTCGCCGGTATCGGCGTGGTCCTGGCGGCGGATAAGCACGGTGTCATTGTCGAAGATACCGGCTTCGATCATGGAATCGCCGCGCACTTCCAGGGCGAAATGATCGCCGGAGGACAACATTTCCGGCGTGACGCTGATGGTGTGGCTCTTGGACTGGATGGCGGAGACCGGCGTGCCGGCGGCGATACGCCCCATCACCGGGACGAGGACCGGCCGGCCGACCTCGTCGTCAATTTCAGGCCTGACGGGGCGAACCTTGCCGAGATTGCCCTCGATTACATTGGGGCGGAAACCACGCTGGGAAGAGGCGAGCGACAGGCCGCCACCGCTCGGCACCGCCGATTCGGGCAAGCGCACCACTTCCAGCGCACGGGCGCGGTTGGGCAGGCGCCGAATGAAGCCACGCTCCTCCAGCGCCATGATCAGGCGGTGAATGCCGGACTTGGACCTGAGGTCCAGTGCTTCCTTCATCTCATCGAAGGAAGGAGGCACACCCTGTTCCTTCAGGCGCTCATGAATGAACCGAAGCAATTCATGTTGTTTCTTGGTCAGCATGGCTATCCCGTCGTGGCGGCCGCGAATCACGGTGAAGGTGTAAACAAAACAAGAACAGTGCTACATGTTCCTACTGTGTTCTGCAACAATGAAGTTCAGGTTAAAGACGTGGTCAATAGCCGGCCGCACGGAGATCGATGATCTCGCAGGTCTCACCCGCCTTTGCTTCGGGTGCGAAGGGCGGCCGGATCACCAGGCAGTCGGCATGCTGCATCACGCTGACGAGCGACGAATCCTGCAGTGCCAATGGCTCTACCTTGAGGATGTCTGACGTATCGTCAAGCAGGAAGCGGGCCCGTATATAATCCTCGCGGACATCGTTGGCCGGCCAGGAGCGGGCAAAGACGGCCTTGCGGCGTGGCGGGCCGGCGTCGGAACGGCCAAGCAACGCGCGCAGCAGCGGCACCAGGAAGAGGACGCCGCAAACCACGGAGGAGACCGGATTGCCCGGCAGTCCGAGGATGTGCATGGCGCCGAGCCGCCCATGCAGCAGCGGCTTGCCTGGCCGCATCGCGATTTTCCAGAAGCCTAGCCGCATGCCTTCGCGGGTCAACGCGGTCTGGATCAGATCGTGATCGCCGACGGAGGCGCCACCGATGGTGACGAGCACATCGGCCTTTTCGGCGCGAGCTCGCTTGATGGCGGCTTCCAGGGCCGGGAAGTCGTCGCTGGCGATGCCGAGGTCGAGCACTTCGCCGCCTTCGGCCTCGACAAGGGCGCGGATGGCGAAATTGTTGGAGGCAACGATCTGGTTTTCGCCGATGGCCTGGCCGGGCAATACCAGTTCGTCGCCGGTGGCGAGGATGGCGACCTTGGGGCGGCGGTGGACCGGCAGACCAGGGTGGTTCATTGCGGCGGCGAGGGCGATATCGCGGGGGCCGATGACGGTTCCAGGCCTCAGGGCCTCACGGCCTTCGGCAAAATCCAGTCCGCGGCCCCGGATATGCTGGCCGGGCTTGGCCGTGGCCTCCAGGATGACGCGATTGCCGTCGCGCCGGGTCTGTTCCTGGATCACCACGGTGTCGGCGCCGTCAGGTACGGGCGCGCCCGTAAAGATGCGCACGGCCTGGTTCTCGCCGACCCGACCGGCATAGCCATGCCCGGCGGCAGACTCGCCGATCAATTCGAGGCTGGCTCCCTGCTTGGCGTCATCCACGCGTACTGCATAGCCGTCCATGGCCGAGGCGTTGAAACCGGGCTGGGTTCTCAGCGCGGTGATGGCGGAAGCAAGCACGCGTCCGCGCGTGGCGTGCAGTGGCACGGTTTCGACAGGAAGCGGGGTGACGCCGGCAACCACCTTGGCCAGCGCGTCCGCGACGGGAAGCAGGCTCATGGATTTTCCTCCGCATGCCAATCGCCGGATTTGCCGCCGGACTTCTCTACGAGCCTGATCGCCTCGATGCGCATGCCCCGGTCGGCGGCTTTGACCATGTCATAGATGGTCAGGCAGGCGACGGAAACAGCGGTCAGCGCTTCCATCTCCACGCCGGTCTGACCCGCGACCTTGGCTGTCGCCCGCACCGTCAGACCGGGCAGAGCGGTGTCGGGCTCGATCTCGACGGCGACCTTGCTGAGGAGCAGCGGGTGGCAGAGCGGAATGAGTTCATGGGTTTTCTTGGCGGCCATGATACCGGCGATGCGGGCCGTGGCGCGAACATCACCTTTCTTGGCATCACCCGACAAGACGAGGTCGAGCGTCTCGCGCTGCATCACCACCCGCCCTTCGGCAATTGCGGTGCGGCTCGTCACGGCCTTTTGCGAAACATCGACCATGTTCGCCTCGCCGGAGGCGTCGAGATGGGTAAGGCTAGGATTCGTATTTTGCCGGCTCATGCCGCCTGGTCCACAGACAGCAGGGCACGCGTGGCGGCGGCGACGTCGGCCTGGCGCATCAGGCTCTCGCCCACCAGGAAGGTGTTCACATCAGCCTTCTGCAGGCGCTGGACGTCGCCGGGTGTGAAGATGCCGCTTTCGCCGACCAGGAGACGATCGCCGGGCACCAGCGGCGCCAGTGTCTCGGTCGTCTCCAGGCGGGTGACAAAGTCGTTGAGATCGCGATTGTTGATGCCGATCATGCCGACATCGAGCGTGAGGGACCGCTCGAGCTCGTCGTGATTGTGGATCTCGCACAGCACGTCGAGGGACCAGTCCTTGGCGGCCGCGATCAGCGCACGGGCTTCGGCGTCGGTGACGCTGGCCATGATCACCAGGATGCAGTCGGCACCCCAGGCTCTTGCTTCCACCACCTGGTAGGGATCGTAGAGGAAGTCCTTGCGCAAGGCGGGCAGCGATACCGCCGCACGTGCCGCGGTGAGGAACTCGGGCCGCCCCTGGAAGGAGGGCTCGTCGGTCAGCACGGAAAGACAGGCCGCTCCGCCGGCTTCATAGGCGCGGGCAAGTGCCGGAGGGTCGAAATCGGCGCGGATCAGGCCCTTGGACGGACTCGCCTTCTTGATCTCGGCAATCAAAGCAGTATTGCCGGCGTCGAGCTTGGCCTGCAGAGCTCTCTGGAAGCCCCGTACGGGACTGGCGCGGTCCGCCAGCTTGATCAGCTCCGGCAGCGGGCGTGCCGCCTTCGCTGCCTCGATCTCGCGGCGCTTATAGGCTTCGATCTTCTGGAGAATGGTGGCCATGGCACTCACGCGTTGGAAATTTCAACCAAACGGTTGAGCGTTGCTAGGGCCTTGCCCTTATCGACGGATTCGCGGGCGAGGGTTACCCCATCCGCCAGGCTCGGCACGCGTCCCGCCACGAGCAGGGCAGCGCCGGCATTCAGGAGGGCGATGTCCCGATAGGGAGTCTTTTCGCCTTCGAGCACGGCCCGCAACGCCAACGCGTTGTGGGCGGCGTCGCCGCCCTTGAGATCCTCGGGTGTCGCAACGCGCAGCCCAACCTCTTCGGGCGTGATGACGCCGTGGCTGATCTCGCCGTTCTCCAGGGAAACGATCTCGGTGGGGCCGGTGGTGGTGATTTCGTCGAGCCCGTCACTGCCATGCACGGCGATGATGCGCGTCGATCCCAGGGTCTTGAGCACCTCGACCATTGGCTGCAGCCATTGGCGGGCATAGACACCGAGCAATTGCCGCTTGACGCCGGCGGGGTTGGACAGGGGGCCGAGCAGGTTGAAGATCGTGCGCGTGCCGAGTTCGACGCGGGTGGGGCCGACATGCTTCATGGCGCCGTGATGGGCTGGCGCGAACATGAAACCGACGCCCGCCAGCGTGATGCAGCGGGCGATACCCTCGGGCTTCAGCTCGATGTTGACGCCGAGCGCAGTCAGCACGTCCGCGGCACCGGATTTGGAGGAGAGGGCGCGATTGCCATGCTTGGCAACCTTCACGCCCGCGCCGGCCACGATCAGGGAAGCGGCCGTCGAGACATTGTAGGAGCCGGAGGCGTCGCCGCCGGTGCCGACGATGTCGACGGCGTCCTCGGGGGCCTCCACCGTCAGCATCTTGGCGCGCATGGCGCTGACGGCACCGGCCATCTCGTCCGGCGTCTCGCCGCGGACCCTGAGCGCCATCAGGAAGCCACCGATCTGCGAGGGCGTCGCTTGCCCGGAGAGCAGAAGGTCGAAGGCTTCAGCCGCTTCTTCGCGCGTGAGCGAACCGGCGGCAGCCTTGCCGATATAGGGCTTGAAACCGTCCATCACGCATGCTCGCTTTCGTTCCGGTTTTCCTGGGCCCGATGCTTGGCGTTCCATTCCGCCGCCAGCTCCAGGAAGTTCTGGAGGATGCGGTGGCCATGGTCCGACATGATCGACTCCGGATGGAACTGCACGCCATGCAGCGGCGCGCTCTTGTGCTGCAGACCCATGATGACGCCGTCGTCCGTCTCGGCGGTGACTTCCAGATCGGTCGGCAGGCTGTCGCGCTTGACCACGAGCGAGTGATAGCGCGTGCCCATGAACGGGCCGTTCAGACCCCGAAAGACGCCGCGGCCGCGATGATCGATCGAGGAGATCTTGCCATGCATGGGAATGGCGAGGCGCACGATGTCGCCGCCGAAAACCTGGCCGATGGCCTGGTGGCCGAGGCAGACGCCGAAGAGCGGGATCTTGTCCTTGGCCTTCTCGATCAGCTCGCAGCAGATGCCGGCTTCGGTGGGGGTGCAGGGGCCGGGCGAGAGCACGATCGCATCGGGCGCCGCGGCGATCACCTCGTCCGCGCTGACCTTGTCGTTGCGATGAACCGTGACGGTGCAACCCAGCTGGCCGAGATAATGCCAGAGGTTCCAGGTGAAGCTGTCATAATTGTCGATCAGCGTCACGGTCATGGAACGGTCTGTCGTCACGGCTCTAGCCTCCTTTGGAGCCATCACGACTAGGCGTCAGGAGGCAGCGGGTCAAGCGGTTCCCCGGTGCAAGGCGTGTTTTGGCAGAAACACCCCTCGTCTCTAACTCCTTGTTCGGATGCATGTTTGCGATTCGAGGCATTGCGTCGTCCGGCAAAGCGCTTCAGCTGTGCGAAACGCTGGGAAGTTAAGGCCGACGCAGGCGCATGCCATGTTTCTTGCCATAGGCGCAGGCGAACACCTCCAGCAGGATGAAAAGCGCGAGATTGCGGCCCACTACGGGCTCGAAATAGTCCGAGGCCAAGGTCATGCGCGAGGCGATCATCTGCACGGTGTTCCCGAACAGCTCCAGCCTCTCCAGGCCATAGGGCAGGAGCGCGCCCAGACCGGCGAAGACGGCCATGTAGATCAGCGAGGCGAGCGAGGAGATCAGCCAGATACCGAAACCATAGTCGGCATAGGGGGCAGAGCGCTCGCTCTCGAAGAGCCAATGGAAGAAGAAGATGCCATAGGCGGCGCCCAGGGCAGGCAGGGCGATCGCCAGCATCAAGGCGATGGCCTGCAAGCCGCCTGGATAGAGGTAGAGATAGAAGTCGGCGAAGAGCACGACATAGGCGGCCCCGAAGGTCAGCAGGGCTGATCGCCGGGCGCCGGGCCACTTAGCCATGGATGTCGTCCGCCCGCCTTACTGTCCCCGTCCGGGCTGGCCGGCGAAGCGGACGGCTTCTTCGGCAGCGCGGAACAGAGCCTTGGCCTTGTTGACGCATTCGGCATGCTCGCTCGCGGGCACGCTGTCATAGACGATGCCCGCGCCGGACTGGACATGCATGGTGGCGTCCTTGACCAGGGCCGTGCGCAGCACGATGCAGGTATCCATCTGGCCATCCGCACCGAAATAACCGATGGCGCCGGCATAGAGGCCGCGCTTGTCCCTTTCGAGCTCGTCGATGATCTGCATGGCGCGGACCTTGGGCGCGCCCGAGACAGTACCGGCCGGAAAGCCCGCTGCCAGCGCATCGAGCGCGTCGTGGCCCGGGCCGATGCTGCCCTCGACATTCGAGACGATGTGCATCACATGGCTGTAGCGCTCGATGAAGAAGCGATCGGTTACCGTGACGCTGCCGACGGCCGAGACATGGCCGACATCGTTGCGGCCGAGGTCGAGCAGCATGAGATGTTCGGCCAACTCCTTGGGATCGTTGAGCAGCGATTCGGCCAGCGCATCGTCCTCGGTCTTGGTCTTGCCGCGTGGGCGCGTGCCGGCGATGGGCCGGACCGTCACCTTGCCCTCACGCAGCCGGACCAGAATCTCCGGGCTGGAGCAGACCACCGAAAACCCGTCGAGCTGCAGGTAGACCAGGAAGGGAGCCGGGTTGATGCGGCGCAAGGCCCGATAGAGCGAGAAGGGTGGCAACTGGAACGGCGCGCTGAAGCGCTGAGACAGCACGACCTGGAAGATGTCGCCGGCCTTGATGTACTCCTTGGCGCGGGCCACCATGGCCAGGTAGTCGGCTTCGGCGGTGTTGGAAACCTGCTGGGCGTGCAGGGCGTCGAGATCGACGGTCTCGGCAAGCTTGGGTGTCGGGCGGTCCAGGCCGTCGACGATGGTCATCAGCCGCTGTTCGGCGCGCAGATAGGCCTGCTTGGCCGTGACATCGGCTTGTGGGCGCACCGGCGTCACGGCCGTGATGGCGTCGCGCACCGCGTCGAACACCACCATCAGGGTGGGGCGCATCAAGATGGCGTCGGGAACGCCGATGGGATCCGGCTTGGCGGCGGGAAGCTCCTCCACCAGTCGCACCATGTCATAGCCGAGATAGCCGAACAGGCCGGCCGCCATCGGCGGTGCACCTTCGGGCAGCTCGATCCGGCTTTCCGCGATCAGAGCCCGCAGCGTATCGAACGGATGGCCGTCCAACGTCTCGAAGGCCTGGTCCGGCAAATGGCGGTTGATCGAGGCCTGGCCGTCCTGGCAGCGCCAGATCAGGTCGGGCTCCAGGCCGATCATGGAATAGCGCCCGCGCGTAGCACCGCCTTCCACCGATTCCAGGAGGAAGGCATTGGGCCTGTCGCCCGCCAGCTTCATGAAGGCGGAAACCGGGGTTTCCAGGTCGCCCACCAGCGTCAGCGTCAGGATCTGCGCCTTGCCGGCTGCGTAGGCGGCCGAGAAGGCTTCGAAGGAAGGTTCGAGAAGCATGGTGGCGACTCAGAGGCTGCCGGTGCCGACGACACGGTCGACATTGGTCTGGTTGATGGCCACGCCGAGCTGGTCTTCGACCTTCTTGACATATTCCGTCATCAGGTCCTGGCTGATGCCGGTCGCGAGCTGCTTGGACAGCGCCTCGGTCTGCGGAGCCTTGGCATCGAGCTCGGGGATCACGTTGTCCTCGACATGGAAGATGATTCGATCGGTGCCGTTGGCGGCAAGCGCCGTTCCGAACCCCTTGAGCGGGGTGGCGAACACGGCCGTGACGACCGCCGGGGGCACGGGCTGGCTCTGGCCGTTGCGGGTGAGATCCCAGGCAGGGGTGACCTGCAGGTTCAGGCTCTTGGCGATGTCCTCGAGTGACTTGCCGCCCTGTAACTGGGTCACGAGCTCGTCGGCCTTCTCCTTGAGCTTGGCAACTTTCTGATCGGCGGTCCAGGAAGTGATCACCTCGTTCTTGGCTTCGTCGAGCGTGCGGTCGCGGGCCGGAACTACGCTGTCCAGCGAGAACCACATCAGGCCTTCGTCACGGCCGTCGACGGCTTCGGGATCGGAACCCGGTTCGGCCGTGAAGAGAGCAGGCAGGACCTGGGTGGCGAGCGGGACGGCAACCGGCTTGCCCTCGGCGTCGCGGCCCTGGGCATCGACCGGCGGCAGTGTCACGGCCTTCAGCTTGAGCTTGGCGGCGATATCCTTGAGCGGGGCGCCACCCATGCGCTCGTCTTCGATGGCGTCGCGCAGATTCTTGGCGGCCTCCGATGCGCGTTGACGTTCCAGTTCGCCGCGCAGGACGATCTTGGCGTCGATGATCTTGGTCACCTTGACGATCACGTTGGCGAGATTGCCCTGCACGGCGTCCGACGTGCCGCCTTCCTTCAGCGCGAAGGCGGCGTCCGCGATCTTCTGGTCGCTGAGCTGGCGCTTGGACACGGTGCCCAGATCGATGTCCTCGGGCTTGAGCTTGCGCTCGGTGACAAGGCCCTCGAAGGTGATCTGGCCGGAAGCGATGCGGGCGGCAGCGGCCTTGGCCTCATCCAGCGAAGGGAAGGCGATCTGTTCGACGGTGCGCTGCTCCAGCGCCGCCGAGCCGGCCTTGTCCTTGTCGACGGCGGCCTGGACATCGGCATCGGTGACGGTGGCCCGGCCGCTCAGCTCGGCCGGCGTCACGAGTATGTAGCTCAGGCTGCGCAGTTCCTTGGTGCGGAAGGCAGCCTTGTTCTCGTCGTAATAGGCCTGCAGCTTGGCGGCGTCGGGCGGAGCAATGTCACCCACGCTGCTCTGCGGCAGTACGAAATAGGACGTATTGCGCTTTTCCTGCTCGTAGCGGGCGGCAGCCTGCAGCAGAGCTTGCGGGACTGGGCCGCCGGCCGTCAGGCCCTGGTCGATCTGGCCGCGGACATAGACCTCGCGTTGACGCGCAAAGAACATCTCCTCGTTCATGCCGTTGTTTTCGAGCATCTGGCGGAAGGCATTGGCGTCGAAGACGGGCGGCTTGCCGGGAACGGAGACCTGGAAGTCGGGATCGTTCATCACGGTCCGAACCATGGCTTGAGGGTCGAGGCCGAGCCCAAGCTTGGCGGCCTGGACGTCCATGGCCTTTTCCGAGATCAAGCCGTTGAGAACCTGCTTGTCGATGCCGAAGGTGCGGGCGATGTCGGGGGTGACCGCCTTGCCGGTGGCTCTGGTGATCTGCAAGGTCCGCGAGCGATAGGCTTCGCTATAGGTGTTGGCGGAAATGGCAGATCCGCCAACCGTGGCGACATCGGAATTGCTGCGCCCCTGCAGCCAGCCTTCGACACCCCATAAGGCGAAGCTGCCGCTCAGGAGGAACATGACCCCCGCCGTGATGATCTTGGCGGGTCCCTTGGTCATAACTTCGCGGAATGAGCTCAGCATCGGTGTCTTGGTTCCATCAAGGCAAAGAGATTTTCCAGGTCCGTCTCGGAGAACCCGGGAAACCCCGCATCGTTTCTACGCTGCTTCGGGGCCGCATGAACGCTCCGGTAAGGGCGCGGCGCACGAAAAGCGGCGCATCATAGGGACGAGCACGTGGCGTCGCAATGGCGCGGCCATGGGTTTCTTGCGACACCCACGCCTTGCTCCATGGGAACGAGGTTGCTAAGCACGCCAGATGAAGTCGGCGCATCGAGGGCGGCCCAAGCAGAGTTTCCCGGCGCAGGCCTCGACAGGCGACAGGATTTCCGAGCCCGCCCTGCCGAGCAGTCTCGGCAATCCTGTTTGACAGAAAGAGGATCAGCAAGATGACAGCAAACCGGCCGCGCCCGCTCGTCGCTGGCAATTGGAAGATGAACGGCCTCACCAAGGGGGTCACCGAACTCGATGCCATCGCGACCGGTGTCGCGGCCGGCGAAGCCGGTGCCGCCGAGGTGCTGGTCTGCCCGCCCTTTACGCTGGTGTCCCGCTTTGCGGCGCAGGCAGCAGGGCAGCATATCAAGATCGGGGCACAGGATTGCCACGCCAAGCCTTCGGGCGCCCATACCGGCGACATCTCCGCCGAGATGCTGAAGGATGCCGGCGCGACCTATGTCATCGTCGGCCATTCCGAGCGTCGCACCGATCACGGTGAGACGGATGCGACGGTCAAGGCCAAGGCCGGGGCGGCTCTGCGCGCCGGCCTGGTTGCCATCGTCTGCATCGGCGAGACCCGTGCGGAACGCGAATCGGGCAAGGCCCTGGATGTGGTGGGCAGCCAGCTTGCGGGCTCCCTGCCGGCGGGTGCCAATGCTGCCAATACCGTGATCGCCTACGAGCCCGTCTGGGCGATCGGCACTGGCCTGACGCCCACGGCGGCTGATGTGAAGCAGGTGCACGATTTCATCCGCGCGCGCCTGGTGGAAGCCCTCGGTGAAGAAGGCAATGGCGTTCGAGTGCTTTATGGCGGTTCGGTCAAGCCCTCCAATGCAGCCGAGCTGATGGGCGTCGACAATGTCGATGGCGCGCTGGTGGGCGGTGCCTCGCTCAAGGCCGAGGATTTTCTCGGCATCGCCTCCGCCTATCGTTGACGAACATCCGCATCCGCAAGGCGGAGGGGGAGCGGGATTTGAGCTTCATGCTCGGTCTCGGACACCGCCTTGCGGCTGTCATCGAAACCGAGTTGCACGAACAGGCCGACATTCGGGCGTTCCAGGATGCCTTTTCCGCTGCCAATCTCAGCGAGCCCGAGCTAGGAAGCCTGAGCCTGATCGCCGAGGATGCCGTCGGTGTCGGTCTCGGATTCCTGCATGCCCTGCCGGGGACTGACGGCATAACCGGCCGGGAGATCGGCTATGTGGCCCTTCTGGCCGTCACCGAGGCGGCCGAGGGCATGGGCGCGGCCAGGCAGTTGCTCGCTGCAGCAGAGGACTGGGCACGGCAACAGGGCTATGCCGCCTTGTCCCTCGACGTCTTTGCCAGCAATCATCGCGGCCGGCTTTTCTATGAAAAGAACGGTTTTGCCACCGAAGCCTTGAGGCTGGTCAAGAAACTGTAGGCCTCAGCGGGCAGGGGCTTTCTTTACCCGCGTCACCATCTGGGTCGGGTTGATGAAGCGAAGGGCGATGACCAGCCAGACCAGCGTGCTCAGCATGTAGATGACGGCCATGGCATCCACGGATTGCGGCGCCCTGACCCCGGACGCCGTCACGGCGGCATAGAGTGAGACGACCAGCGTCTGGCTGTCGGAGCCGGCGATCAGGAAGGTCAGCTCGAACATCGCGATGGTGCGCACCAGCACCAGGAGCAGGGCCGCGAGCGCTCCCGGCAGCAGCAGCGGGATCAGCACATGCCGGAACACCGAGCTGGTGCGGGCGCCGAAGACCCGCGCTGCCGCTTCCAGGCGCGGATCGATCTGCTCGACAAAGGGAATCATCACCAGGATGACGAAGGGCAGGGCAGGCACGAGGTTGGCGATGATCACGCCGGCCAGGGTACTGCCGAGCCCTGCCTTGTAGAGAACCGTCGTCAGCGGAATGCCATAGGTGACGGGGGGCACCAGCAAGGGCAACAGGAACAGCAAGGTCACCAGTTTCTTGCCGGGAAAATCGCGTCGCGCCAGGGCATAGGCGGCGGGAATGCCGATCACGGCGGATAGCAGCACCACGCCGAAGACGACCTGGAAGGTGACGAGGAGCACGCCGCCAAGCTGGAACTCCTCCCAGGCCGAATCGTACCAGCGCGCGGTCCAGCCCTGCGGCAGCCAGGTGCCCAGCCAGCGCGTCGAGAAGGAACTGACGATCACCGCCGCGATCACGGCAAGAAGATTGATCACGAAGAAGATGGTCAGCGCCCATACGGCCGTGGACCACAGGCGTTCGGAAAGCGGGCGGGAAATTCGATGGACCATGACCCTGTCTCCTAGCCTTTGCCGCCGCCGGCGGGCCCGCGATAGGCCAGGGAGCGAAGGCCGAGCACGATGGCGATGACGACCAGCAGGATCGCACCCATGATCATGGCGATCGCCGAGGCCATCGAATAGTCGTAGAGCTCGGTAGCGGCCTGATAGGCCGGAATGGTGATGACCCGGGTCGGCCCTGCCGGGGCACCGAGCATCACGGCCGAGGGATAGACCGAGAAGGCCTGCACGAAGCTCAGGCAGAAGGTCACGGCGAGGCCGGGCAGCAACAGCGGCAGGAAGACATGGCGAAAGCGCGCGGCCGGCCTGGCGCCCAGCGTTGCCGCCGCATTCTCCAGGGCCGGGTCGATGCCGGTGACATAGGAGAGCGTCAGCAGGAAGGTGAACGGAAAGCCGGTGATCACCAGCGACAGGAACACGCCCCAGTAATTGTGGACCAGCTTGACCGGGCCAATACCCACCAGGATGAGGGCCCGGTTGAACCAGCCCTGCGGCCCGAGATAGTTGAGCAGCCCCTCGGCCACCAGCACCGTGCCGAGTGTGATCGGCAGCACCAGGATGGTGGTGAGCAGGCGCTGATTGTCGAGCAGGCGGACCCGGAAGGCCACCGGTATGGCGGCAAGCAGGTTGAACAGAGTGGCCGGCACCGCGATCCACAGGGTAGTGGCGATGGTACCGTAGAGCGCGGGATCGCTGAAGAAGGTAATGTAATTGCCGAAGGTCGAGCCATCCTTGGGCTGGAACGACAGCCACAGCCCATAGAAGAAGGGATAGATGAACAGGGCCAGCAGGAACAGCACGGCCGGCAGGGCGAGCAGCGTCACGCCGTCGATGCCGCGTGCGGCGAGGCGTGCCTTCAGGCCGGGGGCAGGCAGGGCGCTCATCGCGCCGCCTCGTTGAAGATCAGCACGCGTGACGGATCGGCCTTCAGATGAACCTGCTCGCCCGGCCGCATGCGCTGACGCGCCCTGAAGAAGAGCTCGTTTCCGGCCGGTCCCCTGGCCGCCCCGAAGAAGGCGTGGCCACGATATTCGCAGATCTCCACCAGGGCGGGGATCCCCTGTTCGCCGGCAATTAGATCGTCCGGGCGAATGGCCGCGATCGCGCTCGGTCCGGCCAGCTCTTCGCGGGCAATGCCCTCGATCCGTTCGCCGGCGATCTCCAGCGTCACCTCGTCAGGGGAGGACGAGACGATCGAACCCGGCAGGCGATTGCGGAACCCCATGAACTCCGCGACATCCAGCGTCGCCGGTCGTTGGTAGAGATCCTCCGGCGTGCCGATCTGGCGGATCTCGCCGTCGCGCAGCACGATGATGCGGTCGGCCAGCGAAAGCGCCTCGTCCTGGTCGTGGGTGACATAGAGGGTGATCGAACCGAGGCCGGCATGGATGCGGCGGATTTCCTGGCGCATTTCAAGCCGGAGCTTGGCGTCGAGATTGGAAAGCGGCTCGTCCATCAGCACGAGGGGCGGTTCGACCGCGATAGCGCGGGCGATGGCAACGCGCTGCTGCTGCCCGCCCGACAACTGGCCTGGCAGCTTGGTGGCCTGGTCGGTGAGCCTGACCGTTGCCAGCGCCTCGCCGATGCGCGCCGAGGCCGGCCCGCGCGGCACGCCGCGCATGCGCAGGCCGAAGCCGACATTCTCCCTGACGCTCATATGCGGAAACAAGGCATAGTTCTGGAACACCATGCCGAAGCCGCGATCTTCCGGACCGAGCGTATCGATGCGCCTGTCGTCGAGCCAGATCGAGCCGCGCGTGGTCGGGAGCAGGCCGGCGATGCAGTTGAGCGCGGTCGACTTGCCGCAGCCCGAAGGGCCGAGCAGGGCGATGAATTCGCCGCGTTGAACCGTAAAGGACAGGTCCTTCAAGGCGTTCATGGCGCCGAAGTCACGCCCGACCTTGTCGAGTTTCAAATGGCTGAAATTGCTCAGGGCTGACATCGAACCTGCCGCTGTACCGAGTGGGGTGAAAGCGGGGAGGCCAGGCCAGATCCTCGATGAGGATCGTAGACCTTCCCCGCAAAGAGCGAAGCCGAGTCCTTCTCGGCTCGAATCTCACTTGGCCCGGATTTCACTTGGTTTTGGCAGCACCGATCTGCTTGTCCCACATGTTGAACGCCACCACCATCTTGGCGGGATCCAGCGGGAGTTCGGTGGGAATATCGGTAATCAGCTTTTCATATTCCGGCCTGCCGAACTCGGCGATGGCAGCCTGGCTCTCCTCGGGTGCCATGGACAGCGTGACGTTCTTCACGGCCGGCCCCGGATAGAAATAGCCCTCGTCATAGGTGTAGGCCTGCTGCTCCGGCTTCAGCATGAAACTGATGAGGTCGAGCAGCACTGCAACCTTTTCCGGAGCGAGGCCCGTGGGAATGCAGGCATAATGTGCATCGGTGACCCAGTGGAAGCCCTTCAGGGTCGAGATCGCGGCACTCTTGGGCACCACGCCGAGCACACGTGGATTGATGTCCCAACCGGTGGTAGACACCGTCATGTCGCGTGAGCCCTCGCCGAACTCCTTCATGGTCGCGCCCGTGCCGGTGGGATAATATTCGATGGCCTCCCCCAATTCCTTCAGATAGGCCCAGGTCTTCTCCCAGCCATTGACGGGATCCTTCGGATCCTTGTCGCCGAGGATGTAAGGCAGGCCCATCAGGAAGGTGCGCCCCGGCCCGGAATTGGCGGGACGGGCATAGATGAAGCGGTTCGGGTTGACCTTGGCATAGGCCAGCAATTCCTCCGCCGTGTTCGGCGGCTGCGAGACGCGCTCGGGTGCATATTCGAGCAGCGGGCCGGATGGATAGTAGGAGACCACGACGCCGGCCCCGTTGGCCAGCCCCTGCATGCGGGCGGCCGGGGCGAGCAGGACGTCATCGAGCTTGGGCAGCGCCGAAGCGAGATCCGGCAGGAGCGGCACCCAGATCTTCTGGTCGAGACCGGCGGACAGCGCGTCCGTGCCGGTGAGGACGAGATCGATGTCGACCCGGCCGGCATCCTGCTGGGCCTTGAGCTTGCCGGGAAGATCCGGTGCCGGAGCCTTGGTGAAGCTGATCTTCGACACCAGTTCCGGCTTGGCCTTGGCGTAGTTCTGGATGGCCTTCTGGGTGAGGGCGAGATTGCCGGCGACATCGACGACGTTGAGCGTGACGGGCGATTTCGGCAGGGCCGGGGTTTCCGCTCTGGCGCCGGCAATGCCGAGGGCCGCAAAGCCGATACCGGCGCCGAGTGCCTGGCGGCGGGTTATCCGAGCAGTCATGACATCCTCCCATTCTTGATTTTCAGCGGCGGGTCGTGCCGCCAGTGGCGTTCCTCGTGTGTGTCGTCGTGCCGTCTTCCGCGGCATCCATCAGGAAATAGGTTTCGACATTGGCGATATGGGCCTGCATGGCCTGGCGCGCGCCGGGACCATCACCCGCGGTGATGGCGTCTCGAATGGCCTGGTGATCGGCCATGTTGGTCCGCAGCTTGGTGGAGTTCTTGGTCAATTCGCCCAGCCGGTCGAAAATGCGCCCGCGCATGTCGCCCCACAGGAGCTCCATCGTCCGGGTGAGAACCGGATTGCCCGTGGCTTCGGCAATGCCCAGATGGAAGGCGCGATCGGCTTCGAAAGAGTCTTCGCCCTTCAGGGATTCCTGCCGGTACCAGGCTAGGGCCTGGTCGAGACGCTCGATGTCCGCCGGCCTGGCCATCTCGGCGGCGGTGGCTGCGATCTCGCCCTCGATGACGCGGCGCGCCGCGAGCAGATCGAAGGCGCTTGGGCCGGCATCGCCGAGTTCGCCGGCGCGCGGCGACCCGTCGGAGACATAGCTGCCCGTACCCGTCTTCACCTCGACGAAGCCGGAAATCTCCAGCGCGATCATCGCTTCGCGCACCACGGGCCGGCTGACACCCAGCTTGCGGGCGAGGTCCCGCTCGGCAGGAAGGCGCGTGCCCGGCGGCAATTCGCCCGAGCGGATGAGCCCGACGATCTGCTCGGCAACCTGTTGAAACAGTCTCTGCGACGCCACGGCCTGAAACGGCATGGTCTTGCCTCGCCGGTCATTCTGTTCGCTTCGAACCTATCACCGGCAGCTCAACATTCAAGTGGCTAGGTGGCCTGACCACATGGCCCAAAGACAGGCATCCATGTTCCGTGACAGGAAGCCCTACGCTGCCAGGCTCGACACGGGATCGATGCCGAGCTGTCGCCTGAGCTCGATCCAGCCTCTGGGCGTGACCTGCACCGCCCGTGATTCCCTGCTGCGGCGCAGCCATCCCAGCTTGCACATCGTGCTCAGCAGATGGACGCCGAGGGGGCCGGCAAGGTGATGGCTGCGCTCGGTCCAATCGAGACATTGGCGCGCGAGTCCCCGTGCGGTGGGTTTCAGCGTTGCGACATCGACGCCGATCGAACCGAACCAGGCGTTGCCGCTGGCCGTGATGCGAAACTGCTTGTCGGCGGCCGGAACGAGATAGCCGTGCTCGACCAGGCCCTGGGTTACTGCCACACCAACCTGTCCTGCCAGATGATCGTAGCAACACCGGCAATGCCGCAATTCGCGCGCTTTGCCACTCATCGCCTTGCGGCGGATTGGCTGCTCCGGTCCGAGCACGGAAAGGTGTTCCAGTGCCTCGGCGACGTCGCCACCCGCCAGACGATAATAGCGATGGCGCCCTTCCGTCTCGACGGCGAGGAGGCCACCGGCAAGCAGCTTGGCCAGATGGGAACTCGCCGTCTGCGGCGCGATGCGGGCGGCATAGGCCAGTTCGCCAGCCGGCAGGGCGCGGCCATCGAGCAGGGCGGTCAGCATCAGCGCACGGGCGGGATCGGCGATCAGCGAGGCAGTGGCGGCAAAATCGGGGATCTCAGGCATGGCGTCCTCATTCTGGAGTGACTATGCACCAATCCGATATGGCATGCTTCGATACCGGCCGAAGCATTCGATGCAAACATGGCGGTAAGAAGGGCCTCCAGCCTATGGAGATTGCCCGGCATGGAATGCATGCACGCGTCGAACCCATCGCACTTGCGCCTGCGCCATCGGAACCTGGCTCTGGTGACATTGTGCTTGGCCGTGCTGATTGCCCAGGTGGATACGGCTGTCGTGAACCTTGCAGTCCGCCGGATCGGGCAAGCCTTCTCATCCGGACTCGACGCGCTGCAATGGGTCGTGGACGGCTATAATCTGGTTTATGCGGTCATGCTGCTGACGGGTGGTTTGCTGGCCGATCTCAAGGGGCGCCGCCTGATCTTCATGGCCGGTGCCGCAATTTTCACCGCAGCATCGCTTCTATGCGCTTTCTCCCCCACGATCGGCGTGCTGATTGCGGCGCGGGCGACAGCCGGCCTCGGGGCGGCGCTGCTGATGCCGTCGTCATTGGCGATCCTGCGCGTCATGTGGCCCGATCAGGCCGAGCGGGGACGGGCCTTGGGGATCTGGGCAGCCTGCAACGGTGTCGCGATGGCGATCGGCCCGACCCTTGGCGGCGCCCTGCTGCATGCCTTCGGCTGGCCAAGCATCTTCCTTGTCGTCGTGCCGATCGGCCTTGCCGCCCTGGTCCTTGCCGCCCTGGTCATCCCTGAATCAGCTGATCCGCAGGAGCGGCATTTCGACGGGGGTGCACAGGCTTTCGGTGCGGCGGCACTCGGCGGTTTTGCCTTCGCTGCCATCGCAATGCGCGAGATGCCACCAGTCGCCCTGATAGCCGCCTTTCTCGCCATGGTTTCCCTGTTTTCTTTTATAACCATCGAGCGAAGACATGGCCATAGGGCGATGGTTCCACTTGATATTTTCGAAAACACAACCTTTCGTGGTACCGTTACGGCAACTGCCGGCATGACCTTCGGCATGTATGGCACCCTCTTCCTGCTGCCGCTGTTCTGGCAAGAAGCTGGACGGCTCAGCCCGGCGATGGCGGGCCTTGCTTTGATGCCGATGGCCGCGGTGTTTGTCCTGGTTTCGCCCTTCTCCGGCTTTCTGGGCCGAAGGATCGGTACGCGCATGATGACCGGCGGCGGAGTGGCCATCATCGGTTGCGGCCTGTTGTCGATCGCGGCAGGCGCCCATCATGTCTCGATCCTGCCGGCCGAAATTGGTCTGGCCTTCACCGGCCTCGGCATGGGGATGGCGACCGGGCCCCTGATGGGGGAGGCGGTGGGCGCGGTCGCATCGGCGCGGGCCGGCACGGCTTCGGCGATCATCAACGTGCCGCGCATGGTGGGGGCGACGGTCGGCGTTGCCGTCCTCGGCTCGCTCTATGCCGTTCTCGGCGGTGGGGCGGCCGGATTGGCCGGCGCCATGACCATGGGCGGGCTGGTGCAGATTTTCGCCGCTGCGTCGGCTTGGCGAGCGGCTGCCTTGCGTAAACCCGCCGGCCGACGGGCATAACCTAGGCCTGCGGCTCCGACCTGGTGGGGCGGGTGGCGTCGATGCTGCTGCGCGAGCGGGCCATGAGGTCGCGCAGCCAGCGATGGGCCGGAGCGTGATGCGACCGCTCATGCCACAATTGATAGAAGGTCATCGCCGGAAAGCGGATCGGTGAGTTGCGGATCGCCAGGGGAAGGAATGCCGAGAAATAACGCGCGAAATGGCGGCTCGTCGTGAAGATGAGATCGGATTCAAGCAGCAGATAAGGTGCCATGCCGAAATAGGACAGGGCCACGGTTCGCTCGCGAACGAGGCGCAGGCGACTCAGATGAGTTTCGACCAGACCGCGATGGGCGACCGAATAGGACACCGGCACGATATGGGCCGCGGCAAGATAGTCGGCCTGGGTGATCGGGCCATGGGCCAGCCGGTGCTGGGCGCCCATGACGCAGACGACCTCGTCCTCGAGCAGGACGGATCGGCGCAGATAGTTCGGCGGTGACGGCCAGTTGCCGATCACCGTGTCGATCTCTCCCTTGGCCAGGGCGCTCTCGAAGTCGAAATCGGGGCCCAGCGCCCGGATGACGAGCCGCACATTCGGCGCCTCGCGCCGGGCGGCTGCGATGACATCCCCCAGAAAGATGGGAGCGAGGTAATCGGGGGATGCAATGGTAAAGCTGTGATTGCTCGCCGATATGTCGAAAGGCGCGGTATCCTCCGCCAGGGCTTCGGCGTCCATCAGCAGCGCCTGGATACGGGGCAGGATCGTCAGAGCACGGTCGGTCGGCACCATTCCGCCGCGTCCGCGCATGAGCAACTGGTCGCCGAAATGCTCGCGCAGCCGGCCCAGGACGAGGCTGACCGCGGGTTGCGACATCTCCAGGCGCACGGCGGTACGCGATACACTGCGTTCGCTCATCAGGATGCAGAAGACGCGAAGCAGGCTGAGATCAACCAACGCATCTTTTTTCATTCATCGTTCCCCGTTCAGGGTTGGCATCCCGGGTTCGCCTCGTCGATGTCGGCCTACTATTATTCGATTTTTCTAATATTGATCATTCATCTCATCAAATTGACCTAATATCTGTCAAGGCGCATGCTTTTTCTCATGGGAATTCGGAAATCCCGCCAAAGAACAACGATGAATCCCGTGGAGCGGCGCCTTGATCGATCTGATGAGCCTGAATGCGGCGAGCCGCGAGGCGTTCACCACCCGGCTGGGACCGGTTTTCGAGAATTCCCGTTGGGTGGCTGAAGCCGTGTGGTCGCGCAGGCCGTTCGACACCATCGAGAACCTGCATGCTGCGATGATGGCGGTTGTGCTCGGCCAGGACGAGGCCAGCATCGCAGCCTTCCTCAACGCGCATCCCGATCTCGCCGGTCGCGAGGCCAAGCAGGGCACGATGACGGCGGAATCGGTGGAGGAGCAGGGAACGGCAGGGCTCGATCGGCTCAGTGCTTCGGAAGTCACCGAGATGGACGAGTTGAATCGCAAATATCGCGCTCGCCATGGCTTCCCGTTCATCGTCTGCGTGCGGCACTACACCAAAGTCGGGATTTTTGCCGAGTTCCGCCATCGCATCGCGCGCCGCAGCGACGACGAGCGGCGCGAGGCGCTGCGGCAGATCGGCTTCATCAGCCGCTATCGGCTGGATGCCTTGTTCCATCGCGAAGCCATGCAGGCCGTAGCGCCCGCCGCCTGACGACGAAAGGTGCCGTCCTTGGACGGGCCCGACGGGCGTGCTGCTGCCGGCTTCGAGGTGGTGCGTTGAATATTGGTGGCGGCGGATCGAAGATCGCCGTCGCAAAGCCGGTCAATCAATAAGATATCTGGGAGAAAACCATGACCGCGAATGCGATGATCGAGCCGGGAGGCGCGATCACGGAAGCTACCTCTCCGCAGGTGGAGGCGCTCTACAAGAAGGTGATCTGGCGCCTGCTTCCCTTCCTGATGTTCCTGTGGGTGCTGGCGTGGATCGACCGCGTCAATGTCGGCTTTGCCAAGCTGACCATGCTCCAGGACCTGCAGTTCAGCGAGACGGTCTATGGCCTCGGCGCTGGTGTGTTCTTCCTCGGCTATTTCTTCTTCGAAGTGCCGAGCAACATGCTGCTCGAGCGGATCGGCGCCAAGCGGACGCTGGCTCGCATCACCATCGGCTGGGGCATCATCTGCGTCTTGATGATGTTCGTCACCAAGCCCTGGCAGTTCTATAGCCTGCGCTTCCTGCTCGGCGTGTTCGAGGCCGGCTTCTACCCCGGCGTCATCCTCTATCTCACTTATTGGTTCCCGTCGCTGCGCCGCGCCAAGGTCTTCGGCCTGTTCATGTCGGCCTCCGCCCTGGCCGGTGTCCTGGGCGGTCCGGTGGCTGGCACCATCATGACCCAGCTCGGCGGCGTGAACGGCTGGGCAGGCTGGCAGTGGGTGTTCCTGCTGGAAGGCATTCCGTCCATCCTGGCCGGCCTGGCGACCCTCTATTATCTGACCGACAAGCCCGAGCATGCCCATTGGCTGAGCGCCGACGAGCGCCAGCTGCTGATCGGCGATCTCGAGCGTGACCGCCAGGCGCTCGGCCATCGCGAGCACGGCGTGTTGCAGTCGCTGAAGAACCCGATCGTGTGGAAGTTCATTGCCATCTTCTTCTGCATCATCATGGCCAATTCCGCGCTGACCTTCTTCGGCCCCACCATCGTGCGGGAAGTCGGCTTTACAAATCCGGCCACGGTGGGCTGGATCATGGCGGCGATCTATGCCTGCGGCGCCGCCGGCATGATCTCCAACGGCATCCATTCCGACCGTGCCAATGAAGTGCGCTACCATTGCGGCCTGGCGGCTCTGGCCGGCGCGGTCGGGCTCACCGTCCTCGGCTTCGTGGTGCCCGGCAGCGCGCCGATCGCCTTGCTGGCCCTGGGGTTGGCCGTGGTCGGCACCATGTCGGCGATCCCGGTGTTCTGGCAGATGCCCAACCACTTCCTGGCTGGTTCGGCTGCCGCCGTCGGTATCGCCCTGATCAATTCGGTGGCCAATCTCGCCGGCTTCGGCGCTCCCTATCTGATGGGCTATCTCAAGGATGCCGGTGCCATATCGAACGGCCTGTGGATCGTCGCAGTGGTCGAGGCGGCCACCTTCCTGCTGATCGTGAAATTCGTTGCGCCCTTCGAACGGCGCTCGAAGCCGGCCTGAGTCCTCCCAGAGCCGGAAACTCGTGAAGGGCGGCCCGGCGAGCCGCCCTTTTTTTCTTGGCTGTTTGCCGGATGCCTCAGGTGCCTGTGCCGACCTTCACTTACGCTTGACCTGCGGTCTCACGGCAAGGAATTCGACCTTCGCCGCGCCGCTCTTGAACTTTCGCGCGGCGCCCTCGCAGATGCCGGGTCCATAAGTCTGCGGGGTCGAGGAGAACTGCTCGTTGCCCGTGACATTGGCCAGTGGGCGGTTGCGCAGGGCAACCATCGCCCGCTCGAACTTGGCCCTTTTATCAGGCCGGATCTGAAATTGAGCGGGACAATCCCGAACGATCCGAAAGGAGAAGGCAGCAGCGCCGATTTCCTCGCAACTGAAGCCTCCGAAGCACTCCATCGCTCGCGCCTGCGCAAGCGGGAACAGCAAGACACAAAGTGCGGCAGTGGTCGCGACGACAGAGTTCTTCATGGCACCACCCTTGCGCCGGCATCGCGACTTACCGGAAATGCTTCGACAGTTTCAGCGCCTGGCCCTGATAGTTGGAGTTGAGGCCGGACCCGTAGAGGATCTGCGGGCGTTCGAGCATGCGTTCATAGATCAGGCGCCCGACGATCTGGCCGTCCTCGACGATGAAGGGAACTTCGCGCGACCGCACTTCGAGTACGGCCCGCGCTGCCTCCATGCCGTCGGGCGAGTAGCCAAAGCCTGGATCGAAGAAGCCGGCGTAATGCACCCGGAATTCGCCCACCAGCGGGTCGAACGGCACCATTTCGGCGGCGAATTCCGGCGGCACATGCACGGCTTCCTTGGAGGCCAGGATGTAGAACTCATCCGGGTCCAGGATCATGTCGTTCTTGCCGCGATGCGGGATCGGCTCCCAGAAATCGAGAAGATCGCAGGCCGCGCGCTTGTCGACGTCGATCACGGCGGTATGGCGCTTGGCGCGATAGCCGATGATGCCGTCGCCGAAGCCGGTGAGGTCGACGGAGACGGCGACGCCGCCGGCAATGTCCGGATCGGGCGAGGAGACCAGGCCCATGCGGCGCTGCAATTCGCGCAAGGCGGCATCGTCGATGCGGGCTTCGCCGCGGCGGAAACGGATCTGGCTGAGGCGCGATCCCGTCCTGACCAGCACCGGGAAGGTGCGGGGGCCGATCTCGGCATAGAGCGGGCCGTCATAGCCGGCTTCGACCTGGTCGAAGGCGCGGGCATGGTCGGTGATCACGCGGGTGAAGACGTCGAGGCGGCCGGTCGAGCTCTTGGGATTGGTGGAGGCGAGAACGCCATCCGGCATCTTCAGGCTTTCGAGCAGGGGCACGATGTAGACGCAGCCCGTCTCCAGCACGGCCCCGTTGGTCAGGTCGATCTCGTGCAGAGCGAGGTCGGCGATGCGCTCGGCGACCGTGCTGCGCGGACCGGGCAGGAAGCTTGCCCGCATGCGATAAGCCTTGGCGCCCAGGCGCAGGTCGAGGCTGGCCGGCTGGATCTGGTCCGTGGCCAAGGGCTGCTCGATGCGGACGGCGCCCGCCTCGACCAGGCCGGCAATCGCCTGTGAGGGCAGGATGCCATGGCTATGCAGAAGGCCTGGGGAGTGCAGGAGGTTCGAGG
This sequence comes from Labrys neptuniae, assembly GCF_040797145.1. NCBI lineage: Bacteria > Pseudomonadati > Pseudomonadota > Alphaproteobacteria > Hyphomicrobiales > Xanthobacteraceae > Labrys > Labrys neptuniae. Next base: position 781,521 of record NZ_JBFNQD010000001.1, on the reverse strand, counting down.
ACGGCATGGCTCTCGCTTTTTGCTGCCAGTTTTGGCGTATCTTGGTCTTGCTAGACGAAACCATGCATTGACGCCATCGGGGAGTAGGGCTACTCAACAGTCTTCGTCGTGGTGGATTTGGGCCGGCCGGCTTGCAGCCACGTAAAACAACTCGCTAAAGGGCCGTGGGAAAGAGCGCTGGCGCTCGACTTGCGGCTGTTCAGGATTGCCGCAGATGACCAAACCGTTGACTTCAGCACCTTCCACCCGGGAATTGCAGCCGGCCACCCGGCTCGTGCATGCCGGCACGCTGCGCTCGCAATATGCCGAGACCTCGGAGGCGTTGTTCCTCACCCAGGGATTCGTCTACGAAAGCGCCGAGCAGGCGGAGGCCCGTTTCAAGGGCGAGGATGCCGGCTTCATCTATAGCCGCTTCTCCAATCCCACCGTGGCGATGTTCGAGCAGCGCATGGCGGAACTGGAGGGAGCCGAAGCTGCCCGCGCCACCGCCTCCGGCATGGCGGCCGTCACCGCGACCCTGATCGGCCAGCTCAAGGCCGGCGACCATGTCGTCGCCGCCAAGGCCCTGTTCGGCTCCTGCCGCTATGTCATCGAGGAATTGTTGCCGCGCTTCGGCGTGACCTCGACCCTGGTCGATGGCACCGAGCTGGCCGAGTGGCAGGCGGCGGTTCGGCCGGAAACCAAGGTGTTCTTCCTGGAAAGCCCGACCAATCCGACACTCGAGATCCTCGACATCGAGGCCATCGCCAGGATCGCCAAGAGCGCCGGTGCCACGCTGGTGGTGGACAATGTCTTCGCCACGCCGCTGCTGCAGAGCCCGCTCAAGCTCGGCGCCGATTGCGTGGTCTATTCGGCCACCAAGCACATCGACGGGCAGGGCCGGTGCCTTGCCGGTGTGATCCTGGCGTCGGAAAAGTTCATCAACGACCACATCCATACCTACCTGCGCCAGACCGGCCCCTCGATCTCTCCCTTCAATGCCTGGGTGATGCTCAAGGGCCTGGAGACACTGGAACTGCGCGTCGAACGCCAGATCGCCAATGCGGTCAAGGTTGCCGATGCCCTCGCTGGCCACGCGGCCGTCGAGCGCGTGATCTATCCCTTCCGCGACGACCATCCCCAGGCCGAACTCGCCCGCCGCCAGATGAAGGCCGGCGGCACGCTGGTGACCTTCGAGGTTAAGGGCGGCAAGGCGGCGGCGTTCAAGGTTGCCAACGCCTTGAAGATCACCCGCATTTCCAACAATCTCGGCGACACCAAGAGCCTGATCACCCATCCCTCGACCACCACCCATCAGCGCTTCGAGGAAGATGCGCGCCTGGGCATGGGCATCCGCCAGGGCATGCTGCGTTTCTCCGCCGGCATCGAGAGCGCCGACGACCTGATCGCCGACTTTGCGCAGGCCCTCGACAAGGCCTTGTAATCGGGGGCTTTAGACCGGCCTGGAAGTACCGTATCTCCCGGAGGAGTCTGGGTTGGTCTTGAAGACCAGCCCCCAAATGGGCTTTGGCGCGATCATCCCGAAGCGTTATCATGCCTGTGCCAAAACCGGCATGCATGCGGGCAGAGCGATGGGGATCTTCGCGACGCTGAAGGCTATGGTCGAGCGGGACGGGCGCGCCGTGCTCGTCACCATCATGGATGTGCGCGGGTCAAGCCCACGCGAAGCAGGCACGCGCATGGCCGTGCGGGCAGACGGCGCCTTTTCTGGCACGATCGGCGGTGGCACGCTGGAATGGCAGGTGCTCGCCGAAGCGCAGGCGCTGCTTTCGGCTCGGGAGGGACGCCGCATACGCTCCCTGGACAAGGCCCTGGGACCGGACCTCGGCCAATGCTGCGGCGGCCGGGTCAGCCTGATGCTGGAGCGTCTGGAGCGGGACGATCTCGCCTGGCTGAACGAGCTTGCGACGCTGGCGGGCGGAACCTCCATCAGCATCGGCACGCCGCATGAGCGAGGCGGCTTCATCCGTCGCCGGGCCAGCGATGCCGAGGCACAGGGGCTATCCGCCGAAACGGCCAGCCGCTTCCTGCCGGACGGGCGCCTGCTCGAAAGGCTGGATCCCACAAATCCGTCTGTCTATCTGTTCGGCGCCGGTCATGTCGGCCGGGCTCTGATCCTGGCGCTGGCGCCTCTGCCGATCGACGTGGTCTGGTGCGATGCCCGGCCCGACGCCTTCCCGAGCCATGTGCCGCAGCATGTCGTGCTCCGCCGCGATGCCGAGCCCGAGCATATCCTGGCCGGGGCACCTGACCATGCGCGTATCGTGGTGATGACGCATAGCCACGCGCTCGATCTTGCCATCGTTTCGTCGGCTCTGGCGGCGGATCGTTTTGCCTATGTTGGCGTGATCGGCTCACAGACCAAGCGGGCTCGCTTCGTCTCGCAATTGCGGCAGGCGGGCCTGGCGGAACGGCTGATCGAAGGCATGATCTGCCCGCTCGGAATACCCGGCATCGAAGGCAAGGAGCCGGCGGTGATAGCGGCTTCCGTCGTGGCCCAGATCTTGCAATTACCCCGTCAGGCCGGCAGCCGGATGTCGGTCCTGAAAGGCCATCGGCGTCTCGGCTAGTCCCGGTACGCCGCTGAGTTGGGGAAAAGCTGCGTTACCATGCCTGAACTCTTCGCATCTGCCTTATTTGCGCCTATGAATTGGGCACGTCCATGAATGTGGCAGCAATGGCAGACGCTCACACGCCCCTGATCGAAGCGAGGGGTATCGTCAAGATCTTCGGCGCGCTGAGAGCGAATGACGGCATCGATCTGAAGATCATGCCGCATGAGATCCATGCTTTGCTGGGCGAGAACGGCGCCGGCAAGTCGACCTTCGTCAAGATTCTCTATGGCCTGCTCCAGCCCAACGAGGGGCAGCTCTTCTGGCAGGGACAGCCGATCCAGTTGCCGCGCCCGGCGGCGGCTCGCGCCGTGGGCATCGGCATGGTGTTTCAGCATTTCTCGCTGTTCGACAATCTCAGTGTCGCCGAGAATGTCGCCCTGGCCCAGCCCCCGGGCACGAAATTGCGGGATGTCGAGGAAGGCATCGCGGCGGTATCGGCGGCCTATGGCCTGCCGCTCGAACCGCGCCGGCCGGTGCATACGCTTTCGGTGGGGGAGCGGCAGCGCATCGAGATCGTGCGCTGCCTGATGCAGAACCCCAAGCTGCTCATTCTCGACGAGCCGACCTCGGTGCTGACGCCGCAGGAGGCCGACCAGCTCTTTCTCACCCTCGAACGCATCACCGGCGAGGGCAGGGCGGTGCTCTACATTTCCCACCGGCTGGAGGAGGTGAAGCGCCTGTGCCAGACGGCGACCGTGCTGCGCCACGGCAAATTGGTGGCGACCTGCGACCCCCGCAAGGAAACCGCCGCGAGCCTGGCACGCATGATGGTGGGCGCCGACGTCGCCATGGTCGAGCATGGCCGCCTGGCCAACCGTGACGGCCCCGTGCGCCTGGCGCTGAAGGGGCTGAATCTTCAGGCCGAGGACCTGCATGGCACGACGCTGAAGGAGATTACGCTGAATGCCCGGGGCGGCGAGATTCTCGCCATTGCCGGTGTGGCAGGCAATGGCCAGAGCGAACTCTTCGCGGCCATCTCCGGCGAGAGGACGGTGGCCCCCGAGGCGGTGGCTGTCGACGGCAAGCCCGTCGGTGCGCTCGGCGTCACCGAGCGCCGGCGCTTGCGCGCCGCCTTCGTGCCGGAAGAACGGCTCGGCCATGCGGCGGCGCCGCGCATGACCCTCTCCCAGAATGCGCTGCTGACCGGCCATGCCGCCAGTGGGCTGGTGTCCTACGGCATGGTCGACATGCGCAAGGCCTCGGCCGAGGCAACCAGGATCTCCGGCACGTTCGACGTGCGCAAGGGCAAGCCCGACCCCGAGGCCGGCTCGCTCTCCGGCGGCAATCTGCAGAAATTCGTGGTCGGCCGCGAGATGCTACGCGAACCCGGCGTGCTGGTGGTGAACCAGCCGACCTGGGGCGTGGATGCCGGTGCGGCCGCGTTGATCCGACAGGCCCTGATCGATCTGTCGCGGCGCGGTGCGGCGGTGGTGGTGATCAGCCAGGACCTCGACGAGATCTTCGAGGTGGCCGATCATATCGCGGTGATCCATCACGGCCGGCTGTCCGCACCGGAGCCCGTATCGGCCATGAGTCTGGAGAGGATCGGGTTGCTGATGGGGGGCGCCGATCATGCGGATTGAACTCGAAAAGCGGGCCGAGCGCTCCATAAGCATGGCCTTGGTCTCGCCTCTCATTGCCATCCTGCTCACGGTGGTTTCGGCGGCCATCATCTTCGCGCTCTATGGCAAGGCACCCGGCGAGGCGCTCTATGTCTATTTCATCAAGCCGCTGACCGGCCTGCGCACCGCTCAGGAACTGGTGGTGCGCGCGACGCCCCTGGTGATGATCGCCGTCGGCCTGTCGCTCTGCTACATCTCCAACAACTGGAACATCGGCGCCGAAGGCCAGTACATTATTGGCGCCACGGTGGGCGGCGGCATCGCCCTGCTGTTCCAGGGCCAGACGCCCTTCTATGCGGTGCCGCTCATCCTCGTCGGCGGCATCGCCGGTGGTGCGCTGTGGGCCCTGATCCCGGCGGTGCTGAAGACGCGCTTCAACACCAACGAGATCCTGACCAGCCTGATGCTGGTCTATATCGCCGACAAGATCCTCGATTATTGCGTGCGCGGCCCCTGGCGCGACCCCGCTGGCCTGAACTTCCCGCTCACGGCCAATTTCGACAATACGCTGCCGGCGCTGTTCCGGCGCAGCCCGATCCATCTCGATTCCATCTTCGCGCTGGTGGTAGTGGCGGCTGCCGCCGTGCTGTTGTGGCGCGGCCTCAAAGGCTTCGAGATCCGCCTGCTCGGCCAGGCGCCGCGCGCCGCCCTGTTCGCCGGCTTCTCGCCCAAGCGCATGACTTTGTTCGTCTTTGCGGTGTCGGGCGGCCTTGCCGGCCTTGCCGGCATCAGCGTGGCCGATGGGACGATGGGCCTCCTGCAGCTTCCCTTCGCCAGCGGCTACGGCTTTAGCGCCATCATCGTCGCCTTTCTTGGCCGGCTTAATCCGGTGGGCATCCTGTTGTCAGGCCTGTTGCTGGCACTGTCCTATCTCGGCGGCGAGGCGGCCCAGATCGCACTCAAGGTGCCGATCGGCATCACCAGCGTGATCCAGGGCCTGCTGCTGTTCTACGTGCTCGCCTGCGACACGCTCATCCTCTACCGCATCCGTTTCGTGCGCGGCGCAGTCAAGGTAGCCTGATGAATCTCACCGAAGCGATCATCCTCACCATCATCACCTCCTCGACCCCGTTCGTGCTGGCCGGCATCGGCGAACTGGTGGTGGAGCGTTCCGGGGTGCTCAATCTCGGCGTCGAGGGCATGATGATCATGGGCACGGTCTCGGGCTTTGCCATTGCCTACATGACCGGCAGCGCCCCGCTCGGCTTTCTTGCGGCGATCATCGCCGGCATGGTCTTTGCGGCGCTCTTCGCCTTCATGACCCTGGGACTCGCCGCCAACCAGGTCGCCTCGGGCCTCGCTTTGACCATTCTCGGCCTGGGCTTCTCCGATCTCCTCGGTACCGGCTTCGTCGGGCTCAACCGCGCCAAGATCCCCTCGCTCGACATACCCGGCCTGAGCGACATCCCGGTGATCGGGCCTGTCGTGTTCGGCCAGGACGCCCTGGTCTACCTGTCGATCGCGCTGGTCGCCGCCGTCTGGTGGTTCCTCTATCGCAGCCGCGGCGGCCTGATCCTGCGGGCCGTCGGCGAGAACCACGTCTCGGCCCATGCGCTGGGCTATCCTGTCCGGCTCATCCGGTTCGGGGCCGTGCTGTTCGGCGGGGCCTGTGCCGGCCTGGGCGGCGCCTATCTCTCTTTGGCCGACACGCCTTTCTGGGGGACGGGCATGACGGCCGGCCGCGGCTGGATCGCCCTGGCGCTGGTGGTGTTCGCGTCCTGGCGCCCCTGGCGGCTGCTCCTGGGTGCCTATTTCTTCGGGGCGATCTGGATCGGCAATCTGCACATGCAGGCGCTGGGCGGCTCGCTGCCGCACTGGCTGGTCTGGCCGCCGCAATTCTGGACGGGCTTGCCCTATCTTGCGACGGTGGTCGTGCTGGTGATGATCTCGGCCGGCAAGGGGCGTCGCGGCGTGGCGCCGGGTTCGCTGGGCACCGCTTTCGTGCCCGATCGCTGATTTCCACTTCCGCCGGGCATGGGCCATGGCCCGGCGTTTCGATCCGTATGGCCCGCCATGAGGGGAAACTCGATGAAAAAAACGATATTGGCAGCCCTGGCCGTTTGCGGCCTCATGGCCGGTGCCGGGGCGACCTCGGCCAGTGCCGAGGAGAAGCTCAAGGTGGGCTTCATCTATGTCGGCCCAGTTGGCGATTTCGGCTGGTCCTACCAGCACGATGTCGGGCGCAAGGCGCTGGTGAAGGCCCTCGGCGACAAGGTCGAGACCACCTATGTCGAGAGCGTCCAGGAAGGGCCGGATGCCCAGCGCGCCATCGAGAACCTCGCCGACTCTGGCCACAAGCTGATCTTCACCACCTCTTTCGGCTATATGGACCCCACCATCAAGGCCGCCAAGAACTTTCCGGATGTAAAGTTCGAGCACGCCACCGGCTTCAAGCGGGCCGAGAATGTCTCGACCTATGCCGGGCGCTTCTATGAAGGGCGTTATGTGGAGGGCGTGATCGCCGGCAAAATGTCCAAGAGCGGCATCGTCGGCTATGTCGCGCCGTTCCCGATTCCCGAAGTGATCTCGGGTATCAATTCCTTCATGCGCGGCGCCCAGTCCGTACGTCCGGACATGAAGATCAAGATCGTCTGGACCTCGAGCTGGTATGATCCCGGCAAGGAAGCGGATGCTTCCAAGGCATTGATCGCGCAGGGCGCAGACATCCTGGCGACCCATACCGACAGTCCCGCCGCCACCCAGGCCGCGGCCGAGAAGGGCATCAATTCCTTCGGCCAGGACTCGGACATGATCGCCTTCGGCCCGAAGACCCAGCTCACCGCCATCATCAATCACTGGGACGACTATTACATCGAGCGCACCAAGGCCGTGCTGGACGGGACCTGGAAGTCGGAAGACACCTGGGAAGGCCTCGACAAGGGCATGGTCAAGATGGCGCCCTACACCAACATGCCCGACGATGTGAAGAAGCTCGCAGAAGAAACCGAAGCTGGGCTCAAATCCGGCAAGATCCATCCCTTTACCTGCCCCGTGGTGAACCAGCAGGGCGAGACGGTGGAATGCAAGGGGGGCGACAAGCTCGATGCCTCGCAGATCCTCGGCATGAACTGGTACGTCAAGGGCATCGACGACAAGTTCCCGAACTGATTGGCCATTGCGTGCGCAGGGATCGACGCTTGCGCGCGCATTTGATCCATGACTTGTCCGGTCCCCGCGCCCAAAAAGGGAACCCAGAGCGCAATGCGGTTCACTCAAGCGTCTTCGAGTTTGCATGACCTTTGTCATTGCCGGGCTTGACCCGGCAATCCAGCTTCCCGGCCGGTTGTCGGGGCGGCTTCTGGATAGCCGGGGCGAGCCTGGCCATGAAAAATCTGAGCGGTTCCTGCATCGGCGAACCGCAGTGGGACCCGAGCGGCTTTTTCTGTTAGTCACAAGCTGACCTATCGGAATGCCCTGCTGACGAGGCCGACCCATCCCATGCCGTTTGACCGTGCCAGGCTCGATGCCATCCCCTATCTCCTGAACCTCCGGCAGACAGGGGAGCAGATGCGATGATCGAACGGGCGATGGCGTTGGGCCGCGAGGCCGAAGGCATGATCCGTACCCTGGCGATGATCAGTGCCGAAGATGGGCGCCTGACGCGTCTCTACCTCACTCCCGAGCACCGGCAAGCGGCGGACCTCGTGGCTCGCTGGATGACGGAAACGGGACTGGAGGTCAGCGAGGATGCGCTCGGCACGGTTCGGGGCCGGCTGGCGCCGTCATCGGGAACGCGCAATGCCGTGCAGCGGCTGCTGATCGGCTCGCATATCGACACGGTGATCGATGCCGGCGCCTATGATGGCACATTCGGCGTCATCGCCGGTATCCTGGCAACCCGCGAGATTATCCGCAAACATGGCGCCATGCCCTTCGGTATCGACGTCCTCGCCTTCGGCGACGAGGAGGGCTCTCGTTTCGTGACGACGTTGCTCGGCTCCGAAGCCGTGGCAGGCCACTTCGATCCGGCGGCCCTGCAGATCGAATCCAGCGATGGCATCAAGCTGGCAGATGCCCTGCGGCTCTATTGCAAGGATCCGGACGCCATTCCCTCCGCCGCCTATGAGCCCGGCGAGGCGGCGGCCTATGTCGAGGTTCATATCGAGCAGGGCCCGGTGTTGGAGGAGGCCGGCGAGGGGCTCGGTGTCGTGACGGCAATCGCCAGCCAGATACGCTATTCGGTGACGGTCGTGGGCGAAGCCGGCCATGCCGGTACGGTCCCCATGGCGCTGAGGCAGGACGCCTTCTCGGCTTGCGCCGAAATGGCGCTTGCGCTCGAACGCCTTGCCAGAAGCCATGCCGATGATTTCATGGTTGGCACCATCGGCAAGCTGAGCCTGTCGCCCGGCGCTTCCAACGTCATTCCGTCCCGTATCGTGTTTACGGTCGATCTACGCTCTCAGAGTGATGCCAGGCGTATGGAAGCGATGAGCGCCTTGCGCGCGGAGTTTCTCGCCATCGCCGAGCGACGCGGCGTTTCGACCTGGATCGAGCAGACCTATGAGGCCAAGGCGGAGCCCTGCGATCCCGCGCTTCAGGCCGGATTTGCGGCAGCGATCGCTGCCCAGGGCGGCAAGGCAATTCATTTGCCGTCGGGAGCCGGGCATGACGCCCAGTCGCTGGCCGCCCTCTGTCCGATCGGCATGCTGTTCGTACGCTGCCGCGGCGGCATCAGCCACAATCCTGCAGAATTCACCTCCATTCGCGACATGGGACTGGCCGTGATGGCCCTGATCGATTTTATCGAGAAGTTCGACCCCCTGCAGGAGGCGGCGAAGAATTGAGAGGTACTGCCGGGTCATATGAAAAGGCCAAAATGCCCTTTCAAAATTAGAGATTCGGCTTTCTTTGCCTTACATCGGCTATATATGCCGATCTCATGCCCGAATAGAATGATGCCATCTTTCCGAAGCTCGACGATATGGGCGAGAAGGGCGGAAGGGGTGTGGACATGGATCGGCCGGCTTTTGGTAAGGCCTGCAATCATCGTCCAGCCACTCTCTGTTTTGCCGTTTCGATGGTGTAGAAGCACAGCCCTGGGAGGGGACTTTGCAGGACAATTCAAGCAGCGCGGCAGCAGGGGCCGCCCCATCGACGTCGCAGACGGGCCTGGCCCTGCTCATGCTCACATGTTCGATGGTTTCGGTGCAGCTCGGCGCAGCTCTGGCTCACCCTAGCATGGCCGAATATGGCCCCTTCGCCACCACCTGGGGCCGGCTGGCCTGGGCCGCGATCATCCTGGGCGTCATCGTTCGCCCCGACATCCGCCGCTATCATCGGCGCGAAATTCTGGTCGCCCTGGCGCTGGGAGCGACCATCGCCATGATGACGCTCTTTTTCTTCGTGGCGATCACCCGCGTGCCGCTGGGGCTGGTGGTTGCCATCGAGTTCCTGGGGCCGCTGGGTGTCGCGGCTCTCGGCTTTGCCCGCAGCTGGCGCCTGATCTGGCTGGTGCTGGCCTTTGCCGGCGTGCTCCTGCTGGTGCGAAACCAGGCTGGCTGGAGCGTCGATATGCTCGGTTTCCTGTTCGCGATTGCAGCGGGAACCGGCTGGGCTGCCTACATCCTTCTCAGCAAGCGCATCGGCAAGGTCTTCAAGGGGCTGGAGGGGCTGGCGATCTCCTTCGCGGCGGCTGCGTTGATATCGACGCCTTTCGGCCTGTACGAAACCGGCTTCGCGCTTCCCGGCGGCCTGGCGGTGCAGACGATAGGCCTGGCCGTGCTGACGCCGCTCTTGCCCTATGCTCTCGAAATGATGGCGCTGCGGCGCCTGTCCTCGGCCACCTTCGGCATCTTGATGAGCGCGGAGCCCGGCATCGGCGCACTGGCCGGCTATCTCGTCCTCAATGAACCGCTCAGCCTGCAGCAGGTCGGCGGTATCGCGCTGGTGATGATCGCCAGTGCCGGCGCCGTCATCAGCGCGCGGGAGTAGGGGCCGGCAATTGCAGGCCGGCGAAGCGCGCGAGGAAGGCGCGCAGTCGCTCGTTGGGCTGTTCGCCGAACACCAGCGCGGGCGGTGCATCGATCATGATCTTGCCCTGGTCTGTAAACACAACGCGGTCGGCCACTTCACGCGCGAAGGCCATTTCATGGGTCACCAGGATCATGGTGCGGCCCTCAGCCGCCAACTCGCGCACGACGCCGAGGACTTCGCCGACGAGCTCGGGATCGAGGGCGGAGGTGATCTCGTCGAGCAGCAGCACCTTGGGTTCCATCGCTACCGCCCGGGCAATGCCGACGCGCTGCTGCTGGCCGCCCGATAGCTGTCCCGGCATCGCATCGATCTTCGCCGACAGGCCGACGCGGGCCAGCCATCTCTCGGCAATGCTCCGGGCTTCGGCCTTGCTCTTGCCGCGCGACTTGATCAGGCCCAGCATGATGTTCTGGGCCGCCGTCAGATGCGGAAACAGGTTAAACTGCTGGAAAACCATGGCGGCGTCGACGCGAATATGGGCGAGTTCGCGTTCGGTGCGCCGCCGGCGCTTGCCGTTCGCCTCGCTGAAGCCGACCTCGACCCCGTCGATGCGGACGGAACCCCCGTCATATTCCTCCAGGAAGTTGATGCAGCGCAGCAGGGTGGTCTTGCCGCTGCCGGACGGGCCGATAATGGCAATGACCTGGCCCTTCTCGACCGACAGGTCGACGCCTTTCAGGACCTGCAGGGCTCCGAAGGACTTGGTGAGATTGGCAATCTCGATCACCGGCTGGGGGGCGGCGTTGGACATGGCGGTTCTTCCGATCAGACGAAGCGCTTTTCGAGCCGGCGGCTCAGGGCGGAGAGCGGGAAGTTGATGGCGAAATACATCAAGGCGCCGAGCACATAGAGGGGCAGGGCGACATGTGTGCGGCCGATCACCTGCTGAAGCGAGAGCAGGAGGTCGACGATGCCGAGCAGGGACACGAGCGAGGACCCCTTCACCGTATCGACCACGCTGTTGATGAAGGGCGGCAGGAAGCGCCTGACGGCTTGGGGCGCAAGGACATAGACGAAGCAATCGAAAAGACCGAGCCCGATCGACTGGGCGGCCTCGGTCTGCCCCTTCGGAATGGCCTGGAAGGCGCCGCGCGTGATCTCGACGATCTGGGCCGATTTGAAGGCGGTGAGGGCCACGATCGCGGCCAGCAGGCTGGGCAGATTGATGCGCAGCGCCGGCAGGCCGTAATAGATGAAATAGAGCAGGACCAGGATCGGCACGCCGCGGACGAAATCGGCATAGAGCCGGATCGGCAGCCGTGCCCAGGCGGGCCCGAAGACCAGCGCACAGCCGAGCGGGATGCCGATCAGCAGTGAAATCACGACCACGGCCATGGAGACGAAGAGTGTGGTCCACAGGCCGCCGAGCAGGAAGGGAAGCGTTTCGAAGATCATGGACATGGCGTCACCGGCTGATGGCATAGCGCCGCTCGGCCAGCCTCAGCAGCAGCAGGATGGCGTAGCTGGTCACCAGATAGATCGGCGTTGCGAGCAGATAGACTTCGACGGTGCGGAAGGTCTGCGTCTCGATCCAGCGCATGCCGTAGGCGAGCTCGGGCACGGCGATGGCGGAAGCGATCGAGGTGTCCTTGAACAGCGAGACATAGGTGTTCGACAGCGAAGGCAGGGCGATGCGCAGCGCCGTCGGCAGGCGAATATGCCAGAGCACGCCGAAGGGCGTCAGGCCGATACTCTTGCCCGCCTCGATCAACCCTTTCGGTACGGCTTCCAGGCCTGCCCGTAGCACCTCGACGAGATAGGCACCCGAATAGACGGCGAGCGTGGCGACGAAGGAAGTCGTCGCCCCATATTGCAGGTCGATGGCGCTGGGAATGCCGTAAAACACCAGATAGACCAGCAGCAGCAGCGGCACGTTGCGGACGAATTCGACATAGCCCCGGATCAGGGGACGGGCCCAGCGCGGCCCGTCGATCTGGACCAGAGCGAGCAGCAGCCCGATCAGCATGCCGATCGCGATGGTCGCGGCCGCGAGCTCGACGCTCAGCAGCAGCCCTTCGAAGAGCTTGGCCGAATAGCGCCAGACGATGGCGAAGTTGAAATGATAGTTCATCATGCCGGAGATCCAGCCATCGTGCGCGACCGAGCCCTGGCATCGCCGGCAGGACCTGCACCAAGGTGCACCGGCGATGCTGTCGAGGATTTGCGGGGCGAGCCGGAGCCTAGAAGGTCGGCAGGCCGGGTTTGCGGGCCGGCGGCGTCAGGCCGAAATAGTCTCGCAGCGCCGCATCATAGATCTCGTTCTGGTGGCCATGGATCGCCACGCCGAAGGTCGTGTTGACGAAATGCAGCCAGTCCGGATCGCCCTGGCGCACCGCGGCGCCATACAGCATGGCGTTCCAGGATTTGCCGGCGTCGAAATATTTGTCGGGATGGCGCTTGGCGAGCCACCAGACATTGGAAAGATCGACGGCGGCGGCGTCCACGCGCTTGGAGTCCAGGGCGAGCACCACGTTGGGCTGGCTGTCGAGCTGCATCACCGTCGCTTCGGGCAGCACCTTCTTGACCGTCTCCTCGGCGTCGACGTTCTGCAGGATGGAAATGCGCGCGGAGGATCCGGCCTTGAGGAGGTCGTCGAAGGTCTTCTTGTCGCTGTCGGGCCGCGTCAGCAAGGCGACGCCTTCGACATAATAGGGGCGCGAATAGGCGACGAGCTGGGCCCGGGCGGGCGAAATCGTCATGAACTGGATGACGACGTCGACCTTGCCGGTGTTGATGTTGGGAACGCGCTGGGCCGCGTCCTGCCGCACGAACTCGATCTTGCTGGCGTCGTCGAACAGGCCCTTGGCGAGGATCTTCGCCATGGCGATGTCCATGCCGGTGAGCTCGCCCTTCTCGTCTTCGAAATGCCAGGGGGCATTGGTCGAGCCGGTGCCGACGATCAGGTGGCCGCGATCGAGTATGGTGCGGAGCAGGCTGTCGGACGAGGCCTGCGCTGCTGCCTGCCGGGCGGAGCCTACGACGCTTGCCAGGGCCAGGCCGCCGAGCAGGCCGCCCTTGACCAGATTCCGTCTGGTTTCGGCGAAGTCTTCCATAGTGCTGTACTCCCCGTTGTCTGGATGTGGTATTTCATTATTATGTTATATTAGGCATAGTTATGGTATTAACGGTATCCGGGGGTGTCAAGATGGATGTCGGCCCGCGGCGGACGGCGCCCCGGTTTCGGCAGGGGCAAACGGCATGAAAAAAGCCCTGCACCGTGTAGGTGCAGGGCGCTGTCGAGTTGTCGCAGGAATGACGGATACGTCTCAGGGCTGGGGCGCCGGCTTTTTCTGGCCGTCGAGCGCGCTGAAGATCTGCCAGGCTGCCTTGATCCGATCCGGGATAGGATAGTTCTTGTTGGCCAGGATCGCGATGCCTATGCCCCTGGCCGGCACATAGGCGACATAGCCGCCGAAACCGTTGGTGGAACCGGTCTTGTTGAACAGCATGTCGCGCCGAGGCGGTTGCGGTGGCACGAGCTTGTGTGCCTCATGCGGTTCGAAGGCCATCTTGGCCGAGTTTCCGGCGAGCAGGCGCTCCAGCGTGGTTGGATAGCTGTACATTTCCCATCCCAGGCCCTGCTGCATGACGCCTACCTTGTAGTAGCCGGCATGGGTGGCGGCGATGGCGCGCTGGAGCGTTTCATCGAGCCGGGATCCGTTGATATTGGCCTCGACGAAGCGGATGAGATCGGTCGCCGTCGTCTTGATGCCATAGGCCTCCGAATCCATGGGGCCTGGCGACACCCGGATAGGCCTGCCGTCCTTGGCAATGCCCCAGGCATAGTCGGCCATCCGCTCCTGCGGTACCCGGACATAGGTGTTGGAGAGGCCAAACGAGGGCAGCAAATCCGTCTGCATGAGATCGTCGAAGGGCTTGCCCATGGCCTGGGCGGCGATATAGCCGAACAGGCCGATGCTCGGATTGGAATAGAGCCTGTGAGAGCCGGGCGGGAAGGTCGGACGCCATGCCTTGTAATAACCGATCATCTCGGCATCGTCGGTGATCTGGTCCGGAAACTGCAGGGGCAGACCGCCGGCCGTGTAGGTGGCAAGGTCGAGCAGGCTGACATTTTCGAGGCTGCTGCCGGCAAGAGCCGGCAATCTCTGTCCCGCCTTGTCGGAGAGCGAAAAGGCGCCGCGAGCCACTCCATAGGCCGCGAGGGTGGCGGTGAAGGTCTTGCTGATCGAGCCCATCTCGAAGAGCGTTGAATCCGTGACCTTCTGTCCGCTTTCCTTCGAGGCAAGCCCATAATTGAAGACGAATTGCTTGCCATCGGCGATGATGGCGACGGCCATGCCGGGAATGGCATTGCCTTCCATCAGAGGCTTGATCGTGCCATCGACGACATGCTGGAGGCGTTCCTGCTCGGAGGATGTCTGAGCCCATGCCGACGCAGCGACGAGCATGGACGTCGCAAATATGGACGCGGCGACAAACCGCCTGTGCGACAACGACGAATTCATTCCCAACTCCATTTTCGGATTGTTATCCCGGAAGAGGCCCGGATCGTCGGCGCTTGCCTGCGCCGTCGATCATCTGCCCGCTGGGCTCCGGATAGGAGCAAATCCGGTCGGTGCCAAACGATGAATAGTTGGATTTGGTATGAGAAAATCTTGGCCTTGGGACGGCGTTACGCGTCATCGTGGCCTGATTGAGCGTTGGATATAAGTTTCCCTCTTGGGATTGCGACTAAAACCCAGGCGTCCCATGCCGCAGAAAACGCCGGGATGAGGCCGATCCGGTCGATGCAAGAGAGCACGACTTCAGCTGTCGCGGATCGACCCAGGGGCATGCAGGGCCCTCGGCGAGCAGCGTCGCCAAATCCGTGGTGTCCGGTCGGTTGGGGCGCGGCGAGCGGACCGTCAGTTCTCAGACCGCGATGCCGTGCAGGTCGTAGGCGTCCGAGCGCTCGATCTTCACGGTGACGATGTCGCCCACGCGCAACGGACGGCGGCTGGCGACATACACAGCGCCGTCGATCTCGGGCGCATCGGCCATGGAGCGGCCCTTGGCGACGGTCGGTCCTGTCTCGTCGATGATGACGGACAGACGCTTGCCCACCTTGTTCTTCAGCTTGCGGATCGAGATCTGCTGCTGGGTTTCCATGAAGCGGCGATGGCGCTGCTTCTTCACCTCGTCCGGTACCGGCATCAGGCCGAGGTCATTGGCGGTGGCGCCGGCCACGGGCTCATATTCGAAGCAGCCGACGCGATCGAGCTGGGCTTCACGCAGCCAGTCGAGCAGCAGCTCGAAATCCTCGTCGGTCTCGCCCGGGAAGCCGACGATGAAGGTCGAGCGCAGGGTGATGTCGGGGCAGATCTCGCGCCATTTATGGATGCGTTCCAGCACCTTCTCCTGGTTGCCGGGACGGCGCATCGCCTTCAGCACCGTCGGGGAGGCATGCTGGAAAGGGATGTCGAGGTAAGGCAGGATCTTGCGTTCCGCCATCAGCGGGATGACGTCGTCGACATGCGGGTAGGGGTAGACATAGTGCATGCGCACCCAGACCCCGAGCTCACCGAGAGCCTTGGAGAGATCGTAGAATTTCGCCTTCAGAGGCTCGCCCTGCCAGGGGCTCTCGGCATAGCGGATATCGACGCCATAAGCCGAGGTGTCCTGGCTGATCACCAGCAATTCCTTGACGCCCGCCTTCACCAGCTTTTCGGCCTCGCGCATCACGTCGCCCGCCGGGCGCGAGACGAGGTCGCCGCGCAGCTTGGGGATGATGCAGAAGCTGCAGCGATTGTTGCAACCTTCTGAAATCTTTAAGTAAGCATAGTGGCGCGGCGTGAGCTTGAGACCCTGCGGCGGCACCAGGTCGGTGAAAGGGTCATGGGCCGGCGGTGCAGCCTTGTGCACCGCTTCGACCACCGTCTCATATTGCTGCGGGCCGGTGACGGCGAAGACGTTCGGGAACTTTTCCAGAATCGGATCGGGTTCGGCCCCCATGCAGCCGGTGACGATGACCTTGCCATTCTCGGCCATGGCATCGCCGATGGCGCCGAGGGACTCCGCCTTGGCTGAATCGAGGAAGCCGCAGGTGTTGACGATGACGAGGTCGGCGCCCTTGTGGTTGCGGGTGATACCGTAGCCTTCGGCCCTCAACTGGGTGAGGATGCGCTCGGAATCGACCAGGGCCTTGGGGCAGCCCAGCGAGACATAGGAGACCGTCGGGGCCGTCTTGCCCTCCGCCGTCTCTTGGGCTGCTTCGATCACCGCCATGTCCGCTTTCTTTCCGTCTGCCTCATGAAACGCGTGTCTTTGCGCCAAGATGGGTCGGAATGCAATTGCGGAGTGCGTTTTGGAGGGTCGATCTTCGGATCGGCCCTGTTCGAGGCGCAGTGCCAGCCAGTTGGTCGATCCGGCTCCATCACTCGATGGAACTGAGGAGATCGACCCTCCAAAATTGGTCTGACTTCTTTCTTGACAGCGAGCCGTGTTTCGAAAAATAGTCAGATGTCAGACCAATTCTAATTCATCATCCGGAAACCATCGTTGGGCACGCCGTCGCTCCATGGACTTGCTCCGTTGCCATCCGCCGACCGGGCGGATGACGTGATGCGTGCGATCGGTACCTTCATCGCCACCTCCGGCATCAAGCCGGGCGAACGCCTGCCGACCGAGCGGCAGCTGATGCAGACCCTCGCGGTCGGCCGTTCCACGGTGCGGGAGGTCATCCGCAAGCTGCAGGCCCTGGGCGTGGTGGAATCCCGCAAGGGCAGCGGCACCTATCTCAAGCGGGCATTCTCGGCCGACGCCATCCACATGCCGCTGGTGATCGATGCCGCCTTGCTGCGTGACCGCCTGCTGCAGACACTGGAGGTGCGGCGCGGGCTCGAAACCGAGGTGAGCACGCTCGCGGCCCTCCGGGCGACGCCCGAGGATATCGCCGTCATCGAGGCCAAGCTCGACATCATGGAGGCGGTGCATCTGGAAAAGGGGACCTCCGGCCCTGAGGACCTCGCCTTCCATCTCGCCATCTATGACGCCAGCCACAATCCGCTATTCGGCCAACTTCTGGAGAGGATGCGGGAGGCTTTCGAAAGCTTCTTCGATGAGCCTTTCGACCGCCCGGATTTCGCCCGCCGTTCCTTCCGTTTCCACCGCGAGCTCTTCGACGCCATCGTCCGGCGCGATCCGCAGACGGCGCGGGAAAAGACACTCGCCATTCTCGAAATTGTCGAAGAAGACATCAAGGACATGTCCAAATGACCGACCACCGGATGACGCAGGCATCGGATGATCTCGACTATGCCAGCCTCGTCGTCGCCCATGACGATGCCCACGCCTTCGAGGCCGTGGTGCCGCCGATCGTGCAGACGTCGCTGTTCACCTTCTCGAGCTTCGAGGATATGGCTGCGACCTATCGCGGCGAACAGGTCCGCCCGGTCTATTCGCGCGTCGGCAATCCGACCACGCGCCTGTTCGAAGAGAAGATCGCCGAACTCGAACGTACCGAGGATGCCATCGGCTTTGCCAGCGGAATGGGCGCGATCTCCTCCAGCGTGCTGGCTTTCGTCGAGCCCGGCGATCGCATCGTCTGCGTACGCCATGTCTATCCCGACGCCTATCGCCTGTTCGAGACGCTGCTGAAACGCTGGAAGGTCGAGACCGTCTACGTCGATGGCCGTGACGCCGACGCGGTGGCAGCGGCACTGCCGGGCGCCAAGCTCTTCTACATGGAGAGCCCGAACAGCTGGATGATGGAAACGCAGGACATTCCCGCGCTCACGGCCTTGGCGCGCCGGCATGGCGTCATCACCATCCTCGACAACAGCTGGGCGTCGCCGGTGTTCCAGCAACCGGTGCGCCTCGGGGTCGACCTCGTGGTGCACTCGGCTTCCAAATATATCGGCGGCCATTCGGACGTGGTTGCCGGCGTCGTGGCGGGACGCAAGGAACTCGTCGCCGTCATCCGCCGCACCATCACGCCCTATCTCGGTGCGAAACTGGCGCCGTTCGAAGCCTGGCTGCTGCTCAGGGGGCTGCGCACTTTGCCGACGCGCATGAAGGCGCATGAGGCGGCGGGGCTCGCCGTGGCGCGCAAGCTCGGCGAACGACCCGAAGTGGTCGCCGTGTACCACCCGGGCCTCGGCAATAGCCTGCCGCCCGGACTCAGCGGCACTTCCGGCCTGTTCTCTTTCGAATTCGATGGCAGCATCGACATTCCCGCCTTCTGCAACGCCCTCAAGCTGTTCAAGATCGGGGTGAGCTGGGGCGGCCACGAGAGTCTGGTGGTGCCGGCTCTGGTCACGCGCGGACAGAATGCCGGCCCCAATTCGGCGCTGGATTTCGGGGTTTCGGAGCGCATCGTGCGCCTCCATGTCGGCCTGGAAGGCGTGGACGCGCTATGGGCCGATATCACGCAGGCGCTGGCCGCTGCCAAGAGATAGCCGGCGTGCGGACGCCGTCCACCGGACGAGCGTTCGGGCGCTGGTTGGGACGTAGGGTGCAAATAACAAGAGAGGGGAATCTCAATGTTCAAGAAACTGCTGCTGGCCGCGACGGCCTCGTTGGCGCTGGCCTTGCCGGCTTTAGCCGACACCACGCTCAAGCTGACGGAAGTCATCACCAGTCCTGAGCGCACCCAGACGCTCAAGGAGATCGTCAAGAAGTTCGAGGACGCCAATCCGGGCGTCAAGGTGGAGATCACCTCGCTGCCCTGGGGCCAGGCCTTCGAGAAGTTCGCCACCATGGTCTCGGCCGGCGATACGCCTGATGTGGTCGAGATGCCCGATCGCTGGCAGTCGCTCTATGCCAATAATGGCATGCTCGAAAATCTCGAGCCCTATCTCGCCAAGTGGGAGCACACCAAGGAGCTGAACGACCGCGCGCTCGAGATGGGGCGCTATGTCAACAACACCGCCTATGCACTGCCCTATGGCTTCTATCTGCGGGCGATGTTCTACAACAAGAAGCTGTTCAAGGAAGCAGGTGTCGACGGTCCGCCCAAGACGATGGACGAGTTCGTCGAGGCGGCCAAGAAGGTTTCCGCCCTTCCCGGCAAGTTCGGTTATTGCCTGCGTGGCGGGCCCGGCGGCCTCAATGGCTGGATGATGATGGGCGCTAACATGGCCGGAGACGGCACCTTCTTCAAGCCTGACGGCACCTCGACCATGGCCGATCCCGGCTGGATCAAGGGCGTCACCGTGCTGGTCGATCTCTACAAGAATGGCTATGCGCCCAAGGACAGCGTGAACTGGGGCTTCAACGAGATCGTCACCGGCTTCTATTCCGGCACCTGCGCCATGCTCGACCAGGATCCCGATGCCCTGATCGCCGTGGCCGACAAGATGAACAAGGACGATTACGACGTCGCCCCCATGCCGAAGGGGCCGGCTGGCAAGACCTTCCCGACCATCGGCTATGCCTCCTGGTCGATGTTCGCCAATTCCGAGAACAAAGAACTGGCCTGGAAGCTGATCGCCGCCCTCGACGGTCCGGAAGGCAATATCGCCTGGAACAAGAAGACGGGCGCACTGCCGATCTACAAATCCGCCGCGAACGATCCCTTCTATGCAGACCCCAAGTTCAAGGGCTGGTTCGCCGAACTCGGCGACTCCAATGTCTCGCCGCTGGTGATGCCGACCTATCTGGAGGAGTTCGCGTTCTTCGCCGACTCCATCGCGGTGAAGACGACGCAGCAGGCCCTGCTGGGCCAGCTCACCCCCGAACAGCTGGCCGGGCAATGGGCCGACTATCTGACCAAGGCCCAGCAGAAATTCCTGGCGAAGAAGAAGTAACCGTTCCCCAGGCTCCGCGCGCGTCCGCCTTCCCACCCTTTCGGGAGAAGGCGGCACGAAATGCCGGATGAGGGGAGACACGCGACCTCTTCAGGGGCGCCGCCACCCCTCATCCGCCTGCCGGCACCTTCTCCCGAAAAGGGAGAAGAGATGATCCGGCACGCCCGGCTACCTCTCCGTCCCCAGCCTGTTCTCGATCGGATAACGAATGGCTTTGGCAGAACTTTCCATCCCGACCAGGCGGCGCGGCCGAAGCGCCTGGCTGGCGTTCGAACCCTGGCTCTATGCCGCGCCTTCGGTCATCCTGATCGTGGCGATCATGCTGGTACCCCTGGCCATCGGCATGTCCTACGCCTTTCGCGATATCCAGCTCCTGAAGCCTTTCGGCGGCGGCTATGTCGGGCTCGAGCATTTCAGCACCATGTGGGGCGATGCCAATTTCTGGAATGCACTTTCCAATACCGTGCTGTGGACGGTGGTCTCGGTCGCCCTGCAGTTCATTCTCGGCCTGATCCTGGCCCTCCTGCTCAACCGGCCCTTTCCGGGACGCGGCGTGGTGCAGGCGCTGGTGTTCCTGCCCTGGGCCGTACCGAGCTTTCTCTCCGGCCTCAACTGGGCCTGGATGTTCAATCCCATCGTCGGTCCGGTGCCGCACTGGCTCTACGGCCTCGGCCTGATGGCGGCGCCCGACAACATTCTCTCCAGCCCGACCCATGCCATCTGGGGGCCGATCGTCGCCAATGTCTGGTGGGGCTTTCCGTTCTTCGCCATCACGCTGCTCGCTGCCCTGCAATCGATCCCGCAGGACATCTATGAGGCGGCCGAGATCGACGGTGCCGGGGCGCTCAAGCGCTTTACCTCGATCACGGTGCCGTTCCTGGCGCCGACGATCGCCATCACCGTGCTGCTGCGCGCGGTCTGGATCGCCAATTCCGCCGACCTCATCGTGGTGATGACTCGCGGAGGCCCGGCCGACTCGACCCAGATCATCGCCAGCTACATCTATACGCAGGCCTATATGCGCCTCGATTTCGGCTATGCCTCGGCGATCTCGATGGTGCTGCTGGTGCTGCTGCTCGCCTATGCCGCCACGCTGATCGCGTTGCGGCAGATGCTGATCCGGAGGGCCTGACCATGCGCCGTTCCACCCGTCGTTCGGCCTATTGGGTCATGCACTACGCCCTGATCGCCCTGTTCCTGGCATTTGCCCTGTTCCCGCTCTACTGGGTGTTCAAGGTCTCGGTCACGCCCAATGATCTGCTCTATAGCGAAGGCGTGAAGTTGTGGCCGTCGCGCTTCGGCTTCGATCACTATGTCTCGGTGATCAGCCATACCGATTTCCCGCTGTTCTTCCGCAACAGCGTGATCATCTCGGGTTTTACCGCGCTGTTCACCACGCTGCTGGCGGCCGGCGCCGGCTACAGCTTCTCGCGCTTCGTCTATCGTGGCAAATTCTGGCTGGTCGGGTTGATGCTGATCACCCAGATGTTCCCGCTGGTGATGATCATCGCGCCGATCTTCAAGCTGTTCCAGCCGCTCGGGCTCAACAACAGCCTGACCGGCCTGATCATCATCTATACCGCCTATAACGTGCCGTTCGCCGCCTTCCTGATGCAGTCCTTCTTCGACGGCATTCCGAAGGATCTGGAGGAGGCGGCGATGATCGACGGGGCCACACGCTTCGGGGCGCTGCGCCAGATCATCCTGCCGCTGACCATGCCGGGCATCGCCGCCACCCTCGGTTTCGTCTTCACCGCAGCCTGGAGCGAGCTGCTCTTCGCGCTGATGCTCAACACCAAGGACAGCGTCATCACCTTTCCGGTGGGGCTGCTCAACTTCGTTTCGAAGTTCGCGGTGGATTTCGGGCAGATGATGGCGGCCGGCGTGCTCGCGCTCATCCCCGTCTGCATCTTCTTCTTCCTGATCCAGCGTTACCTGGTCCAGGGCCTCACGGCCGGCGCCGTGAAGGGCTGAAAGGATTATTCCGATGGCCAATATCGAAGTGAAAGCCGTCCGCAAAAATTACGGCGCGCTGCCCATCCTCAAGGGTATCGACCTCTCCATCGCGTCGGGCGAGTTCGTGGTGCTGGTCGGCCCCTCCGGCTGCGGCAAGTCGACTTTGCTGCGCCTCATAGCCGGGCTGGAGGACACCAGCCAGGGGCAGATCCTGATCGACGGCGCCACGGTGAACGACCTGCCGCCTAGGGATCGCGACATCGCCATGGTGTTCCAGTCCTACGCGCTCTATCCGCATATGAGCGTGCGGGACAATATGAGCTATGCCCTCAAGCTGCGGAAGAAAGCCGCCGATTTCATCTCAAGCGCGGTAACCAAGGCCGGTGCCAAGCTCGGCCTGGAGGCCCTGCAGGACCGCAAGCCACGGCAATTGTCGGGCGGGCAACGCCAGCGCGTCGCCATGGGCCGCGCCATCGTGCGCAACCCCAAGGCCTTCCTGTTCGACGAGCCCCTGTCCAATCTCGATGCCCGCCTGCGCGAGCAGATGCGGTTCGAGATCCGCAAGCTGCACCGGGATCTCGGGGCGACCTCGGTCTATGTCACCCACGATCAGATCGAGGCGATGACCATGGCCGATCGCATCGTCGCCATGAACGGGGGCGTGATCCAGCAGGTCGGCGCGCCGCTCGAACTCTATGACGATCCTGCCAATATGTTCGTGGCCGGCTTCATCGGCTCGCCCGCAATGAACTTTCTCGATGCTCAGGCACAGCCGGGCGAGGGCGGTACGACACTGCGAGTCGGCGATACGGTGCTTGCCGTCCTGGCGGGCCAGCGCCTGCCCGAGAAGGTCGTGGTCGGCATTCGTCCGGAGCGCGCGACACTCTCCTCGGAAGGCAATGTGCCGGCCCGCGTCGATCTGGTCGAGCCGACGGGGTTGGGCACCGTGGCCCATCTGGAAATCGGCGGACAGGGGCTGAAGCTGTTCACCACCGAGCGTCCTGCCTTGAAGGCAGGCGAGGTCGTGAAGCTGGCGATCGCTCCCGGCGATCTGCGCCTGTTCGATCCGGCAAGCGGGGAGCGCATCAGATTGGCCTGATACGCGGGTTTTCGTCGGACAAGGGCTGGCCAAGGCGGCATCACCCATGACAAAAGAGGAGCTGAATTCCTTTCAGCTCCGCATGACGCCTTCCCCCGCCGGGGTAGCTGCATGCCTTTTCTTTTGTGAGATTGGATGTCCCGCATTGCAACGACGGGCGAGGCCACGCATGAGCCCGTGGCATCCGGCTGGATTACCCTGCTGATCGCAGCGGCCTGTGGTCTCATCGCCGCGAATATCTATTATGCTCAGCCGCTGGTCGGCCTGATCAGCGCTGAACTCGGCAT
Organism: Labrys neptuniae; assembly: GCF_040797145.1. Classification (NCBI taxonomy): domain Bacteria; kingdom Pseudomonadati; phylum Pseudomonadota; class Alphaproteobacteria; order Hyphomicrobiales; family Xanthobacteraceae; genus Labrys; species Labrys neptuniae. The sequence goes on along the minus strand of NZ_JBFNQD010000001.1, from coordinate 758,223 downwards.
GACGCCCGGCGCGGCCGGGCTGATCGTGACGATGACCCAGATCGGCTACGGCGCCGGCCTGCTGTTCCTGGTGCCGCTCGGCGATCTCATCGAAAATCGCAAGCTCATCCTCTGGGTGATGGGACTGGCTGTCATCGCTCTGGCGGGGGCCATGCTGGCCCGCAGCAGCCTGCAGTTCCTGGTCTCGGCCTTGCTGATCGGGCTCGGTTCCGTGGCCGTGCAGATTCTCGTGCCCTTTGCCGCGCATCTGGCACCGGAAGCGCGGCGGGGCAGGGTGGTCGGCAATGTGATGAGCGGGCTGATGGTCGGCATCATGCTGGCCCGCCCGGTATCGAGCCTGATCACCTATTTCAGCTCCTGGCACATGGTGTTCCTCGTCTCCATCCTTGCCATGCTGGTGTTGGGCGTGGTGCTGGCCCGCGCCCTGCCCAAGCGCCAGCCGCCGCCGGGCCCGACCTATGGCCGGCTGCTGCTCTCGATGGCGACCATGATGCGCACCATGCCGATCCTGCGCCGGCGGGCCCTCTATCAGGCCTGCATGTTCGGTGCCTTCAGCGTGTTCTGGACCTGTACCCCGTTGCTGCTGGCAAGCCCAGCCTTCGGCATGACGCAATCGGGCATTGCGCTGTTCGCCCTGGCCGGGGCGGCAGGCGCGGTGGCGGCCCCGATCGCCGGGCGTGTCGCCGACCGCGGCTGGGTCCGTCCGGCCTCGGCCTTCGCCATGACGCTCGGCGCCGTCAGCTTCCTGCTCACCCATCTTGCCGAGCCGGGATCCGGCCTGTCGCTTGGCCTTTTGGTGTTCGCCGCGATTGCGCTCGATTTCGGCGTCTCGGCCAATGTCGTGCTCGGCCAGCGTCTGCTCTACAATCTCGGGGCGGAATATCGCAGTCGCCTCAATGGTGTCTATATGGCGACCTTCTTCGCAGGCGGCGCCCTCGGCTCGGCCCTGGGCGGCTGGGTCTATGCCCATGGCGGCTGGACGGCGACGTCCTGGCTCGGTTTTGCCCTGCCGGTGCTTGCCCTGCTCTATTTCTCGACGGAAAAGAGGGCTTCAGTTAGCCCGGGAATCAGGACCTGACATGAGTGTGACGATCTACGGCATCAAGACCTGCGATACCATGAAGAAGGCGCGTACCTGGCTCGATACCCATGGCAAGGCCTATGCCTTCCACGATTATCGGGCCGAGGGCATCGATCGCGCGCATCTCGATGCCTGGGCGGACAAGGTCGGCTGGGAAGTCCTGCTGAACAAGACCAGCACGACCTTCCGTGCCTTGCCCGATGGCGACAAGCAGGGCATCGACCGGGCCAAGGCGATCGACCTCATGCTGGCCGAGCCGACCATGATCAAGCGGCCCGTCCTCGATCTCGGCAACGGCAAGCTGCTCGTCGGCTTCAAGCCCGACAACTACGCCGCAGCCCTGGCCTGAGTGCCAATGCAGTTGGCCTAGAGCATCGCGCCGAAAAGTGGACGCCGGTTTTCGGCAAAAACGATGCTGAAGGCGCTTTCGAATTTGCACGAGCTTTGTCGTTGCCGGGCTTGACCCGGCAATCCAGTCCCTTTGGCCGGCTCCCGGATAGTCGGGTCATCAGCGCGATTTCGGCGCCCTACATCTCGATCAGGCTGGTGAAACCGCCAAAGATCATGCGTTTGCCGTCGAAGGGCGCGTTCGCCATGCTGCCCTCCAGCCGGGGATCGGCCATCACCTTGGCCATGACGGCGTCACGGTCCTCGCGCGAGCGATAGGTCACCCAGGAGAAGATGACGATCTCGTCCTCCTTTGCCTGGACAGCGCGCGGAAAGGACGTCACCTCGCCATAAGGCACATCGTCGGCGACGCATTCGACATAGCTGAGTGCGCCATGTTCCATCCAGACCTGGCCGCCGAGACGGGCCATTTCCTCATAGGCCTCGAGGTTTTGCTTGGGCACGGCGACAACGAAACCGTCGACATAGGTCATTTCAGCTTCCTCCTGCTTCGATCTCCCAAGGACGTTCGACATCCTGCCGAGCCGACAGCCCTGGCGAGATTTTGTTGTCGGCAGGGAGGGCCGGCGTCAGGATCGCTTTTGAAAACGCTTGATGACCCGCTCGCGTTTCAGGCGCGACAGACGCTGGATCCAGAAGATGCCGTCGAGTTGGTCGATTTCGTGTTGCAGGCAGACGGCGAGCAGGCCATCGGCTTCTTCCGTTTCCTCCACCCCTTCGAGGGTCTGGAAGACGACGCGTACCCGGGCGGGGCGTTCGACCGTTTCGGTCACACCAGGCATGGAGACGCTGCCTTCGACATGCTCCCGCTCGTCCTGCGATGACCAAACGAGGCGCGGATTGACATAGACCCGTACCCTGTTCTCGCTGGGCAATTCGAGCACCACAAGGCGCTTGGCGATGCCCAGATGCGGGGCGGTGATGCCGATGCCAGGCGCGGCTCGCATGGTGTCGAGCAGATCCTGGGCAAGAACTGCCAGATCGGCGTCGAAAGCGGTGACCGGGGCTGCGGGAAGGCGCAAGCGCGGATCGGGAAAGCGTAGAATCGGTTGGGCAGGCATCGTGGGAGGCTAGCTCATCTCGTCGGCATCATCACGCTTGGCGACGTTTCGGCTTGGGCTTGGGGGGCGCGGCCTCCTCGCCATGGGAGAGATCCTCCAGGATCGGGCAATTGGGCCTGTTGTCGCCGTGGCAATTGTTGACGAGGTGACGCAAGGTCTTGGCCATCCCCTCGATCTCGCGCGCCTTGCGTTCGAGTTCGGTGATATGGGCCGCAGCGATGCTCTTGACGTCGGCACTCGCCCGGCTGCGATCGCTCCACAAGGCGAGCAGGGTTTCCATCTGCTCGACGGAAAAGCCGAGATCGCGACTGCGCCGGATGAAGCGTAGCGTGTGGATGTCGCTGTCGGCATAGACGCGATACCCCGCTTCGGTGCGGGCCGCGCTCGGCATCAGTCCGATGGATTCGTAGTAGCGGATCATCTTGGCCGAAACGCCGGAGGCGGCGGATGCTTCACCGATATTCATGACGGTTCTTCCTGTTCGTCCTCACTGCGAAGAGCTCATCACGATTCTCGAATCGTGATGAGCTTTCTTCGATATTACCTTGAATCAATTAGACGAATTCAAGACCTGCGCGCCCATCGTCGACATGGTTGAAGCTGTGGGCTGGTAGCCCTTGAGCCTGAGGGCGTTGGTCACCACGAAGACACTGGAGAGCGCCATGGCGCCGGCGGCCAGCATCGGCGAGAGCAAGGTGCCGTTGACGACATAGAGGGCGCCGGCGGCAATGGGGATCAGCGCAATGTTGTAGGCGAAGGCCCAGAACAGGTTCTGGCCGATATTGCGCATGGTCGCCCGCGACAGGCCGATGGCCCGGACGACGCCGTTGGGATCGCCCGCCATCAGCACCACGGCCGCGCTCTCTATGGCGACGTCCGTACCCGTGCCGATGGCGATACCGACATCGGCAGTGGCGAGGGCGGGCGCATCGTTGATGCCGTCGCCGACAAAGGCGATCTTGCCAACTCTTGCCGCAAGCCGCTGCACGATCTGGGCCTTGCCGTCGGGCAGGATTTCGGCCTCGACGGTCTCGATCCCGAGCCTTGCCGCAATCGCTTGCGCCGTCCGGCGGGTATCACCCGTCACCATGGCGACCTCGAGGCCGAGCGCCTTGAGGGCTGCGACGGCGGCCTTGGCGGTGGGCTTGATTGGATCGGCGACGGCGATGACGGCGGCGATCCTGCCGTCGACGGCAGCGAAAAGCGGGGTCTTGGCCTGTTCGCCGAGGACCTCCGCGCGGGCGGTGAGCGTTCCGGCATCGATGCCCTGCTCCACCATCCAGCGGGTCGAGCCGATCGCGACCTTCCGGCCATCGACGACGGCAGAAGCGCCGCGCCCCGGGATCGCCTCGAAAGCGGCGGCCGGGGGGATGTCGAGGCTGCGCTCGCGGGCGGCCTTGACGATGGCGGTAGCCAGCGGATGCTCCGAACGCGCCTCCACCGAGGCCAGCAAAGCGAGAACCTCATTTTCCGAAAAGCCGGGGGCGGTCTCGATGTCGGTGACCGCTGGCTCACCCTGGGTGAGGGTGCCTGTCTTGTCGAAGGCGACGATCTCGACGTCGCGCAGGCTCTGCAGGGCATCGCCACGCCGGAACAGCACGCCGAGTTCGGCCGCGCGGCCCGTCGCCACCATGATCGAGGTGGGGGTAGCCAGGCCCATGGCACAGGGGCAGGCGATGATCAGCACGGCAACCGCATTGACGAGAGCGAAGGTAAGGGCGGGGCTCGGGCCGAACAGCAGCCAGGCGATGAAGGTCAACGTCGCGATGGCGATGACGGCGGGCACGAACCAGGCCGTGACCTTGTCGACCAGCGCCTGAATCGGCAGCTTGGCGCCTTGGGCTGCCTCGACCATGCGGATGATCTGGGCGAGGAGGGTCTGCGAGCCCACCTTGGTCGCCCGAAAAGAGAAGCTGCCTGTTTTGTTGATGGTCCCGCCGATGACCTCGGCACCGACACCCTTGGTAACCGGTATCGCCTCGCCGGAGATCATCGACTCGTCCACGAAGGAGGAGCCTTCGACGATCTCACCGTCGACGGCGATCTTTTCGCCGGGGCGAACCCGGATGATGTCCCCCGGCCGGAGCTCGGCGATCGGTACTTCGGTCTCCGAGCCATCGCGCAGCCGCAGGGCCGTCTTGGCCTGCAGGCCAGCCAGTTTGCGGATCGCCTCGCTGGTCTCTCCCTTGGCGCGTGCCTCGAGATAGCGGCCGAGCAGGATCAGCGTGACGATCACGCCGGCGGCCTCAAAATAGACATAGGCCGTTCCCTCCGGCAGGGCCGCGGGCAGGAAGGTCGCAACCACCGAGAACAGCCAGGCGGCGCCGGCGCCGAGGGAGACCAGCGCGTTCATGTCCGGAGCCCCGCGCAGCAGGGCGGGAATGCCCTTGACGAAGAAGCGCAGTCCCGGGCCGAACAGGACGAGGCTGATCAGCACGAATTGCGCATACCAGTTCCAGCGGCCCAGATTCATCTGAATGCTGTGGTGGAGAGCCGGTATCAGGTGGCCGCCCATCTCGACCAGAAAGACCGGTATGGTCAGCAGGGCGGCAAGCGCGAGATCCCGGCGGAGCGTGGCGATCTCGGCCTTGCGGGCCGTGCGCTCGGGATCTTCCGCATGGTCTTCCTCGATGACATGGGCGCCATAACCCGCCTTGGCGATGGCGGCCAGCACGGGCGGCAAATTGACCGGCCCTTCGAAGGCGACCTGGGCCCGCTCGGTGGCGAGATTGACGGCGGCCTGCACGACGCCGGGCGTCGCGGCAATGGCCTTCTCCACGCGGCGAACGCAGGACGCGCAGGTCATGCCCTCGATGGCGATGTCGAAAGTTGCGGGGCTCAAAGTTGGAGAACTCAAAGTTGGAGACATGGGGCAATCCCTTTCCAGGTCATTGCCTAGATAGGTAAACCTTCCAGTCATTGGAAGGTCAAGGGGGCTTTGGAGCGCGGACTTCCAGTCCGCTCTTCTCTTTCTGTCAGCGTGATATTTCAAAGAGCGGACTGGAAGTCCGCGCTCCCAGCCTCCTCACACCGCCGCCGCAACATCTTCCGTATTGTTCGCCGGGCTGTTCACGCGCGAGGAAATCGGCCAGATCTCCATCAGCTCCGGCGGAAAGGGCACCATCAGGTCGAAGGGATCGGGCTCGATATTGTCGAGCCAGCGCCGATGGTTCTCCGGGGCCAGGATCACCGGCATGCGGTCATGGATCGTCGCCATCAGCGCATTGGCCTGGCAGGTGACGACGGCGAAGCTGCGCGTGATCTCGCCAGACGCCTTGTCGATCCAGCTTTCCCAGACGCCGGCGACGGCGAAGGGACGGCGATCCTTCATGGCGATGGCGTAAGGCTGCTTGGCTCCCTTTACCGGCTTGCCGTCCGGCTCGAGGATCTTCATCCATTCGAAGAAGAGGTCGATCGGGACGAGACAGCGCCGTGCTCTATAGGAATCGCGGAAGGAAGGCTTGGTCTGGATGCCCTCGCAACGGGCATTGATCGGCTTTGGCCAGTCGCTGGGGTCCTTTACCCAGTTGGGTATGAGGCCCCATTGCAGGAGATCGTGGACATAGGCGGCAGACCGGGGCTTGCGCCGGATCACCCAGAAATATTGCGCTGGTGCGCCATTGAAATGGGATTCCCAGGCACGAGCGACCTCTTCCGGCGTAGCCCCTGGTTCCGTCTGAAGGCCCGGCAGGTCCGGGCTGCGCTGCATGATCCGTCCACACATGAGCGGACCATGGCACGCCCATGCTCCGGTCTCAACGCCACATGCCACGCATGCGATCACGCAGGTCGATCGAGCTGTGGATGCTGCTCTGTTGCGGGGCGCCGGAGGCTGCCACCCTCGGCCACATCACCTGCTGGAAACGATCGAGGATCGAGGACGGGATGAAGCGGGTGCGGTTGGCATAGACGTGCCGGTCGCCCTGGGAATGCTGGCCATGGGTGAAGAATCGCTGCGGCATCACGAGATGCAGGCTGTCGCGTGCCCGTGTCATCGCGACATAGAGCAGTCGGCGCTCTTCCTCCAGATCGTTCTTGGTGCCGGCGGCAAGATCCGCCGGCAGGCAACCGTCGACCGTGTTGAGCACGAAGACGGCCTTCCATTCCTGTCCCTTGGCGGAATGGATGGTCGAGAGGATGAGGTAGTCCTCGTCCCGCAGGGGCGCGCCGGCTTCGTCGCTGGTGGCGTTCGGCGGGTCGAGCGTCAGCTCGGTGAGGAAACGCTCGCGGGATTCGTAGCCCGCCGCAATCTGCTCGAGTTGAAGCAGATCGGCGCGGCGCGTCACCGCATCCTCATGCATGCGCTCGAGATGGGGCTCGTACCAGCGGCGAACGCGTTCGATCTCCCCGGGCCAGTCACCAGGTCCCTTGTGCAGGCTGGCGGCGAGGTCGACGAAATCCGGCCAGTCTGCACCGGCGCGAGGCGGTGCCGGCAGGGTGGCAATATCATCGACGCCGACGGCATCGAGGACATTGGCGGCGGAGGTGGGGCCGACGCCCGGCAGCAGTTGCAGAACACGGAAACCGGCAACGCGATCGCGCGGGTTCTGCGCCCAGCGCAACAGGGCCAGCATGTCCTTGACGTGGGAGGCATCGAGGAATTTCAGCCCGCCGAACTTCACGAAGGGAATGTTGCGGCGGGTCAGTTCGACCTCGAGCGGGCCGGAGTGGTGCGAGGCGCGAAACAGCACGGCCTGCTGCTTGAGCGTCATGCCGCTTTCGCGGTTCTCCAGGATCTGGCCGGCCACGAAATCGGCCTGTCCGGCCTCGTCCCTGACGGTGACGAGTTGGGGGCGTTCGCTCGATTGCCGCTCCGTCCATAAATTCTTGGTGAAACGCTCGCTGGCAAGGGCGATCACGGCATTGGCGGCGGCGAGGATCGGCTGGGTCGAGCGATAGTTGCGATCGAGCGTGATGATCTCGGCCGCCGGCGAGAACTGGGCCGGAAAGTCGAGGATGTTGCGCACGGTGGCGGCGCGGAAGGAATAGATCGACTGGGCGTCGTCGCCGACCACCGTTACGCCCTGGCCGCCCGGCTTGAGCGCCTTGAGGATCGAGGATTGCAGGCGATTGGTGTCCTGGTATTCATCGACCAGGACATGGTCGAAACGCACCGAAATGTCGGCGGCGATCATCGGCTCGGCCACCATATGCGACCACCACAGCAGCAGGTCGTCATAGTCGAGCACATTGTTGGCGAGCTTGGCCTCGACATAGCCGGCGAACAGACTGCGGAGCTCCGCTGCCCAGGCCAGGCACCAGGGAAAGGCCTCCTTCAGCACGTTTTCGAGTTCGTCCTGCGCGTTGACCACCCGGGAATAGATGGCCAGGCACGTGCCCTTGTTCGGGAAGCGGTTCTCCGTCTTGGAGAAGCCGAGTTCGTGGCGCACCAGATTGATCAGGTCGGCCGAATCCTCCCGGTCGTGAATGGTGAAGGAGGGATCGAGGCCGATCTGGTGGGCGTATTCACGCAGGAGGCGGGCGCCGACGGCGTGGAACGTGCCGGCCCAAGTCAGCCCTTCGCTCAGTGTCGCCCCTTTCGCTCCCATGACCTTGGCAGTGATCCGCTCGACCCGCCTTATCATCTCGGAGGAGGCCCGACGCGAGAAGGTCAGGAGGAGAATGCGCCTGGGATCGGCGCCTTCGGCAATGAGATGGGCAACCCGGTGGGCCAGCGTGTTGGTCTTGCCCGATCCGGCGCCGGCAATGATCAGCAGGGGGCCGGCCGGCTGGCCCGAACCATGAACGACCGCGCGGCGCTGGTTCTCGTTCAGCCCGGCCAGAAGATCGGCGGGCGATTGAGCTGACTCCTCGGGGACAAGAAGGGCTGCCTGCGCATTCATGCCTTGCTCTCGCGTGGTGAGAAACGAATCCGCCTACCGATTCGGCGGATGCGCTTTGTAAAAGGGTAGAAGGCACATATGAACAAAAATGGAACGGATTCGCGAATGATCCGTTCACCGGCAACGGCCTACCGCCGCGCTCCCGTTGGTGGATGAATTCGACGGGGGCGACGTGAATGTGTTCCCTGGGCGCTTGCTCCGGATCGGCCGTCACGCCATGTTCGCGGATATGAAGCAGGGCTGATTGGCGGTTTGGTGCGGGAACGGGGTCGAAAAAATCCGACGGGAAGGAACATGCCGGCTGTTGCCGGCCTGACGGTTCTCCTCGCATTGGCACCGGCAATGCCGGTATTCGCTGCTTCCGATCCCCAGGCGGTGGCCCAGGACATCGCGCGCGATCTTGGCCTCCAGCCCGATCTGCCCGGCAACAAGGGCGAGGTGGTGACACCCAAGACCGAGCCAAAGCGGGACGAGCGGGCGCCGCGTGTCTGGAATCCTTCATTGGGAACCTTGCTGAGCATCCTGCTCTATGCCGCCATCGCCGCTGGTGTCATTTTCGCGATCTGGACGATGCGGGATCGCTTGCCGGTGCTCGGGCGGCGCAAGCTGGTTGCCAGGGACGAGACCGAGGTCTCCGCCCAAGCCGCCTCGGTCGAACGTATGGTGGTGGCCCAGATCGAGGCCGACGACCTGGCGCGCCAGGGCCGCCTTGCCGAGGCGATGCATGCCTTGCTGCTGCGCAGCCTGATCGAGGTACGAAAAAGGCTCAATGTCAGCTTCGCGGATTCGCTGACCAGCCGCGAAATTCTGCGAGCCTTGTCGCTGCCCGATCGTGGCAAGCAGGCGCTGGCCGACATCATTGGTCGGGTCGAGCCCGTTTATTTCGGCGAAACCCCCGCCGAGGAGCGGGACTACACCGCTTGCCGGCAGAGCTACGAGGTCCTGACCGAAGCGATGCAGGCGAGGGCGGCATGAGCGAAAAAGCCACCTTCTCCGGCCCCGTCCTTGCCGTGCTGATCGCGGGGGCCACGGCCGTCTTCGCCCTGTCCATGTTGTTGATGCTGAACGGTCCATCCGAGGAACAGGGTTTCAGCACCACCACCAGGTCGGTCTCGGCGATCGGACATGCCGGGTTCTACGAACTGGCGCAACGCTTCGAGATCCCGGTCGCGCGCAGCCGCATCAACGGTACCGTCGCGCCCGGCGAAGGCGGCTTGCTGGTGATGGCCGAGCCGACGTCGAGCCTGTCGAAGGACGACATCATTCGCCTGGGACGCGAAAGCAACGTCCTGCTTGTGCTGCCCAAGCGCTGGGCGCTGGCCGACCGGAGCAAGCCCGCCTGGATACGGTCCGCCACCCCGATGGACATTCCCTGGGTCACCAGCATTGCGCGGCTGGTCGAGCCCAAGCTCGAGGTCACCAGGGGAGATCCGCCCAAGAGCTGGGACCGCAACGATCTCAACGTGAACCCATCGTTCGACGACGGTGCCCAGCTCATCAAGAGCGAGGAACTGACCCCGATCATCGGCAACCGCCAGGGCATGCTCATCGGCGAGAAACTCGACGGCGAGCGCCGCGTCTGGGTGCTCGCCGATCCCGATCTCGTCGAGAACCACGGCCTGATCAAGGGCAAGAACGCCGAGTTCGCCCTTGCGCTTCTGAACGCCATGCGGGATGCCGAACTCGGGGACGGCAAGGTGGTGTTCGACGAAACCATCCACGGCATGGTCAACAATGTCGACAGCCCCTTCAAGAAGCTGTTCCAGTTCCCCTATGTCATCGTACTCCTGCTCGTGCTCGCCGCGACGGCACTGCTGGCCTGGGCCACCACGAGCCGTTTCGGCAAGCCGCGCCTGGCGCCGCCAGCCTTCGATCTCGGCAAGGAGCGCCTGATCACCAACACGGCCACCTTGCTCGATCGGGCCGGTCACCAGGCCTTCGTCATGCGCCGCTATGTGCGCGCGACCTTGCGCGACGTCGGCCGGCTTTTTCACGCACCCCGCCAGATCGATGACGAGAAACTGGCGGAGTGGCTCGACAAAATCGGCGAGTCGCGGGGGCTTGAGACCAGAGCTTCCGTCGTTCTCGCCCGCGCGGAGGAGGGGCAGGGCACGTCCCTGACCGGCCTGTTCCAGGCCACGCGCGATATTCATGATTGGAAGGAAGAGATCTCCGATGGAACTGCAGCGCGTCGCCCATATCGCTGACGGCATCCGCAAGGAAGTCGGCAAGGCCATCGTCGGCCAGGACGAGGTCATCGAGCTGATGCTCACCGGCCTGCTTTGCGGCGGACATATCCTGCTCGAAGGCGTGCCCGGCACCGGCAAGACTCTGCTGGCTCAGGCCTTCGCCTCGACCCTTTCGCTCAAATTCGGCCGCGTGCAGTTCACCCCCGACATGATGCCGGGTGACGTGATCGGCACCAACCTCTTCAATTTCCAGACCAACGCCTTCGTTCTGACCGAGGGGCCGATCTTCACCGACCTCCTGCTGGCGGACGAAATCAACCGCACCCCGCCCAAGACGCAGGCGGCCTTGCTGCAGGCGATGAACGAAAGGGCGGTCACCATCGACGGCAAGACTTATGCCCTCGGTGCCGATTTCATGGTGGTGGCGACCCAGAACCCGATCGAGCAGCAGGGGACCTATCCCTTGCCCGAGGCCCAGCTCGACCGTTTCCTCTTCAAGATCGATGTCACCTATCCCAGCCGTGACGAGGAGAGGGCCATCGTCACCCAGCACGGGCACCGCTCGGCCATGCCCAAGCTCTCCGATTTCGGCATCCAGACCCAGGCCGATCCGGCTGTCCTCGCCGATCTCAGAGCCACCAGCGAACAGATCGTGCTGACGCCGCAGATCATCGACTATGTCGTCGACGTCGTGCGCGCCACCCGCCAGCATCCGGCGATCGAGACGGGCGGATCGACCCGCGCCGCCAATGCGCTCGCGGCCTCCGTGCGGGCCCTGGCCGCGCTGAACGGGCGCGATTTCGTCATTCCGGACGATGTGAAGCGGCTGGCGCGGCCGATCCTGCGCCACCGCATCGTGCTCGCGCCCAATGCCGAGATCGATGGCCTCACCCCCGACCGTATCGTCAACGAAATCCTGGACCAGACGGCTGCACCCCGATGATTCGGCCGACCCCGCGTGCCGTCCTGCTGTTCAGCCTCGGCATTCCCGTCGCCTTGTTGATGGTGGTGTGGAACCCGGCCCTGTGGCCGTTTTCCTTCGACCTCAGCCTGCTGGCCCTGGTGGTGATCGCCGTCGACGCGCTGCTGATCCCGCCGCGCCGTAGCCTGGTGGTCGACCTCACAGCCCCGAAGCGGCTGCCGGTCGGCAATGAGGGGACGATCGAGGTGACCCTGAGCAGCACCAGGTCGGCACGCCCGGTGAGGATCGAGGCGGTGGTCGATCTCGACGGCCCGCTGGAGACGCCGCCGATGGTCGTAGGCCATTTCGGCGGTGCGCCGGAGAGACTCGGCATTCCGTTCACCGCCTTGCGGCGCGGGGTGGTGACGCTCGAGGCCCTGTGGCTGCGCTGGCGAGGGCCGCTGGGGCTGGTGGAATGGCGCCTCAGGGAGGGGCTGGATCGCAGGATCGAGATCCTGCCTGCCGCCCGCATGTCCTTCGGTCCGGCCATCCAGGCGCTGAGCAAGAGCGCCATCTACGGCACCAAGACCCAGAACCAGAAGGGGGAGGGCACCGAATTCGACACCCTGCGCGAACATGTGCCCGGCCTCGATTCCCGCATGATCGACTGGAAGCAGTCGGCCCGCCATCGCAAGCTCCTGTCGAAGGAGTTCCGCATCGAGCGCAACCACCAGATCGTGCTGGCCTACGACACCGGTCATCTCATGCTCGAGCCGATCGACGGCCTGGCGCGGCTCGACCACGCCATCGAGGCGGGGCTGATGCTGGGCTGGACCGGATTGAGGGCCGGCGACCTCGTCGGCAGTTTCGGCTTCGACGCCACCATCCGCCATTATCTCGAACCGGGCCGGGGCAGCACCTATTATGCCCGGCTGCAGCGTTCCGCCGCCCAGCTTGCCTATCACACCGAGGAGACCAACTTCACCCTCGGCCTGGCCGAACTGAATGCGCGGCTCAAGCGCCGCGCGCTGGTGGTGCTGTTCACCGAGTTCGTCGATAGCGTGATGGCGGAACTGTTGATCGAGAGCCTGAAGCGCATGGCCAACCGCCATGCCGTCATCTTCGTCACGTTGCAGGATCCGCTGACCACGCGGCTGGTCAATGCCGAGCCGCAGGATTTCACCATCGTGGCCGAGGCCGTGGTGGCCCATGATTTCGCACGCGAACGGGCGATCGTGATGGAGCGCATCGCCCGCCTCGGCGTGCATTGCGTCGACGTTCCGGTCGGCGGGCTCAGTGTCGCCCTGCTCAACCGCTATCTCCAAATCAAGCAGGAGGGCCTGCTATGACGACCGTGGATATGGGCGTGCCTGCGGCCGGTCCTGCCGGACCGGCGCCGACGATCATCGGCGTGCCCAGCGAGCCTCGGGCTCACGTCGTGCTGCGCTCGGCCGAGTTTCGGCGGGGGCGCGAGGAAAGCTGGCGGGAACTCGAAGACCTGGTCACGCGCGTCGAAAAGCGCGGTATCAACGGAGTCTCCGCTGACGAACTGCAGAAGATGCCGCTTCTCTATCGCTCGGCGCTGTCTTCGCTGTCGGTCGCCCGCAGCATCGCGCTCGACCGTAATCTGCTGCGCTATCTCGAAGCCCTGACGCTGCGGGCCTATCTGGTCGTCTACGGGCCACGCACGAGCCTGCTGGCGGGGCTGGGCCATTTCTTCCGCTACGGCTTCCCTGACGCCGTGCGCAAGGCAGGTTGGCATATATTGATCGCTTTCGCGGCGATGGCGCTCGGCATCGCCGCCGGGTTCGTGCTGGTGAACAGCGAGGCCGAATGGTTCAATGCCATCGTTCCAGACGGCCTGGCGGGAGGGCGGGGGCCGAGCGCCAGCGCCGAATATCTGCGCAGCGTCCTGTTCGCGCCTTGGGACGGCTTCAAGGAGGGCTTCATCGTCTTCGCCAATTACCTGTTCCAGAACAACAGCATGGTCGCCATCCTTTCCTTCGGGGTCGGTTTCATGGCGGGCGTGCCGACACTGCTGCTGCTGGTCTATAACGGGCTGATCGTCGGCGCCTTCCTGGCCATCCACTATCAGCGCGGCCTCCTGATCGATTGCATCGGCTGGCTCTCCATTCACGGCGTGACGGAACTCGGTGCCTTCATCCTTTGCGGCGCGGCAGGCCTCGTCGTGGCCGAGAAGATCATTTTCCCTGGCCGCTATTCGCGCCTCGAAGCGCTTTCCATTCATGGCAAGCAGGCCGCCATCATCGCCTGCGGCGCGGTCGCCATGCTGTTCATCGCGGGCTTCATCGAGGGAGGCCTGCGCCAGCTCATCAACGTGACCTCCTGGCGCTTCGCCTTCGCCGCGGTCACCGCCGTGCTGTGGGGCGTCTATTTCCTCTATTGCGGCAAAGCGTCTTTCGATTTGACGGGCTCACCAAGAATCGCAAAGACGCGTCGACAAAAACTGTTAGAGCAAGAAGGCGTGCAGCCATGAACGCGTTTTGCTCCAAGGGAGGGCAGCATGGCCTCTCCGCGTGACCGCGTCTCCCAGCTGCTGGAGGGGCGGCAGCGCCGCACCCGCGAGATCGTCACGCCGGAAGGCGTCGCCATCCATGTCGAGGTCGCCGACCGTGGCGAAAGGCTGGGCGCCTTCCTGATCGATCTGGTCATCTGGTTCGGCGCCACCATCCTGATCTGGATCGCCCTGGCAACCACCTTCCTGCGCGGCGGTAGCGATGTCGCGGTGACGGTGATCTCCTTTCTCTCCTTCCTGCTGCGCAACCTCTATTTCATCCATTTCGAGTTGGCCTGGCAGGGCTCGACGCCGGGCAAGCGCGCCACGGGACTGAAGGTGATCGATCGCCGAGGGGGCGTCCTGACCCCGACCGCCGTCGTTGCCCGCAACCTGACCCGAGAGGTCGAGTTCTTCCTGCCGCTGCAGCTCTTCTTCATGTGGATCGGCGCCTCCAACAGCGGCGAATCCTGGCAGGCGCTCTCGATGCTGGCGTGGGTGGTGCTGCTCGCCGCCCTGCCCTTCTTCAACCGGGATCATCTGCGGGCGGGCGACCTGATCGGCGGCACGCTGGTAATCGCCTTGCCGAAGCGGGCTCTTGCCCTCGACCTCACGCAGGGAGCAGCCAAGGTGGCGGCCCGCTATAGCTTCACCTCGGCGCAGCTGCAGGCCTATGGCGCCTATGAATTGCAGGTGCTGGAGGAGATTCTGCGCCGGCCCGGCGGGACCGAGACCTGGCGCATCCATCGTGAGATCGCCGAGAAGATCATTCGGCGCATCGGCTGGCAGGGCACTTTCGAGCCCAATGCGGCGACGGACTTCCTGCAGGCCTTCTACGCGGCGGAGAGGGCGGAACTCGAGCGCGGCCAGCTTTTCGGCCGCTATCGCGACGACAAGAACTCGGGCACCCGCAAGGCCGGCGAGCCGGCTAGGTGAGGGCCGGCGCCCCTTGCGAGCGAAGGGCTCAATCGAAGACGTCGGCGAGCCTGTCGATGTCGATGCCTTCCTTGATCGAGCGCAGGCGGTAATAGACCAGGGCGGAGAGCACGCAACTCAGCGCCGTCAGATACACCTGGAACAGATTGGCCAGCAGCGAGCCGAACAGGGGCCCACCCACACTGCCAACAACATATTCGATGATCGACGACGTGACGATGCTGGCGATGAAGACGATCAGGACGAGTCCCAGAATCCGCCAGCGATAGCCCGAAGTGAGTTCGCCGCTGCGTGACATGCTGTCGAACACGCCCCGCTGCTCGACGACGCAAACTGCAACCGCCGAGTAGAGAATGCAAAGGAGCCACAGGCCCGGCGCCAGGAACAGAGCCGAGCCGATCAAGACGAGAAGCCCGGTCAGGATTGACACGCCGAGAAGGGGCAGGAAGCGAGCAAAGCCTTTGGACAGGGCATCGCCGACTGCGAAACTCTGCCCACGCAACTCGCTGAAAGCACCATAGATCATGCCGCCCTGGATGGCGAAAAGCAGGATGATATAGAGCAGGACGAGGAAAACCCCCGCGCCGAAATTCGAGGGCAACTCTCCAGGAGCCGAGGCACCGACCACCAGGGTCGAGAAGATCAAAGGGATGATCGGGATCAGGCCTAGCGCCAGAAATCGCGGCAGGGCGCGGTGGAGAACGGCAAAGCTTTCGCTGATCAAGGCGCCGATGTTGAAATCACCGGAACCAGTGACTTGACTGTAGTTGGTCATGAGAGCGCGTCCTGTTAACCAAGGGTGTTCCCCCGGCTGGGCCGGGGCAGTAGCGTTCGATATTTATGGAAGTACCCATCGACGACGATTTCCTTTGCGAACCGCCAAGTACACGACAAGAAAGCTCATTCAGGAAAGCGTACGGAAACCTAAGCCACGCGAACTGGGAGTGCAATTGTTGCTTCTGTTCTTGCGAAAGAGGCGTGGGGATGACGTCCGTCATGCGCAGGGAAAGAGCGCGAGGTCCGGACAACGCCGCAGGGCGCGCCGCTGAAGCTGAGGAACATTCGAAGGAGGGCGGCCTCAGCGGCTGGAAGGGCGCCAGGTCTCTGGCGGGTATTGGCGCGGGCGCCGCGCCTCCTCGTTCGGGTCTGGCGGCTGCTGTCCGAAGAGCACGTCCGGATCGGGCTCCGTGACCCCCCAGGGGTTGCCGTCGGCCGGCATATAGCCGCTCTTGGCACCCCAGCCCTTGTCCTGTTCGAACCAGCGGGTGAAATTCGGCAGGCCGTCATATTCGTATTTGCGCTCATAGGCCTCGCAGGCTTCAGGCTTGGGGCCCAGATTGAGGCACATGAGGGGCGAGCGTTCATAATAGGAGCAGCTCGGATAGAGGCTGTGGGCGACCAGTTCGCCCTCATAAGTCCCGTCATAGCGAATCGTCAGCTTCAGTTCCGTCCAGATCGGCGGGAAGTTCATGGCCTTTTGCAGGATCTTGCCGGCGACGAAGCCGATGGGCGCAGGCGCCACGCCCGCGGCTAGTTCGGCGCTCTGGGTGCGGGCGCCGACGGTCTGGCGGAACACCACGCCCTCGTCGATATATTGCGGTTCCGCGAGCTTGATCGGATAGGGATAGGAGGGAAAGCCGAGAAAGGATGGCGAGCGATAGAGGCCGGTATCCTTCTCGTAGGCGACGCGATGGAGCAGCCTGATCGCCTTGGAGGAGGTATCGGTGCTCTCGATGGTGGCTTCGAGAAAATTGGCGAAACGATAGCCGCTGCTGCCGAGAATGAGCTTGCGATCGACGAGCTCCCCAGGGCTACCGGCATCGTGTTCCGGCAGGCCGGAGCGTGGGTCGATCCAGCTCATGGTGGCAATCGAATAAGTGAAGCTGTTTATCTTGAGAACGAGTTGGCCGTCATCGGGGGGAATCATGATGATGCCGGGATTGGCGCCGCTGCTGAACCGCCAGTTCCAGCCCTTCGGACTTGGCACGACGCAGCCGACACGATGGCGCAGATACCAGTTCACCTCGCGTGTGTTGAGCGTGTCGAAATTGTAGCTGATCAGATATTGCACGTTGATGCCGTGCGCCCTGGCGACGGAAAGCCAGTCGTCGCCATCCTTCACCCGGTAGGGACGGCCGCGGGGAATGGCGGCCAGCTTGGCGGGCTTTGTTTCAAGCGGTGTAGCCATGACTGTCTCCCGTAACGGCAGCATGCCTGCGAGGCGGAATGATCGCGGCTCGTGGTGAGCTGCCCGCAACCAGCCTGCGATGCCAGCCTGGTGGGATAGTATGGGCAGGCAGAGCGGTCCGGTCATCCCGAGTTCGGAGGAGGCGGTCCCGTCTTTTTCGTGCTCCAATCAAGGCCGTGGAGCGCCAGAGCGGGCGCTCCGATCGACGCCGTACATCCGGCCAATGCCGCCTTCTTTAGCCCGTAGCGACGATGGCGCGAGAGTCCTTCAAATGACGAGTTTTCTCGACTTCAACAAAGATCCCGCCAACGACATCGACAATAAACCCCAGCAATATCATAATTTTGGCGGCAAGGGCGTGCGGGTGCAGGTCTATTGGGCTGCCGATATCTGGCGGGACGTATCGCTGTGGAACAACAGCTGGGCATTGCTCAAGGGAGCCGACGAGATTCTTCGCAAATATACGCTGGCGCTCGACATGCTGCCGCTGCAAACCGAACCGGCAGCACTGGCTCCAGCCAAGGACAAGGCCTCCCGCAAATTCGACAGGTCCGTAGGCAAGCAGGTCGCCCGGCAAAAGAAGGCCAAGGGAGAGGTCGCCAAGAAGCAGACCGAGGCTGCCGCCAAGGCGATCGAGGAGCAGGGCCCCGCGGCACGCGGCCTCCTGGGTTTCAGCGGCTCGGTCCATGTGCCCATGGAGGGCGAGGCTCCCATCGACGGCCTCACTGCCCTCAGGAAAAGCCTCGGCACGATTCCGGATGAAACGCGGCTGGTCGTGGTGTTCGCCCACATCGATGGCGGGCCGAACGGCTACACGGTCCTGCGCCAGGAGTGGCTGCCCTGGGTCATCGCCGATCCCAAACTGATGCAGGACAATCCCAAGACCTTGCTGATCCATGAAATGGGACACGCCTGCCGCCTCAACCATCAGCAATCGGATGCCGGTTCGGCGACGGCCAAGAACATCATGTATCCTCTGGACTTCAAGGGACTGACCCATCTGTGGGGCTGGCAGGTGGACACCATCTACGATTCCTATTGGTGCAATGGCCGCAAGCCCACGAACTGGTGGGACAGGATCAGCAACGCCAAGCTGCCACCAGATCATCCGTTCCTCTGGGAAGAGCCCTCCTGAAAGACGGCAACGGGTAGCCTTCAGGTCTTGCCGCTGGCCCATTCCGGCAAGGGCTGCGGGGCTGCCGGCATGCCGCGAATCTCGCGCAACCGTTCGAAGGCGGCCGTCGCCATCACGGCCGAGAACATGCTGAAAAGCATCATACCTGCTTCCTGGCCAAGCACCTGCATCACGGTTACGGGCGCATAGGCGAAATCGCCGGTGACAGCCCCGAGCCCGACTGTCGGCAGCAGCGCCAGCAGGAAGAGACCGAGAATGGACCAGCGATAACCCTGGGTGAGCTGTCCGCTGCGCTCCAGGCTCTCGACCATGTCCGTGCGCTCGATCATGCAGGCCGGCAGGGCGAGATAGAGCAGCGCGATTGCCATCAAGCCGGGCACCACCAGCGCGGCGAGGCCGAGCAGGACGAGAATGCCGCTGAGAAAGGCCGTGCCCAGCAGGGTGGGAAGCCTCTGCCAAGTTTGCCGCATCGACAGAAGCAGGCCGAAATCGGAGCCCTGCAGCAGGCGATGCGTGCCTGCGATGGTGGCGCCCTGGGCGAAGACCAGGAGAATCACGGCAATAGGCAAGGCTACCAGGTCGGCGAGCGTCGGCGTTTGGGAGACCTCGCCGTTCACCAGCAAGGCGAGCAGGGTCGGCAGGCTCGGCAGACTGTTGAGCAGGACGATCGGGAGGAGGCCCCGCCACAAACCTGTCGCTGCATTCGCAAGAAGAAGGAACAGGCGCAGGGGCGGTCGTGAGGAGGCAGGTCTGCTCATGGGCACCTCGATCGAGACTGGCCACGCCGATCACTCTGTTATGACGCGTGTAGGCGGCAAGAGGAAGGGCCTGCGTGGCAGTGCTTTAACGCCCGAGCTGCGCTTTGGTCCCCGAAGCGCCGGGCGTGCCTTGTGGAGATATGCGGGACAGCAACCGATCCAGGAGAAGGGGCTGGCGTTCTGCCTGGTCTTGGCTCGGTCAGCGTCGTGACGAGCAGTTTGGATTGCGCTTTTTCGATCGCTTCAGGCAGTCGTTCACTCAGATTTTCCGGATGACCGCCAAGAATCTTGCTTGGTCAAAAGCCAGAAGAAGGGAACGTTTGCGCTAAAAATAAGTTCGGGCCATTGAGCCTATTCGAGATCGATTCAGAAAGGAGGGCTCGATGACCCGCTCGATACTGATGGGTCTTGTGGCGGCGGCGAGCATTACGGGCACGTCGGTGGCGCTTCCGCTCATACCGCCTCCGGCCAACGATGGCTCCAGCATCATCCAGGTCCGGTATCGCGGTGGATGTCCGCCCGGCTACAAGGTGACCAGCCATGGTGGCTGTAAGCTCAGCCATTATCTGCGTCGCCATCCCGGCCAGAACCCGAACAACTACTATTACGAAGAGCGACCCAGTTTCGGGTTCGGTTTTGGCTATCGCAGCTACCATCACCGTCGCTATTACGACGACGGCTATTGAGCCATTTTCCAATTGGCACGGGCGCCCTTTGGCGCCCCTTTTTCCGAACCAGCCCCCGGATCTCCGGTGCCGTTGCCCCTTGATGTTGCAAACAGAAGCTCCGGCCACAGAAAAACGACAAGCCCTCTTGCAATGCGGCAGCGACTTCAATATGAAGCCCGGACGGAACGGGGCCACCCACCGCAAAACACTCGGCGGAATTGCAAAACATTGCCGCTAAGTGTTTGATCGAAAGGCCCTTTGTTCGGGGATAGTTCAACGGTAGAACAGCGGACTCTGACTCCGTTAATCTTGGTTCGAATCCAGGTCCCCGAGCCACTTTCTCCAGGAAATCGCCGAAGATACGGAGCCGGGTCGGCTGGCCATTGGTCATTCTGTTCCCAAAGACGGCTCAGTGTCGCCATTCGGAATCGGTGATTGGCAAGGCGCTCGTTGAAAGAATCAATCTCTGACGGGCAACCGGGACCCGGGCACAGAGATGAGCTTCCGACATGACGTGTGATCGAGAGACACCGCCCGCAAGGGCCGGTAGTATCGTCTTCCAGCCGGTCGGGCCGTTAGCTCGGCGAACGTATTATTGAGCCGGTCAATCTCCGGAAAGGATATGACTGGAGGCGCGCTGGGAAAGCCATGTTGCGCCCTCACTGCTATCCAACGTCGCGTTTCCGCCCGCTGTCTGTCCTGCCGGCGCCAAGCATCCAGCATGGTGAGATCCGCCGGGGGCATGCGGTGCACCGTGATGGTCGTAACGCACCTGCGACGGCGCCGTTGCCAGAATGAAACTGTCCTTCCGGCGCGCTGCGGAAAGTGTTCCTCTGCAGCGGCAAGTGGAGGCCAGCTCAGGTGGCAAGAGGGGCAGGGCGTTTCGCAGGTTACAGATCGCGCTCTCGTGCAATTTTAACAGTTGCCAATACGGTGAAGCAGGCGGATTATTCAATGTTGGCCTCGTGGACGTCTGCAAGCACTTTCATCGTGCGTGAGCCGCGTCAAAGGCGTTGTTGGCGAGTACACGAATGGAGTCCGAGTCTTCTCCCCAGTCCCGTACCAAGCTTCTGGTTACCTGGGGTTTGCGTATTCTTGTGGCATTGATTTTCCTCGCGCCCGCATTGCTCACCCTGTGGGGGCATCGGATCATGGTCCGCCAGTTCGACGCGCTCGGCTTTGCGCCCTGGATGCGCATCGCCTTGTCGTCGACGCAGGTACTCGCGGCACTGCTGGTGCTCGTGCCCGTGGCAAGCCTGGCGGCGGCTGTGCTTTTGCTCTTGATCGATGCGGGCACGCTGATTGCGCAATTTCTGCTGGTTCGCGGCGGCTATGTGCATCTGGCGCTGTTCGCGCTGCCGCTGCTTGCTTTGATCAGCCTGCAGAGTGGGCGTTTCGACAGGAAGTTGGCTGAACTGGAGAAGTAGCGGCATCGGTGACAATGCCGCTCTTCAGGGATGAGATACCGGACGGGATGGCGATCAGGCCATTTCGTGATTCCAGGGCGGATCGGCGCCCTCGCGCGAGACCGTGATTGCCGCCGTCCGTGCGGCGTAGTCCATGGCCTCCTGGGCAATGGCCTCATCGAGATTCTTCACGGTATCGATGGAAACCACGTTGCGCCGCTGCAGGATGGTGAGCAGGCCGGAGGAATAGCTGTCGCCGGCGCCAACCGTATCGGCGACCTTCTCGACCCTGACCACGGGACTGCGCACGGCGAAGCCCTTGCCATAGCCTTCCGCACCATTGCCGCCATCCGTCAGCACCACGAAATGGGCGCCCTTGGCCACCAGATCCTGGGCCCAGGCGGCGGGATCGATACCCGGATAGAGCCAGTTGAGATCGGCCTTGGAGATCTTGATGATCTCGGCGGCTTCCGTCATGCGCTTCATGCGGGCGCGATATTCGACAGCATCGCCCACCACGGTCGGCCGCACATTGGGATCCATGCCGAGCACGCGCTTGCCCTTGTTGGCGAAATAAAGCGTCTCATAGGCCGAGGCGATCGGGTCGTTGATGAGCGCGACCGAACCCGTCCAGATCATCGAGACTTCCGGCCCGACCGGCGGAACGTCGCGTTCGGGCGAGAACAAGCGATTGGAGGAGGCTTCGTCGATGAAGGCATATTCGGGTTCGCCTTCGCCGACGGAAACGAAGGCGAGCATCGACGAGTGCTTCGAGCGGGCGACATAGTGCTGCTTGACCTTCGATCGGGTCAGGGCAGCGGCAAGGTCCTCGCCGAAGAAGTCGGTGGACAGCGCGGCGCAGAACCCGACATCACCCTCGAGCCGGCCGATGCCGACGGCCGTGTTGAACGGGCTGCCGCCGACAGCTGGCCGATAGGCGTTCCGGCCATCGGCGCTTTTGACCGGCAAAAAGTCGATCAGGGCTTCGCCGCACACAAGAATCATGGGGTCTCCTCACTCCAGGCCGCCGACTGCCGTTTCCACGGCCGCCAGGATGCGGCCGCTACGGGCAAGTTCGAGTATGGATTGCATTTCGTGGTGGTACCAGCGGTCTCCGTCAAGGGCCGGTGCGATTTCAGCGCGGATGGCATCGAGCGCTGCCTGTGAGCCCTTGCCGATCGGGTAGTCCTTGCTGCGGTCGGCAACCAAAGAAAGCGCCTGGGCCGCCATCAGCATCTCGACGGCAACGATCTGCTCGACATTCTCGACCACGGTGCGGGCCTTGCGCGCACACCAGGTGGAGTTGGAGACATGATCCTCCGCATTGCTCTTGCCGGGGATCGAGTCGACCGAACCGGGCGTGGCAAGGCCGCGGTTTTCCATGACCAGGGCCGACATCGAGCATTGCACCGTGGCAAAGCCGGTGTTGAGGCCGCGCTCGCCGGCAAGAAGGTTGCGCGGCAGGCCATAGCTCATCATGGGATCGATCAGCCGGGCGAGGCGTCGTTCGGAAATGGCGCCGAGATCGGTCATGGCGATGGCAAGCAGATCCATGGCCTGGGCGACATAGGCGCCGTGGAAATGGCCGCCCGAGATCGAGACATAGCTGCCGTCGTCATTGGCGAACATCAGCGGATTGTCGGTGGCCGAGTTCATTTCCACCCCGAGTATGCCGTCGGCATAGGCGAGGGCCTCGAAGACCGGGCCGTGCACCTGCGGGGCGCAGCGCAGCGAATAGACGTCCTGCACGCGCGGGGGCACCGGCTTGGCCGGGTCGCGCGCCTCGTCGGGATAGACGATGGCGCGAGCGCCTTCCGAGCAGCGCTTGGAATCGCCGGCGATGCGCAGCAGGTTGCGGGCGGTGCGCGCCTGGCCGCGATGCGGGCGTGCCGCGTGTACGCGCGGGTCGAAGGCGGCCAGCTCGCCGCGCAGCGCTTCCAGCGTCAAGGCCAGCGCGATGTCGGCATGTTTGAGAATGCGTCTGGCATCCTCCTGGGCAAGGGTTGCGATGGCCAGTGATACGGTGGAGCCGTTGATGACGGCCGAAGCTTCCTTGGCCCCCATCTTGTATTCGGGCTCGAAGCCAGCGCGGCGCGCTGCTTCGGGCGCCGGATAGACCTTGCCCTTATACTCGACCTGGACGTCCGGAAAACCGCGGATGGCGCCGGCGAGATAGGCGAGGGGGGCCAGGTCGCCGGAGGCGCCGACCGAGCCTTTGGAAGGGATCACCGGGTGCAGGCCGGCATTGAGGAAACCGACGAGACGGTCCATCAGCGGCAGTGTCGCGCCTGAATAGGCGGAAGCAAAGGCATTGGCGCGTAGCAGCATGGTCGCCCGCACGATCTCGCGCGCGAAGGGTTCTCCGATGCCGGTGGCATGGGCGCGAATGGTCTGGTCCTGGTAATGCGCCATATTCGCGATGGGGATGCGTACTTCCTTGAACAGGCCGACGCCGGTGTTGAAGGCGTACATCAGCGGAGCCTGATCGTTCAGCCAGTTGGCATCGATGTAGTCGCGTGCGGTCGCCACCGCGGCGCGGGCCTTGGCCTCGATGCCTGCCTTCTCGAACCGGCCTGCCTTCTCAGAGCGCGCGACGCGGACGACCTTGGCACCGGTCATACGTCGCCCGTCTATGGTGACAGTCATGGCCCCTCCCGCGTCACGCTCGATATCCTTGACCTAAGCGTTTTGCGATTTGGAGGTTACGCCAAGAATCGCAAAGACGCGTCGAACCAAAGAGTGAGAGCAAACAAGCGTTTCCGTCAGAACGCGCTTTGCTCTAGCAGAAGCGGATCGAAACGCAACCGGCCATCAGCCGCTCGCTGCAAGGCCTGCGGCAAGTGGCGCTGCCGTCCTGTCGGCAAGCCAGGAGACCACCGCGCGGATAGCCTCTTCGGCGGTGGCGCCGGCGGCAATGCGCTCCTCATAGACTGCCAATTGTCCATCGGCGCTGGTGCCGGTGCGCAGGATCATCTGTGCCGTCGCCAATTCCTCGCTGCAGCCGAGCAGTTCGGCGTCTTCCCAAACGAGATCGAGCAGTTCGGTCAGCATATTGGCGGCGCTTCGCGCCTGCCCGCTATGAAGGTCGATGAGCGAGCCGTGGATGCCGTAGCGCTGCGCCCGCCATTTGTTTTCCTCGACGATCGCACGCCCCGGCGACGTCAGGCCACGGTTGAGATCCGGCTTGCGGGAGAGATACCGCACGAGGCTGCGATAAAGTGCAGCAATGGCAAGGGCGTCCTCCACATTCGTGCAGACATCGGTGATCCGCAGCTCCAGCGTGGGCAGATGGCTGGAGGGTCTTATCGCCCACCACAGGAAGCTGGCGTCGTCGATGATGCGGTTGCTCACCAGCGTGTCGACATAGGTCCGATAGTCCTCCTCCCTCCGGAAGAGGTCGGGCAGGCCCGAGCGGGGCAATTCGGCATAGATGTTCTGGCGGTAACCCATCAGGCCGGTCGGGCGTGCCTGCCAGAAGGGCGAGGACGTGGAAAGCGCCAGCAGCAGCGGCAGATAAGGCAGCATGCGGGTCATCAAGTCCACCCGCGACCGTTCCTGGGGAATCTCGACATGGACGTGCATGCCGCAGATCATCTTGCGGCGGGCGAGCATCTGCAGGTCACGCGTGACCTTGCCATAGCGCGAGGCTTGGGTGGGATGCTGCTCGGACCATTCGGCGGAAGGATGGGTTCCCGAGGCCAGGATGCCGAGATCGTGCTTGAAGGCCAGGTCCTGCAAGGCCTGGCGGCAGCCCACCAGTTGCAGCCTCGCATCCCGCATGTTGCGGCAGGGCGTCGTCGCGATCTCGATCTGCGATTGCAGCAATTCGCGTGTGACGTGCTTGCCCAGCATCTGCCGGGCCTCGTCGAAGAACTGGGCCGACATGGTTTCCTGCACGGCGCCGGTCCGGCGTTGGAACACGAAATACTCCTCCTCGATACCGAAGGTGTAGGGATGCTCCATGCTGTCCTCCGATCGGTGTCGGGCAGTGATCCGGGCCTCGATCCAGCTCTCTAACGCAGGCCGCCCGCAGAAGGTCCCGGGCAGATACAATTCCCCCATATCGGCGAAGGCGGAGTGTTTCTCGTGCAGCTGTCCGCGATGCCGGTGGCAAGGGAAAGGCCGGTGCATTGCTGCACCGGCCCCCCGCTCGGCTCTCTCTGGATGGTTTTTGAGTTCTTAGACCGAGTAGTACATCTCGAATTCGACCGGATGCGGCGTCATTTCGAAGCGCATCACTTCCTGCATCTTCAGCTCGATGAAGCTGTTGATGAAGTCATCGGTAAACACGCCGCCCTTCTTGAGATATTCGCGGTCCTTGTCGAGGGCCGCGAGGGCCTCGCGCAGCGAGCCGCAGACGGTCGGGATCTTCTTGAGTTCCTTGGGCGGCAGGTCGTAGAGATCCTTGTCCATCGCCGGGCCGGGATCGATCTTGTTGAGGATGCCGTCCATACCGGCCATGAACAGGGCGGCAAAAGCGAGATAGGGGTTCGCCGCCGGATCGGGGAAGCGAACCTCGACGCGCTTGGCCTTCGGGCTGGTGGTATAGGGAATACGGCAGGAGGCCGAGCGGTTGCGGGCCGAATAGGCCAGCAGCACCGGGGCCTCGTAGCCAGGGACCAGGCGCTTATAGGAATTGGTCGCCGGGTTGGTGAAGGCGTTCAGCGACTTGGCATGCTTGATGATGCCGCCGATGTAGTGAAGGCAGGTCTCCGAGAGGTCGGCATATTTGTTGCCGGCGAACACCGGCTTGCCGTCCTTCCAGATCGACTGGTGCACATGCATGCCCGAGCCGTTGTCGCCGAACACGGGCTTGGGCATGAAGGTTGCCGTCTTGCCGTAGGTGTGGGCGACGTTGTGGATGGCGTATTTGTAGATCTGCAGGTGGTCGGCCATCGTCACCAGCGTGCCGAACTTCATGCCGAGCTCATGCTGGGCGGAAGCGACTTCGTGGTGATGCTTCTCGACCACCACGCCCATCTGCTGCATGGCAGCGAGCATTTCCGAGCGCATGTCCTGCGCCGAATCCAGCGGGGGAACCGGGAAGTAGCCACCCTTGGTGTTGATGCGGTGGCCGAGATTGCCGCCCTCATATTCGGTGTCGAAATTGGTGGGCAGCTCGGTCGAATCGAGCTTGAAGCCGGTGTTGTAGGGGTCGGCCTTGAAGCGAACGTCATCGAACACGAAGAACTCGGCTTCCGGGCCGAAATAGGCGACGTCACCGATACCGGTCGACTTCAGATAGGCCTCAGCGCGCTTGGCGATGCCGCGCGGGTCGCGGCTGTAGCCTTCGCCCGTGGACGGCTCGACCACGTCGCAGGTGATCGACATCGTGGCCGCCGAGAAGAAGGGGTCCATGGTGGCGGTGGTGGGGTCGGGCATCAGGCACATGTCGGATTCGTTGATCGCCTTCCAGCCGGCGATCGAGGAACCGTCGAACATCGTGCCCTCGGTGAAGATCTCCTCGTCCACCAGGGAGACGTCGAAGGTCACGTGCTGCCACTTGCCACGCGGATCGGTGAAGCGGAAATCGACATATTTGACGTCGTTGTCCTTGATCGCCTTCAGGACATCCTTGGCGGTCTTCATCTTGTGTAAACCTTTCGTTCGTTTCGGCACGATCTTTTTACGGTGCGGGCTAAAGCCCGCCGATTGCCAGAGCGTTTTGCGATTGGACGGGATCACCTGGAATCACAAAGACGCGTCTAAACAGAAGGCTAGGGCAAATAAGCGTTCGGTCAGGAACGCGCTTTGCTCTAGATGGCGTCGAGGCCGCTCTCGCCGGTGCGGATGCGGATGGCTTCCTCGATGTTGAGGACGAAGATCTTGCCATCGCCGATCCGGCCCGTCTGGGCGGCCTTGCGGATGGCGTCGATGGCGCGCTCGACGCGCTCGTCCGGCACCACGACCTCGATCTTCACCTTGGGAAGAAAATCGACGACATATTCGGCACCGCGATACAGTTCCGTGTGGCCTTTCTGCCGCCCGAAGCCCTTCGCTTCCGTCACCGTAATGCCCTGCAGGCCGACCTCCTGCAGCGCTTCCTTCACCTCGTCCAACTTGAAGGGCTTGATGATGGCTTCAATTTTCTTCATGGGGTCTCCTCGATTTCAGCACATAGTGCGCAGAAACCTCCTTGCTGGTAGCAGGTCGCATGCCAAACCGCCAACAGGAAAATTTTCTTTTATCTTCAAGATGTTGAGACGTCAGGTGCTGAAAAATGGGCAAGCGATGTCGGAAGACTGCACAATTTTTCGGCGACCTGCCAATAAAATATGCGCCCCAAGAGGGTAATTTTCGGCGCCTGACGCGAAGGAACGCATTTTTTCCACCGAATGCGACGAGGTGGCGCATGTCAGTGAAGGTTTGGAGGACGTTTTGATCGAGTTGCTGACCCCGTCCGAAATGGCCGATGCGGATCGTCTCGCCATCGCCGAGGCTATGACGGCCGACCAATTGCTCGAGAGAGCGGGGCGGGCGGTGGCCGATGTCGCGGCGCGACATCCCTTCAATACGCCGATCCTGGTGCTGTGCGGCACAGGGCTGAATGGAGGGGACGGCTTCGTTGCCGCCCGTATCCTGCGCGAAAGGGGCTATCGGGTCCGGCTCGGCCTGCTGGGCCCGGTTTCGGCGCTGGGGGGAGAGGTCGCCTATGCCGCCGAGAAATGGGGGCAGCCGGTGGAGGATGCCCTGACCCTGTCGCTCCCCAGGGAGGGAATCATCATCGATGCGCTGCTCGGCGCCGGGCTTTCCCGCGACATTGGCGGCCCGCTCGCCGTGCTGGTCGAACGGATCAATGCTTCCGGCCTGCAGGTTATCGCGGTCGATCTGCCTTCCGGCATCGATGGGGCGACCGGCCAGATCCGCGGCGTGGCCGTCAAGGCGCGCGAGACGGTGACCTTCTTCCGGCGCAAGCCGGGACATCTGCTACTGCCGGGCAAGCTCAATTGCGGCGCGGTCCGGGTTGCGGATATCGGCATTGCGGACAATGTGCTGGCAACCATCCGGCCGCGGACCTTCGTCAACCAACCGGACCTGTGGCGGCCTTGTTTTCCGCATCCCGAACCGGCGGGACATAAATATGCGCGCGGGCATCTGGTGGTGCTGTCCGCCGGCATTGAAGGGACGGGTGCGGCACGGCTAGCGGCGAAGGCCGGATTGCGTGTGGGCGCGGGGCTCGTGACGGTTGCCAGTCCTTCCGACGCTCTTGGCATCCATGCTGCCTCGCTCGATGCGATCATGGTGCGGCGTTGCGACGGCCCGGAGGGCCTCGCCGTCATGCTGGAGGATGCCCGGCGCAACGCATTCGTCGTGGGCCCCGCTTTGCCGCCGGACGAGGAGACCCGCGCCAAGGTCGACCTGGTTCTTTCTTCCGCCCGAGCCGTGCTGATCGATGCCGGCGCGCTCTCCGCCTTTGCAGCCGAGCGCATTCACTTCATCGCCACGCTGCGGGCCGCGCTCGGGCCCGTCGTTCTCACGCCCCATGAGGGCGAATTCGCACGCGTCTTCGACGACATTGCCGGAAAACATGCCGACAAGCTCCAGCGAGCCCGTGCAGCCGCCGAGGCAACCGGCGCGGTGATCGTGCTGAAGGGAGCCGATACCGTGGTCGCAGCACCGGATGGGCGGGCCGGCATCAACGCCAATGCGCCGCCGACCCTGGCGACGGCCGGCTCCGGCGACGTGCTCTCCGGCCTGATCGGCGGGCTTCTCGCTCAATCGATGCCGGCCTTCGAAGCCGCGAGCGCCGCCGTCTGGCTGCATGGCGAGGCGGCCCATCTGTTCGGGCCGGGCCTCACCGCCGATGACCTGCCGGCGATGCTGCCCAAGGCCCTTGCTGCCTTGTCGTGATCCGTACCGCATCGGTTCATTCCAGGCTTCCTGCGAAGAGGTCGATGCCATCGGCCAGGCGGTTGGGCAGAATCGGACGTTCCTGCCAGTGGGAGCCCGAATCCTGGATGGTCTGGTGAAAATCGGCACGCACGAATTTATAACGGCCGATGACTTGCTCCTCGTCCTCCTGCTTGAGGTAGAGACCTTCGGCGAGATCGCTGTCCTCGGTCTGGCCGAGGACGGTTGGGATGTCGAGGCCGGCCCCGGCTGCGGCGAGCCGCAGGGCTTGCCGCCAATCCCGCGATTTATAGAGTGACGGCCCAACCAGTGCCGATAGTTCTACTTTCTTGGGCAGGTTGCCACGGTGAACGACCGGCACCGAAACCACAGGCAACCCTGCCAGCAAGGCATGTCGGCGCGGCGTCGGGAGAAAGGCTGCGCGTTCGCGATCATAGATATCGAACTCGATAAAATAGTGCGGCAGGCGGTCATAGAAGACCGTATGCTTGGCAAAGCACCATTCGCCGAACATCATGAAACGCCGGCCGAGCCGCGTCTTGAAGATGCGTTCATGGGTCTGGGCCCACGCCTTGAACAGGTTGAACTGGGCTTCCCGCGCCCCGCCGGCGAGGACATGGCCCCGTGATTGCAATGTGAGGCTGCCGTTTCGGTCGAAGCTTATGGCGGCATTGGCTCCGTCGAGCTTCTCCTCGAAGACGAGATAGCCGCCGGCAAGTTGGTCGAGTTGAATCTGACCGGCACTGTCGTCGCCCGGCTGCAGCCGCGAGCCGACGAGATGCGGCGTGCGCGGATATTTGAAGAAGGACATGGTCGCACCTTGTACACACGATTTCGCATTCGCCCAGCAACAGACGGCGTAGGAAAATGCGGGCTGTGGGACGGATGCCCTGCCTGAACCGACAGGGCCAAGATGCGCGTTACATGGCGAACTCCTGGGTATGGCGTATAGGGGCGATCGCCTGATCGGACAAGCGTCGACAGGGCGTACAATCGAGGTGGCGATCATTCCGCCGCTGTGCTCAAGGGGCGCCGCAACATTTGCGGGCGAGAGAGCGTGACGGTCTTGTGCGCGAAGCCGGATTCTGGTGTGACTCTCAAGTCACGCCCGCCGAGCGATACTGCCGACACAAGAAAAATATGGCGGTCCCCGGTCATGGAAGAAATCTACGGCCTGAGTTTCCTGGTGCTTTTCAGTCTGAGCGCCATCGGCGGGGTGATCCTGCGCAGGCATCTGCATGAGGAACACCTCTCGAAAGAGAATATGGAGGCGGTGCGGCTGGTGACCGGCCTGCTGGTGTCCTTCGCGGCCCTGATCCTCAGCCTGCAACTTTCCACCTCCAGGGCCGAATTCGATGCGGCCAGCAAGGATCGCTCGACCTATGCGGCACATCTGGCGAGCCTCGATCAATGCCTGCGCGATCTCTCTAAGCGAATGGAGCCGACGCGACAGCTGCTGCGCCGCTACACCGCCGCGGTGATCGTCAGCACCTGGCCCGACGAACCGGCACCGCAGGTCAAGACCCTGCTAGACACCAAGGACATGCCGCTCATGGGCGAGGACACGGTGCTTGCCGGCATGATGAACCGGATCGGTCTGGCGATCGATTCATTCGAGGCCACCGATGGCATCAGCAAGAACATCGCCGCCCGCTGCCAACTGGACTACAGGGCGGCATTGACGGGGCGCTGGGCCGTGATCGAGGATACCCACGCTCCCTCTGGCGTGTCCTTCACCCTGATCATCAGCTTCTGGCTGGCCCTCGTCTTTCTCAGCTTCGGCCTTCAGATCTCGCATCGGCTGTTGAGCAAGATCGTGCTTGCTATCGGCGTCGTATGCATATCGAGCGTCATGTTCGTGATCACCGACCTGAAGATTCCCTATGGCGGTTTCTTCGGCATCTCCAGCATCTCCATGCGGGATGCGCTGGCCGACATGAATCGCGATTGAACCGCCGGAAACGGACCGCAGTCTCGAAGATGCCAGCACGATGACAACCGGTGGTGACCTGACCTGAAGCGTTTTGCGATTTGGCGGAATCGCCAAGAATCGCAAAGACGTGTCGAACCAAAGAGTTAGAGCAAACAAGCGTTTCCGTCTAAACGCGCTTTGCTCTAGGTCACCTCGAACCAGGCCAGGAGATCGTCCTTCCGGGAGGGGCCGCAAGCGCGGCCATGCAGCAGCCATTTGCCCGGATTATCCGCCAGGAAAACCGTATGCACGGTCTCGCCCGGACCGATTGCGACAGTGTCGACCCAATAGGGCTGCCATTCGTCGTCGAAGGGATGGAGGATACGCATGGCGTGGCCATGCACATGCACGGCATGATCGATACGTGTTTTGTTGGCGAGACCGAGATCGACCAGGCTGCCGCGTTTGATGGAGAACAAGGGCTTGTCTGGCAGCACCCCGCCACCAGTGGCGTGGCCAGGCAGGGTTACCGCAACACGCTTGGCCTTTTGCAGAGCCAGCGCGGCAGGCAGACTGGGGCGTGGCAGCACCAAGGGCGGCAGGGGAGCCGAACGAAGCGGAACTGCAGTGCCCGCCACAAGATGGGCGAGAATGACGACTTCGCCATCGAGGTCCAACGCGATGCCGGCCTCGCTCCCCGCCGCAAGCGTGCCGTCGACCGCAATGTCGGCGCGGCCGCCGGGCGGCAAGTCGATTCGGCCGTGATTGGGGGCGAAGGGCGTATCGACGGGGTGACCGTCGATTGCGATGATGGTGGCCTCGAAGCCGGCCAGGGCCAGTCTGGCGATGCGCGTCGCCGCGGCGTTGACGAGACGCAGGCGTACACGCTCGTTGGGAGCGAGGCGGATCGTTTCGGCCGCTTTCGAATTCACCGTAACGGTCGGCTTGCTGCTGATAGTGGAGGCGGCGGACAGAATCTGCCCGTCAGGGCCGATATTCCAGTCATCGATGACGAGAATCAGGTCTTGGTCGACCTGTGGTGGTTCGTCTTCGTCGACGACGAGGACGCCATAGAGGCCGGCCTCGCATTGGGACAGAAAGGGGCCGAAAGCCGGCGTGTGATACCAGAAGGTGCCCGCGTCCGGCGGCGTGAAGACATAGTCGAAGCCCTCGCCCGGCTTCACCGCCTGCTGGGTCAGGGCAGGAACGCCGTCCATGGCGTTGGCGAGGCGCAGGCCGTGCCAATGGATCGCCGAAGGGGTTTCGAGCCGGTTGGCGAAGCGCAGCTTCACGGGCTGGCTGCGCTTCGCACGCAAGAGGGGACCCGGGGTCGAGGCGTCGAAGCACTGCGTCCGGGTGGGCGTCGGGCTGCCTGGCAATGCGAGTTCGCCGGCGGCAGCCGTCAGGATCTGCGCCGTAGTCGCCAGCGCAGGATTGGGGAGGGTCAGGTTGGCCAGGGTGATGCCGAGCCCGGCCAGAAGCTGACGCCGATCGAGGCTGGCGGTCATCGCTCGCTCCTTCCGGACTGGGTGCAGGCTATTCCCGCCTGCCGGGGCCGGGAGGTTGCTCGAGGGGCTGGGAGCAGCCCTTGCGGCCGGGCAATGCAAGCGCATGCGAATCCCCCACTCCAAATATCATGCAGGGGATGGCATTTTTTTGCTGCATCAATTTCATGACATGCTATATGGCGCCACTCGTTTCGCAGAATGCAAGTTTTGCGAGAGGGAGCCCTATTTGCGGGCGTGGCGGAACTGGTAGACGCGCTGGATTTAGGTTCCAGTGATGAAAGTCGTGGGGGTTCGAGCCCCTCCGCCCGCACCACGATCGGCCTCGACGGCTTAAAGACGGGGCGGCTACGAACTCACGGATTCGGGACAAGAATATGCAGGTGACCCAAACCCTGGCCGATGGCCTGAAGCGGGAATTCAAAGTGGTGGTGCCGGCGGCTGATATCGCCTCGCGCACCGATGCCCAGTTGGAAGACATGAAGGGCAAGGTCCGCGTCAACGGCTTTCGTCCGGGCAAGGTGCCGGTGGCGCATCTGCGTCGTCTCTACGGTCGCTCGGTCACGGCTGATGTCGTCAACAATTTCGTTGGCGAAGCCAATCGCAAGATCGTCGATGACAACCAGATCAAGCTGGCCATGGAGCCCAAGCTCGATTTCGGTGCCGACGATGAGGGCGTGACCCAGGTACTCGACGGCAAGGCCGATCTCGCTTGGACCGTCGCCGTGGAAGTGCTGCCGACCTTCGAGGTAGGCGACATCAACGGCATCAAGATCGTCAAGCCGGTGGCCGAAGTCGCCGACGAAGAGGTGCAGTCGCGCCTCGAGGATCTGGCCCGCCGCAACGTCACTTATGCCGACAAGAAGGCCAAGTCGAAGGCTGAGAACCGCGACCGCGTGATCGTCGATTTCGTCGGCAAGATCGACGGCGTCGAGTTCGAAGGCGGCAAGGGCGAGGATATCTCCGTCGATCTCGGCTCCAAGACCTTCATTCCGGGCTTCGAGGATCAGCTGATCGGCGTCACCGCCGGCCAAGAGAAGACCATCGAGGTCAAGTTCCCCACCAACTATGCCTCCGACACACTGGCCGGCAAGGACGCCACCTTCGACGTCAAGGTCAAGGCGGTGCAGGCTCCGGCTGAACTCGTCGTCGACGACGAGCTTGCCAAGTCCGTCGGTCTCGAGTCGCTCGACAAGCTCAAGGAAGTGATCAAGAGCTCGATCGAAGGCGAGTACAATGCCGCCTCGCGCAGCAAGGTGAAGCGCCAGCTTCTCGATGCGCTCGATGCCAAATATTCCTTCGATCTGCCGCCGACCCTGTTCCAGCAGGAGTTCGACAATGTCTGGCTGCAGGTCGAGCGCGAGATGCAGCAGACCGGCCGCACCTTCGAGCAGGAAAACACCACCGAAGAGGCCGCCAAGGAAGACTATCGCAAGATCGCGGCCCGCCGCGTTCGCCTCGGTCTTGTCCTGGCCGAGATCGGCGAGAGCAACAAGATCCAGGTGACCGACGAAGAGGCGACCCGCGCCGTGATCGAGCGCGCCCGCCAGTTCCCGGGCCAGGAGCGCCAGATCTGGGAGTTCTACACCAAGAACCCGCAGGCGATTGCCGAGCTGCGTGCGCCGATCTTCGAGGACAAGGTCGTCGACCACATCCTGTCGCTCGCCGACGTCACCGAGAACAAGGTCTCCAAGGAGGACCTGTTCAAGGAAGACGACGAGCAGGCCGCTTCCGCAGCTGCCGAGGACAAGCCGGCCAAGGCCAAGAAGACAAAGGCTGCCAAGGCTGCCGAGTCCGCGGAATAAGGCTGCGTCGGGCCGTCATGGCTCGTCCCAACGAATATGCGATGGCCGGGCCTGCCCCGGCCATTGTCGTTCTCGAATGTCCTCAATGTCGCAAAAGGCGGAGAGGGGACTTGCAGGACGCAGTTTGACGACACATTTGCGACGGGAGGGTTCGTTTCTGCCAGGGCAAGCTACCCTCGACACCCGTTGCGCCTTCATGTCCTTGCGGGAGACAGGAAGGTTCACTTGACAAACAGGCTCGCGATCCCTGCCCTGACGGGAACATGGACTGCCGAGATTCGCTTGCTGGAGAGATTGATGCGAGATCCGATCGACTTCTATACCAACAACCTCATACCGACCGTGGTCGAGAGCACCAATCGCGGCGAGCGGGCCTGGGACATCTATTCGCGCCTGATGCGCGAGCGCATCATCTTCCTGACCGGTCCGGTGGAAGACTACATGGCCTCCATCGTGGTGGCCCAGCTGCTGTTCCTCGAAGGGGAGAACCCCAAGAAGGAAATCGCGATGTACATCAACTCGCCGGGCGGGGTGGTGACGGCGGGGCTGTCGATCTACGACACCATGCAGTTCATTCGCTCGCCGATCTCCACGCTTTGCGTCGGCCAGGCCGCCTCGATGGGATCGCTCCTGCTGGCCGCCGGCGAGAAGGATCTGCGCTTCGCTCTGCCCAATGCGCGCATCATGGTGCATCAGCCTTCGGGCGGATATCAGGGCCAGGCGACCGACATCCTCATCCATGCCGAAGAGACGCGGCGTGTGAAGCAGAGGCTGAATGAAATCTACGTCAAGCATACCGGCCAGGACATCAAGGCGATCCAGGAAGCCCTGGAGCGTGATAATTTCATGGACGCAGAACAGGCGAAAGCTTTCGGTCTGGTCGACCATGTGAGCGAGAAGCGGCCCGAGGAAGCCTCGCCCAAGCCTTAATGTAACCCTGCGGGAGATACCTGCACGAGTTTCGCCACAGTTCGTTGCAATGGATATCGGTAATGATCTGTTGACGTGGGGGGCGCTAGATTCCAGCATTGGACCTGCTGGATGCAGCGTCACCGAAGATTGCAGGGGCGGCCGCCACTTGGCATAGCCCTTGCAAGACGAGCTTGGTCGATGCAGGTACGCCTGCGCGATCGTATTTACAGCCACGGGGATGCCCGTGGGATTATGCGGAATGTCCGTTCCGCCGAGAGAGCCCGAAAGGGGGATGCCATGACCAAGGCCGGCAGCGATACCAAGAACACGCTCTACTGCTCGTTCTGCGGCAAGAGCCAGCACGAAGTTCGCAAGCTCATCGCCGGCCCGACGGTATTCATCTGCGATGAATGTGTCGAGCTGTGCATGGATATTATTCGCGAGGAGAACAAGTCCTCGCTGGTGAAGTCGCGCGACGGAGTGCCCACCCCGCGTGAGATCTGCAAGGTGCTCGACGATTACGTGATCGGCCAGATGCAGGCCAAGCGCGTGCTCTCGGTGGCCGTGCACAATCACTACAAGCGCCTCAACCATGCCACCAAGCACAGCGATGTCGAACTGGCGAAGTCCAACATCCTGATGATCGGGCCGACCGGCTCGGGCAAGACGCTGCTTGCCCAGACCATGGCTCGCATCATCGACGTGCCCTTCACCATGGCCGACGCCACCACCCTGACGGAAGCCGGCTATGTCGGCGAGGATGTCGAGAACATCATCCTCAAGCTCCTGCAGGCAGCCGACTACAATGTCGAGCGTGCCCAGCGCGGCATCGTCTATATCGACGAGGTCGACAAGATCAGCCGCAAGTCCGACAACCCCTCGATCACCCGCGACGTCTCGGGCGAGGGCGTGCAGCAGGCCTTGCTGAAGATCATGGAAGGCACGGTGGCCAGCGTTCCGCCCCAGGGTGGACGCAAGCATCCCCAGCAGGAGTTCCTGCAGGTCGACACCACCAACATCCTGTTCATCTGCGGCGGCGCCTTCTCGGGTCTCGAGAAGATCATCTCTAGTCGCGGCAAGGGCACCTCGATCGGCTTCGGCGCCCGCGTGGTGACGCCGGAGGACCGGCGTACCGGCGAGATCTTCCGCGAGGTCGAGCCCGAGGATCTTCTGAAGTTCGGCCTGATCCCGGAATTCGTCGGGCGTCTGCCGGTCATCGCGACCTTGGAAGACCTCGATGAGCCGGCGCTGATCAAGATCCTGACCGAGCCGAAGAATGCGCTCGTGAAGCAGTATCAGCGCCTGTTCGAGATGGAAGGCATCGATCTGACCTTCCAGGACGAGGCCTTGTCGTCGATTGCCAAGAAGGCGATCGAGCGCAAGACCGGTGCGCGCGGCCTGCGGTCGATCATGGAGGGCATTCTGCTCGACACCATGTTCGAACTGCCCGGCCTCGACGGCGTCGAGGAAGTGGTGATCTCCAAGGAGGTCGTCGACGGGCAGGCCAAGCCGCTCTTCATCTATTCCGAGAAGCAGGAGGTTTCCTCCACCGGCTGATGCCGGTTGGAGTAGCGCTCTCACTGCAATGCCGGCCTCTGGCCGGCATTGTCATGTCGGCATCTACCTGCAGGCATGTTGAAATGCATGGCTCCGTCCAAAGCGTTCCACTATTGCCAAGATCGACCATTCGCCGCAGTGGGCGTTGATTGCGCTGGACGTCGGAGGGGGGTATCGTGGGTCCAGGAGAGATCAGCACGATTCGAGCTGGTTTCCGTAGAAAAATACACGATTTAGGTGATTGTCGACACTTTTCGGGGCGTAACTCCAGAGATAACCCGAAGCTTCCGGCAATCAATCCAAAGTCGATCGAGCAGAAATTTACAGCGAGGTTCGCAGGTGCGAGAAGGAAAATCGAGACAGCGTAATTTCCCGGGATTAGCCGGCTTGACACTGTGCTTGGTGCTCTCCACCTAACCCTTATCGAAGCAACTGTGCCCATCCGGGGCAGTTGGGAATACCTCCGGGGTCGCTCTTCGTGTTGACCAGGAGGATAGCGTCGCTGGCATGGCTATTGCAGCGTGGTACGGCGCAAGAAAGGATATGCAATGACGACGAATAAGCAGCGTCCTCCGGTGCCGGCAGGTACTGTCGATACGTTCCCGGTGTTGCCTCTGCGCGATATCGTGGTGTTCCCTCACATGATCGTGCCGCTTTTCGTTGGCCGCGAGAAGTCGATCCGGGCGCTGGAAGAAGTCATGCGGACCGACCGCCACATCCTGCTGGCGACACAGCTCAATGCTGCCGAGGATGATCCGGCGCCGGACGCCATCTACAAGCTCGGCACGCTGGCTACCGTGCTGCAATTGCTGAAACTGCCCGATGGCACGGTGAAGGTGCTGGTCGAAGGTGTCGACCGTGCGCGCGTGCTCTCCTATTCCGGGCATGATGATTTCTACCAGGCTGAAGCCGAAGTGCTGGGCGACGGCAATGGCGAGAAGATCGAAGCCGAGGCGCTTGCCCGGTCCGTGGTCGCCGAATTCGAGAGCTATGTGAAGCTCAACAAGAAGGTGTCGCCGGAAGTCGTGGCCACGGTCACCCAGATCGAGGACTATTCCAAGCTGGCCGACACCATCGCCGCGCATCTTGCGGTGAAGATCGCCGACAAGCAGGAAGTGCTGGAGATCCTGTCGATACCGGCACGCCTGGAAAAGGTGCTCGCCTTGATGGAGAGCGAGATCTCCGTCCTGCAGGTCGAGAAGCGCATCCGCACCCGCGTCAAGCGGCAGATGGAGAAGACCCAGCGCGAGTACTATCTCAACGAGCAGATGAAGGCGATCCAGAAGGAACTGGGCGACGAGGAAGGCAAGGACGAACTCGGCGAACTCGAGCAGAAGATCAAGGACACCAAGCTCTCCAAGGAGGCCCGCGACAAGGCGCAGGCCGAGATGAAGAAGCTGCGCCAGATGTCTCCGATGTCGGCCGAAGCCACCGTCGTGCGCAACTACCTGGATTGGCTGATCTCCTTGCCCTGGGGCGACAAGTCCCGGATCAAGAAGGATCTGCCGCATGCCCAGGAGATCCTCGATGCCGATCACCATGGCCTGGAAAAGGTCAAGGAGCGCATCATCGAGTATCTGGCGGTGCAGCAGCGTGCCAACAAGCTGACCGGTCCGATCCTGTGCCTCGTCGGTCCGCCCGGCGTCGGCAAGACTTCGCTCGCCCGTTCGATCGCCAAGGCAACCGGCCGCGAATATGTGCGCATGTCGCTCGGCGGTGTGCGCGACGAGGCCGAGATCCGTGGCCATCGGCGTACCTATATCGGCTCGATGCCCGGCAAGGTCGTCCAGTCGATGCGCAAGGCCAAGAAGCAGAATCCGCTCTTCCTGCTCGATGAAATCGACAAGATGGGCCAGGATTTCCGCGGCGACCCGTCTTCGGCTCTCTTGGAGGTGCTGGATCCCGAGCAGAACTCGACGTTCAACGACCATTACCTCGAGGTCGACTACGACCTGTCGAACGTGATGTTCGTGACCACGGCGAACACGCTCAACATCCCGCCGGCTCTGCTGGACCGCATGGAGATCATCCGTCTCGCTGGCTACACGGAAGACGAGAAGGTCGAGATCGCCCGCAAGCATCTCATCCCTTCGTCCGTCCAGAAGCATGGTCTGAAGGCACGCGAGTTCTCGATCGATGACGAAGCCCTGCTCAACCTGGTGCGCCGCTATACCCAGGAAGCCGGGGTGCGTAACCTCGAGCGCGAGATCTCGAACCTGACCCGCAAGGCCGTCAAGGACATCCTGATGTCCAAGAAGAAGAGCGTGAAGGTGACCAACACGGTGCTCGAAGACTATCTCGGGGCCCCGCGTTATCGCTACGGCCAGGCCGAGCTCGAGGACCAGGTCGGCGCGGTCACGGGGCTGGCCTGGACCGAAGTCGGCGGCGTGCTTCTGACCATCGAAGCGGTCATGATGCCCGGCAAGGGCAAGATGATCGTGACGGGCAATCTGAAGGACGTCATGCGCGAGTCGATCTCCGCGGCTGCCTCCTATGTCCGCTCGCGCGCCATCGACTACGGCATCGAGCCGCCGCTGTTCGACAAGCGCGACGTGCATGTGCATCTGCCGGAAGGCGCAACGCCCAAGGATGGCCCCTCTGCCGGCATCGCCATGGCAACCGCCATGGTGTCGGTGATGACGGGCATCCCGGTTCGCCGCGACGTCGCCATGACCGGCGAGGTCACCCTGCGTGGTCGCGTGCTGCCGATCGGTGGCCTGAAGGAGAAGCTGCTCGCTGCTCTTAGGGCCGGCATCAAGACCGTTCTGATTCCGGAAGAGAACGCCAAGGACTTGGCCGAGCTTCCGGACAATGTGAAGAACGGCCTCGAACTGGTGCCGGTTTCCCGGATGGAAGAGGTTCTGCGCAGGGCGCTGGTGCGCATGCCCGAGCCCATCACCTGGGACGAGGACAAGAACGCGCCTCCGCCGGCCAAAGTCGGCGATGACAGCAATACCGTCGTCGCCCACTGACGCTGAAATGATCTAAGAGCGGCCGTGCCTCGACAAGGGCACGGCCGCTTTCTTTTGCCTTGCGAAGCGCGCGCAAGCGCAATAGACAGAGGCCGTGCGTGGGTCCTCCCGCGTTTAGGGCGGTTAGCTCAGTTGGTAGAGCATCTCGTTTACACCGAGAGGGTCGGCGGTTCGAGCCCGTCACCGCCCACCATATAGATCAAAGGGTTACGTCGTTTTTTCACGATCGACCCGGGCCATCGCACCAGAAACGCACCAGAAACCAGCCTTTTACTGGTGCAGATGTTCCCTTTCTGGCCTCGGATGCAATACACGCCCAAGCAGTGTAATATCGCCGCTCATGAGCGCGCCTATCCCCGGACCCCGGCGAATCAGTGACATCTCCGACCGCCTGCTGGAATGCGAGGAGGCGCTCGAGCGCTCTTTCCAAGACCTGGTCGAGCGCGCCGAAAGGGCTGGGTGGAACACGATCGAGATCACCGTCGCCCTGCAGAGCCTGGCCGATCACCACATGCTCGCCAAGGCCGAGAACTCGGGAACCGATGCTATGGTCGCGTTCGCAAATGAGAGACGGCGAATGCTGAAGGGCGACTGAGATGCAGCTCGCAGGCGTACGCGTGTAGCCGCTGTTCAGTTTTGTGGCCCACACCACCAGAGCCGCCGTTCCTCGCGCGCTGCTGCCCCTGCTTTCCAGGGCCGCGCTAAGTCCTCTCGAACGAGTTGCATGCCGGCGTTTACCCCCGAGGGGCTACCGATTCGCAGAGCGCCCAGAGTGCGTCCGTATAGGTCGCGGTGACCGTCACGCTCCACATAGACAACTTTGCCCCTGATCAACTGGGCTAGCCTCGCCTTGGCCTTAAGGCCCTGCTGCAACCCCTCATGGCAATCGGGATGGAAGACCTCCGGCGCGTCGATGTCCCGCAGCCTCACCCTTTCCGAGCAACCACGGCCCGGCGTTTTGCATGGCAGGGCAACCGTGTCGCCGTCGAGGACAATGATGCGGTTGCCATCGACCGGCTCGTACGTGGCCGCTGTGGCCGGAGAGGCGAGAAGCAATGCGAACACGGCGTTACGCAGAACTGATTTCATTCGTCCCTCATACCATCAGCCGCCGGCCGATTTCGATATCGGCACCCACCGGCCGCGCACCTTGTGAAGCCCTTTGCGCGCCATGTAAGCAGCTCGCTCCTCGTCGTTCCAGGTTTTGCGGTCGAACCACTCGCCGCCAAAGCGCTCCTGAAAGCGTTCGGCATGCTCTCGCTCGGCAAAGCAGAAGACGGAGTAGTGCACGGCATCCCGGCTGACCGAGTGCCCCCGTGGGCAAAGACTCAGGCCTTCGTCCCGGCAAAAGCCATGGACCACATCATAGTTTCTGCCTCCGCACGTTTCTTGAGGAATGCGAATCTGGTGGGGCCAACCGTAGTCGATGCCAGAGGCACGTAGCTCGTTTCGTCTCATGTCACTCCCGCGAAGGACGGATCACCATGCCCTCGAAAAAATCGACCCGCTTGGTGTGCCACCGGTTGCCGGCCAATCTGAATGCCAGGCTCGCTGTTGTCGGTCGTGCCCCGCACTTGGCGCACACCGTGC
Source organism: Labrys neptuniae (assembly GCF_040797145.1). NCBI lineage: Bacteria > Pseudomonadati > Pseudomonadota > Alphaproteobacteria > Hyphomicrobiales > Xanthobacteraceae > Labrys > Labrys neptuniae. The sequence goes on along the minus strand of NZ_JBFNQD010000001.1, from coordinate 717,030 downwards.
GATCAAAGAGCCCGAAGAGTGAGCCAGGGCGCTGCAGGATGTACTTCTCGAACTCGATCTGACCTTCATGCCGGCATCGCCGGCACACGATGGACAGATGCGTCCAGCCGAACTCAAGCGCTTGGTGGATCGTTTGGGGCGGGTTATCTCTCCCCATATCAGTCGTCCGATTTATCCGAGATCGTCACGTCGCCGTCGGTCAGGAGGCCCTCCCACCGGCCTCGCGAGTATCCCCGCGAGATATCCTGCGCGAGTTGCGCGATATCTTCGTTTCGTTGTTCAAGCTCAGCCCGGCAATGATCCAGCGCTACCAGCAGGGCGCGCACAGCTGCTCTCGCGTCGCCCTCACAGGCCGCGATTGCATCGTCCACGCTGGTTTCGAGATCCTCGGCGGCCGGCTCAAAGGCCGGACGGGTCATTCGTCTTGAACGACGCGGAGATTCCGATGTTTTGCAGGCTTAGCAGCCTTTGGCTGCTCGGCGAAGTAGGCGTCTTCATCGATTCCAAGGTTGTGCATGTAATCCAGTTCGCCCTTCGTGAAGTCGTCGTCATCGTCGACCTCACCATTGTCTTCGTCCTCTTGCATCCTCAGGGCCGTGCGAGCCCGCAAGTGAGGCTCACGGCGCTCTCGATCAGTGACAAGGGGAGGCTGGCCATCTTTTGCGCGCATATCGTCCAACATGAGCCGGACCGCGTCCAACTCGTCATCCATCTCCATACCGCGCTTGATCAACCGCTCCAGCGCCACCATCGGATCGCCACCGGCCTCGCGCATCAGATCGTGCAGGATATTTTTCGGCGTGCGGTTGATGTTGAATAGGTCGAGACGATCGCTGTCCATCGAATAGAAGCCGGACACATCGGTGAGCATTTAAGCCTCCATCAGAGGGTTATCATGCCCAAAAGGCTACGCTCGCTTTTTTCGCGAGTCGAGTCTTTTGTTCTCATTTCGTTCACGGTATAGGGAAGGGGTTGCGCGCGGTCCGTTGGCGCATCATGCTCGCCGCAAACGAGGGACCAGGGATGTGCAACCTGTTCAACCAGCAGATGACCCAGGAAGAGCTTCGCCAACTCGGTCCGGTCATTCGAGACACAATCAACTGGCCTGATGCCGTCGACATCTTTCCCGACTATCCGTCCCCGATCATTCGAGACGGAGCCGATGGCGTCCGCGAGCTTGTCCTGGCGCGGTGGGGAATGCCAACCCCTCCGAAGTTCCTAGAGGGCAAGAAGAGCGATCCCGGCGTCACCAACATCCGCAACGTTGCCTCGCCTCACTGGCGCCGATGGCTGGGCCCGGAAAACCGTTGCCTGGTTCCGTTCACCGCCTTTTCCGAATACTCCGACAGCGAGAAGAACGAGAAGGGCGGCAAGGCGCTGAAGTGGTTCGCCCTCAACGACAATAAGCCCCTGGCCGTCTTCGCCGGTATCTGGACGAACTGGACGTCGGTTCGGAAGGTGAAGGAGGGCGAGGTAACCGCCGATGTCTTCGGCTTCCTGACGACCGAGCCGAATGCTGTGGTGAAGCCGCATCATGCCAAGGCAATGCCCGTGATCCTGACGACGGCCGAGGAACGCGATGCCTGGATGAGGGCTCCATGGAATGAGGCGAAGACCCTGCAGCGCCCATTGCCAGATGATCAACTGGTTGTCGTGCCACGGCCGGCGAACGCGAGTTCCGCAGAGCGATGAAACCTCAGCTCGTAATTTGCGGTACCGATTTCATTCGAAGGAAAGAGCTGTGCACGTTATCCAAGGCGACCTAGTCGCTCTCGCCCTAGATGGCCATTTCGACGTGATCATCCATGGCTGCAATTGCCAGTGCCAAATGGGTAAGGGCATCGCACTCACCATCAAACAACGCTTTCCCGAGGCATACGCGGCCGACCTACGCACCGTGAAGGGAGATGCCAGCAAACTAGGAACCTTTTCCAGTGCGACAATCCAGCGAGCCACCAGCACATTCACGGTCGTAAATGCCTATACGCAGTTCCATTGGCGCGGTGAGGGCGTAAAGGCTGATTACGGTGCGATCCGTCAGGCAATGCGCGCGGTCAAGTCGAACTTTTCAGGTCAGCGCATCGGGTATCCGCGAATTGGCGCCGGTCTTGCCGGTGGGGATTGGGATGTGATCGCCGCTCTCATCGACGAAGAACTTGACGGGCAGGATCACACCCTTGTCGAATTTACCCCCAGATAATCAAGCTCGTGGCCGCATAAGCCGGCCTTTGTGGCCCGATATCCGCCGCGGCGCTGTTCTGCTGCTGAAACAGATGCCGTGGCCCAATCATCCGGCCACGATCCTGCCAGGCGGGCCGCCCGAGCTCGTGCCCGGCGAACGGCCTGGCCTTGGCGCCTTCATCGTTACCGCGACCTTCACTGCGATCATCGTGCGCGTTGACAACATAAGCTTCCGGCTGGAGCCGGAGGGCGGGGAACTCGGCACCAGGTGGGTCGTCGTCTGGGTGCGAACAGAAACCGAATCTACACCGTTCCGTCGCTGAGTCCGTTGAGAGGTAGAGACAATGGCCGACCCTGCTGAGCAGCTGTTCGATCTGCCGTTTGACGGAGAGATGCCGATGCCTGCCGCCCTTGTTCGAGCTCCATCCTATACCGGCCCGTTCGCCGACGAACTCGCCAAGCTGGTGCGCGAGAACCCGACGCCGGATCCGCGGCGATGGGAGCAGGCCAAGCGCGACGCGATTGAGTTCCTATCGGACTGGGGCGACCAGGCGGCCGAACTGGGCTGGACGGCCGAGGAGCTGTTCGGGCTGCATCCCGTGGCGCCGCTGACCCGCTACGATGTAATGGGCTTGGTCTGGCTGCTGAACGGCAAAGAGATCAGCTCGATCGACGAGCGGACGGCCAAGATCGGGGCGACGACGTACTATCGAACGAAGCCATGAAACGGCAAAAAGCCCCTCCAGCCCGAAGACCAGAGGGGCACCGAAAGGCGTTGCAAAAGTCGGCCGCAAAAGAGAAACTTTAATTGGGAATTTTGCGACGAAGATGGGTAAGGCACAAACGACTGGCGAATAGCGATGGGTCAAAAACTCGATTCTAGACGGACATTGCCGCCAGACGACTCCTCGATCGTAGTCGATGCTGAAGGATTCTCACTGATCTGCGAAGGTGAGGCCGTCTACCGTGTGGACTGGCAGCGTGTGCATCAGATTGCAGGGTACACGCGCTTCCGCGATCTAAAACCGGAGCTTTGTCTGGCATTTGCGTTCTCGCGCCGCCAAAGAGATCAAGTTGTTGTTCATAATGATGTCCCCGGTTGGGATAGATTGTGCGCTGCGCTGGCCGTATCGTTTCCTGGCGCTGACCCCGATTGGCGCTCAAAAGCGGCTCACGATGTCGATGCGCCTGAATCCTATGCGCCAGTGGGCTCAGTCGTGCCTATCTTCACGGTAAACCCAACCATCGTTTGGGCAAAGTAGGTTCAACCTCGCTAAGACCGCTTTCGTCGCGCAATTCCTGGCTTTCCCGACAGCCGGCGTCGACATTGAAATCGCAGCGTGGTTCTTGTTGCAAAAGTCGGCCGCAAAACTCGACATCTGCAAACGATATTTGCGACGCATTCCGGCCGGGGGGGGGGCGTAAAAGCAAAATCGCCCCTGATCCCGAAGGACCAGGGGCGATGTGCTGCCGTTACGGCACCGTTTCACGAATGTGTCACGTGATATGAAAATAATCAGTCTTGTCTCATAGGTTCGCGAGACATACCCCATCTTGACCCGACCTCCCCAATAGGTCGGGTCTTTTTCTTCCTGGGCCATTCATTGGCTGGATCGTTTGCCGACAACCTCTCGCACCAGGGCGTCGAGCTTGACGCCAAGTTTCTCCAGCGTGTCGGTCAGACGCTCTTCGACGGCAGCGACCATGGCAGTTGACGCATACTCCCGCGCCATCTCCAGCCTGACGGTTACTATCTCGTCGCGCAGATCTTCGACCCGGCCCGTGATATCGACCCGTACCGCTTCGATACGCGTCAAAGCATGTTCGTGAGATGCTTTGATCTCGCGATCGGCCGCTGCACGGATGCCGTCCATCTTCGACCACAGGAACCAGAGGGCGCCGGCAATGAAAGCAAGGGCAGCGAAGACCGGAGCCAGATCGCCCCACTGGATTGCACCACTCATTTCATCTTCCGCCGATCTAAGGTTTCAGGCCGCGGCATAGCCGCGCTTCACGGTCGAGACGATCGAGGTCTCCGACGACAGGGAAGGCGTCGGGATGAGCGTCGAGATAGTCGGCGGCACGATTGAGCGAGGCCGCCGCCAGGGGATTGGGGCAGATCGGCGCGAGCTGACGCTGGATCTCAGCCTGCCGATTGGTTGCCTTGGCCGGCACCGCTGCCACCGCTTTCGGCGACGGCTCGTGCGCGCAACTCGGCAGCCAGATCGCCAGCAGAGCCAGCGGGAGAAAGTTGCGAGCGCGCATCGGCTACTCCGGTGATGACCTGTTGGGTTTCGGTGGCAGCGGATGAGACGGCCGCTTTCGCGATCGCCTCATCTGCCTTCTGCTGGGTCTGCCAGGTCGTCAGCCAATCGGTGGCGGCCTTGCCGAAGGCATCGAGGAACAGAGCCAGCAGCGCAGACCAGAACGCGCTCATGCGGCAGCAGGCGCAGCAACAGGCGCGGCGGTGGGTGCTGGCGCCGGCGTGGTTCCGGTGATCACCGGCGTGCCGTTGACGGTGGTCACGCTGGCCGCAGCATCAAGGTTGAGCCTAGCGATGATCTTCTGTGCAATGGCATCGAGGCCGCCCATCCAGTTTATCAGCCACTGCGGAGCATGGATGGTCACATAGTTCAGCGCCTGGGCGAGAACGGCATTGCCGACATTGACGCTCAACGTCTTACCGGCCGTGGCGCCCTCGACGGCATTGATCGCATAGCCGATGGCCTTGGTCAGAAGCTGGTCGACCTGCATTGTGGAGATGATCTGGCCGATGCTCGCCGGGAGCTTCCGGACGAGCCAGAGCAGCGCCACCGGGACGATCTCAAGGATGAGCATGCCGATGCTGTTGATCCAATCGCCATAGGGGATCGATACGGCGGTGTCGGCGGCCGCGGTTGCCGTCTGAGCGAGAGCCGGAGCGACGAGGGCGAACAACGCTACGGCACCAGCCCAGGCGTAGGCGGGGAGGACGGGAGCGACAACGCCGGCTGCGAAGAGTACCAGGCCAACGAGGGGATGGAAGAAGACAGAGGTCACCAGCGCGAGCGCCAGCAGCGCCGCGAGATAGAAGCGGTTCATGGTGGTTGATTCCTGATCAGGGGAATTTGCCCGGTTCCGCCGGGCGCGGTTACTCGAAGTCGGGGAGGGGGACGGTCTGCCCCGCGAGTGAGTGGGTACAGTCGCCGAGGAATTGGATCTGACCGTCAGTCACGAACGAATGGCAGACCAACTGGCGGTCTTTCGACGTGTCGTCGAACTCTTCAGGGATATCGCTCGGCTCGTTCCAGCTGACGCGAATGGATGGCGTGAAGGTTGGCTTCTCGTGGTTGCCGTTGAAGCCCCACCGCGGCCCTGGCCCTTCGCCGATGGTGATCTGATGCAATTCCTTGCAGCCAGGGCACACGAAGGCCAGCCGACCTCCTTCGAGAGTGCGGAGAATGCCTCGTCTCATCTCGCCCTCACTTGATCATCGCCAACGCAGTCGCCTGGACGTGATTGACCCGGTTGGTCCAGCCTCGGCCGAACGTCACCCAAGTCTTCAGGCGGCGCATGAAACTGAGCCGGCGGGTGCAGAGTTTGCGGACGAGCGCCGCCCGATCATTGATGCCCTGCACGGCCCGCAGCGTATTGATCCCAATATTGCCATCGACCTTGGCGCCGACGCAGGCCTGCAGGTCCTTGATCGCCTGTACTGGGCCCGAGTTCACAGCCTCGTCGAACACGACATAATCAATCGGCGAAGGCAACTCGGCATAGCGGATCGGCTGGGCATACTGCTTGTCGAGGATCCGCGTCGCCTCGGCCAAGGTGAGAGCTGCCACTTCCGGCGGCATCGCTTTCCGACCCAGCTTGCGCCAGGCACCGAGCGTCGCCGCTGTGATGCCGTATTTCGTGGCGCCTCCCGGATCACGCGGATGGTTCACATAGCCGCCCTCAGAGCCGAAGACGAGTTTGATCGATTGGGCGAGGGTGTCGCTCATTGGAGGCCTTGCTAATTTTTACGATTGGATTCGTGGGGCGATTTCAGGCGCTTGCGCGGAGGCGCGTTGCCGCGGAACTAAATCACGCGCTCGGCCGTTCTTCGCGCGCTGGCAGTAGGGATGTTGCTGGCAACGCGGCCCGGTCTGTTGTTCCCTGCCAGAGAGCACAAGGCCGGGTCGCTCCTCAAACGACTAGGGCAAGAGCAGTGCCGATCACGGCGCCGAAGAGGAGCTCGCAAAGCGGGACGCCACCGGGATGCTTGATCCGGTGCCCGATCTCATAGGCTACGGTCTGGAGAGGGCCGAGAAGGAAGAGCCAAGGTGAGATGAATGCGAGCGGCGCCAGTAGGACCGTGTTGCGGATAGTGAAGCAGGCAAAGTCGTTGCGCTTCTGCCCGGTCTGCGGATCGACGATCTGCCCGATCGGGATCTGATCGGCATAGCGCTCGAGGATAGCCGCCCACCAGCCCGGCTCACCGCTGATCGAGCGCGGCTCGCGGTTTAAGGTGTACCAGCGGCCCCACTCTGGAGCTCCCCAGAGCAGATAGGTCAGGCCGAAGATCAGAGAATCGAGCCAGCCCAGCGCCGGCCATGCTGCAAGAGCGGCTAAAGGGGAGGTGTAGAAGATCCCGCGCCCGGGCAGCTTCTCCAGTAGCGCCGAGACACCTAGCCAAGCACCGCCGCCGCGGGCGTGGTTCAGCATGGCGAAGACTGGTATCAGCAGCAGCCTCACCACTTGCGGATCTCCTTCGAGACCGCGGCCCAGGTCGGGGCATCGGGCTGGCTGGTGGCGCATGAGGCCAGGACGAGCGCCAGCAGCCCGCAAAGCAGGACGCGCATATCAATTCTCCAAAGGAAAGCCGCCCTCGGGCGGTGCTAAGTCTCGGCTAAGTTTTCTCGCTCAAGTAGAGAGCGTTCACCACCACGGTGCGAAGAGACTCGGCGATCCAATCTCCAGCCCCCCAGCCCCGGAAAGTCGGGTCTCTTTGTCATCCGCTTAATCTGCGACGACACGGACCTTGGCCAAGCCGGACAAGCCGACAGCGCGGGCAGAAGCCGGATTGAGGTCGATGATCCGGCCTCGGATGAAGGGCCCGCGGTCATTGACGCGGCAGACGACGGATCGGCCGGTCGAGAGCACCGTTACCCTGAGATGAGATCCGAACCGTGCCGATCGGTGGGCACAGGTTCGCTCAGAGGTTGGGAACTTCTCTCCATTCGCGGTGCGGCTGCCGCTTTCTCGTCCATACCAGGAGGCGATTCCCGTCTGGCCGCCGACGGCGGGATCGATCGAGACGACAGCCCAGATCAGACCGACGGCGAGGGCAATGGGGCCGACGTCGCGGCGATCGATATGCAATGCGACTTCTCCAAAAAGAAAGGCGTCCCAAAGGACGCCTGTGACTAGTTGACCGATTGCGATGTCGGAATTTCGTAGTATTCGGCCGCCTCCCCATGGCGCCACGGCACCGGAGGCGCGGGCTTGAACGAGGATGGCGGACTAGCGACGCAATGAGGTCACCACCAGAGTCCGCCACCAAAGCTCATCAGTTGGCCGAGCACGAATAGTCCACGTCCACGGGCCCGGCGCTTCGGGTGTAGGTGATGGCATTCTGCGTAATCGACGTAATACTGATCTGGACAGAGCCTGTTCGAGCTCTGACCTGGCACCGAGGCACGAAGTTGAACTTTGGCGTACCAAAGTTAATGACGCACGAGGTGCCGGTACCATCGTCATGCACTGTGCCAGAGGCATTCGTCGAACCCGGTGCCATTGCAGATCCGGTGCCGGTGGAGCAAGTGCCTAAGGTCGTCTTGGCACGACCGAACATCTGGATATCGTACCGAGTATAGGCGCGCTCGCTATTGTCTAGACCGAAGCCTCCGCTCGGATCGGTAGCGGAGCCATAGGCGTTGGTCGGCGGCAGAAACGGTGTGGCCTGGTCGCGCCAGTAGGTGCCATATTCGGTGATGCTATTGGCTCTTGTGAAGGATGGCTTGTCCAAGCTGGGATGAGTGTAGTCAGAGAGATAATAGTAGTACCCTGACATCGATCCGTTGCCACCAGCCGTAAATCCCGCGGTGCCGATCTGATTGTTGGCGAAGACCACGTCGGTAGTCCGCCGATTTACGCGAAATACATCCTGGATGTCACCGCCGGAAGGGGCGAAGATCATGTTGTCATTTACCCGGATCATCGCACAATTCGGCGTGTTGGAGCCGTTGGCGCCGTTGTCACCTCCGAACTCGAAGAGCGGGAGGTTGTTAGCAAAAGTCGATCCACCCGCCTTCTTTGAGACCAGCCAGATACCGTCGCGGATCACCATATCCGTGCAGGAGCGCGCCCTCACGAATTGCCCGGTTGCCTCCGCAGACATCCCGATGAACTTGAAGAACAAAGGACCATAGGTGCGGCTGTCGCTGTCGACGGTGATGCAGGTTTCGGTATGGCCGCATCCCGAGTTCTGGATGGTGAAGTCTTCTAGACCGATCGCCCCCGGAAAGCCTGCGACCAGTGAATTCAGCACGTAGGACTGTTTGAAGCCGTTCGGTCCGCTGTCGTAGATTTTGTTCTCGAAACTGTTCGTTCCTTCATAGAGGAAGCCGATGCCGTTGTTGACATACGAGCCATCAAAATGCCGGCACTGCACGCGGGTCGCCACGGTGCCCGAAGGATTAAACAGTCGGGCGCAGTTATTGAAGTCAGTCACGACGATATTGTCGAGACGGGTCCAATTCGCGGTACGATCGTAGATCGCCCAAGAGCCGCTCGAAGCCGAACGGAACGTGTCGTCAAGATCTATATCGAGATTGCGCAGCTCCATGCGTGAACTTTGCGGTGCGCTGGCGCAGTGCTCGATTCCATTGCCAGCATGCCTCACCACAAATTTTGTGACGGCGTTGTAGGACAACAGGCTCGCGCCCTGAAGCATAACAGTCTTGCCGCACAAGATCAGCGGTCGGGTGAGCACGATTGTTCCGGGACCAAGATTGATGGTCAGGTCACCGGTAGACGCTGAGATCGCGGACGCGATAGCTGCTTCATCGATATTGTCCGTCAACGCCTGAGCGCCAGGCAGTGCGGCCTGCCACTGCGCTAACGTCCAGCCGGCGGTGCTTCTACCATTCAGGATGGCAACACTGGAAAGCGGCCGGCTCGTTCCGTCGCCGACGTAGCCATAGCCACGCAGATCGGTCTCGTTGATCGTACGAGCGTTCCGAAGCCCGGGCGGCAAATTCCATGCGCCTTTGCCGTCGATGCAGCCAAAGGGAAGCCCTTTGTCGGTTGCCGTCGTATTGTTCGGATCCCAGACATAGACGCAGCGCGTTGCGCCAGATCCATCAATTTGGAACGTCGGCGTGTCCTTGGTTTGTGCAACTGCAGCGGTAGTGAAAACTGCTAGAATAAATGCAAGCAGACGTGTCATTGAAAACTCCAAAAGAAAAGCCGCCCCGGAGGGCGGCTGAAACGTTGGCTCGAATGATTTTAAGGCTAAGAGCTCCTCAACTCGGAAACGCCTTTTTTGACTGACCAGGAGCCCTCCGCATCACCTTGCGAACGAACAAGAAGACCTGATCACGAAGATCTGGGAGGACATCGATTGGCCCCCTGGGATAGTGCCACTTCACCCACTCGACGAGCTTGCGCCACGGCGATCCTGCTACAGCGTGAGCGTCGGCGCCCCAACACCGCTGAACCAGGCGATTTCGTTTCCGCCGGCTGCCGCATGTGTATTGCATGGTGCGATTGTCGGCGATGAGGAGCCCTTCTTGCTCAGCGAGGCGGAAGGTTTGGCTCTTCGGCCAATCCTCCGGAAGCCATTGGCCGCCGAATCGGTCGACAACAACAGGCCGTAGCCCCTTGGCGACTATCTGCTTCGTCATGCCATTGGGGCCGGCTTCGAAGTTGCTGCCATCGAAAATGGTTTCCTGGGGGCCAGCATCGAGCGAATTGAAGACCTCCGTCCTGACCATGAAGGCATTGGATCGGATACCGATATTGGGAAAAGGCGTGCCATCGTTCAGGCATTCGTAGCCGCCGCTGGCGCCAACAATTCCGCAATCCGGGATGGAATCGAACGCCGACAGGTAACGAGACAGCCAATTCGTGGCCAGGATTCTGCTCCACGAAGTCAGCGGGAGAACAAACTCCGTCCTGCAGGAAGCAGCTGCTTCGCGGATCACTGCCGTTGGAGGCATTTCATCCGGGAAGTGCATAGTTCTAAAACTAGAACATGGCAGCGAAGACATCACGTCGGCATAGGCAATTGGCTCGCCGGCGCCATATCCTTTTGCGGCAATTATCAGATCATACTCCACGCCAGCCGGATAGTCTTTCAGGCTTCTAAAGAACGCGCAAGCATATCTTGGATCGTTTATTTTTCGCCACAAGAATATAACAGTAATGCGCGGCATGGATTTCTGATGATCCTGATCGTCCTGGCAGCGGTATATAATGGGTGTACCTGTTCCACCATACCTACCTTAGGATGAAATCAGACGAGCTTGTCTTCAATGTGACGGCAGGCTAGCGTCGCCCGCGCATGAGGGGAGAAGTCTATGCGAGCGACGAAACCGGCCGGCAGCCGAGACAGCATCATCCAGGCCGTGGAAGAGGCGGGCTCCTCCGACGAGACGTTTTTTGGCTACCCTCCGCGCGAAAACGGGCTCTTCCTCCAGCAGGATCCTGAGGAGTTCGGTTCGTTCGTCCACTACATGGCAACCAAGGTGAAGCCGGCCGAATACAGCATGGATATCGGCATCGCTTCCGGCGGCCAGACCAAGTTTCTGCGAGACTACTATTCGGCAGACAAAACGATCGTAGTCGATGTCGGAACCCACCCGGTCTATCCGCACTGGGCTCGCATCAAGAAGGATCTGAATAGCGACCTCATCGAGGAGATCATTTCCGATTCCCATGCCCCCGAGGTCCGCCAGCGTCTGTTGAAATATGAGAACAAGATCGATTTTGCCTTCGTCGATGGCGATCACACCTATCATGGTCTCCGCAAAGACATTTTCCTGACCAAGGAACTGCTCAGGGTCGGCGGCTACATGGTCCTCCATGACACACTCGGCGTTTGGGACTGCAAGCGCGTCTTCGACGATTTGATCCAGGCCAAGGATTTCATCCTGGTCCGCAACTTCGCGATTCGGTTCGGTATCTCGATCTGGCAGCTGCAGCGCAAAAAGAGGATTCCGACGGCCTTCAATCGAGCCACCGGGCGCGGGAAGCTCTGACGTGGCCGAGGTTACGATAGGCGTTCCGGTCTATAACGGCGAGGATCAGCTCGAGGAATGCCTGGACTGCCTGGTCAGGCAGACGTTTCCTGATACTGAGATCCTGCTCTTCGACAACGCGTCGACAGACCGAACCCAGGCAATCGCCGAACGCTTTGCCGCCCAGGACAGCCGCATCCGGTACACCCGCCGGCCCGAGAACGTCGGTGCCGTCAAGAACTTCATCACCCCCTTGGAGCTGGCGACAACGCCATATTTCATGTGGCGGGCCCACGACGACATCTCCGCGCTCGACTATGTCGAAAAGCTCGTCGCCGCTTTGAAGCGGTCACCATCTGCGGCTTTGGCAACCGGAACGATCCAGTTCGAGCGGCCGAATGGCAGACCGACGAGAGACTATGTCCCATCGATCCCTACGGGCCGAGGGCTGTCATCGATCCTGAAGTTGATGTTCGGCTCTCATGCTGGCTGGTACTATGGGATCTGGAAGACCGATACCCTGCGGCCTCTCATTGGCAAGGTCTGGACCGAGTTTCCCTATGCCTGGGCCTCGGACCATCTCACCCTCTATCCGCTGCTGCTCGACCAGCAGGTCACGGCGGCACCGGATACAAAATTCATCCAGCGAGTGACGCCTAAGGCCCATGGTCCCAGGACCGGTCAGCGGCAGCCGATCCCCGAGCTCCTGGAACTGCGGCGCGAGTTCCTGAAGTGCTGTGACGCCATGGTCGATGACCGCGCGTTCAATCCATTCACGAAGCTCGCGATCAAAGCGGCCAATCGTCTCTATGTAGGTAAGCGAGTCTATCCGATGAAGAAGATCATCAAGCGGACACTGTTTCGCTACTGAGCCTTTTGGAGCCTCGCCGGAACACCAACAACGGTGCTCCCGGCAGGGACATCTTTAATCACCACTGCGCCGGCGCCCACCGTCGAGTCTGGGCCAATCTTGATGCGCGGCAAGACTGTCGCGCCAGCCCCGACAAAGACGCCATCACCGACCTCGATCTGGCCGCAAAGCGTCGCGCCAGGGCCGATATGTACACCGTCGCCGATGACGCAGTCATGATCGACGCTGGCCCGGCTGTTGATGATCGAGCAGCGACCAACCCTGACGCATGTCGCTACTGTAGCCCCGATCAGCACCTGGGAACCCAGTGCGAGGACCGCATCAGAGGCAACCATAGCCGTCGGGTGAACCAATGTGATCGGCGGCAGCCCGAGATCGTCCAGATCATTGGCAATAGCAAGGCGGTCTCGGCCATAACCACCACCAATCGCCAGTGCGTAGGAGGGCTTGATTGAACCATCGGCCCGACGGTCGAGCCAAGCCTTTAGGCCCTCGATTCCTCGGATTGTTTCGACGCCGGCAAATGGAGCCTCGATTTCACGGTTGTCGATTACCGCCGGCACCACCATGCCGAGGTGGCTCAGCAATTCGCGAAGTACGCGGGAATGCCCGGTACCGCCCCACAAAACGACTTCGGTCATCTGATCCGCATGTTGGCCATTTTCCTGAATACGATAACAGCCGGTATGTCCTTGCACCAGTTGGAAAGAGAGCTGAGGCAAAATGAAAAAGCCTGAAGCCAAGGTTCAAAGAGAGCGACTTTGGCTTCAGATCATTCGTCGTTCGGCGTTAGGAGAATTCCATCACAATGACAACGCCAGGGCCGCCATTTCCACCGGTCATAGCGGCACCGCTGTTGTTTTCACCGCCGCTTCCCCCACCGCCGTACTTGCCGCCGTCAAAACCATTGCCGGTGCCAGCATTGTAGGTAGGGCTGACCAACCCCGGCGCGCCGGCGCCCCAGAAGGAATCACCACCGTTGCCAGATGCAGCGCTGCCGCCGCTCTGGCCTGCGCCGCCGTCGACCGTCCACAGCCCAGAACCGCCCGTGCCGCCAGGGCCGCCTTGAGCGTTGTCGATCGTATTTGTGCTGTTCCTCAAGCCACCTTTGCCGCCGTTCGCTACAGCATAGGCGCCGAAAGAAACCTGGCCACCGTTCCCGCCATTCATACTCGCATTGCCGGACTTCGAACCGCCAAGTCCAGGGTTCCCGATCGTGATTGGAACTGTTGTAACAGCAGTCATGTCGATGAAAGCGAATGCCGTCTCACCGGCGCCGCCGCCGCCTGAGGCAGTGACATCCAGTCCGGCGGCCGCACCGCCACCGCCACCCGGGGCCGTGGCCATGACGAGCGCGGACTTCGTGCCCGATGTCTTGGTGAAAGTCTGGGTACTCGTGAAGACCCGGATGTTCAGGACCGAACTCGGGAGGCCGGTTTTGATGACCGACATCAGTTCCGAGTACTTCAAGACCCGGTGGTGGGCGTCGCCCTGGCTGTAGAACGGGATAAGGTCAGCGGCGACGATGTTGGGCTGATCGGTCAGGCTCGGTAGGTTGAGCGCGACTACCCCGGAACCGTTGACGTTGATGCCCTCGCCGGAGGTGCCGGAGAACGAGCCGACCGAGGTCGAAGTCGTGGTGTTGATGAAGCGATAGGAGGTGCCGTCGAAAGCGACATGAGCGAGATAGTTCCCGCTCATCGCACCGCTGGCGAGTGCTGTGCCATCGGCGTTCAGCAGGGCATAGGTTCCTACGCCTGCGATCATGATGGTCATCCCGCCGGTGTTGGCGGAACCCATCTTGCGGACGAAGAACGCCGCTGGCGGAGCCGAGGGCTGTGGGCTCAGCGTCACCGACATCGCGTTGGCCGTGCCAGTGTCGGTAGCATACTGCCACGCGCCTGCCTGCACCCACTTCGGCAGGTCGGGCAGCTTCACCGAGATCAACGGAGCCGTCGGCAGCAGGGCAACGTTCGCCGACACGATTGAGCTCGCGCCGTTGGCCACAGTGACTGCGTAGAGGCCAACCCAACCTGCATCCGGTGAAGGTGTTACCTGACTGCCGGCTGTAGCAGCGATGCCAGGCTTGGCCTGCACGGCGACCTTGCAGGTACGGCTGGTTGGCTGGGCAACACCGGATCCGTTCGGGCCGGTGTAGGGGATCAGCTGGTTCGACGAATTGAAGTAGGGGAGAACCGCGTCGCCGTCGTCGACTTCCGACAACTGGGCCTGGATCAGATAGTTGACGGCCTGCCCAGAAGTCGAAGGCGGCACGAGCGTCAAAGTCTGAACGTCGAGGCTGATGCCCTGCTTGACGACGGTGTGGACCGCATCGACCGGCAGCGAGCCGTAGCCCGTCGCGTCGACGGGTTCGACGGTGTAGATCGATCCGGGGGCGACCTGCACAGCCATCGAGGCCGGCAGCGTCGGCGTCACAGCGAGCCCATCGGCGATGGTGTTGGTGCCGAGAACGCCCTGGGCCAGATAGCCGAGTGCGATCATGGCATTGCGTTCGTGGGTCAGCCAGACGGTATCGGTTGGCTGTTGCCCGGCATAGACGATCGTGCGATCCAAGGTGAAGGCTCCAAAGAAAAAGCCGCCCTTGTGGAGCGGCTGAACAGGAAGGTGCTGAGAGAGGGCGGCTAGGCTGTTGGCGCGAGCAAATCAGCGGCCCGTTCAGTCCCAAAGGCGCTCTCGAAGGCCGCTTTCACGGCTGGATACATTTCGTCTGAAGTCGTGAGCGTCTGGCTGTCCTGCCACATGCGCCGGAGGCGAATGGGCTGGGCATTCAGTTGAGCATCAATCGTGGCTGCCTCAGCGTCCGTCGCTCGGCGCCAGATATCGGCTTTGTAGATCACAGTTGGTGCCACGCCTGCTGCCAGGCTTTCGAGGAACGCTAGATATTCCGGGGCATCTTCTGCGATGCCCTCATCGGCGATACCAGGCTGTGGGTTGGCGTAGGAGCAGACGATCTTGCCAGCGCCGTCACGTTGAATGAACAGCATCAAAGCCTCCCTCTCGTATCGATCCAGCCGTCGGTTTGAAGAGCAACGATGCCGGCCGTTGATGAGGAGGTGACGGCAACGCGAACCTGGGCGGAGGTGTTGGTCATCACGTCAAAGACGCCGCTGCCCCAGGTTCCATTTGTGGGGGGCAAGCCAGACACTGGGATTACAAGACTGGCAGAGTTCGCATTGCCAGCCATCGCCGACTGATCGGTGATCTCCGGTGAATAGACAGACATCGTCACGAAGTTGCTGGTAGTCGTCTCGACAGCGCCGCGAAGCCTGGCCTTGACCCTGATGCCGCTCGGCACTGAGATCGTGAGTGAGGTCGCTCCCGACGCCGAGTTGCCGTTCCGGTCCATGACCGGCACCGTCCAAATGAAGTCGTCGCCCACTTGAGTGAACGCGGTAACCTGCGAACTGCCGTCCGTCTTCATCGCACCCAGCCGACGCCGCGCCGTGTAGCCGGACGGCATCGTTGGGGCAGCTGCGCTCAGCGAGAGCAATGCGTCGATCGATCCGTCGCTGTCCTTTCGGATCAGCCAGACATGATACCAAGTGCTCGCCGCGATTGAGCCGGTATCGAGGCCGCCATTCCCGGTCCCCGCTGCCCAAGCGGACAGCGACTTCGTGATCGCGGAGGCCAGCGTCATGTTGAACGCCGTGCCGCCGTCTTCATTGCGCGCAAAGCCGGTAGCGATTCCGACAGTCGTTGCCGAGGCACGGGAAAGCGTCAGACCGACGAGCGTGCCTGGAGCCCAGGTCGAGGTGATGCCGGTCAGGAGCGAGCCGTCGACGGCGGGAAGGCGGGCGCTGCCATCAAGCAGCGGGATCTGGCCCGCTGCTGTACCGGTATTCTTGGTTGCCGCGGTGCCGAAGGTCGTGCCGTTGGTTTTGGTGACGGTCAGGGCACCAGCCGCCGACAAAGTGGCGTCGCCTGATACCGTATTCCAGGTCGGGGCTGCGCCCTGGCCAACCAGTATCTGCCCGGAACTTCCAACAGCCGAGACGAACGCAACGGCGCTCGTGCCATTGCCGAGCAGGATCCGGTTAGCCGTGAGGCTCGTCTGGCCGGTGCCTCCCTGGGCAACTGGCACTGTCGGTATCGTACTTGTTGCCAGCTTCCCGCTTCCGTCGAGCACCGGGACGTTCCCGGAGGCGGTGCCCACGTTCTTCTGGGCTGCTGTGCCTAGCGTCAGCAGGATGTTGTAAAAAGCGGTGAGCGATTGGGAGACAGTTAACGTGCCGCCGCCCAACGAGCTCCTGTCCAGGATATTATCGGTCGACGCTTCACCGCCATCCTTCAGCAAAGTGCCGTCAGTGCTATCCCAGAATGCAAAATGGCCGACCGCCGTCGTAAGCGGGCCGCCCACCAAGCCGATAGCAGCCTTCCACTGGGCGGCCGTCGGTTTGGCCAGAACGGTCGCGCTGAAGGACGATACACCGCCGGCGTCGAATTTTCCGGCGAAGGCATTGTTCAGATCCGCAGCCGTCAGGTACTGGCCGTCTACAAAAGCGGTCATTTATGGGCTTCCTAGAACGCTGCTGCCGAGGATGAAGTCGACGCCGAGCCGGCTGGCGTTGCGAGGCGGCGGGGCGATGTTCACCCAGCACGTCACGCCCGCGGCGCGCGATGCTTCGACAGTGTCGTAGATGTCTTGGTTGGTGACTTCGCCGGTCACTCCGGAAAGGTCGGCGAGATAGAACATGCCGGCGCCCCAGCCCGACTGCGGACTGTTGAAACCGGAGATGTTCGGAATGCCGGCGCCCTGGGGCTGCACGGCAGTGATGAACATCGTATAGGGCAGGGTGTTGCTGCCCCAGGCTCCTGCCATGTTGAACGCGAACATGACGCCCCAGCCCCCGGTATCGTGGGGGTTGAAGGCCTCGAAGATCGTCACCTTGTTGTCGGTGAGATCGGCCACTGCCTTCTGGACGCCGGGCCGTGTGACCCGTTCGCGGAGCACCTCGTCCTGAATCGTGCGCCGGAAGGAGATATCGGTTTGGCTCTTCCGGCGTTTGATGCGGCGGCCGAAGAAGTCATAGGCAGCGAGGTCGAGGAAGCCGTCGGTTGCCGTCGCGATCCTGGTCTGCAGCTTGGCGTACTGGATCAGGCCGTAGACCCAGCTTGCCGCCGAGGCAAAGCCTGACAATAGGGCATCCAGAATCGGCGACGTATCCGGGAACCATCGCGCCGGCAGAACCGCCTTGAGGCGAGCCAGCATATTGTTGGTATCGCCCGTAGCCATCAGGTCACCGTGAGGGTCGAGATCTTCACCACGTTCTGAGGCTCAGCCGTGATATCGAGCGAGGTGCCGTTCACGATGATCGACAACCCGGAGACGCCTGCGGAGGCGTTCTGGACCACCTGGGCAAGACGCAGGAATTGCAGATCGGCGCCGAGCGGCAGCGTGTTCACGAACTTGGTCACGGCATCGGCCACGGTCGCCACAACAACCTGATGATCGTAGCCAGTCGCGGTATCGAGGCGGATCGCGATATCGGCGGGCAGCACGATGGGCGGAAAGACGCCCCACATGATGCCGCCGGCTCGGGTATTGCCGACGGCAAGGGCAGCCTCGTCCAAGGTGCTCTGCGGCGGGGCGCCGGTGCCGTCATCGACCGTCACCCAAAGAAAGCCGGGCGTCGCGACCCCGTCGGGCGTCACATTCTCGATGATCGTGCATTCCAGGCCAAGTTGCAGGCTCGACACGGCGTATTTGATGGCCGGAATCGTGCCCTTGGAAAGCGACGCGATATAAGCGACGAAGCGAGCCTTGAGGGAAGCATCGCTCTCGGCGTTGGCGCCGCCAGCGAAAGGAAGGGCATTCGAGACATAGTCGACGCCCGTGATCGCCGTGTACATGACGTTGACGGCGCCAGCGATGACGTTTGCAGCCGTGGAGCCGGTGACCGATTGGACCGGAACAGTGATGCTCGCCACTTCGGCCGGCAGGAGATAGCCGTTCTGGTCGTTAGACCAGGACGAATGCGAGGGATCGGCAACAACTGCGAACGTCTGCGACCCGTCAGCAGTCTGGACCTGCGCGCCAACCGGGATCACCGCCGAATTGGTCGGGGTGAACCGCGAATAGGTGACCTGTCCGCTCGCCAAGGTGGCGGCAAGTCGGCTGATGCCCCAGTCGTTGACCCAGCTGTCAACATCGGTGCCGGTTGAGGTTGAGAGGCGGGTCAGGGACAGGACGTAGATCACGAGGCCCTGAAGCCAGAGCACGACCGAGGCATTGGCCTCGATGACTGCCCGAAGCAGCGAGCCGACAGCAAAGGCCACCAGCTTCGACGACTTGGTCTGGATCGTCGCGGCCTGATCCTGCACCAGGCGGGCAAAGCTCTTTACGTTCAGTGCCACCGCGCGGCCTCAATTGTTGACGTCGAAGGACAGGGCGGTCTGCTGACCGGTGATCGCGCTGGCGTATTCGATCGTGACCGAGACGCCATTCGTGAGGGGGGTAACCGTGATCTTGGGAGCGGGCTGGCGAGCGACAGCTTCCTCGAGCGCGATCTGGGTCTTGATCACGCCTCGGATCGCGTTGGCATCGAGCAGATCGCCGATGCGCTGCGGAAGACCGGCGCCATAGTCGAGATGCCAGATGTAGCCTTTGACGGAGGTCATCAGTCGCCGGATGATCCGCTGCGTGGTGAGGTCGTCGCCATCGACAAGCGCAAGATCGCCCGCGGGGCTGACCGACAGGTCTTCCCCCCAGAAATGGTAGAGATCGGGCATTCAGGACCTCAGGAAACGGGCGGCCCGGTATTGGCGGGCCCGGGCTGGACGGCGGTATGCTCGTGATCGTTACCGATGTTCACGCCCTCATGAGTGAGCGTGCCGCCCTCGATCGCGACATTGCCGGATAGCTTGATGTTCTGCCCGGTGAGGTTGAGGCCGGCGCCGCCGGTGATCCCGACATTCCCGTCCTTGTCGATCTTGATCGTGACCCCCTTGGACTGGATCACGACCTCGCCGGACTCGGCTACCGGTGGGCGCTCCTTGTCGGAATGCACCCGACCCAAATTGACAGGGCTCTCCATGTCGCCGTCGATGAAGCCGACCATGATTTGGTCGCCAGGCGTCGGGCCGGCCACGATGCCGAAGCCATTGCCGACATGGGGCACCGAATGCGGAAACCAACCGGTCTCGAACCCATCGGGCTGGATCGTCGCCTTGATCGCGTGGCGCTGCGGGTCGTAGCTGGTGATCGTAGCGGCCTTGATACCGGGGCGGCGGGCGAGGTGTCGGTCGATTTCGCGATGGAGGTAGTCTTGGAACTCGCTCATCCCTTCGACTTCCCTCGCTTCTTCGACTTGGCCTTGCAGTTCACGGTCATCGTGTAGGGCTCGCCCTGCTTCAGACGGTGCCGCAGGGACTTGATTTCGTATTGGTGGTCGTAGGCGGTGCCGGTCCCGCTGATCTCAAGCATGTAACGCGGCGTGACGGTTGGATCGCCCGGCATCGTCACCGAGGGACCGACCTCGTGCTTGGTGGTCTTGTCGCACTGATCCTTCGCGCGACGGTCGGCCTGGTCGCGAGAGAGACCGGGATAATGGTGCTGCCAGACGAGCTCGTCGCCGTCGCCGGGCTCGGTATATTCGCCATCTTCCGACTCGGCCTTGCGATGGTTCCAGCTCTTGACCTTGTGCTTCACCGGACGGCCGAGGGTGACGCTGCGCTTGACCGAGAGCTTCACTGCATTGCTGTCGGCTGGGCTATCTAGCGTCGGAGGCCGATAGGTCACCTTCAGGACCGGGAGTTGCTCATCTGGCTTCTTGAAATAGACCTTGCCGCCCGAGATATAAGCGACCCGGCCATGCTTGTCGGCGAGGTCCTGGATCGATGACCAGTCCGATATCCGGTGCTGGATGGCTGCGTAATCGATCTGGTAGATCTTGCCGGCCCGATCGGAAACGTCGTCGACATCCGCATCGAGGCCCGATTCCTTCGCGAGCTGCTGCACGATCTCGTGAGGCTTCTTGTTGTGGAACTTGGCCGAAGACTTCTTGTCGAGGAGCTTCGCCGCCTTGTCTCGGCCGTTGAGGTTCAAGACACCGGAATCGAAGTCGTGCTCGACGTCGTCGACGACACCGTCAAAGAGCTTCACCGCCCCTTGGCCGATATCGACATAGACCTGAACCTTGATGTCGGTGGCGCTCGACCACCAGTCAGCATCGAGCCCCTCGGGCAGATGCCAAAGCGGGGCCCTGGCGCTGAAGGTGTCGGACTTGCCGTCACGGCTCTGGTCGACGTTGATCTCCTCGCACTGCATGGGCTGGCCGTTGACGACCAGATTGGCGCGCGGGGTTCGATAGGTCATGTCCAGAGAATTCCGCCATTGCCAGGCCTGATGCCCGACGGGATCTTGAGAGTGACGACGCCGGTCAAGAAGGGATCACGAAGCCCGTTGAGCTCCGCGATGTCGTTCCAGCGCGTGGCGTCGCCAAGCTGCTCGGCCGCGACCTGAAACAAGTTGCCGCCGGCGACCGTGACGACACGGCTCGTCAGCGGCGACTGAATGTTGTTGGCCTCAGGCATCGTTCAGGCTCCCGTCCCGGCGACGTTGATCGCGATCCGCTCGACATAAGGGATGACGTCGAGGACGGCGCTCTCGGTCTGGACGGCCGACACCTGCCCGATCAGCCACGCCGACATGACGTCCGGATCGGTGCCGGAGACCATGCCAGGGGTCGCAGCGATCGACGCCTCGGCTGCATCCGCTACTCCGCTCATCGTTCCTGCCGCGCCTGCCACCGTGGAGTGGAAGGCAAGCAGATCGGCGTTGCTGGACTGGGTCAGCCCGGTCGAGGCCGTCATCGCGGCCTGCACCGTTCCCAGAGCAGTAGACACCGCTGCAGGAGCGATCAGAGCCGCGCTGGACGCCGAGCGAAGATCCGCCGTCACAAGGCCTTCGAGGGCGCCAGCGAGGCCTCCCAGGGCGTCGGCGGCGTCATCCGTGATAACCTCGCAGGTGATCTCGTAGCTGACCTCGTAGAAGCGCTCCGCATCAGCCTTGAACTTGGTGATCACCACCGTCTTGAAGAAATCGAACCAGGACAGTTCGATCTGCGCGCCGGCAATGCGCATTTGGTTCAGGGCCTGGGCCCGCGACAGAGCGTCGGGGCCGCGGAAACGGCCCTTCCACTCCATCGCGTCGGGAATGCCGCCCATGGCATCGAAGACACGCCGGCCCCCGATCAGCTTGTGAACGGGAAGCTCGTGCTTTCCGCCGAAGTTGATCTTTTCTGGGATCTCCCAGCCATGGAGAACGAAGGGCCCGATGACGATCTGAGTGTCGGCCATCAATGACCCTCGTGGTTGAATTAACGTTCACATCACGATTTCACTGCTGAAGTGAGCGAATGACACCGTGTTCAATGAAGGAGTTGAGAATTGACCACCGCCGACTGGGCTTTGATCATTAGCATTCTTTCGTTCTTAGTTGCCGCAATCGGACTGGCCTGGAACATTTGGTCAAAATTTATATTCGTATATCCGCGAGTATATGTTGGCTGGAACTATATGACAGTGTTCAACCAGTTTGGCGGGTCTGACAGCGATGTTATTACCTTGACCGCGACTAATCTTGGACCTGGGGAGGTCACACTCTACGCGGCGATCGTCGACAGCCCCGGGAAAAAGAAGAGGATTGGAATGCTCAATCCGCTCCATGATTTTCCGAACCAAGATGAGGCCTCCAAGGGGCCATTTAGTGGCGGCCTTCCTCATAAACTTGGAGTGGGCGACAGCATGTCCTTGTATTTCACGCCCCTGCATGAAGCGCTCGCTGGGGAAACATACTCAAAGGTTGGCATACAGGATACTTTTGGGCGCAATCATTGGTGCCAGAACCACCAAGTAGGAGCTGTGCGCGCTCAAGTTCGCCTTGCACTACAACGCGAAGGCGACAGCGATAAACGTCGCCGCCTCAATGGGTGACCGATGGCATCGTTCCGGCCTGTGCCTCAATGCCCACCGTCTACCGCCGGCATCGTCGAGCCGGTATTCTGCGCCGGCGTGCTCGTTGCGAAGCCTGCCATCGCTTTCGTCACCACCGACAGGATGTAGGCGTCGATGCTCTGGTTACCGATCTGCACCTTCACCTGGGTCTGCTGGTTCACGTTGACCGGCGGCGGAGGAGGGGGCGCCACGGCACCACCCATGTTCTGCATCCCGCTGCGCATTGCGTCGCGATTGAACCAGAACTTCGGATCGCTGAACGCTCTGCGATACCAGGGAGTATCCCCGGCGATCTTGTCAGGGAGGTCGTTGATCAGGCGATCGATCCGACCACCGAGTCCCTTGCTGTGCTCAGCTTCGGGATCGTAGGCCTTGCCATAGTAGTCGGTCCTTGCGTGCGGCAACCAGTTCATCAGTTGGCCCATCTTGCCGTCGGCATATTCCACGCCGAAATAGGCCAGCAAAGCGCCCAGAGCGCTGCCCCAAGGCTTTCCAGCGGAAGGGGCGCCTGGAGCGCCACCAACGCCAGGAACGCCCTTAGCCCCCAGCGCAACCGCAGCTTGCTGCAGCATGACTGCCGAGGTGTTCAGGGCCGCTGCCGAGGCGTTCAATCCGCCAGACCCGAACAAGGTCCGCCAGATCGCCGCGCTCATCGCGGCAGTTCCACCGATCGCCAAGGCACCGCCGGCGCCCGCGGCGCCAATGCCAAGCGCTTTCACGGCGTCGGGATGAGCGGCCGCGACAGCAGTCATGGATTTCATGACGCTGGCCATTGCGTTCATGGCGCTGATCGCGGGTTGGACCAGTGGCGAACCGAGTGAGGTCAGCAGGTTGTCCCAGGCCGACTTGAAGTTTGCGGCGGCTATCTTCGGGTCCTTGCCCAGCAGATCGTCGACGGCATCGAGCCCCTTGGCCTGGCCTGTGATGGCGGCATCCTTGCGGATGCGTTGCCCCTCGAGCAGTAGCGCTGCAATGGCAGCGGCGGAGTTTCGGTTGCCGAACATACCGCCAAGTAGATTGATGGCATCGGTGTCCCCAGGCTTGATCTCGTGTCCGAGGGACTTCTCGATCGCCGGCTTCAGGACAGTTTGGGCCCACTCGAACGGGTTGCGGGTGAAGAGCTCAGTGCCCTGCACGGCGCCGGGCTGGAAGCCTTTCGTATTCCCCTGTTTGTCGAACATTAGCTTCGAAGGATCTTCGATCAGTCCCAGCTTTTCCCACAGTTCCAGAGCGCGCTGTGTTACTCGGCCTTGGTTTACGGTGCCGTACAGCGACATCAACTGCGTGCCAGCAGTCGAGGGGCCTGCTTCCTGGATCATGGAAGGCAGGATCTTGGTATAAAACTCCTCGCTCCAGCCCTTCGAAGCCAGTTTGCCGTACTGCGTTGCCTGCATGAAGGCATGTGGGTCGACCTTGCCGCCAGAAGCCGTAATGGCCCTGGTCATGCCGTCGAAATACCGAATGAACTCATCAGGCGAGGTGAGGCCTTTGAGCTCGCCGGCGCGGGCCATGTTGTAGACCGCTTCGACAGCCTTATTGCCGGATCCTTCCGTCATGCCATTGAGAACGACCCGCATCTTTTCAAGTGGGTCGATGAAGTCGATGGCATGCTCGGTCGAACCAAAGACGGTGCGGGACTCCTTGATGTCAGACAGCACCGAGGAAACGCTGAGACCGTACTTGGCCGACTTCTCCCAGGCCACTGCCGTCGCCTCGGCGACCTGAGCCTGGTTCTGCGTCGCGCCCATCAACTGCTGCTGCACGTGGACAAGATCATTGCCACGATCGATCAGCTTCCCAAGGCCATCGAGCAAACCGACGCCGGCACCGGTCGCAACCGCGCCTCCGACAGCGAGCTTCAAATTCGTTCCCAGTTTTTCCCACTTCGACATCAGGGAAGTGGTCTTGTTGTCGATGTCGATCAACTGGCTGGCAATTCCGGCCAGAGCGGCGGACATATTGCCCGTCAACGCAAGCTGCACGCCGATCTTGTAAACGTCAGACATCAGCGTAGAATCCAGCTATGCGATTTTTCATTTCGAGACGCCTTCCCTTCGGCCTGCGAGCCGGGTTGAGCTTCTCTATGGGCGCCAGCAGTCCTCGCCAGAGCCGCCGAGGCGGAATGACGATGGGAGCGGCCGGGATCGAGTTTGTCTATGTGATCGAGGGCGACCACGGCCTGGTGAAGATAGGCGTCACCACCAACATGGATGCCCGCCTGGCCCAGTTGCGGACAGCATCAGCCTTTCCGATCAGGCCAACTTATGCACTTGCCGTGCAGATCGATGCTCGTCAGATCGAGGGCGAGGTGCATCGCAGGCTCGATGATCATCGCTGTTCGGGCGAGTGGTTCGATTGCTCGCCTGACGTGGCAGAACGCACCATCAATGAGGTGGCGGCGGATTTCGGCATCCCGATCGCCACGACTGACAGCGAGACATTCCGGCGAGGGCTCAATGCGATCCCAAGGGATTCGATAGGGCTGACGACCTGGCTTTTCATCCTCGTTCCGGCTGCTCTTGCCGGCGCGTCGGTGATATGGCTCGCATCGACGTGATCATCCCAAGTTCAGCTCAAAACCAATCAGGGAGGCCGGATTGAAACGGACGTTGTTGGTTGCCTTATTTGGCCTATGGACGACCGCCAGTTTCGCCGCCAACCCGATTTCAGCAGATGTCGACACGGCATTGACCAAGGCAGCGAAGAGCCTTGGATACCGTACGAAATTTCGGGCCGATAACTGCCAGAAAGACGAAAATTTCGTCTGCGACGTCTATGTGGACACGCCCAAGAAGAAGAATGCCTTCAAATTCATGGCTGTCTTTCCCGCTCCCAACGAGGAGCTGAGCCATTTTACCGTGGTTCTCGGCAACGACTCCGCATCGACCGTGTACGGGACGACCAGCCTCTCGACGATCGAAACACTGATGTCTGGGCGCAAGGTGAAGGTCGCAGAGACATCAAAGCCTGTTTCCGAGACGATCGCGAAGGCTACCGCTTCCGGCGAGGCCGAAGAGGTGTCAATTGCTGGCGTTCGTCACAGCGTGACCGTTCGGGGCGGCGCTGCTTTGATCCAGGTCGGCGGCCGGTAGGCCCTCATACGACCTCGATGCCTTCAGCCTCGATTCCCAGTTGGCCGCGAACCTGAGCGCTACCGGCCGGCTGGAGATCACCAGCAGGTTTTCCGCGTTCCTAGTCTTGGCCGACTTCGTGAAGTTGTAGCTTCCGGTCAGGACGCGCTCGCGGTCGATGATCATCACCTTGTTGTGGGCGATGCCCGGCGTCGTATCGATCCATACCGGGATGCCGGCATTGTAAAGATAGGTCGCTGCGCTGTACCGGCCTCGGTCGTTGCTCTTGTCGAGGATGATGAGGACCTCGACGCCGCGGGCCGCCGCTTCCTTCACGGCCGAGATGATCGGGATCGAAGTGAAACCATAGGCTTGGACCAGAACCTGGTGCTTGGCCTTGCCGATTTCGCGGACAATCGTGGCCTCGCAATCCTCACCGGGCGTGAAGCACACCGACACAGCTGGCGGCGATGCGCTGCGCGACGGCTCGGCCCAGGCGGGCGCCACGAAGAGCAGGGAAAGAAGGGCGAGGGCGATCTTCAACGGAGGAACCGAGTCATTGTCAAATGACCATACACCGCATCGCCGATTGCCGCGACAACCTCCTTCTCCTTGTGTCGGGCCGCGCCGGCCAGGAAGGAGCGAGGTGGGATGCCGCGTGAGGTGCCAAGCTCCTGCCACACCGCCTTGTCGTCGTTCGAACCGATCCGGGCCTCCTTATCGCCGACACTGTGCTGGATGGATTCCCGCATAGCGCCGGTTTCGAGGAGGGGAGTGTTCGCGGACTTCTTGGCGAGTGTCGCCGGGGCAAGCTGGGGCCATCCATAGCGATAGGTACCGATGACCGATTTGGCCTCGGTCTCGACGATGACCGCTGCCTTCTCCAGACCTTCGTGTTCGGCGATGGTCATGTTGGCCAGGGCGGTCAGGTGGGCCGCAAAGCCGGCAAGGGTGAACTCAGCCACGTCTCGGCTCCCATTTCATCTCTTTCCAGTCCCACTTGTTGCCCTCGAACTCACCGAAGACGACATAATGGGCGAGGGCTTCGCTGGAGCTCAGGCTGAGGGCGACATCATAGGGGACGCCGTTCTTGACGAGGTAGAGCCTCATCCGGAAATCGCCGTCCCCAGCTATTCCCCCGCTTCGCCGGCGCCTTCTTCCTCGACCTGGAAGTTCTCGCGGATGGCATCGGCGACAGCTTCGGCGCCATCATCGTCGAGACGATCGATCAGCGCGTCGAACTGGAGTTCGGAGTTCGGAAGCCGGACTTCCTCGCCGTCGATGCTGCAGCAGGAGGCGGCAACGAACACCATGCCGAGGTACTGGCGCTTTTCGGCGGACTCGGCGGACAATGCCTTGAAGATCCGGCGGCGCAGCGGAGTCGTGATCCTGCGGACGCCGAGATTTCGGCCCCTGGCATCGGTCACATAGACGATGCGGTTGGCTTCTTCGACGATCTGCTGCGACGGCGACTTGACCGTTGTGGCTTCTCGGACCGGGTTGAGTTTTACAGTTGCCATCAGAGCACCTTGATGCGCTTGCTGGCTTTCCAGCTCAGCTGCTGGGTGACGTAGGCGTCGGGCTGCGACTTGCCTGCGTCGGCGAATTTCATGGCGACGCCGTCATAGCGGAACTGCGTGACGGTGCCGTCGGTGTCCTCGATCGTCTCGGTGATCCGGACGTTGTTGAGGGTGCCGGTGGCGTAATAGTCCGCCTCGAGCGCCGCGAAGAAGTCGTCGAGCGAATGTCCGCCGCGGTCGATCCCGATCGACCCCGTCCAGCCGTCCGGGATTTCGGCGAAGCGGTGGATTCCGTCCATGCCCTTCGAATTGAGAGAGGTGGTTTCCTGCTTCTTGTCGAAGGAGGTGACCCTATCGATGTTGAGCACCTGACCGCTCGGCAAGGTGACGTCGATCGAGACGTCCTTGCCGATCGTCAGGACGCCAAAGCCGGTATTGGCTGGCATGTATCAGCGCTCCTTAGACTGCGAAATTGACGGATTTGCGCTCGATCTGGACGGACTGGCCGGCTTCCAGATTCACGAGGAAGTACTCGATCACCGACAGGTATTGGACCTGCACGTCGGCCTGCATGTAGCCGAGGGCCACACGCGAAGCCGGGTTGTTGCTGTCGTCGAGGACGGAGGCCCAAGCGTCGTCGCGACCGTTCGGCGTTCCGATCAGGCCCTGCTGCTGCAGGTTCCCGAAGAAGGAATCGATGGTGGTCTTGGCCTGGCGCCGGGTCGTCGCGCTCTGCAACTTGCCAACGTAGATGCCCATCGCCGAGTCCAGCGTCGTCGCGATGTAGTTGGTCATCCTCGTGTAGTTGTCACCATGGATGACGTCGTTCGACGAGGCGTTGCGGCCATTGCGGCAACCGAAATAGTTGCCGCCCGGAACCGGGTTGCAGATCACGTCGATACCGGCGCCGGCCAGGATCTGGAGATCGGCTGTCGTGTAGGGCTGGCCGGAAGCGCTCTTTTCGGTTCCGACAATCGCCTGGAGCTGCTTGTTCAACGTCGACTGGTTCGGCGACAGGGCGGAAAGCAAACCAGCGGAGAAGGCGGCCGGGCTGACCAGGCGCTGGGGCAGGCCGTTTGCGGTGTCGTTCCAGTACACCCAGTCGCCCAGCATGATCTTCATGGCGTAGCTGTCGATGCCAGCCGAGGCCTTAGCAGCTGCCGCCGTCTGAGGATTCTGGCCAGCGGGGCCGGAAGTGATCATGTAGACGCCTTCACCGAGGCCGAAAGCAACCTGAGTTGCCCACGAAGTGGTGTCGGTGACATCGCAGAGGGCGGCGACGGCGACATTCTGGCCGCGAAGGGCATACATGCCGGTGCGGGGTACGGTGTCCACGCCGAGCAACGCCGATGCGCTGAGGCCGGAAGCCCCGTCAGTGCCTCCCTGCAGCGCGTAGGTGGCGGTCTGTGCCGAAGCGGAGCTGGTGCCGATCGTCGCCGTGACGATGTCAGACGGGCCGCGCGCGCCGCTTAGGCCGCTATTGATCGCTGAGACGACATTGGCCCAGAAGGTTGCCCCGCTGCCGCCGATGTTGTCGAACTTCTCCGAAGCCAGGCCAGGGGCGGCGATCAGGACCTGTGAGGTGCCGGCCGCCGAGCCGGGCTGGATCGTGACCTTGATGCCGTTGCCGAAGCTGCCGGTATATTTCGAGGTCAAGGTCAGGGCGGGGGCAGCGGCTGCGCCGCCGGACATGTTGGTAACGGTCGCCCCGGAGACAGTGGTTGCGACGGTCAACGAGTTGCCGGCCGTGCCGCCGGTGGCTGCGGTCAGGTTCAGATTGTTGCCAGCGAGAGCGTAAGTGAATTTCACAAGCTGGGTGTCACTGGATCCCTGCAGGAAGGCCAGTAGTGCCGTCAGGGTCGCGCCGAGGTTTGCGCCGATGTTGACCTGTGGACCGGTCGCGCCCGAAGCCACGAAGGTCACAGCGGTGCCGTTCAGCGTGATGGTCGACGAGGCAGAGGGATTGGTCGTGAACGCGATCTGGCCGCTGGCTTTGGGAGCGCTTGCCTGAGCCTGGACGGTGGCGGCGACGTCGGTGCCGTCAGTGACGCGTACGCACTGAATGGCCGTTGCGCCCTGCTGGAAGGCGATCGTTGCCCAGGTGCCCATGTCGTACTGCCGGGCCTGATAGGGGCCGAACTTCGCCTTGAACTGTGCAGGCGAGCCGACGATCTGGGGCTGGTTGACCGGGCCCCAGGTGGCGGAGCCGACCAAGCCGAGGACGTTGGACGGAACGCCGTTGATCAGGAACTGCGGAGGGACGATCTGAATGTAGACGTCTGCCACGGAAAGGGCCGTCGTATTCAGAAGGCCTTGCTGGACGATAGGCATGGGCTCTTCCCAAAAGAAAAGCCGCCCTGCGGCGGCTCGGTTGCATCGACTGGTCGACGTGATCAGTTCGGGGTGATGTCGGTCTCAACGACGAGGATCTTGGTGGCGTCCTGCGTCTCGATCGTGGGGTACTCGACGCGGTACTGGATATCGCGCCGGTAGATCTCGACCGTCTGGCGTTCGTCGAGAATGAGGGTCCGCTCGTAAAGCAGCCGGCCGACGGTCCCATCGGCAAAGCGGAGGTTCTCCGGGCGAGCCAGCGCTATATCGACGATCGGGGAGACTTGGTCACGCTGGGCCGGCGAGTTGCACCAGACCGTAATCGTGAAGCAGCGCTCCTGACGTTTCAGTTCTCGGACGATGGTCCCGTATCCACCAGCGTGGGCGACCACCCGCACATTCGGGGCGAAGGTCAGGACCGGGCCCGCCGTTGACACGCTGACGCCCTGGGCGGTCAGAAGCGTGGCGAGCCCCGTTGCAATTGTCGCCACGGTATCGCCGGGCTGCACCGGATAGATCGCCGAGATCTTGGAGGGCGGATAGTCCCCTACGATGACGGCTACGTTCTGCGGGGTCTGCACGGCGCCGCCGAGCGTCAGGACATTGTCGACGACAGTGGTCGTGACCGTTTCGACGGCCGGGATCAGCTGCGCCCAATCGCGCGAGAACCGGGTGACGTTCTTCTCGGTACCGTTCTGGCCGAAGACCGAGATCACGACTTGGCCGGTGCTCATGGCCTGGTCGAGGACGGCGGGAACAGGCCAGCCTCGCATGATCGAAGCCGGCGCACCGAGGGGCGATGGTTGGCTTGTGCCGTTGGGATAGACCGCCGCCGCGATCAGGGCGACCAGGGCGTTGCCGGCGTCTGCTTCATCGGCCATGTCAGTGCGCCTCGAGCCGGATGGTCAGGAGCTTCCACCCCATGGAGTTCCAATACGCAGCGGAAACCTGATAGCGGTCGCCGAGGTCGTCGGTCACGATGTCACGATCTTGGATGACGTCTTTGGCGACCTTGCCGCGCGGTATGAAGATGTTCCATTGGATCGGTGCTGGCGGTGAAGCCGGAAGATCGCCCCCACGTGGCCGCGCAGAGCCGCTGGCGGCCTGGACCGATGCCGGGATACCGGAGACGATCGGCGTCTCTGTTGCCTGCTGTACGCCGCTATAGGGCTGGATGCCGACGGCGAGGTTTTCGACAGGCCGCGTGATCGCGATTGTCCTGGGATAGAGGAAGGACATCTCGGATCACCTGTTTGTGGTCAGCCCCGCACCGCGCGAGCTGCAAGACCATAGTCATTACCGAGTAGGCCCGAGATCGCCGCGAAAATGCCGGGATATGTTCGGGCCAGCGAGGCACCGCCGATGTATTCGCGCTCAGTATCTCCGGCGCGCTCCCTTTTGACCGCCCCATTGGAATCGAGATCTGGCGTCAGGGAACCGGCGCCGGCGAGCTCTCGTAGCGCGGCCTCGCAGGTGGCGTTTTTCAGTTCTTTCGGGATCGTCGCTGGATCGATCGGCTCGTATTCATACAGCCGATACCCGATGCCGTAGAAAAAGCCGTCCGGCGGAACCTGCGGCATACCATTGTCGTAATAGGCTCCAATCCTCGGCCATTCCAACGCCTGCTGATGCCGCTTTCCCCGATAGCCCGTGAAGCGCTGGCGGAAGGTGACGTCAATGAACGACGTGGCTCTGACCAGCGCTCCCTGCTTGACTGCATCGGCGCCGGTCCAAGTGGTAACGCCTCGATCGGCAAAATAGCTATCGGCGTCAGCGACGCTGACATAGCTATTCGAGTTTGCCAGACCGGTCCCGTCCTCAACGATGAAAGCCATCGGTTATCATCCCCTGGACAGAAAGGCCTTGGCGTCAGCCATCTTGTGGTCGAACCACTCGCGCTGATCGTCGGTATGGAGCGTGCGCCCCCAGACGGAGAGCGATCCGTCGTTGTTGACCACGATCAGAGCAAACATCTGATCCGGGTTGGCGTTGCGGAGGATGCGTTTGATCGCGGCGTCCATGGAGTTTAGATCGGTGACCTTTACGTCGCCAGTCTCCGTTTCCTTGACCGTCGTCGGTGTGTCGGGGAGGTTCTTGCGCCACTCGCCGGTATCGCCACTGGCGACCATGCCGCACTGGGCGCATTCGAGCTCGTCGTCAGCTCGCGCAAAATGGGTCAAGCACCCGCAATCACAACGCCATACGATCTTGTCGGCGTCGCGTCGCGGGAGGGTGACAATGTTGCTCACTGCTCACCGGACTGTTGGGCGCCGGCCTCCTGGTTGAGCACCTCCTGCATGGCAGCCTGAGCGGCTTCTTCGTTCTCGAACGGGCCGCCAACGGTCTCCTTGCCGCGCTTCAGGTAGAGCCTGCCGCCTGGTCCCTTCGCGACCCGAAGAGCGTCTTGGATTTCGTCGGCGGTGGCCGAGCCATCGATTTCGATTTCGGCCTTGCGGAGTTGGTCGATCTGCTCGTCGATCGGGAGGCCATACCACGCATCAAGCGAGATACCCGCGCGTCTGGCGAAGATCTTGGCGATGATGCTGTCGGCCAGCGTCCGTTTCTCAACGGCCGGATCGATCGAGCCATCTTCCGAAATGACCTCGTGACGTTCAGTGAGGTCATCGACGTTGATCACGACGAACTCGCCCTGACCCTCACCCCAAGGCTTTACCTTGATCGTTTTCATGTCTGATCTCGCGAAATAGGGAGGAAGGGGGCGCCGAAGCGCGCCCCTAGGGTTGTCCGCCTCAGCCGAGAAGCAGAGCCATGTGCTCGGGCTTGATCGCCGCGGTACCCCAGGCCAGGGAGACCTCGTACTGCATCTGCCTGTATTGGGCATACATGGCGATTTCGAACGACAGGCCAGACACCGGGTCGGTGACGATCTGTCGGTCGACAGCGCTGTCTCCTTGAGGCGGCAGAGCCGGTGCACGAGTGGCCAGCGCAATGGCGGTACGAGCAAACGCCATGTTGCGCACGGCCGCAGCCAGCACCGTGATGGCGGTGGCAGCGGCCGGGATGGCCTTGCGGAGACCAGGCGCTGCAAGCGTGATGGCGCCGCCGTTCGAGACATCGGTGTCGCCAGCCGCCACGACATACTTGTTGGTGTCACCGGCAAAGGTGATCACGTCGCCGGCAACGATCGTGCCGGTTCCGGCGGAGGCCAGCGTGATGGCGGTGGCGCCGATCGCATAGCCGGTGGCGTTCGTCGTGGCACCGGCGCCGGTGCCCGCGGTGCTGGTCTTGATCTGCGCCGACTCGCGAAGAGCGAAGCCGTGGACATCGAGCAGGACACCCCGACGGAGGAGGGACGTATCGGCCGCCTCGTTTGCCTTGGTAAGCTGCGTCAGGGTGCGCATCTTGGCGCCGGCAGTGGTGTCGAACACCAACTGCAGATCTCCCATCGGCGCCCCGTTGTCGGCGAGGATCTTGCGCATCTGCGCCGTGTCCGACAGATCGGAGGCGAACGGGGTCGTTCCGGGTGTGCCATAGGCGCGGGAAGCGGCCGGAAACAGCGCGGCGAGATCGGCCTCGACCTGGTTGACCAGCCAACGCATGGACTGGGCGATCTGGTCGCGGAAGATCACGTTGTAGGATGCGCCATTATTGTCGAGGCCGAGTTTCTCCTCGCCATTCCAACGGATCGGGGACCGCTTGGCCTTGGTGATGGTCATCGGCACGTTGCCGATGTTCTGGTCGCCGTCGTTCGGCGGCGTCACGGCCGGCGTGATGTCGGTGCCGGTGGCAGGAGGAGCGACCGGCGACATGACGGTCTGGCCGACGGCAGCACGCTCGAAGGTCATGTCCGAGGAAACGGAGGGGATCAGCCCCACCAGTTCCCGGCTCACGACGTCCAGGGCGTTGTAGATAGTCGGGATGAGCCCAGTGAGCGTATTGCCCATGGTTATTGCCTCTTGGGATTTGGATTGATGTTAGGGTCTCTGGGCCATCCAGCCCGGTCGCCCCGTCCCGCATCCGCGTGGGGCACTACGCGCCTGGTGGCGCTATTCGGTGAGGGTGTATCCCTCTTTCATTTTCGTGGCTCGCGCCGCCGGGTCGAGGGCGTCGAAGGCTTGGCGGCTCATGGTCTTGTTCCCGTGGTTGCCACCATTGCCGGGCTTGCCGCCCCCGCCGCTGTGATTGTTGCCCTTCAGGATCGAATCCCGGAAAGCATATCCATCGACCATGCTCTCGATCGCCTCATCGAACTCGGCGATTTCCCCGGCCTTCGTGCGCGAATAGATCGGCTGTCCGTCGAGCCCGATGCCAACGACCTTGCCGTTCTCGATCTTGAAGCGATTGCCGAAGACCGCCTGCAGCATGTCGGGAGGAACAGCGACCTTCTCCGAAATGAACTTGGACCTGGAGAATGCGCCGCCGACTTTCTCGCTGAATAGGTCGGAGGTGAGTTTCCCGTTCTCCGACTTCAGCCGAGCGATGGTCTCGTTGCTAGCTTTTGCGGCCGCAGCGACCTGCTCCTCGGCTGCCTTCTTGGCCGCCGCCTTGATCTCTTCGACCTTGCCGGCGGTGACCAACTGGCCCTGGTCGAGGTTGCGGACGGTCTCCAACGCCTTCAGCGCGGCAGCGGCATCCTCAATTCCTTCGAAGCCCTTGAGTTTGGTCTCGGCGGCTTCCTTGGCCTCACGGTGGGTTTTTGCCTCGCCGTTGAGGCGCGTAATGGTGGCCATCGTATGGGCCGCATCGAAGGGGGCTTCCTTGCCGTCGTCATAGACATAGACGGGCTTGCCGTCCGCCACGACAACGTGGCCGGCATCATCAAGTTTCAACTTCATGGTGGTCTCCGGTCATCCGACCGCTGGTGTTGAGGCATCCGCCTCGGAATGGCCCTGCTGCATCCGCAGCGACGGGCCGGTTAGACTTTCTGGGGTCTGGTCAGTGGCTGCACTGGAAGCCCGGTCACAGGATCGATAGCAGGGACCGCGCTGAGTTGATCTTGCTCGAGCCGCTTCTTCTCGACGGCCGGGTCGAACTCATCGGAAACGACGCCGCGCCGTTTGAATTCGGACTGAACGGTCTCTTTGGAAAGCACGCCCTGTGCCTGGGCCTTCAGGAGGGAATCCAACTGGGAGGCACCATCGAGGTCGACGGTGAAGTCGGTATGGACAAGGGCCTCTGCCGACGGCGCTTCCTTCAGCCACATCGAGGTCAGCACAAAGCACTGTTCCAGCATGTCCTGGAACTTGATTGCCCAAGATTCCGAGACCGAACCGGCCTTACGCGAGACGTTTGCCGAGGTGATGACGGTGATATTCGTCTCGGTCAGCGGCTGCATCCCGAGCTCGCGCATCTGCTTTCGATGTTTTGCCAGGCTTTCCTCGAGGAAGGTCAGGGACGTCGCCGCCGGCTCGATGAATTTGAAAGTGGCGTTCTCCCCACTTGCATTCGTGCCTGGCAAGAGAACGGCGCGGGGCCCAACCGGAACGACGATCTTTGTACCATTTTCGTCGCTGGCCTGAACACCTTCGCCGACGAGCATGGGGAATGCCGTCAGGTTCTTAATCGCCTTGAGATTGGATTCCTGCTGGAACTCCTCGACCTGGGCGTAGGCAATGTCCTTGAGAGGAGGGCGGACCGCGAACGAGGTCCCAATGCGATCGCCGGGGATGAAGGGCACGAGTGGGATCACCCCAATCGTGTAGGTTCCTTCCTCAATCGCTACCCACTGTTCTCGATCCGAGTTCGCTACCTTTTGCTTCTCGTAGATCGTCCATGTCGCCGGTTCGTAGCCGGTAACGACATCGTCGAGGCCTCTGATGGGCAAGCGATCGATGACGCGAACACGCTCGAAGGTCTTTTCTTCAAAGTCCTGGCGGACAGTGGTGGTCTCATCCAGTCGGACGTGGACGAGGATCTCCTTGCCATTGACGAAGTCGCTATAGGCGGCCAGGACCCGTTTGGCGCGGACGTGCACCCAATAAGGCCTCAGACCGCGCTGGACCTCTTCGGCTTGCGTCAGCGCCCGATCGGTAGTTGCCTTGGGGTAGTCGACGAGGATCCAATCCAGGCCGTAGTCGATACCGGCCTTGTAGCTATCGGCTGCGAAAACGTGAAGATTGTTGCCGCGCCCGTCGACATTGTCGACGAAGCCATCACTGCGCTTCCCGTCGTCGATCTTGCCGGCGATATTCTGGGAAGCGCCTTCGCCGACAACGAGCTGTTTCGAGAACGGCTTGGCGGACAGATCCCGCGAAATGTCGGCATAGATGTTGGTGAACGGAGCGGTTTTCCTCCGCTCCTCGTAATCTTTGGTCGTCTCGTTTTCGAACTTGGGCAGATAGATCGGACCTGCCGCCCTCATTGTCTCCGCCCCGCCGAGAATGGCATCCACCATTTCCCAGAATGCGGACATGGAGGCTCTGTCCGACGCCATCGTCTGAGGGTTCGGTTCGGATTCCATCAGGTCTGTCCATAGGTTCCAAAAGAGGGGCCCGATGCTTTGTTTCTGACCAACTGACCGAACGCGCCGGACGAGGCATCGACCTGGTCTTTCAGAGCGGCTCCAGGAAACAGGCAGAGCTCATCGAGATATGGGTCAACCCATTCCCCACCGAGGAGATAGACGTTCCCGAGCTTGCATTGGGCGGCAAACGGCTCGGCCCTTGTGATCTTGTCGCCGGTTTCGGGTTCCGCCGTGAGCGTCCATCCAGCGAGCAGGGTGGCATAATCACTGACTTGCACCTTGCCAGCCTGTCCTGGATCTTGCGGCAGGCTGATCTTGACGGTTTTGCCGTCGATCTCCGCTTGCTGTTTGATGGCCCCGCGGACGCCGGCGCCGTCTTCTCGGCAAGTGCGGACATGGCCAACCACGTAGGAGCCATTCGGCATCCGACCCATTTTCACGCCAGCGGTCCGGGCACCGTTGCCGCCCTTGGTTGCTGCAAGGTCCCAATGCCGGACCCAGATTGTCCCAGCCGGTACCGTGTCGATGATCTTCCCATCGAACCAGGATCGCTTGAAGAGACCACCCTCGCGCGGGACTGGCCGCTGCTGATACTGTCCCGCCCAAACAAAGGCCTGGGCCTTAAATGGCACCATGCCCGCCGGTGTGAACCGGAGCGGGTTCATCAACTCGCCCTCGAAGGAGCGGGGATCGCGCCAGGGCAGGGGCGTTTCGCAGGCGTTGCCCACCTCGAATTCCATCGGAATCCTGAGGTGGATGAAGCCCCATTTCCGGGCGAGCAGGGTTCCGGTAAGGTCGCTATCGTGCAGACGCTGCATCACGACGACGATCGCGGAATCCTCACTCTCGATACGGTTGAGGCCGCCTTCGAGAAAGCTCTGCACCGCTGACGCCCGTTCCTTCTCGGATTCAGCGCCATCGACGCTATGCGGATCATCGACCAGCAGCCGCCGGCCGCGCTTGCCGGTAAGGGACTTGAAGGCGGCTCCCTCTCTGAAGCCGGTGTCGGTGTTTTCGAAGCTCGTTTCACCGGTGCGGTTGAGCTTCACCTCAGGCCAGAGTGTTTGATACCACTCCGACAGAATGAGATTGCGGGTCTTTCGGGTGTCGCGGGTGACGTTCCCGGTTTCATAGGAGGTCGAGACGAAGCGATGGGAACGCATACCCATCGGGCCCCATTCCCATGCCTGCCAAAGCACGGAAACGATTGTCGACTTCGACGACCCAGGCGGGACGTTGATGATCAGGCGAGGATGCAACTTGCCGAGCGTGATCGCCTCGAGGTGATCGCACATCGCCTGCAGTTCCCAACCCCAGATCAGCCGGGTGTTGGGCTCGATGATCGGCCAGGCTTCCTTGACGAAGCCGGCGAAGGTCTTGCAGCGCTGCCGGGTGGCCTCTGCGTCATTGGCGAGCCGCTGAAGCTCGGCCTCACGCTTCCGGCGTGCCTTCTCCTTCCGGATCTGCTCCAGCAAGACCGCCGGCGGCGGCAAGCGCAGCGACGACAGGTTCGAGGGCCGTGAGTTCCGCATCGCTGAGCTTTGTCAAATCCACGGCAACTGGGATCGGCCCGCCGCCCTTTCCGGTATGCTGCACGGCCGCCAACTTGGGATGGATGTACGGCGCCAGCTTCTCGGCAGCCTCCAAGGTGGCTTTCTGCTTCGCCATCAAGACGTCCTCGTCCGGCTTTCTCTTCCTGGCCTCGGCCTTCCACCGCTTGTAGCTGTGGTTCATCAGGTCGGTCATGACCTCGAGCGGAGAGAGGCCGCGTGCCAGGGCCTTCTTCTTCTCAGCCTCGGTGAAGGTGTTCCGGCGCCCTTTGGGCCTGCCGGCGCCTGGTTGCCGGCCGCCGCCCTTGTTTTTCTTTGGCGCTTCGTCGGTCATGGATTCACTCGGGTTTGCGGTACTGTGCTATGAACGGCCGAAATCGTCCCGAGGGCGCTTGTCATGTATCGCGGCACACCGATGCAGGTTTTCCTGAAGGCCACCTTTTTCTGGATGACGGCCTGTGTCGTCGCGGCCATTATCAACTGGCAGGGCTTTATTGCCGACCCTTGGTCAAAGGTTATTGGATGGGCAATCGGCTCGTATGCCTTCGCGGCGATCGCCTCAGTTGCGCTCTGGTTTTTCGGAAGCGATTGAGGAATGAAATAAGCCCGGTCACTCGGGTTTGTCGGGCTGCCCGGCCTTCTCGGTGATCAACTGCCAGTGCTCGATGCTGATGCGCTTGGGTTCCGGGCAAAATAGCTCCGTCACCGCGGGCGCCAGCAGATTGGCGAGGGCCGGATCTGCAATGTTCT
This sequence comes from Labrys neptuniae, assembly GCF_040797145.1. Taxonomy (NCBI): domain Bacteria; kingdom Pseudomonadati; phylum Pseudomonadota; class Alphaproteobacteria; order Hyphomicrobiales; family Xanthobacteraceae; genus Labrys; species Labrys neptuniae. Next base: position 679,154 of record NZ_JBFNQD010000001.1, on the reverse strand, counting down.
CTTTGATCAGCCAGTTGGCGACGACCTGGCGCTGTTCCTGTTCGGTCGGCATGGCGGCTCCAAACAAAAACCCCGCGCGGCAGGGCCGACGGGGCGAAAATGTGATAGGAAGTCGTGGCTGAAAGAGGCAGTTCAGATGAGCACCATGCGACGAGCTTTGAAGACCACGGGGATCGCGGCGGCGTGGCTCGCGATATTGGTGTTCATGGTTGGGCGGGCACCCTTCTATGAGCATCCCTTCGCATGGTTCGGGTCGATGGTGCTGACCGTTATCGCCGTCGAAATGGCTTTTAGTTTTGTCACTCTCGTTTTCTACGGCTTCGCTCGATATCTATCGCCGCATCAAGCAGGCTAGACCGCACGCTACCCACCCCGGCTTGTGCTTGGCTCTCGCGGTTAGAGCGGCTTTCGCCTCCCGCCTGCCTGCCTCGAAAGCCCTGCCAATTCAGGGCTCAGCACTCACGGGCCAAAGCCTCGTCCGTCTGCCTGCTTGAAATCTACAACAATTCTTGACGCAAGCGATGCAATTGACCTGCGTAGGGAGCAAATAACTGAAGGTTCACATATACCTGCTCACGAGAGGGCGGAGCCACTCCTGATGGATGTCCTGCTTCATTCCTTGCAATTCGAATGATCGATTGCACCGCATTTAGATTTGTATCTAAATCCTCGGTTACTTCCTTCGAGAAATTCTTGCGGTGATGCTCAAATGCTTTGCTGAACGCTTCGATCTTGCCACGGATGAATTTTGCCTTTTCCGTAGCCGCAAAAGAACTGCCAAATTGAGGGTTGTTGGTTGCTACATCGAGCATCCGCAAAAACTCGGCCTCAGCAGCGACGCCTAACATTATTGTCGCTGCCAAGAAACATCCGCCGTAGAAGGAAGAAACTGCTTCTTCCAGATACATTTTAGTTTCCGGAGGCAGATCTGGCACTTTCTTCTCTACCAGAGCAATGTATGAGCTGGCGTCGTGAAAACGAAAGGGTTGGCGGGCTGCGTCCGACTTGCCAAAACGGCTCAGTCGAAACCAGGGCCATTGTGGGTTATTGTCATCCCTTCCAAGGGTTATTATCCCCTGTCGGAAGAGATCCCAAAAAATCTCTAGTAATTTATCTCTGTCATTCGGGTGTAGCGCCGATTTTGCACCAGTATACGCCATCCCAGCGCCGAGATTCGCAGTTGATCCTTCACGTGCGTTGATCACCTTCGCAACCTCTTCCAAGAGACTGGCATATTGGCTGACGTGTGGTTGCTGCCTTAAAAGGACGTCAATTGTAACGTCGCGGAGTTCCTCATATGAATGTTGCTTGGCGTCCCACATGCTTTACCAGCCAATTTTTTTGAACTGAGATTTATCTAGCATGAGTTAGGTCGCAAACTAGAATTATTACATAATCGCTGCCGGGTGGCGCAAACCAGCTGCGGTTTCAAAGAGCCTCGGATTGTAAGAGAAATGGCCTGTCGCTGAGAGCCTCTCGGCTCTCTGGGAGCGCGGTGCGCTCGGTGGAAAGTGCGTTGCCCACACCTTCGGCGACAGTGACGATTTGATGCCAATTTTCGCGGCAATTGTCACCACCCCAAATTGAGCTGGAAAAGGTCGTGTCACCGCCCCATGGGAGGGTGATATTCAGGCGAATTTGTTTGTAATGTAGTACGAAAAACGGATTAGTTTTATTGAAGTGGTCCGAAATTCGGATTAGGTTTGTTTCATCGAACGACGGGGACGGCGATGGGCAAACTCTTTCAGATCGGCAACATCATCATCCGGGTGTATGCCAATGATCATCTGCCCCCGCACTTCCATATCGTCGCCCCTGATTCCCAGGCTCTGGTCGAGATCGAAACGCAGCGCGTGCTGAAGGGTTCGATCAAGTCCAACCGCAAGGAAATCGAGGCTTGGGTTTCCGCCAACATCGAAACGATCAAGGCGGAGTGGAACCGGATCAACCCCCGCTTCCCGATCGAGTGAGAGGAGAGAGCCATGACTGAGGAACTTCCGAGGATCGAATCCGTAGAGACCCTGGTCCCGCTCACGCTGCAGATCAAATGGAAGGAAGGCGGCGTATCGACCGTCAATCTCGCCGGCTGGATCGCGACCGGCGGCGAGCTTTTGGCGGCACTGGCACACGCCCCGCTGTTCGCCTCTGCTCATGTCGCTGAGTACGGCACCTCTGTTGCCTGGGGCGAGGATGACGACTGGATGATCGATGCCGAGCATCTGCGGCTTCTCGCTGAGGAGCAGGCACCGATCGACGTCGCCGCCTGGCAGGAAAAGGCGCGGCTATCGAACCACGAAGCCGCCGACCTGCTGGGCGTCTCGTTGAGCACCTGGAACCTGTACAAAGCCGGGGAGCTGGGCAGGGGAGCCAAGGTGGTTGCGATCGCATTGCGGGCTGCAATGCGGGATCCGCTGATTATGCAGGCGCACTACAGGCCGAGGAAGGCGGGGCGGCCAAAGAAGGAAGTGTTGGCGTAGTTACTGAGGAAGTAAGGCGTCACGACGTGTTTTCGCGCACACAGCGGGCGTGATGTGACACAAACGTGAAATGACAGCTCGCTGTTTAACGCGCCGATTGCAGGATAAGCCTGAATCGTCCCATTAGATGGGGATTCGGGGCTGAGGTAGGTTCGTGGCGCGCATTACATATACGCAACGATGGGTTGACAACGATGTCAACTCATGACCATCTGCGAGCGCTGGTGGACGACGGAGAGCTTGTGCTTTTTGATCGTCGACGGCGAAGGCGCTTTGTGCGTCGCGTCTGGTTGTACAAGTCAGTTGCGCGACGTTTGGATGAAGGTCTCGCTGACCGAGATGGTGACGAATATGGCGTATGGTTGGGTCTTTCAACATCGATCCAGCATTTCTGCGAAGGTGGTGCCGTCGTTGACAGCCACCTTATGGCGCCAGCCAGAGCCACGAAGCGTAACGGCTCCCCCGGACTGGGGGTCTGGAAATTGCAATATAAAGGTTTCCCAGAAGCTCGTTTAATCGGGGGGTTCATTGTTCCCGGTGATTTCATTGGGTTGGTTGCGGCGTCTCGCGCTGATTTGGCGGGGCACTATAACGAAGCCATTGATATGTGCTGCGAACTTTGGCTGAAACTCTTTCCTACCTTCAATCGTTGCAGCACTTCTATCGAGTCCCTGTGTGTTGAGGCATCCAATGGCAACTAAGAAGAGAAAACTGGATTGGCTCCGTGCGGAACTTCCCATCGCGGAAGCGGTCTCCCACGCCCAATTGGACGCTTATGCTGCGCTCAAGAAGGCGTTCAATCTTCGAGCCGAAAAGGGGATGACGCTTTCGAAGTTGGCCGAGAAACTCGATCGCAACAAATCCCAGGTTTCGCGCTTGTTGAACGGCGCTGGCGCTGGCATGACGCTGGAGTCTCTTGCCGCTTATCTCGCCGTTTTGGAACACGATTTATTTCTTGCGGCGGTGCCCTATGAAGAGATGCCCTCTTTAGAGAACGATGCCCTCAGTGTGCTCTATCCGAAAGTGGAGACGCGAGCGATCCAGCCGGTGACGATGAGTAGTCATTCTTATTTCATCGTCCACTCGCCGGTTGAGATGACTGGATCGCAGCCCGTGTCTGAAAAGGCTCGATTTAAATCGCATCTGGTTCCGTGCACATGATCAAGCTGGTCACGGCAATCGTGTGCGATCAGGTGCGGTTTGAGGTTGGTTCAAAACTGATACTTATCGGGTGTTACCACAGTGTAGTTGGCGTCCCGCAGTTACCCGCCAAAGTGCCCTTATCTTGGGTAGTCGTGGCTGATATGCCTGAGATAGGCTCATCAAAGGTGGCGTTTGAAGTTCTGTTGGAGGGCAAAAAGAAGCCGTTGGCTCAGGTCGAATCTGAAATTGAAGTAACCGGGCCAGATTATGGGGCACTTCTTCCAATTCCTACAATCGATGTTCACGTCGATAGACCGAGTGTTGTGACTCTTAGAGGGAAAGTGAACGACGGACCCTGGAAATCATTGAAGAAAGTTCGGATTTTACATTTGAAATCATTTCAAGATAGTGAAAGCCAGTGAAATAAGAACGCCGTAATGGGTCATGCCTAGCGAGTAATACGTACGCGAGCTATTGGCACCTGCTCGATCCATCCTAACATGTTCAACTACGGGTCACACCCTCCGCAATCACCCGCGCCCCCACAAACCGCCACCGATCCAGGCTCGTCCGGCTGATCACCTTGTCGGGCGAGCACTCCGCCGGCTTCACGATCACCGCAGCGTGCACCAGGCCCTTGCTTGCGAGGTCGCGCTCGAGGCGGATCAGTGCGTTCGCGACGATGCGCTCCCGGGCCTCCGCTGAGCCGTCCGACAGGAACCGACGCTTGTTGGTCCAGGTCGCTGCTTCGCCGGCCGCTGCCTTGCGCTGGGCGCCCCGCCGCTCATTGATCTCTCGCTCGACGACCCTGGCGATGTCTGCGGCCTGCTTCGCCCGTCCCTGCAGCACGCCATCAATCGAGCGCCCCCAGGCCTTGCACATCGCCCAGAGGTTCAGCGCGTCGGCAGCCAGCGGCTCATCGGCAAGGAAACGCGACGGCCAGGCCAGCACCTCCTCCATGCGGCTGATCTGGGCCTTCGACAGGGCCCGCTGAAACTCACGGTCTCCGGAGCGGAAGGAATCCTCCTCGCCCATCTCGCGCACGATAGCAGGCCACCCGCTGCCGGGCTGCTTCGGGCCGACAGCGCCTGGGATCCGGCGGAGAGTCTCGAAGGCGTCGACCATGCAGGTCATGACGGCCTTGACCCTGTCACCGCCGACGGGGGAAGAGAGATCGACATCCAGGACGGCATCGTGGCTATCGTCGTGATCGCGGGCGAGCATCAAATTCCATTCCTATGAGGTAGGTTCGATCTAAGATCCGGCGTCGGGAAACTGGAGAAAGGTCGAGAACAATGTCGGAAACGGGGGACCAGGTTGTGCGCGCCCAGATCACCATGCTGACCGTCGCACTCGAGGCGCTTGTGCGATCCTTGGAGGCCGCCGGAACGCTGATGCCCGGGCAGTACGCCGCCTCTCTGTCCGCAGACCTTGAAAATCCCGACCTTCATCTGCCACCAATGGCCCGTGAACTTCTCGCTGCATTTCGGCAACAGATGATGTGATGGCAGGGAGGTTGCCATGTCCGACGACGACCGTGATGTCATGAAATCGATGATCGAGGCCAATTCCGCCGCGATCGAAGTATTGGTGCTGTGCCTGGAGCGCAACGGGGTGCTGGAGCGCGGGCAGTACCCCGAAGCCTTGCGCGAGCATATGGAGGTCAACATGGAGAAGATGTCGCCGATGGCACTGGCGCTGCTCGCGGACATCAGGGAGAGCCTGCTGCATTGAGACTTCGCCATGAGCGCGAGAGGAGCGCTCCCGGTCATCGGCGTTGCATCATTGCATCTTCGGGGCTGAGATCCTCGCTTGCGAGCGTATCGAGTAGCCTGAAGCCGTCGCCGAGATCTTCATCGAGCGAGCGGATGGCATAGGTCTCGAATTCTCGATTATAGGCGGAGACGTAGCGTCGGGCGGTTTTGCTGTCGAGTTCCTCACGGGAAAGCTTTCCGTCCAGAACGTCCAGTACTATCGATGATATGACATCGTCCCTGACGAACGCCGGCAATCGCCTATGTACGATTGCTGCCACAGCGGCATAGAGGGTATTGCTGTGTAAGGCTTCCATAAATGCCACTCCGGGCTCGGCCTGAGCTCGAATCTCGGATTTCAGCCTCTCGCGGCGGCTCCTTTGGCGCGCTGCCCAATCGACCATCCATTCTCGCCAGCGTTTGGGGTCGTTAGCCTTCACCTTCAGGTACCATCGCCTGCTGTAGAGCTTCTTCTTTTGTCGCAAATGTTCCTTGTGTTTTTCCCGCCACGTTTTGGTGTAGACGTAGCGATCCTTGCAATGCGCCGCGTTATAAACTTTGATTTTGTCCCTATTTCTGTCTCTCCACTTCTTGTTGTTCTCAAGGACGATGGCCTTCTGCTCGGGCGTCAGGTCCTTGTACGGTGTTTTGCCCATCACGCCGCTCCCTTCCGATAAGCCCGCACCGGCAGCGCATCCCGCCCAAGCGTCCGCTTCGCCACCGTCGCGTCCTCGCACACCGCCCTGAGCACCCTGGCGACATAGGCGCTGACGCTGACCCCGGCGGCCTCGGCCTGTTGCCTAAGCGCGGACTTAAGCCGGAAGGGCACATGTGTGCTCACCAGGCCGGTGCCACCCTGTCGCCCGAGCGGGATGCCCGCGCCCCTGGCGATGCGACTGACACGCTGAGCTGAAATGCCGAGGCTGCGCCCGATTTCCCTCAGGGTTTGGCCCTCGGAGGCCATTTGTGCGATCAGAGCGCGCCGGTCGCGGGGCGTGATACCCGACGATGCTTTTTTTTCACCCATAAACTTAGCGATATCAGCGCGGTGCGGCTTGCTCGACGAGGCGGGTTTGGGGGACTTGGTGGCGGTCATCGTGGCACCTCAGAACGGGATGAGATCGCGGTTGATCGTGGTGAATTCGACCGGGTCCCGGACCTTGGCGAAGGCGAGGGCAGCCAGGACGAAGAAGCTCTGGCCTCGGTTCTGTTCGGCCAGGCGCTTCGCTTCCTTGGCGGCGTCCTCGTAGCTCGCGTGGCGGTGCTGCGGGTTGTACCCGTTGGGGTTCCAGACCAGGTAGAATTCATCGGCATCGGTGTTCATGCGGCTTCTCCGGGGCGGGCGCGGCGTTGACGTTCCGCGGCAACTTCTGCGCGGGCACGTTCGAGGATTTCGGGGGTGATCTTCGTTCCGGGGGTGCCAGGCCCTGGCGAGTTGAAGGGCCAGTCGTTCCCCCGCTCGATGTACCGGCAGGCCATCTGGATCAGGTGGCGCTCGGTCAGTTCGGGCTTTGCTGCTTCCTGGGGCGGCGGCTCGGCCTTAGGCGGTGTCGTGGCGCCGTCGGTGATGATCTTGGCGTAGTAGGCCCAGGTTTTTCCCTTGCGCCCGGCGGCCTTGGCGGAGCGCAGCGCCGGCAGCACGTGACGCTCCAGCGACCAGCCCGCTTCGATCAGATCGGCGATGGGTCCGATGACGAGGAGACCAGGGGAGGGGTCCTTTTCAATTCCCGCTGCTTCCCGGCATCTGATTTCGAGATCTTCAAGCAGCGCAGCCTGCGACGCGCGGCCTACAGGCTGCTGCTGTTCAGGATTTGGTTCTTTCCTTTCCCTTCCTAGGTCCAGGTCCTTTCCCTCCAAGAGCCCTCGCGAAGTTTCTCGGAGGTTTCGCGAGAACTCCTGTTGAGCTTGGCTTGGGAGGGAGCCGGCAGCAGTGAGACGGGCGGTGACGAAGGCAAAGGCCGTGCGATTTCGGCGGGCGCAGTTGCAGCCTTCGCAGCTCAATACGAGATTGGCCTGATCCGAATTGCCCCCTTCGCTCTCCGGATGGAAATGGTCTAGTTCCAGGCCTGAAAAAGCGACCCACGCCCCCGGTTTTCCGGAGCCAAGGCGGGGCCAATAGATCTGGCCTGGCTTGCCACAGAAGTAGCAAGTCGCCTCCTTTGTCTCGCCGGGATTGCATCCATATTTCAGGGCGACCTTCCGGCGACTTTCAGCAGGTATCGCGAGCTTTCGCGAATTCTCGCGAAGAATTCTGCTCTTTGACGGTTTGTCGACCCGCTGGTGTGCAGTCCATTTCTCGATGACGAGGTAGCTGCTTCCATCATCGTTGAGCATGCGGGTTAGGCGACCTGCCGCGATAAGAAGATCGATCCTCGCCTGAACATCGTCGACATCCTCGCGAGGCATAATCTCCATGGCGAGGCGTTCTGGTTCGTCGGGGAGTGCCCCATGGTCATCTGCGGCAGTCCACATTCCGATATAGAGAAGACGGGTGAGTGCATCGAATTGAACCATAAGACTGTCGGTCCAGAATTCAGGCTTGATGGTGCGGATCCTGGCCACGGTCAGTACCTCGTCTTGTCCTCGACCGAGTTCAACGAGACGTCGCACCAGAAATGGCGGGTCCCGGTCGGGCCGAGGCGGTTCTTGTCGATGATGAGTTCGAAGTCGTTCTTGATGCGGAGCATCTCGTCGAGCGCATCCGGATCGTCGGCTTTGTATTTGGCCGTTTTCTCCAGGTAGTAGGCGGGCCGGTAGAGCAGCCCGACGCAGTCGGCGTGTTCCTCGATATTCCCGGATTGCCGGAGGTCGGCCATGGTCGGCCGCTTGTCATCACGCCCTTCGACACCGCGGTTGAGCTGGGCCAGCATCACGACGGCGACATTGAGTTCCTTGGCCATGGTCTTCCCGGCCAGAGCGAGCTCGCCTTGCTCGATCGTTGCGTTGCCCTTGTAGCGATCGGTGACCTTGAGAAGGCCGAGATAGTCGATAAAGACGACCTTGAGTTCCTTGCCGATCTTGGCCAACCGCTCCTTCTGCAGGCGGCACCGCGCCGCGATCTGGGCCATGGAGAGACCCCCGGTGCAGTCGAACCGGAGCGGCCATTCCTCCATGCGCATCGCAGCCTCAGCAATGCGTTCATGGTTGAGATCATCGACCTGTCCGGTGAGGATATCGCGATAGGTCAGCGGGCTTGTGGAGCGTGCCAATTCCGCCGCGATGGTCCGCGCCGCGGTCTCCTCGTCGTCGATCTCCAAGCTGAAGAACATGACACCGTGTCCGGCGCGAGCGATGCGCCTGGCCTGGGCGATGGCGAGCACCGTTTTACCTTGGCCGGGACGGCCGGCCTGCACGTACTCTCGACCTGCGCGGAAGCCACCGCCGATTGCCTTGTCGTATTCTGCAAGGCCGGTGCTGACGACGGACTCGGACTTGCCGGCGCGGATCTCGGTGATGCGCCTGGCGACCTTCTGGGCGGCCTCGCCGACGGTCGCTGACTTGTCCTCGCTTTCCTGGCTATCCTGCCGGAGCTTGTCGAGACGCTTCCAGGCCTCATCGAGGGCTTCACCCGTCGTCTTGGCGTTGTCAGGCGCGGCGCGGAGATCTTCTCCGATGGCGGCGATCTGGCGGGCGACGAATGCTTCCCTGACGGCCCGGGCATAGTCCCTGGCACCGATGACCGTTGTAGCTTCTGCGGCGAGGCGGATCAGATATTGCTGGGTCCGGATGCCAGGGGCGACCTCGATATCCGGTAGGGCCTGGCGAAGCGTGATCGCGTCGACTTTGATCCCGTCGCGGATCTGCCGGCCGATGAGGTCGAAGATGGTGCGGTGCAGGGGCTCGTAGAAGTCCTCCGGCTTCACGACGTCGGCAACTGCGCCAAAGGCCTCGTTGTTCAGCATGATCGCGCCGAGCATTGCCTGTTCGGCTTCGACGGAGGCGATCGGGCGGGGCGGAGGAGGCGTCATCGCATTCATGCCGGGCCTCGCCGAGCTGTGCGGATCAGTTCCCGCATCTGGTCCTGCACGGGCATGATCGCCTCGAGCGTAGCCTTGGCGGCTCCTGCATCAGCGATGATCATGTCGACCTCGGACGGCCGAGCACCTTCCTTGCGCAGCGCCTGGGCGCCGAGCTTGATCAGGCGATCGAGGGAGTGGATCTGGCGAGACAGGGGGACCGAGCTCAAGCCGCCACCTCGTCGAACTTGGTTGTCTGGTTGCCGAAGTTCTCAAAGCCAGGGGCTGACGAGCGTGCAAAGAGTTCGCAGCGAGGCCCGTCGAACAGCGTGCAGATCTCGTCGCGGATATGGTCGGGCTTGCGCGAATGCTCACGGCGCTGGCCGTAGAAGAGGCCGCGGGGCTTCCCGCCCTTGATCGGCTGGACGCGGCCGCGCTTGGCGATCACCAGCAGCTCAGCATCGCCGGTCGATTCATAGCCGGGACCGCGGGAGACAGATCCTTGGTAGATGAAGAGACCATCCTCGCGGGGATAGAGCTTCGCCCAGACGCGGGAGGTAGAGTATTTGAACCCCCAAGCCTTCAACACTTCGCGTGGGCCAAAAGGCAGCAGCAGGATCGGCAGCGTCACCCACATCAGGAGACGGCATCCTTCGGGATGCGCGAGTTCCTTGACCGGAAGCGCCGCGATATCGCGGATCGGCATCGTCGGATAATGCCGGCTGGGGTTCTTGTTGGGACCGGCCGAGAATTTCCAGGGCGGATCAGCATAGATCACCCTGTATTTCCTTGCTTCCAGCTCACCAAATGGCCACGCTGCCGTCATGCCGACCTCTTACGAAGCCGATCTGATGCGATCGCAACCGCGTCAGGCGAGACTGTGCCGGCCGCCAACTTCCAGCCTCGGCCCCACGCAGTCTCGATCGTCATCCCAATCGGAGCGAGCTGGGGGCGCACCTTGCAGATCATGACGTCGATGATCTTCAGCTCCGGCCAGTCGCAATCGGGGCGCAGGGCATAAAGGCTGTCATAGATCTGATCGCGGGTGACGATTCTTGGATATGCCTTTGCCAAAGTGTCGAAGAGGATAAAGTGGTTCGGACTTAGTCGGATCGTCGTGCCGCCATACGTGACAAGGCTTTGATCGGCGTCGATCACCAAAGCCAAAGGGTCGATCCGTTGGCCGCAGCAGGGGCAGGACTGGGAAACCGATGAGACAATCAAGCCAGCACCTCCTCGATACCGGCGACGACAGATCCGATCACCGTTGCCGGCTGGTCGGCGTCGTCACGCGTCAGGGCATGCCGGATCGTCTCCAGCGGGCAGCCGTATTGCAGAGCCAGGCTCAATAGGATCGCGCTGTCGCGAACCAGATCCAGGAGCGGGCTCTGGGGGCCGGAGACAAAGACTTCGCGGACATCGCTGCTCTCGCCGTCACCGCCGATCGACACGGTGAAATTGGAGTGCTTGCCGCCGATGCCGTGCTCGACACCGAAGGTCAGGCTCGGTCGCCGGTTGGGAAGGACATGACGGTTCATGCCGCCACTCCATGAAGCGCGCGGCGCTCTCCAGGCGTGCCGACACCGGTACAGATCAGGCGATGCCGACCGCAATAGACGTCGTCACCAGACCTGGCGCCACAGCAGAACTTGTCGGCCAGGGCAGCGCCGTCCTTCCAGAGCGGGTATTTGCACTGACCGAAGCGGAGCTCGAGGAAATGGACTGGTGAGCCGGTTTCCACGGCTCTCCCGGAGATCGCCCCGGGTAACGCGCTGATAGAAGGCCCAAGCTGTGCAGTCCTGCACTCTTCCCGGCCGAGTGGACCCTTAGGCACCCGGTGTTTTTGACCCGAGTTCATGGAGGGCGATTCTTCAGCGATTGTCGGCGCCGGCGTCGCCAGCGTGATTTTGGGGTCCCGTTTGCCTGCCGATCTCGCAGCAGCTGCAGCGCGTGCCGCCTGCGGAGTGCCGCCGGCCTGGCCAAACTTCTTCGGCGGGGCGAATGGGATGCCCAGGCGATGTGCCTTTCCGCAAACCGCATTGCGCGTCGTGCCGAGGGCCGTGGCGATCTCGCTGGCACTCTGCCCTTCCAAACGAAGGCGCTTCAGATTGTCGATAGCCGTCTCATCCCAGTTGAACATCTCAGGCTGCCCTCGCTGCAATCAGCCGAGCCTCGGCCTTGATCTCGGTGAGATGCCGCTCGACATCGCTCTCGAAGACGAAGAGCGCGACGGCGATTTCAGTCGTGTTCTTTCCGGTCAGCCACAGCATGGCGGCTTCCTTGATCTGTTCGGTGTTCATGCAGCGGTCCTCAGTTCGGCGTTCCAGGTGTGCAGGAAGCGGCCAAGGGCGGTGTCGGGAATTACGATGGGCGCAGGGCGATCCTCGAGCTCGGCCCTGAGACGCTTGATCTCGTCGCACGCGGTGCTGAGTTGAAGCTCGTGACTGGCGGCGGTCGCCAAGCGATCCGACAACGATCGGATCTCGGCCTTTAGGGCTTCATCTGCCGGCGCTGGCGACTGCTGGCTGGTGACCGGCTTCTTCGCCATTTCCGTGAGCTTCGCGCGAAGATCGGAGACCTGGGCCTGGAGCTGCGCGATTTCCTTGGCCGAGGTCTTGTCGACTGGGGGCGCCGGTGCGGACATCTGGGCGACCGCCTCATCGAGTTCACGGTCGCCGGTGGGCTTGTGCCGAGCGGTGTAAGCCGCGCTGAAGAGCTGCGTGGCATAGCCCGTTGTCGTCATGCCGGCGGTGCGAGCCAGCTTCTGCAGGCCGATATAAACCCTGCTGTCGACCGTGATGTTCACCTGCGATTTGGGATAGGTGTTCATGCGCAGAGCTTCCATTGCAACTTGGCGATTGCCGCCAAGGCATCGGTGTCGTTGAATTTTGCGAGGTGCAGGACGCCGTAGAGCCAGATAGCGTAGGCATCAGCTTCGTTGTCGTCCTTCGGCTCCAGGCCCATGCCGCGAGCCAACTGCAGGGATTTCGCCTTTGCCTGCTTCGACGGCAGATTGCCGGAGCCGAGAATTGCGGACTTCCAGGTGCCCCCATGCACTTCGATGCAGCGGATTGCGCGGAGCTTGGCGGCGCCCTTGATCACGAAGTCGGCGCCCAGGGCGAGCCGTGCCGATGTCTGATCTCGGCTCGCTGCCGGCGGTAGGGCGGCTTCAAGGGCAATCAGGTCCGGTTTGTAGACGGACAGCACTTCCGGCAGCCACTGGATCACAGCGGCCGCGGCTTCGTCGAGGGTGGCGCCCTCCCATTTCGCGAAGGACTTCGACGACAGAGTCGGTCGTTCGCCAGGCCTGCCGAAACAGATCCCGGTGCGAGCCTTGCTGAAGTCGATGCTTAGAATGGAGGGCGCCGCCATGTCCGACCTCAATGCGCGGTGGCGGGTTCTTCGCCGGCCAGGGCGGAGAGAGCATCGGCGGGCTTGCTCTTGGCAGCAGCCTTAGCCGCAACCGCCTTCTTGGCTTCGGCGACCTCAAGGGCGGCGTCGAATTTCTCCTTCGCCTCGTCGAGCGGCATCGCGTTCTGCAGGAAGGCTGGACGGAGATCCTTGTCGTCCGCGTCCTCGTCGTCGCCGTCATCGTCCTTGATCATGTCATTCTGGATCTTGGTCGAGGCGCGGTCGAAGAGGTTGCCTTGGTCGTTCCAACCCATGGCCTCGAAGAGGAAGACCACCTCGTCCATGACGGATTGGCGCTTGAGATCCTCGCCAAGCCGGTCGAGCTTCCCGATGAACCCAAGGGCAATCGGGCTGAGACCGGTACGTTCCTTGAAGGTGCGGGCGTCGCGGCCGGCCTGACCGGTATAGCTGGCCTGCTGATCCTTCAGCCTGCCTTGTTCCCGATAGAAATCGACGATCTCCGAGCGCTTGATCTTGATGACGCGCTCGACGCGCTGCTTCTTCTTCCGGCCGCGGGCCATGGGGCTCTCCTATCGGTTTGGGGTTGGGGATTGGGATTTCGCGATCAGGTCGGTCACGATCTGGCGCCAACGCAGAGCCTCGGCAGTCCATTCGCCGGAGAGCCGCGTGGCACGGCGGTATCGGCGGAATGCGCGGGCGATCTGGATCCGGAAATAGAGAGCACGCACCAGGTTCAACGGAGCGCCTCCCGCCGCTTCTGCAGGGCAGCGAACTCGGCATCGAGCGTGGCGAGTTCTTCGGCATCCGCGGCGCGGCTGAGCCAGTGCGGTGGCTCGTCCATGATCGCGCAGAGGAATTCGATGCCGTAGACAAAGACCAGACGAACGATTGCGGGGCCATTCGGCGTGTTCTGCCGGGCGAACCACTTCCTGACGGTGTCGACCGGGAGGTCAGTGGCTGCAGCGACGTGCTCGGAGGGCTTGTTCGGATAAATCTTCCGCAGATGCGCGGTGACCCTGTCCCGGAGCTCGGGACCGGAACAAATGCCAAACAAGGAATTGATATTGCCGCGAGAGGAATTTTGGAGGTGGGACATTCCAGACCTATCCAACGATGCTGATTGCATCGAAGGACGGCCATCAGGGAGAACAGTGACACCTTGCATGGTCAGAACTCACGGCGTGAAAGAAGCTCGAGCGGCATCTTGGCGGAGGACGCGAGAGCTAAAGGAAAAGGCCGGGCCGCTGAGCGGACCCGGCTTAAGCCGTCGCAGGGAGGGGGACATGCGACGGGAGATTTCATGAAAGCCACCGAGTGGCGAAGCCGATCAGGCCGGCTAAGACGAGCCCGATGACGATCACGGCTGACAGTGCGACGACACGATTGCCGCCGGCGAGCGGCTCGGCGAGCACGTCGTAATCAGGATCAATGCCGGGATCGTCGGGCTGCTGCATCAGGCGCGTTCCTTCATCAGGTTGCCGAGAGCGCTGGCGCCGAGAAGGGCCACGGGGAAGTAGAGAAAGATGGCTGTGATGACGTAGCTCATGCTGCGGGCCTTTCCTGGCTCGGCGGCACGATCTGAGGGGCCGCCGGGGAAACATCGAAGAAATCCGATGCGGTCAGCGAGATTCCGTTGGCCTTGGCGTGGTCGAGGAGCTTCAGCGCCTCTTCATGCGGGATGAAGCCGCCGGTCCCGCCATGGCTCTTGGGATAGGTCCACCGATAGACGCGCGCGGTGCTACGCCCAGTGATGGTGCTGACGATCTCAACGCCACCGACTTTCTTGATGACCGCGAAGGCGGGATTGAGCTGATGTTTCTTCATGCCGCCAATATTTGCGACAATCGCAAGATTATGTCAAGCTCATGATTGCGATAATCGCAATAGAAATCGCCGCCATATTTGCGAAAATGGCGACATGAATGCATTGAGGCAGGATCAGCTGCGAGCGTGGCTCGCAACCATGCTCGGGAAGGCCGGGCACGGCGCCAAAACAAAGTTGGCCAATCACCTTGGCTTGACGCAGGCGCAGATCACTAGGATGTCGCGGACGGATCCTGGCAAGGAAACTCGCGACATCAATGTGAACGAGCTGCCGGCTATCGTCGCGTTCTTTGGCGAGGCGCCGCCCGGCTATGAGATGCCGGCATCCACGGATCAGGCCACGCCAAGCGCTCGAGGTTATTCCGTCGCATTGGTTACGGGCCGTGTTGAAGCAGGCAGCTTTCGCCTCGTCGATGATTATGACCAGAGCGAGCCGCAGCGCGTCATGGTCCCCGAGGATCCTGAGTTCCCGAATGCTCGCGTCTTGGTGTTCGAGGTTGCCGGCGATTCAATGAACGCCCTGGCTCCGTTGCCCATTCTGCCTGGTGCCCAGGTTGTTGCTCTTGCGTTTGAGGACATCTCGCACCGCTATCCGATCCGCGACGGTATGGTCGTGGTTGTCGAGCGAACCCGCGATGGCGGTCATTTGCGCGAGTGGTCGATCAAACAAGTCGAATTCCATGAAGACCGCATCGAATTTTGCCCACGTTCGACCAACAAGACGCACAAGCCGATTGTGGTGGAACGAGATGCCTTTGCTGATGGCGGTACGGGAATCGAAATCATCGCCCTGGTTCGCCGGGTGATCAATGACATCGTTATCCGGTAGCGCCGACGGCCATCATGCCAGTTCTGAATAGAGCTGCTTGATCGCTACGATCTCGCCAATGACGCTCTCGCAACCATGGCAAACAAACCGCATCTGGGCGAGCGCCTGGCTTTCAACGAGCTCCTCTACGCACGTCGGAGCGTCTTCGACGGCGGGCACAGAGAGCGTCTGAACCTTCCTTCGTAGGCAGTTGGTGCACATCAGGTGGATAGCAAATCTTGCTCCGCCGTCATGCATGGCTGGGCTCCTTTGTTCTCTAATTGTTCACATTGATTCCCGAAAATTATTGCCGAGTCCAGCGATGTGTGATTCGCAGGACAAAAATTTATTAGCGACAGAAACTTGCGATAGTCGCAAATTTAGGTGTTGACGAAAGATTGCGATTATCGCAATTATCGTTTCCATGCCGGGCATGAACGGGACGCGGCGCCAGCGATCCCGCCTCACAAACCCAACATGGATCGCACAGATGCCTCACCTCATCACCAAGACCTGCTTTGGTCGCTATGGCGTCACTTTCGACGAGTGCGCCACCTCGCTGACCCGCAAGGATATCGTCGAGCGTTTCGTCAACGGCGAGTTCGACCCCAGCGATAAGCGCGGGCAGGGGCTCTTGCAGGTCTTGGAGATCGATCCGGCCGTCGGCACGTGCAAGGACGTCACCAAGGCGATCTGTCAGGAGGCGGAACACTACATCGCGGCGAACGAGCTGCACTGCGACGGCAATCGCCTGCGCCTGATGCAGGATTACAAGGTCGTGGACGCCTGGGTCTCCGAAATCGTCGAGGGCAGGTGGCTTGAGGCCGCTCCGGCCCTGGTGGCCGCGGAGTGACGGCGATGAAAGATGCCGCCACTCCGGCCAAACGCTCTTCTTCTGTCTATCGCTCAAATCGACGGATCCGGAAGACAACACGCATCGTTCTCGTCCTCGAAGATGAACAGCTGGCACGTGTTGACGCGTGGGGGCTCGCGACCGGTGCAACCAGCCGAGTTCAAGCCTTCAGGGACCTTATAGAATTTGCGCTGAGCTCCAGCGCGGGCGGGAGGTCAGAATGACCGGCCCGCTCCCTCCCAACTTCCGCCCGATCGGCGCCGCGGCACAGGCCGTGGTCGCCCGGGCCCAGTCCGTCCGCGATATCGGCGATTTCCTGGCCGTGTCGGGTGTCGACCTCGACGACGAGGCGAAATGCCTAGAACTGCTCACGGTCCAGAAGGGCCCAGTGCCGGCGCTCCCCTTCGATCCGGTCGAGGTCCTGGCTTGCTTTGACGACGCCCTGGAGGGCGCGCGTGCTCGCCGCCGGCAGATGGAGGCCAGCCATGCTGTCGGATAAGGAAGTGGCAGCCTTTAAGGGTTGGCTGACCAAGCGCGGCGCGATCGTCGATCCGCCAACGAATGTCTGGGAAGTTCTGCGGGTCCGGACCTGCTTTGGGCCGTTCGTCGTCTACCAGAACAAGGCCGGCCGGCAGACTTGGCCAGATGAACTGGTCGAGATCCTGAATTCCTACAAGGCGAAGCAGGATGTGGCGCTCTCGCCCGACCTGAAAAGCAAGGTCAAGCTGCGTCACCTCATTGATGATCTCGTCGCGCGGGATGGCCCCTGGTGCTGGTTTTGCGAGGTCGGGTTCCTGTCGCCCGACAGCGCCGCGATCACAATCGAGCACCTCGTGCCGAAGGCCCACGGCGGCCCCAACCATCCGTCGAACCTCGTGTTGGCCTGCAGAGAGTGTAACGGGGAAGCCGGTAGCAAATCAGTGTCCGAAAAGGTCGCCATGCGCGATCTCAAGCGGGGATTTGTTTGTGAGCAAGCGGAGAAGCGCCATGCCTCCGTTTGATCAGATCAAGGCCATTCTGCTCGCCTGGTACCAGTGGCACCGTGCCCGCCGTATCGCTGCAGAAACCCAACCGATCCGCGCCCGCCTGATGGAGGTCGAGGTCGAGCTCGCCGCCGCGCGCCGGCTTCACCGGCCGGTCCGCGACCTCGAGCGCCAGCGCCGGCGGCTGAAGAACCTCCAGCTCAAGAAGGAGCTGGGCCTATGATCGATGCCATTCCCTGGGACGGACAGAAGATCACGAAGGCGGGCATCTATTCCGGCGTGCCGATGGAGGTCTACCACAGCGATTGCTGCGCCGGACCCAGCATCTCCTCGTCTGGTCTGCGCCTGCTCGATAGCAGGTCGCCGGCGCACTACTGGGCGCAGTCCTATCTGAACCCGAACCGCAAACCGGAAGAACAGAAGGACGCGTTCGACTTCGGCCGGGCAGCACACACCCTCTTGCTCGGGGAGGCCGACTTTAAGAGGCGCTATGCCGTGCGGCCGGATGAATGGTCGGATTGGCGGACGAAGGCTGCCCAGGCCTGGCGCGACGAGATGCGTAAGGCCGGCCGGACAGTCCTCGTGCCTGATGACCTTGTCGCGATCCGCGGCATGGCGGCAAGCCTAGCGCGTGAGCCCAGCATCAAGGCCGGCCTGCTCCAGGGCCATGTCGAACGCTCGATATTGTGGCAGGACCGAAAGACCGGCCTCTGGCTGAAATGCCGGCCGGACGTCATCCCGGTATCCGACGGCATCGCGGGCGACATCAAGACGACGACCGATGCCTCGCCGGACAAGATCCAGAAAGCTGTTCAGAAGTGGGGCTACGACGCCCAGGGCGCGCTCGTTGGCGAAGCCTTTCGTCAGGTGCTCGGCTTCGAGATGACCGATTTTGTACTGGTCTGGATCGAAGGTGACGATCCCTGGGCGGTGAATGTGTCGCCTGTCGACCAAGAATGGATCAGCTACGGCGCCCGGCGCAATCGGCGCGCGATCGACAAGTTCGCCAAGTGCATCGAGACCGGCGAATGGCCGGCTTACCCCTCAGAAATCACAACATCCATGCCGGATTGGCTCCGAAAGCGGGTCGAAACGGAGACCAAATATGGGCTGCTCCCTGAATTGGACGGCTCAGTCTACAAGGAAGCAGCAGAATGAATCAGGTCACTCTCCAGGTGACGGCGGCCGAGGAAAAACTCGCCGGCCGCGTCAACCCTCAGGTCACCAACTCCCTCGCCATTTCCGACCATGCTGGCGGCTTGGCCTTCGCCAACGTCGAGCAGGTCATGGAGGTTGCCAAACTCATGGCGATCTCGCAGGTGGCGGTGCCGAAGCATCTCAGGGGCAATCCGGGCGCGTGCATCGCGGTTTGCATCCAGGCGATCGAATGGCGCATGTCTCCCTTCGCCGTGGCGAACAAAAGCTATTCCGTCAATGACCGGATGGCCTACGAGGCACAACTTATCCATGCCGTGATCCTCCAGCGGGCGCCGATCAAGGGGCGGCTAAAGGTCGAATATCTCGGGGAGGGCGGTCGGCGTCGATGCCGGGTCTGGGCGGAACTGCAGGATACGGGCGAGGTCGTCGAGTATCTGTCGCCGGAGTTCGACAAGATCCTGCCCAAAAACTCGCCCCTGTGGAAGACGGACCCCGACCAGCAGCATTTCTACAACGCTTCGCGCGCGTTCTGCCGCCGTCATTTCCCCGACGTGTTGCTCGGCGTCTATGCCAAGGATGAGATCGAGGATGCCGGGAATTTCGGTCCTGACCGTGCCCGCGACGTCACGCCCAGGCCGTCGCTGGCTTCACGGTTGAAGTCTGTGCCCGCCGACGCCGAAGGTTTTTCTCAGGAACACGTCGACGCCGAGACGGGCGAGGTGCTGGAGCAGGGGCCTGTCGATGAGGCACCCGCAACCGAAGCCGACAATCAGGCTGATCCATCAACCGACCTGGACGGCGCCGAGCACAACGACGACGACCTGCCGGCCGAAGATACGCTGCTGGATCGCGCCCGCGCGAAGGCGCTAGAGGGCTCCAGGGCCTTCAAATCGTGGAAGGGCAAGCTCACCCAGAAGGAGTTCGACGAGATCCAGGAGGCGCTGCCAGTGCTTGAGGCTGCGGCGAAGCAGGCGGATGGAGTCGCGGCATGAGTATTAGCGTGTTCGACGACGAAGATACTGTTCATCGAAAGCGTGTCAAAGAAGCCGCCACGCTCCGTGACTACTACACTCGTTTCGCCGCGAGATGGCCCTTTCAAGCCGGTGATCTGGTTGTATGTCGCCCTGAATATGATGGCCGCAGCTCAGGACATCTTAATCTTGTGCTCGAGCTTGGCCCCCCGCCGCTGGATTACAAGCCAAGTGCCGGCTTCGGAGACCCTGCAGGCGCCACGTCGCCGTCCAAAGCAGACATGCGGGTCGCGACATTCTCGGCATTCGGCAGAGTTACGACCGCCTGGGTCGAAAGTTGGGGTTTTGAGCTCTGGAACGGGGAGGGGGCCAAATTCCCGTCGGCTACTCGTCTGTTCTGGACCGAAACTAATCCAGATCCGGTGCCGGAGTTGCCCGAAGACGCGTTGGTCGTGGATTTCTACACGCCGATCGCCGTCCATTCCAACATCGCACCACACATCGAATGGATCGTTAGATTCCCGATCGGCGACGTGGAGGGAAACATCGAAGGAGACGACTGTCAGCGCTTCGCCAGTCGCGAGGTAGCCAAGTCCTATTGCGACCAGATGAAGGCCGGGGAGGGCGCGTCCAATGGGTGAAAACACCAAGATCGAATGGGCGCACCATACCTTCAATCCCTGGGTCGGCTGCACGAAGGTCAGTTCCGCCTGCGACAATTGCTATGCAGAAGGCTGGGCGAAGCGAACCGGGCAAGCTGCACTATGGCAGGGAGATCGCAGACGCACTGCCGAATCGAACTGGCGCCAGCCCCTGAAATGGAACCGTCACGCCGAGGCCGAAGGCACTCGCTACCGCGTCTTTTGCTCGTCTCTTGCCGACGTGTTTGACAACCAGGTGCCCGCCGATTGGCGCGCTGATCTCTGGGCGCTTATCCGAGACACGCCGAAACTCGAATGGCTTCTTCTGACCAAACGGCCTCAGAACATCGTCAAGATGGTCAAGGCTATCGGTTTCATGCCGGCGAACATCGCCTTCGGTACGACCGTCGAGGACCGGAAGGCAGTTGAGCAGCGCCTTGGACATCTGATTGTCGCAGCCGGCCTTCGTCCCCGATTCCTGTTCGCCTCCTGCGAACCGCTTCTCGAAAATCTCGGCGACCTCTCTCCGTGGATGAAGGGCAATCCATATCCCCAGCATCTCTATCCCGGCGAGCGGTGGAGAGAAGGCTTTCGGATTGGGGCAGATGGGATCGCGCAGATACCTGGCATTGCGTGGTGGATCAGTGGCGGCGAGAGCGGCCCCAATGCCCGGCCGATGCATGCGGACTGGGAAAGGTCGATCCGCCTCCAATGCCTGGAAGCCGGCGTCGCGTACCTCGGTAAGCAGTGGGGCGAGTGGGCGCCAGGCGGCGATTGGTATGAGCACCATCCCACCTCGCTCGAGGTCCGTGGATGGACTGGCTCGACCTGGTCCGACGATCCTGCGATCTGGAGTGATGCAGAGAATTACATGGTTCGCCTCGGAAAGAAGCGCGCCGGCCGCCTCTTCGACAGTGCAGAGCACAACGGTTTCCCCGAGGTGCCGGCATGACCTCACTGCATCACATACATGCCGGCCTCATCGCAGGCTTCAATGAAGGCCTGTCGGGCCAGGTCGGCCGGAACTTCGCCCTCCATAGCATCGAGACACGCTTGGCGCGCGGCATCGTAGGCAACACCGTTTTCCATCGGCCATTGGTGCAGCAGGAACCGAGCTGCCTCCTCGGTGCTGGCGATGATCCGGTACTGGCCGGCGCCGGTTTCGAACCTGACCGGCATGCTCCAGATTTTGACGTCCATTGGGCCTTACTCCGAACGTTACGGGACGGTGCGGAGTCCCGCATCCCAACAAGCAAGGAAGAAAGCCGATCTCGCGTCGTCATCAGTACGTGTTCCGGCCTGGGCTTCGCGACAGACGCGATACGCCCAGACGGCTTTGCTTTCCTCGCCAGGAGGCCAGTCCTTCAGCAGGAAGGTAGCGGCCTCGATAGTCGAGCCGATGATCCGAATTCGCCCAGGAGCCATCTCGATTCTCACCGGGGAGCTCCAGGGTCTGACGTCCATAGATCGCCTCCGCCCTACGAACGTCGGAAAGGCGATCTGGTTCCGGGTGATGCGACCTCAGAATTAATCGTCTTCGATAACCTGCATTCCGATGCTCATACATGCCTCGATGAAGATAGATCGGGCGTCTTCGACAGAAATGGCGTTTCTAATCGCCATGACGAAGCGCTGTTGCGCGCCCATGGGGTGCCCGCGGGCAGTCAGTGGCCAGTTCATAATCAGAAACTTCGCCGCTTCCTCGGTCGACGTGATCCTACGCAGGTCGCCGAGATAGGTGCGCAATTCGACCGGCTGCGTCCAAAGGTGGATGTGCATGAATGTGCCTCCGACCTAGAACGCTGCTCTGGCATCCGGGTTTCGGGGAGGATGCGCGAGCACCTCGCGAACGGTATCGGGTGCCTAATTCTCTCTCGTAAGTTGCTCAATTGTATCCACGGATCTCTGCAGGGATTTTGCGAAGGTTTTTGCGAATATCGGATTATTTTCGTAGGTTTTTTCAACAATAAAGCCCGACATCACCACGGAAATCGCCTCCAAGCGGCTCGCAATAGATTCAATTTTTTGGCGCATGAGTGGATTGCAGGCGGCGGCGTTTTTTCGAAGCTCGGCGACCGAAAGATCGCCTGCTTCTATTTCGTACATCCCCAAGACCATTCTTATGCTGCCATAGGGGTTTTCTCTGTCTTGCGTTGCCAAAAGTTGGCGGCTGACTTCTCTCAACTCGGACAATTTGAGTTCGATAATCCCCCTGGACAACTGCCAGGCCTGCTCGTCGATGGTACCAATCTGCAGCCGAACTGCGTTCCAGGCCGACCGGGCGCCATATACAGCCAACGCGGCGGCAACCAGGCCCACAAGCAACGTTTGATATCGGTTCAGCCAGAACTCGAAGCACAGGCCATCGTTGTCTTTCATGATCGTCTTGGCGGAACAAAGGTCGTCGCGCACCAGCCACCAAGCCATGCCGCAAACAATCAGAGCCAAAAGGATCAAGCCGGCTGCAATCGCTCCGCCGTCGCCAGCATCTTTTCGCGCCTTCTGCATCGCCTTGCCCCCCGCCTGATCTCACGACGTTGGGCCGAGTCTCTGCGCTGTTTCAATCACCTGCCGTTGGGGCGTGCACATGCGTGAACTGGTTATCGACAGCTTCGCCGGCGGTGGCGGCACGTCTGAAGGGATCAAGGCCGCGATCGGCTACGATCCTGATATCGCGATCAATCACGACGCGCTCGCACTCGCCATGCACCGTGTGAACCATCCTGGCACCCGGCACATGGTGGAAGACGTCTGGCATGTCGACGCCCAGAGTATGTGTGACGGTGCTCCGATTGGCCTGCTCTGGATGTCACCCGACTGCAAGCACTTCAGCAAGGCCAAGGGCGGCAAGCCGAGGAACAAGGATATTCGTGGGCTGGCCTGGGTCGGGCTGCGCTGGGTAAAGTCCCTGCCGAAACGCCAGCGCCCGCGCGTGATCGCTCTGGAGAACGTCGAGGAGTTCCAGGACTGGGGCCCGCTGCTGGCCGACGGAAAACCATGCCCAGTCCATAAGGGAAAGACGTTCGAGGCCTATATCAACGCCTATCGTTCCATGGGCTATGTCGTTGAGTGGCGCGAGCTACGGGCATGTGATTATGGCGACCCGACGATCCGAAAGCGCCTGTTCGTGCTCATGCGGCGCGATGGCGAACCGATCGTCTGGCCTGAACGAACCCATGGCAACCCGAAGGATAAGAACGATGCCGCGCTGATCGCTGCCGGCGTGCTGAAGCCATGGCGCACCGCGGCCGAGATCATCGATTTCTCGCTGCCTTGTCCGTCGATTTTCGAGACCAGCGCCGAGATCAAGGAAAAGCTCGGCATCCGCGCCAACCGGCCGCTTGCGGACAACACCCTTGCCCGGGTCGCCAAAGGCACGATGCGCTATGTCGTGAACTCGCCAAAGCCGTTCCTGGTCAGCATCAACCATGCCGACGGCACCATGCGCGATCGACCGGTTGATGAGCCTCTGACCACGCTGACCGCCAAACGCGGCGAGGCGCTCGTTACGCCCTTCGTCAGCTATGCCCAGCAGGGTGGCCGCAACCGCGATATCGCGGAACCGCTCCACACGATCACTGCATCGGAGAAGGATCAGAACACCCTGATCACGCCGTTCGTCACGAAGTTCAATTCTGGCAGCACCGGCCACGCTGTCGACGAACCGCTTGCAACCGTGACATCGCACGCTAGTGACACCCACGGGGGTGGGGCGGCACCGCTCGGCTTGGTGGCTCCGCACCTGATGACGATGCGCAATGCGCAGAAGCCGTTCAATGGGGCAGATCAGCCGGTGCATACAATCACAGCTGGCGGTGCTGGCCTCTCGCTGGTCGCACCCTACCTGGTGCCGCGGTATCAGGAGCGCCCAGGGCAGGAGCCGCGCACAAGGTCGGTCGAGGAGCCTTCTGCGACCATCGTCCCAGGCGGAAACGAGGGCGTGCTCGCTGCTGTGCATCTGTCCCGTCAGTTCGGCGCATCGGTCGGCGCTCCAGTCGACGAACCTGCCCCAACTGTCACGGCCGGCGGCGCTGGCAAGTCGGCCGTCGTTGCCGCCTTCCTCGCCCAGCACAATACCGACATGATCGGGCATGACGTCGATAAGCCTCTGTCGACGATCGTAGCCAAGGGCATCAATCAGAACCTTATCGCCGCCCATATGCTGAACCTGCGGGGTTCGGATCGGCGAGACGCGCCGGCCGACTATCCGCTTCAGACCGTGAGCGCTCAGGGCAACCATGCCAGCTTGGTCGCGGCCTTCCTCGCCAAATACTACGGCGCCGGCGAGCCTGTGCAGGCGGCCGACGATCCTCTGCATACCGTGACGGCCAAGCCTCGGCATGGCCTTGTGACTGTTTCGATCGAGGGTGAGCCCTACGCCATCACGGATATCGGCATGCGCATGCTGACGCCGCGCGAGCGCTTCAGCGCCCAAGGGTTCGGCCCTGGCTACATCATCGATCATGGCGAGGATGAAGACGGCAGCCGCGTCGAGTTCACCCTCGAGCAGCAAGGACGGATGTGCGGCAATTCGGTTTGCCCTGGCATGGCCCGCGTGCTGGTGGCGGCGAACTATCAGCCGCGCGCCGTCAAGCGCCGCCCAGAACCCGCCTACATGCCATTGCTGGATGCTGCCGAATGACCCGTATCACCTGTCTCGTCCCGTTCTGCCGCTGCACCCTAGTGCCGAGCGATCCCAAGCACACCGAGGGGATATGCCAGAAGCATTGGAGGCTCATGCCGCGCGCCGTGAAAGCTCGCCGTCGGCAGGCGCTGCGCCGGGTCGCCAAGCTTAAGCGCATGTGGGACGGCAACCGCCGCGGTCAGGAACGCATCGAGAGCACCGGCCGCTATCTCAAATATTGCGCCGCACTGACCCGCGCGTACCAGCAAAGCTACGACGCCTGGGACCGTTGCAAAGCCGCCGCCATCGAAGCGGCTGGGGGGATTTGATGACGCAAGCATTTCCCCTTCAATGGCCCGAGGGTTGGCCCCGCACTCCCAGCGGTCGCCGCGAAGATGGTCGGATCCGATTCAAGCGTCCCGGATCAAGAGGATGGCAGGAGCCATGGACCTTTGCCGCGGCGCGTGACGCTCTCCTGGAAGAGCTTGCCCGGCTCGGCGTCACATATCCGGTGATATCGTCCAACTATCCGATCGGTCGGGGCGGGGTTGCCGTCGAGGCGAAACGTACCCCGCAAGACACCGGCATCGCGATCTACTTCATGCGCAAGGGGAAGCCCTTCGCCATGGCCTGCGACCGATTTCATGACGCCGAAGGCAACATGCGCTCGCTCGCGCTCGCAATCGACGCGATGCGCCAGCTCGAACGCCATGGCGGCGGCATCATGATGGAGCGCGCCTTCGCAGGGTTCGCCGCGCTGCCGGCCCCCGGCTCCAAGCGAGCATGGCGAGAGGTCTTTGGGTTCGGCCACAGCGAACCGATCACCGTAGCCTCCCTCAATGAACGGTATCGCTCGAAAGCGAAAGCCGCACATCCCGACGCTCCAGGAGGCACCGCAGAGGAAATGGCGGAGCTGAATGCTGCCCGCGACGAAGCTTTGAAGGAAATCAGCAAGTGACCGATCGCCCGATTTTGTTCAGCGCTCCGATGATCCGCGCCCTGCTCGCTGGCACGAAGACCCAGACGCGGCGGATATTGAAGCCGCCATATGGCACTTGGGAATATCTGCCGTCGGGAGAGTGGCGCCCGATCTATACGAAGGTCTTCACTGGGGATCGTCTGTGGGCACGGGAGGCGTGGCGGACCGAACGCGCCTTTGATGGCATACGTCCACGCGATCTCCCTATTTTCGAACTGCCTGGGCTGCCGATCTTCTATGAGGCGAGCGATAACGGGCAGGCGTCGACCTGGGGCAATCCTTGGGGAGAGCAGCGTCGGCCGTCGATGTTCATGCCCCGCTGGGCATCGCGCCTCACGCTGGTAATGACCGGCGTCAGGGTCGAGCGGCTGCTGGACATCAGCGAGGAGGATGCCATTGCGGAGGGGATCGAGCCTGTGCTCGACTTCATGCCCTATGGCAACCACTGGAAGCGATACCGGGATGGCGGTTGGAACGGCTACGTCGATAGCCCGATCGCTTCCTATGCATCGCTGTGGACTGAGATCAACGGCTCCGGATCCTGGGAGGCAAACCCGTTTGTGGCCGTAATTTCCTTTAGACCTATTCACCAGAATATTGACCAGATCAAAGGTGACCAATGAGCGCCAGGATTGACATGACTGGTCGGCGATTTGGTCGCTGGACCGTGTCTCATTTTGCCGGAAATCGTCGTTGGCACTGCCAGTGCAACTGCGGAACAGAAAAGGCGGTCGACGGTGGTAGCCTGAGGAGCGGCAAGACACTTGGCTGCATCAAGTGCAGCCCGAGCAAAGGTAACCAGCGCACCCATGGCGGCAGACGATCTCGCCTGTACACTATCTGGTGCGCGATGAAGGCTCGCTGTCTGAATCCCAAGGAGGCTTCTTTCGCGCGGTATGGTGCCCGAGGTATCCGGGTCTGCGGAGAATGGATTTCAGACTTCGCCGCCTTCCGGGCGTGGGCCCTCGCAAATGGCTATCAGGAAGATCTGACCATTGATCGAAAGAATAATGACGGCCACTATGAGCCAGCGAATTGCAGGTGGGCAACCTATGCAGAGCAGAATAGGAACTATGGCCGCAATCGGCCCCTGTTGTTCAACGGTCGATATGTGCTGATTCCCGACCTCGCAGCCGAATATGGCTTGCCGCAAGATATCGTGAAGAACCGCATACGTCGCTACGGCTGGCCGATAGAGCGTGCATTAACTGAACCTGTGCGCCCCAAAAAACGTCATAAGCAGAATATCGACGCGATGAAGGAGGCGGCATGACACGCACGCCCCGTCTTCCGGACCCGTCGCTGATCAACGATGACACACCGCTGCAGCTTCATATCGCTGCACAACTCGCATATCCCGATGGATCAATGTCGGTAAGTGGCTTGCGAAAAGAGCGAGATCGGGGGACTCTCGCCGTCGAACGTGTCGCCAATCGAGAGTACACGACGCTCGGTGCGATCAAGAGAATGAGAGAGTCATGCCTCGTCCAACAAAAGGCGCCCGCCTCGTCTTCCGTGAGAACCGCGGCCTCTGGTTCATCCGGGACGGACAAAAGGAGCGAGGAACTGGCTGCCTTAAGCAGGACCGTGCAGCGGCTGAGAGAAAGCTCAAAGACTACCTCGCCGAAAAACACCAACCGGACTTCGGCGGCGGTGATCCGTCTGAAGTGAGCATCGTCGATGCGCTAACGCTCTATGCGGCCGAGCATGCGCCGACAGTGGAGCGGCCCGACGTCATCCTCGGATCGGTCGAGAGCCTCGGCGAGTTCTGGGCCGGCATGACGGTCGCCCAGATTACGAAGAAGACCTGCAAGGACTATGTGACCTGGCGGACGGCCCAGCCCGACAGCCGCTACAAGGATCCGGAGAAGGCGCCGCGGATCAGCGACCAGACCGCTAGGCGCGAGCTCGAGGACCTGAGATCTGCGCTCGGCTATGCGGTCGGCGAAAACAAACTGAATCGGGTGCCGGTCGTGCATCTTCCCGACAAGGCGCCGGCGGTCGAGCGCTGGCTGACCAGGGATGAGGCCGCGCGCCTGCTATGGGCGGCCTGGAAGCCTTGCTGGGGGCAGACGAAGCCAACGAACATGAAGGATGAGAACTGGAGGGAGCTCAAATACATGAGCCGCCATCTCGCCCGTTTCATCCTTTGCGCCCTCTACACCGGCACCCGCAAGAGCGCGACGCTTGGCCTGCAATGGCTCCCGAACACGGTGAGCGGACGCGTCGATCTGGAGCGCCGGCTGATCTATCGGAAGGCGCAGCGCCAGGCCCAGACCAACAAGAAGCAGACACCGGTTCCAATCAGCGGACGGCTGCTGCCGCATCTCAAGAGGTGGAAGCGATTCAGCACCACCCATGTCATCGAGTTCGAGGGAGCGCCAGTCGCGAACGTCAAGCGGTCTTGGGTATCGGCCGTTCAGAGGGCAGGCCTATCGGACGATGTGACCCCTCACGTTCTCCGTCATACCTTCGCGACCTGGGCGATGCAGAGCGGCCAGCCGATCCCGCTCGTCGCCGGCGCGATGGGAACCTCGGAGAAGATTGTCCGCGATGTCTACGGCCACCACCATCCCGATTTCCTTCGCGATGTCGTGGATGCGGTAGGGTCGTATTGATCGCAGGGGTGGACCCTGCACCAATAATGCACCATAAACCTCGGCAACGAACATGCACGAATCGGGGTGATTTCGACGCTCTGAAGCGGAAATCATGGCTCAAAAGGCGAGGCCTCACCGTTTACACCGAGAGGGTCGGCGGTTCGAGCCCGTCACCGCCCACCAATGAACTCAGTCAGTTGGAACAGTCTCTGCGCGAGCGTTTTTATTTAGCGCTTGCCCGATGCTACTTGGCGTGTTGCCAGTTGCGGCTGCTGCCTGTGTACTTCGATCGAATCGAGGCTTTGATCGAACAGGGCCGGATCACCTTCCAGATAGGTGGCCGCCCAAATCTCCGCCTCGACAAGGTCGTCGAAAATCGGTGCCTCCGACAGCGGCTCGACGTGGGCGCCGCGGCGTTTCATGATGACGAACTGGGTCATTTGAGTGTTCCCGAACAGTCGCTTCCCAAATGAAATGCGCACGGAGGCGTGGGGTTCCACGACGAAGCCGTTTCAGGCCGTCGCCTCCATTGGTGCCAGAAAGGCTGCAGTTCCTCCCGCGGGGGGCGTCCCTTGTCGAAGCCGACTTACGGGCGGGCCCGATGTCTTGGCGGGCTCGGATGACCGGCGTGGCCGGATCGGATTGACATCGGACCGATGCCGAACTAAGCGATCACGGCCTGCTGATTTGAGCGGAAGGTTTTATGTCAGAGCTTGTGGGAAACCGCTGACCGTCTCGATTTGACGAGACATGAGAAAGCATTGCGAGGCACTGCGGTCGGATCGACTGCGTGCGCGGGCGATGCTTGTCATGGTTTCTGCGACAGGCTCCACCATCATGAATATCTCACGGGGCGAGCAGCGTGTGCTGCACGTGCTGGCCCAGGGCGGGCATATCCGTCATCACCGCGGCGATAATGGCCGCATCCACCATGTCGACTGCTTCACCCGCGACGGCCATCGTCTGGCCGATTGCACGCTGGAGACCTTCGGCAAACTCCACCGCAAGAGGCTGATCGAGTCCCATGCCTCCGGTCCTTACCGCATTTCGCGCAAGGGGCGGGAGAGCGTGCGCGCGCAGGCCGATAATCGTTGAACAAGGGAAAAACCATGCAGATCCGACCGGAACGTGCCGATGACATCGATGCCATCCGCGCGATTACCAAGGCGGCCTTCGAAGGAAAGCCATATAGCAGCCAGACGGAGGCGGCGATCATCGACGCCTTGCGAGCGGCGGGAGCCTTGACCTTGTCGCTGGTGGCGGAGGAAGAAGGCGAGGTTGTCGGTCATGTGGCCTTCTCGCCCGTCACCATCGAGGGAGCTTTCCGGCAGTGGTATGGGCTGGGGCCAGTATCGGTGCGGCCGGATCGCCAGAAGGATGGTATCGGCCGGGCGCTGATCGAGGCAGGGCTGGCCCATCTTCGTCGGCAAAAGGCAGAAGGCTGCGTCGTAGTGGGGAATCCCGCCTATTACGGCCGCTTCGGTTTCAAGAATGAAGCGCAGCTTTGCTTTCCCGGCCTGCCACAGGTCTATTTCCAGTGCCTGCCCTTCGGGGCCGATACGCCGCACGGAAACGTGGCCTATCACCCGGCTTTCGAGGCAAAATAGGGAATCGGCCCGCTGCGACAGAGGCGCAGCGGGCGGTCCTTCAAGCTCCGAAAGGTGGCCAGGCTTCGTCCGCCGGCGCGATCACCGCCGGCGGACGGGGCCATTCGATGGTGAAGGCAGGATCGTCATAGCGATAGCCGCGGGCATGGCCCGGAACATATTTGCGGCCCATGCCATACAGCACGTCCGTTCCTGCTTCGAGCGTCAGGAAGCCGTGGGCACAGCCCTCTGGGATATAGAGCTGGTGAAGGTTGTCGGCGCTCAGATCTGCGCCGATCCATTCGCGAAAGGCCGGGCTGTCGGGCCTGAGATCGACCACGACATCATGGATCGCCCCCCGTGCCACCTGGACGAGCTTGGCCTCGGCGTGAGGCGGGTCCTGGAAGTGCATGCCGCGCAGGGTGAAGGCCTTGTCGTTGCGCGACAGATTGGTCTGCACAGGCGTGAAGGCGATGCCGGCTGCGGCGAACTCGTCCGGGCAATAGGTCCTGGCGAAGAAGCCGCGATCATCACGCCGCGGTTCCGGCTTGATCAGGAAGCAGCCTGGGATCCGCGTTTCGCTGAAGATCACGGCGTGAGCCTGATGCTGGGCACGGCCGTCACGAAGGAACTGCCCGATGGCATCAAGGGGCGCGTCTGCTCCATCACCTCTTCGGCGATGTTCCAGGGCAGGATGACGAGATAATCCGGCGCTATCTCGCTGATCTTATCGGGCGAGAGGATCGGAATCTGGCTGCCGGGCAGCAGGCGGCCCTGCTTGGCCAGGGACCGATCGAAGACCGCCACGATATCGGCAGGGCCGACGCCACAGAAGTTCAGGAAAGTGTTGCCCTTGGCGGCGGCGCCGTAGGCGGCAATGGTCTTGCCGGCCGCCTTGGCCTCGGCCAGGAAAGCGAGGAAGCCACGCTTGACCTCGGCGACCTTGGCGGCAAAGCCTTCATAACCCGCCAGGGTGTCGAGACTGGCGGCGTGCTCCTTGGCGCGCAGGGCGTCGAGCCGCGCCGAGGGCTGGTGGCTGGAAGCAATCGGCGCCGCGAACAGGCGCAGGGAACCGCCATGCGTCGGCAGTTCCTCCACATCGATCGCCTTGAGGCCCACGGCGGCGAACACCTTCTCCACCGTCACCAGCGAGAGGTAGGAAAAGTGCTCGTGATAGATGGTGTCGAACTGCACCTTCTCGATCAGATTGAGTACATGCGGGAATTCGAAGGTGACGACACCTTCGGGCTTCAGCAAGGTGGCGAAGCCGCCGACGAAGTCGCGGATGTCGGGGACATGGGCGAGCACATTGTTGGCAGCCATGAGGTCGGCGCGCTTGCCTTGGCCGACCAGTCGGCTGGCGGTTTCGACACCGAAGAAAGCGACCTCGGTATCGATGCCCTTGGCCCGGGCCGTTTCGGCGACGTTGGCGGCTGGCTCGACGCCGAGCACGGGCACACCCGCGGCCTTGAAATGTTGAAGGAGGTAGCCGTCATTGGAGGCGACCTCGACCACCAGGGCGTCAGCGCCGAGTTTGAAACGCTCGATCATTGCGTCCGCATAGCGCTTGGCATGCGCGACCCAGCTGTCCGAATAGGAAGAGAAATAGGCATAGTCGGAGAAGATGGCGTCCGGCGGCACGGAATCGTCGACCTGAACCAGCAGACAGCTCGGGCAGACGCGCGCATGCAGTGGAAAGCTGCGCTCGGGATTGCTGTCGTCGGGCAGGCGGTAGTCATTGGCGAGCGGCATCGAGCCGAGATCGCACAAAGTGGTCGTCAGCGGCGTGGCGCAGAACCGGCAATGGGGAAGCGTGGACGTGGCAGCGGTCATGGCAGCGGTCTCAGGGCGTCGAGAAACGGGAGATCTGGTCGAGGGTGAAGGCATGCATGTCCTGGCCGGCTGCCTCGGCAGCATACCATTGCGCCGTCCATTCCAGGCTGGACGGGCCGGCGAGGCGGTCCTGCCAGCCGAGCAGTCGGCGGGCAAGGTCCGAGTTGACCGTCAAGGCTTTCATCTCGATGGACCCGGGTACCGGCTTGTGCACCCAATCCGGCTTGCGGCCGAGTGCCTGGAAGACGGCATCTGCCACGGCCGAGACGGGCAGGGGGCGGGACGGATCGGGGCCGAAATTGAGCGCGCGCGGCGTGTCGGCGACCGAGGCGA
Organism: Labrys neptuniae; assembly: GCF_040797145.1. Taxonomy (NCBI): domain Bacteria; kingdom Pseudomonadati; phylum Pseudomonadota; class Alphaproteobacteria; order Hyphomicrobiales; family Xanthobacteraceae; genus Labrys; species Labrys neptuniae. The sequence continues at coordinate 647,259 of NZ_JBFNQD010000001.1, read as the reverse complement.
GCCGCTCGGCATAGATCAGATAGCCGTTGACGCAGTCCAGCACATGCTGCCAGGGGCGCGTCGCTTCAGGATGGCGCAGTTCGAGCGGCCGGCCGCTGCGCACGGCGCGTACGATGTCGGGGACGAGCCTGTCGGCCGAATGGTCGCCGCCGCCGATGACGTTGCCGCCACGTGCGGTAGCGACCGGCACCGCTGCCTTGTCGAAAAAGGAGCGGGCATAGGCATAGGTGACGATCTCGGCCGCCGCCTTGGAGGCGGAATAGGGGTCCTTGCCGCCGAGCTTGTCGTCCTCGCGGAAAGCCGATCCCTCTTCCTGGTTGAGATAGACCTTGTCCGAGGTCACCGCGAGAATGCAGGCAAGGCCGGGGCGTGAACGCAGGGCCTCGAGCAGATGGACGGTGCCCATCACATTGGATCCGAAGGTCTCGATCGGATCGGCGAGGGAGCGCCTCACCAAGGCCTGGGCGGCGAGATGCAATACGATCTGCGGCTGTGCCGCCTCAACAGCCTCGCGCACAGCCTCGGCGTCGCGCAGATCGCCCAGGACCGAGCGAATGGCACTGTTCACGCCGGCTGCGGCGAACAGCGGCTGGTCGGCCGCCGGCGGCAGTGCAAAGCCGGTGACTTCGGCCCCCAGCCGATGCAGCCAGAGGGCCATCCAGCTTCCCTTGAAGCCGGTATGGCCAGTTAGAAGCACCTTCTTGCCCCGCCAGAAGGCGGGTGAAGGCAATGCGCCTGCGGCGAGTGCCTCGCTCACGGCCAGACCTTCCAGGGCGCCTTGCCCTGTGCCCACAATTGCTCGAGATGGTTCTTGTCGCGCAGGGTATCCATGGGTTGCCAGAAGCCGCCATGACGGTAGGCCATCAAGTCGCCGGAGGCGGCCAGGGCCTCGAGCGGGTCGCCTTCCCAGGAGGTCTGGTCCGTCTCGATCAGATCGACCACGCTCGGCTCCAGCACGAAGAAGCCGCCATTGATCAGCGCATTGTCGCCCGGAGGCTTTTCAATGAAGCGCGTGACCTTGTCGCCCTCGAGCGACAGGGAGCCGTAGCGGCCGGGAGGGATCACACCGGTCAGCGTGGCGCGCTTGCCGTGCTTCTTGTGGAAGGCGATGAGGGCGCCGATGTCGACATCGGCGACGCCATCGCCATAGGTGAAGCAGAAGGATTCGCCCGGCGTCAAGAAGGGCGCAACCCGCCTGAGCCGGCCGCCCGTCATGCTTGTCTCGCCGGTATCCACCATGGTGACGCGCCAGGGTTCGGCCTTCTGATTGTGATAGATGACCTCGTTCTTCTCGGCGTCGATCGTCACATCCGCATTGTGCAGGAAGTAATTGGAGAAATACTCCTTGATCATATAGCCCTTGTAGCCCAGGCAGATCACGAAATCGTTGATGCCGTAATGGCTGTAGATCTTCATGATGTGCCAGAGGATCGGCCGGCCTCCGATCTCGATCATCGGTTTGGGGCGCAGATGCGATTCTTCGGAAATGCGCGTGCCCATGCCGCCGGCGAGAATGATTGCTTTCAAGGTCTGATCCGATAGACAGAGGGTGGTGGCGCGGCTATAGCCGCTTGGCTGTTCAATGGCAATCAAACGGCAGAAATGGCCCGCGTCAAATCCGGATTTCGAAAGCGCTTCAATATCCGCTACTGGCGCTGGCTGCTGGCGCGGGCGACCATTGGCCGGATCGGCCCGCTGCGGCGGCGTTTTTCCTTCTATCCACGCGGGGTCGATCCCGGGATCGCCGCCGCGCTGGTCATCGAAGACCGCAAAACCGAGATGGCGACCGCATTCACGCCGGAGGAAAGCACCTTCGTGCGGGACCGGTGCTGGCCCTATGACACATTGGCGCGCCAGTGGACGGGCGGTATCACGGTTCCAGTGCAAGAGCTGGCCGTGACGGTGAAACCGGCCGAGCTGCTCGGCCATGTCAGCCGCATTTTCGCACCTCGCCAGCAGGGCGTGGTGATCCGCGACGTGCAATGGGTCAATTGGAACTTCGCCAGGGCCAAGCGGCTCCGGGCCCTACCCGCCCTTTCCGGGCGTTGTCATCTGCTGGCCCGCACGGACAACTACTACCATGCGCTCTTCGAGGATCTGGTGCCGGTGGTCGACTATCTCGAGCGCTTTCATCCCAGGGACATGCCGCTCACCTTGCTGCTACCGCCTTCGCGCCTGGAAAGCCTGAATCTCGGCTGCGCCTTGCTCGAGCAGGCCTATCCGGGCGTGCGCGTGGTCGCCATGCCGGACGATGCCAAGGTGGCGGTCGAGGAGGCGCTGTGGCTTTCCTTCGATGCCGGCAACGCCGAATGGAGCTTTGCCGATGCCGCTCCGGTACGGCGGCTGGCCGAGCTCTTCCGGGCACATTACCGGGTGGAGCCCGGTGGCGGGCGGCGCATCTTCTTTTCGCGGGGAGGCAGCAAGATCCGGCGCCTGCTCAACGAAGAGGCGCTCTGGGACATTGCAAAGGCTCATGGTTTCGAACGCTTCGAGGCCAGGGGCGACAATCATGCCGAACAGGTTCGGCTGTTCTCCCAGGCCGATGTGGTTGTTGGCGTGCATGGCGCCGGGCTCGGCAATCTGGCGTTCTGCCGCCCCGGAACGCAAGTCATCGAGCTTTTTCCCGGGAATTTCACCAAGAGCACCTATCTATGGCTCAGCAAGCGCCTTGGCCTCGACTATGGCTGGCTCATCGGCGAGCCGGGCGACTACGATCAGGCCTTCGTGCTGAATGAAGATCTGCTGCGCGACAAGCTCGAGAAACTTGCCGCTCCTTCCTGAAAATTCCACCGACCTCGGCCTGATCTGTGCCGGCGACTTCTTCATATTCAAGGGACTGATCGGCTCCTGAGCCCGTTCAGATCTCGATCTCAGTTCCGAACTGCACCACCTGCGGCGCCGGGATGCGGAAATAGGAGGCCGAGCGCTCGGCATTGCGTTGGAGCATGGCGTAGAGCACCTCGCGCCAGAAGGCCATGCCCGCGATCCTCTTGGAGGGAATGATCGTCTCGCTCCCGATATAGAAGGAGATCTCGGCGAGGTCGAAGCCCGAGATCAGGCCTTGCGAGATGGCCAGCCGCATGCCCTTGAGCACGTCGGGTTCCTCCATGAAGCCGAAGCGCAGGATGATGCGCTCGAAACCGGGGCGAAGGGAGGTCACCGTCACGCGGTCCCTGTCCTTGACGCGAGGGATTTCCGCGCCCTGCACGGTGACCAGCAGCACGCGTTCGGGAATGGCGCCGGTGTGGCGCAAGAAAATACTCAGCGAGAGGGGCATGCCGACGGCGGCCGAGCTCAGGAAGGCAGCCGTGCCCGGCAGCCTCGTGGGGCGCTGGGTTTTCATCGCCGCGAAGAAGGTGGTCTCCTCCACGCGCAGATGCTTGCGGGCCTGTTCGGCCAGGATCTGGCCGCGGCGCCAGGTCAGCATCAGCATGGCGACGAAGATGGCCAACAACAGCGGATACCAGCCGCCCTCGAAGAGCTTGACGCCATTGGCGGAGACGAAGATCAGGTCGACGACGAAGAAGGCGCCGTTGACCAGGATGACGAGGAAGAGATTGTAACCCCAATGCCGGGCCACCAGGGCCGCCAGCAGCGTGGTGATCGCCATCAGCAGGGAAACGGCGACGCCATAGGCGCCCGCCAGCGCCGCAGACGAGCCGAAGCCGAGCACGGCGCCGAGCGTGGCGATGCACAGCAGCCAGTTGACCAGGGGGACGTAGATCTGGCCGAATTCCCGATTGTCGGTCTGCTTGATGGTGAGGCGCGGGAGCAGACCAAGTTGTATGGACTGGCGCGCCAGCGAAAAGGCCCCCGATATGATGGCCTGGCTGGCGATGACGGTGGCTACCGTCGCAAAAATGATGACCGGGAAATGCAGCCAGTCGGGTACCAGGTTGTAGAACGGATTGGAGGCGGCGGCAGGATTGCCGAGCAGCAGGGCACCCTGGCCGAAATAATTGAGGACCAGGGCGGGCAGGGCGATCGTGAACCAGGCCACGCGGATGGGGTTTCGGCCGAAATGCCCCATATCGGCATACATCGCCTCGCCGCCGGTGACGGCGAGGAAGGCCGCTCCCAGGATGGCAAAACTGACGGTCGGATTGGCCGTGACCAGGAAATGCAGCGCCACGAACGGATTGAGGGCGGCGAGGATGGCAGGGTTCTGCACGATGCTCGCCGCGCCCAGCAGGCCGATGAGGACGAACCAGGCCAGCATGACCGGGCCGAAGAAGCGGCCGATCATGCCGGTGCCATAGCGTTGGACCATGAACAGGACCAGGAGGATCGCGACGGTCAGCGGCACCACGATATGGACCAGGGACGGCGTGGCGACTTCCAGTCCCTCGATGGCGCTGAGCACCGAGATGGCTGGCGTGATGGCGCCGTCGCCATAGAGCAGCGCGGCGCCCACCAGGCCGATGATCAGGAAGATGACATGGCGACGGCCTTCGCGGCGGCCACTGCCCCCCAGAATGGCGAGCAGGGCGACAATGCCGCCTTCGCCCTTGTTGTCGGCGCGCAGGATCAGGATCGCATATTTCAGGGAGACGATCAGGATCAGGGCCCAGAAGATCACCGAGACGACACCTGTCACGATCCAGGCCTGTCCGGCGCCGCCATCGCCGCTGGCGCTGATGGCCTGTGCGAAGGCGTAGAGCGGGCTGGTGCCGATGTCTCCATAGACGACGCCGAGCGCCGCCAAGGCCAGTCCAGGTGAAAAACGAGATCCGTTAGCGCCCGCCGCAGTCGTCATCACCATCGCCCCGTGAGCGTTCGGGAAATATGCGATTGATGGCAGATTGTCGCACGTGGTCAAGGATGCCGAAGGTGTTATGCGGAGCTAACGAAGCATTTGTGTTGGCTAGGGCTTCGCCGATATGGTCCGCCCATGCAGTCATCCGTTTCTCCCCCTCGTTATTTTCTCGGCGTGCAATCCTCCTTCACCGGCAAGGCCTGGCGGGAAAGGCTGGATGCGCAAGGGCAGATGCAGGCCATGACCCTGGCCCAGCGCTCCGGCCAGCCCGACCTGCTGGCGCGCATCCTCGCCGGCAGGGGCGTGACGGTCGAGGAGGCCGACGCCTATCTGGCTCCCACCCTGCGCCACTACATGCCGGATCCTTCACGCCTGACCGATATGGACAAGGCGGCCGAACGGCTGGCCGACGCCGTGATGGCGCGCGAAAGCATTGCCATTTTCGGTGACTACGATGTCGACGGCGCCACCTCCTCGGCGCTGCTTGCGGGCTGGCTGCGCGAGGTCGGCGTGCTGGCGCGAATCCACATTCCCGATCGAATCTATGAAGGCTACGGTCCAAACGAGGAGGCGATTCGGCTGTTGCGGGCCGAAGGCGCCAGCCTGCTGGTGACGGTGGACTGCGGCACGACCAGCGTCGATGTCCTCGGCAAGGCCGCTGAGGTCGGCTTCGAGACCCTGGTCGTCGACCATCACCAGGCCGGCGAGGCGCTGCCGCCGGCGGTGGCGGTGGTCAATCCCAATCGCCTCGACGATCTCTCCGGGCAAGGGCATCTATGTGCCTGCGGCGTCACCTTCATGCTTCTCGTCGCCGCGAGCCGGAGCTTGCGCAAGCGTGGCTGGTGGCGGGAGCGCCCCGAGCCGGACCTGATGGCGCGCCTCGATCTGGTCGCCTTGGGAACGGTGGCGGATGTGGTGCCGCTCAAGGGCCTCAATCGGGCCTTCGTGGCGCGGGGCCTGGCCGTCATGCGCCAGCGCCAGCGGGCCGGCCTGCGCGCGCTGATGGACATGGCCCGCCTGGACGGGCCGCCGCGTCCCTATCATCTCGGCTTCCTGCTCGGGCCGCGCATCAATGCGGGCGGGCGTATCGGCGATGCCGCTCTCGGAGCGAGGCTGTTGATGAGCGAGGACGGCGAGGAGGCGGCTTCGATCGCCGCGACATTGGACCGGCTCAACCGGGAGCGCCAGACGGTCGAAGCCGCCATGCTCGAGGAGGCGTTGGCGGAGGCCGTCGCGGCCCTCGGCCTCGAGGAGACGGGTGCGACGGTGGTGACGGCCTCGCGAAATTGGCACCCCGGTGTCGTGGGCCTGGTGGCTGCCCGCCTGAAGGAACGCTTCGGCCGGCCTGCCTTTGCGATCGCCTTCAACAAGGATGGGGTCGGCACCGGATCCGGGCGCTCGATCGGCGGCGTCGATCTGGGCAAGGCTGTAAGGCAGGCGGTAGAGCGCGATCTCATCGTCAAGGGCGGCGGCCACGCCATGGCCGCGGGCATCACCTTGGGGCAGGACCAGCTCGGTGCCTTCCGAGCGTATCTGGAGGCGGAACTCGCATCGGCTGTCGAGACGGCGCGGGCAGATGCGGCCCTGGAGATCGATGGCGCGCTTGCCGCCGGCGGCGCGACCACCGGCCTGATCGAGATGCTCGAAAAGGCCGGCCCGTTCGGTCAGGGCAATCCCGAGCCGGTGCTGGCGCTGCCGGGCCACCAGCTCGCCTTCGTCGATACCGTCGGCGAGGCGCATTTGCGCCTGCGCCTCAAGGCGCATGATGGCACGATGCTCGACGCCATCGCCTTCCGGTCGGTCGGGCAACCCCTGGGCGACGGCCTTGTCGGCCATCGTGGCAAGGCCGTGCATGTCGCAGGCACCTTGAGCGTCGATCGCTATGGCGGGCGCGAGCGCGTGCAATTGCGGGTAATCGACGCGGCGCCCGCCAATGGCTGACAGGAGAGCAGTTCTGTCTGTTCACACCGGTGGCGGATTGCGCTCGGTGAAGCCACGCTGGTGCCAATAAGGATAGGGCAGGGTCACGGTGCTGGCCTCGTCCAGCTTTGCGATCTGCTCCGGTGTGAGCTTCCAGCCGACGGCACCGAGATTTTCGTGCAATTGTGCCTCGTCGCGTGCACCGATGATCACGCTGGCGACGGTGGGACGCTGCAGCAGCCAGTTGAGAGCGATCTGGGGTACGCTCTTGCCGGTTTCGCCGGCGATGGCGTCGATGGCGTCGACGACACGATAGAGCAGCTCATCGGCTACCGGCGGACCATCGGCCGCGGTCTGGTGCAGACGGCTGCGCTCCGGCAATGCCGCACCGCGGCGCAGCTTTCCAGTCAGGCGCCCCCAGCCGAGCGGGCTCCACACCACGGCACCGACCTTCTGGTCGAGGCCGAGCGGCATCAGCTCCCATTCATAGTCGCGGCCGACCAGGGAATAATAGGCCTGGTGGGCGACATAGCGCGGCAGCCCGTAACGGTCCGAGGCCGCCAGGGACTTCGCCAGATGCCAACCGGAGAAGTTGGAGACGCCGATATAGCGGATCTTTCCGGCGCGGATCAGGTCGTCGAAGGTCTGCAGTACTTCCTCGACCGGCGTGAGCGCGTCGAAACCGTGCAGTTGGAACAGGTCGATATAGTCGGTGCCGAGCCGCTTCAGCGCCTTGTCGACAGCATCGGTGAGATGGAATCGGGAAGAGCCGACATCATTCGGCCCAGGACCGGAGCGGAAGGTCGCCTTGGTCGAGATGATCACCTGGTCGCGGCGCCCGGCGATCGCCTTGCCGAGAATTTCCTCCGCGAGACCTGAGGAATAGATATCGGCGCTGTCGAACATGGTAACGCCGGCGTCGATACAGATGTCGAGCAGGCGGCGTGCGCCTTCCGAATCGGTCGTGCCCCAGGCCTTGAAGAAGTCACCGCCGCCGCCAAAAGTTCCAGTGCCCAGGCTGAGCGCCGGCACCTTGAAGCCCGAGCCGCCTAACTGACGATATTCCATGGATATTCCTCATCTACGGAACGAAGCCGGCTCGCGACAATCCCGATCGCCGGCATTCAAAACATGCGCTGGTGTTGAAACGAAATTCGATTGGCCTCCTGACAACGACCTCAGGTCGAGCCAATTGTCGGATGATATTCCGACGGCGGGCAAAGACCAGCCTTTGGTGAAGAAAAATCTCCGGGCTACGGGAGTTGCGGCAAGAGGCCCTTTACGACCAGCTGCCGATGGATGGCGATGATCTCGTCCTCGCCGAGGCGCCCCTTGGGGTCGTACCAGCCGACCACGCCGGTGAGCTGGGCGATGATCGCGAAGGTGGCAACGGTCACATCCGGCACCGCCAGGGCGCCGCTCCTGGTTCCTTCGGCCAGGATCTGTTCCAGGCGTCGCTCGTAGTCACGCCGCAAGCCGGTCACCACAGCCCTGTTCTGCGGCTCCAGGCTGCGCAGTTCTGAATTGTTGACGAAGACTTCCATCCGCCGGGTCAGATGGTAGCGCAGGTGGAATTCGATGAAGGTGTCGAGGCGGGCGAGGGGGCTCTCGATGCCGGCCAGTGCCGCGTCGAGCGCTTCGGTCAGCCTCGTCATGTGCTCGACCAGGAAGTCGAACAACAGTGCCTGCTTGGTGGAGATGTGATTATAGAGCGACCCCGGCTGGATCCCGACGCTCTGGGCAAGGTCCCGCAGGCTCATGCCTTCATAGCCGTGCTGGAAGATCAGGCGCAGGCCCGCGGTGCGGATCGCCTCCGCCGTCTTGCTGCCATCCGCTCCTGCCCTGCGTGCCATCTCAAACCACTTGCGGAGAAACCCGCTCCCGATTATAGAAACAAACGTCCGTTCGTTTATGATCCAATAAAAGCCGCCCCGCAAGCGGCTTGCAACAGGCAAGGCGATCTGCATGCCGGTCATAGGGAGTGCCGTCGATCGGCGGTCGGAGACGTTCCAGCGCAATCACGACGCACTGGCTGCGCTCGCCGCTGAACTGAGGGAGCGCAATCAGCGCGCCGGTGGCGGCGGTTCGGCTTCCGCCCGTGAAAAGCATCTCAAGCGTGGCAAGCTGTTGCCGCGCGACCGCATCGAGTTGCTGCTCGACACCGGGGCCCCGTTCCTGGAGCTTTCCCAGCTTGCCGCCTTCGGCCTCTATCGCGACGAAGTACCAGCCGCCGGGTTGATCACCGGTATCGGCCGCATCTCGGGCCAGGAATGCATGGTCGTCGCCAACGATGCCACGGTGAAAGGCGGCACTTATTTCCCGATGACGGTGAAGAAGCATTTGCGGGCGCAGTCCATCGCTGCCGAAAATCATCTGCCCTGCGTCTATCTGGTTGATTCGGGTGGGGCCTTCCTGCCCAAGCAGGACGAGGTCTTTCCCGACCGCGAGCATTTCGGCCGCATCTTCTTCAACCAGGCGCGCCTGTCGGCGGCCGGCATCCCGCAGATCGCCGTGGTGATGGGCAGTTCCACCGCGGGCGGCGCCTATGTGCCGGCCATGGCCGATCAGGTCGTGATGGTGCGCAACCAGGCCACGATTTTCCTCGGAGGGCCACCGTTGGTGAAGGCGGCTACCGGCGAGACAGTCAGTGCAGAGGTGCTGGGCGGCACCGATACTCACACCCGAACCTCGGGCGTGGCTGACTATGCTGCCGAGAACGATGCGCATGCCCTCGGCATTGCGCGGGAGATCGTCGGCAATCTCAACCGGCGCAAGCATGATGTCGGTGACGTCGAGGCGCCGAAGCCGCCCCTTTACGATCCTAGCGAGATCTACGGCATCGTCTCCGCCGATCCGCGCAAGCCCTATGATGTCAGGCAGGTCATCGCCCGGCTGGTCGATGGCTCGGAGTTCGACGAGTTCAAGGCCGATTTCGGCAATACGCTGGTCACAGGCTTTGCCCGGATCTGGGGCTATCCCGTCGGCATCATCGCCAATAACGGCATTCTCTTTTCGGAGTCGGCGCTGAAGGGGGCTCATTTCATCGAGCTTGCCTGCCAGCGCGGCATTCCCTTGCTCTTCCTGCAGAACATCACCGGCTTCATGGTCGGCCGGGACTATGAGGCGGGCGGCATCGCCAAGGATGGCGCCAAGCTGGTGGCGGCGGTGGCGGCAGCGAACGTGCCGAAATTCACCGTGGTGATCGGCAACAGCTTCGGCGCCGGCAATTACGCCATGTGCGGCCGTGCCTATGATCCGCGCTTCCTGTGGATGTGGCCCAATGCCCGCATTTCCGTGATGGGGGGCGAGCAGGCCGCCAATGTCTTGGCGCAGGTGCGGCGGGATGCGGCCGGAACCGATGAGTCCAAAATCGATGCTGAGGCCGAGGAGGCCTTCAAAGCGCCGATCCGAGCCCAGTATGAGGAGCAGGGCAACCCCTATTACTCGACGGCGCGGCTATGGGACGACGGCATCATCGATCCTGCCGAAACCCGCATGGTGCTGGCGCTGGCCCTGTCGGCGTCGCGGAATGCCCCAGCCAGGGAGACACGCTTCGGCGTGTTCCGGATGTGAGCCTGCGGGTGGAGCGGGACGGGATGGTCGCGGTCCTGACGCTGGACCGTCCCGAGGTGCTGAACGCCTTCGACGACGGCCTCATCGCCGAATTGACACGGGCCTTTGCCGAGGCGGGCACCGACGCAACGGTGCGGGCGGTGCTGCTGCAGGCAGAGGGCAAGGCCTTCTCGGCCGGGGCGGATCTTGCCTGGATGCGCCGTGCCGCCGATGCCTTGCCGGAGGACAATCTCGCCGATGCCCGGCAGCTCGCCGAGCTGATGCGGGTGGTCGACACCTGCCCCAAGCCGACGCTGGCAAAGGTGCAGGGGGCGGCCTTCGGCGGCGCCGTGGGGCTGGTGGCCTGCTGCGACATCGCCATTGCCGTGCCGCAGGCGCGATTCGCCCTCAGCGAGGTGCGCCTCGGCCTGATCCCTGGCGCGATCAGTCCCTATGTGGTCAGGGCGATCGGCCAGCGCGCCGCGCGCCGCCTCTTCCTCACCGCCGAACGCTTCTCGGCCGAAGATGCATTGAGATACGGGCTGATCCATGAAATAGCGGCCCCCGAAACGCTGGACGAAGCAGTGCAACGCTGCCTTTCGGACATCTTCGCCGGCGGTCCGGAGGCCATCGCCGCCGCCAAGAAACTGGCTGATGACATGGCTGGGCCCATCACGGCAGAGCGCATCGAGGAGAGCGCTCGGCGCATCGCCACGATCCGCTCTTCGCCCGAGGCGCGCGAGGGCCTCGCTGCCTTTTTTGCCAAGCGCAAGCCGGGATGGATGCCATGACCGCTCATCAGCCCAGACCCGTTCGCGTGCTCCTGATCGCCAATCGCGGCGAGATCGCCGTACGCATCATTCGCACGGCCCGCGCCATGGGCATCCGCACTGTCGCCGTCTATTCGGATGCCGATGCCGACAGCCTTGCGGTGTCGCTGGCGGACCGGGCGTTGCGTCTCGGCCCCGCGCCTTCGCGCGAAAGCTATCTGTCGATCGACAAGCTGATCGCCGCTGCCAAGGCCAGCGGTGCCGATGCCATCCATCCCGGTTATGGCTTCCTGGCCGAGAATGCCGAGTTCGCCCGGGCCTGCGCGGCCGAGGGCATCACCTTCGTCGGGCCGTCGGCCGAAACCATCCTGGCCATGGGTGACAAGGCGCAGGCCCGCGCCCGCATGGCCGCAGCTGGCGTGCCGGTGCTGAAGGGCTATGAGGGCGAGGACCAGAGCCTCGACACATTGACGCGTGCGGCGGAGGCCATCGGCTTTCCGGTATTGCTGAAGCCATCGGCCGGTGGCGGCGGCAAGGGCATGCATATCGTTGCCAGGGTCGAGGATCTGCCAACAGAGCTGCAGGCGGCCCAACGCGAGGCGCGCTCCGCTTTCGGCGACGATCGCATGGTGATCGAGCGCTATCTGCAGGTCGCGCGTCATGTCGAGGTGCAGGTCTTCGCCGACCACCACGGCCATACGGTGCATCTGTTCGACCGCGACTGCTCGGTGCAGCGTCGCCATCAGAAAGTGATCGAGGAGGCGCCGGCACCGGACCTGCCACCGGCCTTGCGGGCGGGCCTGCATCAGGCGGCGATCACCTGTGCGCGATCGGTCGATTATGTAGGCGCCGGCACCGTTGAGTTCCTGGTTGCCGACGACCATTTCTATTTCATGGAGATGAATACGAGGCTTCAGGTCGAGCATCCGGTGACGGAAGCGGTCACCGGCCTCGATCTCGTGTCCTGGCAGTTGCGGGTGGCAGGCGGCGCGCCGCTGCCGCTGGCGCAGGAGGCGATCACCTGCGCGGGCCATGCCCTGGAGGCGCGTCTGTGTGCCGAGGATCCGGCCGGCGGCTTCCTGCCGAGCATCGGCCGGATCGAGCATCTGGCCTTGCCAGAGGGCCTCGCCGGCCTGCGGATCGACAGCGGCTTTCGCAGTGGTGACACCATCTCGATGCATTACGATTCCCTGCTCGCCAAGGTGATCGCCGCCGGCGTCGACCGCGCCGAAGCCATCGCCCGGCTCGGAGCGGGCCTCGATGCCGTCGAAGTGGTCGGGCCCCATACCAATCGGGATTTCCTTGCCGCCATCATCCGCCATCCGGCTTTTGCCGAAGGCGGGGTCGACACACGTTTCATCGAGCATCATCAGGCCGATCTGCTGGCACCAGCCCGGCATCCGTCAGACGAGGTGGTCGCAGCGGCGGCCTTCGTCGCCCTGCGGGCCTCCGAGCGCCTGGCCAAGGCGGCCGATCCGGCCGATCTCCATTCTCCCTGGGGCGAGACAGACGGCTGGCGCCTGTCCGGTTCGGCTCGCCGCAAGCTGGATCTGGCCTGGGGCGACACGCCGATCGGCGTCGATGCCGTCTGGCGGGCAGGGGGCTATGAACTGCATCTCGCCGATCGGGCCGTCATTGTCGAGGGCAACCTCGATGCCCAGGGAACGGCGAGGTTGCGCATCGGCGAGGGCGTGCTCAAGGCCCGTGCGGTCCTGTCCGGCGAAACCCTGACCCTTTTCGTGGACGGCCGATCCTATGCCTTCGGCCTGCGCGATCCCCGCAAGCCGCGCGGCGTCGAAAGCGAGGGGGCCGGCCGTATCATGTCGCCCATGCCTGGCCTGGTGCTGTCGGTTAGCGCGGCGGTGGGTACCGCGGTGGAGAAGGGGCAGGCCCTGGTGGTGATCGAAGCCATGAAGATGGAACACACCGTTTCCGCTCCGCGCGCCGGCGTCGTCAAGATGGTCGATGTCGCGGTGGGCGATCAGGTCGTCGCCGGCGCCGAACTGGTAGTGCTGGAGATCGAGCCGTGAGCCGGGCCGAACGCGTCGAGATTTTCGAGGTCGGTCCCCGCGACGGCCTCCAGAACGAAAGCCGGGTGTTGCCGGTCGAGACCCGTATCGCCCTCATCCGCGACCTGGCGACAGCCGGGCTGCGCACGGTGGAGGCCGGCAGCTTCGTCTCGCCCAGGAACCTGCCGCAGATGGCGCAGACGGCCGACGTGCTGGCCGGGCTGTCCTCCTTGGCGGGACAGGTCGATCTACCCGTGCTGGTGCCCAATGCCCGTGGTTTTGCCGATGCACTCGCGGCCAAGGCCCGGCATATCGCCGTGTTTGCCGCCGCCTCCGAGAGCTTCAGCCGCCGCAACATCAATCGCAGCATCGAAGAGAGCCTCGACGAATACCGGCCGATCGTGACCGAGGCCCGGGCCAAGGGCCTGACGGTGCGGGGCTATGTCAGCTGCGTGCTGGGCTGCCCCTATGAGGGACGGGTGGCTGTCTCCGCCGTGGTTTCGGTGGCGACGGCCCTGGCCGCGATGGGGTGCGAAGAGATTTCGCTCGGCGACACCATCGGCGTCGGTACGCCCGATGCGGCGCGGGCGATGACGGCGGCCGTGGCGCGCGAGATCGGCATCGAGCGCGTCGCCGTGCACTTCCACGACACCTATGGCCAGGCGCTCGCCAATGTCCTGGCCTGCCTGGAACTCGGCGTCACCGTGGTGGATTCCTCCGTCGCCGGCCTCGGCGGTTGTCCCTATGCGCCGGGGGCGAGCGGAAACCTGGCGACCGAGGATCTCGTTTACATGCTTGATGGCCTGGGCGTCGAAACCGGGGTCGATCTCGATAGGGTCGCGGCTGCCGGCAGGGCTGTCTGCACAGCGCTCGGCTCGGCCCCGCGCTCGCGCGCAGGGCAGGCCTTGGCGGCCAAGATAAAATAGCAGGGAGAGGGCTCATGTATGATGGCGGCCTGAACTTCAATCTCGGTGAGGACGTCGAGGAATTGCGCCGCATGGTGCAGCGCTTCGCAGCGGAGAGGATCGCGCCGCGGGCCGCCGCCATCGATCGCGACAATGCCTTTCCGCGCGATTTGTGGCCCGAACTCGGTGCCCTCGGCCTGCTCGGCATCACCGCCGAATCCGACTATGGCGGCTCGGGCATGGGCTATCTCGCCCATTGCGTCGCCATGGAGGAAATCAGCCGGGCCTCGGGCTCGGTGGGACTTTCCTACGGCGCCCATTCCAATCTGTGCGTCAACCAGCTCACCCGCCATGCCAATCGGAACCAGAAGCAGCGCTATCTGCCCAAGCTGATCTCGGGCGAGCATGTCGGCTCGCTGGCGATGTCGGAGGCCGGTTCCGGCTCGGATGTGGTGTCGATGAGCCTCAAGGCCGAGGCCCGTGAAGGCGGTTTTGTCCTCAACGGTACCAAGATGTGGATCACCAATGGCCCGGACGCCGACGTGCTGGTCGTCTATGCCAAGACCGATCCGGCCGCCGGGCCGAAGGGTATCTCCACCTTCATCGTCGAACGCGGTTTTGCCGGCTTCCGCACCTCGCCCAAGCTCGACAAGCTCGGCATGCGCGGCTCCAGTACCTGCGAGCTGGTGTTCGAGGATTGCTTCGTGCCTGCAGCCAACCTGCTCGGCAAGGTCGGCGATGGCGTGCGCATCCTGATGTCCGGCCTCGATTTCGAGAGGGTGGTATTGTCGGGCGGACCGATCGGGCTGATGGCCGCCTCTCTCGACCTCGTCGTGCCTTATGTGCATGAGCGCAAGCAGTTCGGCGAAGCCATCGGCACCTTCCAGCTGATGCAGGGCAAGCTCGCGGACATGTACACCCTCTACAATGCCTCGCGTGCCTATACCTATGCGGTGGCCGCCGCCTGCGACCGCGGCGAGGTCGCGCGTAAGGATGCCGCCGGCTGCATCCTCTATTCGGCCGAAAATGCCACCAAGGTCGCGCTCGAGGCGATCCAGGCCCTGGGCGGCAATGGCTACATCAATGATTTTCCGGCCGGACGCCTTCTTCGTGACGCCAAGCTCTACGAGATTGGCGCCGGCACCTCCGAGATCCGGCGCATGCTGATCGGCCGCGAGATATTCCGCGAGACGAGCTGACAGCGCCGGACACGGGGTCATCCCGGACGCATCGCAGCACGCAATGATGCGCTGCAGTCAGACCAAACCAAAGGTTTGGTCCGGGGATCGCAAGCCGATTTTGGCTCATTCTCAGAGCGATCCCGGGTCTGCGAGGCAGCATTTCATGCCGCATCGCGCACGGAATGACCAGGAAGCCAGCCATCGCCGAGTTTTGACCCGACCAGACGCAACCTCACGCCAGCCGGACAGCAACAAGTCCTGGGAGCGCCCGCTCGATGACCAAGAAGACCACGCTTAGCCTGCACATTCCGGAAGCCCGCTTCCGGCCGGGCGATACGCCTGATTTCAGCTATCTCAACCTGCCGGGGGCGGGCGAGGCCCAGCGCCCGCCGGTGACTGCGGTCGCCTCCGAAACCCGGGACCTCGCCTTCGGCCTTGTCCGGGTGCTCGACGACGAGGGCAAGGCTGTCGGCCCCTGGGACCCCAAGCTCGACGCCGACACCTTGCGCAGGGCCCTGCGTGCCATGATGCTGACGCGCTATTTCGACGATCAGATGTTCAAGGCCCAGCGCCAGGGCAAGACCTCCTTCTACATGAAATGCACGGGCGAGGAGGCGGTGGCGGTCGGCCAGGCGTTGGCGCTGGAAGCCGGCGACATGTGCTTCCCGACCTACCGCCAGCAGGGCCTCCTGGTGGCGCGCAACTGGCCGTTGACCGACATGATGTCCCAGATCTATTCCAATGGGCAGGACCGGTTGAAGGGCCGTCAATTGCCGGTACTCTATTCGGCCAAGGAGGCCGGCTTCTTCTCCATCTCCGGCAATCTCGCCACCCAGGTGCCGCAGGCCGTCGGCTGGGCCATGGCTTCGGCCTATAAGCGCGATCGCCGCATCGCCGCGGCCTGGATCGGCGACGGCTCCTCCGCCGAGGGCGATTTCCATCACGGCATGGTGTTCGCCTCCGTCTATCACGCGCCGGTGCTGATCAATCTCGTCAACAATCAATGGGCGATCTCGTCCAGCCAGGGTGTCGCCGGCGGCGAGGAGGCGACTTTCGCCTCGCGTGCCATCGGTTTCGGCATGCCGGGCATCCGGGTCGACGGCAACGATCTGCTCGCCGTCTATGCCGTTACGCGCTGGGCTGCCGAACGGGCCCGCTCCAACCATGGCCCAACCCTGATCGAGCTCTTCACCTATCGCGTCGCCGCCCATTCCACCAGCGACGATCCCGGCCGCTACCGCCCGGGCGACGAGGAGAAATACTGGCCCTTCGGCGATCCGGTCGAGCGATTGAAGCGTCATCTCATCGGGCTGGGCGAATGGAACGAGGAGCGCCACCAGGCGCAGGCCAAGGAATTGCAGGCCGAAGTCAAGGCCGCCAATGCCGAGGCCCAGCGCCACGGCATTCTCAGCGACGGGCCGCATCACGGCACCGAAACCATGTTCGAGGACGTCTTCAAGGAAATGCCCTGGCATCTCAAGGAACAGCTGGCGGAACTCAACCGTTTCGAAGCCACCAAAGACGCCGCTCATAAGAAGGAGGGCGAATAATGCCCGCCATGAATATGGTGCAGGCCCTGAATTCGGCCATGGACGTCCTGCTCAGGAACGATCCCAACGTGCTGATCTTCGGCGAGGATGTCGGCTTCTTCGGCGGCGTGTTCCGCTGCACCGACGGCCTGCAGCAGCGCTACAGTTCGCAGCGCGTCTTCGATGCCCCCATCGCCGAGGGGGGCTTGATCGCCATCGCCATCGGCATGGGCGCCTATGGCCTCAGGCCGATCGTCGAGTGCCAGTTCGCCGATTACATCTATCCCGGCTTCGACCAGATCGTCTCGGAAGCGGCGCGCCTGCGCTACCGCTCGGGCGGAGAGTTCACCTCGCCGATCACCATCCGCTCGCCCTATGGCGGCGGCATTTTCGGCGGCCAGACCCATAGCCAGAGCCCGGAAGGCCTGTTCAGCCATGTCTGCGGCATCAAGACGGTGATCCCGTCCAACCCCTATGACGCCAAGGGGCTCTTGATCAGCGCGGTCGAGGATGACGACCCGGTCTTGTTCTTCGAGCCCAAGCGCCTCTACAACGGTCCCTTCGATGGCCATCACGACCGCCCGCTGAAGCCCTGGACCGACCAGGCCGGGGCCGACGTGCCGGCGGGACACTACAAGGTACCGCTCGGCAAGGCTGCGATCGCACGGGAGGGCAGCGAACTTACCATCCTGGCCTATGGCACCATGGTGCATGTCGCGCTCACGGCGACGCAGGAGACCGGCATCGATGCCGAGATCATCGATCTCAGGACGATCCTGCCTGTCGACATCGAGACGATCGAGGAATCGGTGAAGAAGACCGGCCGCTGCCTGATCGTGCATGAGGCGACACGGACGGGCGGTTTCGGTGCAGAATTGTCGGCACTGGTGCAGGAACGCTGCTTCCACCATCTCGAAGCGCCGATCGAGCGCGTCACCGGCTGGGACACGCCCTATCCGCATACGTTCGAATGGCAATATTTCCCGGGGCCGAAGCGGGTCGGGGAAGGCATGCGCAAAGTGATGGCAGGCTGAGGGAAACGATCATGAGCAATTTCGTGTTCAAATTGCCGGACGTCGGCGAAGGCATCGCCCAGGCCGAGATCGTCGCCTGGCACGCGGAGATCGGCCAGGAGATCCAGGAGGACGATCCGCTCGTCGATGTGATGACCGACAAGGCGACGGTTGAGATCACCTCGCCCGTTTCGGGGCGCATCCTCTCGCGTCATGCCGAGGTCGGCGTGATGGCGTCGATCGGCAGCGAATTGGTGGTGATCGATACCGGCGGCAAGCCCGAGGCTCCCGCCGCCGAACCGGCACCTGTTCCAACATCAGCGCCGGCCAAGCCAGCCAAGGCGCCGGCCAAGGCTGCTCCGGCTCCGGCGCGGGTCGCCGCTCCGGTTGTCGTGTCGCCCTCGGCGGCCGCCCCGGTTGGGTCGGGCAAGGTGCTGGCGGCGCCCGCCGTGCGCGCCCGATTGGCCGCCCTAGGGCTTGACGGCAGCACGATCCGCGGCAGTGGTCCCGAGGGGCGCATCGAGCATGCCGATCTCGACGACTATCTGACCCGCAGCCAGCCCCAGTCCCAGGCTGTGCCCCCGGCTCCGACGGCCCGCCCGCCTGTGCCGCCCCCGCCCGCGGCCGGCGATGAGGGCATCGAGGATATCAAGGTGATCGGCCTGCGCCGCCAGATCGCCGAACGCATGCTGGAAGCCAAGCGCAGCGTGCCGCATTTCACCTATGTGGAGGAGATCGACGTCACCGCCCTCGAAGCGGCGCGCGCCGAGATCAACACCGCAGCCGTCGGCTGGCCGAAGCTGACCCTGCTGCCCTTCCTGATCAAGGCCATGGTGCGCGGCATCGCCCAGCATCCCATCGTCAATGCCCGCTACGATGCCGACGCCGCGGTAATCCACCGCTACAATGCCGTGCATATCGGCGTGGCGACGCAGACGCCGCGTGGCCTGGTGGTGCCGGTGATCCGCCATGCCGAATTGCTGACCCTGCACCAACTCGCCGCCGAGATCGCCAAGCTCAGCGAACTCGCCAGGGCCGGCAAGGCGAGCCGCGAGGTGCTGACCGGCTCGACCATCACGGTGTCGAGCCTCGGAGCGCTCGGCGGCATCGCCGCGACGCCGATCATCAATCCGCCCGAGGTCGCCATCGTCGGCGTCAACAAGATCGTCGAGCGACCCGTGGTGAAGGACGGGCAGATCGTCGTCGCCAAGCTGATGAACCTGTCGTCCTCCTTCGATCACCGCATCGTCGACGGCTTCGATGCCGCCGCCTTCATCAAGACGGTGAAGGGAGAATTGGAGGCGCCGGTTCGGCTGATGGTGTGAGCTTTCCAGATCGGGTTCCGAAGATGTCGGAGCATCCGAACCCGATCAGAACAGCGTTTGCAGCCAGTTGAGCCCCAAGGCACCGGGCGCCAGCACGCCGAAGGCCCAGATCACGGCCGAGGCGGCATTCACGAGCTGGAAGCTCAGCGCCGGCATTTCGCAGATGCCGGCCACCAGCGGCACCGAGGCCCTGAGCGGCCCGAGGAAGCGGCCGAAGAAGACGCCGAGCGCCCCCCATTTCTCGAAGAAGCGATGGCCGCGCGGCAGCAGGTCCGGATAGCGTGTGAGCGGCCAATAATGGGCCACGCGATGCTCGAGCTTCAGGCCGATCCAATAGGACAGCCAATCGCCGAGAAAGGCTCCTAGCGCCGCCGCCGCCCAGAAGGGCCAGAGCGACATGCCGCTTTCGCCGATCAGGAAGCCGATCCCGAGCAGGATGACGGTTGCCGGCAGCAGGAGTGAGACGAAGGCGAGCGATTCCCCGAAGGCCAGCAGCAGCACGACGAGAGTACCCCAGCCTTCATGCGCGCGAACGAAGGCGATGATGGGCTGGGAGATGTCAGCGATTGTCATGGGAGACGTGCGGAAACCAAAGCATCGAATTCGCGAGATATTTGGTTGATATCGATGCTTGGGTTCGAAAATGTGGCGCGCCCTAGGGGAATCGAACCCCTCTCTCCACCGTGAAAGGGTGGCGTCCTGACCGATAGACGAAGGGCGCGGCGGGGCGGACATATAGAGGGGGGAATCGCAGGCGGCAAGAGGAATATGCCGCCTTTGTGAAATTAGTTGTGCCGAGCGCTTTAGGTGCCGGTCTTGGGGCAAAAATGCCCCGTTTCACCACACGCCGGTGTTGGCCATCGAGGACCAGGGCTCGGCCGGCGGCAGAGAATCGCCCTTCTGCAGGATCTCGATCGAGATCAGATCCGGGGAGCGCACGAAGGCCATGTGGCCGTCACGAGGCGGGCGATTGATGGTGATGCCGGCCTGCTGCAGCTTGGCGCAGAAGGCATAGATGTCGTCGACCTCATAGGCGAGGTGGCCGAAATTGCGCGCGCTGCCGTAGTCTTCGGTATCCCAGTTGTAGGTCAGCTCGAGGGCAGGGGCCTTGCCGGCCCTGAAGGCTTCGAGATCCTCGGAGGCGACCAGGAAGACCAGGGTGAAGCGACCCTTCTCGTTTTCATAGCGACGGCCCTCGACCAGGCCGAAGATGTCGACGTAGAATTTGAGCGAGGCATCGAGGTCGCGCACGCGAACCATGGTGTGCAAATATTTCATTGGATCCTCATCGCAATTGGGGAGGTAAGGCCTAATGCCGATTGCCGCCGCCGACAAGGACGCCGTGCATCGCGAAAAACTTCTTCGCTTTGCGCAGATGCTGGCGCGAGCCGATCGCGTCGTCGCCTTTACCGGCGCCGGGCTGTCGACCGAGGCCGGCATTCCGGACTTCCGTTCGCCCGGCGGCCGCTGGAGCCGGATGAAGCCGATTCCCTTCGCTGAGTTCCTGGCCGACGACGAGGCCCGGCGCGAGAGTTGGCGCCGGCGTTTCGACATGGATGACGAGATCCGCCTGGCACGACCGACGCGGGGCCATCAGACGATCGCTTCCTGGGTGCAGGCGGGCAAATGCCCGGCGGTGATCACGCAGAATATCGACAATCTGCACCAGGATTCGGGCATTCCTGCCGATGCCGTGGTGGAAGTGCACGGCAACACCACCTATGCGACATGCCTCGACTGCGCCAGGCGCTATGAGATTGCAGCCTTGCGGGGACCGTTCCTGGCGAGCGGGCAGGCGCCGCGCTGCGATGATTGCGGCGGTTTCATCAAGACGGCGACGATATCTTTCGGGCAGCCCATGCCGGAGGCGGCGATGCGACGGGCTACGGAACTCGCCAAGACCTGCGATCTTTTCGTGGTCGTAGGCTCGTCCTTGGTCGTCTATCCGGCTGCCAATCTGCCGCGTCTTGCCCATCGCCAGGGCGCACGCGTGGTGATCGTCAACCGGGAGGAGACGCCGAGCGACCCTTATGCCCAGTTGCTGCTGCGGGGAGAGATCGGCGATTTGCTCGAGGGGTTCACCCTGTAAATGTGGCCGGTTTATCGAGAGTTCGTCGATTTTAGGGACGTTTTGCGATTGTATGAAGATGAGGCACAAAAATGTTAATTCGGGCTTTCCGTTGAGCCTGGGGGTGTTATCGTAGCAGCATCAAGAATCGTGCGGCGGCCCAGTCCGTGGGCAATGTGTTGGATGGCGTAGATGGGTACGAACGATTTTGAAGCGAGGTTCGAGCCAGTTCGCGACTCCGGGGGACATCCGGACGAGAGGCCGGCAGGCTTGCTGGAGGTCGCCGGCACCATCAAGTGGTTCGACATTGCCAAGGGCTATGGGTTCATCGTTCCGGACAATGGCGGCCAGGATATCCTGCTTCATGTCAGTGTCTTGCGTCGGGACGGCTACCAGGCGGCCTTTGAAGGCTCGCGTGTCGTCGTCGAGGCCACGCAGCGCGCCAAGGGCCTGCAGGTGTTCCGCATCCTGTCGATGGACGAATCCACCGCTGTCCATCCCGCCCAGCTCCCGCCAGCGCGCACCCATGTGCAGGTAACGCCGACCGGCGGTTTCGAGCCGACGACGGTGAAATGGTTCAACCGCCTGCGCGGTTTCGGTTTCGTCTCGCGGGGAGACGGCACGCCGGATATCTTCGTCCATATGGAGACCTTGCGGCGGTTCGGCATCATGGACCTCAAGCCCGGTCAGATCCTGATGGTACGCTTCGGCACGGGACCCAAAGGGCTGATGGCTGCCGAGCTCAAGCTTGCGGATGGTCCGTCTGGTCCTCAGTCCCATTGACGAGAATGCGCAAGAACCCTCTTCTTTCAATAGTTTATACTGCTGTCCTCGCGTTGTTTGTGAGCGTTGCCGGTCTTTCGGCCTCACCGGCCGAGGACGGCGTGTTCGAACCCTTGTCGATTGCCACCGCGGGTGGTCAGCGCGACTTCCAGGTCGAAGTCATGCGGACCGAGGACGAGCAGCGGCGCGGCATGATGTTCAGGCGCAGCCTGGAGCCGGACAAGGGCATGCTCTTTCCATTCACGGCGGAGCGCATCGCTTCGTTCTGGATGGAGAATACCTATGTCTCGCTCGACATGATCTTCATTCGCGGGGACGGTACGATCCAGCGCATCGAGAAACGTGCCGAGCCCTTGTCGACGCGGACGATCATGTCCGGCGCACCGGTGCTGGCGGTTTTGGAAGTGGTGGCCGGAACGGCGGACAAGCTGGGCATCAAGCCCGGCGACAAGGTGAGCTATCCGATCTTCAAGCCTTGACGAGCTGACGCGGTCATACAACTTTTTGAAATCGGAGCGCCCAGACCCTTGCGGTTCTCTGCGAGGCCCCTTAGTAAGCTCACATTCGTCCTGAACGGGGTATGGCGCAGCCTGGTAGCGCGATAGTTTTGGGTACTATAGGTCGCAGGTTCGAATCCTGCTGCCCCGACCAGCGACGGATGAGACGAAAGGCGGACGGCGAACGATGACAGCGAGAATCTACAAGCCGGCACGTACGGCCATGCAGTCCGGTTCGGCGAAGACGAAGGACTGGCTCTTGGAGTTCGAGCCGGAGGAGCCGCGCTCGGTCGAGCCGCTGATGGGCTGGACCTCCTCGGGCGACATGAAGCAGCAGGTCAAGCTGCGTTTCGCGACCAAGGAAGAGGCCATCGCCTACGCCACCCGCAACGGCATCGCCTATCAGATCTTCGAGCCGCAAGAGGCGACGACGAAGATCGTATCCTATTCGGACAACTTCAAGGTTTCGCGCATCGGTCAGTGGACCCATTGAGCGTTTGCGTCCGGCTTTGGACTGGCCCCATAGCTCAGCTGGATAGAGCGAGCGCCTTCTAAGCGCTAGGTCGCAGGTTCGAGCCCTGCTGGGGTCGCCATCCCGCTGGACAACCGGCCATGGGCCTGGGCAATAGGCAGCGCACGGCGGTCTTCGTTCCTTATCGAAGACCGGCGAGACCGGTGGAGGTTAGCATGGCCGCCTTATCCGAAGCACCTGCCGCCGCCCACGGGCCGGTTCGTATGGTCGATCGGCTGGCTGGTTCCAACCTGCTCGCGCTTGCAACGCTCCTGCTCGTAACCTTCCTGGCCCTCGCACCCGGCTTCACCGGTCTGCCGCCGATGGATCGGGACGAGCCTCGCTTCGCACAGGCCTCCAAGCAGATGCTGGAGAGCGGCGATTTCGTCAGTATCCGCTTCCAGGACGAGGCCAGGCTCAAGAAGCCGGTCGGCATTTACTGGCTGCAGACGGCTGCCGTCAGCCTGGGGGAGAGCCTTGGAGTTCCCGAGGCGCGCACCACGATCTGGCTCTATCGCATTCCCTCGCTGATTGCCGCGATCGGTGCGGTGCTGCTGACCTGGTGGACCGCCATTCCGCTCGTGGGCCGCCGAGCGGCCCTGCTGGCAGGACTGATGATGGCCGGCTGCCTGCTGCTTGGCGTCGAAGCGCGCCTAGCCAAGACGGATGCGACCCAGCTTTTGACGGTGATGGCGATGGTGGGCGTGCTGGCCCGCTTCTTCATGGCCTCCCGGCGTGGCGATCCCTTGCCGGTGGGCTTGAGCCTGCCGGCCGTGTTCTGGATCGGCATGGCGGCGTCCATTCTGATCAAGGGGCCGATCGGAGCCCTTCTCGTGGCCTTGACCATTGCCGGTACGGTGGCTGCCACGCGTGACTGGCGCTGGCTCGGAAACCTGCGCTGGCTTTGGGGCATCCTCTTCACTCTCGTCCTGGTGTCGCCCTGGTTCATCGCCATCATGATCCAGACCAAGGGTGCCTTCCTGCAGGAATCGGTCGGGAAGGACATGCTGAACAAGGTGGCGGGTGCCCAGGAATCCCATGGCGGCTGGCCCGGGACCTATCTCGCCGTCTTCTGGGGCACGTTCTGGCCCTTCGCGCCGCTGGCCGCTCTGGCAGCGCCATGGGTCTGGCGGCAGCGCCGAACCGCATCGGTGATCTTCCTGCTGGCCTGGTTGGTGCCGTTCTGGCTCGTCTTCGAATTCTTCCCCACCAAGCTGCCGCACTACGTCCTGCCGGTCTATCCGGCGATCGCCATCCTGATCGCTGCGGCTGTTTGCGACGATGGACTTTCGCGAAGCCTGTGGGCTCGCATCGTGGCGGGGCTCATTCCCTTCCTGGCGCTGGTGTTGGCCGTCGTCGCGGTCGGCGCGGTGTGGTTCTATCAGCGGGAGATTGCCTGGCTGACACTGCCCTTTGCCATCCTGGCGATAGTGGCGGCATGGTTGGCCTGGCGGCGGCTGGGAGAGGACAGAGGCGCCGAGGCCGTTCTGGCCTGTCTCGCCACCAGCCTGTTGCTCTATTGGGGCATCTATGCCGGTGCCATTCCCAAACTGCAGGCCATGGCCATCAGCCCGCGCCTGGCCGCGGCGGCACAGACGTCGCAATGCCCGCATGTCGCAGCCGCGAGCGTGGGCTTCCGCGAGCCCAGCCTAGTCTTCCTGGCCGGGACGGATCTGGATATGCCCAGCCCGGAAGGCGCAGCGGATTTCCTGGGGCAGGGCGCCTGCCGGGTCGCCTTTGTCGACAAGCGTTTCGAGCCGGCGTTTCTGGCCCGCCTCGCCGCGAACGGGATCAAGACCGACCTGGTTTCCAGGGTTGCGGGAATCAACATCAACGGCGGCAAGAAGCTGGATATCGGCGTCTATCGCAGCCCATAGCGTTGCCTGCGGCTGTAGGTCATTGTTGTCGCATCGCTTTTGCCGAAAGGCGGCGCCCACTTTTCGGTACGATGCTCTAGGTCTCGCTTTTGTCGGGCTTGAAGGCGATGCCCTTTTGCATGGCGGTCTTGCCGAACTTGGCCCGGACGGCATCGATGGCGTTTTCGGTCGCGACCAGGCGTTTGGCGTTGGGGTCGGCGAGATCGCCGTGATCGGCATCGGCCAGATCGGCGAGGCCGGTGACCCCGATGCCGATCAGGCGATATTGGGTGCCATCGGTCTCCTTCGCCAACAGTTTCTTGCCGGTTTCGAAGATGCGGGTAGCCAGGCGTGTCGGTTCATGCAGGCTCTGGGCGCGAGTGCGGAGACGAAAATCGGCCGATTTCAGCTTCAACGTTACGGTCGAGCCGGCAATGGCGGATTTCTTCAGCCGGGACGACACCTTTTCCGACAATTGCCAGAGAATCGGCAGCAGGCTTTCACCGCTGGCAAGATCATGCTCGAAGGTGGTCTCGGCCGAGACGGATTTGCGGTCGCCCTCTGGGTCGACCCTGCGGGCATCGCGGCCAAAGGCGAGGCGGGCAAGCCGCTGTCCTTCGACGCCATAGCGCCGCATCAGAGGCAGTTCTCCGGCCTTCTGCAGATCGGCGATCGTGCGAAGCCCGTCCTTTTCGTAACGGGCCGCCCCGGCCTTGCCGACGCCCCAGATGAAGGAGATCGGGCGCGGGGCGAGAAAGTCCGGTGCCTCCTCGGGCGAGAGCACGGCAAAGCCGCGAGGCTTTTCCAGATCGGAGGCCGTCTTGGCCAGGAATTTGTTGGCGGAGAGCCCGATGGAGACGGTGATCCTCAGTTCCTTCTCGACCTGGTTGGCAAAGCGCAGCAGCGTGCGAGCCGGGCTGGCATGGTGCAGGCGGTCAGTGCCGCTGAGGTCGAGAAAGGCTTCGTCGATCGAAAGCGGCTCGACCAGCGGCGTCAGCGCCAGCATCATGTCGCGGACCTGGCGGCCGACCTCGACATATTTCTCCATATTAGGCCTGACGACCACCGCGTCCGGGCAGAGCTTGAGTGCCTGGAACATCGGCATGGCCGAACGGACCCCATAGGTGCGGGCGATGTAGCAGGCGGTTGAGACTACGCCGCGCTTGGCGCCGCCGACGATGACCGGCTTGTCGGCCAGCGAAGGATCGTCGCGCTTCTCGATGGTGGCGTAGAAGGCATCGCAGTCGACATGGGCGATCGTGAGGCGCTCGAGTTGCCGATGCCGGATGATGCGGGGCGAGCGGCAGGCAGGGCAGCGATCCGCCTCGCCAGCCTCGCCAAGACAGTCTCGGCAGAGCGCGCTCATCAATCCCAACGAATGCCGAGCTGGAACGCCGCCCGTTGCAGGTCTTCGGGGGAGAGGCCATTTTCCGCGGCAAAGCCGGCAGCACTCTCTTCATCCGAGAGGACGTGCTGCAGCACCGAAGCTAGAAATCCGGGCTTGGCTGCGGCACTGCGAATCTCATCGGGTGACAGGCCGGTTGCCATGAAGAAACCATTGAGTCGATCTTCATTGGCAGCAATGAAGCCGAGAGCCGCCGTCGCGATTTCTTCGGCACGTTGCTTTTGAGCTGCCTGCCCGGCGGTTTGCCTGAACATTTGATTTCCCGTTTGGTAAGGACTGACTGCTAACAACATGCCGGTAAGCGGGCGTGGTTGAAAACAGATTCGCAGCCCCGATATCCGCGGTTCATTCTAGAGCAAAGTGCGTTTTGCTGAAAACGCTTCCTTGTTCTAACTCTTTGTATTGACGCGTCTTTGCGATTCCCGGCGATTGTGCCGGATCGAAGGATGCTTTGGCGCAGACGAGGGTCTTCATGGCCAAGAAAGTCCTGATCGTGGAAGATAACGAGCTCAACATGAAGCTCTTCCATGATCTGTTGGAAGCCAACGGCTACGACATCGTGGAAACCCGCAGTGGCATCAATGTGATGAACCTGGCGCGCGAGCATCGTCCCGACCTGATTCTGATGGATATCCAGCTGCCGGAGGTTTCGGGCCTCGAGGTGACACGATGGCTCAAGGATGACGATGAGCTGAAATCGATCCCGGTGGTCGCCATCACCGCTTTCGCCATGAAGGGCGACGAGGAACGCATCCGCCAGGGCGGGTGCGAGGCCTATCTGTCGAAGCCGATCTCGGTGGCGAAGTTCCTGGAAACGGTGCGCGGTTTCCTGGGAGAGTAGCGATCTTGAGGGGCATCGAGGGATGCCTGGATCCCAGAAGTTCTCGTTGTGTCAGTCGTGGCTGAGGGGCGGGCGCGGCAGGTATTGAGACGCCTCCCTGGCAATGAAATCGAGCGCTTCCTGGGCCGGGGGGAGCAGCACCTTGTCGACCCGGCGTACCACGAACCATTGCCGCGTCACCGGCAGGCCTGCCACGTCCAAGGTCACCAGGCGTCCGTCTTCCAGTTCGGTCGCGACCGTATGGGCCGAAAGGAAGGCGATGCCGAGATCGGCGATCACGCTTTGCTTGATCGTCTCGTTCGAATCGAACTCCATGCCGATATGGGGCGCAAGTTCCGTCTGCTCGAACAGGCGTTCCATCAGCATGCGCGTGCCCGATCCGGGCTCGCGTGTGAGGAAGGTCTCATGCGACAAATCGACTGCGGCAAGGCCTCTCTCCTTGGCCAGCCAGTGAGTGTGCGATGCGATGATGACATGCGGGTTCTGGCCGATCAGATGCTTCTCGACCTCGATGTCGGGCGGCGGGCGGCCGGTGATGGCGACGTCGAGCTTGTAGTCGCGTAAGGCCTGCATGATTTCAGCGCGATTGCCGATCGACAATGTCACTTCGATCCGAGGATGCGCGCGCGAGAAGGCCGCGATGATGAAGGGGACGAAGTACTTGGCGGTACTGACGGCCCCGATCGAGACACGTCCGGCAGTTTTCCCGGAGATGATGCCCAGTGTCGCTTCGCAATCGGCAATGGCTGCCTCGATACGGCTGTGCAATTGCAGCATCTCGACGCCGGCATCGGTGAGGATCATGCCGTCGCCGGTCCGTTGCAGCAAGGGCAGGTCGGCAAGGTCCTGCAGATTGCGCAGCTGCAATGTCACCGCCGGTTGGGTGAGGTGCAGGGCCTTGGCGGCCGACGTCACCGAACCGCTCGACGCGATGGCGGCGAGGGCACGCAGCTGCCGACGGGTGATGTCTCGCAGGCGAACGGCCATATAAGGAAAACTTTTGCAAAGGCGAAGAAAACAAAATTTCGATTATTTTCTATTTTCGGTCAAGCTCCTCGAAAGATCGCGAAATGACGATGCCTCGCAGGAGGCGTCATCCGGGGGAGAATGCCGATGACCGACAAGCCGACTCTGGACGCCTATCTCACCCGCCACGCTGGCAGTGACATGCTCAGGGTTGCGGTTGCCGAAGTCGTCGCCAGCCTCGCCGCGGCGGCCATCCGCGTGTCGGAGGCCGTGTCGCTGGGTGCCCTTGCCGAGATCGTCGAGGAGGCCCGTGGCCACAACGCCGGCGGAGACGAACAGAAGGATATGGATGTCTGGGCCGACCGCCAGTTCCGGGAAGCGCTGAAGGCTTGCGCGATTGCGGCCTTCGCCTCGGAGGAGGTCGACGAACTTGAGATCTGGGATGCGAGCCAGCCTCTCTGTGTCGCCATCGATCCGGTCGATGGCTCCGGCAATCTCGATCTCAACATGCCCGTGGGCACGATCTTTTCCATCATGCCGACACCGGATGAATTCGTGCTGGCGTCGGCGGCCGACCGCACCCTGGTCTGGCCGGCAGGCACCAGCCAGCTTGCCGCGGGCTTCGTCATCTACGGCCCGCAGACGACCTTGGTGCTTTCGCTCGGCGAGGAGGTGGACATTTTCACGCTCGACCGCCGCAGCGGCCACTTCCGCCTGACCCAGGCCAATGTCCGCCTGCCGGACCAGGACCAGCCGGAATATTCGATCAATGCCTCCAATTACCGGCATTGGGAGGAGCCGGTGCGGGCTTTCATCGACGAATGCCAGGCTGGCGCCGATGGTCCGTCAGGGCGCGACCACAACATGCGCTGGCACGGGGCACTGGTGGCCGACACGTTCCGGGCTCTCACCCGAGGCGGCATCTATCTCTACCCGGCCGACGCCAGGAGCGGCTACGGGCAGGGGCGCCTGCGACTGATCTACGAAGCCTATCCCATGGCTTTCCTGATGGAGAGGGCGGGAGGGGCGGGGTCGAATGGCCGTATCCGTATTCTCGATATTCGCGCGACCTCGCTGCATCAGCGTGTACCGCTGATCCTCGGGGCCACCAACAAGGTCGCCCGTTTGGAAACGCTGCATAACAGGCCGGGCTTGTGGCCGCCGACCTCGGCGCCCTTGTTCGCCAATCGCGGCCTCTTCCGCGTTTGAGCTCGGGGAATACCATGTCGATCAAGCATCCGATCATTTCCATTACCGGCTCGTCCGGCGCCGGCACGACCTCGGTCAAGCGGACCTTCGAGCAGATCTTCCGCCGGGAGAACATCGAGGCGGCCTATGTCGAGGGCGATTCCTTTCATCGCTATGACAGGGCAGAGATGCGGGCCCACATGGCGGATGAGGCGGCCAAGGGTAACAAGCATTTCAGCCATTTCAGCCCGGAAACCAATCTGTTCGCGGAGCTGGAGGCACTGTTCCGCGACTATGGCAACCATGGAACCGGCACCACGCGCCACTATGTCCATGATGACGAGGAGGAGATTCTCTACGGGGCCCCGCCCGGCACGTTCACGCCCTGGAAGCCGCTGCCCTCAGGCACCGACCTGCTCTTCTATGAAGGGCTGCATGGAGCGGTGGTGACCGACGAGGTCGACGTTGCCAAATATGCCGATCTCAAGATCGGCGTCGTGCCGGTGATCAATCTCGAGTGGATCCAGAAGCTGCATCGCGACCGCAGCACGCGGGGTTATTCGACCGAAGCGGTGACCGACACCATCCTGCGGCGCATGCCGGACTATGTGAATTATATCTGCCCGCAATTCACCCATACCGACATCAATTTCCAGCGCGTGCCGACGGTGGATACCTCCAACCCCTTCATCGCGCGCTGGATCCCGACGCCGGATGAGTCGATGGTGGTGATCCGCTTTCAGGTGCCGCGGGGGATCGATTTTCCCTATCTGCTGTCGATGATCCCCAACAGTTTCATGTCGCGGGCCAACTCCATCGTCATCCACGGCTCCAAGCTGGATCTGGCCATGCAGCTCATCCTGACGCCGCTGATCCTGCAGCTGGTCGAACGCAAGAAACGCGCTGCCTGACAGCGCGCCCACAAGACACAGAGCCTTTCCGTGAACCACACCACCGTCTGCCCAGGGCAGCGGAATGGGAGGACATGCCCGTGAATATCTCGACGCCATCAGCCACTTTCGAGACCTCGGTGCCGCATCGCGACATGGCCAATGCCCTGCGCTTCCTGGCCATTGATGCCGTGGAGAAGGCCAAGTCCGGCCATCCCGGCATGCCCATGGGCATGGCCGACGTCGCCACCGTGCTGTTCTCCCGCTTCCTGAAGTTCGATCCGTCGGACGCGGCCTGGCCGGATCGGGACCGCTTCGTGCTCTCGGCTGGACATGGCTCGATGTTGCTCTATGGCCTCCTGCATCTCACCGGCTACCCCGAACTCACGCTGGAGGAGCTGAAGTCCTTCCGGCAATGGGGCTCCAGGACGCCGGGACATCCCGAATATGGCCACACGCAAGGCGTGGAGACCACGACGGGCCCGCTCGGGCAGGGATTGGCGACGGCCGTCGGCATGGCCTTGGCCGAGCGCCTCGCCAACGCCCGCTTCGGAGACGATCTCGTCGACCACCATACCTATGTCATCGCCGGCGATGGCTGCCTGATGGAAGGGATCAGTCACGAGGCGATTTCGCTGGCCGGCCATCTCAAGCTCGGCAAGCTGATCGTGCTGTTCGACGACAACGAGATCTCGATCGACGGGGCCACCTCGCTCTCCTGCTCGGACGACCAACTCGCGCGCTTTGCGGCTTCCGGCTGGTCGGCGCGCCGGGTCGACGGCCATGACCGCGAGGCCGTGGCCAAGGCGATCGCTGAGGAACGGGCGACGGAACGGCCCTCGCTCATCGCCTGCCGGACCATCATCGGCTTCGGTGCGCCCAACCGGCAGGGCACCGAAAAGGTGCATGGTGCGCCGCTCGGTGCCGAGGAGAACCAGGCGGCGCGCGAGGCCCTCGGCTGGCCATACGAGCCCTTCGAGGTTCCGTCCGAGATCCGCGAGGCCTGGCTGGCCGTGGGTGCCCGCGGCAAGGCTGAGCACGAAGCCTGGCAGCAGAGGCTGCACGATGTCGGCGAGGCCGAGAGGCGGCAGTTCGACGAAGCCCTCAAAGGCAAAGTGGGTGCTGAACTGAAGCGTGCCTTGGCCGATATCCGTCAGCGCTTTGCCAGCGAATGCCCGACGATCGCCACGCGGCAGGCTTCCCAGCAGGTCATCAATGCGATCGTTGCCGCTCAGCCCAATCTCCTGGGAGGCTCAGCCGACCTCACCCATTCCAACCTCACCCAGGCAAAGGGATTGCAACCGGTCCAGGCCGAGGATTTCTCCGGCGGCTACATCCATTACGGCGTGCGCGAGTTCGGCATGGCCGCGGCGATGAACGGCATCGCCCTGCATGGCGGCTTCATCCCCTTTGGCGGTACCTTCCTGGCCTTTGCCGACTATTCGCGACCGGCGATCCGGCTGGCGGCCCTGATGGGGCTGCGCGTGATCCACGTGATGACGCATGATTCCATCGGTCTCGGCGAGGACGGCCCGACCCACCAGCCCGTGGAGCATCTGGCGGCGCTGCGGGCCATTCCCAACCTTCTGGTGTTCCGGCCGGCAGATGCCGTCGAGACCGCCGAGGCCTGGGAGTGCGCGTTGACGGCCGAAAGGCAGCCTTCCGTGCTCTGCCTGTCGCGCCAGGCGCTGCCGACGCTGCGTTCCGACTGCGGCGTGAATGGGGTCGCGCTCGGCGCCTATGTCCTGGTCGAGCCGCCAGGGGTGCGTGACGTTACCTTGATCGCCACGGGCTCGGAGGTTTCGATCGCCGTGGAGGCGGCCGAACTCCTGGCGAAGGAGGGCATTCGAGCCGCCGTGGTGTCGGCACCCTGCTTCGAGCTCTTCCGACGGCAGGGGCCGATCTATCGCCAGGCGGTCTTGGGAACGGCTCCGCGCATCGGCGTGGAGGCGGCGGTCGAAGGTGATTGGCCGCGCCTGCTCGGGGCGGACGGCGTCTTCATCGGCATGACAGGCTTCGGCGCCTCGGCGCCGGCCGGCGACCTCTACCGGGAGTTCGGCATCACCGCCACCGTCATCACAGAGGTCGCGCGCCGGCTCGTATCCAAGCCAGCCGAATAGTTTGTCAGTCTGTAAATTTCAAAAGTCGCATTTGAAACGGAGGGCAGCATGGCCCGTATCACCCTCAGGCAATTGCTGGATGACGCCGCCGAGCATGGCTATGGCGTGCCAGCCTTCAACATCAACAATATGGAGCAGGCCCTGGGCATCATGGAGGCTGCGGCAGCCGTCGATGCGCCCGTGATCCTGCAGGCCTCTCGAGGTGCGCGCTCCTATGCCAACGACATCATGCTGGCGAAGATGGTCGAGGCCCTGGAGGAGATGTATCCGCAGATTCCCCTTTGCCTGCATCTCGACCACGGCAATGAGGAGGCGACCTGCGCGACGGCGCTGCGCTACGGTTTCACCTCCGTGATGATGGATGGCTCGCTCGAGGCCGACGCCAAGACACCGGCAAGTTACGACTACAATGTCGCGATCACCCGCCGTGTCGTCGATCTCGCCCATTGGGTCGGTGCTTCCGTCGAGGGGGAACTCGGTGTGCTCGGTTCGCTCGAGCAGGGCGGAGGTGAGCAGGAGGATGGCCACGGCGTCATCGGCGAAGTCAGCCACGACCAGTTGCTCACCGATCCCGATCAGGCGGTGGATTTCGTGCGGGCCACCAGGGTCGATGCCCTGGCTATCGCGATGGGTACCTCGCATGGTGCCTACAAATTCAGCCGCAAGCCCGATGGCGACATCCTGGCCATGCATGTGATCGAGGAAATCCATCGTCGCATGCCCGGTGTGCATCTGGTCATGCACGGTTCCTCCTCGGTGCCGCAGGAGTTGCAGGACATGTTCAACGCCTTTGGCGGGGAGATGCCGCAGACCTGGGGCGTGCCGGTCGAGGAGATCGTCCGGGGCATTCGGCATGGCGTGCGCAAGGTCAATATCGATACCGATTGCCGGCTCGCCATGACCGCAGCCTTCCGCAAGGTCGCCAGCGAGAACCGCAGCGAGTTCGATCCACGCAAATTCCTCAAGCCTGCCATGGAAGGGCTGAAAACCCTCTGCCGCGAACGTTTCGAGGCGTTTGGCACGGCGGGACACGCCTCGCGGATCAAGGTCGTTCCGCTGCCCGAAATGGCCCGGCGCTATCGCGCCGGCAGCCTGGAACCGAAAGTTGAAGGCCTGGCGGCCGCGGCCTGAGGCGCTTTGCGATGCAAGGGCTCATCAAGCTCGCAAGGACGCGTCGAGACCAGGAACTGGCGCAATCCATCCAATCAAGGAGGACGAGATGAATGTGAATACGCAAACCGTCCGCGGCAAGGATCGCTACCGGTCCGGCACGATGGAATACAAGAAGATGGGCTATTGGGAGCCTGACTACGAACCCAAGGACACGGACGTCATCGCACTGTTTCGGGTAACCCCCCAGGACGGTGTCGATCCCATCGAGGCCTCGGCGGCCGTGGCAGGTGAATCCTCCACCGCCACCTGGACGGTGGTGTGGACGGACCGGCTGACGGCAGCGGAAAAATACCGGGCCAAGTGCTACAGGGTCGATCCGGTGCCGAACGCGCCCGGCCAGTACTTCGCCTATATCGCCTACGACCTCGATTTGTTCGAGCCGGGTTCGATCGCCAATCTCTCGGCCTCGATCATCGGCAATGTCTTCGGCTTCAAGCCCTTGAAGGCGCTGCGCCTGGAGGACATGCGCTTCCCCGTGGCCTATGTGAAGACCTTCCAGGGACCGGCGACCGGCATCGTGGTCGAGCGCGAGCGGCTCGACAAGTTCGGCCGGCCGCTGCTCGGGGCCACCGTCAAGCCCAAGCTCGGCCTGTCGGGCCGCAACTATGGACGCGTCGTCTACGAGGCGCTGAAGGGGGGGCTCGATTTCACCAAGGATGACGAGAACATCAACTCGCAGCCCTTCATGCATTGGCGCGAGCGCTTCCTCTATTGCATGGAGGCCGTGAACAAGGCACAGGCTGCGTCCGGCGAGATCAAGGGGACCTATCTCAACGTCACCGCCGGCACGATGGAGCAGATGTATGAGCGGGCCGATTTCGCCCGGGAGATCGGCTCCAACATCGTGATGATCGACCTGGTGATCGGCTATACCGCGATCCAGTCGATGGCGGCCTGGGCGCGCCGCAACGACATGATCCTGCATCTGCACCGGGCCGGCCACAGCACCTATACACGCCAGAAGAGCCATGGTGTGTCGTTCCGCGTCATCGCCAAATGGATGCGGCTCGCCGGTGTCGACCACATCCATGCCGGCACCGTGGTCGGCAAGCTCGAAGGCGACCCGAATACCACGCGCGGCTATTACGATATCTGCCGCGAGGACTTCAATCCGACCAACCTCGAACATGGTGTCTTCTTCGATCAGCATTGGGCCAGCCTCAACAAGCTGATGCCGGTGGCGTCCGGCGGCATCCATGCCGGTCAGATGCACCAGCTTCTGCACCTGCTCGGCGAAGACGTGGTGCTGCAATTCGGCGGCGGCACCATCGGCCACCCTCAGGGGATCGCCGCCGGCGCCACGGCCAACCGCGTGGCGCTGGAAGCAATGATCCTCGCCCGCAACGAAGGGCGCGACTACCTGCATGAGGGCCCGGAAATCCTGGCCAGGGCGGCCAATAGCTGTACCCCGCTCAAGCAGGCGCTCGAGGTGTGGAAGGACGTCACCTTCAACTACGAATCCACCGACACGCCGGACTTCGTGCCCACCGTCGCCGTCACCGCCTGAAGGGAGAAAGACGATGCGTATCACACAAGGGTGTTTTTCCTTCCTGCCCGATCTCACCGACGAGCAGATCGGCCGGCAAGTGCAATATTGCCTGGAGCAGGGTTGGGCGGTGAACATCGAGTTCACCGACGATCCCCATCCCCGCAACACCTATTGGGAGATGTGGGGCCTGCCGATGTTCGACTTGCGCGATGCGGCGGGCGTGATGATGGAACTGGCCGAATGCCGGCGCGTCTATGGCGATCGTTATATCCGCATCTCGGGCTTCGATTCCACGCATGGCTGGGAGTCGGTGCGTATCTCCTTCATCGTCAATCGCCCGAAGGACGAGCCCGGCTTCCGCCTCGAACGTCAGGAAAGCGTCGGACGCAACATCCGCTACACCACCCACAGCTATGCCGCGGACCGGCCGGAAGGCCAGCGCTACGGCTAACATGTCCTCGAGCAAAGCGCTTTCATGGCTGAACGCTTGTTCGCTCGAGCTCCTGTTTTCGACGCGTCTTTGCGATTCTGCGTGATTCCGCCCCATCGCAAAACGCTTTGGTCCGGTTGGTGACGGCAGTGCCTCCCGTCCCTGGCGACCAACTGGACAACTTGCTCCGCCGCCGGCCGGGCGGCGGAGCCTTTCGGGAGAAGCACCATGCTTGATGCAAACAGCGCGAAAGAGGCCGGCCAAGCCGGAACGCCGGTGGCGCAGGCCATCGATCTCAGGCAGGAGTTCGAGGCGGTCGGCATTGCCGATGTCTTCGCCCAGCTCGATCGCGAACTGGTCGGCCTCAAGCCGGTGAAGACGCGCATCCGCGAGATCGCTTCGCTTCTCATGATCGAGCGCATCCGGCAGAAGATCGGCCTGGCGAATGATCCGCCGACCCTGCACATGTCCTTCACCGGCAATCCCGGTACCGGCAAGACCACGGTAGCCCTGCGCATGGCCGACATCCTGCATCGCCTCGGCTTCGTGCGGCGTGGACATCTGGTTTCGGTGACGCGGGACGATCTCGTCGGCCAGTATATCGGTCACACCGCACCGAAGACCAAGGAGATCCTCAAGAAGGCGATGGGCGGCGTGCTGTTCATCGATGAGGCCTATTACCTCTACCGCCCCGAGAATGAGCGCGACTACGGCCAGGAATCCATCGAGATCCTGCTGCAGGTGATGGAGACGCAGCGCGACGATCTGGTGGTGATCCTGGCCGGTTACGAAGATCGGATGCAGAAATTCTTCGCCAGCAATCCCGGCTTCCGCTCGCGGGTCGCCCATCACATCGATTTTCCCGATTATGAGGAAGGCGAACTGCTGTCGATTGCCGAGCTGATGCTGCAGGAGCGCAATTACCGCTTCGATGCGCAGGCGCGGGCGGCGTTCATCCGCTACATCGAGTTGCGCAAGACCCAGCCCTTGTTCTCCAATGCGCGCTCCATCCGCAATGCCCTCGACCGCATCCGCCTGCGCCAGGCGAGCCGGCTTGTCGACGACCTCGACCGCAGGCTGACCGCGGACGACATCATGACCATCGAAGCGGCCGATGTTCTGGCGAGCCGCGTCTTCGCCAAGGGCGCACAGCCCGATGGCGGAGGCGCCTGACCAAGATTGCAAGGGAAAGGAAGATCATCATGGCAGAACCGATCGTGATCGCGCCCTCCATCCTCTCGGCCGATTTCGCGCGGCTGGGCGAGGAGATCAAGGCTATCGACGAGAGCGGGGCGGACTGGATCCATTGCGATGTGATGGACGGGCATTTCGTGCCCAACATCACCTTCGGGCCCGATGTCATCAAGGCCGTCAGGCCCTACACGAAGAAGCCCTTCGACGTGCATCTGATGATCAAGCCGGCCGATCCCTATCTGGAAGCCTTTGCCAAGGCTGGTGCCGACATCATCACCGTGCATGCCGAATCCGGCCCTCATCTCGATCGCTCGCTGCAGGCGATCCGCTCGCTGGGCTGCAAGGCGGGGGCGACGATCTGCCCGGCGACGCCGGAAAGCGTGCTGGATTATGTGCTCGACCGTCTCGACCTCATCCTGGTGATGACGGTCAATCCGGGTTTTGGAGGGCAGGCCTTCATCACCTCGCAGCTCGACAAGATCCGGCGCATCCGGGCGATGATCGGGACCAGGCCGATCCGTCTCGAGGTCGATGGCGGCGTCAACCCCGAGACGGCAGCCCTGGTAGCCGCGGCCGGCGCCGATACCCTCGTGGCGGGATCGGCCGTGTTCCGGGGCGGGGCTGCAAATTATGCCGGCAATATCGCGGCCATCCGCGAAGCAGCGGAAGACCATGTCCGCAAGGCGGCGTAGCGGCAGGATGCGGCTCAGTCAAAAACGGTCTCGATTTCCGCCCGCCTGGGCGTGGTGACGAACGCAGCCTGCAGGATGAGCACGATCACGCCGAGAGCTGCCGAAGCGAAGGCAATGTCGCGCCAGCTATAGAACGCCGTGACATAGCCTGCCACGCCGGGACCCACGGCGGCGCCGAGGAAATAGAGGGCGAGCAAGATGCTTATGGCATCGCTCCGCCACTGGCGTCGCGCATTGTCGGCCGCAAAAGCAAGGCTGACGGAAAGAAGGCTGCCGGTCGCGGCTCCCTGAAGCAGGCGGCCGATGGTCCAGACGGAAAAATCGGGAGCAAGTCCCCCCAGCGTTTCGCCAATCACGAAGACGGACGTTGCGGTCAACAAGAAGGGTTTGTCACCGACCACCGCCCGCAGGCGTCCGCCCAGTGCGAGGAATACGATGAGGAACAGGAAAACGCCGGAGGTGACGGCGCCTATGAGCGCGTAGGAGAGCGCGAATTCCTGAAGGATGGCCGAGAGGCTGACCGTGGCGGCGCCGGAACCGAAGCCGACGACCAGGAGGGTGCAGGCGAGGATGAAGAACTGCAAACCGCGCGAGGGCCCGCGAGTTTCGCCGGATATCGACATCTGTAGCCTCCCACGAACCTTGCAAAAACAAAGGGCGCCCCGAAGGCGCCCTTGATTCCGATCCGGAAACCGATCTTACTTGATCTTGGTTTCCTTGAACTCGACGTGCTTGCGCGCGACGGGGTCGTACTTCTTCATTGCGAGCTTTTCGGTCTTGGTACGGGTGTTCTTCTTGGTGACATAGAAGTAGCCCGTGTCTGCCGTCGAAAGCAGCTTGATCTTGATGGTGGCGGCCTTGGCCATGGTGATGCTCCGAATATTGCTACCGGACCGTATCGGCTAAGGCAGCAAAGCCGCGCAATGGCGCGGCCCTTTTGAATCTTGGCGCACACTACTCATGGAAGAGCCGAAGTCAACCAAAAGAAGCGCATGCCGGCTGGAATTGTGCGGCCATGATGGCCATTCGTGCCTCTCCTAGATCTCCTCCCGGCTCCGCACCCCCCGTTGCTCACGATAGAAGGGCACGGGGACATCCTTCTCCAGGCCGATTTCCAGTCTCTTGGCGACTTCCTCGAGAATGGTGCGGGTGATCCAGACCAGATCTTCCGCCCGGGCTTCGTCGAAGGAGAGCCATTTCGTCTCGATCAGCTCCGAGTCGGGCCCCACGACGCCTTCGGTCCGGTGCGCGATGGAGTTCGCATCGGCCACGAAGAAGCGCGTGTCGAATCGGCGCTTCATCGCCGGCGGCGTGATGGCGCGGGCGACGAAATGCAGGCTTTCGGGCGAGGGGAACACCTCGTGTTCGGCAAAGGCGCGCCAGTGCTCGCTGCTGGTGGCGGGAGCACCGAGCCCTTTTTCGCCGAGCAGGATGCCGGTTTCCTCGAAGGTTTCCCGGATCGCGCACAGGGCCAGTGCCCTGGCCTTGGCCGGGGAAGGGCTGACGACACGCGTGAGCAAGCCGCGTTCGGTATGGGCGGCCAGCGTGCCATAGGCGCTCATGCTGCGATCGGCCGGTTCGACGCGCCCGCCGGGAAACACCATCACGCCGGGCATGAAGGCATGACCGGCATGCCGCCTTCCCATCAGGACGCGCGGCGTCTTGCCGGTGCGATCGAGCAGGATCAGCGAAGCGGCATCGCGGGGGTGGACGGGACGGGGTTTGGAGGGCGAGGACGGGATTTCGGACATCGGTTCAGCAAGAAGGAAATGGCTCAGTACGGAGAAAGCGTATCGGGATCCGGCTTGCCGGAAAAACCATGCATGCGATTCGCCCATTGCAGCCCGATGATGGCGCCCTTGATCATCGGCAGCAGGACCAGCGACAGCACGATGGTCAGCGTACCGAAGATCACGCCGAGCGACCAGAGCGGCATCTCCGTCTCGATCACGCAGGTGAGGATGCCTGCAACCACGATGTGGCCGACGATCAGCATGGTGAAATAGGGCGGAGCGTCGTCGGCACGGTGATGCGACAGATCCTCCCCGCAGACACTGCAGCGAGGAGCGACCTTGAGATAGGAGGTGAAGATCTTGCCCTTGCCGCAATTGGGGCAACGCCCGAAGGCGCCCCGCCGCATGGCGAGGGCCGCATCGCGCTGCTCGGGCCGATATTCGTTCATCGCCGACTTCCCTTCCCGGCGCGCTTGCCTTTGAGCGCCTTGGCCTTGCGTTTGGCCGCATTGCCCTTGCGATCGGTGATCCGCGGCCGCTTGACCACGCCGACCTTTCGGCCGGGCGCGCGGCGCCGCTGGCCATCCGAGACGATCTCGAAGCGTAGCGCACCGGCAAAGGGCGCTGCCTCCACCAGCTTCACCGACACCGTGTCGCCAAGCTGGAAGGATTCACCCGTGGCTGCACCGATAAGCTGATGCGCGTTCTCTTCGAAGCGATAATAGTCGTGACCGATCGTCGCGGCGGGCACGAAGCCGTCGGCGCCGGTTTCGGCGAGCTTGACGAACAGGCCCGACTTGATCACCCCGGAGACACGTCCCTGGAAGATCTCGCCGACATGGTCGGCAAGGAAATGGGCGATCAGGCGGTCGATGGTCTCGCGCTCGGCCGTCATGGCGCGTCGCTCGCAGGCCGAGATCCTGCCGGCGATCTCGCTCAGCATGGCAGGCGTCATTTCCGTCGGCAGGCCGTCATCGCCCAGATGCAGGGCCCGGATCAGGGCGCGATGCACGATCAGGTCCGAATAGCGGCGGATCGGCGAGGTGAAATGCGCATATCGGCGCAGGTTCAGGCCGAAATGCCCGATATTGTCGGCTGAATATTCGGCCTGGCTCTGCGAGCGCAGCACCACGTCGTTGACGAGATGAGCGTTATCGGTGCCTGCGACTCTTCCCAGGATGGTGTTGAACTGGCTCGGCCTGAGCGCTCCCTGCTTGGAGAGCGGGATGTCGAGCGTGTGGAGGAACTCGCGCAGGGCGATGATCTTCTCCATCGAAGGCTCGTCATGCACGCGGTAGACCAGCGGCGTCTTCTTGGCTTCCAGCGTCTCGGCGGCCGCCACATTGGCAAGGATCATGAACTCCTCGATCAGCCGGTGGGCGTCGAGGCGCTCGGGAACGACGACCCGGTCGACCATGCCGTTGGGCTTCAAGAGGATCTTGCGCTCCGGCAGATCGAGATCAAGCGGCCCGCGGCCGTCACGCTCCGTCCGGAGGCAGGCATAGGCGGCCCACAAGGGCTGGAGCACAGGAGCGAGCAACGGGCCCGTGACTTCGTCGGTATCGCCGTTGATGGCGCGCTGGGCCTGCTGGTAGGAGAGCTTGGCGGCCGAACGCATCATCACGCGATGGAAGCTGTGGCGCAGCTTGCGCCCATCAGCGGCGATGATCATGCGCACGGCCAGCGCCGGCCTGTCCTCGTTGGCCCGCAGCGAGCACAGGTCGTTGGAGATGCGTTCCGGCAGCATCGGTACGACGCGGTCGGGGAAATACACCGAATTCCCCCGGATCAAGGCTTCACGATCGAGGGGCGAATCCGGCCTGACATAGGCGGCGACATCGGCGATCGCCACGGTCAGGATATGACCGCCTGGATTGGCCGGATCGGGATCCGGCTCGGCATGGACGGCGTCGTCATGATCCTTGGCATCGGCCGGGTCGATGGTGATCAGCGGCAGGCGCCGCCAGTCTTCGCGACCGGACATCGTCGCCGGCTTGGCCGCCTCCGCCTCCTCCAGCGTGTCCTTGCGGAAGACATAGGGAATATCATGGGCATGGATGGCAATCAGGCTGATCGCTTTCTCGCTACCAACCTTGCCGACGCGCTCGACGATGCGCGCCATGGGCGGGCCATGGCGGGCGCCACGCAGGGGCTCGATGGCGACGAGTTCGCCATCTTCCGCCTTTGCGGCATCGTCAGGACGCACGAGCATTTCGCGCCCGGCATTGCGCTTCTCGATCGGAACGATCTGGCCTTCGCCGTTTGGAAGGCGGCGGAAGACGCCGAGAATACGCTGGCGCAGCCGCTCCAGCACCTTGATCACCCGCCCGGTCGGCTGATGATCCGAGCTGCCGTCGGCCATGCGCAGCAGAACCCGGGAGCCAACACCGGGGGCAGCCCCGCCGAAGCGCTTGGGAACGGTCACCACGATGCGTGGCGGCTTGCCATTGTCCTCGTTCCAGTCCGAAGGGGTGGCGACGAGCTCGCCGTCGCGATCGCGGCCGGTGATGTCGGCGACGACGGACGAGGGCAGGGCGCCGGGCGCATTGAAGCCCTTGCGGCTGCGCTGCACCACACCTTCGTCGGCAAATTCGTTGAGCAGATGTTTGAGGGCGATCTTCTCGGCCCCGCCCAGGCCGAATTCACGGGCGATCTCCCGTTTGCCGGCGCGGCCATGCGACCGGGCGATGAAAGCGAGGATGTCTTCGCGGCTGGGCAGGGCGGGTTCCAATGCCTCGGCTTGTTTGTTTTTACGAACCACAGAAATTATTCCGAATTGGCGTTGGCGGCCCGGCATGCCCAGGGAAAGCGGGCAGTGGATCCGGTGTCATCATAGACCAACGCATGGGGTATTTGTCGAAGCCAATCGTGGACATCGCGCATTTCCGCAACGTCCTGCGCGATTGGCAGCTCTGTCTGTCGAAGGAAGAGATTGTCGAAGCGCTCTGCGCGGCGATCCGGATGGATCCCACAGCGCGGCAGAGCCATGTTTGGCAAAACGCGGAACGGCAGGAAACTCAACGTGCCGGGACAGACTGTCCAAAACCCTCGAGCGATCCACAGGCACTGGCGGACGGAGGGACGGTTCGATCGAACCGGACATGGAGCCATATAAGTCCCCATGCTTGGTTTGTCAACGAAAATGCTGCGTTGCAGCATTCTAGCCGCGTGTCCTCGAGAACATGCCGCGTTGACCCACCGGGGAGCGATGATATCGTTTCTGTTTTGCGGGTCCAAACCGGGAGTACGGTATGCGTGGTGCACTGATCGGACTTTACCTCTCATCGACGCTTGTCGCGGCTTCGGGCATACCTGCTCCGGCCCAGGCGCAGGACAGCGCCAAGCCCGACGACAATCTCAATGCCGTGCTGTGGGATCAGACCGCCGTGGAAGCCAAGGCCAATGCGACGGCCATGTTCGCCCTGGCGAAGATCAGGCTCGACCAGGCCCTGGCCGACCCCGCCTGGACGGCCGCGCCCGTCGAGCAGACCGGCGATTTCAAGGATCATCCGCCGGCGATCGTCCTCGATGTCGACGACACTTTGCTGAACACCTCCAACTACCAGGCCTGGAACGTCAAGGCGGGGACACGGTTCACGCCGGAAACCTGGACGAAATATGTCAAGGCGCAAGTCGATACCGTCATCCCTGGCGCGGTTGAATTCACCCAATATGCGGCCTCGAAGGGGGTGAAAGTCTTCTACGTCACCAACCGCACAAAGGAGGAGGAAGAACCGACAGTGCAGTTGATGACCAAGCTCGGCTTCCCCGATGGCGGCAATGTCGACACCTTCCTCAGCGCCAAGGAGCAGCCGGACTGGAAGTCGGCCAAGGGCACAAGGCGTGCCGTGATTGCCAAGGATTATCGCATCCTGCTGCTGGTCGGCGATAATCTCGGGGACTTCACCGATGCCTATAAGGGAACGCCGGAAGAGCGCGACAAGGTCTTTGCAGACAATGCGTCCCATTGGGGACATGACTGGATCGTGATCGCCAATCCGACCTATGGCTCGTTCGAATCCGCGCCCTACAAGAGCAATTACGAGCTTTCGGCTGACGAGCAGCGCAAGCTCAAGATCGAGGCGCTGAAGAGCTGGGATGGCCAGTGAGATTGTAAAAGCCGGCGGCGCCCGTCCCCTCACGGTCTGGTACAACACCAGATGCCCGGTCTGCGATGCCGGCATCCGGCATCAACGCAACCGGCTCGTGGAAGCGGTCAAGGCCGGACGCATCGAGTTTCTGGACATCAATCTCGAACCGGATGCCCTCGTGCGTTTCGGCGCCAGCCTCGACGATATCAGGCGACGCCTGCATGCGACGGACGAGGAGGGCCGTCTGCTGGTCGGCGCCGACGTCGCTCTGGCCATCTGGCGGCGCACGCCGGGACAGGCCTGGATCGCCGGCCTGCTCGGTGCACCGGGGATCCACACGCTGACCTGCTTCGCCTATGACCGCTTCGCGGACTTGCTGTTTGCCTGGAACAAGCGCCACGGGCGGTGGTAGCGGACCTGGCTTCCATCACGGCAAGGGAACGGGGATGGCGAGATGGCGTCGGTCAGGTT
The DNA here is from genome assembly GCF_040797145.1 of Labrys neptuniae. Taxonomy (NCBI): domain Bacteria; kingdom Pseudomonadati; phylum Pseudomonadota; class Alphaproteobacteria; order Hyphomicrobiales; family Xanthobacteraceae; genus Labrys; species Labrys neptuniae. Next base: position 603,901 of record NZ_JBFNQD010000001.1, on the reverse strand, counting down.
CCTCCCAGCTATGAGGCCAATAGCTCACCAATGCCACGAGCCGCGGCTTGGCATTGGCCGGCTTGTAGACGAAAAGCGCATTCAGTCCATTGGACTGGGAACAGCCGCGCTCTTGCCCGGAAGCCTCGTCGACATAGACGATTTCATTGTCCCTGTTGTTCTCAGGCAAGGTGCGCACCAGTGAAAAGCTCTTGAGCTTGTCGCGTCCGAGAGCCGAGCAAGCCGCATCGGTGATCGTGCGGGGCAGGACGTCCACCGTGACGTCCCCTCCGGGAACAGCATCGCCGATGCTGAGATTCGTCGCTTCGGCGGCCATGGTGGCGTAGGCCTGGTCGGGGAGTGGTGGATCGAAGAGCCGTGCGCCCTCATACACGGCCTGTCGGGTCGGTTTCTCGCCGATTCCGAGCCTGGTCAGCAGCGGCTCCACCTTTTTGCGCGCCTCGGTGCGGGCGGCGTCTTCGGGGCCTTCCTTGTCATGCTCGATGGTGAAGGGCGCGTCGGGCACGGATTTGCCCGTGTCGAGATCGATGACGGAGATCGTGCTGTAGGGATGGATCGAGGCATCGTGCGTGCCGTATTCCTCGAAGGCGAAATAGCGACCGTCCTTGGAAAAGCCAATGATGTCGGGCGTGGCGGCATCACCGGCGAGGGCGGCTGCAAGGGCCAGGCCGTTCAGAAGGGCTGCGCCGATCAGCCCTGCAACGCGACGAACCATAACACTTGCCTCCAGCCTGCATGAGAAGAGCAGGCTAGAGGCCTGGAGCGCCCTGAGGAAGTCCCGGCGGGAACAGGGTTCCAGCTGGGCCCAGTGATCAATCGGTATCGAACGGCACCTCGTCGGAATCGACGATTGCCTTGGTTGCCTTCTTGGCAGCGGTTTTCTTGGTGGCCGTGGCTTTCTTGGCCGGCGCCTTTTTGGCGGTCGCTGCCTTCTTGGTCGCCGGCGCCTTGCCGCCCTTGGCCGCAATGAGCTCGATGGCCTGTTCCAGGGTCACCGCGTCGGCTTCCATGCCCTTGGGCAGGGTGGCGTTGACCTTGCCATTGGTCACATAGGCGCCATAGCGGCCGGGCTTGACCTCGACGCTGCCGCCACCGGGATAGTCGCCGAGGGGACGGCCCGCCGGCGCACCGGCGCCGAAACGGCGGCCTGAACCTCCGCTTTCCTTGGTGAGGATCAGGGCGATGGCCCGGTTGGCGCCGACGGCCAGTACGTCGTCATCCTTGTCGAGATTGGCGTAGGTCTTCTCATGCTGGACATAGGGGCCGTAGCGGCCGATGCCGACCAGGATCGGCTTGCCGCTGTCGGGATGCACCGCGACTTCCTTCGGCAAGGAGAGCAAAGCCAGGGCCCGTTCGAGATCGACATTGGCCGCGCTCATGCCGCGGGGCAGGCTTGAACGCTTGGGCTTCTCGCCTTCGCCGAGCTGGACATAGGGACCGAAACGCCCATCGCGGAGGGTGACGTCGAGGCCGCTCTCGGGATCCGTGCCAAGCTTGCGCGTTCCGGCTTCGCCACCGCCATCCGCTTCGCCATTCTGACCGGCGCCGGCGGAGAAATTGCGGGTGTAGCGGCATTCCGGATAATTGGAGCAGCCGATGAACGCCCGCCCTTGCCTGGTCAACTTGAGCGAGAGCGTGCCGGTGCCGCACACCGTGCATTGGCGGGGATTAGAACCGTCGCCCCGGTCGGGGAAAATATGCGGCGCAAGCAGGTCGTTGAGGGCGTCGATGACCTGCGTTGTGCGCAATTCCTTGGTGCCGTCGATGGCCGACGAGAAATCGCGCCAGAAGTCGCGCAGCACTTCCTTCCAATCGAGCTCGTGGTTGGAGATGCGGTCGAGCTTCTCCTCCAGGGCCGCGGTGAAGTCATATTCGACATAGCGGGCAAAGAAGCTTTCGAGGAAAGCGGTGACGATGCGGCCCTTGTCCTCGGCCTTCAGGCGCTTCTTGTCGACCGAGACGTAGTCGCGGTCGCGCAAAGTGGCGAGCGTGGCCGCATAGGTCGAGGGACGCCCGATGCCGAGCTCTTCCATGCGCTTGATCAGCGTGGCCTCGCTGTAGCGCGGCGGCGGCTCGGTGAAGTGCTGGGTGGCGGCGATCGCCTTCTTTTCCAGCGTTTCCCCGGACGCCATGGCGGGCAGGCGCTTGCCGTCCTCCTCGTCGCCATCGTCGTCGCGGTCTTCATTATAGAGGGTCAGGAAGCCGTCGAACTTCACGACCTGGCCGGTCGCGCGCAGATCGAGCTTGCGTCCGCCTGCTTCGACCAGGATGTCGACCGTGGTGCGCTCGAGTTCCGCCGACGCCATCTGGCTGGCGACCGTACGCTTCCAGATCAGTTCATAGAGCCGGGCCTGCTCGTTGTCGAGGAAACGGGTGACGTCCTTGGGCGTACGGAAAGGATCGGTCGGCCGGATCGCCTCATGGGCTTCCTGGGCGTTCTTGGCCTTGGTGATGTAACGGCGCGGCGTTTCGGGCAGGTAACCCGGCGCATAGCTCTTGCCGATCATGCTGCGCACGGCGGTGACGGCTTCCGGTGCCATGTCGACACCGTCGGTACGCATATAAGTGATCAGGCCGACCTGCTCACCATTGAGATTCACACCCTCATAGAGACGCTGGGCGATCTGCATGGTGCGGTTGGGTGACAGGCCGAGCTTGCGGCTGGCTTCCTGCTGCAGCGTCGACGTGGTGAAGGGCGGGAAGGGATTGCGCCTGGCAGGCTTGGCCTCGACGCTGGCGACGACGTAACGGCCCCGGTCGAGGGCGTCACGGAAGGCGAGAGCTTCCTTTTCGGTACCGACGTCGAGGCGTTGGATCTTCTGCCCGTCCGCGCCGACGAGGCGCGCTTCGAACAGATCGCCGCGCGGCGTGGCCAGGGTGGCGACGAGGGACCAGTATTCGCGGGCGACGAAGCGCTCGATCTCGAGTTCCCGGTCGCAGACCAGGCGCAGGGCCACCGATTGGACACGGCCGGCCGAGCGGGCGCCCGGCAGCTTGCGCCACAGCACCGGCGACAGACGGAAACCGACGAGATAGTCGAGGGCACGGCGGGCGAGATAGGCGTCGACCAGGCCTTCGTCGATCTCGCGCGGCGCCTTCATCGCCTTCAGGACAGCGTCCTTGGTGATGGCGTTGAAGGTCACGCGTTCGACCGGGATATCCTTGATGGCGCGCTTCTGGCGCAGGATCTCCAGCACATGCCAGGAGATCGCCTCGCCCTCGCGATCAGGGTCGGTTGCCAGAATGAGCTTGTCGCTCTCCTTCACCGCCTTGGCGATGTCGCTGAGGCGCTTGCCGGCCTTGGCGTCGTTCTCCCACACCATGGCGAAATCGGCGTCGGGCTCCACCGAACCATCCTTGGCCGGCAGGTCGCGCACGTGACCATAGGAGGCGATCACCTGGTAGTTGGAACCGAGATATTTGTTGATCGTCTGTGCTTTGGCAGGCGACTCAACGATGACGACAGGCATGGGCGGGCCGTTCAATACGCGGAAAACGAAATCTCCCCTGCCAGGAGCTCACCTCGGTGGCCGGCCAAACAGGGCATGGAAACGAGCAGGCCGTCCGGCTTTTCGGCGCGAATAGGCGTCCTGGAGCCGTCGGCTAACTGCCAAATAAGGGTAAATCCGAAAATTGCAAACTGGCGCATTTGTCAGATTAGGTGGTGTTGCAACCACCAAGGCGGCGGCAAGATGGGCAAAAGCCGGGCTCAAGTCAATTCGACCGACCGGCTTACAACAGCGACACCATACCATTGCCGTGCCGTTCGATTCGTCCCGACATATCGAGCTCGAGCAAGGCGAGCTGAACCCGTCGGGCATCGAGTCCACAGGCTCGCACCAACTCATCCATGGCCACGGGAGAGGGGCCGAGGGCGGCGATCAGCCGATCCTGGTCGGGGTCGCCTGTCGAGACGGCTGGTGGAGTGGAAGGGGAGGCGGGTGAGGTGTCGTCGAAACTGAAGCGAGGTTGAACGGGTCGGCGCGGCGGCGGCGCGGGACGTTCGACCAACGGTGTCAGGGCTTCCAGCACATCGCCGGCATGCCGGACCAGGATGGCTCCCTCGCGCAGCAATTTGTTGCTGCCTTCGTTGCGCGGGTCGAGCGGGGAACCCGGGGCTGCCATCAGTTCCCGGCCTTGCTCCAAAGCCAGGCGGGCGGTGATGAGGGAGCCGGAGCGTGCAGCGGCCTCGATGATGACCACGCCGAGCGAAAGGCCCGAGACGATGCGGTTGCGTTTGGGAAAATCGCGTGCCGTCGCCACCCAGCCGAACGGCATCTCGGACATGACGCAGCCGGTTGCGCTGATGTCTCTTGCGAGCTGTGCGTGCTGGGGAGGATAGATGTTGCCCAGGCCGCCACCGACCACGGCGACGGTGCCGTTTGCTATCGTGGCGCTATGGGCCGCTTCGTCGATCCCTCGCGCCAGGCCTGAGACCACGGTGAAACCGGCATTGGCGAGTTCGGTCGCCATGACAGCCGCGAATCGACGCCCCAGCGCGGAGGCATTGCGGGCCCCGACGATGGCGACCATCGGCCGGGACAGGGGGGTGAGCGAGCCCCAGGCGGCGAGGAGGGGCGGGGCCGAATCGATGGCAGCCAGGGAGAGCGGGTAGTCGGCTTCGCCCAGCGCCACGAAGCGGGCACCAAGGGTGGCCATCGCCTGCAATTCACGCTGGAGGCTGGCATCGGACGGCAGCTTGAGGGCTCGACCGCTGCGTCTGGCAATGTCGGGCAAAGCCTCGATCACCGCCCGGGCGGAACCGTGGCTTTCCAGGAGACCCTTGAAGCTGATGGGGCCAATGCCGTCACAGCGGATCAGGCGCAGCCAATCCAGCTTTTCTTCGTCCGAGAGGGTAGGTCCCGGCGAGGTCACGCCTTCTTTCCGATGCGGCTCTCCGTGCCGTTGAGAAGACGGCCGATATTGGCGCGGTGCATGACCCAGAGGGCCACCGAGAGGACTGTAAAGAGCAAAGCTTCACGCTGATAGCCCATCAGCAGCAGCCCGATCGGGCTCAGCAGGCTGGCGGTCAGGGCGGAGGCGGAAGAATAGCGGGTGGTGAAGGCCACCAGGACCCAGACCAATGCGAAGAAGATGGCGATAGGCCAGGCAAAGGCGGCGAGGAGGCCGAGATAGGTCGCCACTCCCTTGCCGCCCTTGAATTTCAGCCAGATCGGGAAGAGATGGCCGACGAAAGCGGCTAGCCCTGCAAAGACCGCAGCCCCATCCCCCCAGAAATGGCGGGCAAGCAGCACGGCGGCCGTGCCCTTGAGGGCGTCGAGAATCAGGGTGGCGGCTGCCAGGTCCTTGCGTCCGGTGCGCAGGACATTGGTGGTGCCGATATTGCCCGAGCCGATGGCGCGGATGTCGCCCAATCCTGCCAGGCGGGTGAGGATCAGGCCAAAGGGGATCGACCCGAGCAGATAGCCGAGCAGCAGCGCCGCCAGCGTCGTCGTCAGGGTCAGGTCGGCAAACATCGGCAGCTCGCTTCGGGAGGAAAAGGCTCGTGCGGCACACTATCGCCACTCGCCAAGGCCCGGCCACGAAAATTTTTGTCCCTATGGGGAGCGGGAGATCAAGGCAGGAGTTTTCCTCAGCCTTTGTCGGGTCGACGGATTGCGATGACCCGGGAGCACGCTAAGGCTTTCCTGGTGAGCCGAGCTGGTTCAATGCTGTATGACACAAGGGCATGCCGCATTTGTAGGAATCGGCCGGCTGAAGGAGATTTGGATGCGTCTTATCGTGGCTTCGGCCTTGTTTTTCGGTCTCGCCGGCGTTGCTCTCGCGCAGCAGCCGACCTACAACGAGCAGGTCGAAAAGGAGTTTCCTGCCTTGGACCGGCTGGTGAAGACCCAGCCCTACAAGGGGGCCTATGGTGCCCTTTTGAAGGAATTGTCGCCCGTTCCCGACTATCTATCCGATGTGCTCAGGCGCAAGGGCGACTACATGACCTTCGGCTCCAAGCAGGTGAGCGTCGATGGTTCGCCTCACCGCGTTGCCATGGTCTGCCCGACCAACGTGACCTGTGCCGAATATGGCAGCGTCTTCCTGTTTACGGCCGATGGCCGCCAGGCCTGGGCGGAGGTCCGCGACGGCGACAAGCCGGTCTATCTGGGCGGGCCCAGCACGGCGCAGAAACAGGCCCTGGACCAGGCCTTCGACGAGTGAGGCGAGAAGTCGGTCGTCATCCCCGGTTGAGCCGCTCACAAGCAGAGCTTGCGAGGATACGGCCGGGAAGGACGAGCTACCCATTTCGGACGCGAGCCCTCAGCCCCGCTCGAACACCTGCTTGCCGGCGACGAAGGTCCGCGAGACCAGGCCGCTGAGGCGAGCGCCGTCGAAGGGCGAGTTCTTGCAGCGCGAACGCAGCCTGGCGGCGTCGAGCACGAAGGGCACGTCGGGATCGAAGACGATGACGTCGGCGCTGGCGCCCTTGGCGAGGGTGCCGCCGGGCAGGCGCAGGATCTCGGCGGGGCGGGTCGAGAGGGCGCGCAGCAGGCCGATCAGGTCGAGCGAGCCGTCATGCACCAGGCGCAGGCCGGCCGAGAGCATGGTCTCCAGGCCGATGGCGCCGTCAGCCGCTTCCGCGAAGGGCTGGCGCTTGGTCTCGACGTCCTGCGGATTGTGATCGGAGACGACCGCATCGACCAGCCCGTCCTTGATGGCCTGCACCAGGGCCATGCGGTCATCCTCGTGACGCAACGGCGGTGACACCTTGCAGAAGGTGCGGAAGCCGTCGATGTCGTTCTCGTTGAGGGTGACGTGGTTGATCGAGGTGGAGGCGGTGACGTCGAGTCCGTCCTGCCTGGCTCGGCGCAGCACCTCGATCGAGGCGCGGCAGGTGACAGTGGCGGCGTGATAGCGCCCGCCGGTCAGGGCGACCAGGCGCATGTCGCGTTCCAGCAGCATCGCCTCGGCCTCGGCGGGAATGCCGGGCAGGCCGAGGCGGCTGGCGAACTCGCCCTCGTTCATCACGCCATCGCCGGCCAAATCCCTGTCCTGGGTGTGATGGATGATGAGGGCATCGAAGTCACGCGCATAGGTCAGCGTCCGTCGCATCACCCGCGCATTCATCACGCTGCGCGCGCCATCGGTGAAGGCGAGGGCGCCGGCTTCGCCGAGCAGGCCGATTTCGGTCATCTCCTGGCCGGCGAGGCCCTTGGTCAGCGCCGCCATGGCATGGACATGCACAATGGCGGTGTCGCGGGCGCGGCGCAGCACGAAATCGACCACGGCCGGATCGTCGATCGGCGGATGGGTTTCCGGCGTGCACACGATGGTGGTGACGCCGCCGGCCGCCGCGGCCTGCGAGGCAGTGGCGAGCGTCTCGCGATGTTCGGCGCCGGGTTCGCCCGTCACGGCGCGCATGTCGATCAGGCCGGGGGCGACGACCTGGCCCTCGCAATCGAGGACGGCCGTGTCCGGCCCGACAGCGCCGGCGGTGAGATGAGGCCCGGTATCGGCGATGACGCCGTCTCGAATCAGCAGACTGCCATGCTGCTGGGTCCGGGCAGCGGGATCGGTCAGCAGGGCATTGGCCAGAAGCAGGGGGCGAGCGTTCGTCAACTTTTCATTCCCCTCAGACATTCGGCAGGTTGCGGGCGAGCGCTTCGAGCACGGCCATGCGGACGGCGACGCCCGCTTCCACCTGCTCGCGGATGAGCGACTGAGCACCGTCTGCGACGGCGGTGTCGATCTCCACCCCGCGATTCATCGGCCCGGGATGCATCACCAGCGCATCCGGCTTGGCATGGCTGAGTTTTTCTTCGTCCAGGCCGAAATAGCGGAAATATTCTTTGATCGAAGGAATGAAGGCGCCAGCCATGCGCTCGCGTTGGAGACGCAGCATCATCACGATATCGGCATCGCGCAGGCCTTCCTTCATGTCCCTGTGGATCTCGACGCCAAAGCGGTCGATGCCGGCCGGCAGCAAGGTGGAAGGAGCAATCAGCCGGACCCGGGCCCCGAGCGTGGCGAGCAGCAGGATGTTGGAGCGGGCGACGCGCGAATGCAGGATGTCGCCGCAGATCGCCACCGTCAGCCCGGCGATTCGTCCCTTGTTGCGGCGGATGGTCAGAGCATCGAGCAGGGCCTGGGTCGGATGCTCGTGGGCACCGTCACCGGCATTGACCACGGCGCAATCGACCTTTCGGGCGAGGAGATGCACGGCGCCGGCCTGGTTGTGCCGGACCACGATCACGTCGGGCCGCATGGCGTTGAGGGTGATGGCCGTGTCGATCAGCGTCTCGCCCTTCTTCACCGAGGACGAGCCGACCGACATGTTCATCACGTCGGCGCCGAGGCGCTTGCCCGCCAGTTCGAAGGAGGACTGGGTGCGTGTCGAGGGCTCGAAGAAGAGGTTGATCTGGGTTCGCCCGCGCAGGGCGGACGACTTCTTCTCCACCTGCCTGTTGAAGGCGATGTGCTCGTCGGCCTCGTCGAGCAGGCTGATGATGTCGCTCTCCGTCAGGCCTTCTATGCCGAGGAGGTGGCGGTGCGGATATGTCGCTGAAGCTGGCTTGGTCATCAAAGCCGACTTCATAGGCCTCACAGGTGACGGCAGCAAGGCAGGAGATGCGCCTTGCCCGTTTTTCCACCGCGGGCGTTGGGCCGGATCCCTTGCCTATCCCTCGGACCAATGCTATCGGCGAAGCGATACTCGAACCCGGAAAGGAGGGCTGCGCATGATTATTCGCTGCGATCATCATCGCCAGCGTGGCCCAGTTCAGGCCCTGCAGACGCGTTTGCAGGGCTGACCAGAGGTCGTATCTCCCCTTGCTGGTCCGCCCTTCGTGGCCGTGCAGGATGCGCTCGCATGCGCACCCGCACATCGTCAAACGCCGTGCCTTCGCCTGCATTTCCCGATGGCTGCGTGCCCGGGATGCCGCGTTCGCCGGTCCGGACCAGAGAATAGACCCATGAGCCTGATCACCCTGCGCAATCTCGGCGTGACGCTGAGCGCACCGCTGTTTTCGCAACTCAACCTCAGCATCAATGCCGGCGACCGTATCGGCCTGGTGGCCGCCAATGGCCGCGGCAAGTCCACTTTGCTGCGCTGCACCGCCGGCACGATGGAGGCCGGGGAGGGCGACATCACGAGGTCGCGCGGCCTGACGGTCGGCCACGTCGAACAGCAGGTGCCGCCTGCGCTCCTCGAAATCCCCTTCTACGACGCCGTCCTCGCGGCGTTACCCGAAGAAACGCAGGCCAGCGAAGCCTGGCGGGTCGACGTCACCCTCGATTCGCTGCAGGTGCCGGACGACCTGCGCCAGCGGGCACTCGGGCAGTTGAGCGGCGGCTGGTTGAGGCTCGCCATGCTGGCCAGGGTCTGGGTCAGGGAGCCCGATCTGCTGCTGCTCGACGAGCCGACCAACCATCTCGACCTTGCCAAGATCGCCCTGCTGGAAGACTGGCTCAATGCCCTGCCACGCGACGTGCCGGTGCTGGTGGCGAGCCATGACCGCGCCTTCCTCGATGCGACCACCAATCGCACGCTGTTCCTGCGTCCGGAACGCTCGCAGCTCTTCCCCCTGGCCTATTCCAGGGCGCGGGCTGCGCTGGAGGACGCCGACGCTGCCGAGGAACGACGCTATCAGCGCGACATCAAGACGGCCCAGCAATTGCGCAAGCAGGCGGCGAAGCTGAACAATATCGGCATCAATTCCGGCAGCGACCTCCTGGTGGTCAAGACCAAGCAGCTGAAGGAGCGGGCCGAGCGCCTGGAGGAAGCGGCAAAGCCGGCCCATCAGGAGCGCTCGGCAGGTGCGGTTCGCCTCGCCAGCCAGGGCACGCATGCCAAGGTGCTGGTCACGCTGGAGGATGCCGCCGTGACGATCCCGGATGGCACGCTGCTGTTCCGGACCGGCCAGCGCTTCATCTGCCAGGGCGATCGTATCGTCCTGCTCGGCCGGAACGGCGCGGGCAAGAGCCGCCTCATCGCCATGCTGCGCCGTGCCATTGCACAGCCTGATGCCAGCGTGGAGGGCGTCAAGGCAACGCCTGCGCTAGTCCTGGGCTATGGCGATCAGGCTTTGGCCGATCTCGATGACGGGCAGACGCCACACCACGCCCTGACCCATCGCTTCGATGTCGGTGACCAGCGGGCGCGCTCGCTGCTGGCCGGGGCCGGCATCGCCATCGAAAAGCAGGCCCGCCCGATCGGCCAGCTTTCCGGCGGCCAGAAGGCGCGCTTGGGCCTGTTGATGCTGCGCCTGGCCGAACCGAACTTCTATCTCCTCGACGAGCCGACCAATCATCTCGACATCGAGGGCCAGGAGGCGCTGGAAGGGGAATTGCTGCGCCCCAATGTCAGCTGCCTGCTGGTCTCGCATGACAGGAGCTTCGTGCGGGCCGTCGGCAGCCGCTTCTGGCTGATCGAGGGCCGGAAACTCATCGAGGTGGACGGACCGGAGGCATTCTTCGCCTCTGCCAGCCAAATGGGAGGCTGATTCTTCAGGTCGGCTCTCTTGTCTGGCCATGCGCACGATCGGGAGAACGGGCAGGATACCCCGGCATTGCCGTGTTTTTTGGATGGGCCCTTTCCCATGTTTCGAAAGGGCCTTTCCCCTCCGGAGGTTGGAATATTTCCCTTGTCCGGGCACGGCGGCTGGCTCTTAATGCCCGTGCCGGGGGGCGCCGAACAAGAACAGCGGGGGAGAACGCTCATGGCAGGCGCGGCGGCAGGTCAGTCGAAAGCGGGAACCGTACTCAGGGTCACCAGCGGCAACTTCCTCGAAATGTTCGATTTCTTTCTGTTCGGGTTCTACGCCACCCAGATTTCCCAGGCCTTCTTTCCCTCCCAGAACGAAACGACGTCTCTTCTGCAAGCTTTCATGACCTTCGGGGCCGGTTTCCTGATGCGACCGCTCGGCGCACTGTTCCTGGGCGCCTATATCGATCGCATCGGCCGGCGGCAGGGGCTGATCGTCACGCTCGGCATCATGGCAATGGGCACCGTGCTGATCGCCTTCGTGCCGGGCTATCAGGCCATCGGCATGATGGCCCCGATCCTGGTGCTGGTCGGACGGTTGCTGCAGGGGTTTTCGGCGGGCGTTGAACTGGGCGGCGTCTCCGTCTACCTCGCGGAGATGGCGACTCCGGGCAACAAGGGCTTCTATGTCTCCTGGCAATCGGGTAGCCAGCAGGTCGCCATCGTCGTCTCGGCCCTGATCGGCTATGCGCTCAATCACCTGTTCGTGGCGGAGACCATCAGCGATTGGGCCTGGCGTATACCCTTCTTCATCGGCTGCATGATCGTGCCGCTGCTGTTCTTCCTGCGCCGGAGCCTGGAAGAGACGGCCGAGTTCGAGGCGCGCCAGACCCGCCCGACCCTGCAGCAGGCCGTGTCCTCGCTCCTGCAGAACTGGCAGGTCGTGCTGCTCGGCGTCATGCTGGTGCTGATGACCACCGTCTCCTTCTATCTCATCACCGTCTACACGCCGACTTTCGGCAAGAGCGTGCTCAAGCTCTCCGAATCCGATGCCCTCGTGGTCACTCTGTGCGTCGGCATCTCCAATTTTATCTGGCTGCCGGTGATGGGCGCGTTGTCGGATCGGGTCGGGCGCTTTCCCATCCTGGCGATCTTTTCCTTCCTGATGCTGGTGACCGCCTATCCCGCGCTTTCCTGGCTGGTCAGCGCGCCGAGCTTTGCGCGCATGCTGGAGGTCGAGCTGTGGTTTTCCTTCCTCTATGGCAGCTATAACGGCGCCATGGTGGTGGCCTTGACCGAGATCGTGCCGGCCCATGTCCGCACCACCGGTTTCTCCCTGGCCTACAGCCTCGCCACGGCGCTCGGCGGTTTTTCGCTGGCGATCTCCACCTGGCTGATCTCCCTGCTGCAGAACAAGGCGGCTCCGGGGCTGTGGCTCTCGGTGGCGGCTGCTTGCGGATTGATCGCGGCGCTGCTCATCTATCGCACGAAGCTGGCGAGCAGCCGGCCGGATCCGGCTTCGGCGTTCTAGAACAACCGGGCCTTCATGCCTGAAAGCTGGTTTTCTCCAACCTTTTGTTGGATAAGGCCCTGTGTATTCCGGCAGATCGCGGAACGCTTCGGGGGATGATTGTCGCAAATGTCGGATGTCGTGAGATTGGGGCGAGAGGCCGCCTGGACACTCGCCCATGGCGCCTGCCGGGGGGCGGGTGCCAGTGAGGTGATTGCAAGGTCGCTCGCCGATGCCATCGTCGCTGCCGAATGGGCCGCGCGCCCCTCGGTGGGCCTTGCGCATCTGCGCGATTATCTGGCCGGCTTTACCTCGGGGCGGATCGCCACCAATGTGGAGCCGGAGTTCGACGATCCGGCCTTGGCCGTCATCCGCTCGGATGCGAAGGGCGGCATCGCCCAGCTCGGCTTCGACAGGGCCTACCGGGAGTTATGCAGCCGGGCCGGCCGCTATGGCCTGGCGGTCTTCGCCCAGCGCAACAGCTATACCACTGGCGAGCTCGGCTATTATGTGCGCCGCCTGGCCGAACAGGGATTGGTGGCCATCGCCGCGTCGAATGGCCCGGCCCTGATGGCGGCCGCATTGGGCAGCGAGGCGGTGTACTGCACCAATCCGCTGGCGTTCGCGGCACCTGTCGCAGGCGGGCCGCCTTTGGTGATCGACCAGGCCTCCAGCGCCACGGCCTTCGTCACTGTCCGGAAGGCTGCCGAGAAGGGCGAGGCCATTCCCGAGGGCTGGGCGGTCGATGCACACGGGCAGCCGACGACCGATGCGAGCGAGGCCGTCAAGGGAGCACTCCTGGCTTTTGGGGGCGCACGAGGCGGCAATATCGCGCTGATGGTGGAGGTGCTGGCAGCCGGCATCAGCGGGGCGAACTGGTCGCTCGACGCCCCTCGTTTCATGACCGGCGAGAAGAGCCCGGGCACGGGCCTGTTCGTCCTCGCTCTGAAGCCTGATCTCCTGGAGCCGGACTTTGCCGATCGCCTGAAAAAGCAGTTGGAAAGGCTGTCCGGCAAAGGCGTGCATATCCCCGGCCGCAAGCGTGCCGAGGACACTATCGAAATTCCCAAGGCTGTGATCGAGGCGCTGGAGCGGCACGGACGCTGAGCGGTCTCGCCGTTGCGGCTCCGTCTGACGATTTTCGCCAAATCTTTGATTCGGTTTCGAAAATCGTCAAGTGTCCAAGGCTCGGATGCGTCGGTATCTTCCAGACTCGGTATATTTTCAATGGATCCGCGCGCCCTGGCGGCGCAGTTCCTGCTGGACCTGCGCGATCTCCAGATCGCGGAAGGAGCGCCCACTCTTCAGGGAAACTGCGGCAGCCGCGCCTGCGCCCTGGCCGGCGACGGCGCAGCACATCATGTTGCGCACGGCGGCATGTGAAACCTTGTCGCCGCCAATGCTGCGGCCGGCAACGATCAGGTTTTCGATCTTCTGAGGCAGCATGGCGCGATAGGGCACATGGAAATAGCGTCCGGTCGTCGGCAGGATCAGGATGCCGTAGCCGTCGATGAATTCGGGGAAGATGCCGATCGAATCATCAAAACGGGCCTGCTCGCGCACATCGGACCCGACCATATTGTAGAGGGCGTCGATCTTGCGGGTATCGCGGATGCCGATCGTCATGCCGAAATTGCGGAGCTTGGCGGTTTCGCAGCCCGGCATGTAGCGGCGCAAGGCCTCTACCGCCATCACGGCCTGGCGCCGCCCCTCGATCTCGCCCTTGGTGAGGTCGTTGGGATCCGTCCCGTCCAGCTCGGACAGATGCACCAGATTGAGATAAGTCAGGTCGCCCTGGTCGGAAACCGCGCCCCAGGTGCCGCAGATCGTCGACAGATTGGCGGGAATTTCTCCCGCTTCGATTGCCTTCCTGAACGGCTTGCGCAGGAAGGGCGAGAACATCGCGTCCTCCTTGCCGGTGGTTTCGACCGTCCATTCGCCACCACCCCAGTCCTTGTAGGTCTGCGGATCGGTCTTCACCGCCTCGAGGAAGCGGCGTTTGTCGACGCCGCACATCGAGAACATCACCGAGGCGGCCTGCATCTCTTCACGCGGCGTCTTGTAGGTAGGAGCACCCGCCCGGAAGGCGATATCGGCATCACCGGTCGCATCCACCACACGCCTGGCCAGGATGGCTTCGCGGCCAGCCTTGCTTTCGGTGATCACACCCCTGATCGCGCCGTCCTCGACGATGGTGCCCACCACCAGCCTGTGGAGCAGGGGACGAATTCCGGCTTCCTGCACCAGGACATCGGCGACATATTTGAACAATTCGGCGTCGAGCGCCTGGCTGTCGGATTGCGGCTCGGGTTGGGCCGCACCCATGGCCTTGGCGCGCTGTTCGAACTCGATGCCGATGCCCTCGCTGTCGACCGTGTTTTCATGCCGATACCAGGCAAAGCCTTCGACGCCGACCTGCGTGATGTTGCCACCGAAGCAGCCATGGCGCTCCAGCAACGTGGTTTCGGCACCGGCCCGGGCGGCGGCGAGGGCGGCTGCCAGCCCCGCCGGGCCGCTGCCGACCACCAGCACGTCCGTTTCCAGGATGACGTCGATCCGGCGCGCCGGTTCAGTGATCGTTCTCATGATGCTATCGCCCATAGCCCAGGCGATCCAACGCGCCTTGCAGAATGAAGGATGCCGCCATTTTGTCGACGACTTCTGCCCGCCTGCGACGCGAAGCGTCGGCTTCGAGCAAGGTTCGGGTCACGGCCGCCGTGGACAGGCGTTCATCCCACAGGGCAACCGGCAGGTCGCTCAGGCGCTGCAGGTTGCGGGCGAAACTCTCCGAGGCCTGAGCGCGCGGACCTTTGCTGCCATCCATGTTGAGGGGATAGCCGAGTACCAGGCCACCGACCTCATGTCGGGCGCAGAGAGCGAGCAACTGCTCGGCATCGGCGGTGAATTTGGTGCGGCGGATCGTTTCCAGGGGCGAGGCGATGGTGAGCATCACGTCGGATAGTGCCAGGCCGATCGTCTTGGTGCCGAGATCGAGGCCGAGCAGGCGCTGGTTGGCGGGTAAATTTTCGGCGAGGTCGAAGAGATCAACAATCAAGGAAATATCTCTGGGGGCGAGCGTCCCGGGATTGGCGCCCGGCTGCAATGCCGATAGCATTTTGGGGGCTGCGGGCGTTATGGTTTTCTAGGGCATCGCGCCGAAAAGTGGAGGCCGGTTTTCGGCAAAAAGATGCGAGAGCAACGGGCTTCCGCATCGGACCCGATTTTGAGATCGGGTTCGTTGCTGTACTCCTGACACCAACCTCATTGTTCAAGGAATTGTCCAAATGCGTATTACCTGGCTCGGCCACGCCGCTTTCCGGGTCGAATTCGACGGCAAGGCCGTGTTGTTCGACCCCTTCCTGAGCGGGAATCCCTCTTTCAAGGGAGACCGTGCCGCCGTCAGCGCCGGCATCAGCCACATATTGCTCACCCATGGCCATGCCGACCATGTTGGCGACACCATCGAGCTGGCGCGGGAAACCGGTGCGACGGTGGTCTCCAACGCCGATCTGGTGACTTTCCTGGCGGGTAAGGGCGTCGAAAAGGTCGAGCCGATGAACACCGGCGGTACAGTCGATCTCAGCGGATTCAGCGTCACGATGGTGAGAGCCGATCATTCGGCCAGCCTGATCGACAATGGCGTCAGCATTGCCGTTGGCAATGCCAATGGCCTCATTCTCAAGGCGCCGGGCCAGCCGACGCTCTATCATCTAGGCGATACCGACATCTTCTCCGACATGGCCCTGATCGCCGAACTGCATCAGCCCAAGATCGGCCTGGTGCCGATCGGAGACCGCTACACCATGGGCCCGCAGACCGCGGCACTGGCGGTGAAGCGCTATCTCGGCCTCGATGTCGCCATTCCCTGCCACTACGCCACCTTCCCCGGCTTGGTGAGCAATGCCGATACCTTCGCCGCGGGGCTCGCCGGCACCAAGACGCGGGTGCTTGCCCCCAAATCCGGTGAGAGCGTGGAAGTCGGGTGAGGATGCATGGCCGAGTCGCGGGTAGCCTGCCTGCGACTCGCCGTCCAAAGTGGTGGCTATTTGTAACTCGGCCTCAGCGATACCGGCAGTAGCGCTTGCTGTAGTCGGCGGCGTTGACATCCCCGAGGCTGGAGCCCTTCTGCCAGAGATCGCAGGCTTTGTTGCGGTTTCTCGGCATGCCCGTGCCGTCATAGGTCATGATGGCGAGGCCGACATAGCCTTGTGAATCGCCGGCTGCGATGGCCTGGTTATAATAGTCGATCGCCTTCGGGTAGTTGCGGCGCCCCCCGACACCAAGGCGGTAATAGTCGCCAAGGCCTGAAAGGGCGAACATCACTTTCTCGTCCGCGGCCCTCTCCATCAGTGCCAAAGCCGCGGCAGGGTCTTTCTTGACGCCGCGCTGGTTCTTCATCAGGCCGGTCGCCACGTTGTAGATTGCCCGTTTGTGTCCCTTTTCCATGGCAGCCTTGTAAGCCACCATGGCTTCCTTGTAGTTCCCGGCCTTGTCATAGCTGCGTCCGAGCTGGAAGAACTCCCTGGCCGGCGCATCAGCAAGCTGCGTTGCCCTGAGACAGGCTGTGATGGCCGCCGAGGTGTCGAGCTTGTCGAAGGTGACGCCGGGCAGGTTGGCCGGCTTCTGCTCGTCCATCGCATGAGCGGCCGCGCGATCGCAGGCCTCGATATCGGGTGACAATGCCCCATCCTGAGCAGTCTGGGCGGGAGGGGACGAGGTTGTCGGTTCCGTTGCCGGCGGCGGCGTGGCGCGGTCTTGGGCCGTTGTCTCCGGCGCCGGCGCGGACGGTGCCGCAGCCTTGCCCAGGGCTTTCAACTTGATCTCGGCCAGCGGCTTGTAGATGCCCTTGAAGGTGCCGTTGGCCACCTGGTCGAGATAGGCTTGGAACATGGCGGGATCGGTGCTGTTTTGCACCGATTGCCAGAAGATGTCCTCGGCCGACTGGCTCGCCTGGGCGAGCAGCAGCGGGCGGGCAGGATCCGCCAGCCCCGGCGCGCTCCAGGACAGCGCCAGCGCCGTGGCGATCAGGGACCCTGCCAGCAGTTTCATCGACATCTGCGCTCTCCGCTCATTTCCAACCGTCCGACTGAATCTGCCTGCGCCTGTCGCTCAGCCCGGCGGGCATTTGGCATTGAGATTGCCGGCTGCGTCGGCATCCCCGGCGGCTGCACCCTGCCTGAAGAGATCGCAGGCCTTGCCGACATCCTTGGTCACGCCCTGACCTCTGAGATAGAGCAGGCCGAGGCCTGAATAGGCCGTCGGTTCCTTGCTCTTGACTCCGAGTTCGTAGATCGCCGCCGCCTTGCGATAATCGCGGCTGGCGCCAAGGCCGTTGGCATACATCCAGGCGATTCGACTGACGGCCGGCGCATAGTTTCCATCGATCGCCTTGTAGTAGAGGCTGAGGGCCTTGATGGCATCCTTGGGAACACCGCGGCCAGCCAGATAGCGCCCGGCGAGCTCGTAGAGAGCGAGGCCGTGGCCGAGCGAGGCCGCCTTCTGGAGTTGGGCCAGCGCGAGCGAATCCTGTCCGGCCTGTGCGTAGGCGAGGGAGAGCTGATAAAAGACGCGGCGCGGCGCTGCGGGCACCGCAATGGCCTTGCTGCACGCGGCTATGGCCGCCGAGGCACCGTCGCCGGACAATCTTGCTCCGGCAATCGCGGCCGGCTTGTCGGGGTCGCGCGCATCCGCGGCTGCCTGGTCGCAGGCCGTCACAGCGGCGTCGGCGACCGCGTTACCGGGCGTGGGCTGCGGCGACAGGGTGGCTTGCTCGGCAGGTGGCGGCGAGGAAGGAGCAGGTTTCGCTGCCGGTTGCTGCGCGGCTTTGGGCTGCAGCGCGGCAAGCTTGATCTGGGCGAGCACCTTATAGGTTCCCGTGAACGTGCCGGTGCCCACCTGGTCGAGATAGGCCTGGAACATGGCGGGATCGGAGCTGTTCTGGATCGATTGCCAGAACAGGTTTTCCGACTGGCTGGTGCCGGCGGCATTGGAATCGGGCGTGACCGGTGGCGGCGGAGCACTCACGCGGGCGGCCGGCAACTCGCCCGTCAGAGTGACGCGGCCGACGATGCCGTCATAATAAGCGGGGATCTGCTCCCGCCCGGCGCTGCGGGCGAGGGTCCGCACCTTCTCCTGCGTTTCCTTGGCCATGTCGATCAATGTCAGGTCCTGGCGGCCCAGCAGGGGCAGGAAGGAACGTACGAAGACGGAGGTCTTTTCCGAGTCGGCCGGCGACAGGCGGTCCAGCGCCTCCTGCTTGGTCCCCGCCGAAAACATGATGAAGACGCCACCGTCGGCTTCCATGCGCGCGAGGCCGCGTGTGGTCGGCAGGGCGCGCGTGCCGCCCTGGGCGAAGGGATTGTTGCGGCAGGCATCGAGAATGGCCACCACCTGTCTTGCGCCCTTCGCCCGGAAGCGGTCGATGATGTCGGCGGCATTGAAGGATTCATCCTTGACGAGCCCGGATTCGCCCTCCCTGGCGGTGGGAACGTCGACGGGCAGGAGCCAGTTCTGGCCCTCGATCTCGACGCCATGGCCGGAATAGTGGAAGAGGACGGTGTCACCGGGGCTGATCGCCCCCTCCACCGCGGCCATGGCCCGGCTGATCTGGCGCTTGGTGCCGTTCTCCACCAGCGTGACCGTGAAGCCCGCCCGCTGCAGGGCGTCCCGCATGGCCTGGGCATCGTTCACGGCAGTCTGCAGCGGCGCGACTTCCTGATAGGCATTGTTGCCGACGACCAGAGCCAGGAGCTTGGCCGAAGCCGGCATGACGCCGCCCCCGAAGGCCAGCATGGCAAGGAGAACAAGGGCGAGGCGTGCACTCATGGCGGTTCCCCGGTCACCGAAGAAGAATATCTTACGCAAGGGCCTCATGCGAAGGACTTCGCGCAAATGGCGTCAAACGAACGTGACTCGTTCCCCCGCTTTACGACATCATGGGGGACAAGATCGGTTGCGCCTGCAAAGCTACGCGTGATAGACCGCGCCGTTCCGTGATTTCGCGCACAATCGAGGGTTTCATGTCTGTCGATGCCGCCACGGTGAAGCGTATCGCGCGTCTTGCGCGCATTGCCGTCACCGAAGAAGACGTTCCGCATTTGCAGGGCGAGCTGAATGCCATCCTCGATTTCGTGGCCCAACTCGACGAAGTCGATGTCGATGGCGTGGAACCGATGACCTCGGTGACGCCGATGCTGATGAAGAAGCGCCAGGACGTGGTGACGGACGGCAATATCGCCGCGAAGATCGTCGCCAACGCGCCGGCCTCCGAGGACAATTATTTCCTCGTTCCCAAGGTCGTCGACTGAATTACGCCGTTTCCAGGCCCAGCGCGCTCAAGCCGCGGCACTCCGCGTCGCTTCGAACCCGGGCCGCATCCGTTCAGGACATCTTTCCGTGAGCCACATCACCGATCTCACCCTTGCTGAAATCCGCGACGGCCTGAAGGCCAAGACCTTCACCGCAACCGAAGCGGCCAAGGCCTATCTCGATGCGATGGAAAAGGCACGCGGCCTCAACGCCTATGTGCTGGAGACGCCGGAGCAGGCGCTCGCCATGGCGGCCCGGGCCGATGACAAGCTCGCCAAGGGCGAGGGCGGCCCGCTCGAAGGCGTGCCGCTCGGCGTCAAGGATCTCTTCGCCACCGAGGGGGTGCGCACCACCGCCTGCTCGCGTATCCTCGACAATTTCGTGCCGCCCTATGAATCGACCGTGACGAGCCAGCTCTGGCGCGACGGTGCCGTCATGCTCGGCAAGACCAACAACGACGAATTCGCCATGGGCTCGTCGAACGAGACCTCCGCCTTCGGGGCGGCCGTCTCGCCCTGGCTGCCGCCGGGCTGGAGCGCCGAGGACGGCAAGAGCAAGCTTGAAGAAGCACGTGCTGCCGGCGAGACGCCGAACGGCTTCCTGGTTCCGGGCGGCTCCTCCGGCGGCTCCGCCGCCGCCGTGGCCGCGCGCCTGTGCCCTGGTGCGGCCGGCACCGACACCGGCGGCTCCATCCGCCAGCCGGCCGCCATCACCGGCATCACCGGTATCAAGCCGACCTATGGTCGTTGCTCGCGCTGGGGGATCATCGCCTACGCCTCCTCGCTCGACCAGGCCGGTGCCTTCGGTCATACCGTGCGCGACTGTGCCATCATGCTCAATTCGATGGCCGGGCACGATCCCAAGGACACCACCTCCATGGATATCGCCGTGCCCGACTACGAGGCGGCGATCGGCGGCAGCGTCAAGGGCAAGGTCATCGGCATTCCCAAGGAATACCGGGTGGAAGGCATGTCGGCGGAGATCGACGCACTCTGGCAGAAGGGCATTGACTGGCTGCGCGATGCCGGCGCCGAAATTCGCGAGATCAGCCTGCCGCACACCAAATATGCCTTGCCGGCCTATTACATCGTGGCGCCGGCCGAGTGCTCCTCGAATCTGGCCCGCTATGACGGCGTGCGCTATGGCGAGCGGGTTGCCGGCCGCGAGATCACCGAGCTCTACGAGAACACCCGCGCTGCCGGTTTCGGCGCCGAGGTGAAGCGCCGCATCCTGATCGGCACCTATGTGCTTTCGGCCGGCTACTACGATGCGTACTACGTCCGGGCCCAGAAGATCCGCACGCTGATCAAGCGCGATTTCGAGCAGGCCTATGCCAGCGGCGTCGACGCCATCCTCACGCCGGCTACCCCGTCGCCTGCCTTCGGCATCGGCGAAAAGGGCGGTGCCGATCCGGTGGAGATGTATCTCTACGACGTCTTCACGGTGACGGTGAACCTGGCCGGCCTGCCGGGCCTGTCCGTTCCGGCCGGGCTGTCCTCGGGCGGCCTGCCGCTCGGCCTTCAGCTCATCGGGCGCCCCTTCGACGAGGAGACATTGTTCACCCTCGGCCATGCCGTCGAGCAGGCGGCCGGCTCGCTCGGCCGGCCCGAGCGTTGGTGGGCCTGAGCATGAGCGGCGGCCAGGACACCAGCAAGACGTCGGGCACGACCGAGACATTGGCGGATCTGCGCCGCGAGATCGATGCCATCGACGAAAAGCTGGTGCACCTCCTGGCCAGCCGCCTCGAGGTCGTGCAACGGGTGGTCAAGGTGAAGAACCGCGACGGCCTGCCTGCCAACATCCCCGAGCGCGTCGAGGAGGTGGTGGCATCGGCCTGCAGGCGGGCTGAAATCGAAGGATTGCCGCCCGAACTTGCCGAACTCATCTGGCGCGACATGGTGGCCTGGATCATCGACTACGAGAACCAGCACCTGACCACGGACAAACGAGGCTGACATCAGCCCGTTCAAACATTGAATTCTACTTCGAACCGGAGCCTAGACATGAACGCCACGGTTGATCCCAAGAAGCTGATCAAGGGCGCCACGGGCGATTGGGAAGTGGTCGTCGGTATGGAGATCCATGCCCAGGTCACCTCCGAGGCCAAGCTCTTTTCGGGAGCCTCCACCAAGTTTGGCGGGGAGCCCAACTCCCATGTCTCGCTGGTCGATGCCGCCATGCCCGGCATGCTGCCCGTGATCAACGAGGAATGCGTACGCCAGGCCATCCGCACCGGCCTCGGCCTCAAGGCGCAGGTCAATCTGAAGTCGGTGTTCGACCGCAAGAACTATTTCTATCCGGACCTGCCGCAGGGCTACCAGATCTCGCAGTACAAGCAGCCGATCATCGGCGAGGGCACGGTCATCGTCGAGGTGCCGGAGACCGGCGAGACGCTGAGCGTTGGCATCGAGCGCCTGCATCTGGAGCAGGACGCCGGCAAGTCCATGCATGTCGGCGACGTCTCGCTGGTCGACCTCAACCGGTCGGGCGTGGCTCTGATGGAGATCGTCTCCAAGCCGGACCTGCGCTCGGCCGACGAGGCACGCGCCTATGTCACCAAGCTGCGCACGATCCTGCGCTATCTCGGCACCTGCGACGGCGACATGGACAAGGGCAATCTGCGCGCCGACGTCAACGTCTCCGTGCGCCGTCCGGGCGAGCCCTTCGGCACGCGTTGCGAGATCAAGAACGTCAACTCGATCCGCTTCATCGGCCAGGCCGTCGATGTCGAGGCCCGTCGCCAGATCGGCATCCTGGAGGACGGCGGTTCCATCGACCAGGAGACCCGCCTCTACGATCCCAACAAGGGCGAGACGCGGTCGATGCGGTCGAAGGAAGAAGCGCATGACTATCGCTATTTCCCCGATCCGGACCTCCTGCCGCTCGAATTCGACCAGGCCTATGTCGATGATCTCGCCGGCCATCTGCCGGAACTGCCCGATCCCAAGAAGGCACGCTTCATCAGCCAGTACGGCCTGTCGGCCTACGATGCTGGCGTGCTGACGGCCGAGCGTGAATCCGCCGATTTCTTCGAGGCGGTCGCGACGGGGCGCGACGGCAAGATCGCGGCGAACTGGGTGATCAACGAATTGTTCGGCCGCCTCAACAAGGAAGGGCTCGACATCACCGCTTCGCCCGTTTCCGCCGCGCAGCTCGGCTCGATCGTCGATCTCATCGGCGAGAACGTCATTTCGGGCAAGCTCGCCAAGGATCTGTTCGAGATCGTCTGGACCGAAGGCGGCGACCCGCGTGCCGTCGTCGAGGCTCGCGGCATGAAGCAGGTCACCGATACCGGGGCCATCGAGGCGGCCATCGACGCGGTGATCGCGGCCAATCCCGACAAGGTCGAGCAGGTCAAGGCCAAGCCGACCATGCTTGGCTGGTTCGTCGGCCAGGTGATGAAGCAGAGCGGCGGCAAGGCCAATCCGCAGGCCGTGAACGATATCCTGAAGGCCAAGCTCGGCCTTTGAGAAGCGGTACGCCATCCCGGGATTGCATGCCGTGAGCCTGCGATCCCGGGATGGCCTGGATCTGACTACGCAGTCTTTTCGCCGTCCCAATAATCTCTTGTCGCCGACATATCGAAGACGCCGTCAACGCGCTGGAGCGCATCGACGGCCATCTTGTTGGAGTCGGGATAGACGCAGACCTCGTTCAGGTTGCGCTCGCCTATCATCAGATAGCGGCAGGGCCCCGTGCCGCTGTTGACGAAGGAGTGGCCGATCTTCTGGCCAGCCGGAAAGCAGACATAGTCGCCTGGTTTCATCCTGAGGCGCTCTTCGCCCAGGATGAGCGTCAGCTCTCCTTCGAGGACCAGCGCATGCTCCTCTTCGAGCATGTGATAGTGGGTCGGGCACAGGCGCAGGCCAGGAGCCGGGGATTCGATCAGCACGCCGACATGATAAACCTTGCCCGCGGCGGCATAGGTCAGGTGCTTGGACGAGCCGCCGAATTGCGGACCGGCGCCATTCTCGTCCCAGGGCACGTGGTCCTGCGAGACCGGTGCAAGCGGCTTGACAGGCTTGGCCGCAAGACTGCCGACGATGTCGGGGCGGGGGAAGACCTGGGCGTCGAGGCCTGTGGCCTCGCCATCCCAGTAATTGCGTGCCGCTTCGAGGTCGAGGAGGGCATCCCTTCCGAGGGCCCGCACCAGTACCTTGTTGGAGTCGGTGTAGACCACCACCTCATTCTCGTTGCGCTCGCCGATGATCACGTAGCGGGCCGGCGCGCTGCCCTGGTTGAGCAGGCAATGGCCAGCCCTCTGCCCGGCAGGAAAGCAGATGTAGTCGCCGGCCTTCAGCCTGTGCGTTTCGCTGCCGACCCGTGCGGCAAGCTCGCCATCGAGGACGAAGACATGTTCTTCCTCGAAGATGTGAAAATGCGCAGGCGAGCTCTGTTTCCCTGGCTCCAACTCCTCGATGGCGACCCCGACATGATAGGAATCGCCGATCGCCGCCCGGGTGAGATGCCGGTATCGCACGCCGAAGCGCGGCACCTCGGCCCATTCCGTCCAGGGCACGTCATCCGACGAAATCGGCCGCGCCGCCGGCTTGCTCTCCGCCGTCATCGCTCCAAATCCTTTCGCCAAACAGTCCTCGGCCTCGTTTCGGCCGGAAGGGCGCACCGTGCATCGGAACGGCACGCCCGCCATGTCTCTATTGGCGGTTCCAGCTGACCGACCGGCAGATCAGGCCGCCGAGAACGCAGCCGGCCGTGGTGAGCCGGTTGCCCGAAAGGGTCATGGTGCCGGTATAGGTCTTGCCGTCCTCGGGATTGAAGGCCTTGCCTTTCCATTTGTCGTCGCCCGACGGCGCCATGTCGTAGAACACGCGCTTGCCGACATTGTCCTGATGCTTGGGATCCTTGACCCAGACGACGGAACCGCACAGCGCTTCGCCACACGGAGCGATCTTCACCTTCGATTCGCCATTCTCCCTCAGCCAGGTCCCGGATGCATCGCCGGCCTGGGCGGCGCCTGCCAATAAAATGGTTGAGATAGTGGCTATAACGAATTGTGATAGCTTAATCTTCATCGATCTCACTCCCGGGCGCGACTGTGGGGGGCAGCATGAGGTGCCCTTGCGCAACCGCATCATTTGCCAAACGCGGGTAATGTGCAAATCGGAGTATCGAGATGGCGGGGCGATGAATCTGCCCTGCGCTGCCCGTTTTGCAGGCATGCTTGTTTAGGAGGCGAATTCCGCTTGCTGCCGTCTCTGCGACTGGCTAGATTGTGAGCATAGAGGAGCCCTGCATTCATGGTAGGCAAGGAAATCACGGCCACGATCGAATCTGCGCCGCCAAGACGGCTGCGGATCGGGACGGTCGAGTTGGCAAATCCGGTGGTCCTGGCGCCGATGTCCGGCGTGACCGACGCCGTGCTGCGCGGTATTGCGCAGCGCCAGGGCGCAG
Organism: Labrys neptuniae; assembly: GCF_040797145.1. Lineage (NCBI taxonomy): Bacteria > Pseudomonadati > Pseudomonadota > Alphaproteobacteria > Hyphomicrobiales > Xanthobacteraceae > Labrys > Labrys neptuniae. Next base: position 579,242 of record NZ_JBFNQD010000001.1, on the reverse strand, counting down.
GTCTGGTGATTTCCGAGATGGTGGCGAGCGATCGTCTCGCCACCGGTGACGAAGAGGCGCGTTTGCGGGCCGAGGCGCCCGGCGGTGGGCCGCATGTCGTGCAGCTTGCCGGCTGCGAGGCGCGCTGGATGGGCGAAGCGGCGCGCGTGGCAGTCGATGCCGGCGCCGATGTCATCGACATCAATATGGGGTGCCCAGCCAAGCGCGTTACTGGCGGTTGGTCCGGTTCGGCCCTGATGCGCGATCTCGATCATGCGCTCACCTTGATCGAAGCGACGGTATCGGCTGTGAAGGTCCCGGTGACGGTGAAGATGCGTCTGGGCTGGGACCAGGCCAGCCTCAATGCACCGGAACTCGCCCGCCGGGCCGAGCAGGCGGGTGCCGGCATGATCACCGTGCATGGGCGCACCCGCATGCAATTCTACAAGGGCACGGCTGATTGGCGGGCCATCCGGGCCGTCAAGCAGGCCGTTGGCATTCCCGTTGTCGCCAACGGCGATTGCCGGGGCCTCAGCGATGCCCTGGCCATGCTGCAGCAATCGGGCTGCGATGCCGTGATGGTTGGGCGGGCTGCGCAGGGACGGCCATGGCTGCCGGGGCATATAGCCCGCGAGCTTGCAGCCGGCGAGGCTCTGCCCGTGCCCGAGGCGCCGGTGCAGCGCGACCTCACGCTGGAGCACTATCACGGCCTGCTCGATCTCTACGGGCCCGCGCATGGTATCCGCCATGCCCGCAAGCATCTGGCCTCTGCCATGGAGGCCGCGCAGGATTATTTCGGTGGCGGTGATGCCGGGCTGCGCCAGTCGGTGCTGACAGGCGACAGGCCTGGGCAGGTGGCAGCCGCCTTCACCGCCTATTTCGCCAGCCTCGACCGGGTGGCCGCATGACAGCCTTGCCGCGCCATATGCCCAACCATGAAGCTGTCCTGAATGCCTTGCCGCACGCCATTCTTTCGGTGGATGCACAGGGCAGGGTGCTCGACGCCAATATGGCTGCCGAGGCCTTCTTCGATGTCAGCGCGCCGATGATGCGGCGCAATCTGATCAAGGACCTGCTGCCTTTCGGCTCGCCGCTGCTGGCCCTGATCGACCAGGTCCGCGAGCGCAACGCGCCCGTGAACGAATATCGCGTCGATCTCGGCTCGCCCCGGCTCGGAGGGGAGCGGCATGTCGACATCCAGGTCGCGCCGATGCAGGACCAGTCCGGCGGCGTGGTGATCATGCTGCAGGAACGCACCATCGCCGACAAGATGGACCGCCAGCTCACCCATCGGGGCGCTGCCCGTTCGGTGACGGCGCTGGCGGCCATGCTGGCTCATGAGATCAAGAACCCGCTCTCCGGCATCCGCGGTGCGGCCCAGCTTCTGGAGCAGTCGGTCGAGGACGCCGACCGCGAGCTGACGCAGCTGATCTGCGAAGAGGCCGACCGCATCGTCAAACTGGTCGACCGCATGGAGGTGTTCTCGGATGAGCGGCCGGTGGCGCGCAGCCCGGTCAACATCCATGTCGTGCTCGAGCATGTGAAGAAGCTGGCCCAGTCCGGCTTTGCCCGCAAGATCAAGTTCATCGAGGACTACGATCCCTCGCTGCCGCCGGTTCATGCCAACAAAGACCAGCTCGTCCAGGTCGTGCTCAACCTCGTCAAGAACGCCGCCGAGGCCATCGATGGCGAGGCGGATGGCGAGATTACCATGACCACCGGCTTCAAGCCGGGCGTGCGCCTTTCGGTGCCGGGATCGTCCTCGCGGGTCAGCCTGCCCATCGAAGTGTGCATCAAGGATAGCGGGCCGGGCGTGGCGCCCGATCTCCTGCCCTATCTGTTCGATCCCTTCGTCACCACTAAGACCAGCGGTACCGGGCTGGGACTGGCCCTCGTCGCCAAGATCGTCGGCGATCACGGGGGCATCGTCGAATGCGAAAGCCAGAACAAGCGCACGGTCTTTCGCATCCTTCTCCCCATGTATCGTTCCGACTCCGAAGCAAAGCGCCTTCAGCCGTGAACGCTTGTTGTTCTTTCTCTTTGGTTCGACGCGTCTTTGCGATTTGAACTGAAACGCTCAAATCGCAAAACGCTTTAGCGCATAGGAAAACCGAGTATGCAGGCAGGCAGTATTCTGGTCGCCGATGACGACGCCGCCATCCGGACGGTGCTCAACCAGGCCCTGTCCCGCGCCGGCTATGAGGTGCGCTCGACCGGGAACGCCACCACGCTGTGGCGCTGGGTCAGCCAGGGCGAGGGGGACCTGGTCATCACCGACGTGGTGATGCCGGACGAGAACGCCTTCGACATGCTGCCGCGCATCAAGAAGGTGCGGCCGGAACTGCCCGTCGTGGTGATGAGCGCCCAGAACACGCTGATGACGGCGATCCGGGCCTCCGAGAAGGGGGCCTATGACTACCTGCCCAAGCCTTTCGACCTGAAGGAGCTGATCGCCATCGTCGGCCGTGCTCTCAGCGAGCCTCGCGGCAAGCCGGCGCCGCGCTCGGGTGAGGAAGCCGAGAGCATGCCGCTGGTCGGCCGTTCGGCCGCGATGCAGGAGATCTATCGCGTCCTCGCTCGCCTGATGCAGACGGACCTGACCGTGATGATCTCCGGTGAGTCCGGCACAGGCAAGGAGCTGGTAGCCCGGGCCCTGCATGACTATGGCAAGCGCCGCAGCGGCGCCTTCGTTGCCATCAACATGGCGGCGATCCCGCGCGACCTGATCGAATCCGAATTGTTCGGCCATGAGAAGGGGGCGTTCACCGGCGCCAATGCCCGTTCCGTCGGGCGCTTTGAGCAGGCCGAGGGCGGTACGCTGTTCCTCGACGAGATCGGCGACATGCCGATGGAGGCACAGACGCGCCTGCTGCGCGTCCTGCAGCAGGGCGAATACACCACGGTGGGGGGGCGCACGCCGATCAAGACCGATGTGCGCATCGTCGCCGCCACCAACAAGGATCTGCGCATCCTGATCCAGCAGGGCCTGTTCCGCGAAGATCTGTTCTTCCGTCTCAATGTCGTGCCGCTGCGCCTGCCGCCGCTGCGAGAGCGGGCGGAGGACGTGCCGGATCTCGCCCGCCATTTCTTCAAGATGGTCGAGCGGGAGGGCTTGCCGGCCAAGCATCTGGATTCTTCAGCCGTCGAGCGCCTCAAGCGCCATCGCTGGCCGGGCAATGTGCGCGAGCTCGAAAATCTGGTGCGCCGGCTTTGTGCTCTCTACCCGCAGGAGACACTGACGGCCGCGATCATCGAGCAGGAATTGGCGACCTCCGAGACCATGCCGCTGGAGGCGGAGAGCTCGGTCGACGAAACCCTGTCGGCCTCGGTCGAGCGCCATATGACGCGTTATTTCAGCAAGTTCGGCGACGACCTGCCGCCTCCCGGTCTCTATCACCGGGTTCTGCGCGACATCGAGGAACCGCTGATCGGCGCGGCGCTCGCGGCGACGCGCGGCAACCAGATCAAGGCGGCCGAACTTCTCGGCGTCAACAGAAACACATTGCGCAAGAAGATCCGCGACCTCGATATCCAGGTCATCCGCGCCATCCGCTGAGGCGCGGTGCGGGGATCAATTCGGCGATTGCGGGAAGAAAAGCTTGCGTCGCTTGGACTTCATGCGATCGGGATCGAAATTCTCGCCGACCCATCCGTCGGTCGGGTCGAGGAAGATGGCCTGTGTTCCCTCGCTCCCCTTGAGTGCGAGCTGGTTGGCGACATTGCGGAAGTAGAAGTGCCGGAAGATGCGGTCGAACTCCGTCATGTAGATGTCGGCGACGCGCGTCTCCCCGCGGATGAGCAGCATGTTCTCGTCATTGTTGACGAGGGAGTTCCTGGAAAAGTTCGCCGAACCGCTGATGACCAGAGGATCGTCCGACAGCGGGTCGACCAGCAGGATCTTGGTGTGGATGTAGAAGACATTACCTTCATAGCGGTAATGGCCTTCCTCCAGGAACCACCTGTCGAGTTTCCAGCCGGGAACCTTGGCGCGTAGCGTCATCTTGCCGAGGGCGGCACCATTGGCGATCTGCAGGTCCGGGTCGCTGCCCAACAATTTCTCCGCCTTGGTGTCGAGCGGCTTCTCGAGCAGGATGTAGCGCAGGAAGTCGACGTCCTCGGTAAAGGCCTTGGCCAGGGTGGCATTGACGCCGAAGGCGGCCGTGAACATCACGGTTTGCCGCGCTGCGCGGATGCGGTCGGCATACCAGGCGAGCAGGCTGTCATCCGGGCGCGGGCTGAACAGCGGGGTGATCGTGCCTGGCGGAACCTCGCCTTGGGGCGCGGCGTTTTCGGCGCCAACCCATTGACGCAGCGGTTTCCATTCGGTGTCGTCAGCAAGCTTTTCCCAATAGGAGAGATAATGGGCGGCAAGCGCCTCATCCCGCACGAGATGGCCGACATTGCTCTGCCCTAGAAAACCGGAGGCTGTGAAGTTGGTCGAACCGGTCCATAGGGCGACGCGGGCCGGATCGTCCGACAGGCGCAGGATGAACTTGTTGTGCGGAATGTCGTTACGGCGGGTGCGCGGCAGCAGGATCGTCTTGGGCAAGCCGGCAGCCTTGATGGCTGCGGCGTTGGCCTTGGTGGCCTCAGTATCCCGGCGTTCGCCCTTCACGGTTTCCTGGCCGGCCTCATAGACGATGGCGACATCGACCTTGCGCTCATGCGCCGCAGCCAGGGCTTTCAGCACTGGCGGATAGCTGAATTCATAGGCTGCGATGCGCAGGCTTTCTCCCGGACGGGCATCGGCGATGAAATCGAGAATGGCCTCGAGCAGACCGCGCGAGAGCCATTGAGTGGTACGATCATGGCTGTCATCGGGATCGGCCGGACCCTGGTTGCCGAATTTCTCGGCGAAGGCCTGGCTCGCGATGGCACCACGATTGAAGTAGACGGCATGCTTGCCGCTATCCTCGCTCTCGGTCGTGACCTTGATCTCGACATCGTTGCCATAGCGTAGGTTCTTGGGCGTGCCGTAGACGGGCCGGATCAGGAAGCCATAGGGACGACCGGGCTTGGCGGTGTAGTCGCTCCACAAGAAGCTCTGGATCGGATGTTCGAGCGTGGAATATTTCTGCCCCGGACGCGGTTCGGGAACCACATCTCGGAACAGCTTGGTGCCGCTCAGCCAATAGGACTGATCTTCGGTGACATCGGTGCGCTTGATGGCAAAGCCGAGCAGCCCCCGGCGGGCCTCGGCAGTGGCGTCGAGCGCCAGCAGTACCACATGGCTGCCTGCGATGGCCCGAAGCGCAAAATCACCATTCGTTGTTTCCGCTCGCATGCCTGCTTCTCCCGCTTCATGCGTCGATCGTGGAACCCGTGCGGATAAAATAGAGCATGGGCGTTCGACCGTTGCGTGACATCGGGAACGCGACAAATCCGCTATCGTTCGGCTCCGCTGCTCCCTACATTCGGCTACCCGGATATGGGATGCAGGCATGAACGCAATCAGGGCCTCGGTGCGAGCCTATGAAAACTGGCTGAGGGATGAGATCGGAGCCGATTTCGTCGAGGCGGACCTGGAAGAAAAACACCGCAAGATGCGTGGCAGCGCCTTCGCCTTTCTGCGTGCGACCTATTGGCGTTGGGCCGAGACGATCCTGGAGATCTGCCCGGAGCTCGCCGACGCGCCGGAAGTTCTGGCAATCGGCGACACCCATCTGGAGAATTTCGGCACCTGGCGCGATAGCGAAGGGCGCCTGATCTGGGGCGCCAACGATTTCGACGATGCCGCTTTCATGCCCTATGTGCTCGACCTCGTGCGGCTTGCCACCAGTGCGTTGCTGGCGCGGGCCAGTGGCGACCCACCGGCAGCGGAGATCTGCCGGGCGGTTGCGGCCGGCTATGCCGCCGGGCTGGCCACTCCCGCTCCGGTGGTGCTCGAGCGTGATCATAAGTGGCTGCGCAAGGCAGTGCTGTTGCCGGAATCGGAGCGCAAGGCGTTCTGGAGCAAGTTCGACATCAAGACGGGAAAGCCCATCAAGCCCGTCTACGAGGAGAGGCTGCGGGCCGCGATGCCCGATCCGCAGGGCGCATATCATTTTTTCCCCAGACGGGCGGGCACCGGCAGTCTCGGCCGGGCGCGCTTCATGGCCTGCGGCGAATGGCGGGGCGGGCCGGTGCTGCGCGAGGCCAAGAGGTTGACCATCTCGGCCTGGTCCCTGCGCTTCGATCCCGGGGCCAAAGCGATCCTGGCCGAGACGATCGCGACCGGGCGCTGCCGGGCAGCGGACCCACATTACGGGGTGAAGGATGCCATCCTCGTGCGGCGCTTGTCTCCCAACAGCCGCAAGCTGGAAGTGAAAACGGCGATCGACGCGTTCCTGTCGCCTCGGATGCTCGCACTGATGGGGCAGGAAATCGCCAACTGCCATGCCAATGATCCGGATCGGCTGTCGCTGCTGCAGCAGGATTTGCGCAAGCGCAGGAAAGACTGGCTCTGCAACGCCGCGAGGGCGGCGGCCGCGGCCATGATCGGCGAGCAGGAGGCATTCGCCTGACGCGTTGATTGGCCGGCTTCGTCAATTTCGCCTTGATTCTGTTACAATTCGGCAACAGTGTTGCATGAATCACTCAGCCGGGAATCGTCCGGGCTGACCGGTCGACAACGGGGCGAGGACGGCGTTCGAATGGCAGTTGCAGACAACGCCCAGCAGACGGTGCCAGATGTCGCCAGCATGCCGGCACGGCGCCTCGGCCTGCTCGGTTTCGGGCTGGTCATTCTTTCGGTCGCCTCGGCCATCGGCACCTTCTTCGTGCTTGTCGACGTCGAACCGGTTTCACTGCTGCTCAAGAGCACGGTCTCCGATTTGCGCTTCTATCTGGGCATCGATAGCGTCGCCCAGGCGCCCAACACCGATATCGCCTACAGCAACGCCATCGATGCGCTGTTCATCGTCAACGCCTCCTTCATTGTGGCATTGCTGGTGCTGCTGGCGGTCGAGGCCGGCAATCTGATCGTCGCAAGGCGTCGCGGGCAGGCCGGCGCCGCGTTGCATATGCGGGTGATCGGGTTGTTCTCCGTCGTCTCCGCCGTGCCGGTATTGCTGCTGGCCACGGTGGCGATCATCTCGCTCGACCGCGGCCTCGACAATCTGTTTTCGACGCGCGTCAGCAACATCGTCAATACGTCGGTTGCCGTCGCCAATTCCTATCAGGACGAGCAGGCCCTGCAATTGCGGTTTGCCGGCCTGTCGATGGCTGCCGACCTCAACAAATATTCACCGCTCTATGCTGCCGACAGGTCGCAATATCAGCGCCTGTTCGACATGCTCGCCGTGAATTACGGCCTGTCCAGCGCCATGATCCTGACGCGGGACGGCCAGGTGACCGACCAGTCCTACGTGCCCGGGAGCCTGCCCTTCTTCCTGCCGGCCAAGCTTTTTCCGGCCCTTGCCGCCGCGGACCAGCAACCGGCCGTGCGCATCGACCCCGGTACGCAGAACGTCACGGGCCAGATCATCAAGCTGGCCGCCTATACCGATCGCTATCTCTTCATCGTCCGGCCCTTCGACCCGAAGATCGCCGAATATATCCGCCAGACCGGCGAAGATTCGGCGCGCTTCGAGAATCTGAAGGCATCGCGCTTCCCGACCCAGGTCAATTTCGCGCTGCTCTATGCCATCATCGCCCTTAACATGCTGCTGGCGGCGATCTGGATCGGCCTGTCCTTCGCCAATCGCCTGGTCGAGCCGATCCGGCGCCTGATCAGTGCGGCCGACCAGGTCGGCAGCGGCAATCTCAACGTGCATGTACCGGTGGAGCGGCGCTCGGGCGACCTTGGTAAGCTCGGCGACACCTTCAACAACATGACGGACACGCTGCGCACCCAGCGCAACGATCTGCTTGGAGCCAACGACCTGCTCGACAGCCGCCGGCGCTTCATCGAGGCGGTGCTCTCCGGCGTTTCGACCGGCGTGATCGGCATCGACGACGAAGGCAAGATCACGGTGGTCAACCCGCTCGCCAGCACCTGGATCAAGTCGCGGCAGTCACCCGTGGGGCGCCCCCTTGCGGAGGTGATGCCGGAATTGTCGACCTATCTCGCCGATGCGCTCGGCACGCGTTCGCGGTTGGTGCAGGGCCAGATCACCATCAATCGCGACGGGCGCGAGCGCAATCTCACCGTGCGCGTCACTTCCGAGCAGTCCACCATGCGCGAGCATGGCTATGTGGTGACGCTGGACGACATCACCGAACTCGTGGTGGCGCAGCGCAGTTCCGCCTGGGCGGACGTGGCCCGCCGCATCGCCCATGAGATCAAGAATCCGCTGACGCCGATCCAGCTTTCGGCCGAACGCATTCGGCGCAAATATGGCAAGGTCATCGTCGAGGACCGCGAGGTCTTCGACCAGTGCACCGATACCATCGTGCGCCAGGTCGACGACATCAAGCGCATGGTCGACGAGTTCTCCTCCTTCGCCCGCATGCCCAAGCCCTCGATCGAGAGCGAGGATTTCGGCGAGATGGTGAAGCAGGTCGTGTTCATGATGCGCATCGGCTATCCCGACATTACCTTCACCTATCAGCCGCCACCCGAACCCATCATAGCCCGGTTCGACCGGCGCCTGCTCTCGCAAGCCGTCACCAACATCGTGAAGAACGCCACCGAGGCGATCGCCGGCCGTCCCGAGGATCGGCAGGGGCCGGGGGCCGTCGAGGTGCGCGCGCTGCGCAGGGGAGGCGACATCGCCGTCGAGGTTGTCGACAACGGCATTGGTCTGCCCAAGGAAAACCGCCAGAAGCTGCTCGAACCCTATGTCACCACGCGTGAGAAGGGCACGGGCCTGGGCCTGGCCATCGTCGGCAAGATCATGGAGGAGCATGGCGGCGGTATCGAGCTCCTCGATGCGCCCGCCGTGGCGGAGGGCGGTCACGGCGCGATGATGCGCCTGTGGTTCCCGGCGGAGGCGACGACCAGCAATGAGGCCGTGCAATGACGGCGATATTCGATTTTCATCAGGGCCAAGGCCCATTCTTCCAGCGCACGATTGCAAGGCCCTTGCGAGCGGCACACCCGGCCTGGTGCAAGGCGGGAGCGTTGGATTCACCTCGAGCAAGCAGGACCTAGACGATGGCGACCGACATTCTGATCGTTGACGATGAGGCCGATATCCGCGAGCTCGTTGCCGGCATCCTCGAGGATGAAGGCCATGGCACCCGTACCGCCAAGGACGCCGACGATGCCCTGGCTACAGTTGCCCAGCGCCGGCCGCATCTGATCTTCCTGGACATCTGGATGCAGGGCTCACGCCTCGATGGCCTCCAGCTTCTGGAGGTCCTGAAGGCCGAGCACCCCGACGTTCCGGTGGTGATGATCTCGGGCCATGGCAATATCGAAACCGCCGTGGCGGCGATCAAGATCGGCGCCTATGACTTCATCGAAAAGCCGTTCAAGGCGGACAGGCTGGTACTGGTCGCAGAGCGCGCTTTGGAAACGTCGCGCCTGCGCCGCGAGGTCAACCAGTTGCGTCAGATCTCGGGCAGCGCCTCCAAGATGATCGGGCGTTCCTCGGCCATGAACCAGCTCCGGCAGGTGATCGAGAAGACGGCGCCGACCAACAGCCGCATCCTGATTGCGGGGCCGCCCGGATCGGGCAAGGAATTGGCTGCGCGCACCATCCACCAGGCCTCGCAGCGGGCCGAAGGACCTTTCGTGGTGCTCAATTCGGCCTCGATCCTGCCGGAAACCATGGAAACCGAATTGTTCGGCGTCGAAGGCGGCGATGGCCGCGCCCGCAAGGTCGGTGCTTTCGAGGAGGCCCATGGCGGCACGCTGTTTTTCGACGAGGTCGCGGATTTGCCGCGCGAAACGCAGGGCAAGATCCTGCGGGTGCTGATCGACCAGAATTTCTCCCGCGTCGGTGGTGCCACCAAGGTACATGTCGACGTGCGCATCATCACCTCGACCTCGCGTGACCTGACCGAGGAAGTGGCCGACGGCCGCTTCCGCGAGGATCTGCTGCACCGCCTCTCCGTAGTGCCGATCCGCGTGCCCGGCCTGTCCGAGCGCCGCGAGGATATCCCGGAACTCGTCGACTATTTCCAGGGCCAGATCGCGCAGGCGACTGGTTTGCCGCGCCGCGTGGTCGGCCCCGATGCCATGGCGGTGCTGCAGTCGCATGAATGGCCCGGCAATGTCCGCCAGCTGCGCAACAATATCGAGCGGCTGATGATCCTGGTGGGGGGCGATGCCGATGCGACCATCACCGCCGAAATGCTGCCGCCGGAGATCGGTGCGCTGATGCCGACGCGCCCGAACGGGCAGGGGGGCGAGCAGTTGATGGGCCTGCAATTGCGCGATGCCCGCGAATTGTTCGAGCGCGAATATCTGATCGCACAGATCAATCGTTTCGGCGGCAACATTTCCCGCACTGCCGAGTTCGTCGGCATGGAACGTTCGGCCTTGCATCGCAAGCTCAAATCGCTTGGCGTGGGGGCGTAGACGGGCATGGATCGCCGGTTCACGTCACGCGGCTGCCGATGAATTCGACGGCCGGGGGACGACGGCAGCCTCGGCCTATGCCAGGGCCTTCCAGAGATTCCAGGCGCTGAGCGAGGTGATCAACACGCCGACGATGATGAGCAAAACGCGCGTCGGCAGTTTCTTGACCAGCAGGGCTGCGAAGGGCGCGGCAAACAATCCGCCGAAGATCAGGCCGGCGATCGTCGTCCAGTGTGTGAAGCCGCCAAGCAGTGCGAAGGAGAAGCCGCTGGCGATGGCGAGGAAGAACTCGGCGGCGTTGACGGAACCGATCGTGGTGCGCGGGTCGTGACCGGTGCCCAGCAGCGAGGTGGTGACCACCGGTCCCCAGCCACCACCGCCGACGGCATCGACGAAACCGCCGGTGACGGCAAGTGGGGCGACGAAAGTCGGCGGTTCGGTGCGGACATGGATGGCCCGGAAGGCCTTGCTGACGATGTAGAGGCCCAACAGCAGCAGATAGGCCGATATCCACGGTTTCAGCAGATCGCCATCGATGGCGGTGACGAGATAGGCTCCGATTACCGCGCCGATGATGCCGGGAATGAGCAGGCGCGCAAACAGCTTGCCGTTCACATTGCCCAGTTTCCAATGCGAGAGGCCGGAAAAGCCGGTGGTGAAGATCTCGGCGATGTGAACCGAGGCCGAAGCCGCGGCCGGCGGCACGCCCGTGGAGAGCAGGAAGGTCGTGGAGGTCACGCCATAGGCCATGCCGAGAGCGCCATCGACGATCTGGGCCAGCAGCCCGACGGCAACGGCCGTCCAGAAGCCGCGTGAAATCAATCCAGAACCGATTTCGGCAGGTGCGGCGTTCCAGTCGATGGGGGCGTACCAAAGCCCTGCTGCGATAGCCGCGGCAACCAGGGGTGGGACGACAATGAAAGCAATTCGTATCAAACGATGTCGTCTGCTGAGTGCAATGGGTGGAATATCGGAAGTGGACATGGTGGGCTCAAACGGTTGGAATGGTCAAGAATGCAGGCCGGAACGCTCGTCCTTCTAGCGACAGCGCTCACGCGCTCGGCTTGCGGCGCCAAACTCGTCGTGATGGTTCATCGCGGCCATGGAGGCTCCAATGGCAATGGGCTGAGGCCGATCGTTTGTGCTCAACTCATGGATGTCAATATTTTTCTATAAAATTTATAGAAATTATATGTTTATAAACCGTTCCGGTGAAACGCGGCTGTTCTGCTCCGACGGGCGATGGCGCCAACCTGAGCCGACATCGCGATATGGGAGCTGCCTGTGTCAGGGGGAAATCATTCTCGCAGGAATGCTGAGATTTGCCGACTTACTACTTATTCATCCGTGCTTGGTGCCGGGTGTTGGCGATCTCGGGGAAGCAGCATAGCTGTAAAGCGTCCGGCAATGCGACGCTTAGCTCGGCATTAAGCAAAAATCATCTTGCTCCCGAAATAGAAGTCTCTACAAAAAGTATAAATATCCTTGGGGCCAAGGCATGCAGGGGCAGGCAGTTGCAGGGCCAGGTAGACCAGGCGTCCAGCCGGGGGGGCAGACGCGCCATGTCGATATCTGGCTGATCAAAGCCACGCGATATGATGATGACGGCTATCCCATCCGCTGGATAAGGTCGGCCATTCCGTCGAACTCGCTTGCCTGCGTCTGGGCCCTGGTGGAAGACGCCATTTCCCGCCAAGTCTTCGGTCCCGACGTCGAAGCGCGGGTGCACGCCATCGACGAGACCAATACCCGGGTCGACATTCCCGCCATTCTGGCAAGCCATCGGGGCGAGGGCGCGCGGGCCATCGTCATGCTGGTCGGTGTGCAGACCAACCAATATCCGCGGGCGATGGATATCGCGCGTCCGCTGCGAGCCGCCGGCGTGCCGGTCTGCATCGGCGGCTTTCATGTATCCGGCTGTGTCGCCATGCTCGGTGAGGATGCCGAGGAACTCACCCTGGCCCGGGAGCTCGGTGTCAGCCAGTTCGCCGGCGAGGCCGAGCCCGACCGCCTCGACGTCGTGCTGAGCGATGCCTTGGCCGGCACCCTGAAGCCGCTGTACAATCATTTGAAGGACCAGCCCGGCCTGCAGAATGTGCCGGTGCCGCTGCTGCCCGGGCCGATCGTGCGGCGCTCCTTCACCCATTGGTCGAGCTTCGATCTCGGCCGGGGCTGCCCGTTCGAATGCTCCTTCTGCACCATCATCAATGTGCAGGGGCGCAAGAGCCGCTTCCGCACGGCGGACGAGCTGGAGGCCATCCTCCGGCTGAACGCTGCGGAAGGCGTCAGCAAGTTCTTCGTGACCGACGATAATTTCGCCCGCAACCGCAATTGGGAGGCCTATTGCGACCGGCTGATCGAGTTGCGCGAGCGCGAGGGACTTGAAGCCCGGCTGCTGATCCAGGTCGACACCATGGCCCATCGCATTCCCGGCTTCATCGACAAGGTGGTGCGGGCCGGTGTGCGGCTGATCTTCATCGGGCTCGAAAACATCAATCCAGACAATCTGGAGGCGGCCAAGAAACGCCAGAACCGCATTGAGGAATATCGCGAGATGGTGCTGGCGTGGAAGCGCCATCCTGTGGTGATCAGCTGCGGCTACATCATCGGCTTTCCGGCCGATACAAGGGAATCGATCCTGCGTGACGTCGATCTGATCAAGCGGGAACTGGCCATCGATGTGCTCTACTTCAACATTCTGACGCCTCTGCCCGGCAGTGAGGACCATAAGCGCATGAAGGAAGCCGGGGTGTGGATGGACCCGGACTTCAACAAATATGACCTGAACCATCGCGTCACCCATCATCCCAAGATGAGCGATGCCGAGCTTGATGCCGTCTTCCACGAAGCCAGCCGCCGCTATTACGATTTCGAGCATATGGAGCGGGTGTTCAAGCGCCGGGTGCAGCTCAAGAACGGCATGCGGCTGACCACGCTCTACAATCTGATTGCCTATCGCGAAGGGCCACGGCGGGAAGGCGTCGCCTTCGCGGAGTTCGGCCTCGGGCGCGTCATCGACCGCCGGGAGCGGCGCTACGGGCTGCCGATCGAAAACCCGCTGCGCTTCTATGCCCGTTATGCTTGGCGCTTTGCGCGCACGATGGGCGCCTATGCCTATACCTATGGCCGGCTGCGCCTGAGCGTGGCCAGGGCCTGGCGGGCCTGGGGACGGCAGGATGAGTTTCCCTATGCCGACGAGGCCATTGCCGCCGTCGATGAACGCTTGGACCCGCTGGTCCAGGAAACGGCCGATCGCAGCACGCCCTATGCCAAGAAGCGCCAGGAGAATCGGCTGAAGTCGCGCCTCCAGGACGGCTTGCAGCCCGAACTCGGCCTGAGCGGTGAAACCGTCGGCCCCTAGCGCTGCCTCCGTTGCGAAGGCACGCCGATGATGGGCCTTGAGTGAACGACGCGTCTTGCGATTCCAGGCGATTCCGCCAAGTTGCAAGACGCTTTAGGCTGGTTCGACCTTGGCCGGCTCGTGCAGTCGGGACAGACTGGCGATCAGGCTGCGGTCATGCAGCGCCACGAAGCGTTCCTTCGAATTCAGCCATTTGGCAGCCTCCTCGATCGAGGCGGCCTCCGCGATCTTGGCTTGCGCCATGACGCGATCCTGCTCGAAACGCCCGCGCTCGCGGGAAGCCGAGGTCGGCAGCATGGTCTCGTGCAGGGCTCGGAAGCCGGCATCCTTGTAGACGACCTCGATGGCATCGCTGTCATCCTCGCCGACGGCCGCGAGCTCGGTGCTGAGGGCGTTGGCCCGGGTCGCCACTTCCGGCGGATGGGTCTCCTCGGGGGTCGCCAGAATGCCATGGCGGCGCAGCCACAGGCCGAGCGCGAGCTGGCCGGATGCCCAGGAGAGCGGAATGGCAAGGAGGAGGCCGAGGATGGTCGGCGACATCCAGGTAAACAGATAGGGCGAGATCACATAGGCGGCCACGCCGGCGAAGAGGCCGAGGACAGTGTGCGAGCGATGGCGCTTGACGATGTCGCGGAAGGGGATCGAACCGTCGTCGCGCCGCTGCGGCTTCCAGCCCGAGTCGCGCCCGACCAGGATTTCGAACACGGCGCCCGACTGGATCAGCATCATCACCGGAGCGAGCAGGGCCGAGAGGATGATCTCGAGCAGCACCGATAGGGTCAGCCGGATGCCGCCGCCGCTTGCCCGGCGGTTGGGACCGTCGAGCAGCATGATGATCAGCCCGAAGATCTTCGGCGCCAGCAGGATGCCCATGGTGCCCCCGAACAGCGCCAGGGCGAGTTCGGCGTTGAACACCGGCCAGGTCGGGAACAGCGAGAATTCGTCGGTGAAATATTCGCGCCGGATGAAATGGGCCTGCAGGGCGATGGTCAGGCCGACGAGCAGCTGCAGCAGCCAGAGCGGGCTGGCCAGATAGGAGAAGATGCCATTGGCGAAATGCTGGCGCGTGCAGGGGTGGAAACCCTTGGAACCGATCACGCGGGAGTGCTGCAGATTGCCCTGGCACCAGCGGCGGTCGCGCGCCGACAGGTCGATCAGCGAGGGCGGGCTCTCTTCATAGGAGCCGGTGATGTCGTTGAGCATGTAGACGGCATAGCCGGCGCGGCGGATCAGGGCCGCCTCGACGAAGTCATGGCTGAGGATATGGCCGCCGAAGGGCGGGCGGCCCGACAGATCCGGCATGCCGCAATGCGCTGCGAAGGCCTTGGTGCGGATAATGGCGTTATGGCCCCAGTAATTGCCATCATGGCCCATCCACAGCGACAGGCCTTCGGCGATCACCGGACCATAGACGCGCGCGGCGAATTGCTGAATGCGCGCGAACAGGGTGTTGCGGTTGATGATCAACGGCAGCGTCTGGATGATGCCGGCATCCGGGTCGCGCTCCATTGCAGCAGCCAGCTGCACGACGGAGGAGCCCGTCATCAGGCTGTCGGCGTCGAGCACCAGCATATGGTCGTAGGAACCGCCCCACCGCGTGACCCAGTTGGCGATGTTGCCCGCCTTGCGGTTCGTGTTGCGCTGGCGATGGTGGTACCAGAGCTGGATGTCGGGTCCCAGGCGCTTGCGCATCGCCAGGAACGCCCGTTCCTCGGCGATCCATACATTCGGGTCGGTGGTGTCGGAGACGAAGAAATAGTCGAAGGCGCGGCCGAGCCCGGTCTGCTCCACCGATTCGATGATGGCTTGCATCGCGCCGAAAACCCGGCTTGGCGCCTCATTGTAGATCGGCATGAGCACCGCTGTGCGCGTGCTCAATTGCTGGGGCAAGGGCTGCGTG
This sequence comes from Labrys neptuniae, assembly GCF_040797145.1. Lineage (NCBI taxonomy): Bacteria > Pseudomonadati > Pseudomonadota > Alphaproteobacteria > Hyphomicrobiales > Xanthobacteraceae > Labrys > Labrys neptuniae. Next base: position 563,555 of record NZ_JBFNQD010000001.1, on the reverse strand, counting down.
GTGCGCCGGTGGAACAGCAGATAGACGAAGCCGGCGACGCCCGCGGTAAAGGCGAGGGCGATCCAGGAGAAGTTGAGCACGAACAGGCAGACAAGGGCCCATTCGAGGAAGGTGACGCCGCCGACTTCCACGACCTTGTACATTTCCCAGGCGCCGAAAGCGGTGAGCACCAGCATGCCGCCGAAGACGAACAGCCGGATGAGCCAGGAACCGTGATGCAGCGCCGGATGGATCCAGGAGCGGCGTTCCGAACGCGACCATTTGGTCAGCGACTGCACCGGCATCTCCAGCCGGTTCTCGTCCGGCATGGCGGGGCGCTGATAGACCCATTCCTGCGACGGGTTGGGATTGGTGCCGCCGGTGTGTTCCTCTACGGTGTCCATCGATACAGCCATGTCTCACTTACAGGCTTGCCGTCCTTGACCAGCACGGCACGCATTTCCGAATAGGTTTCGCTGCTCGGGTCGAGGCCGAAACTCAGGCGACCGATGCGCCGCTCCGTTTCCAGAGTCAAACTGACGTCGCTCAGCTTGCCGGGATTGACGGTGATCTCCGGCGTGACGCCGTTGAGATTGTCGGCATTGGCGAACAGATCGCCCTGGAAGTCGATCACGAACAGGCGCCGCTTGGAGCCGAGGGCTCCGATGCGCGTTTCGCGCACCAATACCATTGGCGGACGCTCCGCCGGCGTCCAGCACCAATTGGTGCGATAGGCGAAGGAATAGTCCTTGCCCGCCTCGAGGGCATCCTTGGGGCGCCAATAGGTGATGATGTTGTCGTGGATTTCCTGGTCGGTCGGGATCTCCACGAGCTGGATCGAGCCTTCGCCCCAGTCGCCCTTGGGCGTGATCCACACGCTGGGCTGCATTTCGTAGCGATGCCGGCTGTCTTCATAATCGGCCGGATCGCGATTGCGCTGAAGCAGGCCGAAGCCGCGCGGGGTCTTGTCGACAAAGGCCGAAATCTGCAGCGTCTCCGGATTCTGCAGCGGGCGCCAGATCCATTCGCCGCCGCCAGACAGCATCTGCAGGCCGGAAGAACCGTGGACGGCCACGCGTACGTCGTCGACGCCCTTGCGGTCGTTGGAGCCGAACAGATACATCGAATTCAGCGGCGCGATGCCGACATGTTCGATCTTGGCGCGCGGGAAAATCGTGGTTTCGACGTCGATGGTCGTGATCTCGCCCGGGTGCAGCGTCAGGTGGAACGCGCCCGTCGCCGCTTCCGAATCGAGCAAGGCGTGCACCACCAGATTCTCGGCATTCTGGGGCGGACGCTCGATCCAGAAAGCGCGGAAGGCGGGAAACTCCTCGCCGCTGGATTCGCCGGTATTGATCGCCAGACCGCGCGCCGCCGCGCCATAGACCTGATTCTTGGCGATGGCGCGGAAATAGCTGGCACCCTGGAAGATGGCGAAATCGTCGAGCCGATTGGGCATGTCGATCGGCGCCTTCAGGCGAAAACCGGAAAAGCCCAGCTTGGAATCGGGCGGCGGCGCAGCGATCTTGCCGAAGTCGAACATCGCCGGCTCATAGGGCACGATGAGGACACGGCCGTCCTCGACGGTGAACAGGTCGACCGGGGTCGCATAGATGAAGCCGCGATGCAGGGGCTCGATCACGAAGCCGCGGTGATCCTGGCTCCAAATGCCCCGGTCGGGCCGGAATCGGATCGAGACATATTGCTCGTAGTCCAGATTCTGCAGGGAAGAGGGCAGCGTGGCGTCCGGTGCCTGATAGGGGGCCTTGGCCAGGTTCCTGGCATAGTCCAGGAGCTTGTCGCGGGAGAAGACCTCGCCTTCCTTCAGGCCGGGGGCGTCGATCGCTGCCCGGGCCCCCTGGGGGGCGGTCAACACACCGGCGGCAATCGAGGCAAATTTCAAGAAGTCGCGTCTGTTCATGGTCTTCTTAACGCGCTTTTGGCAGGCGCAATAGGTGTGGCTGGGCAAGGAACGGCACCACGTCCCTCGGGAGGAAGCGTCGGGTCATCATCGGGGCACCATAGGTGATACGATCGCCGGCAACAACTGGCGGGTGTACTCGCGACATCGTTCCCCGACCATCCCACACCCGGACCGACGGCCTTCAACCGAAGAATCGTGACGACTTCATGATGTAGAGGGAGAGGCTTTCCATTTTCTTGTCACAAGCCGACTCTGTGCCGGGCGGTAAAGGTCGGCATTGGGGCAGGAAGAGGTGGGAAGATCGCAGGGCGCATCGCGCCCGGAAATGCCGGAAAGCCGCCGGGTGCAACGGTCTCAGCGCTTGTTTCGTTGACTTTGAGGGGGCGTTTCTGCCACTACCGGCCGTGAATTGCGTGGACTGCTCGCTCATGGGCATGCCGGCAGGCCGAATCACGGAGCCGCCGGTGCCTGTAACCGCCGCCCACGCCACCTGACCTGCCTTGAAAGAAGATCATGATCGAAACCACCTTTGACCCCGCCAGCGTCGAGCCGCGCGTGTCCGCGGCCTGGGAAGAGGCACAGGCTTTTCGCGCAGGTCGCCCCGATCGGGCCGGCGCTGCTCCCTATTCGATCGTGATTCCGCCGCCGAACGTCACCGGCTCGCTGCATATGGGCCATGCGCTCAACAATACGCTGCAGGACATCCTCTGCCGCTTCGAGCGCATGCGCGGCAAGGACGTGCTCTGGCAGCCCGGCACCGACCATGCCGGCATCGCCACCCAGATGGTGGTGGAGCGCCAGCTCCAGGAGCGCCAGATCCATCGCCGCGAGATCGGGCGTGAGAAATTCCTCGAGCATGTCTGGGCCTGGAAGGAAGAATCGGGCGGTACCATCGTCAAGCAGCTCAAGCGCCTGGGCGCGTCCTGCGACTGGTCGCGCGAACGCTTTACCATGGATGAAGGCCTGTCCAAGGCGGTGATCGAGATCTTCGTGCGCATGAACGAAGCTGGTCTGATCTATAAGGACAAGCGCCTGGTCAGTTGGGATCCCAAGCTGCTGACCGCGATCTCCGACATCGAAGTCGAGCAGATCGAGATCAATGGCAGCCTGTGGCACTTCGCCTATCCGGTGGTGGACGAGGCGGGGCAGGAGACGGGAGAGACCATTACCGTCGCCACCACACGCCCGGAAACCATGCTCGGCGACACCGCCGTGGCGGTGCATCCCTCGGACGAACGCTATACCCATCTGGTCGGCAAGAGGGTGCGGCTGCCACTGGTCGGGCGCCTGATTCCGATCGTCGCCGACGAATATTCCGATCCCGAGAAGGGCACGGGCGCGGTAAAGATCACGCCGGCGCACGATTTCAACGATTTCGAGGTCGGCAGGCGGCATAATCTCGAGGTGATCAACATCCTCACGGCCGAAGCGCGTATCAACGACGCCGCGCCCGAAGCCTATCGCGGCCTGGACCGCTTCGAGGCGCGCAAGCGCATCGTTGCCGACATGGAGGCTGCCGGCCGCCTGGTCGAGATCGAGAAGCACAAGCATCAGGTGCCGCATGGCGACCGCTCGGGCGTGCCGATCGAGCCCTGGCTCACCGACCAGTGGTATCTGAACGTGCGGCCGCTCGCCGAGGAGGCCCTGGCCGCTGTGCGCCGCGGCCAGACTCGCTTCGTGCCGCAGAACTGGGAGAAGACCTTCTTCGACTGGCTCGAGAACATCCAGCCCTGGTGCGTGTCGCGTCAGCTGTGGTGGGGCCACCAGATCCCGGCCTGGTACGGGCCGGATGGCGGTTACGTCATCGCCCGCAACGAAAAGGAAGCGCGCGCCAAGGCCGATGAGAAGTGGGGTGCCGGCACGGCTATCACGCGTGACGAGGACGTACTCGACACCTGGTTCTCCTCGGCGTTGTGGCCCTATTCGACCTTCGGCTGGCCGGACAAGACGGCGGAACTCGCCAGATACTACCCGACTTCCGTGGTGGTGACGGGCTTCGACATCATCTTCTTCTGGGTTGCACGCATGATGATGACGGGCCTGTTCACCCAGAACGACGTGCCCTTCAAGGACGTTTATCTTCACGCCCTCGTCCGCGACGAGAAGGGTGCCAAGATGTCGAAATCCAAGGGCAACGTCATGGACCCCCTGGATATCATCGACGGCGTCGAACTCGATACCCTCATCGCCAAGCGCACCGCGGCCCTGGCCAACAAGGCCGATGTCGCCCATGTCACCTCGGAGACGCGGAAAGCCTATCCGAACGGCATCGAGCGCTATGGTGCCGACGCCTTGCGCTTCTTCCTGGCCGCGATGGCCGCACCCGGCCGCGACATCAAGCTGTCGATCGACCGCGTCAAGGGCTATCGCAATTTCGGTACCAAGCTGTGGAACGCCACGCGCTTTGCCGAGATGAAGGGCTGCGTGCGCGATCCCGGCTTCGACCCGAAATCGGCGAAGATCGCCCTCAACCGTTGGATTGCCGGCGAAGCGGAGAAGGCTGTCGGCGAAATCCAGCGCGCCATCGAGGCCTATCGCTTCAACGATGCCGCCAGCGCGGTCTACCGCTTCATCTGGAACGTGGTGTGTGACTGGTATGTCGAGCTCGCCAAGCCGATCATCGAGGGCGAGGACGAGGCCGCACGGGCCGAGACGCGGGCCATGGTCGCCTTCATCCTCGACCAGTCGACGCTCTTGCTGCATCCCTTCATGCCCTTCATGACCGAGGAGCTCTGGTCGGTGACGGCAGGACCGGTTCCACGCAACCAGATGGCGGCCCTGACGGCCTGGCCGGATCTCGGCGGCCTGCTCGATGCCGCGGCGGATGAGGAAATCGGCTGGTTGGTCGATCTGGTCACCGAGATCCGCTCGATCCGCACCGAGGTCGGCGTGCCCGGTGGCGCCCAGGTGCCGCTGGTCATGGTGAACGCCTCCCCGGCCATCGAAGCGCGGGTGGCCACCCATGGCGAGACGCTCAAGCGCCTGGCCCGCATCAGCGAAATCAGCTTCGCGCCATCGGCCCCGAAGGGCTCGGTGCAGATCATTGCCCGCGGCGCGGTGGCGGCCCTGGCTCTGGAAGGCATTGTCGACATCGAGGCCGAGAAGGCGCGCCTGAAGAAGGAGACCGACAAGATCGACGGCGAGATTGCCAAGATCAATGCCAAGCTCGGCAATCCCGACTTCATCGCCCGGGCCAAGGAAGAGGTGATCGAGGAAAACCGCGAGCGCCTGGAGGAAGCCACCGCCCGTCGCGCCAAGCTGCAGGACGCGCTGGCAGGGCTGTAGCCGCGCTCCGGCGTGCCGATCTGAGATCGGCACGCCAAGCATCACGACGCCTATCGGCCGTTTGCCCCCGAGACACGGGCGAGGAAGGCCTTCGAGCGTTCCGAGCGCGGTGCCGTGAAGAAGGTCTCGGGCGGCGCCTCCTCGACCACGAGGCCGTCATCCATCATCACCACTCGATCTGCGACCTCGCGGGCAAAGCCCATTTCATGGGTGACGACAACCATGGTCATGCCGTCGCGGGCGAGTTCCTTCATGACTTCCAGCACCTCGCCGACCATTTCGGGATCGAGTGCGCTGGTCGGTTCGTCGAACAGCATCAATGTCGGCTTCATCGCCAGGGCCCGGGCGATGGCCACGCGCTGCTGCTGGCCGCCCGAGAGCTGGGCGGGATAGGCATCCGCCTTGTCCTTGAGGCCGACGCGCGCCAGCAGCGCCATCGCCTCGCGACGGGCTGTCGCCGGGTCGATGCCCAGCACCTGCGTCGGGGCTTCGATGATGTTGCCGAGCGCACTCAGATGCGGGAACAGGTTGAAGCGCTGGAAGACCATGCCGATGTCCCGCCTCTGGCGGGCAATGTTGCGCTCGCTGTCCTCGACGAGGCGACCCTTCCTCTCGCGATAGCCGATGAGATGGCCGTTCACGCGGATGCGGCCGTTCTGGATCTTCTCCAGATGGTTGATGCAGCGCACGAAGGTGGTCTTGCCCGACCCGGAAGCGCCGACGATGACGACGACTTCGCCGCGCCGGACGTTGAGCGAGACGCCCTTGAGCACCTGCATCGAGCCGAACCATTTCTCGACGCCCTCGGCCTCGACGGTCCATTGCATGTCTGCGGTGCTCATGGGCTGGCTCCGAACAGGCTGGTCAGAAGCCGGCCGCGCGGCGCCTTGCTGCGGGTCTCGGCAAAGGGCGTGCTGAAGCGGGCCTCGATGGTGCGCTGGAGGAAGCCCCACAGGGTGGTAAGCGAGAGATAATAGAGCGCGACCACCGAATAGAGCTCGAAGACACGGAAGGTTGCCGACGTCACCATCTGGGTGGCCAGCAGGAGTTCGGGTACGCCGATGACGCTCAGCAGCGTCGTGCTCTTCAGCATGCCGTTGAAGTTGTTGCCGAGGGGCGGAATGATGACCCTCGCGGCCTGGGGCAGGATGATGCGCCGCAGGAGCTTGACGGGTGTCATCCCGAGCGACTTGGCTGCCTCCGTCTGCCCCCGGTCGATCGAGGTGATGCCGGCGCGGATGATCTCGCCCATATAGGCCGCCTCATTCAGGCTGAGGGCGATGATGCCGGCCTGGACATTGCCCGGCAGGATCATGAAGCCGAGATCGATGTCATGGAAGCGCAGGATGCCGGCAGCGGCGAGCGCGGTGTAGATGAACACGATCTGCACCAGCAGCGGCGTGCCGCGCATCACCCAGACATAGAAGGAGGAGAGAGCCCGCAGGACCCGCCAGGACGATAGCCGGCCCAGGGCCACGAACAGGCCGAGGGTGGTGCCGATGATCTGAGCGACGATGCTGATGCTGAGCGTCAGCCAGAGGCCGTGCAGATAGATGCTGGAGGGTTCGAGCAGGTAGTGGAAGAAGAAGGCCCAGTTGAAGTTCATAGCAAGACCTCACAAGGCGTCGCGTTCGATACCCCAGCTTTCCAGGATCTTCCGGTAGGTGCCATCCTTGCGGATGGCCTCGAGCGCCGCGGCGAAGGCCTTCTGCAGGTCGATGTCTTCCTTGCGGAAAGCGGCGCCGATGACGGCCTGGGCGAAAGGCGGGCCTCCCAGTTCGAAGAGGTCCGGGGCTTGCTTGAAATAGTAACCGGCCGTCTTGATCGTGGTGCCATAGGCATCGACCTGTCCGATGCGCAGGGCCTGGAAGGCATCGGTATCCTTGGGAAACACCACGACCTGGGCCTGTGCCTTGCCCTCGCCCGCGAGCTTCTTGTTTTCCTCATCGACAAGGGACTGGATGGTCGTGCCGTTCTCGACGGCAACCTTCTTGCCGGAGAGATCGGCAAGCCCGGTGATATGGCTCGCATTGCCTTTCAGGACGACAAGTGACTGGCTGGAGGCGAGATAGTCGACGAAATCGACGACCTCGCGGCGCTTGGGCTTGTCATAGAGCTCGGACATGATCACGTCGCACTGCCTGGCGATCAGGGCGGGAATGATGCCGTCGAACTGCACCTGCTTCCATTCCGCGCTGACGCCCAGCTGCTTGGCAATGGCATTGCCGAGCTCGATCTCGGCTCCGGTCAACGAGCCGTCATCCTTGTAGAAGGACAGTGGCGGCGAGCCGATATCGGCGCAGATCACCATCTTCCTGGCGTCGGCAATGGCGGCCGGCGGCTGGACGGATTGTGCCCGGGTTGTGGTGGCGATGCTCACTGCCACAAGGGCGATCGATAGGAAAGCAGGCCCTGGGCGAAGACGAGGCAGTACGGCACGGAATGCGCGCATGGTGGTGCTCCGGATGGCTCGTTCCTGGTCCCAGTATGGAACCAATATTATTATTGATACCGATATTGGGGCACAACATTGGCATGCCAGCAAGAAGAATCGTATGGACAACGCAAGAAAATCGATACTACTCTATGGAACCAATATTTGAATTGGTTTCATAATGAACAGCAAACAGCAAGCCAGCCAGAGTCTCCGCAGCCTGTTGAACGGGGGGGGCTATCCGCCCGGCAGTCGCCTGCCGCCGGAACGTGACCTCATGCTCCGGCTCGGGCTGAGCCGCCGCGCGCTCCGGCTGGGGCTGGAACAACTGGAGGCCGAGGGGCGCCTGTGGCGACATGTCGGCAAGGGCACTTTCGTCGGCACCCGCCCGCCCGAGCGGGAACTGGGCATGTCGCTGATCACCGCCAGTACCAGCCCGGCCGAGCTCATGGATCTGTGCCTGTGGACGGAGCCGACCTATGCCCGGGTTGCCGCCACGCGGGCGAGCCGCATGGACATCGACAATCTGCGCTATCTTCTTGACAAGAGTGCCGCCGCCCGCGATGCGGCGACCTGGGACATCTGGGATGTCCGCCTGCACCGGGCCATTGCCGAGGCCACGCATAATGCCCTTGCGCTGGCCGTGTTCGACAGCCTGAACGCCGTGCGGGAGGAGGGAGCCTGGCGGCGCCTGCGCAACGATCCCACCACGGCCGAGCGTTTCGAGGAACTCACGCTCCACCATCGCCAGATCGTCGATGCCATTGCCCGGCATGATCCATCAGCCGCAGAAGCCGCCATGCGGCGGCATCTGCGCTCGGTCCAGCATGCCTTGCTGCTGGAGGATGCCGACGGAGAGACCGAGGATGGGGACGATACGCCGATCGATCTTCTGCGCAACGCATTTCAGGAAAAGGCACAATGAGGGATTTTCAGCTTCCGGGCCGTTCGCCCGTCCGCGCCATGGACGCAATGGTCGCGACATCCCATCCCCTGGCCAGCGCGGCCGCCCTGACCCTGTTGCGCGAGGGGGGCAATGCCATCGACGCGGCAATCTGTGCCTCTGCCGTCCTGGCAGTGGTCGAACCGCAGTCGACGGGGATCGGCGGCGATTGTTTCTGCCTCTATGTGCGCGGTGGGGAGGGGCCGGTACTCGCCTATAATGGGGCGGGCCGGGCGCCGGAAGCGGCAACCATCGACTGGTATGAGGAGCGGGGCTTTACGGAGATACCGGTCGACAGCCCCCACGCCGTCACCATTCCCGGTGCGATCGACGCCTGGTGCCGCCTTTCGGCCGATCATGGTTGCACCCCGCTCGAGCGCGTGCTCGCCCCCGCCATCCACTACGCCGAGGCCGGATATGTGATTCATGACCGCGTCGAGGCCGATTGGCACGAAGCGAGGGACCTGCTGGCACAGGACGCCACGGCCGCCCGCATCTTTCTGCCCGGGGGCGCCGTGCCGAGGGCTGGCGATGTCCATCGCCAGCCGGAGCTGGCCCGGAGCCTGCGCCTCATCGCCGCCAAGGGACGGGCGGTTTTCTACCAGGGGGAACTCGCCGAGGATCTGGTTGCCCATCTGCGCAGCAGGGGCGGACTGCACACGCTCGACGACTTTGCAGCCGCCGGTGGTGATTACGCGGAGCCTGTCAGGACCAGCTATCGCGGCATTGATGTCTGGCAGATGCCACCAAGCAATCAGGGGCTGACCGCCCTGCTGATGCTCAACCTGCTGGCTGGCTTCGATCTGGCCGGGCTCGACCCGCTGGGGGCGGAGCGGCTGCATCTGGAGGTCGAGGCCGGGCGCCTTGCCTACCGGATCCGGGATGAGCTGATCGCCGACCCCGACCATGCCGACGTTCCCGTCGAGGCCTTGCTGGCCTCATCCTATGCCGACGGACTGAGGCGCAGGATCAATCCCGATATGGCCAACCGTGAATTGCCAGAAGCGGCAATGGAGCCGTCGGACACGGTCTATCTCTCGGTGGTGGATCGCGATCGGAATGCGGTCAGTTTCATCAACTCGACCTATCATTCCTTCGGCAGCGGCCTGGTCGGCCCGAGATCGGGCATCGTCCTGCAGAACCGGGGCAGGGGATTTCGCGTCGACCGCCGCCACCCGAACTGCATCGCGCCGCGCAAGCGTCCCCTCCACACCATCATGCCCGGCATGGCAACCCGCAACGGCCGTGTCGTCGCGCCCTTCGGTGTCATGGGAGGCGACTATCAGCCCTTCGGCAATGTCCATGTGCTGAGCAACCTGCTCGACTACGGGATGGATCCGCAGACTGCGATCGATCTGCCTCGGGTTTTCTACGAGAAGGGCGAACTTCTTGCCGAACGCGGCGTGCCGGCGGCCACGCTGCGTGCCCTCGAGGCTCGTGGCCACAAGGTCGGCCCGGCCGGGGAGCCGCTCGGTGGCGGGCAGATGGTTCTCATCGATTGGGACAGGGGAACGCTGACGGGTGGTTCCGATCCGAGAAAGGATGGGCTTGCCATCGGCTATTGAGGCCGAATTCACCCCCGTTGTCGGAACCGATCGATCTCGCGCGTCCTTGGAGCGAATAGGCGTGAGGAGATGGCAATGAGAGAGGTGATCCTGACGATGACCATGTCGCTCGATGGTTTCGTCTGCGGCCCGGAGGGGGAACTCGACTGGATCTTCGATGGCGATCAGGAGGCGATCACCTGGAAGCTGGAGATTGTGTCGAATGCGGGCCTGCACATCATGGGCAGCCGCACCTTCCAGGCCATGGCCGCCTATTGGCCAACCTCCACCAGCGTGTTCGCGCCAGCGATGAACCAGATTCCCAAGGCCGTCTTTTCAAGGCAGGGATCGGCAATCCTGACGGCGGCTGAGGCGGGCATCCCCCAATCAGGACAACAGCAACCCGGTGCGGAAAGTTGGAGGCAGGCCTATGTGGCCAGCGGCGATCTGGTCGACGAGATCGCCAGGATGAAGGCCGGCGACGGCAAGCCGATCATTGCCCATGGCGGCGCTGCCTTTGCGCGCAGCCTCATCGCCCGGGCGTTGGTCGACCGATACGCCTTGGTGGTGCATCCGATCGCTCTCGGCAAGGGCATGCCGATCTTCTCCGAAGTCGTCCCGCCCAGGCGTCTCATGCCGATCAGCTCGACGGCCTTTCCCGGAGGCTCGGTTGCGCAGGTCTATCGGTCTGCGTGACCACGTCTTACGCGCAATCCCTAATCCTTGAGTGCCTGGATCACGTCCACGGTCTGCGTCAGCGTTTCGATCTCGCGAAAACGCGGCTCATGCAGCGGCGCTTCCGCATGTTCGAAGGCCCAGGTCAGGGGATGGGGGACATAGACACCCCAGCTGCCGACCCGGAGCGCCGGAATCACGTCGGACTTCAGCGAGTTGCCGATCATCATCGAGGCCTGGGGACCATCGCCATGCCGGGCGAAGGCCTGCGCATAGGTCTCGGCACTCTTCTCGCTAACGATCTCCACGGCTTCGAACAGGTCACGCAGCCCCGATTGCGCGATCTTGTTCTCCTGATGGAACAGATCGCCCTTGGTGATCAGGATGAGCCGGTATTGGCCTGCCAGGCTTTCCAGCGTGTCGGCGACGCCTGGGAGCAGCTCGACCGGATGGTTGAGGATTTCCTTGCCGAGCGCCAGGATGCGCCCGATCACCGGCGCCGGCACTTGGCCGCCACTGACGTCGATGGCGGTATCGATCATCGAGAAGGTGAAGGTCTTCATGCCGAAGCCGTGGCTGACGACATTGCGCTTGCCGACTTCGAGTAGATGCGCCAGCAGCGTGTCCTTGTCGGCATAGTCGGCAAGCAGGCTGACCAGTTCTTCCTCGGCCGTCCTGAAATATTGCTCGTTCTGCCAGAGCGTATCGTCGGCATCGAAGGCAAGGGTGGTGAGGTGGGCAGGGGACATCACGATCTCTCGAACTAGGCCCGTCCCTATAAGCCCAAATGCGCCGCCGAGGCCAGCCCGTGTCGGATGCAAGCAAGGCCATCTCGCGATGTGTTCCGACAATTGCTATCCCCCCTTGCGAATCCAGCCCAGCGCGTCAGGTCCGTCATGTCCCAGTCCAAGCCCAACATCCTCATCATCATGGTGGATCAGCTCGCACCAGCCTTCCTGCCGGTACACGGCTTCGATCTCGTCAAGGCGCCGAACATCATGGGGCTGGCCGAGCGCGGCGTGGTGTTCGACAGCGCCTATTGCAATTCGCCCTTGTGCTCGCCCTCCCGCGCCGTGTTCATGAGCGGGCAATTGCCGTCACGCTCGGGTGTCTACGACAATGCCGCCGAATTCCGCGCCGACATCCCGACCTGGGCGCACTATCTCCGGCGTGCAGGCTATCGTACCGTGCTGTCCGGCAAGATGCATTTCTGCGGACCCGACCAGCTGCACGGTTTCGAGGAGCGGCTGACAACCGACATCTATCCGGCGGATTATGGCTGGACGCCGGACTGGGATCATCCGCAGGAACGCCCGAGCTGGTACCACAACATGTCCTCGGTCACCGATGCCGGCCTTTGCGTGCGCACCAACCAGCTCGATTTCGACGATGAGGTGGTGTTCGCGGCCGAGCGCGCCCTCTATGAACATGTGCGCAGCCCCGACAAGCGCCCCTTCTGCATGGTGGCGTCGCTGACCCATCCGCATGATCCCTATGCGATCACGCAGGACTATTGGGATCTCTATCGGGACGAGGAAATTCCTTTGCCCCGCCACGTGGTTCCGGTCGAGGAACTCGACCCGCACTCCCAGCGCCTGCGCCATGTCTGCGACATGGACAAGGCCGAGATCACCGACCAGCATATCCGCAATGCCCGGCATGCTTATTTCGGAGCGATTTCCTATGTCGATGCCAATGTCGGCAAGCTGCTCAAGGCCCTGGAAGCGACGGGACTCGATAAGGAGACGATCATTCTGTTTACCGGCGACCACGGCGAAATGCTGGGCGAGCGCGGCCTCTGGTACAAGATGAGCTGGTTCGAGGGCTCAGCCCGGGTGCCGCTGATCATCAGCGCGCCTCAGCTCTATCGTCCGCATCGGGTCGCGGCGAGCGTGTCGCTGGTCGATATCCTGCCGACCCTGGTCGATATGGCCGAGCCTGGCGCGGCTGCGGAACTCGCCGGCATCGACGGCGCCAGCCTGGTGCCGCATTGCCGCGAAGAAGGCGGGCATGATGAAGTCCGCGGTGAATATCTTGCCGAGGGGGCCGTGGCGCCTTTGCTGATGCTCCGTCGCGGCGACTTCAAATTCGTTTATTCACCCGCCGACCCTGATCAGCTCTACGATCTGGCCGCCGACCCCGCCGAATTGACGAACCTTGCGGCCGAGCCGGCCCATGCCGAAATCGTCGCGGCTTTTCGTAAGGAAATAGAAACGCGCTGGAACCTTGCCGCTATTGATGCCGATGTGCGTGCCAGCCAGCGTCGTCGTCGGGTGGTCGACGATGCCTTGAACTCGGGAAAAGCGACTTCCTGGGACTTTCAACCTTTCAGGGACGCTTCCAAGCAGTATATGCGCAACACCATAGACCTCGATGATCTGGAGGCGATGGCACGTTATCCTCGTGTGCGCCCGTAAATGTTATGGTTAATTCTTCACTGTCCGGTGTGGCAATAGAGCAACACGGATTCGAAGTCTTGCGTTGACGGCCTCCGGCCGTCGACTTGGCCGCGTTCCTGCCACAAAGTGACCGCTGAATTCAGCCCGCACCTTGGAGCATCAAGATCTCCAGCGTGCTGAACGTAGTTGAGTTGCTTGAGTGGCGGTCGAACTTGGATAGAGCTTTTCGCGAACACGCAATGGACAGCGCCGGACTTGCCAGTGGTCGTGTCCACGTGCCCGGAAGATTCCGCCGGCCGGCCAGTGCCGTCGCGAAAAAGCCATCAACTTTGCGGCTTTGGCAGAAGAGCCGCCGTGAATCGGTCAAAGAATCGGCAGAAGTGTCGGCTATGTCCTTCACTATGAACCAGATTTCTCTCTTGGCCGACCGGCAAACCGCAGGCGGACCCCTTGGTCGGGTCCCGGCGCGCCATGGCAAATCGCTTGCCAGGATGCGCTGTCTTCTGCGTGCGAGCGGCCTGGGCCTCTTGCTATCCCTGGGCTGCGTGACGGCACAGGCTTTCGATGGCACCAAGACGCCGGCGGACGATCCTTCTCCGATGCAGGCCTTCCGCAATGGCACCAAGGCCTACAAGGCCGGCGACCTTGCCGGGGCATCCCAGGCGCTGGAATTCGCCGCGAGCAAGGGACACGCTTTGGCCCAATGGAAGCTCGCTCGCATGTATTCGGAAGGGGACGGCGTTCCCCGCGACGACAAGAAGGCGTTCGACTATTATCAGGCCATTGTCGACGCCCATGGCGAAGACAGCCCGGATACCGCCCAGGCCCGCTTCGTCTCCAGCGCGATCGTCGCGCTCGGTTCCTATTATGTTTCCGGCATCCCCAATGAGGTGAAGCCCAATCCCAGGCATGCGACCGAACTGTTCCAGTATGCCGCCACCTATTTCGGCGACAGCGATGCGCAGTACAATCTCGGTCGCATCTATCTCGACGGCAATGCCGTGCAAAAGCGCGATGCCATCACGGCGGGCCGCTGGCTGCGTCTGGCCGCCGACAAGGGCCATCGCCAGGCGCAGGCCGTGCTCGGCCATCTCCTGCTTTCGGGCAACGACATGCCGCGCCAGGGCGCACGTGGCCTGATGTATCTGACTTTGGCGCGCGACGGTGCCAATGGCGAGCGCGACCAGTGGATCATCGATCTCTATGACGATGCCTTCGCCAAGGCCACGCCGGACGAACGCGAGATGTGCCTGACCTATCTGGCGCAGTTCCTCAAGGACCATTCATAGTCCGGCGGTTGCGGTTTCCCTTTGTGTGGAATTCGGAGTGTCAGCCTCCGGCTGGCACTCTGCTTGCCGATAAGATGTCAGCCGGAGACTGACACTCCCAATCCCGCATGTCCTTAGGCAAATGAGTGGCGGGCCAGGGGTTTTGTCGGGAAGCACCGGGGCTGTTTCCTGGCGCGGCAAGCGCCTCCCCAACATGGGTCGGCATTCGTCAGAGCTGCGTCACGCCCTGCCAATCGAGTTTAGGGTTTCCTATCAATCTATTGAAATGCTTTGAATAATAATCGAACAAGCGCTGGTAGCCCCGTTGATAGGCCGCTGCGTTCTTGTCCAAGAGTGCCAGGGCTTGCACGAAATCGCCGGCCCGGTAGGGGCCCAGGATTTCTGCCTGGGCGACCTGCAGCCGGAAGAAGTCGGCATCCGCCTCGCCGGTGTGAAGGGCGAACAGTCCGATAGCCCCTTGTCGACCGCGTACCATGGCACGGTCGAGCTCCAGGAAGGGCATGCCGGCCGCGGCCCGGCTGGTGGCCTCGGTGACGAGAACCTCCACGCCATAGAGCTTCGTCAGGGCCTCCAGGCGCGAAGCGAGGTTGACCGCATCGCCGAGGGCCGAATATTCGAGCCGCTGCTCCGAGCCGAGATTGCCGACGCAGGCCTCGCCCGTATGCAGCCCGATGCCCATCTGGATCGGCGGATCGCGGAACTCGCGTGCCATGCCGGCGATGTCCAGCGCAGCCTTGCAGGCGAGCGTCGCATGGTTCGGCATGTCGAGCGGCGCATTCCAGAAGGCCATCATGCCGTCGCCGATGAATTTGTCGATGGTGCCGCTATGGCGAAGAACGGCCTCCGTCGCCGGCGTATGGATGCGGCGGATCAGCGACACCACCCCCTCCGGCGACTGGGTCTCGGCAATGCCGGTGAAGTTGCGCACGTCCGAGAACATGATGGTGAGTTCGCGGATCTCGCCGCCGAGCACGATGCGATCCGGCGCTTCGACGAGACGCTCCACCACCGCCGGGGTCACGAAGCGGCCGAACATCGAGCGCACCTCGGCCCGCCGGTGCTCGGCCTCCTGGTAGTGATAGACCGTGGCGGCAAGAAAGACGGAGAGGGTACCCACGCTCGGCATCACCGCATCGAACAGCACGCCCTGCCGCACATAGAGAATCCAGCTCCAGCACGCGATCATGATCGGGATGGAGAGGCCGGCCACGGTCGAAACCAGTGGCATGTTGCGGGTGCGCCTCAGGATCCAGGCCAGCAGGCTGCCCAGGGCGAGGATCAGAAATGCCTCCAGGCCGCGCATCCAGTCGGGGCGCACCAGGCTGGCGCCGGCGAGCACTTGTTCGACGATCTGGGCATGCACCTCGACGCCGGGGATGGCCTCTTCCACCGAGGTGCTTCGCTGATCGCGCAGGCCGATGGCGACCGCGCCGACGAAGACGATGTGATCCTTGATATCCTGCGGATTGAAGCTGCCGTCGAGGATCGAGGCAGCCGAGATCCAGGACGACGGCTCCGATCTGCGCGCAACCAGGCGGACCTCGCCGTTGCTGTCCGTGTCGATGAAGATGCTTCTGTCGCCATCGCCGATTCGGATGGTGTTGATGCCGCTTTGGACGCCAAAGGCGGGCTGGCCGCTGGCATTGGAAGCGCGCACCATGAGGGTGTCGGCGCCCATGGCGACGCGAATGGTTTCAAGCGAGAGGGACGGCGCCACCTTGCCGCCGATGGCGACGAAGGTCGGTACCTTGCGGATGACGCTGTCACCGTCGGGAAACCAGTTGATGGCACCCGCTCCCCGGGCCGCGTCATAAAGGACGGGAAGCGGCATTTTGGCGGCCGGGAAGGAGGGCAGGAAATTGACGGGATCATCCCCGACCTGCCCGTATCCGCTCTTGATCTTGACCGGCTCGCCGGCATCGGTTCCCAGAAGGCCGAGCACCACGGGTATGTTCGCCATGGTCTGGGCAAACATGACGTCGTAGGATGCGGTGGAGGCGCTCATGGCTTTTTCCAGCGCTTCCCGTTCGGCACTGGTGGGCAGCTTCTTCACCAACAGTCCAGGCGAGGTCTGGTCGGCCTCGCTGAACAGGACGTCGAAGGCAACCACGACCGCACCGGCATCGGCCAGCTTTTGAGTGAGTGTGGCGATCACGCTGCGCGGCCAGGGAAATTGGCCGATTTCGGACAACGATTTCTCGTCGATCGCCACGATACGCACGGGCGAATCGGGATCGCGCCCCTTGGCGTGCCAGCGTTGATAGGTGTCGAAGACGATGTCCTGCAGCCGGGGTAGGGGGGCGGGACCGAGCAAAGTCAACAGGCTGAAGATCAGCAGCGGCAGAGCCACCACCAGCGGATATCCAAGGAAGCGCTTCAGCCGCATGTCGATGTCACGCTCATACTCCGGCACAGCAGGTACTACTGGAGGAATTCGCCCCGCTCGGCCAGTGAATTATCAGCTTTTCCCTTGCGGCAGCCGGCGTGGCTGGGTTGTAGGTCACAAAAGTCTCGCCTCTTGATCACGGGAGGGAATGCGTCATGATGGCCTTGGCATCGCTGCCACCCCTTCGGCTCGCTCAATCCGGGCACCGGCGGTCGGAGGCCGGTTTTCGCCAACACCAATATAGTGACCGGACATAGGGCGGATTATCGGCATGCCACGATCGCGCTTCCTGACTCTCCGCTTCGTTGGGCTGGCGGCAGCCTGCGGCTTGGCCTTTTCGCCCGCCTATGCGGCCGAGACCGTGGGCAACACGGTCGGCGTGACCCCGGCCGCCATCGGCACGGTTGCGGGAGAACTCGGGGTCGATATCGCGGTCTATCGCGACGAGACCGTGCGGACCGGTCCTTCGGGGGCGCTCGAAATCAAATTCCTCGACCAGACGCGTCTGGCGCTCGGTTCTTCGGCATCGGCCAAGCTCGATCGCTTCGTCTATTCGGGCGGTCAGGCCAGGGACGTGGTGATCGGCCTGTCGAAGGGAGTGTTTCGCTTTGCCAGCGGTGTCTCCGCCAAGAAAGCCTATTGGATCCAGACGCCGCTTGCCGGGATCGGCGTGAGAGGGACCAATTTCACGGCCGAAGTCGGCGACAATTATGAGCGCTTCACCATTTGGGAAGGTGCCATCGAGGTATGCCCGCGCCAGCGGGGGCTTTCTGTCGATCAGGAGCGCCGGCGGCGTTGCCCGCTTCTAAAACGGCGGGGAGAGACGATTACCATCTTCCCCGGCAGCAGGTCGCGAAGGGGCGGGCCGCCGGTGGTGTTTTCGCCTCACTGTGCCGAAGCCGGCGCGGGGGCCCAACTCTGCGGGCGCTATGGTGGTGAGGGAGGCAAGAATCGTGGCCAGAGGCGGCCCGGCTTCAACTTCCCAACCTTCAACCCGCCGCGGCAGCGAGGCTGACGACGCGATCTTTGGTCGTCAGAGGGCAAGATCGCAGCGAATCGGCACGTGGTCGGAAGCCTTTTCCTGCCCACGCATCGCCTTGTCGATGGCACAGCCCTGCAGGCGCGAGGCCGCCTGCGGCGACAGCAGCAGATGATCGATGCGAATGCCGTTATCCTTCTGCCAGCCACCGCCCTGATAGTCCCAGAAGGTATAATGTCCGGGTGCGTCCTCGCACGACCGGAACGCATCCGTCAGGCCGAGCGCCAGCAATTCGCGGAACTTGGAGCGGCTCTGCAGCAGGAAGAGAGCGTCGTTCACCCATTCCGCCGGATTCTTTGCGTCGGCGGCCTGCGGGATGATGTTGTAGTCGCCCGCCATCACGAAGGGTTCTTCGAGCGCGAGCAGACCGCTGATATGCAGCCTGAGGCGCTCCATCCAACCGAGCTTGTAGGGGTATTTCTCGGTGCCGACCGGATTGCCATTCGGCAGATAGATCGACGCGACCCGCAACGCGCCCGACGAAGTCGAGATCACCGCCTCGATATAGCGGGCCTGTTCGTCGCCATCGTCGCCCGGCAGCCGCGTTTTCACCTCGTCGAACGGGTGCTTGGAGAGGATTGCCACGCCATTGAAGGTCTTCTGGCCATGGACGGCGACATTGTAGCCCAGCGCCTCGATGTCGGCGGCGGGAAAGGCCTCGTCCACGCATTTGATCTCCTGCAGGCAGACCACGTCCGGTTGGGCGTCCTTCAACCAACCCAACAGATGGGGAAGCCTTTGGCGGATCGAGTTCACGTTCCAGCTGGCAATACGCACCATGTCACACCGAGAAGCTGGTGCCGCAGCCGCAAGCGGCGGTGGCCTGCGGATTGTTGATCTTGAAGGCGGAGCCGATCAGGTCCTCGACATAATCGAGTTCGGCACCTTCCATATATTGCTGCGACATCTCGTCGATCAGCACCGTGGCGCCTTCCTTGGCGATCGCCAGGTCATCCTCGTGGCGTTCGGTGTCGAAGACGAATTTATACTGGAAGCCGGAGCAGCCGCCGCCCTCCACGCTGATGCGCAGCATCGAGCCGGACGGTTCACTTTCGAGAATCTTGGCGATCCGACGCGCGGCACGGTCGCTCACGGAAACGGGACTGGTCATGGCATCCTGCAAATCTGGCTGCATCTTGTCCCGAAAATATGTGCGATGGGCCAAAGGTTCAATGCCGGATCGCGCTGTAAAGAAGCTTTGCCTTGGCACGTGGCAACCTCTATTGAGGCGCAAGCAAGGCGTGAGGCGCGATGGCCGAACTCGAGATACCCGATTGCGTGATCCGGCCTCGCGGTCCGTGGGCGGTGGCGCCCCAATCGCGCGGGCGGCTGTTCGCCGAGCCGCAGTCGCCGACTCGGACCGATTTCCAGCGCGACCGCGACCGCATCATCCACTCCACGGCTTTCCGCCGCCTCAAGCACAAGACCCAGGTTTTCGTCGCGCATGAGGGCGACCATTATCGCACCCGGCTGACCCATACGATCGAGGTCGCCCAGATCGCCCGTTCGATCGCGCGTTCCCTGGCGCTCGACGAGGATCTGGCCGAGGCGCTGGCCCTGGCGCATGATCTCGGCCACACGCCGTTCGGCCATACCGGCGAGGATGCGTTGGACGAGGCGATGCGCGCCTATGGCGGCTTCGACCACAATGCGCAGTCGCTGCGCATCGTCACTCGCCTCGAGCGGCGTTATGCCGAGTTCGACGGGCTCAACCTTGCCTGGGAAACGCTGGAAGGGTTGGTCAAACATAACGGGCCTCTGCTGCAGCCGGGTGGCAGCCCGGTGGCGCGCTATCGCGAGCGGGGCATTCCCGTCGCCATCCTGGAATATCAGGCCCAGCAGAATCTCGAACTCGAGAGTTTCGCCAGTGCCGAGGCGCAGGCCGCTGCCATCGCCGACGACATCGCCTACAATGCGCATGACATCGATGACGGGCTGCGCGCGGGCCTGTTCGAACTCGCCGATCTCGGGCAGGTGCCCCTCGCCGGCGAGTTGCTTGCCGAGATCGCCGATCGCCACCCGGAGCTCGATCGCAGCCGCACCACCCACGAATTGATGCGCCGCGTGATCACCCGGCTGGTGGAGGATGTGATCGGCATGGGCAAGGCCGCCTTTACCTCCGGTCTCTACCGATCGAGCGAGAACGTGCGGGCTGCCGGCAAGATGCTCATTGCCTTTTCGCCGCCCTTCGCGCTGGCCGACAAGGGCATCAAGGGGTTCCTCTATCCCAACATGTATCGCCATGAACGGGTGATGCGCGTCCGCATGCATGCCGCACAGGTGGTCACCCGGCTGTTCGACCACCTGTTTGCCGACATCAGCCAGATGCCGGCCGAATGGTGCGAGGGGCTGGAGGGCGCTCGTGAGGACAAGCGCGCGCGCCGTGTCGCTGACTATATTGCCGGCATGACCGATACTTTTGCCATCAACGAGCATCGGCGCCTGTTCGGAACGGCGCCGGATCTGCGCTGACATCGCCATGGATCTGATCGAATGGCTCAGGCGCGGCATACAGGACGCCGTTGCCTCGCTTCAAACTGGGGGACGTCTGCCCGCCGGTCTCGATCTGACCTCGATCGGCATCGAGGTGCCGGATCGAACGGGGCGTGGTGATTTTACCTGCAATGCCGCCCTCGTGCTGAGCCGGCCGGCAGGGATGCCATCCCCGATCCTGGCTGCTCTCCTTGCCGAAGCGCTGGAGAGCATGGATGGCATTGCCAGCGTTGAAATTGCCGGCCCCGGCTTCCTGAACCTGACGCTGGCGCCGGCGGCATGGGCACGGATGCTTGCCGGCGTGCTGGAGGCGGGCAGCCGTTATGGCGCCGGTGAGCGCGGCGGGGCAGGGCACCCTACGATCGGCTTCGACGCCACCGATCCGCAGAGCACCCGGCCCCTGTCACCGGCCCGCTGCGAGGCAGTCGGAACAGCCCTGGCCAATATGCTGGACCATCTCGGTTTTCGCGCGGACAGGCAGTTTCGGGCACCTTCGCAGCGCGCCGATGTCGTTGTCCGGCTCGGACCGCTTGTCGGCGTGAAGGGGCGAGACCCTACGGCCGTGACGGGGCATCTTGCCGACGATCTCGATCTTTCGATGATCGCGGGCATCGTCGGCGACGACGCCGCTCGTCTGGGCATGCTGATCGAGCCTGCCGATGCTCCGCTCGTGCTCGATCTCGATCTCCTGCTCGATCAGAGCCATGCCAACCCCGTCTTTGACCTGCACTATGCCCATGCCCGCTGCCGGGCCCTGCGCCAACAGGCGGAGATCAGGGGACATGGCGATTCCGATGAAGATCGCTGGGATGTTCGAGCTTTCGAGGATGGGGGCGCGCAGTTGATTCTGCGCTTGCTCGCCCTATATCCAAGCCAGATCGATCTCGCCGTGAGGCAGCGCGAGCCCTGCCGGCTGCTCCACTATCTGTGCAGCCTGGCTGGCGGGCTGCACCGGCAATATTATCGCAGTCTCGGGGCTCCGTATTTACGCTTCATTAGGGATGATGATCGATTGTTAACAGGCGCCCGCTTGGCGTTGGTGCGCGGGGTCGAGGCGGTTCTTAAGTCTGGACTCGGCTTGCTCGGCAGTTCTGCGCCGGACGAGATGCGCTGAAACGAGATCGGCCCTTTTGGCCGCAGATCGCCCCCCGGTGATCGACCAGCCTGGTCAGGAACGAGTCATGATTGAAACCGAACATCGCCGTGTCGCAGCCAGCAACAGCGATCAATGGCTGTCCGATCTGGCAACTGCAGGTGGCGATCGCGATGTTTATGCTGAAAGGCGTGACACAAAGGCCTATGCTTCGGCCGGCGTTTTGCGTTCGCGGGAGGCGGGCATG
This sequence comes from Labrys neptuniae, assembly GCF_040797145.1. Classification (NCBI taxonomy): domain Bacteria; kingdom Pseudomonadati; phylum Pseudomonadota; class Alphaproteobacteria; order Hyphomicrobiales; family Xanthobacteraceae; genus Labrys; species Labrys neptuniae. The sequence goes on along the minus strand of NZ_JBFNQD010000001.1, from coordinate 541,825 downwards.
ACGGATCGCTATGATCGCAATGGGCACGAGATTCGCGACGGCCATCCCGAGACCGTGTCCAAACATGCGCAGGCCGAGCAGGCGCAAGCCTATCAGGACGACTATTACGGCGACGACCAGGACGTCGCCACGCGCCAATCGAAGGCCTATGTCTTCGACGACGAACGCGAGGAGGAAGGGCCCGAATGGGTCTATGACGAACAGCGCGGAGTCTGGGTCGATCGTGACGGCAATCCCTATGTGGAAGCCTATCCCGAAGGCGAGGAAGATCGCTATGCGCCGGCCGCCGATGATGAATATCTGGCGCCGCGCGCCGAGACCCGGATGCCGCGGCGCAAGTCTCGTGGCAGTGCCGTCAGTCTTGCCGCTCTCGTCCTCGTCGCCAGCATCGGTGGCGGCCTCGCCTATGTCTGGAAGAAGGGCGGCTTTGTCGGTAGCGACATTCCGGGTATCGGCAGCGCACCGCCGGTGATCAAGGCGAGCACGGACCCGGTCAAGATCAAGCCGGCCGAGAACGCTGCGGCTGCCAGCCAGCCGACTCACGAGATCTTCAATCGCAGCAACCAGACCGCTTCCGTCGCCAATGAGCGACTGGTGCGTCACGAGGAGCAGCCGGTTGCGGTGGTGCCGACCCGACCCGAAGGGACGGCAGCCCCGGCCCCCGCGGTGCCCGACGCCAATGCGACGCGTCCGGTGACGACCAGCAACATCGTGCTGCCCAATCCCGAAGGCGCTGGCGCGCCCGACCAGACGGCCAGCAATGCCACGGAAACCCAGGTTACGCAGGCACCCGACGAGCCGCGGCGGGTGAAGACCATCAAGATCATGCCGGACAGTTCGGTGGTGACGGGTGAAGCCCCCATCACCAATGCCGAGCCGAGCGCTCCGCAGACCCGTTCCGTGGACGTCTCGGCCCTGGCGCCGACGCCTCCTGCCGACCAGCCTTCGTCTGAGGCGGCTCCAACGGCTCCTGCTGTTGCTCCGCAAGCCGCTCCGGTCGTCCAGGGCGATGCTGGCCAGGCCACGTCGCCGGCCCCCGCTGCCCCGGTTGCAACCGTGCCCGCCGGCTCGGCTGCCGCCCTGCCGGACGACCAGACGCCACAAGCGCTGCCGGGCGAGGAAGATGGCGGTGCGACCACGGTCGTCGAGCCGACCCAGGCGCAGGCACCGCCGCCGGCGGTACCGCCTGTCCGTCCTCGCCATATGCCGCCGGCGCCGAAACCGGCGCAGGTTGCGTCGGCCGAACCGACCGCAGGGGCAGCCCCGGCCGCCGCATCGGCTCCGACCGCGGCCCCGGTCGCCAATGGTAGCTATGTCGTCCAGGTTTCGTCGCAACGCTCGCCGGCTGATGCGCAGAGCGCCTTCCAGTCGCTGCAGCGCCGTTTCGCAGGTGTGCTGGGCGGTATGAAGCCGTCGATCCGCAAGGTCGATCTACCCGATCGCGGCACTTATTACCGGGTGCGGGTCGGAGGATGGTCCACGCCGGCCGAGGCCACGGCCTTCTGCGGCAAGCTGAAGGCTGCCGGTGGGGACTGTGTGATCGCCCGCAACTGATTGCCGGCTGATTCGAGCCCGCTGCCGTTCATGCGCGCCGCGCCTGAATCTGACGTCTGAGAGATTTCGGGCAAGCCGAACTGGATCGGGGCGGTCGGGGGCCGGGTTCCGATCGCCCCGATCCAGTTCGGCTTGCCTGTTCTTCATATATTTCCCGAAAGCCGAAGAGACTGTCATGCCCCAATCAGCGCTGATCCTGGGTTGTTCCGGCCTGTCGCTCACCCCTGACGAGCGCGCTTTCTACCGTGATGCGAATCCCTGGGGCTTCATCCTGTTCCGGCGGAATGTCGGCACACCGGCGGAAGTGCGAGCCCTGACGGCTTCCTTGCGCGAGACGGTGGGACGCGATGCGCCCGTTCTGGTGGATCAGGAGGGCGGGCGGGTCCAGCGGCTGACGGCTCCTCATTGGTCGAAATATCCGGCCGCGCGGCGCTATAGCCAGCTCCATGCCAATGATCCGGTGACACGCCGCGAGATCACCCGGCTGGCTGCGAGACTGATCGCGCACGATCTCCTCGAGGTCGGCATCAACGTCGATTGCCTGCCGGTGCTCGATATTCCCGTGCCAGGAGCCCATGACGTGATCGGCGACAGGGCCTACGGTCTCGACGCGACCACGGTCGGCACGCTCGGTCGGGCCGCGGCCGAGGGCATGATCGCCGGCGGCGTGCTGCCCGTAATGAAGCATATGCCCGGCCATGGCCGCGCCGGCGTGGACAGCCATCTTTCGCTGCCGATTGTGGCGGCGGGCCGGGCCGAGCTCGAATCACTCGATTTCCTGCCCTTCCGCATGCTCGCCGACATGCCCGCCGCGATGACCGCCCATGTGGTATACGAGGCTTTGGATCCGTCATCCCCAGCTACGACGTCCAAAAAAGTGATCCGCAATGTGATCAGGAAGGCAATCGGCTATGATGGTCTCCTGATGAGTGACGATCTTTCCATGCAGGCCCTCGAGGGAACATTGGAGCAACGCGCGGCAGCGGCCTTCGCGGCTGGCTGCGATCTCGGGCTGCATTGCAACGGCAAGATGGATGAGATGATCGAGGTGGCGCGGGCCGCTCCAAGCCTGTCAGGCAAGGCACGCCGCCGGGCCGATGCCGCCTTGGCCCGCATCCGCCACCTGCCGGAGCCGCTCGACATCGACGAAGCGCGGGAACGGCTGGCGGCGGCGCTTGCCAGCGGAGGCACGGTTTGAATGAGCGATGAGTTCGAGGAAGAGGTGAGGGCGGACACGGCGGTCAGCGATCCCACGCTCGTCGTGGATGTCGACGGCTTCGAAGGACCGCTCGACCTGCTGCTCGAATTGGCGCGGCGCCAGAAGGTCGATCTTACGCGCATTTCTATCCTCGCCCTTGCCGAGCAATATCTCTCCTTTGTCGAGGAGGCCCGCCGTCTCAGGCTCGAACTGGCGGCCGACTATCTGGTGATGGCGGCTTGGCTCGCTTATCTCAAGTCGCGCCTGCTGCTGCCGGAATCGCCGAAGGGCGAGGAACCGCCCGCGGCCGAATTGGCCGCCGCCCTTGCCTTCCGCCTGCAGCGCCTGGAAGCGATGCGCAATGCCGCCGCCCAGCTGCAGGAGCGGGCCGTTCTGGGCCGCGACGTGTTCAAGCGCGGCATGCCCGAAGGCATCCGACTTAACAATCATGGGCGATTCGAGGCAACGCTGCATGATCTGCTCTCTGCCTATGCCCAGCAGCGTCAGCGCGCCATGGTTGGTTATGTCAAGCTGCCCGAGCGCAATGTCTGGACGCTGGCCGAAGCGCGCGAATTGCTGGAAGCGCTGATCGGGCCGGCGGCGGACTGGCTCAGTCTCGACGAATTTCTGGTGGACTATCTGGCCGAGCCCTCGACACGGGCCACCGTTCGGGCCTCTAGCTTCTCCGCGAGCCTCGAACTCGTGAAGGAAGGCAAGCTCGATTTGCGTCAGGCTACGCCCTTCTCGCCGATCTATCTGCGGTCGCGTGGTGAAGCCGGCCAGACCGATCCTTCCTGATCGAGCCATGGCTCGATCAGGAAGGATCGGCAGCATCTCAACCCTCCTGTGCGGCACGCCGCCGAGGGCCAGCTGTCGGTTCGAGGACTAGGCAGGTTTTGGTAAACCATGCGGCCCGCGCTTCATTCTTGTGGCGCAGCCCGCATAGGGAAGGGTTAGGCTTTGGGCGAAATTGCATCGTTCCAACCGGAAGGCACGGCACAGACCGATCTGCAGCAGCATATGCGTTTGATCGAAGCCTTGCTGTTCGCGGCAACGGAACCGCTGGACGAGGCGACGCTGGCATCGCGGCTGCCCGAGGGTGCGGATATCGGTGCCGCCATCGGCGCCTTGCAGGCCGACTATGCGACCCGTGGCGTCAATCTGGTCAGGCTGGGGGGGCGCTGGGCTTTCCGCACCGCCGACGACCTCGCCTGGATCCTATCGCGCGATGCCTATGAGACGCGCAAATTGTCGCGGGCGGCGATGGAAACCCTGGCAATCATCGCCTATCACCAGCCGGTGACCCGCGCCGAGATCGAGGACATCCGCTCAGTGTCGATCTCCAAGGGCACACTGGATGTGCTTCTGGAAACCGGTTGGGTGCGCCTGCGCGGGCGGCGGCGCGCACCGGGACGACCGGTGACTTACGGCACCACGCCCGCATTTCTGGAGCATTTCGGCCTGGATGGCGTCGGCGACCTGCCTGGGCTCGATGAGCTCAAGGGAGCGGGCCTGCTCGATGGCCGCCTGCCGCCTGGCTTCAGCGTGCCCATGCCCAATGATGACAGCGCGCTGGCGCCGGATGAGGAGCCGCTGGAAGCCGCCGACCTTTCGTTCGCATTTCCGGAACCGGAACCCGAACATGAAGGTTGAGTAAGAACGGCAAACCTTCTTGTTTTTGCCGTCAAGCCCGCCTAGATTCTGCTGGGATCATCGGGTCGCGTGCGGCGCCGTTGTTGTGTTGTTACAATCGGCTTTGCCGCGTTGGAGGGTATCATGGGTACATGGGGTATCACGCACTGGATCATTCTGGCTGTCGTCGTACTCGTCCTGTTTGGTGGACGCGGTAAGATTTCCGACTTGATGGGTGACGTTGCCAAGGGCATCAAATCCTTCAAGAAGGGCATGGCCGATGACGAACCGACGACTGCCCAGCAGCCTGTGAAGACGATCGATGCGCAGGCCGGCACGACTGTCAATCCGACCGAGCAAACCAAGGCGGGCTGAGCTGGCGCGGTTTGTGCCGGCGGCGTCAGCCTGAAGACTGGGTCTTTCTAGGCTCCGCGTTAATGCGCGGAGCATTTCGTTTCGCCAGACCGAGCGTTGCATGTTTGATATCAGCTGGAGCCATATCCTGATCGTGGGGGCAGTGGCTGTCGTCGTCATTGGCCCCAAGGAACTGCCCAGCACGATGCGCTCCCTCGGGCGGGGCGTGAACAAGCTGCGCCGTATGGCGGGCGAATTCCAAGGCCAGTTCAACGAAGCGCTCAAGGAAGCCAATCTCGAGGATGTCAAAAAGGAATTCGACACGCTGCGACAATCCGCGGCAACCTTGAGTAGCATCAGCAGCCCCGCAGGCCTGGCGCGCAACGCCCTGAAATCCTCGGTGTTCGATTCGGAACCGCCGCTTAGTCCGGCGGCAATCGCGCCGATTCTGGAGAACGGGGCGGTGGCTGCCACGCCAGGCGAGCCTTCCATCGCCGGGCCAAACCCTTCATCCTTGGCTGCCAAACTCGTCGGGGTCGAAATCCCCTCCGCCTTCGCCCCCCTTGCAGCGTTCAAGTCCTAAGATGACCGAAGACGACATCGACGCCTCCAAGGCGCCGCTTCTCGATCACCTGATCGAGCTACGCTCACGCCTGATGAAATCCGGCATTGCGTTCATCGTGCTGTTCATCGGCGCCTTCGCGATTTCCAAATCGATCTATCTCATCTTGCTGTGGCCCTATGAATGGGCGGCAGCCGGCAATCCGGTCAAGCTGATCTACAATCACCCGCTCGATTTCCTGTTCACGCAGATTCGGGTTGCTTTCTTCGCCGCTGCTTTCGTCGGCTTTCCCTTCTTCGCCATCCAGATCTATCGTTTCGTCGCTCCCGGCCTCTACAAGCACGAACGCAATATCTTCCTGCCCTATCTCATCGCCACTCCACTCTTCTTCTTCCTGGGCGGGTTGCTGGTGTATTTCCTGGCGATGCCAGCGGTGATGCATTTCGCGTTGGGCATGCAGCAACTCGGCGGCAGCGGAATCGCCACAATCGAATTGCTGGCGACTGTCGATGGCTATCTGTCCTTGCTGATGAACCTCATCTTTGCCTTCGGCTTGGTGTTTCAGCTTCCGGTGGTGTTGACCCTTTTGGGCCGGATTGGCGTGGTCGACTCGACCTTCCTGACGGAAAAGCGCCGCTATGCCATCGTCATCGTGTTCGCGATCGCTGCCGTGCTGGCGCCACCCGATCCGTGGAGCATGATCGCGCTTGCCGTGCCGGGCGTGCTCCTTTACGAACTCTCGATCTATTCGGTCCGGTGGGTTGAGAAGAAGCGCGCGGAAGGCGATACGCAGGCTTCGGAATAGCCCGTCGGTGTCCCGACGACCGTTCTGGAGTTGATCTCATGTATGATGTGAAGTGGATCCGCGAGAACTCGGGTCTCTTCGACCAAGGCCGGGTTCGCAGAGGGCTCGAGCCGCTGTCCGCCACCATACTCGAGCTCGATGAGAGCCGCCGTGCGCTCGTTGCCCGGCTGCAGGCCTCCCAGGAACGTCGCAACGCCGCCTCCAAGGAGATCGGTGCGGCCAAGCAGGCCAAGGATGAGGCCAAGGCGCAGGCCCTGATGGCCGAAGTCAATGCGCTCAAGGCTTCGATGCCGGCTGACGAGGAGGCGCTCCGCCTCGCCGACAAGGCCCTTTACGATCAGCTCATCTCGATTCCGAACCTGCCGCTCGACGAGGTTCCTACCGGTGCTGACGAACACGGCAATGTCGAACACCATCGCCATGGCGTGGCGCGGGCGTATACATTCGCCCCCAAGGAGCATTTCGAGCTGGGCGAAGCTCTCGGCCTGATGGATTTCGAGATTGCCGCCAAGCTCTCCGGCTCCCGCTTCGTGGTGCTGCAGAGGGGCCTGGCCCGGCTCGAGCGCGCGCTCGGCCAGTATTTCATCGACAAGCATACCGGCGAGCATGGTTACACCGAGGTCGCGGCGCCCTTGCTGGTACGCGACGATGCCATGATCGGTACGGCCCAGTTGCCGAAATTCGCCGAGGATCAGTTCCGTGTTCAGCCGGGCGATTTCTGGTTGATTCCGACGGCCGAGGTTTCGCTGACCAACCTGGTGCGCGACGCCATCACCGCCGAGGAGGAGCTGCCGCTGCGCTATACCGCGCTGACCCACTGCTTCCGGGCCGAGGCGGGCGCGGCGGGGCGCGATACGCGCGGCATGATCCGTCAGCATCAGTTCCAGAAGGTCGAACTCGTCTCGGTCACCACGCCCGAACAGAGCCGGGACGAGCATGAGCGCATGCTCGCCTGTGCCGAGGCCGTGTTGAAGGGCCTCGACCTGCATTACCGGGTGATGACCCTGTGCACCGGCGATATGGGTTTCGCCTCCCAGAAGACCTATGACATCGAAGTCTGGCTGCCGGGGCAGGGGCTGTTCCGGGAAATCTCCTCCTGCTCGGTCTGCGGTGACTTCCAGGCACGCCGCATGAACGCCCGGACCCGTCCGAAATCCGGCGGCAGCCCGCGTTTCGTGCATACGCTGAACGGTTCGGGCGTGGCGGTCGGCCGCGCACTTGTGGCCGTGATGGAGAATTATCAGAACGAGGATGGCTCCATCACCGTTCCGGACGTTCTGGTTCCCTATATGGGCGGCCTGCGCCGGATCGAAAGACAGTAATCCCGCTCCCGCGCATCTTGCCGCACCGTCCTTGATTCCAGAATCAGGAAGGGTGAGGCAATCATTTGTTTCTGCAGGGATTTCTGCAACGGTAGGGGATTGCGTACGACAAACTCTCGCCGGAGCTCCTTTTCCTGTGGCACACTAGCTATGGACTCAGCGAACAGGGACGGACGGCGGATGCGAGTTTTGATTACCAACGATGACGGCATCCATGCGCCAGGCCTGGTTTCGCTGGAGAAGATCGCCCGCAGCCTTAGCGACGACGTGATCGTGGTCGCACCGGAGACGGATCAGTCCGGCGTTTCCCACTCCCTCTCGCTCAGCACGCCGCTGCGCCTGCGGCAGATCGATGAAAAGCGCTACGCCGTCAGCGGGACGCCGACCGATTGCGTGCTGATGGGCGTTCAGCACCTGCTCAAGGGCAGGCAGCCCGACGTGGTGCTGTCCGGCGTCAATCGCGGCCAGAACATCGCTGAGGACGTTACCTATTCCGGTACGGTGGCGGCCGCGATGGAGGGGACCGTCCTGGGGATTCCATCCATCGCTCTCAGCCAGGCTTATGGCATCGGGGGCAGGGACGGCATGCGTTGGCATTGCGCCGAACAGCATGCACCCGGTGTGATCCGCAAGCTGCTGGCCCACGGTTTCGCCAAGGGAACCTTGTTCAACGTCAATTTTCCCGATTGCGAGCCCGAGGAGGTCGCCGGGATTGCGGTCACCACGCAGGGGCAGCGCGATGCGGCCCTCGTCGACGTAGTCGAGCGGCAGGATTTTCGTGGTGGTCCCTACTACTGGCTGGCTCCGCGGCGGGAAACGCCGCCCCGGCTCGAGGGCACCGATCTGGCCGCCCTTTTCAACAAACAGATTTCCGTGACCCCCCTCCATCTCAACCTGACCGACGTGCCAGCCCTGCAACGGCTTTCGGATAGCTTTGAAACGGTGCGATGACGGACAACATGACGGATTACGAGCCCTTTGTGAATCCCGATGACGAACATGCGCAGGAGATGATGGCTTTCATCCTGCGCCTGCGCCGCCACGGGCTGACGGATCAGAAGGTGCTGAATGCCGTTTCCACTTTGCCGCGCCCCGTCTTCGTGCTGCCGGAATTCGCCGAGTTCGCCTGGCGCGACCTCAGCCTTCCCATCCAGTGTGGCCAGACCATCACGCCGCCCGTGCTTGCGGCCACCATTGCCGAGCGCCTGGATGTCGAGCCGCTGCATCGCGTGCTGGAGATCGGTACGGGTTCCGGCTATCTGACCGCGGTGCTAGGACGCCTCGCCAAGCGAGTCCTCACGCTCGACCGCTGGCGCACCTTGGTCACCGAGGCTGAGGAAAGGCTGCGGGCCGTCACCATCCTCAATGTCACGATGATGGTGGCAGACGGCAGTTCCGGTTGGCGCCAGCAGGCACCCTTCGATCGTATCGTCACGACGGCCGCAATGAGCGAGGTGCCCGAGGATCTGCTGGATCAGCTGGCCCTGGGGGGACGGATGATCGCGCCGATCGGCCCGCCGGGCGAAGAGCAGCAATTGACCATGATCGTGCGCGACGCCGACGGTTTCCATCATACGCCGCTGATGGATATCCGCGCCGCATCGATGATTCTGGGCGTTGCCGACCGGCTTTAAGCCGCCGTCGAGTTTGAAGCGGAAGCGAGATTCGGCGCAGTCATCGCTGGTATCACGGTACAATTGCGTCTTTCCCGTTGAGCCGGACTTTCAATTGCTCGACTGCAGGGCAGGGGCGAAGCCCCGACGCGCGGATGCAGACAAATTCAGGTCGCGGAGGGATGGCGGGATACCTCCATCCCGTGCAGTATGCGGCGGTTTCCGACGGTGCGGGACTGGCAGCCCAGGTCTGATTTCAAGATCGCCTCTGGTCGCTCAGTCAGAACCGCAACTCGGTTGGGGGATTTGAGATGACCGAACAGACAGCACAACAATTCAATTCAGATATTCCAACATTTAGCATTGCCGAACTGGATCAGGACACGCACGCCCTGTTCCGCAAATTTCGACCGGAAACCCCCTTCATCCGACGGGACGACGGGCCGCTCTTCGTCCTGCGCGCCAAGGACGTCGTCAGCCTCACCACCGACGAGCGCACCCGCCAGATCGAAACCGAACTCCTGCAATTGAGGGGGGTCACATCCGGACCTCTGTTCGACTTCTACGACAAATGCATGCTGCTTTCGAATGGGGCTGCCCATAGGCGGCGGCGCGGCCCGATGGCGCGAACCTTCGCCTTCAAGATGGTTGCCGAGGTCCGCCCCAAGGTGCGGGCGATGGCAGAAAAACTGATCGACCAGCATTACGAGGCTGGCGGGATGGACCTGTTCGAGGACTATTCGGCGATCATTCCGGCCCATACCGTCGCCGCCATTCTGGGGATGCCGGAGGCCGACATTCCGAAATTCGCGGATTGGATCTATGTCATCGCGCGCAGCCTGGGCACGTCCTGGACGGAAAAGGACATTCCCGAGCTCGAGGATGCCTGCCGGCAGATGACGGATTACATGTATGAGCTGGTCGCGGAACGCCGCCAGAACCCGCGCGGCGATTTCCTGTCCGACTATATCGCCGCCATCGACGAGAATCCGGAGATGACGCCGCTCGAGGCGATCATGCAGATCATCATCGTGGTGCTGGGCGGCAGCGATACCACGCGGGCCTCGATGGCGATCCAGATTGCCCTTCTGCTCAAGCATCGCGACCAGTGGCAAGCCGTGTGCGACGATCCCAGCCTCATTCCCGGAGCGGTTTCCGAGGCCCTGCGATTCGAACCCTCGGTCGCGTCGCTGCCGCGGCTGGTGCTGGAGGAGATCGAGATCGGTGGTCACACATTGGCGCCGGGATCGCTGCTGATGCTCTCCACCATGTCGGCCTTGCGCGATCCCGATGTGTTCGGCGAGCCGGATCGATTCGACATCAGGCGGACGGATCATACACGCTGGCACTATGTCTTCGGCGGCGGCGCCCATCGCTGTCTGGGTGAAGCCCTGGCAAAGGCGGAGCTGGAAGAAGGGTTGGCAGCGCTCGTCAGCCGTATTCCTCAAGCCAGGCTCGTCGGCAAGCTGAAAGTCGAAGGTCATGGCGGCATTCGCAGTGCCGAGGACCTGCGCCTGGAATGGTCGCGTTGAGCCATTTGTGAGTCGCGCCGGTGAAGCTGATTCCCTGTGGGCGCCGGCGCGGCAACTCTTTAACGCATGGGGCAAGGCCAACCCTGTCCCCTGATTGTGATCGCCTGTCGGAGAACCCGTAGCAATATGATGCGGTTGCTTGAAAAGCACTGCAATCTCAATGGCGTGGGCGGAACAGGCTCCGAGGTGTCCGCTCGCCTGCAATCGGCGCCGTTCCCGGATTTTGTCCAAATTGAGTCCAGCTCTTAAGGCGTTGTTTACCCCAATAGAGGCTTAATCACCCCATCTTCTTCTCAAGCGTGGGTGTGAGCGTCCTATGCGTTTTCCGATCGAATTGATCCGTTCGCGCCACTTGTCGCGCGTCGCCGTGATCGCCCTGGTGGCTGGCCTCGCAGCAAGCTGCAGCGACACATCGAGGTTCGCCCAGAACCCCTTTTCCAATCCGTTCACCTCGAGTGACAACCAGTTGGCCTATGCCCAGCCGCAGCCTTCCAAGGCGAGGCCGCGCTACGACAACTCCGGCTATGCCGTCAACACCGTGCCGGCGGCGGGTGTGGTCGCCTCGCAGCCGCTGCCTCCGGTCGGTGCCGTGGCACAGCGCAGCGCGCCTTCCACGCAATATCGTCTGGCGCGCGGCGAGCAGCCGATCGTAACCGGCGCGATCTCCACGCCTGCACCGCAGATCGGCGGCTTCAAAGCGGGGGGGTGGACCGCCACGGGCGGAACGCCGGTTACGGCCGCTGCCGGAGAGACCATCAACACGCTCTCCAACCGCTACGGTGTGCCTTCCGACGCGATCATGAAGGTCAACGGGCTGACCTCCCGTTCGCTGACGCCCGGGCAGCAAGTCATCATCCCTGTCTACAATGCGGCCCAGAATGGCAATGGCGCAGTGACGACAGTTGCTGCTACCGCCGACCAGCCTTATCCGGGCGATGTGCCCGAGACGTCACGCGGCAGCGTCGGCGAGGTCAAGGTTCGCCCTGTTGCGACCACGCCGGCCGCCGGTGCGAAGCCGAGGCCGGCCGCCGTCGCTGCTGCTTCCGGCATTCATGTCGTCAAGCCAGGCGAGACGTTGACCTCGATCGCCAAGGCCTATGGCACGACGCGCCCCCGCCTTGCCAAGGAAAACGGCATCGATGAATGGATGAGCGTCAAGATCGGCCAGAAGCTGGTCGTGCGGGGTACGGCCCATGCCGCGGCGGCGGTGCCGGCACCGGCTGCCGAGGCAGTCGACAACCGCCCGCCGCGTGACGTGCCGGTCGCTGCCGCCGTTCAGCCGAGGCCTGTGGCTGCTCCCAAGCCGGTGCAGGCGGCGCGTGCCGCAACTCCGGTGCCGGTGAAGACCGCCAAGACGCAGAAGTCGATTGCCGCCGAGGCGATGCAGGTTGCAGCCCCGCATGGGCAGGCCGTCAAGACTGCCACCGTCAAGCCGGTGACGGTCAAGCCGGTTCAGACGGCGAAGGTCGCTCCGGTCGACGCCAAGGCCAAGCCCGCTCAGGTCGCGGCCGCCAAGCCGATCGATCCGACCAAGGCGAACAAGCTCAAGGCTGAGAAGCTGGCTGCTGCCAAGCAGAAGGTGCCGGCCAGCAAGCCTGCGCAGGTGGCGGCTGCCAAGCCGGTCAAGCCTGCCGAAGTCAGCCAGCCTGCGCCGGTTGCAACCGGGACGATCTCGCCCTCCGCGAGCCTGCCCCAGCAGGCTGCTCCCGCCGCGGAACTGCCGAAGGATGCCAATGCCGCTGCGTCGGGTAACCCTGAGTTCCGCTGGCCGGTGAAGGGGCGCATCATCCAGAACTTCGGGCGCAACAGCGACGGCATCAATATCTCGGTGCCGGAAGGCACCGAGGTGAAGGCCGCCGAGGATGGTGTCGTCGCCTATGCCGGCAACGAATTGAAGGGCTATGGCAACCTGATCCTGATCCGCCACGCCAATGGCTATGTCACGGCTTACGGCCATGCCAAGGATCTCGACGTCAAGAAAGGCGAAACCGTCCGGCGCGGTCAGACCATCGCGACCGCAGGCCAGACAGGCAACGTGACCTCGCCGCAGGTGCTGTTCGAAGTACGCAAGGGTGCCGCGCCGGTCGATCCGACCCGCTATCTCTCAGGCACCTGATACCGAAATCTGCTTCTCCGCGAGACCCCGAAGCAGCTCGAGTGGCCCGGCAGCGATGTCCGGGCCACTTTTCATTGAGCCGACGGAACAGGTCAGCTCAACGCCTTGCCCAGGCGGCCGGCAAGATCCTGCACATATTGCCAGGCCGTGCGGCCCGAGCGGGCGCCGCGGGTCGTCGCCCACTCCAGCGCCTCGGCCCGCATGGTGTCACGATCGAGGTCGAGGCCGAAATGATCGGCATAGCCATAGACCATGTCGAGGTAATCGTCCTGGCTGCAGCGATGGAAGCCGAGCCACAGGCCGAAACGATCGGAGAGCGACACCTTTTCTTCCACGGCCTCGCCGGGATTGATCGCGGTCGATCGCTCATTGTCGATCATGTCCCGAGGCATCAGGTGACGCCGGTTCGAGGTCGCGTAGAAGATGAGATTGTCCGGGCGTCCCTCGACGCCGCCTTCCAGCGCTGCCTTGAGCGACTTGTAGGAGGTGTCGTCGCTGTCGAAAGAAAGATCGTCGCAGAACACGATGAAGCGATAGGGGGCCTTGCGGGTGAGATTCATCAATTCGGGAAGGCTGTCGATGTCCTCGCGGTGAATCTCGATCAGCTTCAGGATGCCACCGACCTTGGCGTTGATATCGGCATGGGAGGCCTTCACCAGCGACGACTTGCCCATGCCGCGGGCGCCCCAGAGCAGGGCGTTGTTGGCAGGCAAGCCGCGTGCGAAGCGCTCGGTGTTGTCGACCAGGAGATCGCGCACCAGGTCGATGCCCTTGAGCAAAGGCATGGCGACCCTGTTCACCTTGGGCACGGGCTGCAGATATTTCTCACCGGCCTGCCAGATGAAAGCCTCGGCAGCGTCGAAGTCGGCCTTGATGGCGGCGGGGGGCGCCAACCGCTCCAGGGCGTCGGCGATACGGGCGAGCAAGTGCGGCAATTCTCGGGATGAAAAGTCAGTCATGGCAACCAGATGAGATGAACGTGAGTAAGCCCTTCGTCTCTAACGCGCCGGCGAGGCGCTGAAAAGCGGCGGCATGCCGCGCCTGCCTCCAAGTGCGCGGCAATGCCTTGTGCGAAACCCCGGGCGGATCTCGGCAGAACGATGCCGTGGCAAGGCCGGTGCCTGTTCGCTGCCACTTTTAGGACGGGGATGCGATTGAGGATAGGGGATGCGATTTCCTGGCCGCCACCCAGCAGCGCCTGGTCAAATCGGTGATGCCGGAATGGACGGTTTCCCACACCGTTGGCCATGAATTTTTCGTCATGTGCTGGGCGAAAGTGGCGTTCTGTTTGCTTTCGGTGGCTGGTTCACTATATTCCGCGCGAATTCGCGGCCGGGCTGTCCCGGCCGCTTCTCTTGAGAGGCGATCCCATGTTCACGACACCAGCCTTTGCCCAGGCAGCCCAGGGCGGCGGCGACCTGTTCTCCAGTCTCGGCGGTACGCTGCTGCTGCCGATCGCGATGTTCGTGATCTTCTACTTCCTGCTGATCCGTCCGCAGCAGCGCAAGGCGAAGGAACAGGCGGCTCTGCTCAAGGGGATCCGTCGTGGCGACACCATCGTGATGTCGGGTGGCATGATCGGCAAAGTCACCAAGGCGGTCGAAGGCGAGTCCGAGATCGAGGCCGAGATTGCCGAAGGCGTTCGCGTGAAAGTCATCCGCGAGATGGTGGCCAGCGTCCGCTCCAAGACCGAGCCGGTGAAGAAGTCCGAGGCGGCCTGAGGCCTTTTGGGGTAATTCCCCTCTTTGGCTTCGATCACAAGACACGATAAGAGACTCAGGATAGGGTCGGCGCGGTTCTTTATCTCCCGACTGTCCTGAGAATAGCCTGTCAAGGCTCGGAATTGCTCCGCTATGCTGCACTTTTCTCCCGCCAAGACGGCTTCGGTCCTTCTTACCTTGCTGATCGGCCTATGGCTGGCCGCACCCAATCTAATGCCGGCCAATTGGGTCAAGGCCATGCCGTCCTGGCTGCCGCACAAGACGCTGACACTCGGGCTCGATCTCCAGGGCGGTTCCTACTTCCTGCTCGAGATCGACAAGAATGCGGTGATCAAGGAACAGGTCGCCAGCCTGCGTTCGCAGGCGCGCCAGATCCTGAACGACAACAAGATCCGCAGCCAGGCCGCTCTGCAGGGGCGCGGCATCCTGGTGACGCTGCCCAATCCGGCCGACACCGAAAAGGCCGTCCAGCTGCTGCAGGTGCTGGGCAATCCGGCCGACGGCAATCTCTTCGGCACCGGCAACCGCACCGCGACCATCACCTCCTCGACGCCGGGGCAGGTCAGCGTGGCATTGACTGATGAAGGCCTGCGCGACCGCATGACCCGCATCGTCCAGCGTTCGGTGGAGATCGTCGGCAATCGCGTCAACCAGACCGGCGTGGTCGAGCCGATCATCCAGCGCCAGGGCGAGGATCGCATCGTGGTGCAGCTGCCGGGTCTGGATGATCCGGATCGTTTCAAGAATCTGCTGGGCCAGACGGCCAAGCTCGAATTCCGCCTGGTCGATCTGAGCATGCCCGTCGATCAGGCCATGCGGACCCGCCCGCCCGTCGGTTCCACGGTCCTGCCATCGTCGGATGGCGGCCAGAACTATCTGATCGAAGACCAGGTGATGGTTGCCGGCGACGAACTGACTGACGCCCAGGCGAGCTTCGACCAGAACACGCGTGAGCCGGTCGTCTCCTTCCGCTTCAACACCAATGGCGCGCGCCAGTTCGGCCGCGTCACCACCGAGAATGTCAACAAGCCCTTCGCCATCGTGCTCGACGGCAAGGTCCTGTCGGCGCCGGTTATTCGTGAGCCGATCACCGGCGGCTCGGGCCAGATCTCGGGTAATTTCACCACACAGCAGGCGCAGGATCTGGCGCTGCTGCTGCGCTCGGGTGCCTTGCCCGCGCCCATGACGGTGATCCAGGAACAGACGGTCGGCCCGGGCCTCGGCCAAGCCGCCATTCGCGCCGGTGAGATGGCCGCCCTGGTCGGCTCGATCCTGGTCATCGGCTTCATGATCGCCAGCTATGGCCTGTTCGGCATCATCGCCTCCGTCGCCGTGGCGCTCAATGTCGGCATGATCTTCGGCATCCTGTCCCTGCTCGGCGCGACGCTGACCTTGCCGGGTATCGCCGGCATCGTGCTGACGGTCGGCATCGCCGTCGACTCCAACGTGCTGATCTATGAGCGCATACGCGAGGAGGTGCGTGCCGGAAGAACGGTGCTGATGTCACTCGATGCCGGCTTTGCCCGAGCGCTGGCGACCATCCTCGATTCCAACATCACCACCTTCATTGCCGCCGCCGTGCTGTATTTCGTCGGTACCGGCGCCGTGAAGGGATTCGCGGTGACGCTGGGAATCGGCATCATCACGACGGTGTTCACCGCCTTCACGGTCACGCGCCTGTTGGTTTCCTGGTGGTATCGCGGGGTCAAGCCTCGTTCCATCCCGATTTGATAGATTGATGGAGTGAGCGCGGTGCGCCATCTTCGCATTGTTCCCGACAATACCAGTTTCGGCTTCATCCGGTTCCGGCGTATCAGCTTTCCGATTTCGGCCGTGTTGTCGATTCTGGCTCTGGTGCTTTTCTTTACCCACGGCCTGAACTACGGCATCGATTTCAAGGGCGGCATCGCCCTTGGCGTCACGGCCCAATCGGGGCAGGCCGATGTGCAGGCCATTCGCGACAAGCTGGCGCCGCTTGGGCTGGGCGAGATCCAGATCCAGAGTTTTGGCGACAAGGGACAGGTGCTCATGCGCATCGCCCTCCAGCCGGGCGGTGATGCCGAGCAGAATGCGGTTGCCGAGAAGGTCAAGCAGACGCTGGCACCCGACTATATCTCCGGCAAGGACGACCAGATCCAGATCATCGGTCCGAGCGTTTCGCAGGAACTGGTGACGGTCGGTACCGTCGGCATTTTCGTCGCCATTCTGGGTATTCTGATCTATTTGTGGTTCCGCTTCGACTGGCAGTTCGCCGTCGGTGCCATGATCGCCAACGTCCATGATATCGTGCTGACCATCGGCTTCATGTCGGTGACGCAGATCGATTTCGACCTCACCAGCGTCGCCGCGCTGCTGACCATCCTCGGCTATTCGCTCAACGATACCGTGGTGATCTATGACCGTATTCGCGAGCTCCTGCGCAAATACAAGAAGAAGCCGATGGATGAGCTCCTGGACGAGTCGATCAACGCCACGTTGTCGCGCTCTGTGATTACCCACGTCACCGTGGCACTGGCCTTGCTGGCCCTGCTTCT
This sequence comes from Labrys neptuniae, assembly GCF_040797145.1. NCBI lineage: Bacteria > Pseudomonadati > Pseudomonadota > Alphaproteobacteria > Hyphomicrobiales > Xanthobacteraceae > Labrys > Labrys neptuniae. Next base: position 524,882 of record NZ_JBFNQD010000001.1, on the reverse strand, counting down.
ATTCGGGGGGCACGCCATTCACAGCTTCACCGCCACCATGCTGTTCGGTGTCGTGCTGGTCGGTACCTACACCTCGATCTTCATTGCCTCGCCCGTCCTGATCTATCTGGGCCTGCGTCCTGGCAGCCATGAGACGGCAGGCGGCGACAAGCCGGAGTAAGCTGTCATGACCGGAGGCGAACGCCGCTTCCTGCCGCGCGTGGCGCCGATCGATGCCTATGGCACCGGCGGCTTCCGCTTTGCGGAGATGTCGCATCGCGGTTCGCTTCTGTGCCTGCCCTCCGGCATGCATGCCTGGCCAGTGACGAGTGCAGCGGAGTTGTCGGCAAAGGCGTTCGAACCAGTCTTCGCCGAAGCCGATGCCATCGAGATCCTGCTCGTCGGCACCGGCCCCGACGTCGTTTTTTTCCCCGAGGCACTGCGCTGGCGTTTCCGCGATCTCAAGATCGTCGTCGATGCGATGCCGACCGGCGCGGCGACCCGCACCTGGAACGTCCTGCTCGCCGAGGATCGTCGCGTCGCCGCCGCCCTGATCGCCGTGCCATGAGCGCCGATCGCCCGGCCAATGCCCTGGCCAATTCCAATATCAGCATGAGCAACGAAGCCTATTGCGCGAGCCTGCTGCGCGAACATGACCGCAATCGCTGGCTTGCCAATCTGTTCGCGCCGGCCGAGCACAGGCGCGCCCTCAATGCGCTTTACGCCTTCAACAGCGAAATCGAGCGCGTGAGGGACATGGTGTCGGAGCCTCTGCCGGGCGAGGTCCGGCTGCAATGGTGGCGGGACCTGCTGGAGGGGCAGGCGAGGGGGCAGATATCCGGACACCCGGTTGCCTCCGAACTTCTGGCCGCGATCGATCGCTACCATCTGCCAGCCTCGGCGCTCGTAACCCTGATCGACGCCCACACGCACGACCTCTATGACGATCTGCTGCAGAGCATCACCGATCTGGAAGGCTATTGCGGCGAGACCTATTCCAGCCTTTTCCGTATGGCCAGCCTCATTCTTGCCGATGGCGGTGACCCCGGCAGTGCCGATCTTGCCGGGCATGCCGGCGTGGCCTATGGCATAGCCTGCCTGATGAAGCAGGCCGCCCGGCATGCGGCCAGGGGGCAGATCTTCGTGCCGGCCGATCTCGTGCTGAAGCATGGAACGGCTCGCGAGGACCTGCTGAACGGCCGCAACACCGGCGAGATGCGGGCCATGTTTGCCGAGCTTGCCGGGGTAGCGCTGCAACATCTGGGCACGTCGGAGCAATTGCTGTCTGCCGCCCCCAGTGCGATTGCGCCCGCCTATGTCGGTCTTGCGCTGGTCGGCCCCTTGCTCAGGCGCATGACACGGCCGGGGTTTGACTGGTTTCGCCATGAGGCCGGCTTGCCGCAATGGCGCAGTCAGTGGCATCTATGGCGTTTTTCACGCAGGCTGCGTTAGCTCGGAATAGGGCTGCCTCGGACTATTTCGGTTTGGCAGCCTGGGCCAGCGCCTTCTCCAGGTCTTCACGCTCCTCGCAGCCACCGGGGCAGAGCTTGACCAGGGCTGCGAGATTTTGCTGCGCCTTGGGAAGGTCGCCATTCTCGATAAAGAGTTCGCCCTGATATTCCAGAGTCCCCTTGTGAGTGGGATCGATGGCGAGCGCCTTCTCGTAGAAGGTTTGGGCGGTCTTGCGGTCACCGCTCTTGCGCAGGCTGTAGCCGAGCAGATTGTAGACGTCGGGGTCTTTCGATCCGCTATCGGCCAAGGGTTGGAGAGCCGCTATGGCGGCCTTGTAGTCCTCGGCCTTGATCTGGGTTCGGATAGAGGCGAGATCGGGCGTCGCGGCGGCGGGGGTGTCGGACGAAGTGTCGGCAGCCAGGGCCGGGCCTGCAACGAGGAGCAGGGTCAGGACGGATGCGAGGCCATGGAGGCGGAGCATTGCAGGATCCTGTTTGCTGATGGCGAAGCGGGATTACGAACGTCGTCGATCGGACCTTTAGTCCCGCCATGATGCGGACAGGGCGGGAACCGAGAGCAGGCTACATCGTTATCGAACCCGTGCCCATCCCGCTTCTTGTCCCGGGACGGGAATCGCCTGAAGCAAATGGCCGCTAGGCCGGGAGTTGTTCGCCGGCCGTCGCGTTCTTCCAGCTCTCCAGGGCTTCCAATGCCCTGGCGCTCACCGCTCTCTTCTTGGCAAGGGCCTTTTCGCTGCCGCGCAGGCGTTTTCCACCTTCCCCCTTGGGAGAGATCTCCAAAGGAGGGAACAAGCCGAAATTGACGTTCATCGGCTGGAAGGAGCGCGGTCCCGCTTCTTCGCTGACGAGGTGACCACCGGTGATGTGGTTGAGCAGGGCGCCGAGCGCCGTGGTGGGCGGCGGTGCCGTTACCGGCTGGCCCAGGCGTTCGGCGGCGGCGAAGCGGCCCGTCATCAGGCCGACGCTCGCGCTCTCGATGTAGCCTTCGCATCCGGTGATCTGGCCGGCAAACCGCAGGCGTGGCTGCGTCTTCAAACGCAGCGTCGAGTCCAGCAATACCGGCGAGTTCAGATAGGTGTTGCGATGCAGCCCGCCCAGACGGGCAAATTCAGCATTCTCGAGCCCCGGAATCATGCGGAAGACCCGAACCTGCTCGGCATATTTCAGCTTCGTCTGGAAGCCGACCATATTGTAGAGCGTGCCGAGTGCATTGTCTTGCCGCAACTGCACGATGGCATGTGGCTTGACCTCGGGATTGCGCGGATTGGTCAGGCCGACCGGCTTCAGCGGCCCGAAGCGCAGGGTTTCGCGACCGCGTTCGGCCATGATCTCGATGGGCAGGCAGCCATCGAAATAGGGCGTACCCTCGAATTCCTTGAAGCCTGTCTTGTCGCCGGCAAGAACGGCGTCGAGAAAGGCTTCATACTCCTCCTTGCTGAGGGGGCAGTTGATATAGTCGGCACCGGTGCCACCCGGGCCCGGCTTGTCGTAGCGCGACTGATACCAGGCGATGTCCATGTTGATGGATTCGCGATGCACGATCGGCGCAATCGCATCGAAGAAGGCGAGCGACGTCTCACCGGTCAAGGTCGCGATCGCATCAGCAAGAGGCTTGGAGGTGAGGGGACCTGTGGCCACGATGACATTGTCCCAATCCGCAGGCGGCAGGCCGTCGACATGTTCGCGGCGGATCTCGATCAACGGATGCGATGTCAGTCGTTTCGTCACAGCAGCCGAGAAACCGTCCCGATCCACCGCGAGGGCTCCGCCCGCCGGAACCTTGTGGCTGTCGGCACAGGCCATGATCACCGAATCCAGCCGCCGCATTTCCTCGTGGAGCAAGCCGACCGCGTTGGTCTCGGCGTCATCGGAGCGGAAGGAGTTGGAGCAGACAAGCTCGGCAAAGTCCGTGGTCTTGTGGACCTCGGTCGGCTGAACTGGCCGCATTTCGTGCAGGATGACGGGAACGCCTGCCCGGGCAATCTGCCAGGCGGCTTCGGAACCGGCGAGGCCGCCGCCGATGATATGAATGGGATCGATGGTCATGCCCGGCTTTTAGACCATCAGGGCCAGCTATTGAAGCGTTGACCCAACAAAAAGCCGCCCTGAAAGGGCGGCTATGTGGCACTCGGCCCTGGTCCTGCAAGGCGGTGCCTACGACTTTTCGCTTAGGCTCGACATTGTCGCTGCCCGATCGCCTGTCGGCATACCACCAACTGGCAAAAGCGATACGACTTTCCACTGCAAAAGGCGGACGCGCGGGTGGATCGTCGAAACTGTACCAATGAGCCGTGCAGCCCATTGGTCATTACCTGCAAGGTTAGGCGCGGGCGGCCTGACGCGCGATTGCGCGAACGTCGGCAGGGTTGATACCGATGTCGGCCAGATCGCGTCCGTTCAAGCGCCTGAGCTCGGCCAGCGTCTCGCGCTCACGGCGCCAGATGCGGACACGTTCGATCAAAGCTGCGAACAACATGATAAGGTTCCTCTTCTGCGAGCTTGCGTTGAAGCGAATTCCTCAACGCCGCTCACATTCCCTATATGCCGTTTTTCCCTCGAATGAGGTAGATGCTGCGCTGCACAACAATCATGCAATTTGTGCATACCGTAATGCCGCCATTGTTAGAAAACTGTCAAGAATGGCCAGAGCTGCCTCGTTGTGATGCGTGATGTGCATATCTTGTGGCGTTTTGGCGCCTATAACCCTTCAGGGCTGCATATCAGAGACGAAGAGGCGGTATCCGTTCGAGTACCACCTGACGCAGCCGATCATACCGCTCGGTGCACTCAGCAGGGGTCAGAACTAATTTCGCGCCCAAGAATGCCGGCCGAGGCTTAATCGGCGTTACCCCACCAGTAGTACCGCCATACACCAAAGTTGGACTTGGCTTCCCAAGGAGCAGGCGTGCTATAGGGGGCTCGAAAAATAAGAATAAGAAATAGCCTGCATCGTATTGGATTGCGAATTTCCGAGATTGTTTTTCAATATAAAATTTCAATAAATTAGAAGATCGATACATAATATTTTTAAATTGGAGTGATTTTCTTGTTTTTATTGGGTCCTGAGCTTACGTGACGCCGAAGCGCGCCAAACCCTTGGAAGGTTAGCGGGAAACTGGAGCAATGACGACGAACGGTTCAGGAGATGGCTCGGGGATACGAGCCCGAAAATATCTGCTGGTTGCACGGATCGGGCCGAAGAGTCTTCACGCAAAGTGGCTGGCCCCTGGTGTGGATAGACTTTATGACGTTTTCCTCAGCAGCTACGATACGGGCTTGCCCGTTGTTCGCGGAGATGGCGTTTATTTCGAATACCGATCTGGCAAAAAAGTCGCGGGATATGACGGCTTTTTGCGCGAGCACGCGGAGTTTATTGGTCGATATAAGTATATATTCTTTCTCGACGAGGACATTGATGCGTCCCCGACTTCTATAAATGGAATTTTTTCTCGTTGCGACCAGTATGATCTCAAGATCGCTCAACCGGCGCTGACATGGGATAGCTATTTCACCTATGCCTGCCTGCTTCGGCAGGGGCGGTATGTCCTGCGATATCTCAATTTCGTGGAGATGATGTGCCCGGTCTTCCGGCATGACGTTCTCGAGCGGATCGCGCCGCTATATGCCCTGGGTTATGAAAGCGGCATTGACCTGATCTGGTGCAATCTCGTCGCCGAGGGCTCCCGCGACTTTGCCGTGATCGACGAATTCCCGGTCCGGCATACCGAACCGGTCGGCGGCAATAAGAGTGCCAACGGTTTTGCCGACGGGCGCCTCTATGAGGATGATATCCACGCCATTCTTGGGCTATTTCGCCTGCCCTGGCTGCGGGCCACGCCATTCTCGGCCGTTGGCCGGTCAGGACGTGAGACGAAGGGCCGAACAAGCCTGCTGCTATGGGCCCTGATCCTGCTTGCAGCAGCGCCGCTGCGCAGACCGGTGGCAGGGCGCCTGCGCGCTATTCTGGTTCATTGGCGCCATTTGTGGCTGGGAGCCGCCGGCAATATCTCTACAAAATTTCCCGCTGGCATTGCCGGGAGATCGGCTGGCGCCGGTGCACGCACCACCCGAAGGCCGATGGAAATGACAGGGCGGCACATGCCAATGCCGGGAGCACTGCCGGTTCCTTCGCTTCGTTCAGGGTTGAGACGGCAGGCCGACCGGCGCGAAACCATATCTGCCGAAAGTGGCCTGACCTTCCGGCGAGAGGATCGCTAGCATCAGCGCCACGGCAGCGGCATTGTCGGCATGCCCCAAGGCCAAGCCATATTCGGGGCCGGTCTCATAGGCTTCGGGCACCTGGATCACTTCCAGGTTCGGCGTAGCCGCCTTGCGTTGCGCCGCGCCGCTGCAATAGCCCATCATCACGTTGATCTGGCCGCTCTTGAAGCCGTCGGCAATCGGATCCTGTCCGGCGGGAACAGGAGCGGTCGAGCCACCAACGATCTTCTGGGCTTTGGCATCCAGCTTGGCGAAGGCTCCCGGGTTTCGCTTGTCGATCAACTGGAACATGGCCCAGGTGTAGTCACCGCCGGGATCGGCCTTGGGCGTGGAAGTGCCGAGCTTCACGGCAGGATCGAGCAGGCGCTCTGCAAAGTTGGAGCCGGCGAGCTTGGCTTCCGGCAGGGCGAAAGCGCAAAGCCGGTTGCGGGTGAACATGACGACGGCGCTCGCCCGGCCATCCTTCTGCAATTTGAGAGGGCTGGCCATGTCCGCCGAGGCCAGGATGTCGACCTTGTCGCCCTGCTCGATCTTTTCCCGCATCAGGCCCGAAGGACCGAAGTCCGTATGCACCTTGATGCCGCTCTTCTTGCTGAAATCCTGGGCGATGTCGGTCAGCACCGCACGCAGGCTGCCGGCGCCATAGAGCACCACCTCGTCGGCCCGGGCAGCGGCACTGCCGAGGACCAGACTAGCGGCGAGCAGGATCCTGAACATTTGCTTCTCCCGGAAACGGAGCGGTCGCGCCGACTCGCTATATATGAATGGCTATAGCGTTAACCGGCGAAACACTTGTTTGGCAATGGGAGATCGGGCCGCGCCTGGGAAGCGCAACCCGGGGCGCGGAATCTCCCCGGCTCTTGGCTGCGCATGTCCGCGGGAAGCTGGAATGCAGGCGAGGGCGCCTGCCCAGGGGTTATTCGGCTGCTTCGCCTCGGCGCCCCTGGGGGCGACGCTCCATCACCTCGCGTAGGAAACGCCCGGTGTGGGAACGTGGCTCCCGGATTATCGCTTCCGGCGTGCCTTCGGCAACCACCTCGCCGCCGCCATCGCCGCCCTCCGGCCCCATGTCAATGACCCAGTCGGCCGTCTTGATGACTTCGAGATTGTGCTCGATCACCACCACGGTATTGCCCTGGTCGACCAGTTCATGCAGCACTTCCAGCAGCTTGGCGACGTCGTGGAAATGCAGGCCCGTGGTCGGCTCGTCGAGGATGTAGAGCGTGCGCCCGGTCGAGCGACGCGACAATTCCTTGGAAAGCTTCACGCGCTGAGCCTCGCCACCCGACAGGGTGGTCGCCTGCTGGCCGACCTTGACATAGCCCAGGCCGACCCGCGCCAGTGTTTCCATGGTGTTGCGGATGGTCGGCACGGCCTTGAAGAACTCGGCTCCTTCGTCGACCGTCATGTCGAGCACGTCGGCGATCGACTTGTTCTTGAAGCGCACGTCCAATGTCTCGCGATCGTACCGCTTGCCCTTGCAGACGTCGCATGTGACGTAGACGTCGGGCAGGAAGTGCATCTCGATCTTGATGACGCCGTCGCCCTGGCAGGCCTCGCAGCGTCCGCCCTTGACGTTGAAGGAGAAGCGCCCCGGCAGATAGCCGCGCGCCTTCGCCTCGGGCAAGCCCGCAAACCATTCGCGGATGGGCGTGAAGGCACCGGTATAAGTTGCGGGATTGGAGCGCGGGGTGCGGCCGATCGGCGACTGGTCGATGTCGATGACCTTGTCGATCAGTTCCAGGCCGTCGAGCTTGTCATAGGGGGCAGGGTGCTCCAGCGCGCCGTTTAGCTTGCGGGCGACGGCCTTGTAGATGGTATCGATCAGCAGGGTCGACTTGCCACCGCCGGAAACGCCGGTGACGCAGGTGAACAGGCCGAGCGGCACCTCGACCGAGACATCCTTGAGATTGTTGCCGCGGGCGCCGGTGAGCTTCAGCGCCTTGCCCTTCTGGCGCCGGCGCCGTTCGGTCGGCATGGGGACCGAGAGCTGGCCGGTCAGATATTTGCCGGTGAGGGAAGCCGGATTGGCCATCACCTCGGCCGGCGTGCCCTGGGCTACGACTCGCCCGCCATGCACGCCCGCGCCCGGACCTACATCGACGACATGATCGGCCTGCAGGATGGCATCCTCGTCATGCTCCACCACGATGACGGTGTTGCCGAGTTCGCGCAGGCGCCGCAGCGTTTCGAGCAGGCGCTCGTTGTCGCGCTGGTGCAGGCCGATGGAAGGCTCGTCCAGCACATAGAGCACGCCGCTGAGGCCGGATCCGATCTGCGAGGCGAGGCGGATGCGCTGGCTCTCACCGCCCGAGAGCGTACCGGAATTGCGGGCAAGCGTCAGGTAATCCAGGCCGACATCGACCAGGAAGCGCAGGCGCTCGCGAATCTCCTTGAGGATGCGAACAGCGATCTCGTTCTGCTTGGTGTTGAGCTCGGCCGGCAGCGCTTCGAACCAGTGCTGGGCCTGGCGCACCGACATCGCCGAGATCTCGCCGATATGCTTGTGCGTGACCTTTACCGCCAGGGATTCGGGCTTGAGGCGAAAGCCGGCGCAGGCCTTGCATGGCGTGTTCGCCATGAAGCGCGAAATGTCCTCGCGGGCCTGTTCGGAATCTGTCTCCTTCCAGCGCCGCTCCAGATTGGTCACCACGCCTTCGAAAGCCTTGCGGGTCTCATAGGAGCGCAGGCCGTCATCAAAGGAAAAGACGATCTGTTCCTCGCCCGAACCGTAGAGGAACACCTGCTGCACCTTTTCCGGCAGGTCCTTCCAGGGCGTGGTCACGCCGAATTTGTAATGTTTGGCGAGCGCGTCGACCGTCTGGCTGTAATAGGGGCTGGTCGACTTCGCCCAGGGCGCCAGCGCGCCCTTGCGCAGCGACAATGTCTCGTCAGGCACCACCAGCACGGGATCGACCGTCATCTCGGTGCCGATCCCGTCGCAGGACGGGCAGGCACCGAAGGGATTGTTGAAGGAGAACAGCCGCGGCTCGATCTCCGGAATGGTGAAGCCGGAGACGGGGCAGGCAAATTTCTGGCTGAACATCACGCGCTTGGGCGAGCCGTCGGCCTCCTTCTGGTCGGCGAGCTCGACCACGGCAATGCCGTCGGCGAGTTCGAGCGCCGTTTCGAAGGAGTCGGCCAGACGGCTGGCGATGTCGGCGCGCACCACGATGCGGTCCACCACCACGTCGAGGTCATGCTTGAGCTTCTTGTCGAGGGCAGGGGCGTCGGCGATCTCGTAGAAGGTGCCGTCGATCTTGACGCGCTGGAAGCCGCGCTTGAGGAAATCGGCGAGCTCCTTGCGGTATTCGCCCTTGCGCCCACGCACGACGGGGGCGAGCAGGAACAGGCGGGTGCCTTCCGGCATAGCCATGACCCGGTCCACCATTTGGCTGACCGTCTGGCTTTCGATGGGCAGGCCGGTCGCCGGCGAATAGGGAATGCCGATGCGGGCCCAGAGCAGGCGCATATAGTCATAGATTTCGGTGACCGTCGCCACCGTCGAGCGCGGATTGCGCGATGTGGTCTTCTGCTCGATCGAGATGGCGGGCGACAGGCCGTCGATCTGGTCGACGTCCGGCTTCTGCATCATCTCGAGGAACTGGCGCGCATAGGCCGACAGGCTCTCGACATAGCGGCGCTGCCCTTCGGCATAGATGGTATCGAAGGCAAGCGACGACTTGCCCGAGCCGGAAAGGCCGGTAAAGACTACCAGCTTGTCGCGCGGGATTTCGAGATCGACATTCTTGAGATTGTGCTCGCGAGCGCCGCGCACGGTAATGAAGCGGCGATCGGCAGGCGATGGAACAGCGCTGCCGGAGGTGGGGCGGCCAGACATACGGACGATCCTGTGGGCTTTCAGCCTGAGATAGGCGCTTTGGCTCGCAAATTGAAGGAGGGTGTACGAAAAGACAAGAACAATTCGTGAACTTATCCGCAGAAATTAGCGGCGGCGCGCCAAGCCATACGCTATGCAGGCCGGATGATCGAGATCACACCAACTCTGTCCATCGATGAGCGCGAGATCGTCGAGGATTTCGTACGCTCCTCCGGCCCTGGCGGACAGAACGTCAACAAGCTGTCGACGGCGGTGCAATTGCGTTTCGACATCCGCACTTCGCCTTCACTCCCCAATGAGGTTGCGATCCGGGCTCAGAGGCTCGCCGGGCGCAAGCTGACGCAGGATGGGGTTGTCGTCATTCTTGCCCAGCGTTTCCGCACCCAGGAGCGTAATCGCGAAGATGCCCGCGAGAGGCTGGTTGCGCTTCTGCGCGAGGCGGCGACGCCGCCACCGCCACCCCGCAAGGCGACCAAGCCCTCCAAAGCCGCCAAGGCGCGGCGGCTTGAGTCGAAATCGCGTCGCTCGAACGTCAAATCGCTACGCGGCAGCAAGATTTCGATGGATTGAGATCTGGAAGCGCGCCGCTACCGACCGCCATCATCCTGGCTCATGCCAGGATCAGCGCCTTCACCTCGTCCATCGTCTCGGCGATGTGATCGGCGCCGGCCGCTACCAGGGTTTCCTCGCTGGGGGGCATATGGTGCAGGCCGCCGACGAAGCCGATCGCCGTCATGCCCGCGGCCTTTGCTGCCTTGACGCCGACCACGCTGTCTTCGACCACGACGGTGTCGGCGGGATCCGCGCCGAGCGCCTTTGCCGCATGGAGAAACAGATCCGGCGCCGGTTTCCCCCGCGCCACCAGCTTCGCGCTGAAGATGTTGGGATAGACCAGTTCGAACAGGTTGGTGATGCTGAGGCCGAGACCAAGCTTGGCAGGTGGGCTGTTGGAGGCGACGCAAAAGGGCATAGGCAGGCTTTGGAGCACGTCGCGCACGCCTGGAATGGGTTCCAGACGCTCTACATAGGCCGCTCGCAGCATACTGCGCGTGGTTTCGGCATGGTTCGGCGGCAGCTTGAGTCCGAAATCGTGCTCGAAGCGCTCCTCCAAGGCCTCCTGGGTCAGGCCGAGGAAACGCTGCATCACGTCATGCGCGGTGACTTTTACGCCGAGGGCCGACAAGGCCTCGGCCTCGACTTCGGCCGACAGGATCTCGCTGTCGACGAGAACACCATCGCAATCGAAAATCACCAGAGAGAAGGACATGGGAACCGCCTGATCCAAGAAGACGTGCAGAGGCCGGCGTGCCGCGATTCTTGTCAAGCCAGGTCCGAGCGGGGGGATGATGGCGCGTGGCCACGAGTTCCGGCAAGTTCTTTCCAACGATTCGAGGCTGCCATGTCCATCATCCCGTCGCTGAGCCGCGAAGAAAGCTGGATGCGCAAGTCCGCGCTCCATTATCTCGGCCAGCGATCGACCAGCGTCGCCAACCTCCGTCAGGTCCTGCAGCGAAGGGCACGCCGCAAATTGGGTCCGGAAGCTGACGTCGCCGACCTGATCGAGCGCACGATCGGCTATTGCCGGCAGCTCGGTTTCATCGACGACGCCAGTTTTGTGGAGGCACGCCTTCACGCCGGACGCAGCCGGGGCCTTTCGGCGCGCCGGATCGGCGCTGCCCTGGCTGCCAAGGGCGTCGATCGCACTTTGGTGGCTGAGGCTCTTGCGGGAGAGGAAAGTGACGCAGCCGAAGAAAGGGCTGCTGCACGGCTGGCACAGCGCCGGCGCATCGGTCCCTGGCGCCGGACGGACAAGGAAGCCGAGATCGAACGGGAAATCGCTATATTGGCACGCGGTGGCTTTGCCGTTTCGCTGGCACGCCGCATCATCATCGCGGATCCCGACGAAATCCGCGCTCTTCTCGAAATTTGAAATCTTGCGTCTGCCGAGCGCAGCGTGTTTTGTATGATGAATACAGTCCTCTTGGCGGAATCGGCATGTTCGAACTTTTCTGGCGCGGCGTTGCGATCGGCGTTGGTGCAACGATCCTGATGGATCTATGGGCGATCCTGCTGCACAAATTCTTCGGTGAGAACCTGCCGAACTGGGCGCCTGTCGGCCGTTGGTTCTGGCATCTGAAAGAGGGCCGCGTCTTCCATGACGATATCGGCAAGGCCGCACCCTATGCCCATGAATTGGCGTTGGGCTGGATTGGCCATTACGTGGTCGGCATTCTCTACGGCGTGATCCTGGTGGTCTTCGCCGGAGGGGCCTGGCTGGCGAATCCGACATTCCTGCCGGCCTGGATCCTCGGCATCGTCACGGTGGGGGCTGGCTGGTTCTTGCTGCAACCCGGGCTCGGCATTGGCTGGGCTGCGTCGAAAACGCCCAGTCCCACCAAGGTGCGCCTGCTCAATCTGGTTGCGCACACGGTATTCGCGATCGGCCTGTGGGGAACGGCCCTGATCATCCGCTGACGGATCAGGGCAGGTCGCGCCAGGAGGCGAACATGGCGGCCTGGCCATGGCGGATGCCGGCCTCGTCGATGACCTCCCAGACGGTGGCATTCTCTATGAAGAAGCGCCGGCCCGATTTGGCGATGCGCACGCCGCGATAATCGGCGATGAATCCCTGGCTCCTGACCGTATCGAGCAGGCGCTGGCGTTCGTCTCGATCCGGAAATTCCGCCGATAGACGGGATGGCAATTGCGTTAAATCCTCCCAATCATATTCAAAACAAGCCTGTACAGCCTTGTTTCCATAGATGAAAATGGGATCGGGCTGGGTGTCGTGGGCCAGGAGGCAGAAGGGCGCCTCGGCATAGAGCCATGCTGCGTCTGGCCGGCTGCCTGGCAGGGTTTGAAAAAGCCCGTGCCCCATCAGGCGACAGAGGCTGCGGTCGAGCAGGGCAGCAAAATCCGCATTGCCGGCAAGGTCCGGCCAGGTCGCGGCGAGCCCAAGGGGGAATGTCATGATCGGATGGCGGTTGAAGGGATGGAGCCGTGCGACCGGCTCGCCGAAGCGAGAGCCGCTGGATGACGTCGCGAATGTCGTCGCCTGACGGCAATCGGTCAAGCCTGGCAGCGGAAAATGATCGGACAAAATTTCCCGTCCGACTTGCGACTGACATGTCAGTCTGTTATCGATAATTGCATATTGAAAATTCGATGGAAGACTGGGATGACGCATCAACGGTTCGGCCTTTCGGCGGCATTGACCACACCCTTCGATGGCCAGGGGCAAGTTGACGTCACCCGTGCTGTCGCCCATGCGCGCTGGTGCCTTGCCAATGGTTGCGGCAGCGTCACGTTGTTCGGCACCACCGGGGAGGGAGCCTCGATCGCTTCCGCTGAACGCGACATCCTGCTGTCGGGCTTCCTGGCTGACGGCGTCGAGGCGCGGCAGATCGTGGTCGGCGTGATGGCAAATGCCATTGCCGATGCCGCCGCTCAGGCGCGGCAGGCGCTCGATGCCGGTTGTCGTGGCGTGCTTCTGGCACCGCCTTCCTATTTCAAGGGATTGCGGGATGACGGCCTGTTCGCCTGGTTTGCCACCGTGTTCGAGGCGATCGGGCCGAAGGCGAGGGGCGTCTATCTCTATAACATTCCCTCGGTTACCGCCGTGGAGCTTTCGGTGGACCTGATCGGGCGGCTGAAGCAGGCATTCCCGTCAGTGGTGGCCGGCGTCAAGGATTCCTCGGGCAATTGGCCGTTTACCCAGTCCCTCCTGGAAACCCATGGCGACCTCGCCATCCTGATCGGCGATGAGCGAGGCCTGGCGGCCGGCGTGCGTCTGGGCGGGCAGGGGGCGATCTCCGGCATGGCGAATATCTGTCCCGAGCGCCTGCTCCCCATGGTTCACGAGGGGCGGGACGATGCGGGGCTGGTCGCCTTCGTCGACGAACTCGTCCACTATCCGGTCATCCCGGCCGTCAAGGCGATGGTTGCCTATCGTACCGGCGATGCGGCATGGTCGGCCACAAGGGCGCCGCTGGTGACGTTGCCCGAGAATGATGCCAAGAAGCTGGCGGGCCTGTTTGATCGCATCGGACAGACGAAGGTAGCCTAAAGGCGTCACAATCGAGGCTGGAGAAAGGTGCGATTCGGCAAAAATCGCATTGCTCCGGACCAGGGAGGGGGGGCGAATGGAGGAAGGCGGCGAACCGCTGCGGTTGCGGGAAAAGGCCTATGCCAGTTTCACCCGCCACCTGCTGGCGCGTGATGTCCGTCCCGGCCAATTCGTATCCCAGCGCGAGCTGGTGGCCCTGACCGGCCTGCCGCTCGGCGCCATCCGCGAACTCGTGCCGCGCCTGGAAGCGGAGGGCTTGCTCTCCACCATCCCCCAGCGGGGCATCCAGATCGCCCATATTGACCTCAACCTCATCAAAGACGCCTTTCAGTTCCGTCTCTTCCTCGAAAAAGAGGCCGTGGCGCTTTTCACAGTGTCGGCGTCCGATGGCCTGCTGGCGAAGCTGCGCCGCGAGCACGAGGACATGCTGGCCCGGGGACTGTCGGAGGATCTGGCACCGGAGATGGTGGAACAGGCGCAGGCGACCGACTGGAACCTGCACGACACCATTATCGACTCCATCGGCAACGAGATCATCGCCAAAGCCTACCGCGTCAACTCGATCAAGATGCGCCTGATCAACCAGGAGCGTTTCCGTATCGACGGTCGCGTGGTGCCGGTGATGCGCGAGCACCTTGCCATTCTCGATGCCATCGAGAGCAGAGAGCCGCAAAGGGCAGTGGACGCCATTGCCGAACACATCAACAACGCCCGTGCCCTGGCGCTGAAGGTCTAGCGCCGGGACGACCCACGAGACAGACGATCCAGAAGAAGCTTTGGGAGGAGGAACCTATGAGTTTTGATTTGTTGAAGCCGTCGCGCCGGCAATTCCTGGCCGGTTCCGCCGCACTCGGTGCTGCCGGTCTCACCGGTATCCGGCCGGCCTTTGCGGCGGTAGACTGGAAGAAATATGCCGGCACCACGCTCGAGGTGAATCTGATCAAGAGCCCGCGTGGCGATACGCTGCAGAAATATCAGAAGGAATTCGAGGAACTGACCGGCATCAAGGTCAATGCCGAGCAGACGCCCGAGCAGCAGCAGCGCCAGAAGGCGGTGATCGAGCTGACTTCTGGCAAGCCGAGTTTCGACGTCATCCATGTCAGCTATCACGTGCAGAAGCGCCAGTTCGAGAAGGCCGGCTGGCTGGCCGATCTCGGCCCCTTCCTCAAGAATCCGGAACTGACCGATCCTTCCCTGGTCGAAAGCGATTTCGCCGCTGCGGGCCTTGCCTTCGCCAAGGACAAGAACGGGCGCTTCGGCGCGCTGCCCTTCTCGGTGGACTATTGGATCGTCTATTGGAACAAGGACCTGTTCGCCGCCAAGGGGCTTGAATATCCCAAGACCTTCGAGGAGATGGTCAAGGCGGCCGAAACCATCACGGATGCCGGCAACAATATTGCGGGCTTCGTGGCGCGCGGTGCCAAGAATGCCAATGTGCCGGTGTGGACCAGCTTCCTGCTCGGCCATGGCAAGAACCCCGTCGGCGCCGACGGTTCGCTGCAGACCGATTCCGCCGAGGCGATCGAGGCTGCCGCGCTCTACCAGCGCCTGATGACCAAGTCGGCGCCGCGCGGCGTTACCGGTTTCAATTGGGCCGAATGCCAGTCCGCCTTCCTGCAGGGCAAGGTCGGCATGTGGCTCGACGGTGTCGGTTTCGCCCCGCCGCTCGAAAATCCGCAGAAGTCCCGCGTGGTCGGCAAGGTCGGCTATGGCGTGATGCCCAAGGGGCCGGCGGCGCAGGCCTCCGCCACCTTCGGCGACGGCATCGGCGTCACCGAGGCCTCGGCCAAGAAGGAAGCGGCCTATCTCTATTGCCAGTGGGCGATTTCCAAGGAAATGGGGGCACGGCTGCTGCAGGCCGGAGCGGGCGTGCCGTTCCGCAATTCGATCCTGAACGACGCCAAGGTACGCGAAGGCGTGACCATGCCGGGTGCCTGGGTGGACTGCGTGGCGCAATCGGCCCCGATCAGCCAGCTCGGGCTTCCCGTGATCATCCCGGTCACCGAGTTCCGCGACATCATCGGTGTGGGCCTGACCAATCTGCTCGGTGGCGCCGATCCGGCGACCGAGATGAAGAAGGCGACGGAAGCCTTCAAGCCTGTGCTCGCCCGCAGCGAGGCGCAATGAGCGTCGAAAGCCCGGCCGTGGTGTCCGTCCAGACGAACAATGGTGCGTCCGGCCCGCTCAGGCCGGGCTATTGGCCCTTCATCCTGCCGGCACTCCTACTCGTAGCGGCGGTGATCGTCTTTCCCTGGCTGTTCACCGTCGGCATGAGCGCGAACGCCTGGCAGGTCGGCTCCGCGCCGCGCTTCGTGGGGCTGGAGAACTATATCCGCCTTGCCGGCGATATGCGGTTCTGGGAGTCGATGTGGCACACGCTCACCTACACCGTGCTCTCGGTGGTGGCGCCGCTGATCCTGGGTACGCTGGCGGCCCTGGTGTTCGATTCGAAGATGCCGTTGCGTGGATTGCTGCGCGGCATTTTCGTGATGCCGATGATGGCGACGCCTGTCGCCGTGGCTTTGGTCTGGACCATGATGTTCCACCCCCAGCTCGGCGTGCTGAACTATCTGTTGTCCCTGGTCGGCATTCCGGCCCAGGCCTGGATCTTCGAGCAGGGCACGGTGATCCCCTCCCTGGTGCTGGTCGAGACCTGGCAATGGACGCCGCTGATCATGCTCATCGTGCTTGGCGGACTGGCCTCGATGCCGCGCGAGCCCTTCGAGGGCGCGGAGATCGACGGGGCCAATGCCTGGCAGAAATTCCGCTATATCACGCTGCCGATGATCCTGCCGTTCATGATGATCGCGGTGATCATCCGCTCGATCGATGCGCTCAAGAGCTTCGACATCATCTATGCCATGACGCAGGGGGGCCCGGGCACGGCCTCGGAGACCATCAATCTCTACCTCTACAACGTGGCCTTCTCCTATTACGACATCGGCTACGGCTCGGCGATCGCCGTGGTGTTCTTCATCATCATCATCGTGATGTCGCTGGTGCTGCTGCATCTGCGCCAGCGCGCGAAATGGAACACGTGAGGCCGCGATGATGAGTATTTGGATGATGAAGCTTCGGTCGATGACACCTCGACGTCTCCTGCGTCTCGCCGGCACGCTCTTTCTCGGCTTTGTCGTGGTGTCGCCGGCACTGCTGTTCTTCATCTGGATGCTGTCGCTCTCGCTGAAATACGAGATCGACAATGGCGCCTATCCGCCGATCCTGATTCCCGAGCAGTTCGCCTGGTCGAACTACACCGAGATCTTCGCCACCAACGATTTCCTGCGCTATTTCTGGAACAGCGTGATCGTCACCGGCGCGGCCACGGCGCTGGCGCTGATCGTTGGCGTGCCGGCAGGCTATGGCATCGCCCGCATCAAGGCCGACAAGGCAGCGATGGTGATCATGATCGCGCGCATGACGCCGGGTCTGTCCTTCTTGATCCCGATGTTCCTTCTGTTCCAGTCGCTCGGCTTGCTCGGCACGCTCTGGCCGCAGATCATCATCCACCTAGTGGTGACGATCCCGATCGTGATCTGGATCATGATCGGCTATTTCGAGACGACGCCTTTGGAACTGGAAGAGGCGGCGATGATCGACGGCGCCTCGCGCTGGCAGATCTTCTACAAAGTGGCGCTGCCGATCGCCAAGCCCGGTATCGTGGTCTCCCTGATCCTGGCCGTGATTTTCTCCTGGAACAATTTCGTCTTCGGCATCGTGCTGGCCAGCCGCGAGACGCGCACCCTGCCGGTTGCCGTCTACAACATGCTGTCCTTCGAACAGGTGAGCTGGGGCCCGCTCGCCGCCGCGGCCCTGGTGGTGACGCTGCCGGTGCTGTTGCTGACCCTGTTCGCCCAACGCCAGATCGTGGCGGGCTTGACGGCGGGGGCGGTGAAGTAAGGGACGTGGCAGAACCGTGCTTGGTGACAGCCTCCACCATCACCCCATGCCAGTCAGGAATTACGCAGCGTTTTCTGAGGCGTATGCATCGTCGTGAGGGAGGCTGTAATCGGTTGGCTCAAGCCAGGCACGCATTCGGCCTCGATCGCGTGCCAGTTCGATCTCGAGGGTGACCAAACCGACGGCGTCTGCCCACAAGCTGGAAGCGATGGTGCCCCGCCCATTCGTCCAGCGCCAGCGATCGCCCTGCCATTGCTGGATGGCGTGGAACCCTTCCGAAAGACCTGCATCATCGAGAGCAATCTTACGAAATCCGCTCGAATCATGCACGTCCAATCGGCGCAAAGGCACACCTAAACGGCGATCATCATAGGTCTCCACATCCGTATGACGAGGCACGAAAGTGGAGGAAAATAATGCGATCGCTTTGACATGAGCTGGGAAAATCAAGCGATAGAATGTGTCGGACAAGGCGTAGACGCTCAGATCCTCTTCTCCCCCTTCAGCCTCAAAGCGCAAAGCTGCCAGGTCGGATAGTGTCCAACCGAGTTGCTTGGCCTGATCCAGCAACTGAACGCGTATAGCCGCCACGATCGGGCCTTCGGTCACCAGTGGTAGGCAAGCATCCGAATTCCAGGTTCTGCGACGCGGTAACTGAGCCTGGGGCTGCCCACTGCGTGCGGGAAAACTCACCTTTCCCTCTTCGAGTTCATCTACCCTGAAGAAACTCTTGCCCCTGGTGTCGAGGAAGCTCTCTGTCGGAAGATTCTCGGCCAGAAGCACGTCATGCTGCTCCAATTCGACATGCCAATAGACCACCCTGTCGACCGGTACTTGCGAAATGGTCGCTCCGTTGTCGAGATGCTTGATCGGAATGAGCACATTTGACAGGCAGGGTACCGCCACCGCGTGATCCGGCGATAGCCACAGATCGCGAGAGGGACGATGATCGCCGAAAGCATGTGCGCGGATTCTAAAGGGATAGGTCGCCTCCGGTTGGGAATGGCGGGTTGGTTCCACCTCATTACACCCCAGCCATACAATGTTGCGACGACTGCCATTCGCAGTGATGACGACGTCGCCAATTCTCAAATGCTCAACCGCAATATTGCCCCGGGTCGTATGAATCATCGTCCCGGCTACGAAGCAGGGGGCATCGCCGAATATTGCCGTGGGTAGTGGGGCGTCAGTTGTAAGCGGGACTGTCTCGAGCTGCGTGCCGGTCCAATAAATGTTCTCGCCCGACGCCGAAACGACGTTACCAAATTTGTCAATAAAGATTGTAACAGTTTTTTCGCTTCCTTTGGAGTTGTAAACGCTGCCAACAAGCTTATATCCTTCGAAATTCTCACCATTAACCGGAGAGTCGTATTCTTCGATAGTGGTTCCGCCGCCAAGACTTCCGATTGATGCGCCGTCTATTATAACCTTTGGTCCCGGATCAAATGGATCTTCCTCTACATACTCCACTTTAATCTTGACGGGGTATGGATCGTTCACGTCGCCATTTGGGTACAATAGAAATGCAGGTACGGTAATATTCCCTGGAACGCTCATCCTCTTCCGACTCCGTATTAGGCCATAATTGGCAGGGGAGATGGGATTGCATCTGGGGTTTAAATTAAAATATTTTCTGCCTAGAAAAATAAAGTATCTATAGAAATTGTATCTGAATCTATTATTTATGCCTTCTTTTGCAATCAATCAACTACCAATTTTTTGCGTCGAATTCTTTTCACGGACGCCATTGGCGACCTGCATGATTAGCATCGAAGGTATTCCGTTGTGGGGTTCTATTGGCCCGCAGCTTTTATAGGGCGACGCCAAAGAAAAACCCGGCGAGGGAGCTCGCCGGGTTCGAATTTTCAACCGTAAAGTCGGACGGTCTCAGGCCTGCCCAACCGGCGGAATGCGCAGCACCCAGCCGGGGAGGATGTGGTCGGGGTCCTTGACCGGCGGGGTGTTGGCCTTGACGATCTCCTTGTAGAGATTGCCCTTGCCCTTGCCGTAATGCTTCTCGGCGATGGCCCAGAGCGTGTCGCCCTTCACCACCGTATACATGGTCGAGGGGGTTCCGGGGGTGTTGACGCCGAGCTGGCTGTCGACCTGTGCCACACCATTGTTGTTGCCGGCCGTGAGGATGATCTTCTCGGCGATTTCCTGGGAAGGAGCCATGCCACCCAGGACGACCTTGTCGCCGTCCACCGACACATTCAAGCCTTCGGCCTTGAGGCCAGCATCCTCGATCTGCTTTTTCACCAGCGCGGCAATGTCAGTGGGAGCCGCTGCCGCCGGCGCTGCTGGCGCCGCCTCGGCCTTGCTCGAACCGAACATCTTATGGCCGGCGTCCTTGATGAAATTGAACAGTCCCATGTTCACTCCAGGCGTGTCAGGCAAAATTACCTAAAGGGAGGCTAGCATGGAACGGTTGTGCGGTCACATAGATTCGAGTGTGACGGCGGTAGCAAGTGCAGCCCCTGTCGAAGAGATTGCCAGCGTAGTCAAAAAGGCTAAAGAACGCCTGTCTTTGTGGTGAAGCGACCCCATGCAGACGATTCTCGCATGCGAATACTGGTTCGACATGCATTGAGAAATGAGTTTCGGCATGGTCACGACAATACCGAGGCGATGTCGAAAAAGTTCGAAATCAACGATGGATGGCGACGGCGCGAGCCGGAAAGCCGGAGCCTCCCTTCGCCTTCGGCCAGCTTGCCATGATCAAGGCACCGGCTTCCGGCAGACCGTCGAGGTTGGCGAGCAGCTCGACCTGCCAGCGATCGCGCGAGAGGACGTAGTGTTCGAGGCTGAAATCGCCCTTCGAGGTCGCCATGCCGGGATCGGTGTCGATCTGCTCGTGGCCGATTGCGACGATGCCCCGCTTCTCGAACAGTTCTTCGAGCACGGCCCGTGACCAGCCGGGACAATGGGAAACGCCGTCCGCCGAGCGGTTGTAGAAACGCTCATTATCCGGCCAGCGGCTTGACCAGCCGGTGCGCAGAGCAACGAAGCATCCTGCTGGAATGGGCCCGTTGCGTTCTTCCCAGGCTACGATGTCGCTCAGTTCGGGGGTGGCGTCGGGGCTGGCGGCGACTTTCTCCCGGATGTCCAGCACCACCAGGGGCAGCAGCATGTCGCTGACCGGCAAATCGTCCACGGCGCGTCCGCCCTCGACGAAATGCACGGGTGGATCGACATGCGTGCCCCATTGCCCGACGAAGGCGTAGCGATGCACCTGGAAGGCATCGCCCTTGGGATAGTCGAACACGAGCTGGCGCTCCTCGTCCGGGAAGGCCGAGAAGCGAGGCTGCCCGGGGTGGAAGGCGTGGCTCAGGTCGGTGAAGATCGCGCCGGCGAATGCGGCGCGATAGACCTCCCACAAGGACAGCGGCGCGGCCATGTCAGGGTTCCGCCACGAAGGAGGGTGCAGCCTCGCCGGCGAGCGTGAGCTTGCCGCCCTTGACGCCGATCACCGAGACGGACTTGTCCGGCACCGAGACATTCGGGCGGTAGGTGATCGTACCCGTCACGCCGTCGAGACCGGAGGTCGCCGCGAGCGCGTCACGGATCTTGGCGGGCTCAGGCGCACCAGCCCGCTTGATGGCGTCGGCCATCAGTTTCACCGCGTCATAGCCGAGTGCGGCAAAGGCATTTTCAGGCACGGTGTTATAGGCCTTCTGATAGGCGTCCATGAAGGCCTTCACCTTGGCGCTGGCACCGTCACCGATGAAGGCGTGGGTGGTGAAATAGGTGTCGTTGGCGGCCTCGCCACCGACCTGCAGCAGCAAAGGCGTATCGTAGCCGTCGCCACCCACCACAGGCAGGGTGATGCCGGCTTGACGCAACTGCTTGAGGATCAGCCCGATCTCCTCGGCATTGGCGGCCGCATAGATGAAGGCTGGCTTTTCGGGCAGGGCCTTGATCTTGGCGATCTGTGCGGTGAAGGTCTTGTCGCCGATCTTGTAGCTTTCCTTGCCGACGATCTTGCCGCCGCCATGCTCATAGGCCTTGACGAAATAATCGGAGAGCAGGGTGGTGTATTCGGTGCCGATATCCGTCAGCAGGTAGCAGGTCTTGGCGTTCAGCGTCTTGAGCGCGAATTCCGCGCCCACGGCCGCCTGGACATTGTCGCCGAAGGCGGCAAGGAACACCTCGTTGCCGAGCTGGGCCGGCAGCTTGGGCGACGTGGCGCCGGGGGTGACGAAGGGGATTTCCGCCTTCTGGACCTGGGGGCCGATAGCGAGCACCGAATCCGAATCCGCAAAGCCGACGATGCCGACGACCTTGTCGCTGTCGATCATCTGGCTGGCGACGGTGGAGATCACGGTGGCGTCCGATTTGGAATCATAGGTCACCAGCTCGATTGGCCGGCCCAGCACGCCGCCGGCGGCATTGATCTCCTGCGCCGCCAGCTTGGCGCCGTTCAGCATCGGCCCGTCCAGCGAGGCTTGCACACCGGTAAGATTGGCCGAATAGCCGATCTTGATCGGATCGGCCGCGAGCGCGGGTCCTGCATGTAGCAGCAAGGCGGCGGCCGACAGGCCGAGGGCGAGGGTTCTGCGTCTGCTCAACGTCAACATCTGGTCACCTCTCAATTGATGGACTGCTCGCCGATGTTTTGGTCGCCCCGAATGTCAGTTCGCGGTCGCCCATGATCCCCTTCGGCCGGAAGATCATGATCAGGATGAAGACGATGCCGAGCACGATCTGGCTCGCCCCGAACAGAGGCGGCACGGTCACGCCGAGCAGACTGAAGCCGCGCTCGGCGGAGCGCAGCACCTCGGACAGCAAGGAGACGCAGACGACGCCGATCAGGGCACCCGAAAGCGATCCCATGCCACCCAGGACGAGCATGGCGATCAGGTTCAGCGTCATGGCGAAATAGAAGGTGATCGGCGAGAAGGAGCCGAGATAGTGGGCATAGAGCGAACCGCCGACGCCCGCGAAGAAGGCCCCGATCACGAAGGCGATCAGCCGCGTGCGCAGCACGTCGATGCCGACGGCGCCGGCGGCGATGGTGTCGTCCCTGACAGCCATCATCGAGCGGCCGAAGGGCGAATAGACCAGGCGTGCCAATAGGAGCAGCGTTACCACCAGCCAGGCCATCACCCAGGGCAGGTTGGTCTGCAGCGGCACGCCGGTGAAGGTGCGCGAGCCGCGGGTGAAGTCGACGGCATTGATCAGCACGACATTGACGATGATGAGAAAGCCCATCGTCGCCACCGAGACGAAATAGCCGGATAGCCGCATCAGGGGATAGCCGACGATCACCGCCAGCAGGGCCGTGAACAGGCCGGCGGCCAGCGTGGCCGGCAGGAAGGGCAGGCTTAAGCTCGACAAAAGGCCAGGCAGATGCGGCAGCAGGGCAGCCTTCTGCTGCACCGTCAGCGACAGGATGCCCGAGGCATAGGCACCGGCGCCGACGAAGCCGACATGGCCCAGCGAAAACACGCCGGTGAAGCCGTTGCTGAGCGAGAGGCAGAGCACCAGGATCGAGTTGAGGGCAATCAGGATGAGGATGCGCGTGAGATAGTCGCTCAGGACAAGGGGCGCGCCGATGGCGACCAGGGCGGCGAGAACGATGCCGATGGCGACGGTGAGGGGAAGGCGCAGGCCGGCTCTCATAGCTTGATCTCTCGATTGGGCTGCAGCAGGCCACCGGGACGGAACAGCAGGAAGGCGATCAGCAGGCTGAAGACGATGGCATCGCGATAGGGCGTCACCGCATCGGGCAGGAAGGCGACGATGAAGATCTCGAGGGCGCCGAGCATGTAGCCGCCGACGAGGGCGCCCGAGATCGAGCCGAATCCGCCGATGATCGCGGCGACGAAGGCTTTGAGCAGCGGGGTGAAGCCCATTTGCGGCTGGACCACGCCGGCCTGGGCGGCCCAGAGCACGCCGGCGAGGCCGGCATAGGCGGAGGCCACCACGAAGGCGATGACGATGACGCGGTTGACGTCGAGGCCGACGAGATGGGCAGCGGACATGTCTTCGGCTGCTGCCCGCATGCCGAGCCCGATGGTGGTGCGGGTGATGAACCAGCCGAGGCCCAGCAGTGACAGGAAGGAGAGGGCGATGGTCAGGATGTTGATGTTGGTGAAGGTGATCGCCCCATCCGCCAGTTGCCACGAACCGTTGAGCAAATCGGGCAGGGGAAAATTGCGCGGCGAGGAGGTGAAGGCCAGGATGCCGAGATTTTCCAGGATGTAGGTAACGGCGAGGCTGGTCAGCAGCCGGGTCACGTCCGGTGCGTTGCGGATCGGACGATAGGCGATGCGCTCGATCACGAAGCCGGCCAGGGCGGCAGCGACGATGCCGCAGAGCATGGCGAGGGCGAAAGGCATGCCGGCCACGCCGAGGATCACGGTGGTGAAGGCACCCACCATCATCACGTCGCCATGGGCGAAGTTGGTCAGCTTGAGCACGCCGAAGACGATGGAGAGACCGACCGCCACGAGGGCGTAGAGGCTGCCAAGGCTGACGGCGTTGATGATCTGCTGGAGGACATATTCGAAGCCGTTCATTCGTCAGCCCCCAGATAGGCCTGCGCCACGCGGTCATTGGCCGTCAACTCGGCGGAACTGCCGGAGAGCACCACGCGGCCGGTGCGCAGCACATAGGCCCGGTCGGCCAATTCGAGGGCGATCGCGATATTCTGCTCGACCAGCAGCATGGTCATGCCCTGGCGCTTGAGTTCGGCCAGGGCCTCGAAGATGTGGCGGACCAGCAGCGGAGCGACCCCGAGCGAGGGTTCGTCGAGCAGCAGGAGGCGAGGGGACGCCATCATGGCGCGGGCGAGGGCAAGCTGCTGCTGCTCGCCGCCCGAGAGCGTGCCGGCCAATTGTGTCAGGCGCTGCTTGAGGATCGGGAACAGGGCGAACATGCGTTCCTGGTCGCGGCCAATGCCGTCACGGTCCCGCCGCGTGCAGGCGCCGAGACGCAGATTGTCGGCCACCGTCAGGCCCCCGAACAGGCGCCGGCCCTCCGGACTATGCGAAATGCCGATCCGCACGATCTCGGCGGGCGGAAGGGTTGCGATGGCCTGGCCCGCGAAGGTGATGGCTCCGGCTTTCGGACGATTCAGGCCGGAGACGGTGCGCAAGGTCGTGCTCTTGCCGGCCCCGTTGGCGCCGACCAGGGCAACGACTTCGCCCTGGCCGATATCGAGGGAGACACCCTTCAGCGCGCGGACCGCGCCGAAATTGACTTCGAGCCCATCGATCCGGAGCAAAGGTGAGGAGGAACGGGCGTCAGGCATGGCCGAGATAGGCCTCCCGGACCCTGCTGTTGCTGCGCACCTCCGCCGGCGTACCGGTGCAGATGACTTCGCCGGTGGCCAGGACTTGGATGCGCTCGCACAGAGTCATGATCAGGTCCATGTCGTGCTCGACCACGACGACGGCGATGCCATAGCGGTCCCGGATGGCCCGGATCAGCCCTGCGAGCACCCGGGTCTCGTTGGAATCGAGCCCGGCGGCGGGTTCGTCGAGCAGCAGGAGCCGTGGCTGCGTCGCCAGAGCGCGGGCGATTTCGAGGCGTCGCTGGTCGCCATAGGGCAGGGCGGATGCCGGCAGCCGAGCCTTCGGCTTGAGTGCCATCAAGTCGAGCAGTTCATCGGCCGAGTGTTGGGCAGCTGCCAGGCGCTCCCGATAGCGTGCTCCTCGCAAGATTGCGGCAAAAGGGCCGATGGGATGACGAAGCTGGGCCGCAGCCAGAACATTATCGCGCACGCTCAGCGAACCGAACAGACGCGAGCCCTGGAAGGTGCGGGCGATGCCCCGCTCGACGATGGCTGCCGTCGACAGGCCGGCGATCGACTGGCCCTGGAATTCGATCGTACCGGCATTGGGCCGCGAGAAGCCGGTCACCAGATTGAAGAAGGTGCTTTTGCCCGATCCGTTCGGGCCGATGATGCCGACAATCTCGCCGGCCTGTACGCTGATGGCCTGATTGCGCAGGGCGACCAGACCGCGGAAGGCCTTGGTGAGATCGGCCGTGCGCAGCAAGGGGGTGGTTTGCGGGGAGGTCGCTTCAGCCATCACTGCGCCTCCGCGGGGCCGCCAGTTCTCTCAGCAACTCGTCGGTACTGGCCTGCCGGCAATAGCCTTTGAAGGCGCTGAGGGCATGCGCGTGGCGCTCGGGCGTATCGGTCGTGCAGGCGTCGACAGGGCAGATCATGCGAAAGCCGCGATCGGCGCCGTCGCGCACCGTGTGGTCGATGCATTGATCGGTCAGGAAGCCCGTCACCACGATGGTGTCGAGCCCGATATTGCGGACGAGATATTCGAAATTGGTGGAGTTGAAGAGACTGGATGAGGTTTTCGGCAGCACCATGTCGTCCGGGCCGGGCGCGAGCTCGGCGATGACGTGGGTTTCCGGGCTGCCGGGGGCGAAATGAAAGCCGGTCTGCTTGTAGTCGAGGCTGCGGTCGCGCCCGTCCCGGGTCAGGCTGGCGATGACGGTATAGACGATCTCGGCACCCGCTGCCCGGCCGGCAGCCAGCAGGCGCACGATGTTCGGAATCGCGACATCACGGGCCGAGCGGTAGAAATAGGGCCGTGTTGCCTCCGCCTGTGCATTGAAGATGCCGTCCTGGGTGTCGATCACCACGATAGCGGTCCTGACGGGATCGAGGGGCTCCTTGCGATCGGGGATCATCGGCCGGCCTCCACGCCGAAATGCGCACAGGCGGCCTTCAGGACGGGAGCGAGGCGCTCCGCCCAGGTTACTTGGCCGGAGGCATCGGCAATCAGATCCTGGCGGATCTCGAACTCGACATAGGGTAGCCGCCGTTCCTCGCCATGGACGGGCACGGAATAATCTTCGGCCATGTTGACCCCATAGGGCTCGTTGCGCCCGATCACGAGATCGCGCTGATGCGCCAATTCGGTGAGGACCAGGTCCGAGAATTGGCGGTTGTCATGATAGCAAAGGCCGACATGCCAGGGGCGCGGTGCCGGAGCGGCCCGAAGCGAGGGCGTGAAGCTGTGCATCGACACCAGGATCAGCGGCTGGCCGGCGGCCAGCTTGTGGTCGATGTGGGTGGATATCGCGGTGTGATACGGTTCGACGATTTCGCGGATGCGCGCCTGGCGGTCATCAGCCGTCGGATCCTGGTTGGCCGGTACCGGTGTCCCGTCGGAAATGGGTGTCATGAAGCTGGGCGAGTCGAGCCGTCGATTGCATTCGGCCACCAGACGCGAATAGCGTTGGAATATAAGGGGCGCCTGCAGGCGATCGGACAGGGCCATGCTGACGCCCAGGATGCCGATGTCGATGCCAATGTGGCGGTCGAGTTCCGATTGCGGCAGGCCCAGCCCGGCGAGCACGGCGGGCACCGCATTGCCGGCATGGTCGCAGATGATCAGGAAGGGAGAGGAAGCCTCGTCATTGTGCAAGCCTACCGGCGGCGGATCGTCGGCACCGAGCAGGCCGGTCGGAACGGGGCGTGGGAATGAGCCCATCAATAGGCCCTCGCATAGAGGGCGCAGAGGTCTTCCAGGCCCGTGTCCCCGGCCATCTCGATCTCGCCGCGCTTATGCATAAGATAGGCTTTGGTCAGGACTGGGCCGAGCCAAGTGGTAGCCGCAATGTCGGCTTCCAGAGCGTCTAGCGCTTCGTCGAGGCTGTGAGGCAGGTCGCCAATGCCGCGTTCGGCCCGCTCCGTTGCATTCCAGCGCCCGGGATCGCCGCTGGAGATGAAGGGCTCGGGCAGGGCTTCGCGTATGCCCGAAAGACCGGCAAAGACCAGCATGGCCAATTGCAGATAGGGGCTCGCAGTGGCATCGGCGCCGCGATATTCGATGTTGTATCGCTTGGCGACGTCGACGCCTTCGATCTCGGGATAGGGGCAGATGCGCAAAAGCGCCTCGCGGTCCCGATCGGCGAGATTGGCATAATAGGCCGACCAGGAATGTGGTTTCAGCCGCTCATAGGAGATCACGCTCGGTGCGGTGACGGCACACAGCGCTCGGGCATGCCTGAGGATGCCGGCGCAGAAGGAAGCGCAGATCTCGCTCATGCCTCCTGGTCGTCCAGGCTCATAACAGACAGGCTTGCCGGCAAGATCGATCAGGCTGAAATGGATGTGCACGCCATTGCCGACGATGCCCGGGGTCACCACAGGCGAGAAACTGGCGTGACTGCCATGGCGGCGGGCCAGCGAGCGGCAGATCTCGCGGAGTTTCACTGCCTGATCGGCTGCTTTCCGGCCTTCCGCGGGATCGATGGTTATTTCATACTGTCGCGGGCCGTATTCGGGCAGGAAGGTGTCGGGGGCGATGTCGTTGGCACGCAAGGCCGCCAGGAAGGAGCCGATGAAGCCCTCCATGCCTCGGAGGCTGCTGGCGGCATAGGAGTCCCCCGGGCGTTCTTCACCGCCCGCGTACCAGAATTCATGCTCGAAGCTGGCGATGAGCCGCAGGCCCGCTTCAGCCTCGAGAGCGGCAATGGCCCGCTTGAGCAGGCCGCGCAGGCAGCAATCCCAGGGCGTGCCTGCCATGGTCATGATGTCGCCGAGGATGATGTGCTCGGCGGGCGTGCCGTCGTCATAGGGCAGGCGGATATCGCCGCCGGGTTGGGGCACCAGCATGAGGTCGCCCTCCGCGCCGAAAGGCGTGGCGGGGATGCGGCCGAAGCAATTGATCATGATGTTGGTCGGGGTCCAGCCGACACCGAAGCGGCGACGGTTCTCCAGGTCGGCCGCTGGAAATCCCTTGCCGCGGACCTGGCCGGCAATGTCGCTGCAGCAGACCGTGATGACGCTTTCAGGCCTTGTTGCCATTGGCGTGCCGTTCCCCTGTTTTTATTGGGACGAACGCTAGCACGCGAGAATTATTTCTTACAAGATGATGTTAAGAGCGGCTATGCCGTAATTTTTGGCAAAACAAATAAAACGTCACGGAAGCAATTTCTGCCGAACACCTTCGATGGTTTCGAACCGGGCCCTGGCAATCGGCCATTGCCGGGCGTCGATCGCGAGTGCGACCGCTTCCACCAGGGCGATGACACCGATCAGGCTGTCCCAGGGCGAGGGGACGTCGACGCGGGCCCTCAGCACGATATCGGCAACCTGGGCGGCATCCGACATCCACTGGTCGGTAAAGAGGGCGACCACGGCCTCGCGGCTCTTGGCGACCTCGGCCGTACGCACCGTGTCGGCCTGATAGCGGCGGATGTCGAACAGGATCACGACGTCCTTGCGCCGAAGCTCGGCGAGTTCATCGGCGCGTCGCATCAATCCTGCGGAGAACAGCCTGACCCTGCCGCGAAGCTTGCGCAGGTGGAATTCGAGATGCCGGGCAGCCGGCTCGGTGAAGTCGCCGCCGAGCAGAAAGACCTGGCGTCTTTCATCGACGAGAATGTCGACGAGACGCGCGAGCTCCGCCTCGTTGATCATGGCGATCGAACCTTGCACCGTCTCGGCGAGGGCGCGCCCGAACTCGAGAAGCGCCGATGTCGAGGCATCCGCATGGGGGCGCGTCAGGGGGAATTCAGCCTGAGCCTCCATTTCCTCGCGCAATGCCCGCCGGAAATCGGCATAGCCCGGAAAGCCGAGCTTGGCCACGAAGCGCAGAATGGTGGGGGCGCTGACCTTGGCTCTCTCGGCGAACAGCGCCACCGTCTCCATGCCGGTGGTTGGGTAGCGGGCGAGGAGGGCGCGCGCTGCACGCTTTTCCGCATCGCTCAGGGACGGCATGGTCGCCGCGACGCGATCGGCTAGCGTCGTGCCGGTCTGGGGCAGGGCGACTCTCGGGGGCTCCATGGCGATACCTTTTCTCGATGTCCGCGCGGATGTTCTGACGTCCGCACGGGTGCCATTGTCTTTCACGATGTCTCGGTACAGGATAGGTCAACTACGGGAAAAACCGTAATTTGAATTACAACAAGTTTCCCATCCCACGAGGACAGCATGGCAGGCCTTCCAGCCATCGATGCGCCGGGCGGCGCCTACCGAGAGCGCGGGATCGTCCCGGCTCGAACGGCGCTGCTCAATGTCGACATGCAGAATGGCGAATTCAATGCGCAGATCCTGGCGCGGGCTCGTACGCCGGGTACGCCGGAAGCGGCAAAGCGGGCCTTCTATGAACGC
The DNA here is from genome assembly GCF_040797145.1 of Labrys neptuniae. Taxonomy (NCBI): domain Bacteria; kingdom Pseudomonadati; phylum Pseudomonadota; class Alphaproteobacteria; order Hyphomicrobiales; family Xanthobacteraceae; genus Labrys; species Labrys neptuniae. Next base: position 495,315 of record NZ_JBFNQD010000001.1, on the reverse strand, counting down.
ATCGACAGCGTGGTGATCCCCAACCAGGTCCGCCTGCAGGAAGCGGCGAGGGCCGCTGGCATCGAGGTGATTTTCACCGTGCTGGAAAGCCTGACCCAGGATGGGCGCGACCGCAGCCTCGACCACAAGATCTCGGGCCTGAATTTTCCGAAGGGCTGCTGGGAGGCGAAAGTGATCGAGACCGTTGGTCCCAGGGGGGATGAGATCATCATACCCAAGACGGCATCCGGCATCTTCAACGCCACCAATATCGAATATGTGCTGCGCAATCTCGGTGTGGAGTTCCTGATCGTCTATGGCGTGGTGACCGATCAATGCGTCGAATCCGCCATACGTGACGCCGCCGACCGCGGTTTCCTGGTGACCCAGGTCGAGGATTGCTGCGCGGCCGAGACGCCGGAGAACCATCTGGCTTCGATCGAGAGCATGAAGGGGCACTATTGCCGTACGCGCAGCACGGATGAAATGATTGTCGAAATCAAGCAAATTTCGAGCTAAAAATCATTATTTTCAATAATGTACCATTATATATCTAATGCAAAAACTTATCGATTTGGAAGGCCCGGGAAGCGCCCCGATCGACCCGCTTCGTCAACGGCATGCATCGCAGCTTGAAGCGCTGGATCACGCTCGGCTTCGAGATCGGCCGCGGTGAACAAAGTTATCGGAATATCGGGTGGAACACCTTTTATATCATAGGCTTGTCCATTCTCGTTCAAGTAGATTTCATTGGGAACACCGAAGCGCCAGCCATTCGGCAAATGACGGATCAGCACATCGGAGAAGACGCCCTGTGTGTTCTCTCCGATGAAAACGGGTTTATGCCTGCGCCCCTGGAGCGACATGGCGAAAGCCTCGGCCGCGCTGACGCTTTCGTGCCCCATCAACAGCGCCATCGGTCCGTAGAAGCTCGGGCGCGGAGAAGGAGCCACCATGATCGGCTGCGGCTCGCTGAATTTCGTCGGATCCGCCGGGTCGATGCGGAAAATCTTGCTGGAAGCGGGATAGGATGTCGCGGTCAGGCGCCCCGCGATCTGCAAGCCCAGCATTTCGGTGCCGCCGCCATTGAGGCGTATGTCGACAACGAGCCCACGCAATCCGGATGCCTTGCCGAAAATATCGTCCAGCGCTGCATCGAGCGCAGCCGTCTGGGCGGCGGTTTCGGCATTCTTGTCATAGTTCTCGAAACTGACGATCAGCAAATAGCCGATACCGTCGGGCAGCATGCCGAATGCAAGCTGGCGGTTGCAGTACCAGGCGAGGGGCCCTGTCAGGTAACGCTTTTCGACGATGGCGAGTGCCCGCTGATGGACTGCCTCGCTCGTGGTTGCGGGTGGACGCCAGCCGCTGAATTCCTGCCCGAGAGCCGGCGCTTCGATCCAGACATGGGCATCTTCGAGGGGCGTCAGCATTTCACGAAAATGCCTGAAGAGCGTCTGATCGTCCGTCGTTGGTCCGATAGCCTCTCGATGTGCGGCTGTCGTGGCGTCCCAATCCACGTGATGCTGCTTGAAGAATGGATATTGTTCGGCGAAAGTCCGCGCGAAAATATCGAAATTGACGATGGGATCTGCGGTGGCGGCCTGCGAACAGGCCGCGGGCAATGCATCGGTGCGCGTGAGTTGGGTTTGTGTGGCGACCCCGTCGACAGTCAGCACGAGCTGGTTCGGCTGACGTCCTGGCCGGAACGCGAAGGCATCGGTGACCCCGGTATCGTTGTTGATGCTGGAGCCGGCAAAGCGTGCGGCGTTTTCCGAAGACGCGACCCGTTCGGCAGAAACCGACTTCTGGCAACTGATCGCCGTGATTTCGAAACGCTGCAAATGCCCGCCGCCAATGGCATAGGCATGGCCGTATCCCGTCGTCAGCCAGATGCCATCCGTAAAGTCCGTAGCGGCTCGGGCCGGCGGCGCAAGCAGGAGCAGGCAGACAAGGAGCATGCAGCGCATTGGACGACCTCCAGGGAAACGGCGGTCCTAGCGGCTAAAATTGGCATGCCTGTGAACGGTCGTCGATGGTCGGCGCTGAAAAACCTTGAGCGACAAGCCGGCAATTTCGGTTGCGGGAAGCGATCAGGGGCGGCAGCAAATACCGGCTGAAACCGGGCCAGGAGTGGGGCGGTGGGCCACGTCCTTAATTCGCATAAGATATATTATGGAACATAAATCCATTCCCCAGCCTGGCCAAAAGCCTGATGAACCGGGCTTTTCTCAAAAAGCCCGGTCTTCGTTCGCACTGAGGATCGATGCGATCCGAGGCTTGATCGCTCTATCGGGCGACGGTGGCAGCAAGGCCGCTGTCGATCTGGCCCGTCACCGCCTGCGGCAGCTTCAGGCGCCCGGCCAGTACATGCAGATAGGAATTCTCGGCCGGCGATGCGGCACCGACAGCGATGCGCGAAACGGCGTAGACCTCCGCCGCCAGTTCCGGCGTGGTCGCGCCACGCACGATCGGCTCCATGTCGAAGGGCTTGCTCAACTCCTGGAAAAGGAAGTTGCGTTCGTCGTCGGAGAGACTGAGCTTGTCGGCATGTCCGAGGATCAGGCTCTGCTCCTCGGCGTCGACATTGCCGTCGGCCTTGGCTGCGTTGATCATCGCACCCAGCAAAAGCTTGGCGTGGCTTTCAGCCGCGGCGGGCGTTTCCACGGGCAGCGCCTCCACTGCGCGTGCCTCGATGACGGGCGGCAGCGGTTGTGGGCTCGACACTTGCGGCGGCAGGAAGCCGCCCGGCGCGCTATTGGCCGCTGTGGCGCCGTTGTTGGCTGTTGCCGGAGCGCCGGCCTGCCCAGCCTGGCTGCGCTGCCAGGCATGCAGCGCGAGCGCGCCGATAGCGGCAATGCCGCCATATTTGACGGCGGCGCCGGCCAGGTCTCGGCCGGTTTCGGTGAACAGGATGCCTGCCGCAGCGCCACCCGCCGCCAGCTTCTTGCCTGGCGTGTTGAGAACTTGACCGCCGGCACCCAGCACTTTTCCAAGCAGATTGTTCAGATCCATTATCCGTTCTTGCTCCTCTACGATCGCCCAGCCCGAGCTCGCCACGAACTTTCGGACGTCTCCATCTTGGGATTCGACCGGATCGATCAGCACGGCCGGATGTGGTGCCAAGAACCCGGCGGCTTCAAGGCCGCCAATATGAAATCTTGGTCATGAAGGCAATGCGAATTTGATATTAAATTACATATTTATTGTTATATTTCAATATATTGAAGTTTTAATCGAATCTAATGTCTTGAGGCGTCATTGCGGCGTCGAGATGCCCGGAACCTTGTCCAGGGACAAGGTGGTGCCGGTTTTGACCCGGTCCATCACCACGAAAGTCCGGAAGCGCTTGACGTTGTTGTTGGCGAAGAACAGCCGGCGCGTCAGTGCTTCATAATCAGCCATCGACGGCACGTTCAAGATCAGCACGAAGTCCGTTTCTCCGGCGACATAATAGCATTGCTGCACGCTGGCTTCGGCGAGGAATGCCTTCTTGGCCTCGTCGATCAAGACGCTTCGCTCGCGCTCGAGATCGACATTGACCACGATGGTCAACGGCTGGCCAATCTTTGCCGGATCGAGCGTGGCAACATTGGCGGTTATGACGCCACTCTCCTCCAAGCGCCGGATGCGGCGTTGTACGGCCGGCGCCGACAGATGGATGGCCTCGGCGATCTTGCGCTGCGGCGTGTGATTGTCGCGTTGCAGGATAGCCAGGATGGCGACATCGAAGCCGTCAAGTTCGAGGGATGAACCGGAAATGCGTGGCATCGCGACCCGACGATACAAAATTGCACCAACGATCTCCAATCAGAGCGCATTCATCGGCTCTTACGCAATAGGATTGCGCTTGAGAAATGGAGATCCCCGATGCTTCTGCTCAATTCCGATGCGTACTATCGCTTCCCACTCCTCGCCGACGACCGTTCCACGCTGGGACGCGCCGGTGCGGACGAAGTCGAGCGCTTCCTGGCCGTTCGGGCCGACCACCATCCGACCCCCCTGCTCTCTCTGCCCGCTCTCGCGACGCGGCTCGGTATCGGCGAACTCCTCGTAAAAGATGAGGCTCACCGTCTAGGTCTTTGTAGTTTCAAGGCTCTTGGCGGAGCCTATGCCGTGGTGCGGCTGGTGATCGAGAAGGCCAGCCGGCAGCTGGGGCGGACAGTCGATTATACGCAACTCGGGCAGGATGAGGTCAGATCGGTCGCCGCCGAAATGGTTTTCGCCTGTGCGACAGACGGCAATCACGGTCGCTCCGTGGCCCAGGGGGCCCGGTTTGTCGGGGCGAAGGCCGTGATCTTCGTGCATGGCGGTGTGAGCCCGGGGCGCGTGCAGGCGATCGCGGCGTTCGGGGCTGAGATCGTGCGGGTGGGTGGCACCTATGACGACTCCGTGGCCGAGGCCGCGCGTGTCAGCCAAGCCAGGGGCTGGACTGTCGTCTCCGACACGTCCTGGGCAGGCTATGAGCGGATCCCGAGCCTGGTGATGCAGGGCTACACCACCATTCTGCGAGAAGCCTTGCAGCAGATGCGCGAACCGCCGACCCATTTGTTCGTCCAGGCCGGTGTCGGCGGCATTGCGGCAGCGCTTGGCGGCCATGCTGCACTCGTCCTCGAAGCGCAGCGGCCGAAGCTGGTGGTGGTCGAGCCGGCGCTCTCGGCCTGTATCTTCGCCAGCGCGCAGGCCGGCCAGCCCGTGAAGGTCGACCATGGTGCTCCCACGGTGATGGCGATGCTGGAATGCTACGAGCCGTCCCAAGTCGCATGGCGGATCCTGATGCGCGTGGCGGACGGTTTCATGACGGTGGAGGACGAGGAAGCGATCGCGGCGATGAAGGCCCTGGCGCGTCCCTTGCCGGGCGATCCAGCTATCGTCGCGGGCGAGAGCGGCGCGGCCGGCCTGGCCGGCTTGCTCCGGGCGGCTCGGGGCGATGCCATGCGCCAGGCACTCGGCCTGGATGCCAATGCCCGCGTCCTGGTGATCAACAGCGAAGGCGCCACCGATCCCGCACGATACCGGGATCTTGTCGGCCTCGACCCGGCGGATGTGCGGGTGGCAAATGGGGAGATTCAGGCATGAGCGAGGTATCCATCCAGGCCGAGCGCTTGCTGGGGCGGCTGAGCAGTCTCGGGGCGATCGGGCGTGGGGACGACGGCCGGCTGACCCGATTGGCCGCATCCGACGCCGACAGAGCGGGGCGCGACAGCCTGGTTCGATGGCTCGAGGATGCAGGCCTCGAGGTCGCGATCGACAGGATCGGCAATATCTTCGGTATCTGGCGTCCGGAGAGCGTAAGGGACGATGCCCCGGTCCTCCTCGGCTCGCATATCGACACCGTCATCGACGCCGGAATCTATGACGGTTGCTATGGTGTTCTGTCGGGCCTCGAAGTGATCGAGACGCTGAAATCCTCCGGCTGGCGCCCAAGCCGCCCGATCGCCATAGCCGCCTTCACCAATGAGGAAGGCGTACGCTATGCGCCGGACATGATGGGTTCCCTGGTCCATGCCGGCGGATTGTCGGTCGAGGAGGCGCTGGCCTCCATCGGCATCGATGGCACCAGGCTTGGCGAGGAACTGCGGCGGATCGGCTATGCGGGCGAACGGGAGCCCGGTTTCCTCAAGCCACATGCCTATCTGGAGCTTCATATCGAGCAAGGCCCGGTACTCGAACGCGAAGGTCTGGCCATTGGTGCTGTCGAGACGCTGCAAGGCATCTCCTGGCAACGCGTCACCATCGAGGGCGTCGCCAATCACGCCGGCACCACCCCGATGTCGCTGCGCCATGATGCCGGCCATGCCGCGGCGCGCGTGATTACCTTTCTGCGCGAGCAGGCCGTTGCCGCCGACACGCCGTCGGTGGCGACCGTCGGCAGTCTTCGGTTCGAGCCGAATGCCATCAACGTCATCCCGGCACGGGCGAGCCTTACGGTGGACCTGCGCGATCCCGATGAGATGCGCCTTCGCGAGGCGGAAAGCGCCCTCGCCTCTTTCCTTGATGAGCTCGCCCGGTCGGAGGGCGTCGCGGTATCCGTCGAGCGCCTCGCCCGGTTCGAGCCGGTTGTCTTCGACAGGGGGGTGGTGGATCGGATCGAACAGGCGGCCGGCCGCCGGGGCCTACCCTGCCGCCGGATGACCTCCGGTGCGGGCCATGATGCCCAGATGATGGCGCGGATCGCGCCCTCGGCCATGATCTTCGTGCCCAGCATTGCCGGAATCAGTCATAATCCCAAGGAGTTCACGCCGGATGCCGATCTTCTTGCCGGTGCGAACGTGCTCCTTGATGTGGTGCGAAGTCTCACGGCGGCAGGATGATTCCGATCCACTGCAGCCGATCAATCGTCTGAAAAATTCTATTTATCTAATTGATATCAGATGATTATCCAGCATCCTTGAGGCGTGAGGTCGAAAGTTCTCCCGCTGCCTCGAGGATCGGATAGGCCACGGCCGTCAGATGAGCGACGATGCGCTTGAGGTCGCGGATGACGTCCATATGCAGCGAACTGGTCTCGATCGAGGCCAGCGTACCGGCCCGCAGGCGATTGAGGTGGCTCTCCGCCGCCGAGCGTTCGAAATTGCGGATATGATCCTTGGCCACCACCAATTGGCGGGCCATGACGGGATCCTGGGTCATGAACACCGTGATGGCGAGGCGCATCTGCGCCACCACTTCGCGATGCATGGCCTTGATTTCAGCCCAGCCCTCGCTTGAGAAGCTCAGATTGAGCCGCTGCTTCTTGGCGGCCAGTTCAAGCAGGGTCTTATCGAGGATGTCGCCGACATGTTCGAGATTGGTGGTGAACAGGATGAGCTCGAACGCCTTCCGGCTCATGTCCTTGTCGAGCGGCGTGCGGGTCAGCCGGGTCAGATAGAGTTTGATGTTCTCCTGCAACCGGTCGACTTGATAGTCGAGCTGGCTGATTTGCTTGCGCCTGGAATCGTCCTGTTCCTCGAAGGTTATGATCGATTCCCGCAGCATGATCTCAACCAGTTCGGCCAGCCGGATCACCTCGCGCGAGGCAGCCACCAGAGCGACCGAGGGGCTGTCGAAATCCCCTTCGTCGAGTACAGGCGAGGGGCGCTCGCCAATCGGCGCCTTCGGCGCCCTCACCAGCCTTTCGAGCAGGCGGGCGGTCTGGTCGATGAAAGGCAGGAAGACGATCAGAAGAGCTAAGTTGAAGCCGACATGGAAATTGGCGATCTGGCGGGCCCCGGAGGCTTCCAATTGCGCCAGCCAGGGCTGAATGAGGCCGATCAGGGGCAAGAGCACCACGGCCCCGACCAGGCGGGTGCCGAGATTGCCGAGCAAAGCGCGTCGGACTTCGATCGGGGCAGCCAGAGACAGACCGAGAGGAGCCAGTCCCGAGCCGATATTGGCCCCCAGCACCAGGGCAAGGCCGAGTGGAATGCCCACCACCCCTGCCCCCGAGAGCGACATCACCAGCAGCAGGATCGCCACGCTCGAATGCACCAGCCAAGCAAGTCCAGCCCCGATCAGCAGCGCAGCCCAGGGCTGGCCATTGAGGCGTTCGAAGATCAACGTCATGATCTCGCTCTGGCGGATCGGATCGGCGATCCCGACGACCAGGTGCAGCGACAGGATCATCAGTCCGAGGCCGATCATGGCGCGGCCGACATTCTGCGAGACGGATGAGCGCCCGAGCATGAACGAAGCCACGCCCGCGATGATCAGGATGGGCATCAGGGCCGACAGATCGAAGGACAATGCCTGAACCACGAGCGTGGTGCCGACATTGCTGCCGAGCAAGACGGCCAAGGCCATGGCGAGTGTGAGGAAGCCCCGCTCGACGAAGGACATCACCAGAAGGGTCGAGCCGGTCGAACTCTGCAGGGCTGCCGCCACCCCTGCCCCCGCCAGGCAGGCGGAAAACCGATTGGAAGTGGCCCGCGAAATCACGCCGCGCAATCGTTCGCCGAAGGCCCGCATGATCCCCGTCTTGACCAGGCGGGTGGACCAGATCAGGAGTGCGACACCTGCGAGAAGATTGAGAAAAACGTGCTGACCAGCCAACCGAACAATTCCTTAGGACGAATCCTTTTCATGACAAGAGAGAGGAATCTATCACATAAGCAATTGAAACAGCATGAACATTAACGTCATATTTCGACGCTTGCGGTCAATTTGTTCCGAAACGTTTTGCGATCTGGCGATCACGCCACGGATCGAAAAAACGTGTCGAACCAAGGAGTGAGAGCGGTGGAGCGCTGCCGTCTAGGCGCGGCCTGCTCCCGGTGGTGCCAGTTCGATGCGCATGCCGTCATAGCCCGGTTCCACGCCCGCCGGCAGGCTGCGTCGCAAGGTCTGATAATCCATGTCCGTGTGCATGTTGGTCAGGATGGCGCGGCGCGGTTTCAATTTCTCGATCCAGGCCAGTGTCTCCGGCAGTGACCAATGGCTGGGATGCGGCGTGGGGCGAAGCGCGTCGACGATCCAGATGTCGAGGCCCTGAAGCAATGCTTCGCTTTCTCCAGACAATCCATTGATATCGCTGGAATATGCAAAGTCCCCAATCCTGAATCCGAGGGATTGGATGTCGCCGTGGTCCTGCTCGAACGGCAGAGCCGTGATCGAGCCGCCGGCACCGTCGACACTGACCGCCTGCCCGACCGTGATCGTGTTGAGCGTCAGGATGGGAGGATAGGACGAGCCCGGTGGCGTCTCGAAGCAATAGTCGAAACGATTTCGCAGCAGGGCAGCGGTGCGTCGGTCGGCGTAGACGTCGACAAGGCTGCGCTGATAAAGCGCCAGCACGCGCAGATCGTCGATACCATGGGTATGATCGGCGTGATCATGAGTGTAGAGCACGCCGTCGACCGCCTTGACCTCGGCGTCCAGCAATTGCTGGCGCATGTCGGCGCCGGTATCGATCAGCACCGTGGTACGGCCGCCTTCCGCTCCGTCCCGTTCGAGCAGGAGGGCGCAGCGCCGGCGCCGGTTGCGTGGCTCGTGGGGATCGCAACTGCCCCAGCCAAATCCGACCCGGGGGATGCCGCCGGAGGAACCGCAGCCCAGCAATGTCGCAGTCAACTTCATGGCGTCAGGCTGCTGCCTTGATACCGTCGGGACGCGGCATCTTGGTGAAGAGGCGGAAGGCGTTCTCGCTGGTTTGCCTCGCCACCTCGCTTTCGTTCAAGCCGATGGTCTCAGCCAGGATCCGCGCGGTATTGGCCACAAAGGCTGGCTCGTTGCGCTTGCCGCGGAATGGCATGGGCGCGAGATAGGGCGCATCCGTTTCAACCAGCAGCCGGTCATGTGGGACGAAGCGGGCGATATCCCGGATCTCCTCGGCCGACTTGAAGGTGAGGATGCCGGAGAAGGAGACGTAGAAACCGAGCGCGAGCCCCCGCCGGGCCAGTTCGGGGCCGGACGAATAGCAATGGAGGACGGCGCTGAAGGCCCCCTTCTCCATTTCTTCCTCGAGAATGTCGCCGATGTCCTTGTCGGCCTGGCGGGCATGGATCACCAGCGGCAGTCCCGTGAGCCGTGCCGCGGCGATATGCTTGCGAAACCCGCGCGCCTGCACGTCGCGCGGTGCGTAGTCATAGTGATAGTCCAGCCCGGCCTCGCCGATCGCCACCACCTTGGGATGGGCGGCGAGTTCCAGGATGGTGTCGAGCGGGATGTCGTCCTCCTCATGGGCGTGCAGGCAATGCGTGCCGATCGAGCCGAAGACGTCGTCATAGCGCTCGATCAGCGCCCTGATCTTCTCGAACTGGCGGATACGGGTCGAGATGGTGATCATGCGCCCGATCCCGGCCTGGCGGGCACGTGCGACGACGTCGTCGATCTCGGCTTGCAGGTCGGGAAAATCGAGATGGCAGTGGCTATCGATCAGCATGGTTCAGCTTGTCCGTCTCAGGCCTTGCCTGCCCCGTCGACCGCCTCGACATAGCGGGGGAACACGGCTGTCGGTGCCGGCAGTTCGGCGTCCGGTGATAGGCGGCCGTCAATGCCGAGATGGTCGAAGTCGCGCGCGTCTTCCGGCACAGCCAACTGGTCGAGCAGTCGCGCTGCCCCTGCCGGGATCACCGGCTGGGCCAGGATGGCAACCTGGCGGACCACCTCGGCCGTGACGTAAAGCACCGTCTCCATGCGCGCCGGGTTGCTGGTCTTCAGCTTCCAGGGCTCTTCGGCCGCAAAATAGCGGTTGGCTTCGCCCACGACGCTCCACAGATCGGCCAGGATGGTGTGCAGGGCGAAATTGAAGATGGCGTCCCGAGCCTGCCAGATCAGGTTGTCCGCCGCCTTCAGCAATTGTTCGTCGGACGGCAGGAGATCGCCGGGGCTGGGTACCTTGCCACCGCAATTGGCCGCGATCATCTTCAGACAGCGATTGGCCAGATTGCCGAAATCATTGGCGAGGTCGGCATTGATGCGGTTGACGATCGCTTCATGCGAATAATTGCCGTCCTGGCCGAAGGGAACCTCGCGCAGGAAGAAATAGCGCAACTGGTCGACGCCGTAATGCTCGGCAAGGGTGAAGGGATCGATCACGTTGCCGACCGATTTCGACATCTTCTCGCCGCGGTTGAACAGGAAGCCATGGCCGAAGACGCGATGCGGCAACTCGATACCGGCCGACATCAGGAAAGCAGGCCAATAGACCGTGTGGAAGCGCACGATGTCCTTGCCGATGATATGCACGCTGGCCGGCCAGAATTTGGAGCGTTCGGTATCGGTATCCGGAAAGCCTGTCGCCGTCAGGTAATTGGTGAGGGCATCGACCCAGACATACATCACGTGCTTGGGGTTGCCGGGAACCGGCACGCCCCAATCGAAGGTGGTGCGGCTGATGGAAAGGTCACGCAGGCCCGAGCGCACGAAACTCAGGATCTCGTTGCGGCGTTCCTCCGGGCCGATGAAGCCAGGATGGCTCTCATAGTGCTTCAGCAGGCGATCCTGATAGGCGGAAAGGCGAAAGAAATAGCTTTCCTCCTCCACCCATTCCACCTTGGCACCGGTCTCGATCACCGAACGGGAGCCATCGGAATTGAGAGCCAGGTCCTTCTCGTCGAAGAAGGCTTCGTCGCGCACCGAATACCAGCCCGAATATTTCGACAGATAGATGTCGCCGGCCGCCTCCATCCGGCGCCAGATTTCCTGGCAGGCGCGATGATGGCGCTCTTCGCTGGTGCGGATGAAATCGTCGTTCGACGCATTGAGCACCCGGGCCATCTCGCGGAAATATTCCGAGTTCTGATCGGCCAGGGCCTGGGCCGTGGTGCCCTGCTTGGCCGCCGTCTGCAGCATCTTCTGGCCGTGCTCGTCGGTGCCTGTGAGGAAGAACACATCATTCCCGTCGAGCCGCTTGAAGCGGGCGATGGCATCGGTCGCGATCAGCTCATAGGCATGCCCGATATGGGGTTTGCCATTGGGATAGGAGATCGCCGTGGTGATGTAATAGGTGTCTTTCTCGGCCATCGATGACGCTTTTCCTGACAACGATGCGCGACACCGCCAGTCAGGCCGCGCATCAGGGATTCCTGATGTAGAGCATTTTCGGAGAAAGTTGAGAGACTTTTCGCCGGAAAATGCCTGGGGCGTTTCGCGAGTCGACGCAATTTCGTCTAAACGCAAAACCCTTCAGGCTGCGGAAGCTTCGGCGAGCAAGCCGAGGGTCGCGAGCACGAAAGGTTTGCGGTCGAGATTATAGGCCTCGACATCACGCGCAGCATGGCGGGCCTTCTCCCATACCTCAGCCCAGCGCGCAAGGCGGGCCACGGGTTCGCCACGTGCCGCCAGCAGGCGCTGATGCAGCCATTCGTCGAGGAAGTCGAGCAGGAGCGCGAAATTCTCGTCGCCTGCCTTGTTGGCGCAGCGGTCGGCGAGAGCATGGGCTGCAGCCACGTCGATCCGCGGCAGCTTGGCCAGCAGGTCCGTGAGGGAGCGGTGCAGGGATACCCCCTCCCCGTCCGCCAGGGCCAAGGCGCGCCTGACGCTGCCCTGCGCCAGGGCAGCTCCTGCAGCCAGCGTCTCTTCGGGCAGGTCTGGACGCGCCTGTGCCGCTGCCTTGAGGACATCGGCGTCGCCGAGGGGATCGAGCGTGAGCAGCCGGCAGCGCGAGCGGATGGTCGGCAGGAGGCGGGCCGGCTGATGCGATATTATCAGGAAAAGCACCCGCGGCGGCGGCTCTTCCAGGACTTTGAGCAGGGCGTTGGCGCCCTCACGTGCCAGGTCTTCGGCAGAGTCGATGATGGCGATGCGCCACCCCCCTGCCCCGGCGGTCGAGCCGAGGAAACGCACCACGCTGCGGACGTCGTCGACACGAATGTTGGAATAGAACCCCTTGGTCTTGTCGTTGGGAAGGCGACGCAGCACCGCAAGATCGACATGGGATTGCGACACGATCTGGCGAGCAGCCGTGGCGCCGGCGGCGACCGAGAGGCTGGTCGCCTCGCCGAGTTGGTGAGGATCGGGATGGGTCAGCACGAATTTGGCCATGCGATAGGCCAGCGTTGCCTTGCCGACGCCCTCGGGGCCACCCAACAGCCAGGCGTGATGGATGCGGCCTGAACGATAGGCGCTCAGCAAAGCCTGCTCTGCCCGGTCCTGGCCGATCAATTGCATGGTTTCGCGCGGATGCGGGCTGTCGGCCAGCATGTCGCTTTCGAGGCGTTCGCTCATGCCGGCACCCGGGCCGCATCGAGGTCGAGCCTTCTTCGCACGACGCCGAGAATCGCCGCGGCAACCTCGTCCTGCGAGGCGGAGGCATCGACGACGGCGCAGCGGCGAGGCTCGAATTCGGCGATGGCCAGGAAGGCCTCGCGCAGCTTTTCATGGAAAATCAGGCTCTCTCCCTCGAAGCGATCGATGGCCGCGCCGCGGGAGCGGACCCTGGCGAGCCCATCACGGGCCGGCATGTCGAGAATGAGCGTGAGGTCGGGCACGGTGGAACCAACCACCACGCGTTCGATCGAGCGGATCAATGCTGGCTCGACCTCGCCCAGCACGCCCTGATAGGCGCGAGTCGAATCCATGAAGCGATCGCATAGCACCCACGTCCCCCTTGCCAAGGCCGGCCTGATCGTCGCGTTGAGATGATCGTCGCGCGCCGCATAGAACAGAATCGTTTCGGCAAAGGGGCCGAAATGCTTGGCGCCGCCGGAAAGCAGCACTTCACGCAATTCCTCGGCATGCGGCGAGCCGCCGGGCTCGCGGGTCAGCAGGGTCTCGACGCCGAGCGCGTTCAAGGATGCCGCCAGCCGGCGGATCTGGGTAGACTTACCCACACCCTCGCCGCCTTCGAACGTTATGAACCGGCCCTTCATCGCTTGTCGTGCCCACCCTGTATCAATCCGATGCCAAGCTCGTAGATAGCACCGAATGCGCGTTGGGGAAGACTGCCGACTGGCACATCGGCGGCTGCATACAGGCGAATTTCAAGAGACACCTGTCCCTCGCGCAGGATCTGGAGCCGGCCGACGGCGCTGTTTTTCTGTACCGGAGCCTCCAGGGGCCCATCATAAAGCAATTTGGCGCTGAGTTTTTCCGTGCCGCTGCTGTCCACCAGCATGGAGACGTCGCGATCGGCCACGACGGGCACGGAATTGGCCGTGCCGCCATAGACGGAAGCCTCGCCGACGATCTCCCCCTTGGCGAAGACGAGACGCGGGCGGAATGAATTTTCGGCCCATTCAAGGACCCGTTTGGCTTCCGTCGCCCGTTCGGCATTCGATTGCAGGCCGTGCAGCACCATGATGAAGTGCTGGTCGCCGTGAAGGGCCGAAACGACCACGCCATAGCCCGCCGTGTCGGATGCTCCGGTGACGCCGCCATCGACCCCCAGGCCCTGGGTGAGCAGGGGATTGCGGTTGGTCTGCCGGATCTTGTTCCAGGTGAAATCCCGCTCCTGGTAGATGGCATAGATGTCCGGCTCGTTCCGGCGGAGCCAGCCGAGCAGCCGGGCGAGGTCCCGCGCCGTGGTCAATTGGGCCGGATCGGCAAAACCGGTGACATTGCGGAACTGCGTGTGCTGCAAACCGATTTCGGCGGCCAGCGTGTTCATCCGCGGCACCAGGCCCTCGAGCTGGCCCGTGAGTCCCGCCGACAGCGCGAGGCAGGCATCATTGGCGGCCTGGACCATCACCCCGCGCAGGAGATCATCGACACGCACCCGGCTCCTCACGGCGGCGAACATGGTGGCGCTGCCCGAGGGGGCCCCACCCTTGCGCCAGATGTCCTCCGAAATCGGATACTCGGTCTCTCTCGAAGCCTGGCCCTTGCGCAGGGCTTCGGCGACGACGGCGATGGTCATGATCTTGGCCATGGCGGCTGGCTCGACCGGCTTGTCGGCGTTCTTGTCGAGCAGGACCGTGCCCGAACCTGTTTCGATCACCAGGGCAATCGGCGCGGTGGTGGTGAACGGCTCCGCACGCAACGGTGGCACCAGCACGACGGCCGCCAGAAATAGCCCGATGACAACGCTTTTCATCGCCGATGTCCGTTCTGCCCGATAGTACCAAATTCGCGCGCTCCGGCGCAATTGCGCCTGGTCCGCAGCATCCGAAAACAGGTGACGTCCGCTTCAGAGAGCGTTAATTCCATTGAACATCATGCCAGCCAATCGTGAATCAAATCATCGTTCGATCGTCATCGTGGGCGCTGGGCTCGCAGGCTTGGCCTGTGCCGCGGTCCTTGCTGCAAAAGGCTTCAGGACCACCCTGGTGGGCCCGCCCGGCAATGTGGGCGACACCCGTACCACCGCTCTGCTCGACGGCAGCATCCAGGCTCTGGCGAAGGCGGGCATTCCGATTGCGGGCCATCCGGAGGCAGCGCCGCTGCGGGTGATGTCCATCGTCGATGCGACACAACGGCTCCTGCGTGCACGCCCTATCGCCTTCAAGGCGGAGGAGATCGGCTTGGAGGCCTTTGGCTGGAATATCCCCAATGGCTCTCTGACCCAGATCCTTCAGGCCCGCCTGCAGGAGGCCGGTGTCGAACATCTGCCGGTGCGGGTGCTTGCCGCCGAACGCGGCTCGAGCGGCCTCGTTCTCAAGCTGGATGGACAGCCTGATCTGACCACCGATCTCGCCATTGCCGCCGACGGGCGCGCCTCCCTCGTCAGGCAGGCGGCCGGGATCGAGACGCGGAGCCATGACTATCCGCAGATGGCACTGGCCCTCAATCTGAAGATTGGCCGCCCGCATCGCGATGTCTCCACGGAGTTCCACACCGAGTCCGGTCCGTTCACACTGGTGCCCCTGCCGGGGCAGCGGGCCAGCCTCGTCTGGGTGGTCTCCCCTGAAAAGGCGGATGAGTTGCGGGCAATGGATGATGCGGCCCTCTCCCGGGCCATCGAAATCCAGAGCCATGCCCTGCTCGGCCATGTCGAGGTCGACGGCCGGCGCTCCTTCTGGCCGATGAGTGCTGTGGTGGCGGTGACCCAGGCGGCCGAGCGGGTCGCGCTGATCGGCGAGGCCGCCCATGTGCTGCCGCCGATCGGGGCGCAAGGCTTCAATCTGACACTGCGCGATATCGCGGCCCTGGCCAAGGCCTTGGAGGTCGCCCGCGATCCCGGCGATGCCGGCGTGACCGAGGCCTATGCCAAGGCAAGGCGGCTCGACATCGGGACGCGCCACTCGGCGGTCGATCTCCTGAACCGGTCCTTGCTCTCAGGGCATTTCCCTCTGCAGGGCCTGCGTGGTCTGGGGCTCTACGCCCTTGAGCGGGTCGGTCCCCTGAGGCGGGTGATGATGCGGCAGGGGCTCGCTCGCGCAGCCGAGCATTGAATTCTTCCCGCTTCTGGTTTCAATGGCCAGCGGGACGAGCACGTCGTGGAAACAGCGGAAGGCATCGTGGCAGGCGGCGCAGACGAAAAGGGGGGAAGACGCCGCACGCGGCGGATCAAATACGCCTTCGAATATAGCGCACTGCGTGCCCTTGCCGGCTTGTTGCATATATTGCCCATCGACTTCAGCTCATGGGTGATGGGGGCGATTTGGCGCCTCGTCGCGCCGCATCTGCGCCGCCATGAACGTGCCCTTCGTCATCTTGCCGCGGCCTACCCCGAAAAATCGCGTGCCGAGATCGAAACCATCGCACGGGCCATGTGGATGCAACTCGGCCGGACTTTTGCAGAAGCGCTGATCAGCGAGCGCATCATGCGCGCCGGCCGCATCGACGACCGCACCGGCACGCAATTGGATACGCTGAAGATTTCCGGCAAGGGCAGCGTCTTTGTCTCGATGCATACCGGCAATTGGGAATTGGTGATCTATCCAACCCTGGTCCGCGGTATCAAGGCCGCCGGTGTCTATCAACGCATGAAAAACCCCAAGGTCGACGACTATATCATGCTGGCCCGGCGGGACCGCTATGCGCGCGGCCTGTTCGCCAAGGGCAACGACATTGCGCGCAAGCTGATGCGCATCGTACGCGAAGGCGGTTCGGTCGCATTGCTGGCGGATCTGCGCGACCGCCGGGGCGTCGTGGTCCCATTCTTCGGCCGTCCGGCCCCGACCACGCCATTTCCGGCCTTGCTGGCACGCAGCAACGATGCCGTATTGCTTGCTGCGCGTTGCGTACGCACCCGCGGCGTGCATTTCTATATCGAGACGGAGAGGATCGAGGTGCCGCATACCGCCGACCGCGATGCCGACATCGCCGAAGCGACGCGCAGAATTCATGTCCTGTTCGAGCGGTGGATCCGCGAACACCCCGAACAATGGATGTGGGCACACCGACGCTGGGGATGATGGCCGGCCATGTCGTCCCTCTCTTAATGAAATATTGGACGACTTTGACGAGAATACTGCTATCCTGATAACGGGATAGCAGGTCCGCGCAGTTGTGGCGGACTCGGTATCGCCCGGCTTGCAGGCATCACTATTGCAGACTTGCCGAGCACAGATGACGATTGAACGGCGTATGAATAAAGCGCGGGAAGCAAAGTTCTTTATCGGTCAAGTGGTGCGCCACCGCATCTATCCATTCCGCGGCGTCATCTTCGATGTCGATCCGGAGTTTGCCAATACGGAAGAATGGTGGCAGTCCATTCCGGAAGATGTGCGCCCTTCGAAGGATCAGCCCTTCTATCATCTGTTCGCGGAGAATGAGGAGACCGAATATGTCGCCTATGTCTCCGAGCAGAATCTGGTGATCGACGACAGTGGCAGGCCGGTCCGGAATACGCAGATCGAGGAACTCTTCGATCGCGATGACGATGGCGGCTATCGGCTGAAGCCCGGGACGCGGCACTGACAACGTGGCCCGTTGAGCGTTTCGGCGACTTCTGCGATCGGTGCGAGGCAGCCACCTTCCGATATGAAAAGGCCGGCCCGAAGGCCGGCCTCTGTCATTTCATTGCGCGGGGGCTGCCGGCGCCGCGGGAGCTGCCGGCGCAGCCGGTGTCGCAGGAGCGGCACCGCCCTGCTGTTGCTGCTGCTTGCGCTGGGCATCGATCAGGGGCTGGAAAATCGCCTGCAGCTTCTCGCCATAAGCCTTCTGCTTGGCAGCATAGCCAGCCTGGTCGATGCCCTGGGCATCGAGAGCCTTGCCGAGGCCGTCCAGGCCGATCTCCAGAGAAATGGGCTGCCCCTGGAAGGTGATCGCCTGCACCTTCAGCTTCTTGCCTTTCTTGAGGTTTGCCAGATTGGCATCGGTCAAGGGCATGTCGGCGATGCAGCTCGGCCCCGTGCAGATGCGATACTTGGCCGTGTCGATGGTCTGGTCATCGACGAGGACGCGGGCTCCCAGCGGCAGCACCACACCAGCCGGAATGATCACGGTGAGCTTGGGTTTGCCGCCCTTCTCCTGACCGACCTGTGCGGTCATCATCCAAGCGGCCGTCGGCGCCAGAAGGTCGCGCACGGTCTGGCAGGTGTCCTTGCCGTCGGGGGTCTTGGCGCAGATCTTGGTCCAGTCCGGCTGGTCGAATTTGGGCAGTTCGGGCTGCTGGCCAGCAGGCTGGGGCTGTTGCTGGGCCAGCGCCGTACCGGCCGACAGGATCAAGGCTGCCGCGGCGCCAGCGATCAGAGAGTTTCGCATAATCTGGATTCCTGTTCCTGGGCGGTCTTATTGAGCAGGCGCCGGATTGGCGTTGAGCTGCTGGCGCGCCTTCTCGGCGGCGTCCTGCAACTGCTGCTGCAGCTTCTTCTGCTCGTCGACGATCGACTGGGGATCGAGGGGCTTGTTGTCGAGTGCCTTGGCGAAGCCCTCGGTGCCCAGGGGCAGTTGGACGCCCTGGTTGGGGGTCTTGAAGGCGATCGCCAGGGTCTTGGAGGCGCGGAGAGCCTTGAGCTGTGCCTCATCGATCGGAAGTTCGACCAGGCAGCCTTCGGGAGAGCAGACGGCATATTTGCCGGTGGAGAAGGCGGCATTGTCGAGATAGAGGCCGACACCAGGCTGGATCAGGGCGCCGACCGGCAGGACGAGCCGCAGGATCTGCTTCTTGTCGGTGACGTTCTGCATCAGGATGGCCGTCATCATCGTCTGCCCCGTATCGGACCGCAGGTCGCGACGGGTCAGGCAGATTTCCTTCTTGGCCTGATCGGTCTGGCACAGCTTCACCCAATCGGGCTGGGAGCTGGAGATGGCGGGAGTGGTTGCGCCTTCCAGGCCGGGAACCGGCTCAGCGGGGGCTGCTGCTGCCGCGGGAGCGGCCGCTGCAGGCTTCTGCGCCGGCTTGGCTGCAGGTGCCTTCGGCTTCGCGGCGGGTGCGGCCGGCTTGGCGGGCGTATCCTGTGCCAATGCGGGTGTCACCGCAAGGCTGAGCGCCGCAAGAGCTGCAGTCGCAAGGAGGCGGAACGACATCATGCAAAATCCTTGGATCCTAAGTCCGCCGCCGCAACGCGCTGGGCAAGCGCGGGTTGGCAACGCACCGATGGGGCTGAATGTCTCTCATCGCCGACGAAGGCGCCAAGATGACGATTTCGGGAAAGGTCCTTAAACGAAGCGGGCACGGGTTTCCAGCCTCGAAAACGACCTATGGCGTCGGTGTCGCAGCTTGTGCATGACAAATTGAAGAAAACGTGACCAGCCTGCCATATCCGGCATTCGAGTTGCGAAAATTGCGGGAGAGCAAACCGTCCCGCCTTCATCGGAAGGCGATTCGCTTGCCCTGGACCTCAGCGGCGCCCACCTTCCCCCGCCAGAGAAGCCTCTTCCCGCTCTTCCTCCGGCCGCGCAGGGGCTTCCTTGTCGGCCGAGCGCCAGACGATCAGACAAAGGATCGCGACCGGCAGGCCGATGGTCGAGGTTGCCGAGAAAAAGACAGGGTAGCCGAAAAGATCGACCATCTTGCCCGACATGCCGGCCAGCAACTTACCTGGCAGCGCATAGAGCGAACTCAGCAGGGCGTACTGGCTGGCGGCAAAGGCCGGAGATGTCAGAGAGGACATGTAGGCCATCAAGGCGGTGCCAGCGAAGCCACCTGCGAAGCTTTCGACGCTCACCGCCAAGGCCAGATAGGTCGAATCCGCTCCCTTGGCCGCCAACAGGGCCATGCTCAAATGTGAAGTGGCCGCAGCGATGCCGCCGAAGAGCAGCGACGGCATCAGGCCGAAGCGCCAGATGCAAAAACCGCCGACGAACGGAGCCGTCAGGCCGATGGCGAAACCGTAAATCTTCGAAATATTGGCGATCTCGGCCTTGGAGAAGCCAAGATCGATATAGAGGGGATTGGACATCACGCCAGCCAGGAAGTCCGGCAGGCGATAGAGTGCGATGAGCAGCATGATCGGCAGGAGGATCCAGCCTCGGCGCAGGAAGAGATCGCTCAACGCTTCCTTGTAGGCGATCAGCCAATCGGGCCAATTGGATGCTCTTTGCGGACTGGCAGGCTTGCCATCGTCGAATACGGAGACGAGCTTGCCCTCGAGTGTTTCCTTTTCAGCAGCAGGTGGTGGGTCCGGCGCGAGCAAGGCGGCCAGGATGCCGACGAGCATCAATGCAGCCATCGCGCCATAGGCCGCCTGCCAGTCGAAATACTCGGCCAGATAAAGGGCGCCCGCCCCGGCGCACAAGATGCCGACGCGATAGCCGAGCTGGGAGACCGCCAGCATGATGCCCTGACGATCGCGGGGGATGACATTGATGCGCCAGCCGTCGATCACCACGTCCTGGCTGGCGGCGAAGAATGCCGTGACCGTGGTCCAGAATATCGTCATTCCCAGCGAGCTTGCAGGATTGCTACCGGCGAGGCCGAACAGGCCCAGGATGACGCCCATCTGCGTGATCAGCAGCCAACCGCGCCATCGCCCCATCATCCGTCCCAGCACCGGCGGGTCGAAACGCTCCAGCAGCGGCGCCCAGAGGAATTTGATGCTGTAGAACAGCGTCGCATAGAACATCAGGCCGATGTCGGTGCGTGTGATCCCAACCTCGCGCAGCCTCGCTGATTGCGTCGAGAACACCAGCAGGAAGGGCAAGCCCGAACTGAAGCCGAGCAACAGCATGAAAGCGAGGCGCTTGTCGGCGGCGATGTCGCGCAGGAGCGTGAGGAATTTCTGACCGGGAATCATGTCCGCGATTATGGATCGCCCGGCCGGGCAGGCCAAATGCTTTGATGTGCAAGACCTCTTGCCGGCATGGGCATGTAGGACGGCAGCTGCTCAAGGTGTGGATGGTGCCCGCGGGTGGGACGACCCCGACCGACAAACCGGCTATGGCTTTGCCGTCATCCAGCGTTAGACTCACCTGGATCTGATTCGTGCCCCGTGAATACCTGAGGCCCCATGACGTCAGACATCACGCCCAGGATTGCCCCCGCTCCCCCGACCCTCGACCAGTTGCTGCGCCTCAGCGCCCAGCGCGGCGGCGATACGCTGGCCCTGGTCGATGCCCCGGATCGCCCGCTCTGGGCCGACGGCGCGCCTCGCCGGTTGACCTGGAACCAGGTCGATGCTGCGGTTTCCGCGGTTGCCGGCCGCTTTTTCGAAATGGGATTGCCGAGCGAAGCGCTGGTCTGCGTGCAGGGGCTCAACGTCACGGATACGTTGATCGCGCTGCTCGGCTGCATCCGGGCCGGTTTGGTGGCGGTGATCGTTCCGATCGACTTCTCGCCGGCCGAGATCGTTGGCGTCGCGGAGCGCCTGAATGCCAAGGCAATCCTGGCGGCGCGGCGCATGGGCGATGTCCAGCCCCTGCGCTCCCTTCGTCACCTCGTCGACGAGTCCATTGCCGATATTCGCTTCATCGGGGCCTTCGGCGCGGATCTGCCCGGGGGAACGGTCTCGTTCGAGGATTGCATCGGCTACCCGCGTAGCGGCGTGATCACCCGCCTGTCGCGGCGCGAACGTCCCGAGGAAAGCCTGGCGATCATGACGATCGATCGAGGTCCGGAGGGGGATTTCGCCGTCGCCCGCAATCACCGCGAATGGCATGCAGCCGCAGCGGTCCTGGTCGCCGAACTCGGCCTGTCGCGAACCTCGCGCCTGCTGTGTCCGATGGCGCCATCAGGACTTGCCGGGCTTGCCGGCGGCCTGGTGTCATGGCTCAGCACGGGATGCCAGCTCGTCTTGCACCAGGCTTTCGATGCGACGGTATTTGCCGTCCAGATCACGATGCATGGCGTCACCCATGCCTTGCTGCCCGATGCGGTGTTGCGCGCCGGCCTCGTCGACGGCTTGTTCGACAGCCGCAAGCTCGAGAAGGTCGCAGGCCTTGCGCGCGCGCCCTATACAGCCGTCGTGCCGGCAGATGCTCCCTGCCCCATTCCTCATTTCGCCGTGCTCGGTGAGATCGGCATCGTGCCGATGCGCCCGCTGGAGGATGGTGGGTTCGGGCTCGAAGCCCTGGTCCCGTCCCCGGAAGACGCTGCGCTGCCGCTGGTCGAGGCTGGCATTGAGGAAGGCGGCTATCTCGCCCTGCGTGGCCAGCAGGTGCCGGGGATCGGTTTCGACGTCAGCGAGCGGGAGGTTTCCTATCCCGTCGGGGCGGAGGGCTGGGTATCGACCTCCTACCCCGCTTCAGGAACCGCGGAGCGAAGCGGCGGCCTCCTGGAGATTACGGGCGCACGCTATGGCAGGCCCATGAGCGCACAGGAAGCATCGCTGCTCCATGAGCCTAGCCAGAGCGTCGATACTTCGAAGGCCAACCAGCCGCTTGCGGGCGCGGCCTGACGTCGGGGCAAAAACGGAGGGCGATCTCACTCCACTTCTCGATGGAGTTGGAGAGAGCGCCCTTTCCTACCAAACCCGCCCGCGCGCTGCGACAGGCTCGGGACCGACAAGGGTCTCGCCGCGGCAGAGGACCACGAAGTCCAGCATATTGGCGACGACGCAGGCGTGATTGGGCACGATACGCACGCGGTCGCCCACGGACAGGTTGATCGGCTGTTCGGTGACCAGCCTGCCGTGCTCTTCCGAGAGCTGGTCGATGGCGATATCCGGACGACCGAGGACATGGCCATGACCCGTGAGGCCGAGCAGGTCTGAGGTCAGAACCTTCGAGCCGGCATCGATGATGGCCCTGTGTGTATCGGGTACCGATACGACGGTGGCAACGACGTTGAGGGCGCAGTCATCGAAACCGCAGACGCCGCGGGTGACGAGGGAACGGTCATTATAGACATAGGTGCCGGGCCGGTATTCGGTGACGATGGACGCTTCATGCGCCCGCCACATATCCGGCGATCCGCCACTCGTGATCGTTTCGACAGGAATTCCAAAGACTTCGATCAGGGATTTCGCTCTTTGCATGAAATCCTGCACCGCTTCGGTTCCACCGACCGGCGGGTAGGTCATCAGTCCGCCGAAGGCGAGTTCGGATGATGCCGCGATGCGGTTTGCCAGTTCCGCAGCCGCCTCGGGCGTGGGAACGCCGCAGCGCCGGGCGCCGGTATCGCACTCGACCAGCACGGTCAGCTTGCGCCCCGTTCCCTTCATGGCCGCCGCCAATTCGTCGACGACCGCGGCGCTGTCGGCGACGACACTGAGACGAATGCGTTCGGAAAGCGCCCGCAGGCGTTCACGCTTGGCCTCGCCCACTAGGTTATAGGTGATCAGGACATCGTCGAGCCCGGTGCCATCGGTCATGGCGTCGGCCTCCGACAGCTTCTGGCAGGTGATGCCGACCGCCCCTTGCTCGACCTGGAAGCGAGCCAGGCGCGGCAGCTTATGCGTCTTGATATGCGGCCGCAGCTTGAGGCCGTGTTCGTCGCAATAGGCCTGGAGCCGTACGACATTGCGTTCGGCAATGTCGAGGTCGACCTGGACGAAGGGGGTTTCGACGGAAGAGAGGGAGGCAATTGCCATCGTTGTATCCGATCAGGCGGCTTTCTTCGTCTCGGCGATGCGAGCGAGATTCTTGAGAATGACGGCCGTGCCCTTGAGCCGGTCGTCGGGCTTGTCGAAATCGCGCTGGAACAGGATGCGCATGTCGGGGCGGACCTTGGCGAAGGAGCCCTGCTCGGCGATGTAGCGCACCAGCCCGTCCGGATTGGCGAAGGCATTGTCGCGAAAGGAGACCACGACGCCCTTCGGCCCGGCATCGACCTTCTCGACATTGGCGCGCCGGCACAGGGCCTTGATCGACATCAGCTTGAGGAGCTGGTCGACCTCGGCAGGCCGCTCGCCGAAGCGATCGGTGAGCTCGGCGCCGAAAGCGTCGATCTCGGCATCGGTATCCAGCGATGACAGGCGGCGATAGAGGCTGAGGCGCAATGTCAGGTCCGGCACGTAATCCTCGGGGATCATCACCGGCGTGCCGATGGTGATCTGCGGCGACCACTGCTCCTCGACCTCGGTCTCGACGCCGCCTTCCTTGAGGGCCGCGACGGCCTCTTCCAGCATCTGCTGGTAGAGCTCGTAGCCGACTTCCTTGATATGGCCGGACTGCTCGTCGCCGAGCAGGTTGCCGGCGCCGCGGATGTCGAGATCGTGCGAGGCGAGCTGGAAGCCGGCGCCGAGGGTATCCAGGGACTGCAGCACCTTGAGCCGGCGCTCGGCCCCAGGGGTGATAGTGCGGTTGGCCGGCAGGGTGAACAGGGCATAGGCCCGGGTCTTGGAACGCCCGACACGGCCGCGCAGCTGGTAGAGTTGGGCGAGGCCGAACATGTCGGCGCGCCAGACGATCAGCGTGTTGGCCGTGGGAATGTCGAGGCCGGATTCGACGATCGTGGTCGAGAGCAGGATATCGTATTTGCCCTCGTAGAACGCTGTCATCACGTCTTCGAGCTGGCCGGCCGCCATCTGGCCATGGCCGATGGCGACCTTGGCCTCGGGGGCGTATTCATCGAGGAAGGCCTTGGCATCGGCAATGTCCTCGATGCGCGGCACGACGAAGAAACTCTGGCCGCCGCGATAGCGTTCGCGCATCAGCGCCTCGCGCAGCACCACCGGATCGAAGGGCGTCACGAAGGTGCGCACAGCCAGGCGATCGACGGGCGGGGTGGCAATGATCGACAATTCGCGCACGCCGGTGAGGGCGAGCTGCAGGGTGCGCGGGATCGGTGTCGCTGACAAGGTCAGCACATGCACCTCGGCGCGCAACTGCTTGAGGCGCTCCTTGTGGCCCACGCCGAAATGCTGCTCTTCGTCGATGATGAGCAGGCCGAGATCGCGGAAGGCGATGGTCTTGGCCAGCAGGGCATGGGTGCCCACCACGATGTCGACATCGCCCGACGCCAGGCCCGCTCTGGTCTTGCGGGCCTCGTCGGCCGGTACGAAGCGCGAGAGCTGGGCGACCTTGACGGGCAGCCCCTTGAAGCGGTCGGCAAAGGTCTTGGCGTGCTGGCGAGCGAGCAGCGTGGTGGGCACCACCACGGCGACCTGCCTGCCCGTCAGCGCACAGGCAAAGGCGGCGCGCAGGGCCACTTCCGTCTTGCCGAAGCCGACATCGCCGCAGACCAGGCGATCCATGGGCCGGCCGGAGGCGAGATCCTCGAGCACCGAGTCGATGGCGAATTGCTGGTCTTCGGTCTCGCTATAGGGGAAGCGCGCGGCGAATTCGTCGTAGAGGCCCTGGGCGGGGATCAGCTTCGGCGCCTCCCGCAGTGCACGTGCCGCAGCGATCTTGATCAGCTCACCCGCCATTTCGCGGATGCGCTTCTTCATGCGCGCCTTGCGTTCCTGCCAACCACGGCCGCCGAGCTTGTCGAGCTGCGCTTCGGCGTCTTCCGAGCCGTAGCGCGACAGCAACTCCAGATTTTCCACCGGTAGGAACAGCTTGTCGCCGCCCGCATAGTGGATTTCGAGGCAGTCGTGCGGGGCGCCCACGGCGGTTACCGTCTGCAGGCCGACGAAGCGCCCGATGCCGTGCTCGACATGCACGACGATGTCGCCGGGCGAGAGCGTGCCGATCTCGGTCAGGAAGTTCTGGGCGCGCTTGCGCTTGGCCGTGCGGCGCACCAGGCGATCTCCGAGAACGTCCTGCTCGGAGATGATGGCGAGGTCTGATGTCTCGAAGCCCGTCTCGAGCGGCAGCACGCCGAGGGCGATCTCGCTTTTCGGCAAGGCCAGGGCACGGGCGAAATCGGGAACCGGCTTGGCCTGGGTGAGGCCGTGATCGGCGAGCACGGCACCGAGCCTTTCGCGCGAGCCGTCGGTCCAGCCCGCCACGATGACCCGCTGGCCATCGGCCTGCAGGGTGCGGATGTGGCGGACGACGGCGTCGAAGACGTTGGCGTCTTCCGCTGCGCGTTCCGCCGCGAAGTTATGGCCCTGCCGGCCGCCGCAGTCGACGATTTCGCGACCGGGCGCAGGAGGCGATGCGAAGGGCGTCAGACGTGCCAGGGACGCCTCGTCGAGCCGGCGGCGCCATTCCTCGGGCGCGATGTAGAGGCGATCCGGCGGCAGCGGCTTGTAGGGCACGCTCTCGCCGGGTTTGCCCAGCACGTCGCGGCGGGCGTCGTAATAGTCCTTGATCTGCGCCAGCCTTTCGCCGGCGGCATCCTCGGCCAGCGCATCGAGCGCGACGGGAACTTCGGGCAGGTAGTCGAACAGCGTGTCGAGCTTGTTGTGGAACAGCGGCAGCCAGTGTTCGAGGCCGACATAGCGTCGGCCTTCCGAGATGGCTTCATAAAGCGGGTCGCCACGGGTCTGGGCGCCGAATTCGGCGAGATAGGCCTGGCGGAAGCGCTTGATCGTCTCGGTGGTGAGCTGGACTTCGCTCATCGGCACGAGGTCGAGCATGCGCAACTGGGTCTGAGAGCGCTGGGTCTCGACGTCGAAGCTGCGGATGGATTCGAGCGTGTCGCCGAAGAAGTCGAGACGCACCGGAATGGCAAGGCCCGGCGGATAGAGATCGAGGATGCCGCCGCGCACGGCATATTCGCCGGTCTCGCGCACCGTGGAGGAGCGCAGATAGCCATTATGTTCCAGCCAGGCCGACAGCCGGTCCATGTTGACGGCATTGCCGGGCGCCGCCGAGAGCGATTGGGCGGCGATGAGGTCGCGGGACGGCACGCGCTGCAGCACGGCATTGACGGTGGTAAGCACGATACGGGGCTTGTCCCCGCCCCTGGTGGTCGCCAGCCGCGACAGTGCCGTCATGCGCCGCGCCACGACGGTGGCATTCGGGGAAACCCTGTCATAGGGCTGGCAGTCCCAGGCGGGAAAGTTGATGACGTCGATATCGGGCGCGTAGAACTGGAGGGCCGCTTCCAGTGTGGCGGAGCGCGTGCCGTCGCGCGCGACGTGTAGAAGGGCCGCCGGCCGCTCTCGGGCCTGCGCCACCAGCTTGCGCGCCAAATCGGCGAGCACGAGGCCATCCTGGCCATCGGCGCAATTGGAGAAAACGAGTTGTCCGCCGGGGCGATTCAGGACTTCGGCGAGTCGATCGGCGGCTTTCATGCAAACATCGGCTTCATGGTGAAATGGTAATCGCGCAGTCGCCGGAACACGGGCGTATCGAATTCGCCCGGTACCGGCTCTTCGTTCCTGATCCAGGCGTAGAGTTCATGATCGGGGGCATCGATGAGCGACTCGAAGTCGGCGACTTCTTCCTCGGACAGCTCGACGATGACGGCATCGCAGAAACTGCCCATGATGAGGTCCATCTCGCGAAAACCGCGATGCCAGGCCCGGTAGACGATCCGTCTGCGACGCGGGTCAAGTTCCTCAGAAGTGCGTATCGTTCCGGACATGTTCTCGATCCTGTTGGCTCGCTGTATAGAGAGTAAGAGGCCTTGTGGAAACCATGGAAGATCGAAATATCATCCGTGCGGTCAAATTCCCTGGGCGCGGGCCGCGGGGTGACGGGGGGCCGTGATGCCGATCGGATTGAAACGCGCTTATGATCCACCCGCTTCCTCTGATGGCCTGCGCATCCTGGTCGATCGCCTATGGCCTCGGGGCCTGTCCAAGCCGGAGGCGCATATCGACATCTGGGCCAAGGATGTCGCCCCCAGCCCTGCCCTGCGGCAATGGTTCGGCCACGACCCGGCGAAATGGCAGGAATTTCAGGCCCGCTACGAAAGTGAACTCGCGCACAACAACGAGGCTGTCGTCGCGCTCCGCCGCCTGATCGGTGACAAGGTCGCCACCCTGATCTATGCCGCCAGGGATGCCGAACACACCCATGCGCTGGTAATCAGAGGAATACTGGAGCGCATGCGGGTCTAAGTACGACAATCCGCTTTGTTTTTCTTGCCTTGCCTCGCAATACCCCCTCATCCCCCTTGCGGGAGAAGGTCCCGGCAGGGGGATGAGGGGAAAATGCAGAGCGCCCAAGCAAACCAAAACACAAGATTGCACGGTGCCGCCACCTGTTCTCTTTCGAGGCAATGCGACCGGTTTCCTTCCTCTGAAACTTGCCTCTTGCCGCCTGCCCGGTCAAAAGAGCCGGTGAGGCTTTCATGCGTCCGGCGATTCTGACCCCCCTGTTCGCTTCCGTCTCATCCCTGCCAGGGATCGGGCCGAAGCTGGTGAAGCTGCTCACCCGCCTCCTCGGAGGCGCGGAGCCGGTTGGAGCGCGGGTCGTCGATGCCCTGTTCCACCTGCCGGCCAATGTGCTCGATCGCCGCCGCCGCCCCAAATTGGCGGATGCGCCGATCGGCGAATTGGTAATGGTCGAAGTCGTGGTGGAACGCCACCGGGCCAGCGGCGGCAAAGGCCCCTATCGCGTTTATGTCCATGACGATACGGGGGACCTGACCCTCGTCTTCTTTGCAGCACAGACGAGCTGGATCGAGCATGCCCTGCCCGTCGGCGAGCGGCGATGGCTGAGCGGCAAGATCGAGCTGTTCGACGGTATGCGCCAGATGGTGCATCCCGATCGGATCGTCGATGAGGAAGGGCTTAAATCACTGCCTTTGGTCGAGCCGGTCTATCCGCTGACGGAAGGGCTCTATCCGCGCCAGATCCAGAAGGCGGCGCAGGAAGCGCTCGCCCGCACCGCCGAGCTCGCCGAGTGGCAGGATCCTGCCTGGCTCAAGGCTCAGCGCTGGCCAGGCTTCCGCGAGGCCCTGGCCGCTCTGCATTCGCCGGAGACACCGCAGGTCGTTGCGCCGGACTCGGCGCCCCGACTGAGGCTCGCTTACGACGAGCTCCTGGCTTCGCAGCTCGCCCTCGCCATGGTGCGCGCCCACAACAAGGCCCTGCCCGGCCTTGCCGTCACTGGAACGGGGGTGATCTCGGCCCGGATCGAGGCCGCCCTGCCCTTCAAGCTCACGGCGAGCCAGGTTACGGCATTGGCCGACATCCGGGCCGACATGGCGGCGCCGATCCGGATGCTGCGGTTGCTGCAGGGCGATGTCGGCTCGGGCAAGACGGTGGTAGCCCTGCTTGCCATGGCGACCATGGTGGAAGGCGGCCGGCAGGCGGCGTTGATGGCACCGACGGAAATCCTAGCCCGCCAGCACCTGGCTACCATCCAGCCGCTGGCCGAAGCCGCCGGCTTGCGAGTCGGCCTGATCACCGGGCGTGACAAGGCCCGCGAACGTACGCGCATGCAGGCCGCGCTGAAGGATGGCAGCATCGACATCGTGGTCGGCACCCATGCCCTGTTCCAGGAAGATGTCGAGTTTCGCGATCTCGGGCTTGCCATCGTCGACGAGCAGCATCGCTTCGGCGTGCATCAGCGCCTGGCTTTGAGCCGCAAGAATGCCGGCATCGACGTTCTGGTGATGACGGCCACGCCAATTCCGCGCAGCCTGGTGCTGACCTATTTCGGCGACATGGACTCCTCCCAGCTCCGCGAAAAGCCGGCCGGGCGCAAGCCGGTCGACACGCGCCTGATCTCGCTGGAACGGCTCGACGAGGTGGTGAACGGGTTGGGGCGCCTGCTGCAGACCGGCGCACGGGCCTATTGGGTCTGTCCCCTCATCGCTGAATCTGAGACCCTCGATGTCGCAGCCGCCGAGGATCGCTATGCCCACCTCGTCTCCCTCTTCGGCGACAAGGTCGGCCTGCTGCATGGCCAGATGAAAGGTGCGGCCAAGGACGAGGTGATGGCCCGGTTCGTGGCGGGCGATCTGCGTGTCCTGGTTTCGACCACCGTGATCGAAGTTGGTGTCAATGTGCCGGAGGCGACGGTGATGGTGGTGGAGCATGCCGAGCGCTTCGGCCTCGCCCAGCTCCATCAGCTCCGCGGGCGCATCGGGCGCGGTTCGGACAAGTCGACCTGCCTCCTGCTCTACAAGGGCCCGCTTGGGGAAATTTCCCGCAAACGGCTTGAGATCATGCGCGAGACAGAGGATGGCTTCCGCATTGCCGAGGAGGATCTGAAATTGCGCGGCGAAGGCGACGTGCTCGGCACGCGCCAGTCCGGCATGCCGGGCTTCCGGGTGGCCGATCTCGACAGCCATCGCCATCTGCTTGCCCCCGCCAATGACGATGCCAGGCTGGTGCTGGCCCGCGATCCGGAACTCGTCTCCCCTCGCGGCGTTGCTCTGCGGACCCTGCTCTATCTGTTCGAGCGCGATGAAGCCGTGCGCCTGCTGCGATCAGGATAGCGTAAGGGAAACTGGCGTGTATTCTACGGGTCATGCCAGCCTCTGCCCGGGGAATATCGCAATGACATCAGATGCCCATCCGGCCAACTTCGCCGAAGCCCAGGCCAGGACCCGGGCGAGCTATGACGAGATACCCTATGTTTCCCATGCCTTCCCGCAGACCCATCCGGCAAGGCTCGCCGCCACGGCCAGGCTGTTCGGTCTCGAAATGCCGCCGCTCGGCAAGATGCGCGTGCTCGAGATCGGCTGCGCCAGCGGCGGCAATCTCATTCCCCTGGCCGCCGCCTATCCCGAGGGGCGTTTTCTCGGGCTCGACCTCTCCGGCATCCAGATCGCCGACGGCCGCAAGCGGATCGAGGCGATCGGCCTGACCAACATCGAATTGCGCCAGCAGGACATCACCTTTTTCGACAATCCCGGCCACCGCTTCGATTTCATCCTCTGTCATGGCGTCTATTCCTGGGTGCCCGAACCCGTGCGTCATGCCATCCTCGACATCTGTTCTAAATATCTCGAATTCCAGGGCATCGCCTATGTCAGCTTCAACGTATTGCCGGGCTGGCGACCCAAGCAGATCCTGCGCGATGCCCTGATGGCGCATGTCGGCAAGGCCAGCAATCAGCGCGAGCGCATTTCCAAGGCGCGAGAGTTCATGGGGTTCCTGGCCGAACATGCCCCGCCCGGACCCTATGGGGCTGCGGTCAAGGAAGGCGTTGCCCAGTTGCAAAAGGTTTCTGACGACTATCTGGCCCATGAGTTCCTGGAACTCGAGAATGCGCCGTGCTCGTTCCACGACTTCATGTATGCGGCCGGACGGCATCAGCTTGCTTATCTCGGCGAGAGCGATGTTCACATGATGGTCCCGGAAAACTTCGGCGCCGAAGCGGCGAAGGCCTTGAGAATGCAGGGTGGCAACACCCTGCTCGAGACCGAGAACTACATCGACGTCCTGACCGGGCGCACCTTCCGCCAGACGCTATTGATCCCGCCGGCCCGGGCCGCGGCGACAAAACGCAATATCGATGCGGAGCGGATCGAGGATCTGCATCTCATTGCCGATATCGCGCAGGTTCCCTCAAGCGAGCCTGACATGCCCTACTGCTTCGAAAACCGCATGGGCCGGCAGATCCGCACGCGGGCGGAGGTCGTGCGCAAAGCCTATCAGTTGATTGCCGCGCGACGTCCGGCAACCTCGAACTATCGGCAGCTGGTTGCCGATATCGAGGCGTCCGACCAGAAAAAGCTCACGCCGCAGGAAAAAAGCGAGATTCGCGGCGCCCTTCTCCAGGGGGTTCTTTCAGGGCTGACGATTGCTTCGACCGAGGCAGTGGCAGTCGGTGCGGCTGAAGTCGATCGTCCCAGGGCGACCATGCTCGCGCGCAGGGATGCCGCCAGCGGCCGTACGCGCACGGTGAACCGGCGCCACGAGAATTTCGATCTCGGCGTGGTGGCGCAGCATGTCGTGCCGGTGATGGACGGCTCTCTGACCCGCAGGCAGTTGCTCGATCACCTCAAGGCAAAGGCGGCCGAGGATACTCTCCATTTCCAACGCAACGGCCAGCGTGTCCGCGATGAGGCCGATATCGCAGCCTGCGCCCAGGAACACCTTACGGCCATGCTCGACACGGCCTGGAACAATGCCCTGATCGAGCCCTGAAGCAAGGGTGGCAGCAAGCTCAGCTTGGCCGTAATTCTTCTGAGACGGTCAATGTCTCGGGCTGGATCAGGCCGGCTGAGATCACCAGCTTGGTGGCCTGCTCGACGCTGATGGGCAATTCGATCACCTTGGCCTTCGGCAGCAGGAAGAAGAATCCTGTCGTCGGGTTGGGCGCGCAGGGCATGAACACCGAAACCCAGGCTTCGCCATTGCCGCCGGGTAGCCTCTCCTCCACCACCGGGCTCGGTTCGGCGGAAATGAAGACGATCGACCAAGCCCCCTGGGGGAACTCGACCAGCCCCACTTTCCGGAACGAGGTTCCGGATTGCGAGAAGATCGTCGAGAACACTTGCTTGAGAGCCTTGTAGATGCCACGCACCACCGGCGTGCGGTCGAGCAGCTTCTCGCCGAGGCGCACCAGGGTACGGCCCACCAGATTGGCGGTGAAGAAGCCGATCAGGGTAAGGCCGATGATCGCCACGACCAGGCCGAAGCCCGGGATCTGAAAAGGGAGGTAGGTCTCAGGCAGGTAACGCACGGGAATGAACGGCTTGACCCAGCCGTCGACCCACTGAATGAAGGTCCAGATCAGGTATAGCGTGATCGCGACCGGCCCGGTGACCACCAGGCCGGTGAGAAAGTAGCTGTGCAAACCGCCAAACCTGCTGACCCGTTGAGGCGGACCGGAAGGTGTCACCGTGTGGGGAGGCGTATCTCGTACCATGTCACGCTTCTAGCACGCCCTTGTCACCGCCTGTCGATGCAAATTTGTGCAACCGGTCCAATCGGGCGGCGCCCACGAGTATTCCTACTCGACGGTGACGCTCTTGGCCAGATTACGCGGCTGGTCGACGTCGGTGCCGATGATCACAGCAGTGTGATAGGCGAGAAGTTGAATCGGAATGGAGTAGACCAGCGGCGTCAGGATCGTGGGCATCGATGGCAGGATGATCGTCTTCAGCGTCGTCATCGCGGCCGCCGCCGCCCCCGCCTCATCGGTCATCAGAATGATGCGGCCGCCGCGCGCGGCGACTTCCTGCATATTCGAGACGGTCTTTTCGAAGATCGTGTCGAAGGGCGCGATCACCACTACCGGCATGGTCTCGTCGATCAGGGCAATCGGGCCATGCTTGAGTTCGCCCGCTGCATAACCTTCCGCGTGTATGTAGCTGATTTCCTTGAGCTTCAGCGCGCCTTCCAGGGAGAGAGGAAAGCTGGTGCCGCGGCCGAGATAGAGGACGTCCTTGGCCTTGGCGAGGTCCCTGGAAAACGTCTCGATCTCGTGCTCGAGCCGGAGCGCCTCGGCCATCAGGCGCGGCGCCTCGATCAAAGCGTGCACGAGTTCGCTTTCTTCCTCTGCCGACAGCACACCGCGTGCCTTACCGGCACCGATCGCGAGTCCCGCCAGGGCTGCGAGCTGGCAGGTGAAGGCCTTGGTCGAAGCGACCCCGATCTCCGGGCCGGCCAAAGTGCGCACCATCACCGAGGCCTCGCGCGCGATGGTCGAGGTTGGCACGTTGACGATGGCGAGCGTGTGCTGGCCCTGTTCTTTGCAGTAGCGCAAGGCCGCGAGCGTATCGGCCGTCTCGCCAGATTGAGACACGAAGATCGATAGGCCGCCCTTGTCGAGGGGCGCTTCGCGGTAGCGGAACTCGGAGGCTATATCGACTTCGACCGGCAGACGGGCGTAACGCTCGAACCAGTATTTGGCGATCATGCCGGCGAAAGATGCCGTACCGCAGGCCGATATGGTGACGCGGCTGAGCGCCGCCCAATCGAAAGGCAGATTCTCAGGCAGTCGGATCGTCTCGCCGACCATGTCGATGAAGGAGGCCAGCGTATGGGAAACCACTTCCGGCTGTTCATGGATTTCCTTGGCCATGAAATGCCGGTGGTTGCCCTTGTCGACGATAGTGGCCGAGGCCTGCGATTTCTGGATCGGGCGGTGAACGCGCTTGAAGGAGGCATCGAAGATGGTCGCCGAGCCACGCGTCAAGGCAACGCTGTCGCCGTCTTCGAGATAGGCGATGGTGTTGGTGAAGGGAGCCAGCGCAATGGCATCCGAGCCGAGGAACATCTCGCCCTCGCCATAACCGATCGCCAGCGGAGAGCCCAGGCGCGCGCCGATGAGGAGGTCGTCCTGGCCGGCAAAGAGAAAGCCCAGCGAGAACGCGCCGCGCAGGCGCCTGAGGCTGGCATGCACTGCCTCGATCGGCGGCAGGCCACGATCGAGCTCGCGATTGACGAGATGGGCCACCACCTCCGTATCGGTCTCGCTCCGGAAGCGGGCGCCCTCGGCGCTCAGTTCCTCGCGCAGCTCACGGAAATTCTCGATGATGCCGTTGTGGACCACCGCGACTCGGGCCGTGGCGTGCGGGTGCGCGTTCTCTTCGGTCGGCCTGCCATGGGTTGCCCACCGCGTATGCCCGATACCGATCATGCCGGCGAGCGGATCGCGATCAAGCTTGCCTTCGAGATTGCGCAGCTTGCCTTCGGCGCGACGGCGCGTAATGGCTCCGTCTTCCAGCGTGGCGATACCGGCAGAGTCGTAGCCGCGATATTCCAAGCGCCGCAGGGCGTCCACCAAGGGTAGCGCAACCGCTTCCCTACCCAGAATACCGACAATGCCACACATACGCCCTACCCTTCACCGATTCGAGACGAACTCTAGACGGGAGGGATTTAGGGCTTCGTGAATGCGCTGAGAAATCAAAATGCCTGACGGTTTGTGACAGAGAGCCTCAGCCCGTCACGACCGTCCGGAAATGCGCTCGATCTCCTGGCGGACCAGGCGCTCGACCAGAGACGGCAGATGGGCATCGAGCCAGGTCTGCAGCATGGGTCTCAGCATCTCCTGCACGACATCTTCGATCGTTCGCGCGTTCTTGGAAAATACCGTGTGATTGAGGGAGGCGAAGGCGGAAGCCGCCTCGGATTGAGGCTCCGCCGAGAGCAGGCCGCCGGCGCCCCGCTCCGGACTGGCCGGGCTGGAGGGTGAAGCCGGTTCTTCCCGGGGGAGAGCGGCCGGACCTGGCAGGTCAGCCAGCGAAGAAGCCTCCGGGGTGGAACGGCGTCCAGGCTTTGCCGGTGGATCGTCGGAGATGATGCGCCGAATGGAAGTGAGAATCTCGTCCATCGAGGGTTCCTTGAGGGTACGAGGCGGATCTGCCCGCGTAGGTGACGACATCGGGCGACTCCTTCCACATCGAGCGCGCCCTGCCCCCATGGCGCGCTGGAGCAAAATGCAATGTCTTCGAAGCGCGCTTGGCGCCGGCTCATCGTTTCGAGCTGTCTTGGCGATTCTCGACGATTCCATCCAAGCGCGAAACGCTTTGGCGGCACTTCAAGCAAGAACGCCCTCCGATCGCAAGGATGCGGAGGGCGCTGCTGTCATCTTCCTGTGGGCAGGCGCCGCTTAGCGCCCATCCGGAATGTCGGTGCCGATCCACTTGTCACGCACCTGATCGTAATGCGTGGTGGGGTTGTAACGGGCAACCTTGAGGCCGAGCGCCGAGGCGTTGAGCTTGCCGACGGTCGACAGCACGGTATAGGCCGCCACGATCTGATCGCGCTGCGCCTGGATCAGGCTGGCCCGCGCCTGCAAGAGCAATTGCTGCTGCTGCAGCACGTCGAAGGTGGTGCGCTGGCCGACTTTGGCTTCCTCGCGCACGCCGGCGAGGGCCACGCCCTGCGCATTGACGGCGGCCTGGAAGGCTTGGATTTCACCGCGGGCGCCGTCCAGGGAGCCCCAGGCCTGGATGACGTTGGAGCGTACCAATTCACGATTGACGTCGACCTGGATGCGCGCCTGGCCGAGCAGCTCCTTGGCCTGGCGGATCTTGGAATAGTCACCGCCGCCCGAATAGATCGGCACGGTGAGGAAGGCGCCGATCGCGGCCGAAGTGGCCATCTTCGCGCCGGAGGGCTCATAATTATGTGAGATCGTGCCCTGGGCGTTCAAGCTGGGATAGAGTGCACCCTCGGCGACCTTCACCTGCATGGCGGCCTGGTCGACAGCATGAAGCGCGGCCGTGATGCCAGGATGGTTGGCAAGCCCTGCCTGGATTGCGGCGTTCTGGTTCCTCGGCAGCGAGCGCGGCACCTTGACCGGCTGCAGCTTCTTGGGCTGGGAGCCGATGATCTGCCGGTAGACGGCGACCGACGATTTGAGCTGTGCATCGGCGGCGACCCGCTGGGACTGCGCGCTCGCCAAACTGGAATTTGCCTGCTCGACGTCGGTACGCGTCACTTCGCCGACATTGAAACGATCCTTGGTCTGTTTGAGCTGCTCCTCGAGCACTTCGACATTGTTCTTCTGCAGATTGAGCAGGGCCGCGTCGCGCAACACATTCATATAGGCCGTCACCCCTTGAAGGAGTACCGACTGCTCGGTGTCACGCAACGTCTCGCGCTGGCTGAGCACGCCCGATTCGGCGGCACGCACCGAATTCGCGGTCTGGAAACCGTTGAACAGATTCTGCTGTATCGTGATGTCGGCGCCGCGCGGAAATCGGGTGTCGTTGGACCGTCTCCCCTGCAGAGACTTGGTGAAATCCCGTTCGGCGCTGATGCTCGCCGAAGCCGAAACGCTCGGCCTGTAACCACTGAGCGCCTGCGAGACCGTTTCGTCATTGGCCCGGGTGCCGGCACGTTGGGCATTCAAGGTGGGGTTGGCCGCATAGGCTTGCGCAAGGGCTGATTGCAGCGATTGAGCTTGTGCTCCGCCCATGAAGAAAACAAGCGAAGCACTTGCAGCCAATAACGAAAATACGCTTACAGTTTTCATGACTCGACCCGACCCAAATCAAAAGAGGCAGACAAACCGCCATATTTTTTAAAAAAATAGCCTGTCGGGCAGCTTTCACCAACAACTGATTTCGGCTGCCCAGAGATAAATCCGAGGTTGAAGCAAAAAAGAGACAGTGAACCCCGGGTTCGGTTAATTGCTGGTTAATTTTCTCCTAAGATGCTGTTTTGATAGTCAGAATGAAAAGGCGGGCGCCTTGGCGAAGGCTGCCAGGGCCGGCACGGAGGCGTCGAAGGCGATGCGTCCGGTATGATCCGATCCGACCTTGACGAAGACGGTGGCGCGTCCGGGACGGCCATGGCCGACCACGGCGATGAGGCGACCGCCCTCCTTGAGCGAGGCGAACAAGGCGGGCGGAATGTCTTCGGCGGCGCCTTCGATCAGGATCACGTCATAAGGTCCGGAACCGGCCACTCCCTGCTCGAGCGGGCCGGCCACTACCGTCACATTGGGGTAGGATGCCAGCGCAGTCTTCGCCGAAGCGGCAAGCCCCTCATCACTCTCCAGTGCCACCACTTTCTCGGCGAGTTCTGCGAGAATCGCGGACGAATAGCCCGTCGCCGTGCCGATATCGAGCACGGTGTCGGTGGATTTGATGCCGGCGGCCTGGATGAGCTTGGCCAGATACATCGGCTGAATGAGATAGCGCTGGCCGGCCTCGCCGCCCACTGCCAGATCGGCATCGAGATAAGCCAAGGGCTGCTTGGAGGCCGGCACGAAAGTCTCGCGGGGAACGGTAAGGAAGGCATCCACGACGCGCGCCTCGGTCACGTCATTGGTGCGAATCTGGCAATCCACCATGGTGCGGCGCGCTTGGATGAAGTCGGTCATCGCTCGATATCTCTGTTTGTCACAGCGTTGTTTGCGGCATGGCCTCGCAAAAGGCAAGAAGGCTGGCCTTGCAGCGAGATGGGAGGCTTCAGTTTTACAGCCTGCAATCCGCATTCACGGAAATATTGCTTCGGTCGAGAAAACCGGTTGAACGCGTGAGGCTTGCTTGTTATAGCGCCTGCCTCCGCTTTGTCCTGCACAGCGCGACAATGGATGGCCACGTGGCGGAGTGGTTACGCAGAGGACTGCAAATCCTTGCACCCCGGTTCGATTCCGGGCGTGGCCTCCACTTTTCCTGATACATCGGAACGCCCTGTCCGGGCCGCTGGCAATAATGACGGCGGAATGGATGTGTCCGTTGTTCGATTGCGCCTTGCACCAGTTCGGCACGATGTTCGTGGTTCGGGCGATTCTCGCCCGCTTCCCTTTCTTCCTTGCGGCGCGAGATTTTCCCGAGATGGGCTGGCTCCTTCGTCGTGGAAGAAAACAGGAGGCCCGGAGGGCAGATTTGCAGGATCGCCTTCCGAGCCTCCCTGCTCGATCAGCCGGGGCCCCGGCTGAGAGCGTCTGAAGCCTAAGACGCACCCAGACGCCCGGCAATTTGGCTATGGGGCTTACCCCTCAATGACAGTGCGACGCAGTCTGTGCGAGGGCGACTGTTTTCGGCGCCCGGGGCGGCAAGAGCCGGATCGATTCGCGATCCACCCTCGTCGCAGGGACGCGGTGGCGAGCAATGCTGCACCTGCTGACATCCAAATGACGCCTACGCGCGATATGGTGCACTGGTGGGGGCGACATGGGCGATCTGGAATACCCAATTCTGGTCGAGCCGCGGTCCGTTGCGGATGGAGGCGGCTTTGCCGCAATAGTCCCTGATCTTCCCGGCTGCATGAGCAATGGCGAGACCCCTGAAGGCGCGGTCGCCAAGGCGCAGGACGCAATCCAGGCCTGGATCGAGAATTCACGCAGGCTTGGCCGTGCCATTCCCAGGCCATCGCGCCATCATGTGGCGATTTGGGCGGCTCTCAAGACGGCCTAGCTGGGAGCGTGATGCCCAAGGCAGATCGCAAGGAACGGTGATCAGTCGTCACCGTCGCCTTCGTCATCGCCATTGTTGTAGTAATAGGGGCGCTGATAGCGGCGGTCGTAGCCCGGCTGATCATCGTCATAACGGTAATACCGGCGCGTGCGCTGATAGTTCTCGCTATAGGGATCCTGACCCGGGTGTCTCTTGAGGTAGTGGCTCGGCTTGCAGACGCCATGGCCGGTGACCTTATAGCCGGGCGGGCAAGGTGGATAATATTGGACCTGCAGGGCCGACGAGACATTCGGGGTGGCCAAAGGCGCCGATACTGAAGCACTGGCTGCCGATGAAAAGGCAATACCAGCACCTGCCAAGACGCCGACGAGGACCGATCGGGACATAGGGTATCTCCCTGCTACTCTTCGCGCAAAAGTAGTGGGAGTAGACTGAATGCCGCCTGAATGATCGGCCGGAGGAGCCATGGCGACGAATTCTCCCTCGCGGCTTGGCGCAGTTCAGGCAGCCTGAAACGACTGCGAATATCAAGGGCCATAGCTGCGTCCCTTGCCCTGTCGCGTCTTGCCGGAAGCTGACGAAACAATTCTTGCGAGCGGAAGGCAAACGTCGCCTGCCGGGGCTTGCAAGCGATGGCTGCCAGGCAAGGACACGGGCCGATCTCGGCGTAGCCTATCGTGATTCTCCTGGCGCCTGCGCTACGAGGGGGATTTCCGTTGCCACATTCAATCGACAGAATTGCCGAGCCCGAAGAGGGAGAGCTTCCGGTCTTCAGCGAATGACGCAGTACAGCGGTACTTTCAGTGTGCTCGCGATGAAATGGAGGCAATGGTTGCGCATCACCTGCGTATCGTCGTCGACCATCTGGGCCCGAATGGCCGCCCCCGCCGACTGGGCCACACGCTGCTTGAAATCCTGGTCGGTTTCTTCGAGAGCCCGGGCCATCGCCCCCAGCAAAGCATACAGGCTCTCGATTTCGACCTGTAGCGCCTGCGCCTTTTGTTGCAGCGTGCTGAAGTCATCCACCATCGGATACCTCCCCCTTTTTTATCATTAGGCGACCACGCTCGTGATCGGCGCGTGATAGCCAGGCCCCTCAAGCGAGAGAGACGAAACGGCGGCAGCCTGCTTCTGTGGTGGCAGGTAAGAGCTCTCGCAAGCCTGATGCAGCATGATACCGCCATTTCGGCTCTGCGTCATGCCAAACACCAGCTGGCGCGCCATGATTCCATGGACGGCATGCCGTTCGGGGACCTTGGATGAGAGTCTGTTAACGCAAGCCGGTCCATTGATCGCGACCGTCGGCCTTCCGGCCGGCCGCCGTTTGATTCGACCGGCGCGGCCAGCCAAGGGAACACGGTGCATGACGGATGCCAATGACAGCTACTATCCGCTCGGTCGGGATCGAGCTCCCAACGAAGTCGACCGTCAGCGGGAATGGCTGACGCGCAACCGCGACAAGCCGGGTGTGCCGACACGGAGCGATCTCGATGTGCTCGAGGCGAGCGAGCTGGAGATCAAGATCTGCCCTTGCCATGCGGCGCCGGATCAGCCCTATGCTCTCTATCTGGAAGTGTTTGCCTTCGAACTCTTCCTCGGTCAGATCAAGCTGGCCGATTTCCTTGCCCGCGCTTGTGCCGTCGAAGGGAATGAAGACCTCGAGCAGATTTCCCGCCGAGATCGGCTGGTTGCGCTCAAGGAACTTCAACGGGTCGTCAATCACCTGGTTGTTGTCGAGGAAACGCGCGTGGTAGCCGGCCACGCCTGAAGCGCTGACGGAATCAGCGATCCTCCACCGGGCGTGGCTGACGCCGGCGCCCCCACCAGACCGCGAGCTTGCGGCGGTGACGCCGTACCAGCGCAATATCGATCGACAGAATCAGCAGGCCGAGCGGAATCATCCAGAAGCCCAGAATCGGCAGGAAGCCCAGAAAACCGCCGATCACCAGCAGAACACCCAGAATCACTCGCAGGCTTCGCGAGGCCGGCAGATGAAAATGTCGTCCGGCGAGTTTCACCTTTGGACGATTGATCTGTTCGTTGGGTGCCAAAAAGCCCTCCAGACGGTCAAAACCGGACCTTTGATCCGGTTGTGTTCCCTTACCCTTAGATATTAATCCGAAAAGAAGATGCAATCAGGGCAGGATAGGCCTTGGCAAGTGAGTTTCTTGGAGCTATACACCCGCTCCACCGGGGGACACCCTCTGTTCCGCGATAGCTCAGCCGGTAGAGCAAGCGACTGTTAATCGCTGGGTCGCAGGTTCGAGTCCTGCTCGCGGAGCCATTCTCCTTCTCCTACACCATGTAACGGCTGAACACCCCAATCGCGCAGCGCGTGCGATATGGATGTTTGGCGGGAAATCCCCGCATGACCTCCCATCCGGTCGCGGAGTGGCGGAAACCGGCCACCGGCCGGTCTCCGGCGGAGAGGATCAAGCCCGCTTCAGGTCGTTTGTCCTCCGTCCACTGTCAGAATGGCGCCTGTGACGTGTCGCGCCGAAGGGCTTGCCAGAAAGGCGACGGCAGCGGCGACGTCCTGCGGCGCACCGTAGCGTCCAAGCGGGCTCAGGCTACGCTGGAAATCGGACGATTCACCATTGGATGGGTTCATGTCGGTATCGGTCGAGCCTGGCTGGACCAGATTGACCGTGACATCGCGCGGCCCGAGCTCTTGGGCAAGGCCGCGCGTGAACGAGTGTAAAGCAGACTTGGTCATGTAGTAGAAGGTGCCGGGATGCCCGACGATGCGTTCGGCACCGGCGGACCCGATCGTAACGATGCGTCCGCCCGCTCCGAGATGCGGAATGGCGGCTTGCGCCGCGAGCACAGGTCCACGCACATTGACCTTGAGCATCGCATCGATCGACTCGACGCTGATCTCGGCCGTGGATGCATAAAGGGCAATCGCGGCGTTGTTGACGAGGATGTCGAGGCCGCCCAACACCCTTGCCGCTTCATCGACGGAGCGCTTGACCGCCCTCGGATCGGCGCTGTCTGCCTGAATCGCAACGGCCTTGCGCCCCTTCCCTTCGATTTCCCGAACGACCTCGGCGGCCCGATCGGCGGCCTTTTCGTAGGTGATGGCGACATCCGCCCCCTTCTCCGCGAGAGCGATTGCAATCGCAGCACCGATGCCGCGCGACCCACCCGTTACGAGCGAGCGCTTTCCAGACAGTTCCGTCATGGCCTCAGCCTTTTTCTAGTGATCGATACAGAAAGGCTAAAAGTGTTGTCGCTGCGGGTCAATATGATTATATAGCGATCGATGCAAAATTCTGAACCGAAGCCCGAGACCGGCGTTGCAACGGGGCCTGTGCGCGGGCGACCGCGTGCGTTCGATCGGACCGCAGCGCTGGAGCAAGCGACCCGGCTGTTCTGGTGCAAGGGGTTCGAAGCGACCTCCATCGCCGATCTGACGCAGGCGATGGGTATCGGCGCTCCCAGCCTCTACGCCGCTTTCCAGTCCAAGGAAGCGCTTTATGCCGAAGCGCTGCGTCACTATGCCGAGACCAACGAGAGTTATGTTTGGGCGGGGTTTCAGTCGGCTGCGACCGCCCGCGATGCTGTCCGGTCCATCCTCGCGGACTCGGCCGCGGCACTGACCGGTTGCGTCGCGGATATCCCTCGCGGTTGCATGGTGACTCTGTCCTCGGTCGGCAGCGAAGGTCATGCGGAACTCGGGGAGCTGGTCAGGTCCGCGCGGGCCGTCACGCTCGAACGGCTATTGACCCGCTTCAGCCGGGCGGTGGCGGATGGTGAAATCCCGGTATCAACCGATCTTCACGCGCTCGCCCGCTTCGTGCAGACCGTTCAGAACGGCATGTCGATCCTGGCCCGCGATGGGGTGAGCTGCGCAGAGCTGGAGGCGGTGGCGGACGTCGCCATGGCTGGATGGGACGTCCGAACCGCCAAAGCCGAAGTCGAGGGCGGCTGATCCCGTCGAAGGGCTCGGTTGACGATTAAATCTCATGCGGCTCGGCGACAGCCCTGACGATCGGCCGAGCTGCCTTCGCTGGAGCGAGCTATCGACATGAGAGGCCCTCCATCTCGCGCGAGAGGATCAGGCTGCGACCAAGGCGGCAGCGGTCGCTTCGAGGACAGTCTTGGCGTCATGCGGAGCGAGCCGGATCTGCAGCCCCCGCTGGCCCCCATTGACATAGACATAGTCGGCACCGAGCGCGGTTTCCTCGATGGCGGTTCGCACTTTGCGCATCTGGCCGAAGGGGCTGATGCCGCCGACCTTGTATCCGCTGCTGCGCTCTGCATCGGCCGGCTTCATCATCTGCGCCGACTTGCCATTGAAGGCCGCCGCCAGCTTCTTCATGGAGACCTCGTGGTCGGACGGCACGATGACGCAGACGGGCTTGCCGTCAACCAGCGCCATCAAGGTCTTGAGCACCCGGCTGGGCGGTTCGCCAAGGGCGTCGGCAGCCTGCAGGCCGATGCTGTCGGCATCGGGATCATAGTCGTAGCTGTGGACGGAAAAGGCGACGCCTGTCTTGGTGAGCATCTGGGTGGCGCGGGTCACCTTCGACATGGCGGCTTCCTATAGCGTGTTGTGACTTGGCGGAATCGCCAAGAATTGCAAAGACGCGTCGAACCAAAGAGTTAGAGCAAAATAGCGTTTCCGTCTAAACGCGCTTTGCTCTGGCGATGATCGATGAGGCGGGTCGGTGATGACGGGCCCGCCTGCCGGGGCGAGAGCTATCATGGCACCGCGGCTTGGAAAACCCGTCGTCGGCATGCCTCTCCCCTATGCCGATCAGAAAAGTCGGGTTAGGGTCGCATCCCCTCCAATCAGCAGACGATCACACATGGCTTTCCGTACCGGTCTCGTCGATGCCATCGGCAATACCCCCCTCATTCGCCTCAATCGCGCGTCCGAGCTGACGGGCTGCACCATTCTGGGCAAGGCCGAGTTCATGAATCCGGGCCAGTCGGTAAAGGATCGGGCGGCGCTCTTCATCATCAAGGATGCGGTGGCGCGCGGCGCGCTGAAGCCCGGCGGCACCATCGTCGAAGGCACGGCCGGCAATACGGGTATCGGCCTGGCGCTGGTCGCCGATGCCATGGGCTTTCGCACGGTGATCGTGATTCCCGAGACCCAGAGCCAGGAAAAGAAGGACATGCTGCGCCTGGCGGGAGCCGAACTGGTGGAAGTACCGGCGGTTCCCTATGCCAATCCCAACA
Source organism: Labrys neptuniae (assembly GCF_040797145.1). Taxonomy (NCBI): domain Bacteria; kingdom Pseudomonadati; phylum Pseudomonadota; class Alphaproteobacteria; order Hyphomicrobiales; family Xanthobacteraceae; genus Labrys; species Labrys neptuniae. The sequence goes on along the minus strand of NZ_JBFNQD010000001.1, from coordinate 451,961 downwards.
ATTACGTGAAGGTCTCGGGCCGGCTGGCAGCCGAACTGGCGAAAACCGAACCGGGCGGCGCGGTCTGGGCCAACCAGTTCGACAATGTCGCCAACCGCCAGGCCCATATCGAGACCACGGCGCCGGAAATCCTGGAGCAGACCGACGGCAAGCTCGACGGCTTCATCTGTTCGATCGGTTCGGGTGGCACGCTGGCCGGCGTCGGCATCGCCCTGAAGGCGGCCAATCCTGCCATCAAGATCGGCGTGGCTGATCCGATGGGGGCCGCCATGTATTCCTGGTTTACCGATGGCGAGCTGAAATTCTCCGGTTCGTCGATGTCGGAGGGCATCGGCCAGAACCGGGTCACCAAGAATATCGAGGGCGCGCCGGTCGACCTTGCCTATCAGATCCCTGATGAAGAAGCGGTGCCGTTGGTTTATGATCTGTTGCAGGAAGAAGGGCTGTGCGTGGGCTTGTCGACCGGCATCAACATTGCCGGTGCCATCCGCATGGCTCGGGAACTCGGGCCCGGCCACACCATCGTGACCATCCTGTGCGACCATGGCTCGCGCTATCGGTCCAAGCTGTTCAATCCTGCGTTCATGCGTTCCAAGAACCTGCCCGTGCCGGAATGGCTTGAAAAGCGTTCCACCATCAAGGCTCCATTGGAATAGGTGACGACATGGCGACAGACCTGCTGTTCAGAGACGATCCCTACAGCCCCGGCGCCAGCGCTACGGTGATCGGGCTGTCGCAACATGGCATCATCCTGGATCGCACGGTCTTTTATGCCATGGGTGGGGGGCAGCCCGGCGATGTCGGCACCATGACATTGTCGGATGGGCGTACCATCGCCATCACCAATACGGTCTGGAACGACGAGACCAAGACCGAGATCGCCCACGTGGTGCCGCCGGAAGGATTGTTGCCGGCTGTCGGCGACACGGTCGAACTGGCGCTGGACTGGTCGCGGCGTTATGCCCGCATGAAAGTGCATACCGCCCTGCATCTGCTTTCGGTCGCCCTGCCCTACCCCGTCACCGGCGGCTCGATCGGCGATGGCGAGGGGCGGCTCGATTTCGACATCCAGGATGCCGGGCTCGACAAGGATGAGATCGCCCACAAGGTCAATACCATGATCGGCCAGGGCGCCGAGGTCAGCGAACGCTGGATCACGGATGCCGAGCTCGACGCCAATCCTGGTTTGGTGAAGACCATGTCGGTCAAGCCGCCGCGCGGCTCCGGGGTGATCAGGCTGGTCGAGATCGAGGGCCTCGACCTGCAGCCTTGCGGCGGCACCCATGTGCGCAACACCGAGGAGATCGGCCGCATTGCGGTGACGCAGATCGAAAAGAAGGGCAAGCAGAACCGGCGGGTGCGTATCGCCCTGGCTTGACGGTTCGCTCATAGCCGACCAGCGGATGCCGTTCGGTCAGATCATGGTGCCGCACCCACGACGTCTCTGGCCTGAGAAAAGAGCGCGAAAACGTCGTCGTCTTCCTCCTGGTTCATGGCCGTGTCGAAACGGGTATAATGGTCAGGGCTGCACAGCCAGGCGACACAGAGACATTCCTGATCCGGAACGTCGGCCCAGAAGGCGTTGGTGAGTTTGGCGAAGCCGACTTTCCGCTTTGACCAATGCAAATTGGAAAGCGTGTTCGCCAGCCGGATGGTCGCTTGCCGAGACTGGTCGGCCTGCCACGCCGACAGGATGGGAGGCAGGTAAGCACTTCCTCGCGCAATGGCGCACAACACATCTTCGATTGCGTGGCATTGCCATTGCGGATTTGGGAGCCCAGCCTGCCAGGATAATTCGGCCAGGGCCAGGAAATAGCGATCGATCAGAGCGATCTTCTCCCTGCTCCAATTGTGCCGATAGTCAGCACCACGCGTGCCGAGATGATTGAAATTGCACTCGAACCCACCCGTGCCGAGTTGATGCCCCTCGGCGGAGAGCTCGAGCAAGCGCGGCAGGAAATGCTCGGTTTCCTCTGCATTCAGGCACCCGTTGAATGCCGCACCATAATAGGCTTGCATCAGCGGGGCGGGAATGGCCTGGCGCGGCGTGCGGATCAGCAGCGCCTGCTCGTCGGCGGTGACGCAACAGCCCGTGCAGACATTCTGCAGCTGCGCTCCGAAACGGTGGGGCGGAAACAGTTCATAGGCCTCGGCAACGACGGCGCGCAGTGTTTCGTTCATCGAAGTGAGGGCCTCCGCCGGCAGCAATGTCCGGTTGCCTCGCCAAGGATTGGCTGGCGGGACGGGGCACGCCTTGCGCCCCATCCCTTATCGTCTCCTAATCCTATGCCGCCCAGCCCTTGGCGAGTTCCAGGGCCTGGCGTTCGAACAGACCGCGATAGATGCCGTCGGGGTGGCGGATCAGGCTGGCGTGATCCCCCTCCTCGACGATCTTGCCCTTGTCGAAGACAAGGATGCGGTCCATCGCCTGCACGGTCGAGAGCCGGTGGGCGATGACGATGGTGGTTCGCCCCGCCATCAGCCTTTCCATCGCCTCCTGGATCAGATGCTCCGATTCCGAATCGAGGCTGGAAGTCGCCTCGTCCAGGATCAGCACCGGCGCATCCGCCAGGAAGGCCCGGGCGAGTGCCACGCGCTGGCGCTCGCCGCCGGACAGCTTCACGCCGCGTTCGCCCACCATCGTGCCATAGCCCTTGGGCAAGGCCGAGATGAAGGCGTGCGCATTGGCAAGCCTTGCCGCGTGCTCGATCTCGGCCATGCTGGCGCCGGGCCGGGCATAGGCGATGTTTTCGGCAAGCGAGCGGTGAAACAGGATAGGCTCCTGCTGCACGATGGCGATCTGGCTGCGCAGGCTGGCCTGCGTCATGTCGGCGATGTCCTGGCCGTCTATGGTGATGCGGCCGGCATTCACATCGTAGAGACGCTGGATCAGCTTGACGAAGGTGGTCTTGCCCGAGCCCGACCGACCCACCAGGCCGATCTTCTCCCCTGCCCCGATCTCGACGGAGAAGTCGCGATAGAGAGCATCGGCATGGCCACCATAATGGAAGGTGACATGCTCGAAGGCGATGCGTCCATCCGTGATCATGGCCGGCATGGCATCATGCCTGTCCTTCACGCCCATCGGCTGGTCGTAGAACGCCACCAGTTCCTCCATGTCGTTCACCGAACGCTGGAGATTGTGGATATGCATGCCGATATCGCGCAGATAACCATGGACCACGGCATAGCTGGTCAGGACCAGCGCGACGTCACCGACGCCGGCCTGTCCGCGCGCCCATAACCACAGCACCACGCCCAGTACCGCGGCCCTCAGCCCCAGCAGGAACACGTTCTGGGCCGTACCGGCATTGGTGCCGCGCATCCAGGTGCGATTGGTGCGCGAGCGCCATTTGGCCAGCACGGCCGTCAGCCGAGCATCCTCGCGCGTTTCGCCGCCGAAGGCCTTCACCACTGCGTTGCAGGTTACGGCGTCGGCAAGGGCACCGCCCACCCGCGTATCCCAGCTATTGGCCAAGCGCGCCGCCGGCGCGACATAATTCACCGACAGCACCACCGTCATCGCCACGAAGGCAATGGAGCCGATGAGAACCACCAGGCCCAGCATCGGCCAGACCGTCGCCAGCACCACCGTCGAGCCGAGCAGGACGAGGATCGAGGGCAGGATGGCCACCAGCAGCGTGTCGTTGAGCATGTCGAGTGCCCACATGCCGCGGGTGACGCGCCGCACCGTCGAGCCCGCGAAATTGTTGGCATGCCAATCGGTAGAGAAACGCTGCACGCGCGCGAAAGCCTCGCGGGCGACTGTACTCATCATCCGTGTGGTCAGGATGGTGATGCCATAGAAGAACAGTTGCCGGCAGCCGACGGCGACCGCGCCGAGGACCAGCATGGCACCGAGCGCCCACCAGGCCTCGCCTGCATTGCCGAGGCCGGCGGTGACGGCGTCGACCATCTGGCCGGCATAGATCGGCACGACCACCTCGGCGACCGTCGCTACGCCGACGGCGACCACGATCAGGGCGACGAGATCGGCCTGGGTTCGCCAGTGATCAAAGGTGAATCCAAGCACGGCCGCCATGGGATTGCGGCCGGGCTCTTTGCGAGAAAGAGTCATCGGGGTAACCGGCGCAGCCCCGCGCCGTCTCCAAAATTCAAAGCGCGCACGCGAGTGCCACGCAAAATATGTTCAGGAAAAAGACCCGGAGGGTGTTCGGGAGAAAAGGACGCGACCTAACGCGTCAGGATCTCATATGGCCGAGCGTTCGACACGTGAGCGAGAATCAGAAATGTGGTCATGCAATTCTCCCTCATGCTGAGTGTGAACCGGGAGCGGCAAGATAGGTGGAGATTCGCACCGAGGCAACCGATTTTTTTCGGCCGATCCGATGTGCTGCTACCCCTCATCCCCCTGCCGGGACCTTCTCCCGCAAGGGGAGAAGGCATCTCATCTGGCAGGTGGTGAGCCATTTGAAAGCTGTTCCGCTGACGCGCCGTATCCCAATCCTGTTCCTTCTCCCCTTGCGGGAGAAGGTCCCGGCAGGGGGATGAGGGGTGGCAGCGCGTTGCTTGCATTACGTTGATGCAACCCGCCTTGCGCTTGCCCGACGCTTGCCGATCAGCGGCCACAGCAGGCGCCAGGCCAGCAGTACGAGCACGATCCCCGCATAGACCAGCGGCTCGATCAGCCAGACCTTCTTGATCATGATGAAATGCAGCGCCCCGAGCGCGATGGCGGGATAGACGAGCTTGTGCAATTTCGACCAGGCCTTGCCGCCGAGCTTGCGGATCGACCAGTTCGTCGACGTCAATGCCAGGGGCACGAGCAGGGCGAAGGCGGCCATGCCGATGGTGATGTAAGGACGGCGCAGGATATCCTGGACAGCCGCATGGAGATCGAGGCCGCGGTCGAGCCAGAGCCACACGCTCAGATGCAGCAGCACGTAGTAGAAGGCCACCAGGCCAAGCGCGCGCCGATAGCGCAGGAGGTTGACGCGCAGGAGTTGGCGCAAAGGCGTGATGCAGAGGCAGGCGATCAGGAAGCGCAGGGCCCACAGCCCCAGCCCCCATTCGAGCTGGGCGACGGGATCGGCGCCGATGCGCCCGCTGAAGGCAAGATAGAACAGCCACACGGCCGGCAGCATGCCGACGATATAGACGAGCCATTTGAGCATGGCCTGCAGGCCGGCGCGCGAGGGTTGCATCAGTAGTTGGCCTTCAGATCCATGCCGGCATACATCGCGGCCACCTGGTCGCCATAGCCGTTGAACATCAAAGTCGGCTGCCGGCCGGCCAGCAGGCCTGCCCCGATCCGACGTTCGCTCGCCTGGCTCCAGCGCGGATGATCGACTTCCGGGTTGACGTTCGAATAGAAGCCGTACTCGCTGGCATTCTCCAGGTTCCACGAAGTGCGCGGTTGCTTTTCGACCAGGCTGATGCGCACGATCGACTTGATGCCCTTGAAGCCATATTTCCAGGGCACGACCAGGCGCAGCGGCGCGCCGTTCTGGTTTGGCAGCGTTTCGCCATAGAGCCCGACAGCCAGCATGGTGAGCGGGTTGAGCGCCTCGTCGAGGCGCAAACCCTCGACATAGGGCCATTTCAGGGCCGGGAAGAAGGCCGACTGGCCCGGCATCTCCGAGGGCCGCACCAGCGTCTCGAAGGCCACGTATTTGGCGCTTCCCTGGGGCTCGGCCTTCTTGATCACGTCGGCGAGCGCGAAACCGAGCCAGGGAACCACCATCGACCAGGCCTCGACGCAGCGATGGCGGTAGATGCGCTCCTCGAGGCGATAGGGCTTGATGAACTCCTCCAGCGCATAGGTTGCCGGCTTGTTGACGAGCCCATCGACCTTGATGCTCCAGGGCGTGGTGGTCAGCTTGCCGGCATAGGCGGCCGGATCGGACTTGTCGGTGCCGAATTCGTAGAAATTGTTGTAGCTGGTGACGTCTTCGAAGCTGGTCTGCTTCTCATCGGTGGAATAGGCGCTCTTGGCTCCCGACAGCTTGGCTGCATCGGCGGAGACAGGCAGCAGCGCTGCGCCGGCAACGGCTCCGAGGCCGGCAAGAAAATGCCTGCGGTCGACATAGGCCTGCTTCGGCGTGACATGGGCCTCTGTGAGGTCGGGTGCGTGGCGGATCAGCATGATCTTCCCTGGTCGATGGGCGTTGACTTACTCCTCTTATACGCCTGTGCCGGGACCGATGTTTCTCACGATCACGTAAGACCGGTGGTAAAATCGATGTGCGCGATCGTGATCGGCGCGTTACCTCAGGCAGCCGCATGCTTTTGGGCTGCATCTGCGGCGAGATCGGCACACCGATAGATTACAGCCTGGCGATATCGCCCCGAGCCCAGTTTTCCTTGGTCTCGGCCTTGAAATCGGCAAAGCGCCCTGCGGCGATGGCGGCGCGCATGCCGGCCATCAGCTCCTGATAGTAGGCCAGGTTGATCCAGGTCAGCAGCATCATGCCGAGAATCTCATTGGCCTTGGTGAGATGGTGCAGATAGGCGCGGCTATAGTCGCGGGCGGCGGGACAGGACGAAGCCTCGTCCAGCGGGCGCGGATCCTCGGCATGGCGGGCATTCTTGAGATTGACCTTGCCGAAACGAGAATAGGCCAGGCCATGGCGCCCGGCACGGGTCGGCATCACGCAATCGAACATGTCGATGCCGCGCGATACGCTTTCGATCAGGTCGTCCGGTGTGCCGACGCCCATCAGATAGCGTGGTTTCTCGCGCGGCAGATGCGGCTCGACCGTTTCGATCATCTCCAGCATCACGGCCTGCGGTTCGCCGACGGCGAGGCCTCCCACGGCATAGCCGGGAAAGTCCATGCCGGCCAGTGCCTGCGCAGAGGTAATGCGCAGATCGGGAATGTCGCCGCCCTGCACGATGCCGAAGATCGCCTTGCCGGGCTGGGTTCCGAAGGCGCGCTTCGAGCGCTCGGCCCAATCGAGCGACAGCCGCATGGCGCGCTCTATATCCTTGCGGGTCGAGGGCAGGCGCACGCATTCGTCGAGCTGCATGATGATGTCGGAGTCGAGCAGGGTCTGGATTTCGACCGAGCGCTCGGGCGTGAGGCGATGGGAGGAGCCGTCGATATGGCTGCGGAAGGTGACGCCGTTCTTGTCGAGCTTGCGCAGTCCCGCCAGCGACATCACCTGGAAGCCGCCGGAGTCGGTGAGGATCGGGCCCTGCCAGCGCGAAAATTCATGCAGCCCGCCGAGTGCGGCCACCCGCTCGGCTCCCGGGCGGAGCATCAGGTGATAGGTATTGCCCAGGATGATGTCGGCGCCGAGGTCCTTGACCTGGTCGATATACATTGCCTTGACCGTGCCGGCGGTGCCGACCGGCATGAAGGCTGGCGTGCGCACGCTGCCGCGCCCCAGATGCAGGGCGCCGGTGCGAGCCGTACCCTCGGTGGCATGGATGGCGAAGGAGACCTCGCCGACGGTCGATGTCGAAGTTTTCAGCATGGTGCCCGCCATAGCAGACTGGCATCGCCATAGGAATAGAAGCGGTAGCCCGCGGCGATGGCATGGGCATAGGCGGTCTTCATGGTGTCGTAGCCGGCGAAGGCCGAGACCAGCATCATCAAGGTCGATCGGGGAAGGTGGAAATTGGTCATCAGGGCATCGGCGGTACGGAAGCGGTAGCCCGGGGTGATGAAGATCGAGGTCTCGTCGGCGAAGGGCTCGAGGGTGCCGTCCTCAGCGGCGGCGCTTTCGAGCAGGCGTAGCGAGGTGGTGCCGACGGCAATGATGCGCCCTCCCCTGGCCTTGCCGGCATTGAGCGCTTGAGCCGTCTCCGCGGTCACGACCCCGAATTCAGCGTGCATCCTGTGCTGCGAGAGATCCTCGCCCTTCACGGGAAGGAACGTACCGGCGCCGACATGCAGCGTGACGAAATGGCGGGCAATTCCGGCCGCGTCCAGCCTGGCGAAGAGGTCGGGCGTGAAATGCAGGCCGGCCGTGGGGGCGGCAACCGCGCCATCGGCCTTGGCATAGATGGTCTGGTAGTCCTCGCGGTCCCTGGCATCGTCGGCGCGTTTGGAGGCGATATAGGGCGGCAGCGGAATATGGCCGACCGTCGCGATCGCCACGTCCAGCGCTGCGCTTTCCAGCGAAAAGCGCAGCGTGACCTCGCCGCCTTCGCCCTTCTCCTCGACAGCGGCACTCAAATTCTCGCTGAATTCGATGATGTCTCCCACCGCCAGGCGCTTGCCGGGGCGAGCGAAAGCTTTCCACTGGGCCGGTCCGAGGCGCTGGTGCAGCATCGCCTCGATGGCGGCCCCTGCCCCGCCCGGGCGGCGGCGCAGGCCGTCGAGCCTGGCGGGGATGACCTTGGTGTCGTTGAAAACCAGCATGTCGCCTGCCCGCAGCAGCTTGGGCAGGTCGGATACGATGCGATCGGCCAGGCTGCCGTGAACCGGGCCGACTTCGAGCAGGCGTGCGTGGTCGCGCGGCTCGGCGGGGCGAAGCGCGATGTTTTCGGCAGGCAGATGAAAATCGAAATCGGAAACGCGCATGCTCAACGTCCGCGCAGCCAAATCTGGTCTTGCTTTGTCATTGGAACGTCATTGCGAGTGGGGCCAAGCAATCCAAGTCTACGCTTCATGAGAATTGGATTGCTTGGCTGCACTCGCAATGACGCCAAAAATAGGATGGGCACCACCGGATCTCTCCGGTGATGCCCGATTGCTTGTCTCAGGGTGTGCTCAGGCGATGTCGGCCTGGACGCGCATGGAGACGATCTTGTCGGGGTTCACCACCGGCTCGCCGCGCTTGATCTTGTCGACGTTCTCCATGCCTTCCACGACCTTGCCCCAGACCGTGTACTGGCGATCGAGGAACTTGGCGTTGTCGAACACGATGAAGAACTGCGAGTTGGCGGAGTTCGGCATCGAGGAACGGGCCATCGAGCAGATGCCGCGCACATGCGACTCGTCGTTGAACTCGGCCGGCAGGTTCGGGTGCTTGGAGCCGCCGGTGCCGCGACCGTCGGGGCAGCCGGCCTGCGCCATGAAGCCATCGATCACGCGATGGAAGACGATGCCGTCATAGAATTTCTCGCGGGCGAGCAGCTTGATGCGCTCGACATGCTGGGGGGCGAGGTCCGGACGCAATTCGATGACGACACGGCCTTGCGTGGTTTCCATGACGATCGTGTTTTCGGGATCAGCGGCCATCGGCACGCTCCTTTCTGTCGGAAAGCAAAGTGGAATGACGGCTAGATAGTGCCTGGCCGCCCGTCTTGCAATTGGCGAATGCAGCCGGTGCAAACCTTACTTGGCCAACTGCATCTTGATGATCTTGTCGGGATTGCTGACCATGCCGTTGTCGCTGGCATCGCCCTTCTTGATCTTGTCGATGGCGTCCATGCCCGACACCACCTCGCCGACGATGGTGTACTGGCCATCGAGGCTGGCCTGCGGGGCATACATGATGAAGAACTGGGAATTGGCCGAATTTGGATCGGAGGAACGGGCCATGCCGACGACACCGCGCACGAACTTGGCCTTGTTGGTGAACTCGGCCTTGAGGTCGGGCAGGTCCGAACCGCCGGTGCCAGTGCCGGTCGGATCGCCGGTCTGGGCCATGAAGCCCTCGATCACGCGGTGGAAGACGATGCCGTTGTAGAAACCGCGCTTCACCAGCGTCTTGATCTGCTCGACATGCTTGGGCGCGAGGTCGGGACGCAGCTTGATGGTGGCGCGGCCGTACTGGGTGTCGAGATAGACGGTGTTGGCATCGGCCTGGGCAGCCTGGGCGGGAGCCACGGCGAAGAGGCCGATCACGACGGCCAAAGCAGAAAGAATACGAAGCAAGGATTGTCTCCCTCGAAGACGGAATGGATTGCAGGGTTTTGCCCTAGGGCGTCGATTTGGCGAACCGCGCCTTCAGGCGGCGCAGCACGCCTGCCGGTACGAATCCGGAGACATCGCCGCCCATGGCCGCGATCTGGCGCACAAGCGTGGCGGTGATAGGGCGCACGATCGGCGAGGATGGCAGGAAAACGGTCTGGACACCGGGTGCCAAGGCGGCATTCATGCCGGCCATCTGCATTTCATAGTCGAGATCGGTGCCGTCCCTGAGACCGCGGATCAGCAAGGTCGCTCCCACGCGCCGGGCCGCATCGACGGCGAGATCCGCAAAGGTGACGACTTCCAATCGGTCAGGGCCAAGCAACGGGCCGCAATCCTCGCGGATCATGTCCATGCGCTCTTCGGCCGTGAACAAAGGAGCCTTGCCGGGATGCACGCCAATGGCAACCACCAGTCGATCGGCCACGGCCGCAGCATGCCGTATGACGTCGACATGGCCGTTGGTCAGGGGATCGAAGGAGCCCGCATAGAAGGCCGTCCTGGGCGTCGCATGGGCTGAGGTCATAGCACTCTCATCGTTGGGGCGGGTTGTGGTTTCGTTTTGACGGGAGCGATGTTTGCCGAGAGGAAGGCATTCGATGACGCAAGCCTTGCGGCTTGGTCGCTTCGCTTGCCCTGACGCGAAATCCTGGCAGCGCTTGCCCCTCCCGTCCCACCATTTTGACCTCGTCAAACTCCAGACCATAACCGATGGCACGCCCTAAGGCTTAAGCCGAAGGTCCAGGCATCAGGAATGTTTCATTTTGGTACACTCTGCGCCGACCATTGAGGCGAGGCCCGTCTGCCGAAGGCAACGAAAATCGTTCCGATGATCGACCGCTCAGGGAACTTTCTGGCCGGCCATCGCATTATCCGGGGCACGATACAGTTCAAGCGAAATGCCTCGGAATTTGCGGTCCTACGGGCAAATCCTGCCCCCAAATCGGTTGATGCACATGGCCCTCGCTGTTCTCGTCTCCACCGTCCCTGTCGCGCAAACGCTGCCTCCGCGAGGACGGCGTGTGCGAAAGCGCACGGCGAGTCACGGTCGCATCATGGTTAATGGGTCATAAGTGATCAAACAAGGTTGAGACACACCTGAACTGATAGGATGCATGGCTATGACAACCCTTCGCCCCGCCCTGGCAATCGGTGCAAGCCTCTTCGCCCTCGCCGCCGCCTCTCTCCTCGACGTGGCCCGCATGCAGCCTCAGCAGGTTGCCGCAAGCCGCGGTGACAGGCTGAACGTTGCATCCCTCGCTGCCGATTGCAGCAAGAATTCAATCATTGCCGCCTGTGCAGGCGACGTCGCTGCCAAGCAGGCGATGCCGCCGGTGACGCTGGTCCAAGTCTACCAGGACACCGGCAAGACCACGCTGGTCAAGATCAAGCTGGCGCAATGATCCCCCCGTTTTGCCTCGCATCGTCCGCAACCCGCGGCGATGCGATGGTTTCCGCCCTCCAAGACCGCCGGTTCGGCTGATCGAAAAGCCCTTCCGGAACCTGCAAACGGCACCCTTCGTGGGTGCCGCTTTTTTTGTTGGGGCTATTCCTCGCCGCCTTCTTCGTCCTCGTCACCCTCATCGCTGACGCGCTCGACGGAGACGACTTTCTCACCCTCGGCGGTGTTGAAGACGATGACACCCTGCGAGCCGCGTCCGACGATACGGATGCCCTCGACCGGACAGCGGATGAGCTGGCCGCCATCGGTCACCAGCATGATCTGATCGCTGTGCTCGACGGCATAGGAGGAGACCAGCTTGCCATTACGCTGATTGACGGCCATGGCGACGATGCCTTTGCCGCCACGGCCGGTGATGCGATATTCGTAGGACGAAGAGCGCTTGCCATAGCCATTTTCGGAAATGGTAAGGATGAACTGCTCTTCGGCCGAGAGTTGAGCGTAACGCTCGGTGGTGATCTCCACCGCGGCTTCGCTCGTTTCCTCGACTTCCTCGACGCCATTGTCACCGTTTTCGGTTTCGCCGGCCACGGCGCGACGCATCTTGAAATAGGCGGACCGCTCCTCGGGGGAAATCTCGCGATGGGCGATGATGTCCATGGCGATGACGGTGTCTTCGCCCTCCAGCCTGATGCCGCGTACGCCCATGGAGTCACGCCCCTTGAACACGCGTACATCGGGCACGGGGAAGCGGATGCATTGGCCAAGGGCGGTGGTGAGCAGCACGTCGTCCGCCTCGGTGCAGATCGAGACGTCCCGGATCTGCTCGCCTTCCTCCAGCTTCATCGCGATCTTGCCGGCGCGGTTGACCTGGACGAAATCCGAAAGGTCGTTGCGCCGCACCGTGCCGGACGAGGTGGCGAACATGATGTGCAGCGTCGCCCACTGGTTCTCGTCCTCGGGCAGCGGCATGATCGAAGTGATGCGCTCGTCCGCTTCGATCGGCAGCAGATTGATGAAGGCCTTGCCGCGTGCCTGGGGCGCCGCCAGGGGCAGGCGCCAGACCTTTTCCTTGTAGACACGGCCCTTGGAGGAGAAGAACAGCACCGGCGTGTGGGTGTTCGCCACGAACAGGTAGGTGACGAAATCCTCTTCCTTGGTCTGCATGCCGGAGCGGCCCTTGCCGCCGCGATGCTGCGCCCGGTAGGTAGAGAGAGGCACGCGCTTGACATAGCCGGCATGGGACACGGTGACCACCATGTCCTCTTTCTGGATCAGATCCTCGTCTTCGAAATCGGCATCCGAATCGAGGATTTCGGTGAGACGCGGCGTGGCGTGCAGCGCCTTCATCTCCTCGAGCTCCGTGCGAGCGATCGCCATGATGCGCGCGCGGGAGCGCAGGATATCCAGATAATCGCGGATCTGGTCTGCCAGTGTCTGCAACTCGTCGCCGATTTCGTCGCGGCCGAGAGCGGTCAGGCGGGCCAGGCGCAGTTCCAGGATGGCGCGGGCCTGGGCATCCGAAAGACGGTAGGTTCCGTCCTCGTTCATCGGATGCTTGGGATCGTCGACCAAAAGGATCAGCGGCGCGATATCACCCGTCGGCCAGTCGCGGCCCATCAGGGCCTCACGGGCCGTGTTCGGGTCGGGGCTTGTGCGGATGATACGGATGACTTCGTCGATATTGGCGACGGCCGTGGCGAGGCCGCACAGGATATGGGCGCGGTCGCGCGCCTTGTTGAGCAGATATTTGGTGCGACGGCTGATCACCTCTTCGCGGAAATCGACGAAGGCGGAGATCATGTCCTTGAGATTGAGCAGTTCGGGCCGGCCGCCATTCAGCGCCACCATGTTCGCCCCGAAGCTGGTCTGCAACGAGGTGAAGCGGTAGAGCTGGTTCAGCACCACTTCGCCGACCGCATCGCGCTTGAGCTCGATGACGAGGCGCATGCCCTGGCGGTCGGACTCGTCGCGCACTTCGGCGATGCCTTCGATCCGCTTCTCGCGCACCAGCTCGGCAATGCGTTCCTGCAGCGTCGCCTTGTTGACCTGGTAGGGAATGGCGGTGACGATGATGGCGTCACGATCCTTTCGGATTTCCTCGATCGTGGCGGTGGCGCGCATGATGATCGAGCCGCGCCCGGTATTATAGGCCGAGCGAATGCCGGAACGGCCGACGATATTGGCCGCGGTGGGGAAATCCGGCCCCGGGATCAGTTCCATCAGATCGTCGATGGTGATGGCCGGATTGTCGATATAGGCCAGACAGCCGTCGATCACCTCGCCGAGATTGTGGGGCGGAATGTTGGTGGCCATGCCGACGGCGATGCCACCGGCACCGTTGACCAGGAGATTGGGAAAGCGCGCCGGCAGAACCGTCGGCTCCGACTTGGTGCCGTCATAGTTTTCCTGGAAGTCGACCGTATCCTTGTCGATATCATCGATCATCGCCACGGCGGCTTTCGACATGCGCGACTCGGTGTAGCGCATGGCCGCCGGCGGGTCGCCGTCGACCGAGCCGAAATTGCCCTGCCCGTCCACCAGCATCAGCCGCATCGAAAAAGGCTGAGCCATGCGGACCAGGGCGTCGTAGATCGACTGGTCGCCATGGGGATGGTACTGACCCATCACGGCGCCGACGATATTGGCCGATTTGACGTATTTGCGGTCGGGCGTGTGGTTGTTCTCGTACATGGAATGCACGATGCGCCGATGGACCGGCTTCAGGCCGTCACGCACGTCCGGCAGGGCGCGGCTCACGATCACGCTCATGGCGTAATCGAGATAGCTGCGCCTCATCTCGTCGGTGATGGAAGTCGAGCGGATGTCGGACGGCTCCCCGTCATCCGGCCTCTTGTCGTTTTCGTCAGTCAATGCACGGCCTCAAACCGATTCTGCGGCGTCCTCATGGGCAAGACGCGTTTGGGAAACGCTCCTTGCTCACGCTCTTCGTTCTCGACGCGTCCTGAAGCAAAGCGCGTTCGAGCGTGAACGCCAATTTGCTCTAGCTCCTTGTTTCGACGCATCTTTGCGATTTGAAGTCGTCCGTTCAAATCGCAAAACGCTTTGGCGACTCTCAGTGATTCCATTAAATCGCCAAACGCTTTAGCCCATTCCGCCCCCCGGTGCCACCCTGGCGCTCCCTGTGCCAACAGCATTCTTCGATTTGTCTTTCAAAGGGTTATTCGTGACTCTTACCGAATGCTCTGGAGCTGAAAAACATGGCACGCATGAGGCGAGCGGCTATGAAGGTGGAAGCATCCGCCCGGTTGGCTTGCGCCCACATACGCCGGTTGCGCATCCGTAAAAGAACTTCCGGTAGCTCACCTGCAGGCCTTCCGCCTCCAGCATTCGGGCGAAGGCGGAAGCGTCGCCGAAATTGGTGCTGTAGGTGCCGATCATGGCGAAGTCCTGTGCTCCCTTCAGCAGGAAGCGCTCGATCATGGGCAGCACCATCTTGAGATGGAACAGATAGAGCGGACGGAGCCACCATCCCTTGGGATCGGAGGCTTCGATCAGCGAGAAACTGCCGCCCGGCTTGAGGCAGCGGGCGATAAGGGCCGCGAGCTTGCGATGCTGGGTCTGGTTGAACGTCTTCAGGCCGAAGGTCGAAATCACGAAATCCGCGCCGCCGTCGGGCAGAGTGCTGGAGAGCACGTCGTCCTCGATGAAGGCGATCTTGTGGGCTCGATGTGCATGAAGGCGGGTCATGGCGCGCTGATGCATGCCCGTTGAAATGTCGACGGCGACGATGCCGGCAATCGCCGGATAGCGTTTCAAGAGATGGGGCCAGACCTCGCCGGTGCCAGCCATGAGATCATAACCCGTGGCAGCCGGGGCCTCTGGTGCCGGCAGCGCCTCGACGCATTGCCGGCGCCAGCGCTCGGTGAAGCCGAGCGAGCACCAGGTGCTGAACGCGATATATCTATCGGAACAGCGATCGAAGACGCCTTTCACGAATTGAGGGTCGTAGATGTCTTCGGCCATGCGCCACCGTAACGGAAGTCTCGTGACGCGTTTAGGGCAGCAGGATCGAGGATCCCGTCGTACCCCGCCCTTCAAGGTTCTCATGCGCCTTGCGGGCATCCTTGAGCGGATAGCGCTGGTTGACGGGGATCTTGACCTTGCCGGAGGCGACCGTCTCGAACAGGTCGCTGGCCGTCGCCAGAAGGTCGGCGCGCTCAGCGACATAGGTCCCCAGCGTCGGGCGGGTGGCGAAGAGCGAGCCCTTCTGGGACAGAAGCAGCATCGGAACAGGCTCGACGGGGCCGGAGGCATTGCCGAAGGAGACCCACATGCCGAGCGGCCTCAGGCAGTCGAGCGAACCGGGGAAGGTATCCTTGCCGACGCCGTCATAGACCACCTCGCATTTGCGGCCATCGGTGATCTCGGCGACACGCCTCACCCAGTCCTCGCTGCGATAGAGAATGGTATGGTCGGCGCCGTTGGCGCGCGCCAGGGCCGCCTTTTCTTCCGAACCCACCGTGCCGATCACCGTTGCCCCCAGCGCCTTGGCCCATTGGCACAGGATCAGCCCGACACCGCCCGCAGCCGCATGCACCAGGACGGTCTGGCCGGTCGTGACCTTGAAAGTGCGCCGGATCAGATATTGTGCCGTCATGCCCTTGAGCATCATGCCGGCGGCCTGCTCGTAGGAAATCGCGTCCGGCAGCGGCACGAGCCGGTTGGCGGGATAGGTGCGCTCCGCGGCATAGCTGCCGATCGCACCGGCATAGGCCACACGGTCACCGGGCTTGAACTCGGTCACGCCCTCGCCGACAGCGACCACTTCTCCCGCCCCCTCCGCGCCGAGTGTGAAAGGCAGGGATGGCGCCTTGTAGAGGCCGGAGCGGTAATAGGTATCGATATAGTTCACGCCGCAGGCATGCTGACGGATCAGGACCTCGCCGGGTGCCGGCAGCGGCGTCGCGACTTCCTCATAAGTCAAAACCTCGGGGCCGCCGGTCTGGTGAACGCGAATGGCTGCGGGCATGGCAAATACCTGTCGTTGAAATCAAGTCGTGTCGGAATGCAGAATTCGGCTCAGATGGAAAACGCTCGATATTAGAGCGCCCAGGGCTCACTCGGCAATGCGGCCTTGGGGCGGTGCCGTGCGGAAATATCCGAGAATCAGGAAATAGACGCCGATGATGCAAAGCGCCCAGGTGACCCAGGGGGCCGGATCGACATTCTCCCAGATCGCCTTGATCGCCAGCACCGACCATACCACCAGCAGGATCAGGGTGGGCATGCGCAGTTTGGCCACGCGCAGCGGGTGCACGAAAACGAAGGATGCGAAGGTCATCAGGCCGAGTGCCAGAACCACCAGGAAGATGGCCGTCATGGAGAGGATCGTCGGTTCGGCCGGGCTGAGCAGGAAGAAATAGAACACGATCAGGTTCCACACCGCCGGGAAGCCTTTGAACCAGGCGTCTTCCGTCTTCATCTCGTTGTCGGCGAAATACATCGCGCTGGTGAGAAGGATCACCGCCATGGCGATGAGGTTGAGCACATTGCTCGAACCGCCGAGCATGCCCGAACTGTAGAGGGCATAGGCCGGGACGATGACATAGGTCAGATAGTCGATGATCAGATCGAGGGCGACGCCCGACCAGCGGGGCGAGGCTTCGGTGATATTGATCTTGCGGGCGATCGTCCCGTCGATGCCATCAACGAACAAGGCAAGCGCCAGCCAGGCGAACATCGTGCGCCAATCGTGCTGGACAGCCGCTATCAGGGCAAGAAAACCCCACAGCACACCGCTGGCCGTAAACAAATGCACACCGAAAGCCAGCCGCTTCTGCTGCGGGGTTATCGGATTGCCGGAAGGTATAGGAGGTGATGAAGCCAACGCTGCTCGGATTCTCTACTGAAGGAGCGTCATCATATCGCCACATAACCCCGGCGCTAGAATATTTTCGCCTCCAAGCCCGGGTGCCCACAAGAACGTCCGCGTTGCCACGGCTGTCCGCCGCGCAATCTCGAAGGATGCGCGGGGCGGTTGACACATCCCCTCCCCGGCACCATCACTGCACGAACCACCCACATCGCCGAGCCGGAAGCCGAAAAACGAGCGCGCGATCCATGGAATGGTCCGGACTATCTCTGGCATCCGTCGACATGCTCGGAGCGCCGCCGTGGTTCTGGGCGATCTTCGCATCGTCCATCACCGCCATTCTCATCTTCGATCTGGGCTATCTCAATCGCCGCATTCCGGTGCTGTCGCTCGGCCAATCGATTGGTTTGACAGCGGCCTATGCCGTGCTGGCCGCCATGTTCGGTTGCGGCGCATGGCTCTATTTCGGGCCGGAGAAAGGATCGCTGTTCTTCACCGCCTATGCGCTCGAGCAGTCGCTTTCGATCGACAATGTCTTCGTGATGTCGGTGATCTTCGCCTTTTTTGGTGTGCCTCGACGATATCAGCATCGCGTGCTGTTCTGGGGGATCGTCGTCGCCATCGTCCTCAGGGGCGTCTTCGTCGGCCTGGGCGCGGCGATCGTGGCGCGATTTGCCTGGGTGCTCTATCTGTTCGGCTTCTTCCTGATCGTGACCGGACTGCGCATGCTGCGCGGCGTCGACGATCGGCTGGACCTCGACCAGAACAGGGCGGTTGCCTGGTTCATGCGCCATTTGCGCATGACGACGAGGATCGAGGGCGAGCACTTCTTTGTTCGTCTGCCGGGCGGCGACGGCAAGCCCGTCCTGTACGCGACGCCCCTGTTCGCCGCCTTTTCGGTGATCAACGTGGCTGACATCGTCTTCGCCGTAGACAGCGTGCCGGCGGTACTGTCCCAGACGCAGGATCCCTTCATCGTCTACACCTCGAACATCTTCGCCATTCTTGGTCTGCGGGCCCTGTATTTCGTCATCGACGCGCTCATCGCCAAATTTCGGTATCTGAAGGTCGCGTTGGCGGTGCTGCTGGTTTTTATCGGCGTCGTGATTTTTTACGAGCGCCTCATCGGCGAGTTCGACAATGTGCTGACCATGGCGATCACTTTCGCAACGCTGGCGATCGCCATCCTCGCCTCGATCCTGACATCCGCGAAAACCTGATCGCATCAATAGGATCGGGCGGTGCCGCGTCCGTAGAGGTGCTCGAATTGCGCAATCAGCCAGGCAAGGCCGGCGTCGGCATCGCTGATGGCCGTCCATAGCAGGCTGACTTGCGTGGTCAGGCTTTCGAAGGGCAGGCTGGCGGTTGAAAGCTGCAAGGTTTCTGCCCAGGCATCGGCGACAAAGGACGGCACAGTGGCGAAAGCGGCCATCTGCCGGACGATCAGAGGATTGGTCGCAAAGTTCCGGCTGGCGAACAGCACGTTGCGTCTATGCCCCAGCCCTTCGAGCTTTTCGTCGATGAAGCCATGCAATTCGCCGCTGAAGGAAGTCAGCAGGTGCGGATAGGCCAGATAGTCCTCCAATGTGAGACAACCGCCGGGCAAGGCGATGTGGCGGGGATCGAAGACGCAGACGAAGGTCCAGTCGAACAAGGCCTGGCCTCGATGCCAGGTGGACGCCTCGTCGAAGACGCCGATCGCGAGATCGATTTCGCCCGCGTCCAGCATGGACGAAGCGCGCGTTCGATCCGTGAAGGAGGATATCAGTCTGATGCCGGGCGCCGTGCGCGCGAATTGCTGGACCAGCTTGGGCATCAAGGCCACTTCGAGGGCGTCGCTGAGCCCGATGTGAAAGACCCGTTCGGCCGTGCCCGGATCGAAACTGGGTTTGCGGCGAAGAGCCTGCTGGAGGGAGAGCAGCAAGGGATCGATCGCGCCGGCGAGTTCGACGGCGCGCGGCGTGGGCGCCATGCCCTGTCGCGTGCGAACGAACAATTCATCGCCGAAGGCCGACCGCAATCTTTTGAGTGCGCCGCTGAGCGCCGGCTGGCCGATGAACAGCCGTTCGGCGGCGCGGGTGACGTTGCGCTCCGCCATAAGAGCATGGAAGGCCAGGAGAAGATTGAGATCCAGCCTCCTCAAATCACTGTCGATGATAGACATCATAAATCCAAACGATTTGAATGATAATCGAGCAATTCCTAGGCTTGTGCACGAAACGAGGCAAGGCGAACCGGGCCTCGCAGCACTGGAGAGCAAGCCATGGAACGCAGCAGGCAAAAGGTCATCGTCATCGGTGGTTCGTCGGGCATCGGGCTCGCCACCGCACTTCGCCTGAGCCTTGCCGGGGCCGAGGTTGTCGCCACCGGGCGCGACCTTGCCAAGTTGCGGGCGGCCACGGCCGGTCATGCCATCGAGATTGCGGCCTTCGATGCTCGAGAGCGCAGCGCACTTGAGCAGTTTTTCGATCGGATGGGACCCATCGACCACCTGATCCTGGCTCTGAGTGGTGGCCAGGGGGCCGGTCTCCTGGCCGAGCTCGACCTTCAAAGCCTGAGAGCCGGTTTCGAGGAGAAGTTCTGGCCGCAGATCCAGGCGGCGCAGGCAGGAGCTGCCCATCTACGGGCGGGAGGCAGCATCACCTTCATCACGGCGATCTCTGCCCGCATCGCCCGACCGGGGACCGCCGGCCTCGGCGCCATCAATGGGGCCATAGAAGCCATGATCGGCAGCCTCGCGCGTGAGTTGAAGCCGAGTCGTGTCAACGCCGTCTCCCCCGGCGTGGTCGATACCCCCTGGTGGGATCGGTTTCCCGCGAGCTTCAGGGACGATCTCTTCCGCGAACAGCGGGAGATCCTGCCGGTCGGCCGGGTCGGACACGCCGACGAGGTCGCCCATGCCGTTCAATTCCTGGTCGAGAACGGCTATGTCACCGGCACCGTGATCGCATGCGACGGCGGCCTGCATCTAGTATAGACAACTTAGTCCTTGCGCTGATGCGGCAAACTCTGTATGGACCCGGCTTCGCTTTGGCCGGAGGCTGAACGGATGGCTGCGCTTGCGCAGTGGAACCCCAGGGTTCCGGCATCCCGTGTCTTCGCCCTCTTAAGACATTCCTCGACGGCCTGCCGGGTCACGAGGGGCTTCGCGCCAGGCGAACGTGACAACCACGACGCGTTGTAACCAAAGGACAGGCCATCTCATGCCGAATTACGAGCATGTCTTCCTGGCTCGCCAAGACGTGACCTCCCAGCAGGTCGAAGCGCTGACCGCCCAGTTCAAGGGCGTCATCGAAGCGCATGGCGGCACCGTCGGCAAGACCGAATATTGGGGCGTAAAGTCCCTGCAGTATCGCATCAAGAAGAACCGCAAGGCTCACTTCACGCTGCTGAACATCACCGCGCCGCATGCGGCCGTGGCTGAAGTCGAGCGCCAGATGTCGATCTCCGAAGACATCCTGCGCTTCCTCACCCTTTCCGTCGACGAGCTCGAGGAAGGCCAGTCGGCGATGCTGCGCAAGTCCGACCGCGACGAGCGTCGCGATGACGACCGTGGCTTCGGCTTCGGTGGCGGCCGTGGCGGCCCCCGCTCCGGCGGCAATGATCGCCCCCCGCGCCGTGAGCGCTTCGAAGGCGCTTCTGAAGAGCAGCAGGGAGAAGAGTAATCATGGCTACCGCACCTGGACGCCGCCCCTTCTTCCGTCGCCGCAAGACCTGCCCGTTCTCGGGCCCGAATGCGCCGAAGATCGACTACAAGGACGTCAAGCTCCTGCAGCGCTACATTTCCGAGCGCGGCAAGATCGTTCCTTCCCGTATCACTGCGGTTTCGGCCAAGAAGCAGCGCGAGCTGGCTCAGGCCATCAAGCGCGCCCGCTTCCTGGGCCTGCTGCCCTACGTGATCGGCTGATGATTTTGCGGCGAGGCGCTTTCGTGCCTCGTCGCCTATCTCCAACGACAGTCAGCCGGACAATCCGGCCATGGCTGGGGTCTTCACCGCAAGGCCTCTAACCGCGACAGCGGGACAGCTCGACGATGCAACGCGATATTCCCATCGGCCTTGGTGCCGGCCTTGCTGCAGCCATCCTGGCGCTCGCTCCCCTGAGCGGCTCGGGTTTTGGCATCTTGCTCTCGGTCCTGTCCGCGTTGCCGATTACCCTGGCCACGCTGTGCTGGGGATACCGCGCCGGCCTTGCCGCCGCCGTCTCTGCCATGGCAGTGCTGGCTCTGGTCGCATCGGGCGTTGCCGCCCAATCCCCCGATTCCTCCCCACTCCGCCTCGCCCTGCAGTTCGGTGTTTCCCGAGCCTTGCCGGCCTGGGGGCTGGCTTATCTCGCCGTTGCCGGCTATGGCGACAGTGCGATCGATCGTGCGCCCCTCTCGCTTGGCACCTTGGCGGTCGTCGCTGCGGTGCTGGGAATGGCAGGGACCCTTTTCGGCATTCTCGCACTCGGCTCGACGCCTGAACAGGCGCTGGCCAATCTGCGCACCGAACTCATGCAGGCCTATCGCATCATGATGGGCGGATCGAAGGATCAACCGATTCCCGCCAAGGACGGCGTTGATCCGGAGGCGTTCCTGCAGGTCTTCAGCGTGATCCTGCTGCCGCTCGCCGCCTTGTTCACCACGGTGTCCAATCTCGGCGGCCTGTGGCTGTCGGCGCGCATTGCCCTGATCTCGGGCCGCCTGCCCCGCCCCTGGCCCGACGTCGCGGCGGAACTCCGCCTGCCGACCTGGTCGCTGGGCCTGTTGGCGATTGCCTGTGCCGTCTCGCTGCTTCCCGGCACGGTCGGCTTTGCCGGGCAGTTGCTGCTGGCAGCGCTGCTCGGTGCCTTCCTGATCCAGGGATTTGCGGCGGTGCATGTCCTTACGCGTGGCGGCGCCATGCGTCCTCTGATCCTGGCCGTGACCTATCTGCTGTGCGTGTTCCTGTCCTGGATCGCGATGCCGCTGATGATCGTGTTCGGCCTGGTCGAGACTTTCTTCAATCTGCGCGGCCGCTTTGGCGACCGTTCCAATACCCCCAGTACCCCCCGATAGACGAACGAAGGAGACAAACATGGAAGTCATTCTGCTGGAGCGCGTTTCCAAGCTTGGCCAGATGGGCGAGACGGTGAAGGTGAAGGACGGCTATGCCCGTAACTTCCTGCTGCCCAACAACAAGGCCCTGCGCGCCACCAAGGCCAACAAGGAGCGCTTCGAGAAGGAGCGCGTGCAGCTCGAAGCCCGCAACCTCGAGCTCAAGAAGGAAGCCGAAGCCGTCGCCGCCAAGCTGGAAGGCCAGACCTTCACGCTGATCCGCCAGGCCGGCGAGACCGGCCAGCTCTATGGTTCGGTCACGGCCCGCGATCTTGCCGAGACCTCGACCACCGGCGGCTTCACCGTGGCTCGTTCGCAGTTCGTGCTGAACACCCCGATCAAGACCATCGGCCTGCACAAGGTGCTCGTCCACCTGCATCCGGAAGTGGAAGTCACCGTCACCGCCAACATCGCCCGCTCGCCCGAAGAAGCCGAGCGCCAGATCCGTGGCGAGGACGTGCTGGCCCCGCAGGACGACGAGGACACCTTCGAGAACCCCGAGGACATCGAGATCCCCGGCGTTCCCGGCACCGGCGAGCAGCCCGAGGTCTGATTCTCGGTCCTTTGACACGATCAAGAGCCGGGCGCTTGTCGCCCGGCTTTTATTTTGCCCGGTTGTGAATCACTGTGAATTGCCGATCGAAGGCCAAGGGCCCCCGCGAGCGTGCTAAGCTTGCCGCCCGACGAATCACGATGCCAAGAGCCTGATGTCCACACCTGTCGAAGCCACCGTACACAAGCTCGAGACCGGCCAAGCCGTGACCTTTCGGCAGGCCCCCAGCAATGTCGAGGCCGAGCAGGCCCTGCTCGGCGCTATTCTCGTCAACAACGAGGCATTCTACCGGGTTTCCGACTTCCTGCTGCCCGAGCATTTCTTCGATCCCTTCCATCGCAGGATCTACGAAATCGCCTCGAGCCTGGTGCGGGCCGGCAAGATGGCGACGCCCATCACGCTGAAGACCTTTCTCGGGCCGGACCAGGACATTGGCGGGCTCACCACCCAGCAATATCTCATTCGCCTCGCCACCGAGGCCACCACGGTGATCAACGCGGCCGACTATGGCCAGATCATCTATGATCTCGCGCTCCGGCGCTCCCTGATCCAGGTCGGGGAAGAACTTGTCAACGTCGCCTATGACGCTCCCGTCGACATGACGCCCGGCGATCAGATCGAGGAGGCCGAGCGCCGGCTGTTCGCACTGGCCGAAACCGGGCGTAACGAAGGCGGGTTCGCGACCTTCTCGGACGCGCTGAAGGATGCCATCGACATGGCTTCCGCCGCCTATCAGCGCGATGGGCAGTTGTCGGGCCTTGCCACCGGTCTCGACGATCTGGACCGCATGATGGGCGGCCTGCAGCCGTCCGACCTTATCGTCCTCGCCGGGCGCCCGGGCATGGGCAAGACGTCGCTCGCCACCAATATCGCCTACAACATCGCCAAGAACTACAAGTTCGAGATCCAGCCCGACGGTTCTCGCAAGACCATCGATGGTGGTGCGGTCGGCTTCTTCTCGCTGGAAATGTCGGCAGAGCAGCTTGCAACCCGCGTGGTGGCCGAGCAGGCCAACGTACCCTCCTACAAGATCCGACGCGGCGACCTATCCGAGGACGAGTTCAGCCGTCTCGTCACCGCCAGCCAGGACATGCAGACGACGCCGCTCTATATCGATGACAGCGGCGGCATCTCCATCGCCCAGCTCGTGGCGCGTTCGCGTCGCCTGAAGCGCCAGCGCGGCCTCGATCTCCTGATCGTCGACTACATCCAGCTCCTCACCGGCTCGGGCAAGAAGGGCAGCGAGAACCGCGTGCAGGAAATCACCGAGATCACCACGGGCCTCAAGGCACTGGCCAAGGAGCTGAACGTGCCGCTCATCGGCCTGTCCCAGCTTTCGCGCCAGGTGGAATCGCGTGACGACAAGCGCCCGCAACTGTCGGACCTGCGTGAATCCGGCTCGATCGAGCAGGACGCCGACGTGGTGATGTTCGTCTTCCGCGAGGAATATTACGTGAAGAACAAGATGCCCAAGGAAGGCACCGAGGAGTTCTTCAAGTGGCAGGCCGAGATGGAAAGCCTGGCCGGTGTCGCCGAAGTGATCATCGGCAAGCAGCGCCACGGTCCAACCGGCACAGTGAAGGTTCAGTTCGATGCCGACGTCACCCGTTTCGGCAATCTTGCCCGCACCGATCACTTGCCGATCCAGACCGGCGAGTAGGCGCCGACCATCTTGATGGCGCGATCTTTGCGGTCTCGCCTTCCGCCCGATTCCAACCCGCTCTATGGTCTGCGCATGACCGATTCCCTGCCCCCCGTTTATGCCCGCCTGACCATCGACACCGACGCCCTCGCCGCAAATTGGCGGCGCTGCGGGCAGCAGCGGCCCAAGGCCGAATGCGCGGCCGTGGTGAAGGCCGATGGCTATGGGCTGGGCATCGACAATGTCGTACCCGCCCTCAGCCAGGCCGGATGCCGTACCTTCTTCGTCGCCCAGATCGACGAGGGCATTCGCGTGCGCAAGCTTGCCCCGGATGCGACGATCTATGTCCTCAGCGGCCTCGCGCCCGGCCATGGCGACAGGTTTGCCGCGAATGCCCTGCGGCCGGCCCTGGGCTCACGCGAGGAGCTGCAAGAATGGTCCGCCTTCGTTGCCGCCACCGGCTGGCAGGGAGGCGCTGCCTTGCATGTGGATACCGGCATGTCCCGGCTCGGGCTGCGCGTGGATGAAGCCCGTGCCTTGGTCGCAGAGGGAGAGCTCTTCAAGCCTTCCTTGCTGATGAGCCACCTCGCTTGCGCCGACACGCCCGAACACCCACTCAATGCCCGGCAGTTCGAGGCTTTTACCAGCGTCAGGTCGCTCTATCCGGATGTGCCCGCCTCCCTCTGCAATTCCTACGGCACCTTCCTGCCGGCAGAGATCGGCTACGATCTGCTGCGCCCAGGCGTGGCGTTGTACGGTTCCAACCCCCTGCCGGGTCAACCCAATCCGATGCAGTCGGTCATCACCCTTTCAGCCCAGGTCCTGCAGGTTCGCAGCGTGCTGCCGGGCGAATATGTCGGCTATGGTGCGACCTGGACGAGCCGGCAGCCCGCCCGCATCGCCATGGTGGCCATCGGCTATGCCGACGGCTACATGCGTTCGGGCTCCTCCTCCGACGATTTCGACTCGGCGCTGGCTTATGTCGCCGGCAAATACTGCCTGATCGCCGGACGCATCTCGATGGACATGACGGCGATCGACGTGACGGATCTGCCGGCGGGCACTGTGAAACGGGGCGATTGGGTCGAACTGATCGGGCCGCATCTGCCGGTCGACGAGGTAGCGCGCCGTGCCGGTACCATCGGCTATGAGATACTCACCAGCCTGGGTACGCGTTATGATCGGCACTTGGCGGTCTAGGCGATAGCGCCTGCCCTTGCCGCTGGTCACCACAGGCGCTGCTCGGGAAGAATGCAATGATCGACCATTTCGGCTTTCCGGTTCGTGATTATCGACATTCCCGTGCCTTCTACGACCGGGTTCTCGCACCGCTCGGCTATTCGGTGCAAAAGGAAGTCACGCGGGAGATGACCGGCAGCAGCGCCCATTGCGGCTATGGTGCGGATGGGCGGCCCCAGTTCTGGATTGGGGATGGCGACACCCGGGAAGGCAGCTTCCACATTGCCTTCGCTGCGAAAGACAGGAAGGCGGTGGATGCCTTTTATGCCGCCGCATTGGCCGCCGGTGCGCGCGACAACGGCGCACCAGGAATTCGGGCCCACTACCATCCCAACTACTATGCAGCCTTCGTGCTCGATCCGGATGGCCATAATATCGAGGCGGTCTGCCACCTGCCGGGCTGACGGGAGCTCTTCCTCGGCGGTCCGGGGAAGGTCGCTGCCCTTGACCTTCGTTTCACCCATGCATCGTGTTGACTGAGCTTATTTCTCTACGAGATTGTTCCCGGGGGGCTCGATTTCGCCGACGATGTTGACTTTCATCGCCGTCTTTGACAATCGAGATTTTGCGGTTTGCTGCTCTTGATTTCTCATTTGAGAGCTTACGGAAAGTAATCTCATGCCGATCGTTTCGGATGTCATCGCTGCTGTTACTGATTTTGCGATGGCACGCATCAATATATTGTTGATGATGGCAACATTCGTATCGGGTGGTGTGTTTGCTTTCTTGTTCTTGCTGACAGATGCGAGCGCCAGTCGAAATATTCGAGGGTTTCTTCGCTTTTTTATGCCTGCTTCGGGATGGCTTAGCCACTCGACGAAAATCGACGTTCTCCTCTACTTCGTTATCAAATTCTCTTTTCGATGGGTGGCTCTTTTCGCAGCGATCCTGACCACGTTCCTGGCGGAAAAAGCCGGGGTGGCGTTGAGTGCCTGGTTCCAGTTCGATCAGAAGTTGCAAGCTGGGCCGGTGACGATTGTCATATTATGTATAATTATGTTCATGTTTTCCGATCTTGGAGAGTTCATAAGTCATTATACCCAGCACAAGAATCGTTATCTTTGGGAATTCCATAAGGTTCATCATTCGGCGACCTTCCTGACGCCACTTACCGCCTCGCGGGTGCATCCGGTAGGCGTACTTCTCGATGCCGTATTCATCGGCGTATGCCGTGTCATCCCGGTCACCTTGATCGTATTCTTCTACGGTTTTTCCATCGTCGAGCTCCTGGCGATGCAGGCGAGCGCATCGCTGGTCTTCTCGCTGCTGACATTGGGCACGCTCCAGCACACGCATTTTTCCATCAGCTTCGGGATCCTGGACCGCATCTTCATCAGTCCCCGCATGCATCAGGTCCATCACAGCGTGGCCCGCAAGCACTGGGACAAGAATATGGGTTCGAGATTGTCGATCTGGGACTGGATCGCCGGCACGGCCTATCTGGCGACGCGGGATGAAGTGCACAAATACGGCATCGGCACGGTGGAGGACGAGCGCGGCGACTATCAGAGGATCTGGTGGTGTTTCCTCGGCCCGATCGTGAAATGCACTGTCGCCCTACGGCGCACCGTCGCACGCACGAAGCGTATGATTCTGCATCCGGAGCGAGCCGGCGGCGAATGATGCCGCCGCCCCGGAATGCGTTCGGGCATCGCTCTGCGGGTTAAGTCTTGTGATCCAGCAACACCTGGCCGCGCTGTTGTATCAGCGTAGTGACCTTGTCAGCCAGCATGGTCAGGAAGATCGGCAGCAGGATGCTCACCGTCACCGTGTCGTCGCCGACGTCGACGCTACCCGAAATGGTCTGCTTGAACACGCTCAGGCGGCATTCGAACCTATCGCCGTTCCAATTCTCCTCGAGCGCCGTGAATTGCCCGGCATAGCTGTCGCGCAATTGCGCAATGCCATCCTCGATGCGCTTGCGGGCGGCGGCACGGCCAAGGCTGTGGGGAATGGTGACGGTCAGCGGGCGCGACATGGACTGTTCCAGGGGGGCATGATTGCCCAGATATAGGTTGTGGCTCGGCGTGCCTGCAAGGGGCGGTGGTTCCTGGTCTGTGGGTTGAACTCGCTCGCTCGGCGGGCAATTCATCGCCGAGAATTTCGTGGCACGCGTCAAGCCTCGTGATTGTGGCCCGGGCCGGTCTGTCGGATTTGATCAGACTCGACCCGCCCGCTAGAAGGGCGTCATGGCCAAACGAAGCCCCTCCTATGTCTGTCAGAATTGCGGTGCCGCCTATAATCGCTGGCAAGGCAAATGCGATGCCTGCGGCGAGTGGAACTCGATCGCCGAGGAAACCAGCGCCATCGCGGCCGTTCCCGCCTCGCAGCGTCCAAGAGGCCGGGGGCGCGTCTTTGCACTCGAAAGCCTGACGGGATCGACCGACGAAGCACCGCGCCTGGTCTCTGGTATCGGGGAACTCGACAGGGTCACCGGCGGAGGCTTCGTGCGGGGCTCCGTCCTCCTGCTGGGAGGCGACCCAGGCATCGGCAAATCCACCCTTCTGATCCAGGCCTGCGCCGCGCTTGCCAACCGCAACGCCCGGGTCATCTATATATCGGGCGAAGAGGCCGCGGCACAGGTGCGCCTGCGAGCCGAGCGGCTGGGGCTTGCCAGCGCTCCGGTGGAGCTGGCTTCCGAGACTTCGGTCGAGGACATCCTGGCGACCTTCGAGCACGGCCCGCCGCCCCGCCTGGTGGTTATCGATTCGATCCAGACCATGTGGACGGATACGGTCGAATCGGCTCCCGGCACGGTTACGCAGGTGCGCGGCTCGGCGCAGGCGCTGATCCGCTACGCCAAGCGTTCGGGCAGTACCGTCATCCTCGTGGGCCATGTCACCAAGGACGGGCAGATCGCAGGCCCGCGTGTCGTCGAGCATATGGTCGATGCCGTGCTGTCGTTCGAGGGCGATGGCGGGCGTGATTTTCGCATCCTGCGCGGCGTGAAGAACCGTTTCGGCCCCACCGACGAGATCGGCGTGTTCGAGATGACCGGGCTCGGCCTG
Organism: Labrys neptuniae; assembly: GCF_040797145.1. Lineage (NCBI taxonomy): Bacteria > Pseudomonadati > Pseudomonadota > Alphaproteobacteria > Hyphomicrobiales > Xanthobacteraceae > Labrys > Labrys neptuniae. The sequence goes on along the minus strand of NZ_JBFNQD010000001.1, from coordinate 423,379 downwards.
CGTGAAGTGACCAATCCCTCCGCCTTGTTCCTGTCGGAGCGCGATCTCGGGTCACCGGGCACGGCCGTATTCGGCGGTATGGAGGGCACGAGGCCGCTTCTCGTCGAGATGCAGGCTTTGGTGGCGCCGACGAGCCTGGGCACGCCGCGGCGCGCCGTGGTGGGGTGGGATACCAGCCGCCTGTCCATGGTGCTCGCCGTGCTCGAAGCCCATTGCGGCGTCAAGCTCGGGGGGCACGACGTCTATCTCAACGTGGCCGGCGGCTTGCGCATCCAGGAGCCTGCGGCCGATCTCGCCGTGGCGGCTGCTTTGATCTCCTCCCTCACAGGCGCCCCCCTGCCGGCGGATGCCGTGTATTTCGGCGAAGTCTCACTGTCCGGATCGGTGCGGCCGGTGGCTCACACCGGCCCCCGTTTGAAGGAAGCGGCCAAGCTTGGTTTCCATCGCGCCGTCTGTCCTGTGCCGGGAAACGAGTCGGGCTCGGATAGCGGCATACGCGTGAATGGCGTTGCCTCACTTGCGACACTTGTTGCGGATATTGCCGCCTCTGGTGAAAGCCAAAGGCGGAAATCCACTAAAGTTTCGCCATGAAGCGGGCATTTCCGCCGATTGCGCTGCAGCAAATGGGTGACGCCGTGTCGAACCGTCGTTATAGAAAGGCGCGCGGCCCTGTCTGTCGCGTCGCCTATGCAGGTATTTGCAGTGTTTCCCGGTAAAACCCATTCGTGGGCTTTACCGGGAAACACTGCTTCCAAATCAGGATAGACCGCCAATGCCCGTAACGCTGCTGGATCTGATCGTCATCGGCGTCATGCTGATTTCGGCCCTTCTCGCAATGGTACGAGGCTTCACCCGCGAAGTTCTGGCCATTGCCGCCTGGGCCGCTGCCGCAATAGCCACCTTGTTGCTGTTCTCGCGGGTGCTGCCGCTGGTCACGCCCTATATCAAGAACGATACGTTGGCCCGTATCGCGACAGGCGCCGGCATCTTCCTGCTCGTTCTCCTGATCGCCTCCTTCATTACCATCCGCATCTCCGACATGATCCTCGACAGCCGGATCGGAGCGATCGATCGTACGTTCGGCTTCCTGTTCGGCGCGGCTCGTGGCCTCCTGCTCGCCATCGTCGCCTTCATCTTCTTCAGCTATCTGGTACCGCCCAAGTCGGAACCGACCTGGGTGCAGGATGCCAAATCCCGTCAGCTTTTGGTGTCCGGGCGTGACTGGATCCTCACCCTGCTGCCGAGCGATCCCGAAAACGTGATCCTCAAGCAGTTGCGGGCCAACGAAGTGATCGGGCCTGGTGCCGATACCAACACCAACACGCAGGAGCCGGATCCGGACGCCGCCGGCGCTCCCGCCGCTCCGCAGACCCAGCCGGCAACCCCGGCTCCGGCGGCGCCAGCGCAATGATGCGATTGCATTGCCACAGCAAACTTCCCAGCAGGCATGCTGGAAAAGTCGATCGGTGGTACTATCTCAATGTCGAACGGAGCGGCGAAACCTGGTTTCGGGCCGCTCACCCCTTTTTGGAGAAGAAATCCAAGTGAGCGCCATGGCCCGTGACAACGACGATCTGGATCTCGACGCCGACCGCCTGCGTGAGGAATGCGGTGTGTTCGGCATCTTCGGACACAGCGAGGCCGCGGCGATCACGACCCTCGGCCTCCATGCCCTGCAGCATCGCGGCCAGGAAGCCTGCGGTATCGTCACCTTCGACGGTGCGCGCTACAATTCGGAACGGCGGCTCGGGCTGGTCGGCGACACATTCTCCAAACGGGAGGTCATCGAGCGCCTGCCCGGCTCCCAGGCCATCGGCCACACCCGCTATTCGACGACGGGCGGCACTATCCTGCGCAACGTGCAGCCCCTGTTTGCGGAACTCGAGGGTGGTGGCTTCGCCGTGGCCCATAACGGCAATCTCACCAATGGGCTGACGCTGCGGCGCGAACTGATCGCCCGCGGTTCGATCTTCCAGGCCACCTCGGACAGCGAGGTGATCCTGCATCTGGTCGCACGCTCGACGCGTGAAAAGTTCATCGATCGCTTCATCGACGCCCTGTTCCAGATCGAGGGAGCCTATGCCTTTGTCGGACTGACCAACCATATGCTGGTTGGCGCCCGCGATCCGCTCGGCATTCGCCCCCTGGTGCTGGGCGAACTCGATGGCTGCTACATCCTTGCCTCCGAGACCTGCGCCCTTGACATCATCGGTGCCCGCTTCGTGCGCGACATCGAGAATGGCGAGGTCGTCGTCATCACCAAGGACGGCGTGGAATCGTTGAAGCCCTTCCCGCGCGTGCCTGCCCGCCCCTGCATTTTCGAGTATATCTATTTCGCCCGTCCGGACTCCATCGTTCACGGCCGTAGTGTCTATGCCGTGCGCAAGAGTTTCGGTGCACAGCTTGCCGCCGAAGCCAGCGTCGAAGCCGATGTGGTGGTACCGGTGCCGGATTCCGGCGTGCCCGCGGCGATCGGCTATGCCCAGGCGGCGGGCCTGCCCTATGAACTCGGCATCATTCGCAACCATTATGTCGGGCGCACTTTCATCCAGCCGACCCAGGCCATTCGTGAAATGGGCGTGCGTATGAAGCACAGCGCCAACCGTTCGGTCATCGAAGGCAAGCGTGTCGTGCTGATCGACGATTCCATCGTGCGTGGCACCACTTCGGTGAAGATCGTGCGCATGATGCGCGATGCCGGCGCCAAGGAAGTGCATTTCCGCATTTCCAGCCCGCCCATCACCCATCCCGACTATTACGGCATCGATACGCCCGACAGGGAAAACCTGCTGGCGGCGCGGATGGATCTGGAAGCCATGCGTGCCTATATGGGCGCGGACTCACTGGCCTTCCTGTCGGTCGATGGCGTCTACAAGGCATGCGGCTACGACCAGCGCGACTCTGTCCGCCCGCAGTTCACCGATCATTGCTTCACCGGCGACTATCCGACCTTCCTGACCGATGTGGTGGGAGAAGGTGCCAAGCAGCAGTTCTCCCTGCTCGCCGAAGCAAGCTGACGCGTCCCCACCCCGGTTCGGGGGTGGGACATGGCAGACTTTTCCATCCTGTGAGTTTTCCGATGTCCGATCTTCTCAAAGGCCGCCTGGCGCTCGTCACCGGCGCATCGCGCGGCATCGGTCGTGCCACGGCCGTGGCCCTGGCCGAGGCCGGTGCGCATGTCATCGCCGTGGCCCGCACCGTTGGAGCGCTCGAGGATCTCGACGATGAAATCCGCCAGAAGGGCGGCGCCGCGACCCTGGTTCCCCTCGACATCAAGGACGGGGACGGCATCGATCGGCTCGGCTACACCCTGTTCGAGCGCTATGGCAAGCTCGACATCCTGATCGGCAATGCCGGGGCGCTCGGCGCGATCTCCCCCCTTGGCCATATCGAGCCCAAGGATTGGGACAATGTGTTTGCGGTGAACGTCACGGCCAATTGGCGCCTGATCCGCTCCTTCGATCCCCTGCTGCGTAAATCCGATGCCGGACGCGCCATCTTCATCACTTCGGGCGCGGCCTGGAAGTCGACGGCCTATTGGGGGCTCTATGCGTCCACCAAGGCGGCCCTCAACTCCGTGGTGGCGACCTATGCTGCCGAGACGGTGAATTCGCCGATCCGTGCCAACCTCTTTTCGCCCGGCCCCGTCCGCACCCATATGCGCGCGGCCGCCATGCCGGGCGAAGACGCCGATACCCTGCCGCATCCCTCCAGCATCGCGCCCTCGATCCTCAAGCTCGCGAGCCCGGATCTTATCGAGACCGGGCAGGTCTACGAGATGCGGCAGGAGCGCTTCCTGAGCTTCAAGGCGCCGGAATAAGGCAGGTTAGATCTACATGCGCATTGCCTTGGTCGCCCGAGAAGATGAACTTGCCAAGGCTTGGTCTGCTGCATTTGCGGGTTTGAGCGATACGGAGATCTATCGAGGATCGATCTTCGACGTTGAATGCGAGGCCATGGTCAGTCCCGCCAATAGCTTCGGCTTCATGGATGGTGGTATCGATCTGCTTTACTCCCGCCATTTCGGGTGGCAGGTGCAGGAACATCTACGAAGAGCGATTTTCCAACGACATCACGGGGAGTTGCTCGTTGGACAGGCAGAGATTGTCGAGACGGGCGTTCCAGCACCTGCCTTTCTGATTGCTGCTCCGACCATGCGAGTGCCTATGGCTCTCGACGAGAATTCCATCAACCCGTACTTGGCGACTCGCGCCGTTCTCCTGCTGGCCAGATATGGCCAGTTTCCAAGTGGTCCAGCCATGGGTACGCCGCTGTCAGCGCACCTCAAAACGATTGCTTTTCCTGGCATGGGGACCGGTGTCGGCCGAATACCTGCCGAAATCTGCGCGCGGCAGATGCGGGCCGCCTATGATGACGTTATGGGCGGACGAGGGTCGATGCCCCAAAGCTGGGCCGAGGCGAGCGAAAGACATCAATTGCTCTATTCGGACCATCCCGTTCGCCTGCAGTGAATCATCCTGCCTATTTTTTCCGATCGAAGGGATTCTTCGGCGAGCGCAGGCTGAGCCGGATCGGCACGCCGGGCATGTCGAAAGTCTCGCGCAGGCCATTGACCAGATAGCGCTGGAAGCTGTCGGGCAGTGCGTCGAGCTGGTTGCCGAAGATGGCGAAGTGCGGCGGGCGGGTCTTCACCTGCGTCATATAGCGGATCTTGATGCGGCGACCCGACACGGCCGGCGGCGGATGATGTTCGAGCACGCCCCCGAGCCAGCGGTTGAGGCGAGCCGTCGGCACGCGGCGGTTCCAGGTCGTGAAGGCACGGAAAGCGGCCTCCATCAAGCGGTCGAGGCCCTGCTCCGACAGACCGGACAAGGTCACCACGGGCGCACCGCGCAATTGCGGCAGCAGGCGCTCGAACATTTCCCGGGCGCTGGCCAGCGCCTTGTGGCGATCCTCGACCAGATCCCATTTGTTGAGGCCGATGACGATTGCCCTGCCCTCGCGTTCCACGAGGTCGGCGATCTGCAGGTCCTGTTTTTCGAAGGGCGTGGCGCTATCGAGCAGCAGCACGACCACTTCCGCGAAACGGACCGCCCGCAGCCCATCCGAAACGGAGAGCTTTTCGAGCTTGTCCTCGATGCGGGCCTTCTTGCGCATGCCGGCGGTGTCGAACAGCTTGATACGCTTGTCGCGCCAGGTCCAGTCCACCGAGATGGTGTCGCGGGTGATGCCGGCCTCGGGGCCGGTCAGCATGCGATCCTGGCCGATCAGGGCATTGACCAGGGTCGACTTGCCGGCGTTCGGCCGACCGATGATGGCGATACGCAGCGGCCGGACCACGCCGGCACCGAGATCGATCGCCTCTTCCTCGCCTTCCTCGCCACTGACGACCGCGTCGGTTTCCGCGACTTCTTCCTCGGGCTCATAGCCGGTGGCCGGCGCGACCGCGACGATCGCCTCGGCAAGATCCGCCATGCCCTCGCCATGCTCGGCCGAGATCGGCACGGGATCGCCGAGCCCGAGCGCATAGGCTTCATAGGCGCCCTGGAAGCCGGTGCGGCTCTCGGTCTTGTTGGCGACCGCTATGACGGGCTTGCCGGAGCGTCGCGCGACTTCCGCGAAATGTTCGTCTGCCGGGGTCACGCCGACGCGCGCATCGAACATGAACAGGATCAGGTCGCATTCGGCGATGGCCGCTTCCGTCTGGGCGCGCATGCGCCCGGCGAGCGAGGCGTCATCGGCAACTTCGAGGCCTGCCGTGTCGATCACCTTGAAATGGAGGCTGCCGAGCCTGGCGTCGCCCTCACGCCGGTCGCGCGTCACGCCCGGACGGTCGTCGACGATGGCAAGCTTGCGGCCGACCAGACGGTTGAACAAGGTCGACTTGCCGACATTGGGCCGGCCGACGATGGCGATGGAGACAGCCATGGTCAGGCCTTGGCAGGCTGGTCGGAGGCGATGAGCTGCAGCATCAGTTCGGCCCGCTGACGCAGTGCCGGCGGCACGTCCTTGTCGGTGATCACGGCCTGGTACCATTTGGAGGCATTGGCGAGATCCTTGGCTTTCCACGCCGCAAGGCCGAGGACCTCGCGCGCCGAATGCCGCCAGGGCTCGCCCGCTGCGGTCAGGGGCTCGATCTTGCCGGCGAGATCCGCATAGGAGGCGGTGTCGACCATGAGATAGCCGCCGCGCACCTTGGCGAGGCTCTGCAGCACCGGACCGAGCGAGGAATCGGCGGCCAGCGCCTCATAGGCCTTGATGCCATCCTCGACCTTGTCGTTGGCGGTCTCCGCCGCCAGGCGGAAACGGGCAAGGGTCTGATAGCCGGCGCTGCCGTCCTTCATCAGCGCGCCGAGGGCAGCCGCAGCCTCCTTGGTCTTGCCGCTCTGGGCCAGGGAAATCGCTTCCTGGAAACGCGCGCCGGTGGCTTCGGCCTGCTGCTTCAGGTAATGCTGGTAGGCGACGTAACCCGACACGCCGATGACCACGGCGAGAGCGGCGCCGAGAACGTAATTGCCATATTTCGCCCAGAGCTTCTGCGCCTTTTCACGGCGCATGTCCTCGCTGACTTCCTGGAAGATATCGGTCATAGACCCGGCTCGTATCCTCTAGAGCATGGCGCGCTGTAGCAAGAACGCCCTTTGCCCTGACTCTTTGGTTGGATGCGTCCTTGCGATTCGAGGTTTTTCCACCCAATCGCAGGACGCCTTGGTTCGCGCTGGCGCGAGATGTGTTTTCGGCGTAGAGGAGCGGCCCCTTGCCGTCAAGCGAACAGCGCTCCTAGCCGCCCAAACCGAGATTAAATCTCGGTATTCCAGCGGTTTTCACCGCCGCAGGGCACGCAGCGCGCTGACGGCGAGAATGGCCAGTACCAGCAGCACTGCCACTAGCCAAAGCCAGTTCGCCTTGAGATAGGCCAGCGCCGTAGCGCGAAGGTCGGGCGAGGTGGGGGCTATCAGGCTCGTGACCGGTCGTACTTCCAGCTTTTCCTTCGCCGCATCCTGGTAGCGATTGCCGGCAGTGAATTGCAGGCCTGCGAGGAAGGACCGGGCGATCGGCACATAGGACGGCGCCTCGGCGGCCGGCGAGACCAGGGTAAGCTCGAAATAGCCCTCATTGCCCAGCGCATAGCCGTGGATATTGGCCGTGCCCTCATCGGCTTCCCCACCCTTTTCGGGGCTGATCGCGCCCCAGATCAGCGTATTCTGCGCCTCGTCGTAATGGGGCCTGACCAGCCAATCGCGAACCTCGAGCTGAGGCTCGCCGCGTTTTTCACGCGCGGCATTGCCTTCCTCCGTGTTCGCCTTGAGGCGCGCCAGCAGATCGTCTGCATTCCAGCCGGTGGCTTCGGCATCGTCGATGCGCACACCGGAGCGATAATGGATGAAGACCACCCAGTTCTGCTCGCTGGTCGGCACCAGCATGCCGAGAACACCGGGGTCGCTCGGATAGTCCGAGGCGGAAGCCCAAGCGCCTGCTTCCGGCTGGCGCACGAAACCAGTGCCTTGCGGGAGCTTCAGCGTTGCCCGATTGTCCAGGGTCACCACGGAAGGGCCTGACAGCAGCACCTTCTGCATCGCCTCGACGGCCTGTTGCAGGACCTGTGCCTTGCGGATGCCTTCGGCTTCCTGCGCCAGCCCGTGGCTGGGCAGCAGCAGGAAGGCCATAGCCGCGATGGCAAGCAGATACCTGGCGAACATGAGCGGTCTCCATTCGATGATGACGCCCTATACCGCCAAATCCTTTGCAGTCCATGTCACGGTTGGAAATTTCATCGGCGCCGCGATGGGATGTCGTTGCGATGTCACCTGGGCTGAACTAGAAGATTGAAAAGGGAGAGCCGCAGCGCGGCTTCGAAATTGGAATGACTACTAAGCCCCGCCGCTTCGACAATGCGAGAGCGGCCGTAGCGGCGATCACGCAGCTCTATGACGCGAACACCGCGCGCCTGCGGGAGGCCTTCACGGCGTTCACCCGTGGCAAGGATTTCGATCACCGCATTCGCGCCTATTACCCCTATGTCAGTGTCAACACCGACAGCCTGCCCACGCTCGATGCGCGTACGCCGTTCGGATTCGTAGCCGATACCGGCACCTATGCGACGACGCTGACGCGGCCGGACATCTTCAGCCGCTATCTGGAGGAGCAGATCGCGCTGCTGCTGCGCAATACTGGTGTGGATGTCGAAGTGGGCGAGAGCTCCACGCCGATTCCGATCCATTTCGCGCTCGGCGAAGACTTCCATGCCGAAAGCGGCCTTGATTATGGGCGTCTCGCCCTGCTGCCGCAGATCTTCGACGTGCCCGATCTCACCATCATGGACGATCGCATCGCCAATGGCATCGATGTGCGCTCAGCCGACGGCGCCAAGCCGCTGGCGCTGTTCACCGCGCCGCGTATCGATCTCTCGCTGATGCGCCTGAAGCACTATACGGGTACCTCGGCGCGGCATTTCCAGAATTTCGTGATCTTCACCAACTACCAGTTCTACATCGATGAATTCGTGCGGCTGGCACAGACCATCCTGGCCAAGGGTGAAGGGGGCTCGCTAGGGTCCGGCTACACGGCCTTTGTCGAGCCGGGCAACGTCGTCACAGAGCTTGGGGGGGAAACCCAGCAGCTCGACGTGACCGGCCACCATCCACCACGCCTGCCGCAAATGCCGGCCTATCATCTCAAGCGCGCCGATGATTCCGGCATCACCATGATCAATATCGGGGTCGGTCCGTCCAACGCCAAGAATATCTCCGACCATGTCGCGGTGCTCAGGCCGCATGCCTGGCTGATGCTCGGCCATTGCGCGGGCCTGCGCAATTCGCAGATGCTGGGTGACTATGTGCTCGCCCATGCCTATCTGCGCCAGGACCAGGTGCTGGATGCCGATCTGCCGCGCGAGGTGCCTGTGCCTGCTCTCGCCGAGATCCAGATCGCGATCGAACGCGCTGTCGGAAGGGTCACCGGATTGACCGGTTATGACCTCAAGCGGGTGATGCGGACGGGAACGGTCGCCACCGTGGACGACCGCAACTGGGAACTGCGCCCCTCGACGGTGCAGAACCTGCCCTTCATCCAGAGCCGTGCTATCGCCCTCGACATGGAATCGAGCACCATCGCGGCCAATGGCTTCCGCTTCCGCGTGCCCTATGGCACGCTTCTGTGCGTTTCCGACAAGCCGCTGCACGGCCAGCTGAAATTGCCGGGCATGGCGGATTCCTTCTATCGCGAACGGGTCTCCCAACATCTCGCCGTCGGCCTGGAGACCATGGCGCTGCTGCGCGAGACGGACAAGCGTCAGCTGCACTCCCGCAAGCTGCGCAGCTTCAATGAGGTCGCCTTCCAATGATGGCTTGCGTCTGCGCCCTTCCGACGGGAGGGCGCAGACGAGTGTCCTGCCGGGGTTATTTCTTCTTCATGCCATAGGTATGCTCGGCCGCCGGGAAGCTGCGGTCGCGCACCGCCTCGGCATAGCCCTGCACAGCTTCGCGGATCTGGTCGCCGAGCGAACCGAAGCGCTTGACGAATTTCGGTACCCGGTCGGACAGCCCCAGCATGTCCTCCAGCACCAGCACCTGTCCGTCACAGGTCGGCGAGGCGCCGATGCCGATGGTCGGGATCGGGATATTGGCGGAAATCTTGGCGGCGAGCGGCTCGGCGATCGCTTCGAGCACCACGGCAAAGGCACCGGCTTCGGCAACCAGCTGGGCATCGCGCTCGATCGGGGCCCAATCGACTTCTTCACGTCCCTGGGCCCGGAAGGAACCGAGCGCCATGATCGATTGTGGTGTGAGCCCGACATGGGCCATCACCGGCACACCGCGTTCGGTGAGGAAGCGGATGGTCTCGGCCATGCGTTCGCCGCCTTCGAGCTTGACCGCCCCGCAGCGGGTTTCCTTCAGGATCCGTGCCGCGTTGCGGAAGGCCTGCTGCGGCGATTCCTCATAGGAACCGAACGGCATGTCGACGACGACCAAGGCATGTGAGGAGCCGCGCATCACTGCCCTGCCCTGCAGGATCATCATCTCCAGCGTCACCGGCAGCGTGGTTTCCATGCCGTGCATGACCATACCCAGGCTGTCGCCGACCAGGATGCAGTCGACGAAGGGATCGATGATGCGCGTGGTGTGGGTGTGATAGGAGGTGAGAACCACGATCGGCTCTCCTCCCTTGCGCAGGCGGATCTGCGGCGCGGTGACTCGCTGGGACTGATTTTGAACGGACACGAATTCCTCCTGGGCGTCAGGCGCCGATGCTGGTGTTACAGCCCGGCTGCGATGCCCCAATCACGGGTCGGAAGGATGTGACGAATCCTTCCTAGAGCGTTTTGCGATTTGGCGGCATCGCCTGGAATCGCAAAGACGCATCGAACCAAAGAGTTAGAGCAAAACGCGCTCACGCATGAACGCGTTCGGCTCCAGGAAACACGCAAGAACGCAGGCGGTCACGTGAAAAAGCCTTGGCCCGACGCCGCCTAGCCGGAAGGCGACACAGCAATCCTCGAAAAGCGTCGTGGCGTAAAGCATCAAGCCCGAATATTCCCTGCCCCTACCGTATCTTGTTGTCGCACTGCAGCATCGTAGCATCCCCAAACGGGCTTTGCTCGGCTCTAGTGGAGCGCCTTAACCATATTCGTGAACTTTTCAGGGCAGTGCGTCGACCCAGGCTGCATCTTCGTTAACAAATGGTTAAAGAATTTGTTTGCGCAGGCACTCCTCCGGACGCTATCTTTTCCGCTCTCGCGGCTGGATGGCCTTTTTTCACGTCACAGTGGGTGCCCGTGTAGCGTTTGGGTGGGAACGATATGGCTGAACCCCTGAAGAAAGACGAGGCTCTCGCGGCGGCTGTTCGCGAAGCATTTCAGCGCCATATGGAAAATGCGCGCTTGGCTGCGGAGGCTTTGAAGGAAAAGCAGGCCGCGGCCACGGCGCAGCGTGCTGTTTCCCCGTCCGCTCGTGATCCGCGCCTGATCGTGCCCAAGCCGGCCAATGAGGCCGGCGCTGCCGAGACAAGGGCGGTCGTCGAGACGGCCGAAGCCAAGGAAGCCAAGCCGGCGCAAGCCGAGTCGACGCAAGCAAAGTCGAACGAATCGGGGCCGGTTGAGGTCAAACCTTCTTCCCCCTCCCTCGATCATCTGGTGGCTCTGGCGTCGCCGCCGAAGGAACTTGGGACCCGCCCCACCGAGGCGCCAGTCCCGGAAGCCGAATCGAAGCCCGTACCGACACCCGAGCCTCCGTCTCCACCTGCCGCCGTGCGGGCAGATCCGGCGCCGGCAGTCGAGGACAGTGCGGACGACAACGGCTTCGATTTCGGCGAAGCACTCTTCATCGAGATCGCGCCAGAGACGGAGAAGAAGGCGCAGGTCGAACCGCCGAAGATGCCGCGTGCGGCGTCGCTGGATACGCCTGCTCCCGCTCCCGAGCAGCCAGGCCCCGAGGCCGGGCAAGCCTTCGAATTCCGTGGCCCGCCTTCGCGCGAACGGCCGCGCATGTCGACGGTAAGCGCGACGGCCGAACCGCCGCAGGATCTGGACCTGAGAAATGGCGGCAGTTCATTGGCAGCATATGCTGATGCTGGAGCGACGCCCGTTGCTCCTGCGGTCAAGGAAGAAAAACCGGTCATGCCTCAGCCAGCACCGGCGCGGAAAACCACGCGCTTCGGTGTCAATCCGGCGGCCAATGCCAATGATACGCATGTTTCCAGGCGCAATTGGGCAAAGATCAAAATTCCACCGGCCCTGATCGCCTCCGTATTGCTCGCGGCCGGCATCGCCGCAGTCGGAGCCTATTTCTGGGCCAATCCGGAGAAGCTGCAATCTTTGGGCAGTATGGTCGCGCCGCCTGCCTCGGCTCCACAGGAGACGAAGGTTGCCGCCGCACCGCCCCCGGCTGCCACGCCGGCCCCGAACGTCACGTCTCCCGCACCGGCTTCGGTGCCTGCTCCGCAGAGCGCGACGCGCAATGTCAGCACCATTGCCATTACCCTGGACGAGATCGACCAGGCCGTGCAGTCGTCGCGTGAATTGTTGGCCGGCGGTGACGTGGTCGGCGCGAGGGAGGCTCTCGAATCTTATCGAAGCGGTACCGATCCTCGCGCCTTGTTCGCTTTGGCCGAGACCTATGATCCTGCCATCGTCAAGGACGCCTCCCAGGCGAATGCGGCACAGGCAAAGGCTTTCTACGAAGCTGCTGCCAAGGCAGGCTCCCAGGATACGGCCGAGCGCCTGGCCCGCCTCGCTCTGGTTCACGCGAACTGACCTGACGCTGCCAACAGCACAATCCGCTTTGGCGCATATAGGACGAGCCTGCATAAAGTTTGGCTCACCCAACTCCGTTATTGCTTCGCTCGCAATGACGGGTCGGCCCTTACGCGCCCTGGTATGACTAGAGCGCCGGACCCGATTTCGAGATCGGACCCGACGCTGTCACAACGGCTGCGGCACTCATCATGCCTTTCGCTGGGTTCAGGCCCCCGTGAAGGTGTCCACCAGCAGCTTGATATCCAGAACCAGGATGACGCCGGCGATCATCCAGGACAGGATCGTCAGCCAGGCCGGCGTGACGAAGGCTCCCATCTTGCGCTTGTCCGAGACGAAGCGGACCAGCGGGATGATCGCGAAGGGCAGTTGCATCGACAGGATCACCTGGCTGAGCACCAGCAGCTTGTTGGTGCCCTGATCGCCGTAGAGGGCGGTGACGGCGACCACCGGCACGATGGCGATACCGCGCGTGATCAGGCGGCGGGCCCAGTCCGGGATGCGCAGGTGGAGGAAGCCCTCCATCACGATCTGGCCGGCGAGCGTGGCCGTTACCGTCGAGTTGACGCCCGAGGCCAGCAGGGCAACCGCCAGCAGCGTGGAGGCGATGCCCACACCGAGCATCGGCGACAGCAATTGATAGGCCTGCTCGATCTCCTCGACATCGGTTCGGCCATTCTGATGGAACACGGTTGCTGCCGTGATCAGGATGGCCGCGTTCACGAACAGGGCCAGCATCAGCGCTATGGTGCTGTCGGTCACGGCCCAGCGGATGGCCGAGCGCTTGCCCTCCTCCGTGCGCTCATAGGCGCGGGTCTGCACGATCGAGGAATGCAGATAGAGGTTATGCGGCATCACGGTGGCGCCGATGATGCCGATGGCGATGTAGAGAGCCTCGGGATTGGTGACGATCTTGGCCTGCGGCAGGAACCCGCCGACGATATCGTGGATTGCGGGCGCAGCCAGAACGATCTGGATGATGAAGCAGCCGAAGATCACGATCAAAAGCGCGATCACGAAGGCTTCCAGCGTCCTGAAGCCGCGCTGCATCAGCATCAGCACCAGGAAGACATCGACCGCCGTGATGATGGCGCCGTAGACCAGGGGGATGCCGAACAGGAGATTGAGGGCGATGGCCGTGCCGATGACCTCGGCGAGGTCGCAGGCGATGATCGCCAATTCGCAGGCGAACCAGAGCATGAGGTTCACCGGGCGGGAATAATGGTCGCGGCAGGCCTGGGCGAGGTCGCGCCCCGTTACGATGCCTAGCCGCGCCGCCAGGGCCTGCAGCACGATGGCCATCAGGTTCGACAGCAGGATCACGCTCAACAGCGTGTAGCCGAATTTCGAGCCTCCGGCGATGTCGGTCGCCCAATTGCCGGGATCCATATAGCCGACGGACACCATGTAACCCGGGCCGAGAAAGGCCAGGAATCGGCGCACCCACAAACCCGTCTTCGGCACGGGAATGCTGGCATTCATCGTCCCCAGACTTGGCCGCCGTTCCTCTTCGGGAGCCGCACGCCAGCCCCCCTGCTCGGCCGAGGCCGCTCCCGCACCATCCGCACTCATACCCTTCTCCACCACAACGATCCGCATCATTCCATGTCGATGAATATAGCATATGCTATACTCTAAAGATTGGTCAATGGATAAACGCCAAGGCTGTATTTCATCGCCGCCATTGATAAGGCTACGCGGATCGGGCATACCCGCAATTGCAATGCCGCAAACCCGGCTGCCAGCGATTGCTCGCCGCCTTGGGATGCACACCGGAATCAGCTTAGGAGAGCCGGCATGAAACGTTCCGCTGCGCTTTCACCCCCCGAACCGGGCCTGGTCGACGCCGTCGTCCACGTCGAGAGTTTCCGCCAAGCGCGCGAAGCCCGCCGCCTCGAACTGATCGAGGACTATGTCGAGTTGATCGCCGACCTGATCAGCGACGGCGGCGAAGCCAGGCAGGTCGATATCGCTGCCCGTCTCGGCGTGGCCCAGCCGACCGTTGCTAAAATGCTGAAACGATTGGCGGACGAGGGTTTCGTGGCCCAACGCCCCTATCGCGGCGTCTTCCTCACCGAAGCGGGCCAGGCGCTCGCCGAGGCCAGCCGTGAGCGCCATCATATCGTCGAGGCTTTCCTGCTGGCCCTGGGAATCGACGCCGATACCGCCCGGCGGGATGCCGAGGGTATCGAACACCATGTCAGCAAGGCCACCCTCGACGCCTTTTCGCGTTTCGTCAAAGCCAAGGGCTAGGGACGGTCGTCAGCCGACACCCATATTTTACCCGGGTGGAACTTCCGTTCCTCGGCGATTTCAGCCGGCACAAGTGGTGTCGGCTAGCGCGTGTGGATCGGTGCCGAATGCCGCTCGCCATAGGGCACACCCAAGCGGGAACTGCCAGCCCGCGCGCGCTTGAGCCCTGTCCTGCATGAAGGAGACTCAGCGCAATCGAAACGAACTGGCCGGCCGCGTTGATCGATTCTTTCGTTTTGGCTGTGTCTCCGGCACGATTTTTGCTCGTTTCCGATGCCGAGGTGGTTTATGGGACCGCCTGAAAAGAACCTGTCGACCGAGAACCCAGATGGATGCACCTTTGCCGGATCCTGGACCTGACGACCGTATCGTCGAGCTCGAACGTTTCTGCCGCGACAAGCTCGATAGCGCCCGCGCCAAGCTGGTTGACGAGCCGCGCTACAATCCAGTGGCCCAACTGGCCTTCGAATTGTCGCGCGAGCTTGAAGCCGGGCGCCTGACGCGGGAGGATTTCGAGGCCCTTGCCCTGCGGCTCAGCCAGGAGACCTTCGCGGCGCGCGCGGAGGCCCTGCGGGACTATGTCGGCCCGCTCGACATGGCAAGCAACCGCAAGAGCCTGCGCCGTGTGGCCGAACATTTGCTCGCAACCGGTCGCCGCGGCGTTTCGAGCGCTTCCCCGCTGGCGCGCACCCAGCTTGGCATCGTCTTCACCGGACATCCGACCTTCCTGCTTTCCAGCGCCAATCGGGCATGCCTGGCACGGATGGCCTGCGGTAGCGAGGCCACGCTGCCGGATGCGTTGATGGCACCGGACAATCCCATTACCCTGCAGGTCGAGCATGCGGCCGCCATGGTCGCCCTCGATGCCGCCAAGACGGCAATCGGTGAATTCGCTCGTATCGTCGCCGAAGTCCTGCGTGAACGGCGATCGGCGGAATGGCGGGCCGTTACAGTCGGCTATGCCGGCTTGGGTACGTGGATCGGCTATGATCTCGATGGCCGCACCGATATTCGTTGGATCGATTCCTTCCGTTTCCGCCTCGCTGAAAAGCAGCACCAGATAGATCGCTATCTCGGCGAGGTTCTGCGCATCGCCGCTCAGGTCGGGCCAGACTCCCAGACCGCCCAGCGTCTCGAAGAGCTGAGCGCTCGCATCGAGCGCACGCGTGCCTGGAATGGCGGCATTCTGGCGGCCTTCAGCCAGTCGCCGCTCGATCGTCCCGCGCTTCGGCAGGCGGCCGATCTTCTCACGGCCCGCCATCCGGATGCGGCCACCAGCGTGCGGCCCTATATTGCCCTGATCGACATCGCGATCGCTGATGCGCCGCCCGAGATCGCGCTCGACCTCGTTGCCCTGCGCAGCGAAATGCTGACCCTCGGCTTCGGGGTCGGCGAAGTGCATATGCGCATCAATGCCACGCAATTGCACAATGCAATGCGCCAGCATCTCGATATCGATTCGGAGGAAAACATCACCTCCCGCTCGATGCTGGAACGGCTGGCGACATTCATTCGCGAGGCCCAGCCGGTCTCCGTCAATTTCGGTTCGCTCGACATCGAGCAGAAGACGGCGCTGCGCCAATTCGTGCTGGCGGCGCAGATCCTCAAACATGTCGACCGGGATTCGAGCATCCGTCTGCTCATTGCCGAATGCGAGGCGCCGGCGACCGTGATGGCCGCGGTCTATTTTGCCCGCCTGTTCGGTGTCGAGGACAAGCTCGATGTTTCGCCCCTGTTCGAGACGCCGACGGCGCTGGAAGGCGCCTCGCGGTTCTTCGATGTGCTGTTCGGTATCGAGGAATACCGCCAGGCGGTGCGCCGGCGTGGCCGGCTGGCGATCCAGACCGGGTTTTCCGATTCGGGCCGATTCATGGGCCAGATTACCGCGGCGCTGGCAATCGAGCGTCTGCACGGCCAATTGGCCAGGGCCTGCGAGCGGCATCGGCTGACGGATGTCGAAGTCCTGATCTTCGACACCCATGGTGAATCGGCGGGGCGCGGCGCTCACCAGGGCAATTTCGAGGACCGAGCCTTCTATGTGATGAGCCCCTGGGCCCGCCGTGAATTCGAAAGCCGGGGCATTGCCCTCAAGCATGAGGTCAGCTTTCAGGGGGGCGATGGCTTCATCTATTTCGAAACGCCCGAACTCGCCCTCGCCTCGCTGACACGCATGCTGGAAGCCGAAGTGGCTTGGCGGGAAATGCCGGCCAGCGACGATCCCTTCTATTCCAACACCACCTTCTCCTTCGATTTCTTCCGCAGGCTTGCCTCTTTTCATAGCAAACTGCTCGATGATCATGCTTATCATCGGGCGCTCGGCTCCTTTGCCCAGGGCCTCCTGAACGAAACCGGCTCGCGCAAGTCGCGCCGGCAGTTCGACGTGTCCGGCGGCGAGGTGCATCAGGTCCGGCGTATCAGGGCCATTCCGCACAATGCCATTCTGCAGCAGCTCGGCCATCCCGCCACGGTGATCGCCGGTTTCGGCACGGCGCTGTGGGGCGACGAGGATCGGTTCATCGACACCTTCGCCAAATCGGACCGGCTGCGTCGCCTGACCTCGCACGTCGTGCACATGAAACGGCGCTCCAGCATCAAGGCGCTGGCCGCCTTCTCGACTCTGTTCGATCGTTCCTTCTGGTCGACGCGTCCCTATGCCGGCGCTGAACCGCATCTGGCGGAGCCCTGCTTGTTCATCACCCAATTGCTGGAGGATGACGACCGGGCCGTCTCGATCAACGAATTGGCGGTAAGGCTCAGGCTCGATGCCATCTCGCTGCATCGCCTGCTCGACCTTGCCGGGCAGGATCTGGGCAAGTCGATCTCCGAAAACCGCGAAAGGCTCGACATGCTGCAGGCGGTTCGACTTGCCTTGCTGCAGCACATATTGCTGATGGCCGCCCGGGTGCCGAAATTCTCCACGCGCAACGATGTCTCGCGCGAGGACATCATGGAGTTGATCTTCAGCCTGCGCATTCCCGAAGCCGTCGCGCTGCTGCGCGATGCCTATCCGGTGAATGGACTGACCATGGAAGGCTACAGTCTCGCCGAGCCTTTCACCTATCCGGGCGATGCACCGTCAAACTATGCGGCATTGACGCGCAATCTCATCGATCCGATCGAAAGAACCTATCGGACGATTCTCGCCATCGGCGCCGCCATTGCCCTCGAGTTCGGCGCGCACGGCTAGGCCGAAACGGATCGCGGCGCCGTTGCATGGCAATGTGCCCAGACGAGCCAAGGGGCCGGCCGGCGATGGCCGGCCCCTTCTCCGTCGGCCGGGCAATCAGGCCGGCAACTTCTCGCTCTCGTAACCGGCCTCGGCGATTGCAGCGCGCAATTTCGCCTCGTCGGCGGCACTTGCCACCTTGACGGTTTGCGTGCCGAGGTCGATTTCGACCGCTGCGCCGGGGTCGATCGCCTGCAACGCCCCCGTGATCGTCTTGACGCAGTGGCCGCAGCTCATTTCCGGTACTTTCAACGTGATCATGCGAGGTCTCCAATCGATGAAGACCTTGTAGGGCTTCCCATCATTGTAAGGTCAAGCGCCTTTTTGGACGCTATCATTGGTCTAGGCGATCAGGCGTTCAATGCAGCCGAGGAGAACCAAAGATCGGGATAGATGGCGATCGCGCTCTCATCCGGCGCCTTCTGCGCAAGGGGCCAAAGCGAGCGGACGGCCGAGGCCTCACGCGAGGAGCGCGGCTGGCGAATCGTGCGGATCTCCCGCGACGCGCCCGTGCACGGAATGAACCAGGATGGCATCAGTGCCTTGACGGCGAAACCAGCGGCCGTGGCCTCCACCCGCAGGGCGAGGCCGATTTCCTCACGCGGCCGCCAGGGAAAGATCAGGCGCCCCCCAGGCTGCAGCGCGGCAAGCCAGGCCAGCGGCGGGGCAACCACGCCTGCATTGACATAGATGAGATCCGAGGGCGGCAAGGCGGTGCGCGTTGCATCGGCTCGAATCACGTTGACGCCATCGAACGGCTTGAGGTTGTGCCGGGCCTGCTCGGCGAGATCCTCTTCGATCTCGAATGCCGTTACGTGCCCGCCGGGCAATGTCAGCACGGATAACATCGCAGTATAATATCCCAGGCCGGCCCCGATATGGCTGACCCTCTCCCCTGCCCTGGGAGCCACCGCCCCAAGCCATGCCGCATGCAGGGCGGGTTCGCCCGTGTTGATCTGCTTGTCCGCCTTTATGGCAATCAGACGGTTCCTGTAGAGGTGGATCGGGTCGGCATTCGGCGTTTCGACATAACCGCCATGATGAGTGGTCAGCCAGGGGCCGGGCGGCAGGAAGGCTTCGCGCGGCACGAGTTCGAATGCCCTCTCGATGCGCGGATCACCCGATCCGCTTTCCTTCAACATCGACCTGGCAAAATCGCGACGTGCCTGCTCCAGCGCGGCTTTCTCGCTGGCCATGATGTCCCTACCTGCTCTGATCCCGTTGCAAAATCTAACATTCTTTGTGCAGATAGTGCGAGCGGGATCCCGGATCGGGACAACCAGCCGTTTCATCGACAATGTTAGGAAAATCAGTGGTGAGCTCGGTGGGATTCGAACCCACGACCCCATGATTAAAAGTCACGTGCTCTACCGACTGAGCTACGAGCTCTCACCAGGCAGGACCTTGCCCTGCAATTGCGGTGTCTCTAAGCGTCATGAGCGGATGGGTCAAGCTGCCATTGCGGCGTGCCATGCAAAAATGGCGCGTCATCCCCTCGTCATGCTCATGAAGTGATGAATACATGCGCTTGCGACAGCTGAAAACGGTGCTAAGCACGTAACGGACGATAAGCTGCCGGGGGCGGCAAAAGGAGATCAGCCAATGCAATTGGGAATCATCGGCCTGGGCCGCATGGGCGGCAACATTGCTCGCCGCCTGATGAAGAACGGCCACACCACCGTCGTCTATGACCGCGCTCCTCAGGCGGTTCAGGCTCTGGTGGCCGAAGGCTCGGTTGGTGCAAGCGATCTTGCCGATCTCGTCTCGAAGCTGACGCCGCCGCGTGCCGTCTGGGTCATGCTGCCGGCGGGAGCCGTCACCCAGGGCACCATTGACCAGCTTTCGCGCCTGATGTCTCCGGGCGATGTGATCATCGATGGCGGCAACACCAATTGGAAGGACGACGTTCGCCGCGGCAAGGAACTGGCCGCCAAGGGGCTCGATTATATCGATGTCGGCACCTCCGGCGGTGTCTGGGGCCTGGACCGTGGCTATTGCATGATGATCGGCGGCAAGACCGAAACGGTCACCCGCCTCGATCCGATCTTCGCCACGCTGGCGCCGGGCATCGGCAATGTTCCGCGCACGCCGGGGCGTGACAAGCACGATCCGCGCGCCGAGCAAGGCTATATCCATGCCGGCCCGTGCGGCGCCGGACATTTCGTCAAGATGATTCACAACGGCATCGAATACGGCCTGATGCAGGCCTATGCGGAAGGTTTCGACATCCTGCGCTCGGCTGCCAATGAAGGCCGGGCCGAAGGCGAGAAATTCGATTTCAACATGGCCGATATCGCCGAAGTCTGGCGTCGCGGCAGTGTCGTCACGTCCTGGCTGCTGGACCTGACGGCGAGCGCTCTCGCCGCCGACGAGGAACTGAGCGAATATTCCGGCTTCGTGGAGGATTCCGGCGAAGGACGCTGGACGATCGAGGCGGCCATCGACCAGGCCGTACCGGCCGAAGTCCTCACCGCCGCTCTCTACACCCGCTTCCGCTCCCGCCAGGAGCACACCTATGCGGAGAAGATCCTCTCCGCCATGCGTAAGGGGTTTGGCGGTCACGTCGAACCGAAGAATTCCACGCCCAAGGCTTGAGTTATGAATGCCCACCACATCAACAAGGGCGGCGCTGCCGGCCCTTGCTGCTTCGTCGTCTTCGGCGCCAATGGCGACCTGACCAAGCGCCTGCTCGTCCCCGCCCTCTATAATCTTGCGGCCACCGGCCTGCTGCCGGAAAACTTCGCCATCGTCGGCGTGGTGCGCCGCCCCATGGCGGACGATGTCTTCCGCCAGTCCCTGGTGGACGGCCTCAAGCAGTTTGCTACCCGTCCGGTCGACCAGGCCGTCGCCGACAAATTGTTCGCCTGCGTCACCAGCGTGGTTGCCGAAGTCGAGAACCCCGATAGTTTCCGGGATCTCGCCCGGCATCTGGAAAAGGTCGAGAGCGCACGCAACACCGGCGGCAACCGCCTCTTCTACCTGGCGACGCCGCCCTCGGGCTTCGCTCCGATCACCCGGCTCCTCCAGGAGGTCGGCCTCAGCCAGGAAGTGGAAGGCGGCCCCTGGCGACGCGTCATCGTCGAAAAGCCGTTCGGCACCGACCTTGCCTCGGCCCAGGCCCTCAACCGGCAGCTCTTGAGCGTGCTGAGCGAAGACCAGATCTATCGGATGGATCACTATCTGGGCAAGGAGACGGTCCAGAACATCATGATCCTGCGCTTTGCCAACGGCCTGTTCGAGCCGATCTGGAACCGCGATCATATCGACCACGTCCAGATCAGTGTGGCCGAGACCGTCACGGTCGAGCGTCGCGGCGCCTTCTACGATGCCACCGGCGCCCTGCGCGACATGGTGCCCAACCATCTGTGCCAGCTGCTGTCGCTGGTCGCCATGGAGCCGCCGGCCCGCTACTCGGCCAATTCGGTGCGTTCGGAGAAGGCGGAGGCCCTAGCGGCAATCACCCAATACACGCCCGAACAGGCGATCCTGAACTCGGTGCGGGCCCAATATGGTCCCGGCATCATCAAGGACACGCCGATCACGGCCTATCGTGCCTCGCAGGACGTCAATCCCAAGAGCGTGACGCCAACCTTTACCGCGATCAAATTCGCCATCGACAATTGGCGCTGGGCAGGGGTGCCCTTCTATCTGCGCACCGGCAAGGCCCTCGCCAAGCGCAAGACGGAAGTGGCGATCCGCTTCAAGGACGCGCCGATCGCCATGTTCCGCGACACCGCCCTGTCCGGCATGGGTCCCAACACGCTGGTGCTCGACATCCAGCCGGAAGAAGGCATTACGCTGCATTTCAACGCCAAGGTGCCGGGTCCCAAGATCGACCTGGCCGGTGTCGGCATGGACTTCAAGTACAAGGATTATTTCGAAGCGGCCGCGAGCACGGGTTACGAAACGCTGATCTATGACTGCATGATCGGCGATGCCATGCTGTTCCAGCGCGCCGACGGGGTCGAGGCCGGCTGGGCCGCGGTGCAGCCCTTCCTCGATGCCTGGGCCAATGCCGGCGATCGGGGGCTTGCCACCTATGCTGCCGGTTCCGAAGGCCCGGCGGCAGCCGAGGTCATGCTTGCCCGCGACGGGCGCAGCTGGCGGCCAATCGCATGAGCAGCGAACGCATCATCGATGTCTCCGAGAACGCCGACGCCTTGGCCGACCGTGCGGCCGACTGGTTCGTCGCCGAACTCAAGGGACGGCCGGGGCCCATTGCCGTGGCTCTGTCCGGTGGTTCGACGCCCAAGCGCCTCTATGAGCGCCTGGCGCGCGATCCCTGGCGTTCCGCCCTGCCCTTCGAGCGCATTCATTGGTTCTGGGGCGATGAACGCATCGTTCCGGCCGACGATGCCAGGCGCAACACGCTGATGGCCAAGGCGGCTCTGCTCGACCATGTCCCGGTGCCCGCGCAGAACATTCACGAGATTGCGGCCGCGCCGACCTCGCCCGAGGCTGCGGCGCAAGCTTATGAGCAGGCGCTCAAGGCTTACTATGGCGCCCAGACGCTCGATCCGGATCGGCCACTCTTCGATATCATGCTGCTCGGTGTCGGGTCGGACGGGCATACGGCCTCCCTCTTTCCAGGCAAGCCGGCTCTGGCGGTGCGAGATCGCTGGGTCGTTCATTCCGATCCCGGCCTGGACCCCTTCGTGCCGCGGGTAACCCTGACCTTCCCGGCCATCGCCTCGAGCCGGGCCGTCGCCTTTCTCGCGGCCGGGGCCGACAAGCGCGAGACGCTCTCAAAGGTCTTTGCCGGTGCCGATCTGCCATCGGCCCATGTGGAGGCTGCCGGTCCGATCCACTGGTTCCTGGACAAGGCGGCTGTACCGGGATAACCGCCTGGCGATTTGGCTAGCGCGGTAGACGGCTTGGCTTTTGGGGGCGTGATGGCAGGAAGAATAGGCGGGGCCGCGCTGGCAGCGACGCTGGTGACGGTGCTCGCCGGGCAGGCCTCAGCGGAGATGTTTCCGATTTATCGGTCGGACGATTATTGCCTGGACACGGTCGGCCGGCCGCCGAAGGTGATGCTGGACAGCCCGGAAATGGTCGCCTGTTTCAACCGGGAATCGACGGCCTATGTCGAATTGAACGACATCTGGGCCAAGGTACCGGATGACATCCAGGGTGCCTGCTATGCGGAAGGCCGGACCAAGGTCGAAACGGGAGCTGGCTCCTACGCCAGGCATCTGGCTTGTACACAGCGTGAGATCGCCGATCGGTCCCGCCCCGGCACTGGCATGCCGGTCACCGATTGTGATCGCCTGGCTTCGCGCAACGGAAGCGACCCGCTTTCCCTCGCCCCGGGGTTCGCCATGGCGGATATCGATCATGCCAAGGCGATCTCGGCTTGTGAGCAGGCTCTGGCCGAGCGGCCGAAGGAAGGGCGGTTTGCCTATATGCTCGGGCGGTCCCTGGACGCGGCCGGGCAGTATGAGAAGGCGCGCCAATCCTACCTTCAGGCCGTCGACCTCGGCGAGAAACGGGCTTTCCTCAATCTGGGCATCCTTTCCGAGGAAGGCCGTGGCGTGGAAGCGGATTTCGCAGCGGCTGTGGCGTGGTACAAGAAGGGGGCCGATGCGGGCGAAAGCGGTTGCCAGAACAATCTTGCCGGCCTCTATCTCAGAGGCGACGGCGTCGAACAGAGCGTCGAGCAGGCCCTGGCTCTTTATCGCCAAGCCTTCGAGCATGGCGACGGCGAAGCCGCCTATAATCTAGGGGGCATGTACGAACAGGCGAATGGCGTCGCAGCCGATCCTGCCACTGCCGTAGACTACTATCGCAAGGCAGCTGCCGCCGGCAGCGCCAATGCTCAATATGAACTCGCCCAACGTCATGCCAAGGGGGATGGAGTCGAGAAGAGCGCGGCTCTTGCCGTGGTCTGGTACACCAAGGCAGCGCAACAGGGCCTGGGCTCGGCGCAGATGGATCTCGGCTATGCCTATGACGAGGGGCTGGGCCTGTCCCCCGAGCCGGCCGAGGCGGCCAAATGGTATGCCAAGGCCGCGGACAAGGGATATAACGCAGCCCGGCACAATCTGGCGTTGTTCTATGCCGAAGGCAAAGGCGTGCCGAAGGATCCAGCCAAGGCAGTTTCACTGTATCGGCAAGCAGCCGAGGATGGTTACAGTCCTTCCCAGACCAATCTTGCCGTGCAACTTGCCGATGGTACCGGTGCACCAAAGGACGAAGTCGAAGCGTTGAAGTGGTTCAAGCTGGCGGCGGAGCAGGACGAGCCGGTCGCCCAGTTTAATCTCGGTGTTTTCTATGAGGACGGACGCGGGATCCGTGCCAGCAAGAAGGACGCCATAGCCTGGTATCGCAAGGCAGCTGCCCAGGGACATGAGAAAGCCAGGTTGGCTCTCGACCGGCTCACCGGCAAGAAAACCCGCAAGAAGGCATAGGGATACACCATGACCTCCTCTCCCCATCTGGTTTCCACGACCTGGCTGGCTGCACATCTCCGCGACGAGAACTTGGCTGTGGTCGACGCCTCTTGGCACCTGCCGGCCGCCAATCGCAACGGTCAGGCCGAATTTCTGGCCGCTCATATTCCCGGTGCCGTGTTCTTCGATATCGACAAGGTGGTCGATGCGAGCAGCGGTCTGCCCCATATGCTGCCCAGTCCCGAGGTTTTCTCTGCAGCCGTCGGTGCGCTCGGCATCACCGAGAGCAAGCATATCGTCATTTATGATGGTGCCGGTCTGTTCTCGGCGCCGCGAGTGTGGTGGACCTTCCGGATCTTCGGCGCCTCCAGGGTTTCCATCCTCGACGGCGGCTTTCCGCTTTGGCAGGCCGAGAACCGTCCGGTCGAGAGCGGTGAGCCGCATCCGGTGTCGGTTCGCTTCACTGCGCGTTTCGACGGCAGCCAGGTCAAGAGCGTCGGCGAGGTCCAGGCCGCCTTGGCGGAAGGCAGCGCGGAAATCGTCGATGCCCGGCCGGCAGAGCGCTTCCGCGGCGAGGCAGCTGAACCGCGGCCGGGCGTGCGCCCGGGTCACATGCCGGGCGCCCGCAACCTTCCCTATGCCGCTCTTGTCGAAAACGGCCGCCTGGCCTCTCCAGAGACAATCAAGGAGGCGATGGCGGCGGCTGGCATCGATACCCAAAAACCGCTGGTGACGAGTTGCGGCTCAGGCGTGTCGGCTGCCATTCTGGCTCTGGCCTTCGATACGGTCGGCAAGCCTGTCGAAGGTATCTATGACGGATCCTGGGCCGAATGGGGTGCCCGGCCGGATCTGCCTTTGGCAACGGGCGGTTAAACGCGAGCGGAAACAACCTCATCCGCGCAAAAATAAAGCTCGCACAAAGGGATGTGCGAGCTTTTTGATTCTTTGGTTGATTGGCGATCCGGCCTATTGTCCAGCCATCGAAGCGGTGACGGGCGGAGTCGGCACCAGA
The DNA here is from genome assembly GCF_040797145.1 of Labrys neptuniae. Taxonomy (NCBI): domain Bacteria; kingdom Pseudomonadati; phylum Pseudomonadota; class Alphaproteobacteria; order Hyphomicrobiales; family Xanthobacteraceae; genus Labrys; species Labrys neptuniae. The sequence goes on along the minus strand of NZ_JBFNQD010000001.1, from coordinate 398,288 downwards.
ACCGCAGGCCCGTGAGCCGGTGTCGCAGCAAAGGCCTGAGCCGTTGGCTGTACGGCCATAGACGGTTCCATCGAAGCGTCGGGCGCCTTGGCCTTCGCCAGATTGACCTGGCCGACCGAGCCGGTCGGCACCTTGCCCAGGACACCATCCGAACTGCGCGGGCGCGAGGGCGGCAGCGGCGTGAACGCCATATTGGTCAGGCCGGCCACTTCGGTCGTGGCGACGGGCGGATCCATCGGATCGGCCTGGGCAATGACCGGCGGCACCATCACCGGCTTGATCTCGGGGGCTGCAAGCCTGGAGGGCTTGGCTTCGGTTGCCGAAGCGACCTGCGTCACGGCCTTGACAGGCAGGATCGGTGTCGCAGTCGGACGCGTCGGCGGAGCCGCATCGGCGACCATGGTGTTCGGGAGGCCGGCCGGCAAGGGAGCCGGCGTACCGTCGGTCCGCAAGGTCGCCAACAGCATCTTGTTGTCGGAGCCGGATTCTGGAGCGCGACCGACATACTCGACCTTTACCCGCCCGACACCGGAACCCTTGAATTGCAGCAGGTCAGCGGCCCGGCTCGACAGGTCGATCAGGCGGCCATGTACATAGGGGCCGCGATCGTTCACGCGAACGACAATCGAGGTGCCGTTGGTCAGATTGGTGACGCGGGCATAGCTCGGCAGCGGCATGGTCTTGTGCGCGGCTGAAAGCCCCGTCATGTCGAAGCGTTCGCCAACAGCCGTCTTGCGACCGTTGAAGCCCGGGCCGTACCAGGACGCCAGACCGACGGCGGTGTATTTGGAATCATGGCTTGCCGGCACATAGCGCTTGCCGCCGATGGCATAGGGCTTGTCCGTGCCGTTCTTGCTGCGGACGGGCGGCATGGCCACGCGCGTGCCTGACGGCGGAGGCACGATGGCGGTGCTGGTGGCGGCCGCGACCTGCGTGGTGGCAGGCTTGGGGGCATAGGCCTGGTTGGGTGCAGCACAACTGGCCAATGCGGCACAGCCCATGAGAGCGACGGTCGTCTTGACGACCGCTCCGGATACCCGGGAAGGAGATGAAGTGTCGGAAATACGCAACTCGACGCGATTTGGAACAGCCGAGAGGTTTTCCGCCATCTCAGAATCCTTCTTATGGAGCGAAGAGGCGTCGTGGTCTGCGTGCGGCCATGGCGTGTCGAACACGACATGGCGGGGCGCAGTACGAGCGCATCCTGCTGTTTCATTTCGAAGCACGAAGCCGTTCTGCACTTCGTGTCCGGTGGTGGATTTCCCCGATTTCCGCCATAAAGACGCCCTGACATTGCGTCTGAATTGCGGCAAGGTTTCCAAACCGTAAACAGCCGATAGCGCAAGATCCGACAAATTGAAAGCCCCCGAATGGGCCCATGCGGCACCAGGACACCGGCCCACTCGTCGTGGCGGCCATGGTGGGGTCAATATTTTCTGAACAAAATCAGTAGGAAAAGGGCGGTTAACCAGTGCAGTCGAGCATTGTTCGATTGCCGGCAAAAAAGTTCACTTCACACAACTTTACAGAGCAGAACGACCCCCGCAAACACGGTCCTGCCATAGTCGCCGGGCCAGGTTGAGGCACACGGCATGACGGAAAGGAATCGAGGCATGGCGCTTGCCAGCAAACAGGTGCTCCCGCAACGCTCGCGCGATGCCGTCGACTTGGCTATGTGCTTGGCATGTTGGTGATTCCTGCCCTAGGGTCACTGGAACGCTCCTTTTCGAAGGCCCCATCGTGAAGTTTTCTCTTCGTCAGATGCGTACTTCAGCAACGGCAGTCGGTATGTTGCCCGGGCTTGCGGCGATCCTGGCCGGTTGCGCCGATGTTCGCCCGCTCAACCTCGCAATTGCCGTGCCGAGCGCCTATGACCAGGCTGCGAAAGCCAAGCCGACCGAGCCGCTGCGTACGGATTGGTGGCGCAGTTTCGGTTCTCCCGAACTGACGGCGCTGGTCGCGCAGGCGCAGATGGGCAATCTCGACATCGCCACCGCCATCGCCAATATCGAGCAGGCCCAGGCCGGCATTACCATTGCAAGGGCCCCCTTGTTTCCCCAGATCGATGGCGACGTCTCGGCCCAGCGGGCCCGCGCAGCCTCGTCGACAGGGCGAGTCGGACGCGGGCGCGCCACCTATGGCCTGTCGGCGAGCGCCAGCTACGAGATCGATTTCTGGGGCAAGAACAGCCAGGCCCTGGCCAGTGCCAGGTCGAGCGAGGCTGCAAGCCGCTTCGATCGCGACACGGTGGAACTGACGGCGATCGCCAATGTGGCGGATGCCTATTTTGCCATCCTCGGCGCCCAGGACAGGCTGCGCATTGCGCGCGAGAACGTCGCCAGTGCCAGCCGGATCATGACGCTGATCAACAACCAGCTCAAAGCGGGAACGGCGACGTCGCTGCAGGTCGCCCAGCAGCAGAGCCTGCTCGACCAGCAGCGCGCCAGCATCCCGCCGCTCGAATTGTCGGTAGCGCAGAACAAGGCGGCTGTCGCCTTGCTGGTCGGCAAGCCCCCGGCCCTGGTCGACATCAAGGGTGGCGGTCTCGGCCGTTTGCGCGTGCCGGTCGTCGCGGCAGGGCTGCCCTCGCAATTGCTGACGCGCCGGCCCGACATCGCTGCGGCGGAAGCCAGCCTGATGGCGTCCCATCAGGATGCGTTGTCGGCAAGAGCCGCCCAATTCCCCTCGATCTCGCTGACCGGGCAAGGCGGCGTCCAGAGCGCTGCGCTCAAGAGCCTGTTCGATCCGGCATCGGGTTTCTATTCGATCGCGGCAGGCCTGACCCAACCCATCTTCGATGGCGGAACCCTGCGCGGCAATGTCGAGCGCGCCAATGGCGTGCAGAGCGCCCAGGTTGCCGCCTACCGCAAGACGGTGGTGCAGGCCTTCGTCGATGTCGAGAACGCCTTGGCGGCCGTGCGCCTATATGCCCGCCAGGAAGCGCTGCAGCAGGCCGTGGTGGTGAGTTCGCGCAAGGCCTATGCCATCTCGGAGCAGCAGTTGCGCGAAGGCACCGTCGATCTGGTGACGGTGCTGCAGACCGAGCAAACTCTCTTCAACGCCCAGGACACGCTGGTGCAGGTGAAGCTGCTGCGTCTGCAGGCGCTGATCAACCTGCATCAGGCCTTGGGCGGCGGCTGGACCATGTCCGCCGCGCAAACGCCGCAAAATTAGGGCGTGTCGTAGTGATGCGAAATCCTGCTCGCGCCCGTTCTCGTTTCGAGTGAGTTGAAATGCCCAAACTTTCGCGCAGCCTCGCGACATTGGCCATTCTGCTGGCTGCCGCAGCCGGGGCGGCCTATCTGACGCGTGATCGCTGGCGCGCCTCGGCCCCACCATGGCTGCAGGCCTATCTGCCGCCGGCCGAGAGCGCGGACCAGGGCAAGCCCGCCGCACCAAGGGCTGGCGGCGGACGGCGCGGCCGACGCGGCAGCTTCGATGGCGGGCCCCTGCCAGTGCTGATCGCTGAGGCCAAGACAGCCGATGTGCCGGTCTACCTCTACGGTGTCGGCACCGTGAAGGCGTACAATACCGTGACCATCACGCCCCAGGTCAGCGGACAGATCGTCGACATGCCGTTTCGGGAGGGGCAGGACGTCAAGAAGGGCGAGGTGATCGCTCGCATCGACGATTCGACCTACAAGGCAGCACTGGACCAGGCGATTGCCAAAAGAGCTCAGGACCAGGCCCTGCTCGACAATGCCAAGCGCGACCTCCAGCGCTATATCGGTCTGGCCGCCAGCAATTCGGTGACCCGGCAGACGGCCGATACGCAGCGCTCCACCGTGGCGCAGTACGAGGCCCAGCTCAAATCGGACGATGCGGCCATCGCCAGCGCGCAGGCGACCCTGGCCTATACCACCATTACCGCACCGATCGACGGCCGCGCCGGCATCCGCAGCGTCGATGTGGGCAATGTCGTCCAGGCGTCGGGCAGCACGGGACTGGTGACACTGACCCAGCTCAAGCCCATCGCCGTGCTGTTCTCGGTGCCGCAGCAGGCCCTGGCCGAGATCGCGCCGGCCGGCGGCAAGGAGCCTTTGCAGGTCGAGGCCCTCCGCGGCGACAACAAGGTGCTGATCGATACCGGCAAGCTCGAAGTCGTCAACAACGAGGTCGATGCCAGCACCGGCACGATTCAGCTCAAGGCGATCTTTCCCAACGAGGCCCTGGGCCTGTGGCCGGGGGCCTTCGTGAATGCCAAGCTCAAGGTGAGAACGCTGGCGGGGGTCGTGGTTGCGCCGACGGCAGCGATTCAGCGTGGCCCCAACGGCACCTTCGTCTATGTGCTCGGCGATGACGGCACCGCCAAGATGCGTCCGGTCACCGTCAGCCAACAGGGCGATCAGCAGGTTGTCGTCGATAGCGGCCTGAAAAATGGCGAAAAGATCATCACCACCGGCTTCGCCAGGTTGAGCGACGGCGCCAAGGTCGAGGTTTCCAAATCGGGCGCCGTACCGGCCGAGGAAGATGAAGAAGGGCTGGGCGCGCCGGCTGCCCAGCCGGAAACCGGTAGCAAGACGGAGGGAGGGGAAGGCCAGCCTCAACGCAAAGGGCATCGTCGCCAGCAGGGCGGCGGCGCTGCGCCGGCGCCATGAACGGGGTCTCCGCCCCCTTCATCCTTCGGCCGATCGCCACCTCGCTGCTCGGTATCGCCGTGCTGCTGGGAGGCTTGCTCGGCTACTTTGCGCTGCCGATCGCTCCCCTGCCCCAGGTCGATTTCCCGACCATCCAGATCACCACTCAGTTGCCGGGAGCCGAACCGGAAACCATGGCCAAGCTGGTGACCGCCCCCTTGGAGCGCAATCTCGGCCAGATCCCGTCGATCGCGACCATGGTGTCGTCGTCGGCCTTCGGCATCAGCCAGATCACGCTGCAGTTCAATCTGGACCGCGACATCGATGGGGCGGCCCAGGACGTGCAGGCGGCCATCAATGCCTCGGCGTCCACCCTGCCCTCGGGGCTGCCCTATCCGCCGAGCTATGCCAAGGTGAACCCGGCCGACACGCCGATCCTGACCCTGGCGCTGCGCTCGAAGACGCAGACCATCCGGAACCTGTCCGACATGGCCGATACCCTGCTGGCCCAGCGTTTCGCGGAGGTCAGCGGCGTCGGGCATGTCGACGTCCAGGGCGGCGTGCGCCCGGCCCTGCGGGTGCAGGTCAATCTTGCCCGGGCCGCGGCCTATGGTCTGGGCCTGGAGGATATCAGGCTCGCGATCACCACCTCGACGGTCGCTGGCGCCAAGGGCTCCCTCAATGGCGCGGCCCAGTCCTACACGATCGCGGCCAATGACCAGATCAGCGCGGCCGATGCTTTCGCCGACGTGGTGATCGCCTACCGCAACAGCGCTCCCGTGCGTCTCAAGGACATCGCCAATGTGGTCGAGGGCCTGGAGAACGCGCGCGTGGGTGCCTATTACAACGGCCAGCCGGCCGTGGTGATCGACATCATGCGCCAGCCGGGCGCCAATGTTATCGCCACGGTCAAGAGCGTGCTGGCGGCACTGCCGGAACTGCGCCGCAGCCTGCCTGCCGACATCTCGCTCGAAGTCGTCAACGACCGCACGCAAACCATCCAGGCCTCGATCGACGAGGTGGAAATGACCCTGGCCCTCAGCGTCGGCCTGGTGATTCTCGTCGTCTTCGTCTTTCTCAGAACCCTGCGCGCGACCATCATCGCGGGCGTGGCCCTGCCGCTGTCGCTGATCGCTTCCTTCGGCGTCATGTGGTTCTGCGGCTTCAGCCTCGACAATCTCTCGCTGATGGCGCTCACCATCGGCGCCGGCTTCGTGGTCGACGATGCCATCGTGATGATCGAGAACATCGTGCGGCACATCGAGGAAGGAGAGAATCCCTTTGATGCCGCGCTCAAGGGCGCCAAGGAGATCGGCTTCACCATCATTTCGCTGACGGTGTCGCTGATCGCCGTCTTCATTCCCCTCCTGTTCATGACCGGCATCGTCGGGCGCATGTTCCGCGAATTCGCCCTGACCCTGACCATCGCCGTGGTGGTCTCGGCCGTGATCTCGCTGACCCTGACGCCGATGATGTGCGCACGCCTGCTCAAGTCGGGCCATGGCGAGCGCAAGGGGGTGCTGGATTGGATCGACCGTGGCTTCGACACCGTCATCCGCGGCTATCGGGCCAGCCTGGTGTGGACATTGCGCCATGGCTTTCTGATGCTGCTCCTGACATTGGGCACCCTGGCGACCACGGTCTGGCTCTATATCGCCATGCCCAAGGGCTTCCTGCCCCAGCAGGATACCGGGCTGATCACGGCCGTGATCCAGGCGGAGCCGACGGCCTCCTTCGATGCCATGAAGAAGGCTCAGGCGACCATTGCCGACATCGCCCGCAAGGATCCCGATGTCCTTTCCGCCATTGCCAGCATCGGCGTTTCGGGAAGCAATCTGACCTCCAATACCGGCTCGCTCTCCCTGGTGCTCAAGCCGCGCAACGAGCGCAGGGCGGACGCCACCGATATCATCCAGCGCCTGCAGGCCGAGACCAGCCGGCTGCCGGGCCTGCGCGTGACCTATCAGAGCGTGCAGGATATCCGCATCACGGCCCGAGCCGGACGCGCGCCCTACCAGTATACGCTGACCGGAACCGATGCCGGTGACGTCGACCGTTGGGCCGATCAGCTGGCCGCCGAGCTCGAGCGCTCCGGTGTGATGCGAGACGTCACCTCGGAGGTGCAGAATGGCGGCGCCAGGCTCTTCGTGGATGTCGACCGCGACACCGCCTCCCGCCTCGGCGTCTCCATGCAGGACATCTCCAACGCCCTGAACAACGCTTTCGGCCAGCGCCAGATCGCCACGATCTATGCGCAGGCCAACCAGTATCGCGTCATCCTGGAGGCCGAGCCGGACGACCAGGTGGGACCGAGCGTGCTCAGCCGCATCTATGTCGCCAGTTCCGCCAGCTCCTCCGGGCTTGCCACCACCACCAATCCTACGGCGGGAACGGTCGGCGCCAGTGGCACGGCAACCAACATACCGACGGCATCGGGCGCTGCCGACAATCAGGTCCCCCTCAGCGCCTTCACCAGCATTCGCCACGAGACGGCGCCATTGGTGGTCGAGCACGACGATCAATTCCCCTCGGCGACCATCAGTTTCGACGTCGCCCACGGCGCCTCGCTCAGCGATGCCGTTGCCGCGATCCGCAAGGCACAGGCCGCGATCGGCATGCCGGCGTCGATCTCCACCCGTTTCACCGGCGATGCGGCTGAGTTTTCCTCCTCGCTCGCCAACCAGCCCTGGCTGATCCTGGCGGCGGTGATCACCATCTATATCGTGCTGGGCGTCCTCTATGAGAGCGCCATCCATCCGGTGACGATCCTCTCGACGCTGCCGTCGGCCGGCGTCGGCGCCCTGCTCGCGCTGGAATATACCGGACACGAGCTTTCGCTCATCGCGCTGATCGGCATCGTGCTCTTGATGGGCATCGTCAAGAAGAACGCCATCATGATGATCGACTTCGCCATCGAGGCGCAGCGCGAGCAGGGCATGGATCCGCATGAGGCGATCGTCACCGCGTCCGCCCTGCGCTTCCGTCCCATCATGATGACCACCCTGGCCGCCCTGTTCGGTGCCCTGCCCCTGGCGCTGGGCCACGGCATGGGATCGGAACTGCGCATACCGCTCGGCATCACCATCATCGGCGGCTTGCTGCTCAGCCAGTTGCTGACGCTCTACACCACGCCGGTGATCTATCTCGGCTTCGAACGGCTGCGTGAACGCCTTGCCCGCAAGCCACAGGCGGTGCCGCAGGCATGAGCATCTCCGAGCCCTTCATCCGCAGGCCGATCGGCACCATCCTGCTGGCGATGGGCCTGTTGCTGGTGGGGCTCGCCGCCTATCGCCAATTGCCGGTCTCGAGCCTGCCTGCCATCGACCTGCCGACCATCGTGGTGACGGCGAGCCGGCCCGGCGCCGATCCGTCGACCATGGCTGCCAGCGTCGCGGCGCCGCTGGAGCGCAAGCTCGGCTCGATCGCCGGCGTGACCGAGATCACCTCGCGCTCGTCGCTCGGCTCCACCCTCATCATCATCCAGTTCGATATTTCGCGGAATGTCGACAGTGCGGCCCAGGACGTGCAGGCGGCCATCAATGCCGCAGCTTCCGACCTGCCATCGGACCTGTCCACGGCGCCTTCCTTCCGCAAGTTCAACCCGAACGCCCGTCCGATCCTGATCCTGGCGATGACCTCGGACACGGTCGGTGCCAGCGACATGTTCGATGCCGCCGACAGCGTGATCGTGCAGCGTATCTCCCAGGTCGAGGGGGTCGGCGAAGTCGCCGTCAGCGGTGCCGATCAACCGGCGATCCGGGTTACGCTCAACCCAGACCGCATCTCGGCCATGGGCCTGTCGATGGAATCGGTGCGCCAGGCGATCGTGGCCGCCAATGCCATCAGCCCTCTCGGTTCCCTGGATGGCCCCGACATCGTCATGGCGCTCGATGCCGGCGGCCAGATGTCGGCGCCCGAAGACTATGCCTCCATCATCATCCGCGCCGGGAATGGCACCGCCGTGCGGCTTGGCGATATCGCCACCGTGGAGCGCGGCGTGCGCAACCTCAATTCCAGCGCGAGCTATAATGGCAAGCCGGCCATCCTCCTCAACATCACCAAGGAGGCCAATGGCAACGTCATCGATACCGTGAACGCCATCAAGGCGTTACTGCCTGTTCTGAAGGCAAGAATTCCGGCCGGCATCGACATCGACATCCTGACCGATCGCACCACGACGATCCGCGCCAGTGTCGACGACATGCAATGGACGCTGATGGCCTCCGTCCTCCTGGTCGTGCTGGTGGTCTTCGTCTTTCTCCGCCGCTCCACGCCGGTCCTGGCAGCCGGTGTCACCGTGCCCCTCTCGCTTGCCGCCACCTTCGGGGCGATGTGGCTGTCCGACTTTTCCATCGACAATCTCTCCTTGATGGCGCTGGTCGTCTCGGTCGGTTTCGTGGTCGACGATGCCATCGTCATGGTTGAGAACGTGCATGCCAAGCGCGAAGCCGGCCTGCCGCCGCTGCAGGCTGCGATCGAGGGCGCCCGGCAGATCGGCTTCACCGTGGTGTCGATCAGCCTCTCGCTCCTGGCCGTCTTCATTCCCTTGCTCTTTGCCGGAGGAATTACCGGCAAGTTCTTGTTCGAATTCGCGATGACACTGGCTTTTGCGGTGATCGCCTCGACCGTGATCTCGCTCACTCTGACGCCGATGATCCTGGCCCATCGCGGCCATGACAGCATCGGCGCCGGGCGGGGGATGTTCGATCGCCTGGTCGAGGGGATATTGCAGCGGGTCGTGAGCTTCTATGGCGCCAGCCTGCGCGGCGTGCTCAATCACGGATTTCTGACGCTGCTTGTCATCTTCGCCACGGTCTTCGGCACCGGTTGGCTCTATTATGCCTTGCCGAAATCGTTGGTCCCTCAGGATGATGGCGGCTTCATTCAAGGTTTTTCTCAAGCTTCCTCGGATGCGTCCTACGACGCGGTGGTGGTCTGGCAGCGCGAGGTCGCGGCCATCATTCAACGCAACCCCTATGTCACCGGGGTCGGTTCCTCCATCGGTTCGAGCCCCTTCGGCGGCACCAATTCCGGCCAGCTCAGCATTTCGCTGCTGCCGCCGGACCAGCGCCCGCCCACCGAGGAGGTCATTGCTCAATTGCGCAAGGGCGTGCGGGCCGTCGCCGGGCTCAACGTCTTCATGTTCTCGCCGCAGGACGTATCCGCGGGAGGGCGCCAATCCCAGTCGCAATACCAGTATACGCTGTGGTCGGGTGATGCCGACCTGCTGGTCGAATGGGCGCCGAAGGTGATGGAGAGGCTGAAAAGCGTGCCGGGCCTGACCGATGTCAATTCCGACAGGCAACGCAACGGGTTGCAAGCAAAGCTTGTCATCGATCGCGAGGCTGCCGCACGCCTCGGTGTGGCTATTACCTCCATCGACAGCGCCCTCAACAACGCGTTTTCGCAACGGCAGATCTCGACGATCTATACCCAGCGCAACCAATATCGCGTGGTGCTCGCCGCCTCCCCCGAGCAAAGCCGCGATCCCGGCGACATGACGGGCCTCTACGTCCCCGGCCGGTCGGGCCTGGTGCCGCTTTCGGCGGTTGCCTCGGTGGAGCGCGGGCTCGCGCCGCAGCAGGTCAATCATCAGGGCCAATATCCGGCTATCACCCTCTCCTACAATCTGACGCCGGGTACCAAGATCCAGGATGCATCGGAGGCCATCGAGGCGGCAGTCGCCGGCATGCACCTGCCTGCCGATATCCGGGGGGAATTTGCCGGCGATGCCAAACAGGCGGCCCAATCCGGATCAAGCCAGCCCCTGCTGATCCTGGCGGCCCTGCTGGCGGTCTACATCGTCCTCGGTGTTCTCTATGAGAGCCTGGCGCATCCGCTCACCATTCTTTCGACCCTGCCATCGGCTGGATTGGGTGGGTTGCTCGCCCTGCATTTCGCCAATATGGAACTGACCATCGTTGCCTTCATCGGCATCATCCTGCTGATCGGCATCGTCAAGAAGAATGGCATCATGCTGGTAGATTTCGCGCTGGAGGCCGAACGCGAGCGCAATCTCAGCGCCAGGGACGCAATCTTCGAGGCCTGCCTGGTGCGATTCCGTCCGATCCTGATGACCACGCTTGCCGCCATTCTGGGCGCCCTGCCCCTGATCCTGGCGACCGGTCCCGGTACGGAACTGCGCCGTCCGCTCGGCGTCACCATCGTCGGGGGGCTGATCGTCAGCCAGATCCTCACGCTCTATACCACCCCGGTGATCTATCTCATGCTGTCGCGCCTCCACCGGCGCTGGAGCGTCAAGCCTCAGAAACCGCCAGGAACGACGGTGCAGGCATCAAATTCCGGTTAGCACGACACCTACGCCTGCATGAAGGCGTTCTATGCGGAGTGTCAGTCTCCTGGCCGACATCCGACTCGCCGGAAAGCGCTTCGTTTTCAGGATGTCAGCCAGGAGACTGACACTCCAAATTCCTTCGCATGAAAACTGCAACCGTGGCCCTAAGCGAACAGGGCCGCGAGGTCCTTCAGGCTTTCGCCGGTGGCATAGGCAGAAACGCCTAATCTTTCCGCTGGTTGCTCGGCGCGGTTTACCCAATAGGTGCGATAGCCGAACCAGGTTGCGCCGCAGATATCCCAGCCATTGGAGGAGACGAAAAGGATACGCTCGGGCGGCAGGGCCAATCGAGTGGTTCCCAACTGATAGGCAGCCCTCGCCGTCTTGTAGCAGCCGGCCGCATCGACACTGAGGATATCGTCGAAGAGGCCATCGAGGCCGGACGACCGCAAGGCTGCTTCCAGCATGGCTGGCGTGCCGTTCGAGAGGATGCCGAGCCGCACCCCCTTCTGCCTGAGATGTACCAGGGTTGCAGGCGCTTCAGGAAAGCTCGGCAAGAACCAGTAGGCGGCCAGCAACTCCTCCCGCTTTTGCCGAGAAGCTGTGAGGCCGAGCCGCTCGATCGAATAATCCAGGGCATCGGCCGTGACCGAGGCGAAATCGGCGTAGTTTTCGCTGATCGTACGCAGCCAGGTATAGTTGAGCTGCTTGTCGCGCCAGAGCGTGGCGAGCTGGGCGCCGTGCCCCGGAAAAGCCTGCTCCGCCTTTTCTGTGATGAAGCCAAGGTCGAGCAATGTGCCGTAAGCATCGAACAAAACGGCCGAAAAAGGAACAGACATACTCATCGATGAACCCTGCAGCAATCTGTCATGACAATGGGTGAACGATGGGGCGGACTGCCGATGATGCCTTCCGCCGGACTGTTTCCAGAAGCCTTTCAAGCATCTGGTCGGCGTCGCGGCAAGCTGATTGCCAGAAGTGGTGCGAAGATCGCCAGATGGCGACAATATGTGGAGTGCCTCTCAAGGCCGCCTTGCCACATAGATCGCCGTCATGAAATGCCGCTGAACCCTGCCCCCGAATTCCTCGTCGACAATGGCTCCGAGACGACCGAGGAACGCCTGGCGCTCAATTTCCGGCAGGCGGGCGACGGGGGAAAAGGTCGCCGTCAGCCCCAGGATTTGTTGCCTGTTCAAAACAGGGCGCCAGCGCAGTTCCTCGGCGACGATGGATCGAAAACCCGCCTGCTCAAGCTCGGCGATGCGGCGCTTCCTATCGAGGCCGAAATGCCCCTTCGGTCCATCGCCATGCGAAGGGCTTTTCGACAATCGCTCGAACAGCGCATGCGTGCGTTGCTGGAATGCGTCGGGCTCGTCAGGGTCTCCGAAGATGTTCCACCACATCGCCCAATGGCCGCCAGGGTGGAGGAGATGAAATGCCTTGGTCAGGGCGAGGTCGGGGTCGACCCAGTGCAGGGATGTCGCGGCAATGCCAAGATCGAAGGAGCCGGGCGACAGGGCCGCTTCTTCGAACGGACCGACCTGCACGGCCAGCCGCTCCGCATAGGCGGCCTGGCTGTCGACGAGAAGGGCTGCCAGCTTCGCGTCCGGTTCGACAGCCGTCACCCGGCAGCCCATGGCAAGCAAGGGAGCGGTCGCCAGGCCGGTCCCGGCGCCGACCTCGAAAACGGTCCTGCCCTCGCCCGCCCCGCAGCGGGCCCTGAGGATATCGAAGACACGCTCGGGATAGCCAGGGCGGAACGCGGCATAGGCGCGGGCATTCTCCCCGAAGAGCACCCTGCCAGCGGTTCGCGCGATCGTCGATGCCATGGCGTTACCCGTCTGCCCTGTTCTGGTGTGTCCGAGTGCCGACTAGCCCCTCGTCGTCCTATGGTACCTGCCTATTCGGAAGATGAATGAATAACCGGCCACCCCTTTTGAAATAGCTCGGATGGGCGCTGAAATCCGCTTGTGCGACATCCCGGTGACTGTAATCTGACTGCCAATATCAAGAGATGCAGGGAGGATTGGCCGACAGATTCGACATTGAGCCGATCAGTATCTTCGACGATGCGTGACGGGCGTGATGGTTGCATGAGGGAATGTGCCTGGGCCGAAAGCGAAAGCACAGTCCTGAGAGCTCAACCTATGATGTCCGCTACCACCTCTCACGGAAGAAATCACAAAGTATAACGATAATGCGTTGGAGGAACATATGAGTGCCGGGGTCTCGTTCGACAAAAGCAAGAACTCGCTGAGCCGTCATCGCAGCGTATGGGAAATGCGCTCCGAAAGCTGGATCGGCCTTGTCGACGATCTGAGCCGATTGGTAGCCCTCCCGCCCGACCATCCCGAACGCCAGTCCCGGCTTGCCCATATCAACGAGCTGATTGCCGCTTTGGTGCCGATCGAGAGCTACTGGGCCTTTCCGGGCGGCAGGGTTTTCGCGGATCTCTGCAGCTGGATCGAACGGGGAGAACTGGCGCGCGCCCACCAGACCGCGCGCCGCATCCATCGTGTGCTGGTGGCCCGGACCTATCGGCACGAGGCAAGCTCGCTCGAAGGAGAGGGCGAACTGCCCTCGCAGATCGAGACCGAAAGCGAACGCCAGGCGCAATTGTCGCGTCCCTATTTCGAGGTGCTCATCGTCGACGAGATGTCGGCGAGCGAAGAGGCGGCGCTACGCCGGCGCGTCCAGCGCAAGCGCCATGCCGAGGATGAGTTCGTCTTCGACATCGTCATCGTGCCCAGCTTCGAAGACGCCCTGATCGCCACTTTGGTGAACTTCAATCTGCAGGCGGTGGTGATCCGCCACGGCTTTCCGTTCCGCTCGATCTACAGCGACGACATGCTGCGCCGCTTTCTCGACGGTGTTCAGGACGGCATCGAGACCATCCCCGAATTCGAGCGCGGCCCCCTGCTCGGCCGCCAGATCGCCCGCTTGCGTCCGGAACTCGATCTCTATCTGGTCACCGACATGAAGGTGGAGGACATCGCGGCGACTGCCGGGGAGGTATTCAAGCGCATCTTCTTCGGCGAAGAGGACCACGTCGAGCTCTACGGCGCCATCATGCAGGGCGTCGGCGAGCGCTACCACACGCCGTTCTTCGACGCGCTGCGCGACTATGCCAAGCAGCCGACAGGGGTGTTTCACGCTTTGCCTCTCGCCCGCGGCAAGGCCATCCTCAATTCGAGCTGGATCGGGGATCTCTCGCAATTCTACGGCATGAACCTGTTCATGGCCGAGACGTCGGCAACGTCGGGCGGCCTGGACTCTCTGCTCGATCCGGTCGGGCCCTTGAAGATCGCCCAGGAACATGCTGCCCGCGCCTTCGGCGCCCGCCGTACCTATTTCGCCACCAACGGCACCTCGACCTGCAACAAGATCGTGGTGCAGGCCCTGGTGCGGCCCGACGACATCGTGCTGGTCGACCGCAACTGCCACAAATCGCATCATTACGGCCTGGTGCTGGCGGGCGCGCAGGTCGCCTATCTCGATTCCTATCCGCTCGACCAATATTCGATGTATGGCGCGGTGCCGATCCGCCACATCAAGGAGCAGTTGCTGACCTTCAAGCGCGCCGGCACGCTCGATCGCGTCCGCATGGTGCTGCTGACCAACTGTACCTTCGACGGCATCGTCTATGATGTCGAGCGCGTGATGCTGGAATGCCTGGCGATCAAGCCGGATCTGGTCTTCCTGTGGGACGAGGCCTGGTTCGCCTTCGCGCGCTGCCACCCCGTCTATCGGCCGCGCACGGCCATGGCCACGGCGGCGCGCCTTGCCGAGATGTTCAAGGATCCCGGCTACGCCAAGCGCTATGAGGAGTTCGCGGCCAGCGTCGATTGGGACGACGAAGAGGCTTTGCTCGAACGGCAGCTGATCCCTGATCCCGACAAGGTACGCATACGTGCCTATGCCACGCACTCCACGCACAAGACCCTGACGGCCTTGCGCCAGGGCTCGATGATCCATGTCTGGGACCAGGATTTCAGGGACAAGGCGGAGGAAGCCTTCCACGAAGCCTATATGACCCATACGTCGACCTCGCCGAACTACCAGATCCTCGCCTCGCTCGATGTCGGGCGGCGGCAGGTGGAGCTCGAGGGTTACGAACTGGTACAGCGCCAGCTCGAACTGGCGATGAATTTGCGCGACCAGGTGCAGGCGCATCCCCTGCTCAAGCGCTATTTCCGCTTCCTGGCGGTCGGGGACCTCGTGCCGCTGCAGCACCGGGAATCCGGCGTCGAAAGCTATTTCAACGAGGAGACGGGCTGGAACAATTTCGAGCTCGCCTGGCGCACCGACGAGTTCGCGCTGGACCCAACCCGGGCGACGCTGGCGATCGGGGCCACCGGGCTCGACGGCGACACCTTCAAGAACAAGGAGCTGATGGACAAATACGGCATCCAGATCAACAAGACCTCGCGCAACACCGTCCTGTTCATGACCAATATCGGCTCGACGCGCTCGGCGGTGGCCTATCTGATCGAGGTGCTGGTTAAGATCGCCCGGGACCTCGACCGCCGTGCCGCCGACATGAGCAGCATCGAGCGCCGCATCCATGCCAAGAAGGTGCGGTCGCTGACGCTGGAGCATCCGCCCCTGCCCGACTTCTCCAGCTTCCATCGCGCCTTCAGGGGCGACAATCTCACCAGCAACACCCAGACCCGCAATGGCGACATCCGCAGTGCCTTCTTCCTGTCCTATGACGACAGCAATTGCGAGTATGTGAACATGATGGAGGCGTCACGGGCGATCCAGGCCGGGCGCGAGCTGGTCTCCGCCCTGTTCGTGATCCCCTACCCGCCGGGTTTCCCCATCCTGGTGCCCGGCCAGGTCATCAGCATGGAGATCCTGCAGTTCATGTCGGCGCTCGACGTGCACGAGATCCACGGCTATCGCCCCGATCTCGGCTTCCGCATCTTCAGCGAGGAGGCCCTGGCCCGTACCGAAGAGCGAACCCTGGCCAAGACGACCGTGATCCAGGCCCAGCAGGAGGCCATGCAGAACTGAGGTACCGTCTGCAAATAGCTGGGCGCCACTTTTGTCATGTTCGGGCTTGACCCGGGCATCCAGGGGGCGCCTTCGACGTCTGGAAGGAGGGGCTGGATTGGGGTCAAGCCCGGCAATGACAAAGGTCGAGCCAATTCGATTCGTCTATTGACGCATGGATCCCATAGCGGTTTGCGATTTCTTGGAATCGCCAAGAATCGCAAAGACGCGTCTAAACAAAGAGTTAGAGAAAATAAGCGTTCACACTTGAACGCGTTTGCTCTGGGGGACGATGCCCGAATGCCGGGAAGCGTTGTTCACTGGCATTCGGCTTGAAACATGGCCGAGTGGCTCCCGAAAATCCGATCAGAACAGATTGCCGTAGAGCGGCATGGCTGCGGCACCGAGGGCTGCGACGAGGTCGCTCGGTGCCTGCGCCCGCTCCAGCACGATCGGCTTGGGCCGTGCATTCATCTGATAGGCGGCAACGGTCCGTCGGGTGCGCTCGACGAGGCGTCCGAGCACGGGTTCGGGCAGCAGGCCGCTCATCAGGATGCTGGAGATGTCGACGATATTGGAGACGCTGGTCAGGGCGCGGCCGAGATCGGTACCCGCCTGCTCGACCCAGCGGCCGAGATCGGGATCATCGCAAAAGCCAGGCGCGGTGAAATCGAGGGCCTCGACAGTGGGCTTGCCGAGGAAACGCGCCAGCCCGCGCAGCGAGACCACCGTTTCCAGGCAGCCGCGAGCGCCGCAATAGCAGATCTCGCCGTCGGGATAGGTATGGATATGGCCGATCTCCCCGGCATTGCCATAGGAGCCGCGTACGGCGCGGCGGTTGAAGATCAGGGCGCCGCCGAGGCCATAGCCGACAAAGGCGTAGATGTAGCTCGGCAAATGATGGCCGCCGCCGAACCAGTATTCGCCCAGGCCGGCTGCCGCCCCGTTGATCGCGATGAAGACATCGTGGCCGATCAGGTCTGACAAGGCCTTTTCGAAGGGATAGTTGCGCCAGGCCGGGTATTGGCTCGATTGCCCGACGGCCCCCCTGTCGTGATCGACCGGCCCCATGACCGAGACGCCGACGCCCAGCAGCCGTTTCGGCCGCAGTGGGTGGGCATCGAGACGGGAGAACAAGGTGGCGAGCAGATGCGTGGACGGTTCGGGCTCCTCGATCCGCAACTGCTCCTTTTCATGTGCAATGATGTTGCCGGCGACGTCGACGAGCACCGCCCGGGCAAATTCGTGATCGAAATGCAGGCCGATCGTCGCGGCGTAGCCGGAGATGAGGCGTAAACCACGGATGGGCTGTCCCAGGCGGGGGCGCCCGGTGCGATCCGCCTCAGGCGCGGCTGCGACTTCCGCCACCAGCCCCTCTTCCATCAGGGCGGCGACGATCTGGGTTATGGCGGAAGGGGTCAGGCCCGTCTCGGCGGCGAGATGCGTACGTCCGATCCCGGGCGATTGCCGGATGCCCTCGATGACCAGGCCACGATTGAGGTCACCGACCCGCGAGGCATTATAGCCTCGCTGCCTGCGCCGTCCGGCGGACGATGGGACCGGTCTTTCCCGGTTGGACTCATTCATGACGCGACCAAAACCAGCAGGGCTTTCGGCCCTGCCTTGAGAAACACAGATTGTTCACACCCTAAAGCGCTTTGCGATTAGGCGGAATCACCAAGAATCGCAAAGTTCCTCTCGCCGATCCTTTGAATCGGCCTGGAAATAACGGGCTGGAGCAAAAAGGCGTTGGTGTTCATGCGCATTTTGCTCCAGCTGCGACGACCTCGGTGGCCTGGTCTCGACCAGAGGCGGGACGAGTGGTGTCAGCGGGTCAGATAGCCGCCATCCACGACCAGGACCTCGCCGGTGACATAGCTCGAAGCCGGAGCGCACAGGAACAGCACGCAGGCGGCGACTTCGTCGGGCGTTCCAACCCTGGCCATCGGTGTCATGTCGCGCCAGATCGGAAACCATTCGGGGTTCTCGATGCCGCCGCGCGACATGTTGGTGTCGATATAGCCAGGCGCCACCGCATTGACGCGGATGTTCTCGGCCGCGAATTCGCTGGCCAGGCTCTTGGTCATCATGTGAACCGCGGCCTTGGAAGCGTTATAGGCGACCTGGTTCTGCGGTACGTTGGAAATGAAGCCGGAAATCGAGCCGACATTCACGATCGCGCCGCTGCCTTGCTTGCGCATCGGCACGAGCGCGGCGCGGCAGCCACGGAAGACGGCATCGACATTGGTGTCCATCACCTGGCGCCAGCGTTCCTCGTCGAAATCGGGGGTGTCGCCATGGCTGGCAATGCCGGCATTGTTGACGAGAATGTCGAGCCGCCCCCAGCGTGCGAGGGCGGCATCGACCAGCTGCTGCGGCGCGGCCGGATCGCGAATGTCGGCCTGGACGAAAGCAACGTCATAGCCGGCATCGGCCAGGCTCTTTTTGGCCTCCTCGACTTTGCTCCGGCCTGAGATCAGGAGCTTGGCTCCGGCCTCGCCGAGGGCGTGCGCGACGGCGAGCCCAATGCCACGATTGCCCCCGGTGATGAGGGCGGTCTTGCCGTCCAGACGAAATTTCTCGAGCATTCGTTTTTCCTATGTGGCGGTGGTTATTTCATCACGCCCTTGGGCGCATGGCCGCTGTTCAGGCAGACGGCCAGGATCAAGATCGTGCCGAAGACGATCTGTTGTGCCAGGGCATTGACCCCGACGAAGGTCATGCCGGTACGAAACACGGCAATCAGCATGGTGCCGGCAAGGGTCCGCAGGACGCCGCCATTGCCGCCGGTGAGCGAGGTGCCGCCCAGCACCACCGCGGCAATGGCCGGGAGCAGGAATTCATTGGCGATGGTTGGCGTTCCGCTCGACAGACGCCCTGCCAGCATGATCCCGGACAGGGCGGCAAAGGCGCTGGCCAGGGCGAAGACGGCAAGCTTGATCCTGGTAACGCGGATGCCGGACACGGTCGCGGCCGGTTCGCTGCAGCCCACGGCCTTCATCATCTTGCCGAAGGGCGTTGCCTGCTCCAGCACGAAGGCCAGGATGAAGACGACGAGACTGACCCAGATTTCGTTGGGGAGGCCGAGCGTGGAGCCGATGATCCAGCCCAGGGTGTCGTTGCGGACGTCGCCGGCGATGCCGATAGCTCTCTGGCCCGAAATCCACAGCGCTGCCGTCGCCGCAATGCCGCCCGTGGCAAGGGTGGCGACGAAGCTGGGGATGCGCAGCTTGCCATGCACGAAGCCCGAAAGCAGGCCGAGCAGTCCGCCGATGACGATGGCGGCCGGAATGGCGGCCAGGCCGTATCCCGGCAGCAGAAGGGCGAGCACGATGGAGGCGACGGCCGCTACCGATTGCATCGACAGATCGACCGAGCCGACATAGATCACGAAGGTCATGCCGAGTGCCATCACGAACAGCGTGGCATTGTCGGCCATGAGGCCGATCAGCGTCATGGGATCGAGAAAGCGGGCGTCGAACAGGCCCACGACGAGGATGGCGAGGACCAGTGCGATCCAGGGCAGATAGGGATTGAGGAAACGCAGGCGAACCATGCTCACACCATGTGCCGGATGAGGTCGAGCGGCTCAGGCGGCGGCACCGCCATCGTGTCGAAGCGCGCCGTCTGGCGCCCGTCCTTCATCACGATGATCGTGTGAGCCAATCCGAGCGCCTCTTCCAAAGTGTCGCCGATCAGGATGACGGAACAGCCATTGGCACAAAGCTCGCGGATCAGGCCGTAGACATCCTCCTTGGCGCCGACATCGAGGCCACGGGTGGGATGATCGAGCAGGAAGATGCGGGCTCCGGCATTGTACCATTTCGCCAGCACCACCTTTTGCTGGTTACCGCCCGACAGGTTGGCGCAAAGCGTGTCGGCGCTGGGCGTCTTGATCCGCATGCGGTCGATGAGGTTGCGCGTCGCGCGGCCGATCTCGCCGAATTTCAGGATGCCGAAGCGGCTCATGCCCCTGAGATGAGCGAGGCTGATATTCTCCTCGACCGACATTTCCTCGACGATACCCTCGAATTTGCGCTCGCGCGGGACATAGCCGAGGCCCAGGGAGACGGCCTGGCTCGGGGAGACGAAACGCAGATTGCGGCCGCGATAGTGGGCGCTGCCGAGGTGAATCTTCTCCAGGCCGAACAGGCTGCGGATCAGGGCCTCGCTGCCGGCCCCCTCGGTGCCGACGAGGGCGAGGACTTCGCCGACGTGAAGATCGAGATCGATATCGGCATAGGCCCGTGCCCGCGCCAGCCCCCTGGCCTGCAGGGCTATGTCCGCCCCGAACGGCGCCCGTCCTTCCTCCTTGTAGTAGGAACCCGTGGCGGCGCGCCCGACCATCAGGTGATGGATGCGCTCTGGGCTCGCCTCCTGCTTGGCCATCCGGCTGACGACGACACCATCCTTGAGGACATAGATCCGGTCGGAAATGTCGATGACCTCGTCGAGCCGATGCGAGACGAAGATGATGCCGGCCCGCTGCTTCAGCTTACGGATCACGTCGAAGAGAATATCGATCTCCGCCTGCTCCAGCACGGAAGTCGGCTCGTCGAGCAGGATGCACAGGCTTCCTTCCACCGCCTCCTCCAGGGTCAGCACCTTGGCGAGCTCGACCATCTGGCGTTGCGCGAAGCTGAGCTCTGAGGTGGCGGCCAGGGGATCGATGTCGAGGCCAACCTTGGCGAGCTGATGCCTGGCGGCGGTGGCCATGCGCCGCCAATCGATGCGACCGAGGCGGATGAACGGGCTTTCGTGGCCCAGGAAAATGTTCTCCGCCACCGACAGATTGGTGATCAGGGACTGCTCCTGGAACACCATGCCGATGCCGCGCGCCGCCGCATCCTTCGGGCCGGAGATCGAGGCCGCCTTGCCGTGAATGCGGATCTCGCCCGCATCGGGTTGATTGATGCCGTTGAGCACCTTCATCAGCGTCGACTTGCCGGCCCCGTTCTCGCCGACCAGGCCGACGACCTCGCCGGGCTTGACGGTGATCGAGACATTCTTGAGGGCCTCGACCTTGCCGAAGCGCTTGGTGATGTCGAGAAGTTCGAGCATGGTGCCGGCCCCTCACTTCACCACGGAGAGCGTGCGCAGGGGCGTATTCAAGAGCACCGCCCCGATGATCACCACGCCGAGCACGCCCTGCTGCACGAAGGTCGGCAGGCCGATGATGATCATGCCGTTGTTGAGCACCATCACGATCAGCACGCCGACGAGCGTGTTGAACACCCCGCCCTTGCCGCCGGTCAGCGCAGTTCCCCCCACCACGACGGCACTGATCGCGGTGAACAGTTGTCCGCTGCCGATCAAGGCGCTGCCGGCGCCCAATCGCGCGCAGGCGAGGATGGCCCCTACCCCGAAGAAGACCCCCGCCAAGGTGAAGGCGAGGATGCGGACGCGCCCGGCTGCGACGCCGGAAGCCCTGGCAAGATCCTCGCCGCCACCCAGCGCCATGATGTGGCGGCCGAGGCGGGTATGATCCTGCACATACCAGGCGATGAGCAGCATGAAGGCCGCGACATAGACGGCCAGGGGGACGCCGGCCAGGCGAGAGAGCGCCAAAGCGCGGATCGACGGATCGAGGATCTGCACCCTTTCACCACCGAGCAGGACCGTGGCGAGGCCGGTGCCGACGAAACCCATGCCGAGGCTGACCATGAAGGACGGCACCTTCATGGCCACATGGATGGTGCCGACGATGCAACCGAAGGCAGCCGCCGTCGCAAGCGCCAAAGGCAGTGCGAGCAGGCCGAGATCGAAGCCCGTGCCGGCGGAATTGGCCACGAAGGCGCAGAGCGCCGCCGCCGTCACCGCCATCGATCCCTCGATGGACAGATCGATGGATCCCATCAGGATGATGAAGGTCACGCCCAGGGCCAGGGTCAGCGGCGCTGCCGCCGACGCGGCCACGCGGATGAGATTGCCGAGCGAAAGAAAATGCGCGTCCAGCAGCGAAATGCCGAGGCACAGGCCGAGCAGGACCAGGACCGGCGCAGCACGCGCGAGGGATTGTCTGGAGATCACCATTTCGACTGTCTCGGCTCGAGAGTTCCGTACAATCCTTGCGAGAGGGGCGATGCGCGAACGCCGGTGGGGAAAGGCTGGGAGAGACCTTGCCCCGCGTGTCGCGCATCGCCGACGGGCGCGATCTCAGTAGGTGATCTGGCCCGTAACCTTGCCCCACAGATCGTTCCAGTCGACCTTGGGTGTCTCGTCGATATTGGCCTTCCAATAGGCCTCGACATCCGCCTGCGTGATCATGACACCGGTACCGTAGAACTCGCGGTGTTCCTTGGGTTCCTTGGAGGGAGAGAAAGCGCCGGTCGCCGCATGATAGCCCAGGGAAAGGGCGATGCCGCCGATCCAGTAGGGATTCCAGTCGACGGTTGCGGCCATTTCCTTGTTGCGGATCGCCGTGACCGCATCCTTGGTGCCGTCGATGCCGGTGACCTGGACCTTGCCGGCCAGGCCTTCGGCGCGTAGCGCCTCGAGCGCACCGACGGCCATGCCGTCATTGGCGGCCCAGATGCCCTTGATCTTGTCGCCGAAGCGCGTGATCCAGGCGGCCACGACATTGTTGGCCTTGGTGGAATCCCAGTCGGCATCCTGGAAATCGAGGAGTTCGACCTTGCCATTGGCCTTGATCGCATTCATCAGGCCCTGCTTGCGCTGGATGGCGGGGGCATTGGAGGCAATGCCGCCAAGCGCCACGATGCCGCCCTCACCACCGAAACTGTCGAACAGGGCCTTGGCCGTCTGCTCGCCGGCCGGCACGCCGTTGAACGACATGTGGGCAACGTAGTTGTCGCCGAAATCCCAGGGATGCAGATCGTCGGGCTTGTTCCACACCGTGACGACATGAGCACCGGCCTTGGCGACGGCTTCCACGATCGGCCGGGCATCGGGAACATCGTTGGGATCGACGCCCAGCACCAGCTTGTTGCCGACCTTGGCCAGCATGGCCTTGATGTCGGCGATCCCCTTTTCGCTGTTGCCCTCCGTCACCAGGGCCGCATAGGACGCACCCACCGTATCGGCATAGGCCTTCGAGCCCTTGTCCCAGGCGACGTGAAAGGCGTTCGAGAGCGAACGGATCGAGCTGGCAAATTGCAGGTCGGATGCCGCGAAGGCACGCCTTGCACCGGCAGGCAGCAACAAAGACCCGGCCGCGAGGGCCGAACCGATCAGAAAGCGACGGCGTTCGATCAGCGCCGCCTCGATGAAATCAAGGCCAGAAGCCATTGGACTATTCCTCCTCGGATCTCGTTGTTCGAGAGACGGCTTTTCATGCTTATGGTTCGCGCCGTCGATCTTTAATTAAATTGATGAATTTAAGTGAGTCAAGCGCGTTTCCTACGTGGATGAGACGAGGGTGCGCCTGTCGGATGGCGCAGGGAATTGGGATGGGACGTTGCCGAACCTTGATCCCGGAACCGTGGGTGTGTTCGAACCACGCTGGCGAAGCCGCGGGCGCTCAAACCGCGCAATCGCTGCGGGTTGCCTCGGGATGGCGTTGGCTCGTCCGCCGATGTCGACGCCCGTCTACAGGGCCGGCGGCAAAGGCCGGATCGCGGCATTCGAGCGTCCATCGCCGCCGGCATGAGCGATCTAAGACCTTTCTCGATGCAGAAGGTCTTGACGAAGCCCCCTACTCTGCTAGACCGCCCCTATTCGCGCGACCTCGTTGCGAGCGCGCGAATATGCGGAAGGGTGGCCGAGTGGTTTAAGGCAACGGTCTTGAAAACCGTCGTAGGCGCAAGTCTACCGTGGGTTCGAATCCCACCCCTTCCGCCATTTCAATCCCTTCTGACCACGTCAAATGCCGCCATTTCTTGCTCTGGCGCACTCGCCTAGCCCAGGCTTGTCGCAGCAATCGTTGCTGTATGAGCGATTGGCCAAAGTTGAGCAGGCCACAATGTCCTGAAGGGATACCTATCTGGGCGCGCCCCTTCGGTCCGCGCGAGGGGCGCCCCTGGCTGCTGTCCGATTAAAACCATTTCCGCTCTCGGAGCGGCCACGCCGCCGATTGGCACCGCAAGAAAGCGCCGGCAGGCACTTCCTGTTTCCGCTGGTACTTTCCACACAGTTCAGTTTTTTATAAGTCTGGTGAGTTTCCAACGTTTACATGGCTAAGAACACCCATAGTGCAATCTCACAAATGCCCTTCAGGTATCTTGCCTACCGGTTGCACCCGCTAAGAATGAAGCATGTCAGACAACGGCAGCATCCCGACCTCCCCGCCACCGAAGGCGGAAGAAAAGTGCAAAAATATGTTTGGTTTGCGCCCTCTTAAAATTGCATTTATCGCCGCGGGCATCGCGGGAATTGGCTGGCAGATCGCGGTTACAGAATGGAACGTCAATAATTTACGCACAAGGGGTTTCGAAGACTTCGTTATCGAGAGCACGAGAATGCACGCTTATTTCCCTCTCATCGGTGGCATCATAGGCTCCGCGGTAAGCATATTTATTGTAAAATTGGTCAAAAATACATGGAAATCGAGCAACAATAATTGAGTGCTTTTTCCACTTGGAAGCGCATCTGCGGCCAAATCATCAAGGTATCATATGCATGAAGATCTGAAATATGCCAAAAATGGCTGCATGATTATCCGACTTTCTATAACTATTCTTTCATTTTCCTTCTATGCATTCGCCCTGTGTTTGCCCGCCATTCATGGCCATGGATCAAGCTTATATGGTTTGTTTTTGTTATTGTTAGGGTGGGTTAAAGCTATGACTCTCGAATGTGAGGCTTGGCTGGCAAATCCGATCTTCGCGATGTCGCTCATATTCTTCCTTGCTGCGGAGTATAAAATATCAGCGCTGTCGGCCATCGTAGCCGCCCTAGTCGGATTGGATACCTTTCGCCTTGAACGGTTTGAGATCGATGAAGCGGGTAATTGGGTTCCGTTCGAGCGCGCAGGTTCAGCCTTCTACGCCTGGGAACTGAGCTTCGTCATTTTGGCGGCCGGTGCTCTCTATCTTTGGAAACGGACGCAACAGCCCGCTTCCCCATAGATAGTACGCATAGGCGCGCGTACCTCTTATCCAAGTCCGGCTACACGAACGGCTGAATGAGACGGCGAACTGCGACGTTCGGGCCGCAATATGCTCGCGGGCCATGGTGAACAAAGTTGGCGGCCGTCATAGAACGCAAAGCGAAAGATACCCGCCATCTTCCGATACGGCCGCCATTGCAATCGCCCTTACTTCATTGAGATCGCCAGGCCGGTGACATCGGCGTTGACCTGCAGGCCGACCTGCCTGCCCTGGAGTTCGAGCTGGGCACCCTTTCCGTTGGTCATGACGATCACCTGCGCGCCCTTGCCGACGGCGCCGCCGCCGCCTGCCGCGCCATAGACCCCTGTCGCGTCTCGGACGCGGTAAATATTGCGCACCCTGCCCTGGAAATAAGTCTTGGACGCGCCGAAAGCGAGGCCGCCCGAGATGCCGCCGATGGAGATGGGATAGCGGCGACCATGGAAGGTCAAGGTGCCCTCACCTCCGGAGCCTCCCACGAAGAAGGCGGCCTTGTAGACGTAAAAGCGGATCGTACCGCTGTCGGCTTGGGCGGAACTGGCGAGGCCGATGCCGGCCGTAGCGACAACCGCAGCGACGATTGTGCGAAATCTGGGCGAAATATTCATGATGCACATCTTTCAAAATTGCCGGTGACCCGGCTGAAGGGCATGTGAGCGTCATGCCAAAGCTAGAGCTAAACAGTCTCGCCCGTCGTTGGTTCCAGGCATGCCGGTTCGAATGGCCGCCCCCTGGCTTCATCGAACGGCCTTCAACGCGACCATCGCCACTTGCGGACAGTATCGCCCCGATGCGCTGGCGCGATCCCCCGGGTGCGTTGCGCGATCAGGCCGGCACATAGGTCAACCGGATCACATCCGTGCCGATCAAGTCGCTGGCCACAAGGCGCAGCGGCGGCCGGGGGCCGGCAAAGAACGGCTTGCCGCGACCGAGCACGACGGGGTGGAAGTAGAGGCGATATTCATCGATGAGGCCAAGATCGGTCAGGCTTTGAGCCAGGTCTGGTCCTGAAACCGAAATCTCCCCATCGAGCTCGCTCTTCAACCGGCCTATCAGAGCCGCAATGTCCTCCTCGACAAGCGTGGCGTTGGGGCCGACTGATTTCAACGAGCGCGACGCGACCCATTTCGGCTGGCCACGCCACGCCGCCGCGAAAGCGCGGAGATCCGAGGTCCACTCAGGATGGTCTTCATCCCAATAGCGCATGACCTCGTACATGCGGCGGCCATAGACACTGCCCGCCAGATTACGCACATGCTCTATCCAGTGACGGAAGAGCGTGGGATCCGGCGCGAAGTCCTGGTGGTCGACATAGCCATCCAGGGACAGATTCATTCCGAAGATGATCCTCGCCATACCGCCAAGCCTCCAGCCCAAATCTCCTGGAATATTTTGACGGGCTGCCGGATATGGCAATCAAATTCGCAGATTGCCGGGGCCAAGCCTGGGATAGACCTGCAAGGTGAGCGACGGTGATCAGCCAGGCTAAGGCAGTCGGCACTGAGCCCTGTCGCGAAACGGTGAGAAACTTCGCTCGTGTATCCGGGTTTCGTAATCCCGGTTGCCGCCCCTCCGGCCCGTGAGGCTGGAGGGGTCTTGTTTGCGTCCCGCGCTTCGCAGGCGCCCTTATCGGCAAACGCGCCGCGTCACCCACACCGGCCGGCCATGCTTGAAGGTCTTGGTCTTGACGACCTTGCACATCGGGCGATGGTGGTGGCGATCAAAACCCGGATGCCGCCAGTCATGCCGGGGGGCCGCCGAGGCCGCAAGAGTTGTTCCGCCAAGTGCCGCAATGGAAAGGACGACGGCGCAAATAAGCTTTTTCATAATATTCTCCTAGAAAAGCCGCCCCCAGCTATGGGGAGCAAACTAGCGAGACAAAAATGAACGGTTTCTGAAAAATGATAGTATCAGTCACGGCATGATGAGCGCTGTGGAATGATGGTTAATGGGTGCGTCGACTGCAAGCCCTAGCCCTGCCGGGCTGCATGTCAGCGATGGCCGTCACGCCAGCGAGGCTGTCATGCCACAACCCTCCCCTGCCGGCGGAGATAGACGATCTGGGCCGTCAGGCCGACGATGAGCAGGACGAGAAGGCTGCCCTGAGCCCCGAGGAGGAGTGGCGACTTCAAGTCGGTGACGAGGGGATGGCCGTCCGGCACACGGCGCAGGGTCTCGGTGACCGTCGGCACCATCAGCAGAAAGACGGTCAGGCTCAGGCAGATCGTCTCGATGAAGCGCTTGGTGCGTTCCAGCCCCGGAAGCCGCCCAACGCCATAGCCTGCGACCAGCAACATGATGGTCGCCGCACCGATGACATAGCTCACCGGCTGATGCGCAACGAGAAATGCCGTTGCCGCGCCGATGACCATCGAGATGAAATAGATGATGCCGGATGTCGAGCCAGGTACAATCCGCCCGTGGCGAATAAGCATGTAAAGTGCCAGCGGAATGGCGGGCAAGCTGCCGAGTGTATGCACCCAGCCGATCGGAGAGATTCCAAACATCTCAGTCTCCTATTGTTCTTCCAACTAGAAGGTAGTCGAGCAGGCAAACTCAACACACACCTTCAAAGTTGAGCCGGACCGATCGAGGGGGAGCCCTCAGCCGATTTTCCGATCTTTACGGGGATGAAAAATGACTCATTCCGTCCGCTAAGTGAGGCACTCTCCATCTACCTTCTGGTAGGGTGGCTGTCAAGTCACTCGCCTGATGGGCCGGGCATCGTCCCACGGCCCCTAGGAGCGCTTGATCTGCTCGATCAGGTCGGTGCGACGCGACGGGCTGGCGAAGCCGAGAAGAAGCGTGGAAGCGCCAATCCGGAAAGCGCTATCAAGATCCTCATCTTGAAGTTCGCCCGCGATCCAGAACGAGACGCAACCCCGGAAATTGAAGGCAAGCTGGTCTGCCAGCACAGCCTCGGCGAACGTCTTCGTCTCGACGGCAATGCCAGCGAAGTCCCCCAATGCCAGCGACCAAAGCCCCCGCGAGTTCTGCCGCACCGGACCGGGCTCGGAAGTGGCGATGCCGAGCGATCCCACCACCGCCTTGTGGACGTCCGGCTTCTCCAGCAGGAGAGCGACGCTGATCCGCCCCATTGCCAACACATGGTCGATCGCGTCACCGGCGGGGGCCTCGTCGCGGAATTGCGCCGCCATCCGCTGGATCAGGCGGGCCGAGAGCGCCTGCATGATCGCATTCTTGCTGCCGAAATGATTGAACGGCGTCGCGAACCCCACGCCCGCCTCGGCCGCCAGTGCCCGCATCGAGAAGTCGGCTGTTTCGCCCCTCTCGAGCAGCCGCTCGGCCGCATCGAGCACGACCTCGCGGGCAAGCTGCCTGTTCCTTTCCCTGAGGGGCTGTCGCTCCGTTCCGGCCATGACCGCTTCAACTCCCTGTTTCGAACATCACTTGAAAAAGTATATCATGATATATAATTAAGGTCACGATATAATATGGCGAGCCAGATGGCGCGCTGCAAAAGGAGCTCCCATGAGCAACAACAAGACCTTTCTCATTACGGGTGTCAGTTCGGGGCTGGGCAAAGCCTTTGCCGAAGGCGCACTCGCAGCCGGGCACCAGGTGATCGGCACGGTCCGCAATGCGGAGGCGGCACAGGCATTCATGGTGCTTGCACCGGGGCGTGCGCATGCCATGCTGCTCGACGTGACGAATTTTGATGCCGTTCCGAAGGCCGTTGCCCAAGCGCAGGACGAGGCTGGTCCCATCGACGTCCTCGTCAACAATGCCGGCTACGGCCATGAGGGTATCCTGGAGGAATCGTCGCTGGACGAGATGCGTCGCCAGTTCGACGCCAATGTGTTCGGCGCGGTCGCGATGATCAAGGCGGTGTTGCCGGGCATGCGGGCGCGGCGTTCCGGCCATATCGTCAACGTCACCTCCATGGGAGGCTTCATCACCATGCCGGGCATCAGCTATTACTGCGGCAGCAAGTTCGCCCTCGAAGGCATCTCCGAAGCACTCGGCAAGGAAGTGAAGCCTCTTGGCATCCATGTGACGGCGTTGGCGCCGGGCCAATTCCGCACCGACTGGGCCGGGCGCTCGATGGTTCGCTCCGAGCGCAGTCTTGCCGCCTATGATGCGGTCATGGACCCGATCCGCGCCGCCCGGCAGGCAAAAAGCGGCAATCAGCCGGGTGATCCCGCCAAGGCCGCACAGGCGCTGCTCAAACTCGTCTCGGCCGAGAACCCGCCAGTCCGGCTCTATCTCGGGGCCGATGCGCTCAAGCTCGTCCGCGACAAGATCGATGCGATGAAGGCGGAAATGGTGGCTTGGGAAGAAGTCTCCCGTTCGACCGACTTCATCGAGTGAGCCTGATCGGAGAGGCCGTTGCTGCGCTGACGGGACGAAGATTCCTACCCGGCGCCGCTTGGCTTCCCTGTCCTGTTCGCTATCGGGGGCGGTGAAACTGCCTGGATCCGCAGGCGTCCTGTCGGTGTTCGGCGAATGCCGCTCCTTCCACTCTGATATAGGGCGCCGCCCCCTCTTGCTTCAAGATGTCGGTCATCGCGTAGAAAACGGGCCCCGACCGTGATTTCGTGAGGTGGCAGATGTATTCGTCCGGACATGACGTGGTCATCGCTGGAGGTGGCCCGACCGGGTTGATGCTGGCGGGTGAACTGGCCCTGGCGGGTGTCGACGTCGCCATCGTCGAACGGCGCTTGAATCAGGACGTCGAGGGTTCGCGCGCAAGCGGGTTGCATCCGCGATCGATCGAGGTGCTGGACCAGCGCGGCATCGCCGATCGCTTTGTCGCACAGGGCGAAAAGCATCGGGTCGTGCCGTTTGCCGGAACGGTTCTGGACGCCGGCGACCGTGCAACCCGCCACAACTACACGCTCGCGCTGTGGCAGGCCAAGATCGAGCGCCTTCTCGCCGATTGGGTTTCCGAATTGGCGGTGCCGGTCTATCGGGGCTGTGAGGTGACGGGCTTCACGCAGGACGACACCGGTGTAAATATCGGATTGGACGATGGCCGGACGATGCGGGCGCAATATCTTGCCGGCTGCGACGGCGGTCGCAGCCTTGTCCGTAAGACGGCGGGGATCGAATTCCCCGGATGGGATCCCGACATCAGCTATCTGATTTTCGAAGCCGACATGGCGGACGAACCGCCCATCGGCATGCGCCATGGCGCAAGAGGTGTCTATGCCCTTGGCCGGCTGGAGGACGGCAGGCGCGTCCGCGGCGTCGTGACGGAGCAGCGTCTCGAACGGGGTGACAAACCAACCGTCCATGAACTTCGCGGGACGCTCGCCGTCGCCTACGGCTCGGATTTCGGCGTCCACGACGTCACCTGGTTGTCGAGATTTACCGATGCCGCCCGACAGGCGGCCTCCTACCGGCAGGGACGCGTGCTGCTCGCCGGTGACGCCGCCCATGTGCATTCTCCGGTCGGCGGACAGGGCCTCAATATCGGCCTGCAGGATGCCGTCAATCTGGGATGGAAGCTGGCACAGGTGGTCAAGGGCGTCTCACCGGACGACCTGCTCGACACCTATCATGCCGAACGGCATCCGGTGGGAGCAGCCCTGTTGAAACACACCCTGGCGCTCACGGCGCTCAATCGCGGCGATGAACGAACGAAGGCCTTGCGCGAGATGATGGCGCCGGTGATGCAAATGGATGCTCCACGCATCTGGTATGGCGCCATGATGTCTGGCCTCGACATTCACTACGACCTCGGTGAGGGACACCCATTGCTCGGCCGCCGCATGCCCGATCTCGACCTTGTCGGCGCCAAAGGGCCAGTTCGGGTTTTCGATCTCCTGCGCGATGCCCGGCCCGTGCTGCTCGATCTCGGAGTGTCCGGCAGCCTCGACATTCGGGGATGGGCGGATCGCATCGCGCTGGTCGAGGCGAGATTCGAAGGGATATGCGAGCTTCCCGTGATCGGCCCGGTCTCATCGCCAATCGCCGTGTTGATCCGGCCCGACGGCCACGTCGCCTGGGTCGGGAATGGAGACGCACGGGGCCTCGAGGCTGCCCTCGGAACCTGGTTCGGGAAACCAGCGACGCGATAGGATTTGGGCGAGGCGATTGGATACGGATGATGAAATTCATTCAGCATCCATTCATGTTACGTAACGGAATGTCAGTGTCGTCAAATCCGACTGGAGATTTTCAATGAAAAAGCTTCTTCTTGCTGCCCTGATTGCCGTCGGCGCGTTGTCTGCCAGCGTTGCACCGTCATCCGCCCTTGCTCCGGTTCATCTGGGCACTCCCGCCGCAACGCAGGCCGAGCAGGTCGGCTGGCATGGCTGGGGGAAGCATGGCTGGCGCCGGCACCACGACAATGGCCTGCATCGGGGCTGGAGGCGCGGTCGCCATGAAGGCTGGCGCCGGCATGGCGGACGGCACGGGCATGACGGCTGGCGCAGGCATGGTGGCCGGCATCACCGTTGGTGATCGTCTGCGCGCGGCAGCAATGTCGCCAATCAACTCACCCGACAAAAAAGCCCGACGCTTCATGCGCCGGGCGAGTTCTATTGGGGTACTATCGTCAGCTGACCTCTCCTCATCGTCGTGGCCGTTGACTGGCGCGAGTGTGTCGACGGCCTGTGACTTCGGCGTGATTCCAGAGGTCCTCTGTTCTATCGTACCGCCCTGTAAAAGGTCGTCGCACCGAGGCTGGCGCTCCGGTCGGTGACCTCGCTCACGGCCTGTCCCTGCAGCAACCAGATCAGCCCCATCACGTCATAACGTGCAAGCGGCGCTGTCGGGTGCAGACCGAAGAGGTCATCGGCGCTCCAGCCGAGTTCGGCCACCTGGTCGCCCCAATCGGTCAGGAACTCGATCGCGTCATGTTTGGCCTGCTGCCAGCGCTTGGCGTCGGCAATCGGGTTGGTTTTCTGGAGCTTGGCCAATTCTTCAGCAAAGGGTCCCACATAGGTTTGGGCGATGGCGAGCGCTGCAGGCATGTTCGAACTCCGTCTTGAGATAGACAGATTCACGCTCCGAACGGTGTAGATTCGGTTGCCTGATCATTCCCGCCGAAAACCGGCGCTCACTTTTCGACGCGACGCCTTAGCCTGGCGCGAAGCCGGGCCAATAATGCCCGTCTGGCGTCGGGCGCTTGCCGAAGATGGCCTGGCCGACGCGAACCACGTCGGCCCCCTCCTCGATCGCGGCTTCGAAATCGCCGGACATGCCCATGGAGAGCTCGGTCAAGGTGGCATTGCGCTTCACCGCCCGGTCGCGCAGGGCGCGCAGCAGGCGAAAGCAGGGGCGCACGCGGGCCATGTCGTCGCTGAACAGGGCCAATGTCATCAGCCCGCGGGGACGCAGGCGCGCAAAGCCGTCGAGCCGATCGACGAAATCGAGCAGCGCATCGGGATGCAGGCCGAATTTGCTCTCCTCTCCCGAGGTGTTGACCTGGACATAGACGTCGAGGAAGCGATCCTCGATGGCCAGGCGCCTGTCCAGCATCTCGGCGACCCGCAGGCTGTCGAGGGCGTGAAACTCGCGGGCAAAGCGGGCGAGATATTTCACCTTGTTGGTCTGCAGATGCCCGACGATGCTCCAGGCGATCGGCAGGTCGGCGAGGTCATCGCGTTTGCCCTGCGCCTCCTGGATCTTGTTTTCCCCGAAGTCGCGAATGCCGGCTGCAAAGGCGAGCCGCAAAATGTGGGCCGGCACGGTCTTGGTGATGGGAAGAAGGCGCACGGCGGCCGGTTGCCGGGCGGCGCGCTGGCTGGTCGCCTCGATCCTGTATTGCACGGCAGCAAGATTGGCGGCGAAACTCGTCTGCGGATCGGGGCCGAAACGGGCAACGTCCTGCTCGTCGAGAGCGGTCGTCTCTGCGGCTGTGACAACCGGCTCATGACTGTCGGTGGCTTCCATGTGGTGTTCGTTCATTTCAAGCATCCGGCCTGGTATCAAGCCGCCTATCGGATGGAATCGAGGGGGATGAGCGAAGCGATCCGGCGATCGACGGGATCGGGGCTGTCGGCGAGTGCACGTGCTACGCCGACCCGGTCGGCGGCCGACCTGTTCTGGCTCAGCTTGCGCTTGCCCTCCAGGCGACGGATGGCCAGGCGCACCCCAACGATGCCGCGCAATTGAGCTTGGACGAACGCCGGTGGCGCGTCGTCGACCTGCCAAGGCGTGGCCATCGCCCCCTCATGCAGATTGGTGAGGCGGGTGACGGCATCGAGCAGGCGCGCGGGATCTTCGAAAAACTCCACCGGTCCATAGGCGTGGACGGCTTCGTAGTTCCAGGTCGGCACGACCTTGTGATGCTCCTGCTTGGCGGCATACCAGCTGGGCGAGACATAGGCGTCGGCCCCCATGAAGATGGCCATGGCGTCGCCGATCGGCTCGGCCTGCCATTGCGGATTGGCCCGAGCAAGGTGGCCGTAGAGGGTGCCGTGCTCTCCCTCGTCCGGATCGAAGAACAAGGGCAAGGGTGTGCCGATCGGGCCGGCCGCGGTTGCTGTCACCAGAGTGCTCAGCCGCGTATCCCGCATCAGTTGCAGCAGGATGGCCGGATCGTCTTCGCGGAAGGCGGGCGGTATGTACATCGCAAGAACTCGCAGGAACTCGGTTCGTGAAAACTCGACTTGGTTTCCCGCCAGGATAGGAGCAAACTGGCTCAACAAGAATGTCCAGTTTGTGTGTTTTTTACTAGGCCAGTTATCATGCCGCAAAACCGACAGGCGCGAGGTCCGCGAGCCAGTCAAATCTATGACGCGCTGCGGGCTCAGATCCTGGCTGGAACCTATGGGGATGCGGGTGCCCTGCCCTCTTCGCGCGCCTTGGCATCCGAACTCGGCGTGGCCCGCGCGACCGTCACCTCGGCCTATGAGCAGTTGTCGGCAGAAGGTTTCATTCGCAGCCGCCAGGGCGCCAGGCCGAAAGTAGCCGCCCTTCTCGACCGCACGCCGCCGTCATCGCCGGCGTTGACGAGCTCTGCGCCCCCGCCGCTGTCGAGCTATGGCGCGCGCCTCGCCCAGCAACCGGCCTCTCCTCCGTCAGCAGCGCGGCCTGCCGTCGATTTCCGTTATGGCGACCTTGCCGCGTCGGACTTTCCCACGCCGATCTGGCGACGCGCCATATTGGGGGCGCTGGCGCAAAGGCCGGATCGCCTTTCCTATGGCCATCCGGCCGGCTCGCTCCGATTGCGGCGGGCCCTGCAGGGTTATCTCTGGCGGGCACGTGCGCTGCGTTGCGAGGCCGAGCAGATCATCATCGTCAACGGATCCCAGCAGGGGTTGGATCTGTGCAGCCGCCTCCTGCTCGATCCCGGTGATGGTGCGATCGTGGAAGATCCCTGCTATCGGATGGCTCGGGACATTTTCGCCGCGGCCGGTGCCAGGGTCATTCCAATTCCGGCCGATCAGGACGGACTGGACACCTCGCGGCTCGACAACGCCGCGGCACGGCTCGCCTATGTCACGCCCTCGCATCAGTTTCCGCTCGGCAGCGTGCTGTCGATCGCCAGGCGTCACCGCTTGCTCGCCTGGGCCGAGGAGCGCGACGCCTATCTGATCGAGGACGATTACGACAGCGAGTATCGCTACGACATCAATCCGGTGCCGCCGCTTCATGGCCTGGGCCACGGCCGGAACGTCCTCTATCTCGGCACGGTTTCGAAGACCATGTCCCCAACCCTGCGCATCGGCTATCTGGTGGTCCCTTCCGGCCTCGCTGCCATTTTCACGCACGCCAAGCAGATCATGGATAGGCACAGCCCGGCCTTGGAGCAGGAAGCCCTCGCCACTCTCCTGGAGACCGGGGCCTATGAACGCCATATCCGGCGCATTCGCCGGCGCATGGCCGAACGCCGCGATACCCTGCTCGAAGGGCTGCGGCAGTGTTTCGGCGACAGGCTTGCCGTCGAGGGAGCCAAGGCGGGCCTTCACATCATCGCATGGTTCCGCCATATTCCGGCGGCCCTGGAGGGGGAACTGATCCGGAAAGCCGGCCAGGTCGGGCTCGGTCTCCACCCCCTGACGCCACTCTATGCCGCGGGCAGCGCGACGAGGCCGGATCAAGCCGGCCTGGTGATGGGCTATGGCAGCCTGGATGTGCGCCAGATCAGGAGGGGCGTCGAATTGCTGGCCAATTGCGTGGCAGAGGTCGAAAGCGGCAACTGAAGCCGTCCTGGCATCGCTTTCTTTTCCGACGCGCATGGAGCAGCGGCCACCTGCAAGGAATATTGAAGGAAGAGATTGGGATGGCGCAGAACATTTACGACCGTCAGGAATTTTTCGACGGATACAGCCAATTGCCTCGCTCGGTCCACGGCCTGTCGGGAGCGCCGGAATGGCCGGACATTCGAGCCCTGATCCCCGATCTCGCCGGCGAGCGCGTGGTCGATCTCGGCTGCGGATTCGGCTGGTTCAGCCGATGGGCCCTCGATCACGGGGCGGCGAGCACGCTTGGCTTCGACCTCTCCGAGAAAATGCTCGCGCGAGCCCGGGAGATGACGGCGAGTTCCAGGGCTGAATACCGGATTGCCGACCTCGAAACCCTCGAACTGCCGGCGGCCGATTTCGATTTCGCCTATAGCTCGCTGGCTTTCCACTATGTCGTGGATTTCGGCCGCCTGGCCAAAACTATCTATGACAGCTTGCGGCCAGGCTCCGGCTTCGTCTTTTCCATCGAACACCCGATCTACATGGCTCCGAGCCATCCGGGCTGGCAGCACGATGAGGAGGGCCGGAGGATCTGGCCGCTCGATCGCTATTCCGTGGAGGGCGAGCGCACCACCGACTGGCTGGCCAAGGGCGTCGTCAAATATCATCGCACCCTCGGGACGACGCTGAACACCCTGATCGACGTCGGCTTCGCGATCAGGCGCGTGGTGGAATGGAGCCCGACGGAAGAACAGGTGGCACAGCACTCCGCGCTTGCGGAAGAGCTCGATCGGCCGATGATGGTGATCATATCCGCTGGGCGCTGAGCCGGTACCGGAGAAAACATCAGCACTTTTCCGGAGCTTTCTCGACCTCTTCACGAGCGGCTCACGCCTCGATGCTATCACGCGGTTGCAAAAAGCGACGAACCGAAAGCCAAGGAGCAGGTGAGATGACCCAACAGTCCCAGTCCAGAACGACATCCGGCCGCGGCCGCCTTTTCGACAGCATCCTGGAGACGGTGGGCGACACACCCGTCATCAAGATCAACAACATCGCCCCTGATCATGCCACGATCTACGTCAAGGCGGAGTTCTTCAACCCGGCCGCTTCGGTGAAGGACAGGCTGGCGCTGAGCATCATCGAGCATGGCGAACGCACCGGCGCGCTCAAGCCGGGCATGACCGTGGTCGAGGCGACCAGCGGCAATACCGGCATCGGCCTTGCCATGGTCTGCGCGCAGAAGGGCTACCCGCTGGTCGTCACCATGGCGGACAGCTTCTCGATCGAACGCCGCAAGCTCATGCGCATGCTCGGGGCCAAGGTGGTGCTGACGCCGCGCGCCCAGAAGGGCTTCGGCATGTATCGCAAGGCGGTGGAACTGGCCGAGGCCAATGGCTGGTTCCTGGCCCATCAGTTCGAGACCGAGGCCAATGCCGCCATCCATGAGGCGACCACGGCACGCGAGATCATCAATGATTTCGCCGGCAAGCGGCTCGACGTCTTCGTCACCGGCTATGGCACCGGCGGCACCGCCGTTGGCGTCGGGCGCGTGCTGCGCCGGGAACGCCCCGATACCCGTATCGTGCTGTGCGAACCCGCCAATGCCCAATTGGTCGGCAGCGGCCAGAAGCAGGAACGCGATGCCGATGGTTCGCCGGCCGTTGGCCATCCTGCATTCGAGCCGCATCCGATCCAGGGCTGGACGCCGGACTTCATCCCCAAGGTGCTGCAGGAAGGGATCGACAACAAGCTCTATGACGAGCTCGTTCCGATTGCCGGTGCCGAAGGCGTGAAATGGGCCAAGGCCCTGGCCCAGAAGGAAGGCATCTTTGTCGGCATTTCCGCCGGCGCCACTTTCGGCGTCGCCCGCCAGATTGCCGAGAAGGCGCCCGCCGGCTCCGTCATCCTCTGCATGCTGCCCGATACGGGCGAGCGCTATATGACGACGCCCTTGTTCGATGGCATCGAGGCAGAAATGGATGCCGAGGAGATCGCGCTGTCGAAGTCGACGCCGGGCTATCAGTTCCCGGAATGATCCCTGGGATCGCAGGCTTCCAGCCTGCATCTCCCTCCCCCACAAGTGCGACGTTTCCAGGATGCAGGCGAGACGCCTGCGGTCCCAGGAAACGTCCTCCGGTTTCAGGCGTGTTCAGCCCAGCACCGACTTCACGGCCTTGGCCGCCGCCGACACCACGACGTCGGCCTCCTCGCGCGTGAGGCAGAGCGGCGGCGCAAAGCCCATGATGTCGCCCTGCGGCATGGCGCGGCCGATCACGCCGTTCTCCAGCATGGCAGCGACCACGCGGGGGCCGACCTTCTCGGACACGTCGAAGAAGACGCGGTCGTCGCGATCCCTGACCAATTCGACGGCCGCCATCAACCCCTCACCCCGGATCTCGCCGACATGGGCATGCGCGCCAAGCGCGTCGGTGAGAGCCTGCTTGAAATAGGCGCCGACGCTGCCGGCATTGGCGACCAGGTCGAGCTCGTCGACGAGTTCGAGATTGGCGACGCCCGCCGCAGCGCAGAGCGGGTGGGAAGAATAGGTCCAGCCATGGCCGATCGGGCCGAACTCGTCCGAGCCCTTTTCGAGGATGCGCCAGACCTTCTCCGACACAATCACGCCGGAAAGAGGTGCATAGGCCGACGTCAGCCCCTTGGCGATGGTGATCAGGTCGGGCTTGATGCCGTAATGATCCGAGCCGAACATCGAGCCGAGCCGGCCGAAGCCGGTGATGACCTCGTCAGCGATCAGGAGGATGTCGTATTTGGTGAGGACGGCCTGGATCTTCTCCCAATAGGTGCGCGGTGGCGGCACGATGCCGCCGGTGCCGAGCACCGGTTCGCCGATGAAAGCGGCAATCGTATCCGGCCCCTCGGCGAGGATCAGTTCCTCGAGCTTGGCGGCGCAATGATCGGCGAATTGCTCCTCGCTCTGCGAACGGTCCTCCCGGCGGAAATAATACGGCGCTTCCGTGTGCAGGATCGGCGGCTTGGGCAGGTCGAACAGATTGTGGAAGGCGGCCAGGCCGGTCAGGCTGCCCGACATCAAACCCGAGCCGTGATAACCGCGCCAGCGCGAGATGATCTTCTTCTTCTCGGGGCGGCCCAGTACATTGTTGATGTACCAGACCAGCTTGATGTTGGTCTCGTTGGCATCCGAGCCCGACAGGCCGAAGAAGACCCGGCTCATGCCTTTGGGTGCCCGGTCGATGATCATCTTGGCCAGGGTGATCGAGGGTTGGGAGCCATGGCCGACATAGGCATGGTAATAGGGCAGTTGCGCCGCCTGCTCGGCGATCGCCTCGGCGATCTTGGTGCGGCCGTAGCCGACATTGACGCAATAAAGACCGGCAAAGGCGTCGAGGCTGCTCTTGCCGTTGCGATCGGTGATGTAGACCCCCTCGGCACCGGTGATGATGCGGTTCGGCGTTTCGCCGCGGGCATGCTGGGCCATATGGGTCGAGGGATGGAAGAAGTGATCGCGATCCCAGGCGGTGAGTTCATTGTCGGAAACGGCGCGGTCGAGCATGTCGGCTCCTTTCAGGCGAGGTCGAAACAGTCAGGCGAGGTCGAGACAGGTATATTTGAGATCGGTGAAAGCTTCGAGGCCATGGCGTGAGCCTTCGCGCCCCATGCCGGACTGCTTGACGCCGCCGAAGGGGATGGGCGCACCGGTCAGTTTCACGCGGTTGACGGCCACCATGCCGTATTCCAGCACGCGGCTGAGGCGCAGCGCCCGGCCGGCATTTTCGGTAACGACATAGGCGACGAGGCCGTACTCCGTGGCATTGGCGCGCGCCACCACTTCGTCCTCGTCGTCGAAGGGCGTGATGCTGGCAACCGGCGCAAAGACCTCTTCGCGCATGATCAGGGCGTCATCGGGGACGTCGGCGAGGACGGTCGGTGACACGAAGAGTGATCCGGCCTCAATGTCACCACCCGTCAACTTGCGAGCACCTCGCTGCAAGGCATCGGCAATGCGCTCTTTGGTGCGGGCGACGGCCCGTTCATGCATGAGCGGACCTATGTCGGTTTCCTCTTCGAGGCCATGCCCGAGCTTGAGCGCGGCGACGCGGTGGCTGAACGCCTCGCAGAAGGCCGGATAGAGCGAGCGCTGCACGAAGATGCGATTGGCCGCCAGGCAATCCTGGCCGGAGGTCGCGAATTTCGCATCGACGGCAATTTTGACTGCACGATCCAGATCGGCGTCACCGAAGACGATGAGAGGCGCATTGCCGCCGAGTTCCATCACCAGGCGCTTGACGCTGGGCGCACATTGCGCCGCGATCAGGCGCCCGATTTCGGTCGAGCCTGTGAAGCTCACCACCCGCACGCGGGTATCCTCGCACAGGCGCCTGGCGATCGGAGCTGCCTCGCCGGTGACGACGTTGAAGACGCCTGCGGGCAAGCCGGCCCGTTCGGCGAGCTCGGCGAGCGCCAGTGCGGAGAGCGGCGTATAGGAGGAGGGATGGAGCACGACCGTGCAGCCGGCCGCCAAGGCCGCCGCGGCCTTGCGCGTCACCATGGCCGAGGGAAAGTTCCAGGGCGTCATGAGGGCCGCCACGCCGAGCGGCTCGCGGGAAACCTGCATATGCGCCCCGGGAAGGTGGCTGGTCACGCTCTCGGCATTCACGCGCTTGGCTTCTTCCGCATACCATTCGACGAAGGAAGCGCCATAGTCGATCTCGCCGCGGCTTTCGGCCAGGGGCTTGCCCTGCTCCAGCGTCATCAGCAAAGCCAGGTCCTCACGGGCGGCGAGGATGAGCTGGTGCCAGGCGCGCAGGCGGGCGGCTCGTTCCTGAGGTGGCAAGGCCTTCCAGGCCGGGAAGGCTCGGGCGGCGGCATCAACAGCCCTGCCCGTCTCTTCAGCCCCCAGGCTGGCGATATGGGCAAGAATGGCACCCGACCCGGGATCCTTCAGCTCGAAGCTCGCGGCTTGCCGTCCCCCGACCCAGCGGCCGTCGATATAGGCGAGTTCCCTCAGTAGTCGTCGGTCGTTCAGCCGGCCGAGCGCAGGATGGCCGATTTGTTTCAGAGCGGTGGCGATCATCGAAGAAACTCCGGTGGCGTCATGTCTGCAAGGCTAGCCCGAGCCGCCGTGAGAATGTCTCGCTTCGCCCCCTCCCTCACCGTCAAAGCCTCGGTATTTGCCGGCGCGCGCCGATAGATCGTCGGCATTGGTCAGGGGCGTTTCGTTCAATCGATCTGCCATCGTCATTGCGAGCGAAGCGAAGCAATCCAGGAGCCCAAAACACGATGCCCTCCTCCCGCCTGGATTGCTTCGCTTCGCTCGCAATGACGTAGGAAACGCCTTAGGCGAAAACCGCTCACAACACCGACTGCAGGAACTCGCGCGTCCGCGCCTGTTCGGGATTGGAAAAGATGCGCTCGGGCTCGCCCTGCTCGACGATGCGTCCCTTGTCGAAGAAGCAGACGCGATCGGAAACCTCGCGCGCAAAGCGCATTTCGTGGGTCACCAGCAGCATGGTGAGATCGTGCTCGCTGGCCAGCGAACGGATCACGCCGAGGACCTCGCCGACGAGCTGGGGATCGAGGGCCGATGTCGGCTCGTCGAACAGCAGGACGCGGGGGCGCATGGCAAGGGCCCGGGCGATGGCCACGCGTTGCTGCTGGCCACCGGAAAGCTGGCTGGGGAAATGATCCTTCTTGTCCGCCATGCCGACCATGCCGAGCAGATCGAGGGCCCGGCATTCCGCTTCCTCCCGCTTCAGGCCTAGCACGGCGATGGGCGCCTCCACCACATTGCGCAGCACGGTCATATGCGGGAACAGGTTGAAGCTCTGGAACACCATGCCGACCTGCGTGCGGATCTGGCGCAGATGCCGCTCGCTGGCCTTGAAGGGGCCGTGGCCGCCGGGCTCGTGATAGCCGATGCCGCCAAGCTCCAGCGTGCCGTCCTGAAAGGGCTCAAGCGTCATCAGGATGCGCAGCACCGTGGTCTTGCCCGATCCCGAGGGGCCGATCAGCGAGACCTTCTCGCCCGGCGCGACGGTGAAGTCGAAATCCTGCAGGACCGTCAGCGTGCCGAAGCGCTTGCTGACATTGGAAAAGCGGATGATGTCGGATTGGGCATTTGCGGTCATCGCATCGGTATCCCTGCTTTCGGCAAGGCCCTTTCCAGCCGATGGACGCCGGCGGAACAGACCAGGGTAAGGATGAGGAAGAGGATGCCGACCATGCTCAGCGGCACCAGATATTCGAAGGTATTCTCGCCGATCATGTTGGCGAGGCCGAGCATTTCCAGCACGGTCACCACCGAGAGCACCGGCGTTTCCTTCAGCATGGCGATCAGGTAATTGCCCATGGTGGGCAGGATGCGCGGCACCATCTGGGGGATGATCACGTTCCGGTAGAGCTGCCAGCGCGACATGTTGAGGGCGGTGGCGGCCTCCCACTGGCCCCTCGGCACCGCTTCGATGCCGCCGCGATAGACCTCCGACGTATAGGCCGAATATTGCAGGCCGAGCGCGATGGCGCCCGTCAGGAAGGCCGGCAAGGCGATGCCGTAGTCGGGCAGGACGTAATAGAGGAAGAAGAGCTGCACCAGGAGGGGCGTATCGCGCAGGAACTCGACGACAAAAGCGGTCCCCCAGCTCACCACGGCAAAGCGGCTGCGCCGCATCAGGGCGAAGACGAGGCCGAGCACCAGCGCGATGGCAAAGCCTGCGGCTGCGGCCTGCAGGGTCACGGTGAGGCCGATGAGCAGGATCGGCAGGATCGACTGCGCATAGGTCAGCGGCGTCGAGGGATCCCATTCGAAACCGTACATCATGAGTGCACCGCCTTCGGAAAGGCGCCGCCGCGGCGCACCAGGCGTTCCAGGAAGCGCATGGCAACCATGATTACCAGCGACATCAGGAAGTAGCCGACGAGAGTGAGGGTGTAGATCGTCGTGCTGTCCTGGGTCAGGTTGCGCAGGGTCTGGGCGCGGAAGGTCATGTCCGCGATCGAGATGAAGGAGACCAGCGAGGAGAGCTTCAGCGTCTCGATGGCGAGGTTGCCGAAGGCCGGCATCATCTCGACGATGGCCTGGGGCAGCGTGATGTGCAGCAATTTGTGCACCGGACCGAAATTCAGGGCCCGCGCTGCCTCATGCTGCTGTTGCGGCACCGATTTGAGGCCGGCCCGCACGATTTCCGAGCCATAGGCGCCGACATGCATCGAGAGCACGAGAATGCCCGTGGACACCGGGGAGAAGGAAAAACCGACGAGAGGCAGGGCGTAATAGAACCAGAACAACTGCACCAAGAGCGAGGTGCCGCGGAACAGCTCGGTATAGCAAAGCGCGATGATGGACAGGATGCGGCCGCCCTCGACCCTGACGATCCCGGCCAGGAAGGCCAGGAAGGCGCCGATCGCCAGCGAGGCCAGGGTAATCTCGGCGGTGATCAGCGCACCCCGGCCCAGGGCAGGCAGATAGGAGATCCAGTGCATGAGGCTCCCTCGTCGGTTTTGTACGCCCGGACTCATGGGCCTTGCCATTGCCTCCACGGGCCAGCGTGCGCGCGAAGGCTCAGCTCTCAAGATAGAGCACGAGAATCCTTCCCCGACTTCGGGGAAGGTGGACCGGCAAAGCCGGGCCGGATGGGGTGGGTGGTGCGGCCTTACGGGTCTATGGCCCTCTCAGTGCCACTCTCCCCCTTCCGTCGCTGCTGTGCAGCGACACCTTCCTCGAAACCGGGGAAGGATTACGCACCTCATTTGGCGATCGTTCTACGTGTATTAGCGAACTCTCGGAGATGGGCTGGACGGTTCAGTCGTCATTTACCCGCGCAGAGATCCGCGACCTTCTTCTCGGCCGCGGCCTTGATGCTGGCCTCGCTCAGCCCGTAATTGGTGAGGATCGCCTTGTATTCGTCGCTCTTGCGGAACTCCACGAGCGCGGCGTTGTAAGCCTCGCGCAGATCCTTGTCCTCCGGGCGGAAGGCAAAGCCGCCATAGTTGCGCACCGGCTTGCCGTTGACGACCGGGTCGGTGAAGGGCTTGACCTGTTCCACCTCCGTCTGCCCCTTGGCGAGGCTGGCGACCGTCAGCTCGGTGGCCGCATAGGCATCGGCCCGGCTCTTCACGGTGGCGATGGCATCGGCATTGGCCTGGATGAAGACGACCTGGCTGTCCTTGACCCCGACGGCACGAAGGAAGTCGATATTGTTGGCGCCCGACACCACCGCGACCTTCAGCGAAGGATCCTTGGCGATGTCGGCATAGGTGGTCAGCTTCTTGGGATTGCCGGCCTTGACCAGCAGGCCTTCGCCATAGCTGGAATTGGGTTCGGTGAAGGCGACCTGCTTGCAGCGATCGGGGGAGATGTTCTGCTCGGCTGCCACGAAATCATAGCGCCGTGCCTTGAGGCCGGGGATCAGGGTGCCGAAGGGCGCGACCGTCCAGGCGATCTCGCTGACGCCCATCTTCTTCAGGACGGCAATGGCCACTTCCGGACCGATGCCGGCGGCCGTGCCGTCTTCCTTGGTGAAGCCGTAGGGAACCTCGTTGGCCGTAACGGCGCGAACGAAGCCGTTGCTCTTGACCTCTTCGAGGGTGGTGGCCTGGACGCTGGCCACGCTCATGGCGAGAGCCAATCCGGCGAGGCCGGCGAGTCGGGGCAGTTTCATCATCTCATTCTCCTGTCTGGTGTGATTGCCTGCCCGGTTGGTTCCGGCAGGTCCTTGTCGATTGTCAGGCGTGGTCCTCGATGGTTGCGATCACCGAGAGGCAGTCGCCGGCCTTGATCAGGCCGGGGAAATGGCGGGCCGCCAGCAGGCCATCCAGTGCTGCCCGATGTTCATAGGGCGAGGAACCGGTACGGCCGATTGGATATATACGGGCGATAACTTCGTTCCTGGCGACGGGTTCGCCGAGATCCTTGAGGAACTCGACCAGTCCCTCTTCCGGGCTGAAGCCGAAACAATCCGACGAGGGCATGTCGAGCCAGCGTGTCTCGCCGATCTCGGGCTGCCCGGCCAGGATGCCGGCATGTTTGAGCAGATTGGCGACCCCGCGCTTGGCGATGCCGGCCGAGCGTGCCGTCGCGGTGCCGCCGCCGCCAAGCTCGGTGGTGACGAAGACCTTGCCCGCCGCCTCGGCGATGGTGTCGAACATGCCGACGGCGTCGATCTCGATCATGCGCATCGACCAGGGTGCCGAGAAAGCCGCCACGGCGGCAAAGCAGCGATCTTCCTGCACCTTGTCAGGCAGTTCATGGGCCGCGGCATAGGGAAGGAAATCGAGCGTCCGCCCGCCCGAATGAAAGTCGAGTACGATGTCGGCCAGAGGCAGCAGGCAGCGCGTGACATAGTCGGCGATCTTCTCGGTGACGCTGCCGTCGGGGCGCCCGGGAAAGCTGCGGTTGAGATTGCCCTTGTCGATCGGCGAGGTGCGCCTGGCGGCCCGAAAGGCGGGGTAGTTCAAGGCAGGCACGATGATGACGCGCCCGCTCACCGCCTCCGCCCGCAGCGTGCGGGCGAGGTCGAACAGGGCGATCGGCCCTTCATATTCGTCGCCGTGATTGGCGCCGGTCAACAGGGCCGTCGGCCCCTCGCCCTGCTTCACCACGGTGACGGGGATCATCACCGATCCCCAGGCGGAGTCATCCCGGCTCCAGGGCAGGCGCAGATGGCCGTGCTGAATGCCGTCGGCGTCGAAATCGACGCTGGCGCTGATCGGCGACGGGCGCGGGTTCGGAGCGGCGTTCATGCTTTC
Organism: Labrys neptuniae; assembly: GCF_040797145.1. Classification (NCBI taxonomy): domain Bacteria; kingdom Pseudomonadati; phylum Pseudomonadota; class Alphaproteobacteria; order Hyphomicrobiales; family Xanthobacteraceae; genus Labrys; species Labrys neptuniae. Next base: position 353,548 of record NZ_JBFNQD010000001.1, on the reverse strand, counting down.
ACGAAGAGTTGGCGCGGCACATTGGCGAGGCAATCCACGCCGTTTTCGGTGATCAGGATGCTCTCGGTGATCTCTAGGCCCATGTTTTCAAGCCAGAGGCCTGTCATGAAATGGAAGGTCATGCCGGGCCGCAGCTCGGTGCGATCGCCCGGCCGCAGGCTCATGGTGCGCTCGCCCCAGTCCGGCGGATAGCTCAGGCCGATCGGATAGCCGGTGCGGTTGTCCTTGACGATGCCGTACTTCTTCAGCACGGCGAAGAAGGCGTTGGCGATGTCCTCGCAGGTGTTGCCGGGCCTGGCCGCCGCGAGGCCGGCCTCCATTCCTTCCACTGTGGCCTTCTCGGCGTCGACGAAGGCTTGGGTCGGCTTGCCGAGGAAGACGGTGCGCGACAGGGGACAATGATAGCGCCTGTAACAGCCGGCGATCTCGAAGAACGTGCCCTCCCCGGTTTTCATCGGCAGGTCGTTCCAGGTCAGATGCGGGGCGGAGGCCTCCTCGCCCGACGGCAGCAACGGCACGATGGCGGCATAGTCGCCACCAAAGCCGTCGACGCCCCGAATGGCGGCATCGTAGATCTCGGCGACGAGATCGCTCTTGCGCATGCCGGGCTCGACCTTGTCGAGGATGCGCCGGTGCATCGCCTCGACGATGCGGCCTGCCTTGCGCATATAGTCGATCTCGGTCGGGCTCTTGATCGCCCGCTGCCAGTTGACCAGCGACAGGCAGTCCTTGAAGCGGGCATTGGGCAGATGCCGGACCAGCGAGGCATAGGCCGCAGCGCTGAACCAGTAATTGTCCATCTCGACGCCGATCGTGCCCTTGGCCCAGCCGCGCTGCTCGATGATGCCCGAGAGGTAATCCATCGGATGGCGTTCGGTAGACTGCACATAGTGATCGGGGTAGCCGACGATGTTGTCGTGAGCGAGCCAGGCGGTGCGCTTGGCACCGTTGGCATCCTGTCCCCGGCCGAACCAGACCGGTTCTCCCTCGCCCGCGACGAGAACGCATTGATGGACATAGAAGGACCAGCCATCATAGCCGGTGAGCCAGTGCATGTTCGAGGGGTCGGTGACGACGAGCAGATCGATGCCCGCCTTGGACATGGCGGCTCGCGTCTTGGCCAGGCGCTCGGCATATTCCTCGCGGCTGAAATTGAGCGTGGGCGCAATCATTGCGTCACTTTCCCTTGATTGTCTCGAAAGTCTGGCCCGCCCCGGTGGCGGCGGCCCGGCGAAAAGCGAGCGTGGCGATGGCGGTATCCTGCACGCCGGTGCCGGTCAGGTCGCAAAGGGTGATGTCGGCATCGCTCCGGCGCCCCTCGGCCTTGCCGGCGATCACCTGTCCCAGTTCGGCAAACACCGCATCGGCCGCTGCGGTTCCCGCCTTGATGGCGTGGGCGAGTTCGCCGAGCCGCCTTGTCTGGGCAAGGCTGTCGGCGACATAGACCGTCTTGCCGAACACGGCCGGATCCACTTCGTTCTTGTGCTCGGAATCCGAGCCCATTGCCGTGACATGCTGCCCGGGTGCCAACCATTCGGCTTTGAGAACCGGGCGTTCGGCCGGCGTGGTGGTGACGATGATGTCGGCCCCGGCGCAGGCCGCCTCGACGCTGGCGGCCGGCGCGACCGGAATGCCCAGGCGTTGCGACAGGTCCTCTGCCGTCGTCACGGCCTTGGCGGCATCACGAGCCCAGAGCCGGGCCCGGTCGATCGGGCGGACCAAGCGCAAGGCCTCGAGCTGCAGACGGGCCTGTTCGCCGCCGCCGATGATGGCAGCGATGCGTGCATCGGCCCGGGCCAGGTGGCGGGCGGCGACGGCGCCCGCTGCGGCGGTGCGGATCTGCGTGAGATAGCCATTGTCGAGCAGCAGGGCTTCGACCAGGCCCGTCCGGCTGCTCAGCAGCACCATCAGGCCGTTGAGGCTGGGCAGGCCGAGCTTGGGATTGTCGAAGAAGCCCGGGCTGATCTTGATGGCGAAGCCCTCGACACCGGGAATATAGGCGGTCTTGACGTCCACCTCGCCGCGATGCTCGGGAATGTCGAGCCGGAGGATCGGCGGCATGGCCACCGCTTCGGTTGCGAGGGCCAGGAAGGCTTGCTCGACACAATCGACGGCATCTGCGTCGAGCGCCACGCAACGGCGCAATTCGGCTTCTGTCAGCACGATCATGCCGCCACTCCCTCTTCCACGATGCGGCGATGCAGCTCCGGATCGATGTTGCGGCCGGACACCACGATCGCCGTCGGTCCCGACGGCCTGAGCTTGCCGGCCAGCAAGGCGGCGATGCCGACGCCTGCGGCGCCTTCGACGATTTCGTCCTCTGCTCTGAAGGCATGCCGGATCCCGGCCGCCACTTCCTCCTCGCTCAGCAGGATGACCTCGTCGAGGAAGTCGCGGCACAGGGCGAAGCTGTAGCGATTGGCGAGGCCGATACCGCCGCCGAGCGAATCTGCCAGCGTCGGCAATTCCTCGACCTCGACCGGCTTGCCGGCCAACAGGCTGGCATGCATGGCAGCGCCCCGGGCCATCGAGATGCCGACGACCTTGGCCTGGGGGCGGAGCGCCTTGACGGCTGCTGCGATCCCGCCTGCCAGTCCGCCGCCGGAGAGTGGCACCAGCACGAGTTCGACGTCCGGGAGGTCGGCGATGATTTCGAGCCCGATCGTTCCCTGCCCGGCGATCACGGCTGGGTGGTCGAAAGGCGGGATTTCGGCAAGGCCTCCCTCGGCCACCAGCCGGTCGACCTCGTTCTGCGCGTCATCCTGGGAGCAGCCGACGATGCGCACCTCGGCGCCGAGCGCGCGGACGGCCTCGACCTTGTTTGCCGGAACCAGTTGCGACATGCAGACCACCGCCCGGATGCCGCGGGCCTTGGCGGCGTGCGCGACCGCGCGGCCGTGGTTTCCCGTCGAGGCGGTGACGACCCCCGCGGCGCCCCCTTGGGCCGATGCATCCAGTGACAGAACGGCATTGGTGGCGCCGCGCAGCTTGAACGAGCCGGTGGTCTGGCGCGTCTCCAGCTTGAGATGAACCGGCGAACCATCCCGCGACAGGGAGAGTGCTGGACGCAGCGGCGTTCGGACCACGTGCCCTGCGATCCGCGCATGGGCGGCCCTGATCTCGTCGATGGTGACCGCGACCGGCATCGAACCCATCCCTCCTGGCTTGGGAGGGATGGTGTTACGATACAAAAATCATGTCAATTATTATATTGTAATGATACAGAGCACGGTCATGCGATGAGACGGGCGTCGAACACCGGCGGCAACTGCTCGAAGGTGGCGCGCACCGATGCGAGCGTCTCCGCCAGGGCGGCATGCGACAGCCGTCCGCCCAGGCAGATGCGGATTCCCCCCGGGCGGACTTCTCCGGCTACGAAGGGATCGGAGGGCGTCACCGCGATGGCGCGCTGGGCAAGTGCGCGCACCAGCCCCTCCTCCGTCCAGCGTGGCGGCACTTTCAGCCAGGCGCAGAGCGACAGGGGATGGCTGGACGCGACGATGTCGCCGAGCACCTGCGCGACGATGGCCTGGCGGGCGCGCGCTTCCTGGCGCTGCAGGTCGACGAGGGCCTGCGCCGTGCCGTCCTCGATCCACAGCGAGGCGATCTCCGCCGGCAGGTTGGTGGCGCTCCAGCTCGTGACCCGCATGATGCTGCCGACGCGGATCGAATAGGCCGGCGGCACCACGAGATAGCCGACGCGCAAACCCGTCATCACCGACTTGGTCATCGAGGTGGCGAAGAATCCGAGTTCGGGCAGCATCTGGGCGATCGAAGGCAAGGGCTCGTCGAGCAGGGGTTTGTAGACCTCGTCCTCGATCACGAAGATGCCATACCGGGCAGCGATGTCGGCAATCTCCCGCCGGCGTTCGGCGCCGGCGACGTGGCTGGTCGGGTTTCCGAGCGAGGGAATGAGGACGAGCGCCTTGACGCCCCCGGCCGCACAGGCGGCTTCAAACGCTTCGGGCAGGATGCCTTGCGTGTCCGTCGGCAAGCCGCGCAGGGTGAAGCCCAGCAACGAGGCCAGGCCGATGATGCCGTGATCCGTCAGGTTCTCGGTCAACACCAGGTCGCCGGGATGGACCACCGAGGCCACGGCCAGGAAGAGGCCATGGGCTGCGCCATTGGTGATCAGGACGCGCTCGGCCTCCGCCTCAACGCCGAGCCCGCGCAGCCAGGATCTGGCGGCCGTCCGGTGCCGGTCGAGGCCGGCGATCGGGCGGCAAGGGCGCATGAAGGCGCTGTTGTCGCCGTCGCCCAGGCGCGCCATCGCCTGCCGCGAGGCGCGCTCATGCGCTTCGGTATAGACGGCGCGGATGATGGACAGGTCGGCCGTCTGGCCGGGGGAGCGGTCGAGCATGAAACGCTCGGCGCGCTCGGTCACCCGGTCGCGCACGAAGGTGCCCCGCCCGACTTCGCCGCGCAGGAACCCCCGCCTTTCCGCTTCCTTGTAGCTGATGCTGACCGTCTGCACCGAAACCTTGAGGGCGTGGGCGAGGTCGCGATGGGTCGGCATGCGCGTGCCGGGCTTCAGGATCTCGGCCTCGACATCGGCGATGATCAGGTCGGTCAGGAGCTTGTGCTTGGTCACGCCCTTGCGGCGCGGTAGGACTGGCCGCCATTCTGCCGCCGCCGCGAGAGGCGCCCGCGATTCGACAAATCGCCCGAAACGATCAGAATTGGAGAGTGGCATGTAATTGTCCTGATACAATACCGAAGCCTATCCGTATTATACCAATCCATTCGTCGGCGCCATGTTGAAACTCGACAAGATCGATTTGAAGATCCTCGCTGCCCTGCAGCGCGATGGCCGCATCACCAAGCTGAACCTCGCCACCGAGGCCGGCCTGTCGGCCGCTGCATGCTGGGAGCGGCTGCGCCGCCTGGAAAAGGCCGGTGCGATCGCCCGCTATGGCGCCGTCATCGACGCCGCCCGCTTGGGGCGCTTTGCCACGGTCCTGGTGGAGATCACCCTCAAGAGCCACCGCCAGGCGGATTTCCAGCGCTTCGAAGCCGCCATCATGCGTGAGCCGGCCATCGTCGCCTGCGACGCCGTGGGAGGCGGCATCGATTATCTGCTGCGCGTGGTGACCACCGACATCGATTCCTACCAGCGGCTGATGGACGGCCTGCTCGAGGCCGAGATCGGCATCGACCGCTATTTCACCTATATCGTCACCAAGACCATCAAGCAGACCGGGTTCCCGCTCGAAATCGTCGAGGCCTCCGTCTCCTGAGTTGTCGCCGACAGGATTGAATCCCCATGACCGCCCTGCCCACCTTTCTGGATTTTCCCACCCGCCTTGCCGGCGACAGCAAGCCTCGCATGGTGATCTTCGGGGCCGGTCATGGCAGCACCTATCCCGCCAAGGACAGCAGCCCCTACGCCCTGGCACCGAATGCCATCCGTGCCGCCAGCCAGGAGGATGCCGGCCTGGTCGAGCATTGGGATTTCGACCTCGGCGGTCCGCTCTTCGACGGCAGGCCTGCTTCCTGCATCGACATCGGCGACATCGAGACCGTCATGCGTGACAATGCCGGGAATCGGCATGGGATCGAGGCGAAGACGCGCGAGATCCTGGCGGCGGGCGCCGTCCCCCTCCTGCTCGGCGGCGATGATTCCGTCCCCATTCCCTTCCTTGCCGGCTTTGCCGATCATGGCCCCGTCTGGATCCTGCAGATCGATGCCCATATCGACTGGCGCGACGAATTGCATGGCGAGCGCCAGGGCTATTCCAGCCCGATGCGCCGCGCGAGCGAAATGGCGCATGTGGCCGGCATCGTGCAGGTCGGCATGCGCGGCGTCGGCAGCGCGCGCCTGGCGGAAATCGAGGCGGCCCGAACCTATGGCAGCCATCTGGTGACTGCCCGCGAGATCCACGCCGGGGGTATCGAGGCGGCGCTTCGGCACATTCCTGCTGGAGCGCAGGTCGTCGTCACCCTCGATTGCGATGGCCTCGACCCCGGCGTCCTGCCCGGCGTGGCAGCCCGCACGCCGGGCGGCCTCAGCTATACCCAGGTGATCGACCTGATCGCGGGCCTCGGCAAGCGGGCGAGGATCGCGGGCTTCGATCTCGTCGAGCTCTATCCTCCCGCCGATGAAAGCGGCCTTTCGGCGCTGACAGCCGCACGGCTTCTCGTCAATGTGATCGGTACCATCGCTCGTCAGGTTTGAAAGCTGCTTTTGTCTGGTAGCATGAGGGCCTGACCAGGTTTCATCCGCCGTCGAGAGGAAATCCCATGCGCCTCGCCCGCCTCATCCTGCCTTTGCTCGCGCTTTTCGCTGTCACGCCCGCCTTTGCCAAGATGGTGGTCAAGCCGGTCGACTGGACCTTGGACGGCACGACCTTCAAGAGCCTGCTGATCTATGACGATGCCGCCAAGGCAAAGCGCCCCGGCCTGGTCATGGTGCCCAACTGGTATGGCGTGGGCGACACCGCCGTCGAAAAGGCCAAGAAGATCGCCGGCAAGGATTACGTCATCCTGCTAACGGACATGTATGGCGAGGGTGTCCGCCCCAAGAACGACGATGAGGCCAAGGCTGCCATCGGGCCGCTCTATGGCAATCGCGCCTTGATGCGCCAGCGCATCGACAAGGCCTTCGAGCAGTTGAAGGTCTACACCGCCAACGCGCCGATCGACCAGTCGCGGCTGGCGGCGATCGGGTTCTGCTTTGGCGGCAACGCCGTGCTCGACCTGGCCCGCAGCGGTTCGGACGCCAAGGCCGTGATCTCCTTCCATGGCGGCCTCGGCACCGACGATCCGGCCCTGGCCAAGTCGATCAAGGCACGCGTACTCGCCATCAACGGGGCCGACGATACCGCCACCATCCCGGACGTGCCCAAATTCACCGAGGAGATGCGCGGCAGCCCGGCTGATTGGCAATTCGTCGAGATCGGCCACGCCGTGCATTGCTTCACGGAAACCGAGGCCACCGGCAAGACCGGCAATTGCCGCTATGATGCCAAGGCTGCGGCGAGATCCTATGCGATGATGCGCTCCTGGCTGGCCGAGAGCTTTGCCAAGAACTGAAGTAAACCGGCGGCGGTCAGCTTTCAGGCTCGATCACTTCGGGCGTTTGGCATTGTTTGGCTGTCGTTCCTCCGCACATCGTTGAGGTCGCGCTGCCCCTCACCGTACCTCTCCCCGTAAGAACGGGGCGAGGAGACTTTGACGTCGCGTTTCATGCTGAGGACCTCTTACCTCGCTTAACGGTCGGGCGAGATGAAAGGATCGACGGGCAAATTGCAACGTCTGTGCCCCCTCTCCCCGTTCTTACGGGGAGAGGCAGCGCGACCCGGCGTAATTTGGCAAGATTTCAAGCGGTGCGCGCATCTTTAAGAGATAATTTTTATACCAGCATAAGAACCGGCCTTCCCGACATCGTTTCTTGCCAGCAAAGGAGCGGTGTTCAGGAGAAGACCATGACCGAGACTGAGAACAGGGCGGCCGGAAAATTCGACGCCGGCAGGGCCGCCGAATATGCGGTCCAGAGCCGTATCGCCCTGGCGGGCTATGACGCCTGCCACGAACTCGCCGCCTGCCTGCTCGCCGCCGACCTCGGCCCGGGCCGCGCCGCGCGGATTCTCGTGGCGGGAGCGGGCGGTACCGCCCAGGAAATCCTCTCAGCGGCCCGCCTCGAGCCGCTTTGGCACTTTTCCGCCGTGGATCCATCCGCCCCCATGCTCGAACTCGCCATGGCGGCGGTTGGCGAAGCAGGCCTGGCGGCACGAACGACGCCCATGCTGGGCGAGGTTGCGGATCTGCCGGAAGAGCCGATCTACGATGCCGCGACCTTGATCGGCGTGTTGCATCACCTGCCCGGCCTCCCCGCCAAACAGGCCGTTCTCGCGGCATTGGCAGCCCGCCTCAAGGCTGGGGCGCCGCTCATCCTGGCCGGCAACCGGCATGCCTATGCCAGCAAGCCGCTCTTTCTCGCCGCCTGGGGCGAGCGCTGGCGCATGCAGGGCGCTTCGTCCAACGAGATCGCTGCAAAGCTCGGCAAGATCCGGCAGGGCGCCGATCCGCCCGCTTCCGACCAGGAGGTCGCTCGATTGTTGACCCAGGCCGGTTTCGAGGAGCCGACCTTGTTTTTCTCGAGCCTGTTCTGGGGCGGCTGGATCACGCATCGACGCGCCTGAGGCGATGCGTGGGGAACTAGCCTGCCTTCTTCGGAAACCGTGGCGGCGGAACATTGCGAGGGGCATGCCGCGTGATCTTCATTCGGTCGCATTTTTCTGTAGATTCGGCGGTCAATCTGCGGAAATTGCCGGAGTCGACCATGAAGATCCTCGCCATCGCCGCCGGCGCACTGCTCCTGCTGACCGGTGCCGCTTTTGCCGACGGGCTTGCTCCTCCCAAGCAGAACAAATTCGCGCCGCCGCCCCTGGATTCCAAGAAAGCATCCGGTCCCCACGACTGGACGGGGTTCTATGTCGGCGGCCACGCCGGCCTGTCCCAGGGGCGGTCGAAATGGAGCACGGACGGTGCCAGCCGGTCGTCTTCGGACCTCGGCTCCACCTTCGGGGCGCATGCGGGCTATAATTACCAGTTCAACCGCGGGGTCGTATTCGGAGGCGAAACCGACGTTTCTCGCTGAACGGCTGTTCGGAACGCAAACCGGGCCTGGTTGCCGCGACGACGATGCCGAGGCAGACCAGGCCGAGACCCGCCGCAAAGTTCCAGCCCAGCCTTTCTCCGAGAAACACCTCCCCCGCCAGGCTGGCTGTGATCGGATTGACGGCCACTGCGATCGCCACCAGCGTCGGCGTGGTATGGGAGACCGCGAAAGACCACAGGAAGAAGACCAGCGCGCTGCCGATGATGCCGAGATAGGCGGCAGCCAACCAGGCTTCCGGCGCAAGCCCGCGCACATTCGCCAATCCTCCGCCGATCGCCGCCACCGAAACGAGGCAAAGCGCCCCGATTCCCATCGCCGTCAGAGTGAAGCGAACAGGCCCTGACCGGGCGACAAAAGGCCGGGACCAGATCGTGTAGAGTGCCATCACCAGAGCCGCCCCGAGCATCAGGAGGTCTCCGCGCCAGGCGCCCGGCGGTGCCGTGGAGAGGCCCGAGAGCAGCGCCAGCGCCACACCGGTCATGGTGACCAGCACGCCGAGGACCTTGCGTCCCGTCATAGTCTCGGCGCGCAAGGCCGAGGCCGCCAGCATGGTCAGCACCGGCAGGGCTGAAAGCGCAATGGCGCCACGTGCCGCCGTGGTGAAATAGAGCGCGGCATTGAACAGGATCGGAAACAGCCCGAAGAACAGCAGGCCCAGCCCGGCCACGCCCGGCCAGTCGCGGCGCGTCGGCCAGGCTTCGCGGCGCAGGCATGCCACCGGCAGCAGGAACACGAAGCCAAGGCCGAAGCGCAATGCGCCCAACGTGATCGGGTCGATCGCCTTCGAGAGCGAGCGTGTGGCGACCACGGCAGTGCCTCCGATACCGCTCGAAAGGACAGCCGCCAGAACACCCCACATCGCCCCTGCCCCATCTCGATCTTCGCCGGAACAGGCTAGCGGAGGCTAGGTTCTGGAGGGAATTGCATTTTGTTGATGAACGCTATCACGATGCGTGATGAACGATTGGCAGCAGCGGCTTGATCCAGGGGTCGATCCAAGGGGATTGGGTGAGTCAGCCGCCGCCTGCCCGTTCGACACTCAGTACCGAATGATTTCCTTCCGGCAGGCTTCCGTAAAACCATACAAGAGATCGGATTCTCGAAGAGAGTTGGCGTCGAAGTGAGAAAAGTCCACTTTTTCCGACGAATATCTCTTGACGATCAGTTGCAGGACCTCTTCGGCCCTCGCGATGACCTCATCTCCCGAAAACAGTTTCATTCGATTTTTAATGGAATAGAGCTTAACCAATTTCGCTGTGTCGGTTAAATTGCTTTCCATGGCGTCACCGTATACTTTCGATGCCTCGTCAATGAATTCTCCGAATATTCTTTCGCGCCGTGACATTTCATTGGATAGACGCTGAACCCTTTGCTGATAGCTCTGATTGAGCCAAGTGGTGGCAAAGGAGGCGAACGCTCCGATGCTCGATCCGGCAAGAGCCGCCAAAGCCGATAAATATGCTCCGTCCATGGCTTTCCTTTCCAGAAATTCAGCCGTCTCGACGAGTTTATCCCGAGTTCCGAACGAATTATCAAGGCGGCTTCCTTACCCTATGGAAGGTGGAATGAGGAAATCCCAGCTGTCCGGGGCACAAGGAGGCCTCCTCTGCTCATTGCTGTCGTGCAGGCGTAGAGGCCCGGTGGAACGGATCTTTGAGACACGACCTCCCACGCACTGCCGGCACAAAGGGCCATGTACCTCGATAGGCAGAGGAGGCTCATAAGGAAATTGCATTTCAGCCAGGAACGTCATCATGATGTGTGATGACATTGCCGATGCTCGACCCTGATCTCCTGCGAGCCTTCCTGGCCGTGGCCGATCACCGCTCCTTCACGCGCGCGGCCAATCGGCTCAATCGTACCCAGTCGGCTGTGAGCATGCAGATCAGGCGCCTGGAAATGCGGGTGGCCGCCGAGTTGTTCCGCCGCAACACCACCACGGTCGAGCTGACCGTGGCCGGCGAAAGCCTGGTCACCTATGCACGGCGTATCCTCGCCTTGAACGAGGAGGCGGTCGGCAAGCTTCGCGAGCATCGACTGGAGGGCCGTGTGCGCCTTGGCGTAATGGATGATTACGGGAGCCACGTTCTGCCCGCCGTGCTGGCACGTTTTCTCGCGCTCTATCCCCGCATTCACGTCGAGATGGAAACCGGCCTGACCGGCCCCATGCTCAGCCGTATCGGCGAGAGCTATGAGCTTGTCATCGCCATGCATGGCGAGGGTTGCGAGAGCGGGGAATTGCTGCGGTTCGAACGACCGATATGGGCAGGCAGTGCGGAGCACCGGGCCTGGCTGCTCGATCCTCTCCCCGTGGCGCTCTATCCGCCGGGCTGCCTTTTCCGCAAATGGGCGATCGAGGGCCTCGACGCTGCGGAGCGGCCATGGCGACTGGCCTTCGTGTCGCATAATCTGGCGACGGTGGAAGCCATTGCGACCCAGGGGCTGGCGGTCACGGTGGTGAAATCGAGTTTTCTGCCGCGCAGCTTGCGTGGCCTGTCCCCGAGGGACAGGTTGCCAGCCTTGCCCGGCGCCGAGATCCGGCTTCACGTCGCGCCGGATCCAACGCGGGCGGGCATCATGCTGGCAGATCACCTGCGTGAAGCCTTCGCTGCGATGCCGGATGAACCGGCGGTCAACCTCTAGGCTCCTTGAGATTTTACGCTGCGCGGGCCGCCGAGGCACGCAGGCCCGACAGTGGCGCATCATAGTCGATGTCGGGACCGAGAGGCACGATGCGGCTCGGATTGATCCAGGGATGGCTGGCATAATAATGCCCCTTGATATGATCCATGGCGATGGTCGGCCGGATCAGCGGATGCTGATGAAGCATCCGCGTATAGTCCCAAAGCGCCGGGTAGCCGGCGATCATGCGCCGATTGCATTTGAAGTGGCCATGATAGACCGGGTCGAAGCGCAGCAATGTCGTGAACAGCCGGATGTCGGCCTCCGTCATGCGCCCGCCCAGCAGGAAGGCCTGGCCTTCGAGCCGATGCTCGAGCCAATCCAGGGTCTCGAAGACGCCCCGTGCGGCCTCCTCATAGGCGGCCTGCGTGGTGGCGAAGCCTGCCTTGTAGACACCGTTGTTCAAGCTCTCATAGATGCGCTCGTTGAGGGCGTCGATCTCGGTGCGGAGCTCGCCCGGATAGAAGTCGCCCGCCCTCGCCCCGATGCCATCGAAGGCCGAATTGAACATGCGGATGATCTCGGCGGATTCGTTGGAAACGATGCGCCGGGTCTGCTTGTCCCACAGGACGGGCACGGTGACGCGCGTGGTGGCCCGGGGATCGCCCAGTGTATAGAGCTGGTGAAGCCTGGTTGCGCCGTTCACGCTGTCCGGCACCACGCCCGGTCCGGGCTCGAAGGTCCAGCCCTCTTCTCCCATCAGCCAGTTGACGATGGAGATGTCGATCAATGTCTCCAGCCCCTTCAAGCTGCGCATGATCAGGGTGCGATGCGCCCAGGGACAGGCCAGCGAGACATAGAGGTGATAGCGTCCGGCCTCGGGCTTGAAAGGCGTGTCCGCCTGGGAGGAGATCCAGTTGCGATAGACGGAGGGCGGGCGCCTCAGCCGGCCGTCGGCCGTCAGCTTTGCCGAGGTGGTACGATGCCATTGCCCGTCGATCAACTCGCCCATGATACAGCCTCGCGCTTGTCCAATCCGCCCCTGGCAATGAGCAGGCGGCGCCGGTGGAGACAATGCTGGCACGGGGCGACCCAGCTGAATAGTCGAGTTCCGTAGAACCTATCTATCGATGAAATCGATAAGAGGGATCCCGCAAGCTGGCCTGAAGCGGCATCTGGCAAACATGATCGCGGGCGATCTCGCATTGCCGGCACGCCAATATCGTCGGCCTTCGCCAGTTCCGTTCGGGTTGCAGGAGGCGATCCTCGACCTCGCTTCCCAACGACCGGCGCAGCTTGTTATTCGATCCGAGAAGCGCCGCCGGGGCGCCTCTCAGGCACGGTATCGCCAAGGCGTTCCTATTTGCGTGAAACCAGTGCGGCCGTCACGCCAAGGCCGATGAAGGACAGGCCGGCGAACCAGCGCTGGAAGCGCAGGAAGCGGCGGCTGCGGCGCAGGAAATCCCCGGCGGTGCCCGCCGCCACCGCGAACATGGCATCGCTCAGCATGCCGAGCCCCATAAAGGTGAAGCCGAGCACCAGGATCTGCCAGTGCAGGGCGCCGCGCGCCGGATCGACGAATTGCGGCAGGAACGCCAGGAAGAAGATCGCCGTCTTCGGGTTGAACAGGTTGACGATGAAGCCTTCCTGAAAGAGTCGGTGCAGCGGCTTGCTCGACTTGGCCGAGATCTCCGGCGGCAGGTCCGGCGCCATCAGCGTGCGGACGCCGATCCAGACCAGATAGGCCGCGCCCAGATATTTGACCACGGAAAAGGCCAGGGTCGAGGAGACGATCAAGGCCGAAAGCCCAACCGCGGCAGCGACGATATGGACGATGGTGCCCAGATGAATGCCGAGGACGGAAACCAGGCCTGCGACCTTGCCGCGTTCGACCGAGCGCGCCACGATGAACAGCACCGCCGGTCCAGGCGTCAGCAGCAGCGTGACCGATGCGAGAACGAACAGTCCCCAGAGTGTCGGATCAGGCATGGATCGCTCCTCGTCATTTTTCGCCGCGGAGCAAGCCACAAGGCCGGGGCCAAGGCAAGAACCGTATCGAAGTTGCTCTCTCGGCGAGCTCTCTCCTCCTTGTCGAAGGCGTGTTATGCTGGAATATTGCCACCGACTCGCACGACCTTGTCGTACCGGCAATGCCTGACGCTGGGGCTCCCCGATGAAGCTGTCCGCCTGCACCGCTCTCCTCCTCCTGCCGCTGCTGGGCACCTCCGTCCTGGCAGAGGAATTCGCACTGCCGGATCTGACGGTGGAGCAACCCCGACACAAGAAACCGGCGCCTGTGGCCGCCAAGGCGCCCGCTTTGGGAAATCCCGCCTCACAATGGGCTCCGGATGCCCAGGACAAGGCATCCAAGGCCTTCACGGCTCGCCCGGATATTTGCGATGGCTGCGAGCTCAAGCTCAACGCGCGCCAAGTCACTCGGGAAGATCGGCTTCGACGTCCGTTTGAGACGTTCGAGTGAGAGGTATTCCAGTGAGAGGCCCCTTGCCGGTTGGCCGGAGGCGGCATGGCGCGTGAGCTCTGGCTGATCCGCCATGGCGAAAGCACGGCCAATGCCGGCGCTGCGAGCAAGGACGCCTCATCGGCTCCGCTTACCGAAACCGGCTGGCTGCAGGCCCGTGAAGTGGCGGCCAGGTTCGAACGTGCCCCGGAATTGATCGTGGTGTCACCCTATCTGCGCGCGCGCCAGACGGCCGCGCCGACGGCGGAACGTTTCGCGGCGGTGCCGATCGAAACCTGGCCTGTGCAGGAGTTCACCTATCTGTCGCCCGTTCGCTGCGCGAACACCACGATGGAGCAGCGCCGCCCGCTGGTGGACGCCTATTGGCGCCTCGCCGATCCCGAGCTGGTCGACGGTCCGGGCGCCGAATCCTTCGCCCGGATGCTGGAGCGCGTCAGGGCCACGGCCCGCCATATTGAAGCGCTCGGGCTCGATCGCATCGCCATTTTCACGCATGGCCACATCATGCAGGCCTGGCGCCTGCTGGCCGAACATCCCGACGCGAGTGACAGGACGGACATGAAACGCTATTTCAGGGCCTTCCTGGGCCTGCCCATCGAGAATGGCGAATGGATGTCCGCGGACGCCTATGCCCGCGTGGCACGGAGCTAGAAGCTCGATCCGGTTCGGTTGCTTTATCGACTGGATATGCCTGAAATTGCCAAGGCGCGCTCGTCATTGCACGGCGCGCCTTGGACAGGACGATCAGGCCGTCGCGGTGACCTGGATCTCGACCAGCAGTTCCGGCGTGGCCAGGCGGGCTTCCACAGTGGCGCGGACAGGCAGGTTGTTCATGTCGACCCACTTGTCCCAGACAGCATTCATCTGGCCGAAATGAGCGATGTCGCGCAGCCAGATGCTGGCCGTGAGCAGGTTTGCCTTGGAACTGCCGGCCTCGGCCAGCAGGGCATCGATCTGCGCCAGGATGTCGGCGGTCTGTGCCCTGGTGTCGCCGCTGGTGTCGGCAGCAGTGATGCCGGCAGTGGTGACGATGCCGTTGGCGACGACCGCCTTGCAGAAACGCGCGCCGGGATGGAGACGCTTGACCATGGGAGTGTCCTTCCTTGAAAAGTCGGGGCCCTCCTCTACAGCATCGAATCCGATTCAGGAATCGCATCCGCCGCGGAAACACTTCCCTGCGATCTTGAGGGATGAACTGGCCGAACGCCTCGCTGTTTCCTACATCTCCTGTTAAGGCCGCTTGTTGCCAAATATTGGCCTGTTCATCCGCATGAGGCGTTCAAGATGTCCCTCACCCCTTCCCTCAGCCGCGCCGCCCGCGCTCTCCTGGATTTCGAAATTGCCGATCTGGTGAAACGGTCCGGTGTGCCGAAAGTCATCATCGCCGAGTTTGAAAAGGGCGGACGGGTACCGCAGAGGCAGGACCTGGCGGCCATGCGCCTTGCCTTTGAAGAAGCAGGCATCCAGTTCCTCGACGACGATGGCAGCGGGCCGGGCCTGCGCCTGCGCCGCGGGGCGCGCCAATCCGGCCTTCGGCCGGAGGAGCTCACTTCCGAAAACGACGATTGAGCCATTGATCGCCAACTCGGCGCAAAGGCCGGGCTGAGACGGCAGGGCGATAGGTCTGTTCCCGAGTCACGTGCGGAACAGACGGCCATGTGGAGGCATGACAGAAGGAGAGCAAGCAAGGTCGCAGGTTCGGCAGCCGTCAGGAAATCGCTTCACCGAAATCGCCGCACCCCGATGACTGGGACATTTCGATTGAGACACATTGCTTTGACGTCTTCCTCCTCCGCCCCGCCCGTCGATATCCGCCGCGCCGTCATGGCGATCATTGAAATGGATGGCGAGGATGCGCTGGCGCAATTGCGCCGACACTTCCCCAATGCCACGATCTTCCTGCTGACGGCCCAGCCGGGCGGTGTGGACGGCAAGCTGGTTTCGGCCGAGCAGGTGGTCTCGGCACTCGAGACCTGGGCTGGCCCGGACCAGACCCTGCACCTGAACCCGGTGCTCACCCCACGCCAGCAGGACATCCTGGACCTGATCGTCCAGGGCAAGTCGAACAAGGAGATCGCCCGGGCGCTGGCCATCTCCCCCTTCACGGTGCGTAACCATGTCTCGCTGCTACTGCGCGTCCTCAATGTTGCCTCGCGAGAGGAGGCTGCGAGCAAGGCCGCCGAAGGTACGGCCTTGCGCCAGTGACCGCAGGAGCAAATAGCGCCTCGGTCGATGCGCTATTTGCCCTGGGGCCCTATCACTGCGGCTTGGAGGCTTCGGGCAATGGTTCCATGCCCGGCAACATATAGCCCGAGATCACACTTCCCGTGAGTTCGCCGCCCCGGCATTCGAGGGTGGTGTCTTCATAGCTGAAAGTCGTCTCGATGACGCCCTTTTGGCGGTCGGTGACGCGGAACTGGTTGCCGACACGAGCCTGGTAGCGTGCGTTTTGCTCCCCGACACGCACAATGCCGTCGCCGTCGACCAGTTTCTGGCGCGTACGGTTTTCGCCATCGGCAACCGCTCCCTCGGCCACTCCCGCCATATCGGCCCTCTGAACGGCCTTCAAATGCTCGAGGCAGGTCTCGAAGTCAGCGAAATGTTGGGCCGGAACCGGACGCGGCGGCAATTGTCCGCTCGCAAGGACGGAAGTGGCCGACAATCCGCCTGCAAGACCTGCAAGCAGGATGGCACCGATCCGTCTGAGTTGGCAGTGAAGAGAAGCCATGGGTTCATTCTCGGGCTTTGATCGCATCGGCGGGAGTATGCCGATGGGTGGATGGAAGCAACCACTCTTGCCGCTCGTTCTTTCGCTTGGCGATTTCCCAGGAAACAAGGAACTGGCCGAACTCCGCCAGACCAGAGAAAACGGGTCGCGATCGGACCATGTGCGGACAACAAGAACCTCCCAAACGAATTGGAGGTTCAAGACATGAGGTCTACACTCGAAAACAAGGTTGCGATCATCACTGGTGCCAGCTCGGGTATCGGCGAAGCGGCGGCACGCCTGTTTGCCGCCGAAGGTTCCGCCGTCATCCTGTCGGGTCGCCGTCGTGATGCTCTCGACAAGGTCGCGGCCGAAATCGCGGCTGCCGGCGGAAAAGCTGTTGCGGTGCCCGGCAACATCCAGGACGAGGACCACCAGATCGCCCTGGTCGAGGCCGCCCAGCAGCGTTTCGGCGGGCTCGACATCGCTTTCAACAACGCCGGCACCACCGGCGATATGGCACCGCTGACTGAAATCTCCCTGGAAAGCTGGCGCGATACGCTCGAGGTCAACCTGACCAGCGCCTTCCTCGCAGCCCGGCATCAGATTCCCGCCATGCTGGGGCGCGGTGGCGGTGCCCTGGTGTTCACCTCGACCTTTGTCGGCCATACCGTCGGCTTTCCCGGCATGGCCGCCTATGCCGCCAGCAAGGCCGGCCTGGTCGGCCTCACCCAGGTGATCGCCGCCGAATATAGCGCCAAGGGCATTCGGGCCAATGCGCTGTTGCCTGGCGGCACCGATACGCCAATGGGACGGAGCGTCTCCAACACGCCGGAAGCGCGCGCCTTCGTCGAAGGATTGCACGCCCTCAAGCGCCTGGCCACCCCCGAGGAGATCGCCCGTTCCGCGCTCTATCTGGTCTCGGACCTGTCGAGTTTCGTGACGGGAACGGCCCTGCTGGCCGACGGCGGTGTCTCGATTACCAGGACGTAGCACGACGGTTGCGGTTGCAGGAGGGAGCGCAGGATATGCGGCGTATCAGCCTCTGGCCGACATCTTATCGGACTGCAAGTGCCTGGCTTTCGAGATGTCAGTCGGAGGCTGACACTCCCATCCTTCGAGAGGACGTTTTAACGCTGCAATGACGCCAGCCCGATGTCTTGGCCAAATCACTGCCGCGGTGTCAGCCGCCTTCAATGAAAGCACGCCGCCGCACGATCTCGGCCGCGAGGAAATCGAGGAACGCCCGGATGCGCGGGGCATCGCGCAGATCGGGATGGGTAAGCAGCCAGAGGTCCGCCCCGAACTCCGGATTGACCAGTCCAATACGCCGCAGCCCCGGCCGGGTTCCGGCGATGAAACAGGGCAGATGACCGATGCCGATGCCCGCCTCGACGGCTTCCGCGAGGCCGAGCACGGAGTTGACGCGATAGACGATACGCTCCGGCGCGATGTGAGACTTGACGTAGCGCACCGCCTTGAGCGTGGCGAGATTGTCGCCGAGCGCCACCCAGCGCCGGCGATGCAGTGTCTCCAGATCCGGCAGGCCGGGCTCGGGGAAATCCTCCACCTTGCCATAGAGCGCCCAGCCGATGCGGGCGACGCGTCGGCCGACCAGTGTGTCCGGCGGTGCGTCGGAGGCACGGATGGCGATATCGGCGTCCCGCTTGGACAAATTCAACGCGGCATTCGACAGGATCATATCGAGCCGCATGCCCGGATAGGCCTGTGTGAACCGGGCGAGCAGCGGCGTCAGCAATTCGACGAGCAAGGTGTCGTTGGTGGTTATGCGCAGTTCGCCGGCAAGGTCGAGTTCGCTGCCGGCAAGCCTGCGCAGGACCGAGACGATGTCCTCGTCGACGCGGTCGGCCAGCCCCGCCACTTCCTCGCCCGCCGAAGTCAGCGTGTAGCCCGTACGGTGTTTCTCGAACAGGGTGACGCCCAGCGTCTGTTCGATCTGGCGCAATCGCCGGAAGGCCGTCGAATGGTCGATGCCGATGCGCGCGGCTGCTGCCGGCAGATTCCTCGTATCGGCGATCGCCTTCACCAGACGCAAATCGTCCCAGGCCAAATTCGGAAAACCGTCCCCCACCACAAATTCCCTGGCGACACCTTCAACCCATTTCCCAGCTATATTACGTTTCGCTTCGACAATTCAATAGCGCTGCGCCCAACCATTTCATTGCGCCAGCGCAATGGCAATTCTTGCCCTATCGGACCTATCTCATTGGCGAGGGAACCGGCGTTCCCAACCGAAAGGAGTTTCGCCATGAGCGGTAAAGGCATCCATCACGTCACGGCCATTGCAGGCCCCGCCCAGCGCAATCTCGATTTCTACACCCGCATACTTGGCCTTCGCCTGGTCAAGAAGACCGTGAATTTCGATGATCTCGGCACCTATCATCTCTATTATGGCGACGAAGCCGGCCAGCCGGGCAGCATCCTGACCTTCTTTCCCTGGGAACATGTCGCGCCAGGCCGTATCGGCCTCGGCGAGACGCAGGAAACCGTGTTTCGGGTGCCGGAAGGCTCGATCGACTATTGGACGCGGCGCTTCGTCGAGAACGGCGTTGCCCATCAGCCGCTGACCCGTCGCTTTGGCGAACCTCTGCTGTCCTTCCAGGACCCGGACGGCATGCGCCTTGCGCTCGCCGCCTTGCCCGGCATCGAGAACGAAGCTGGATGGAACGGTGCCGGCATACCTGCCGATGCCGCCATCCGCGGATTCCATGGTGTCAACCTCCTGCTGGCGCAGGCAGCTCCGACCGGCGCCATCCTCACCGATGTCTTCGGTTTCAGCGAGGTCGGGCGCGAGGGCAGCCTGGTGCGATATCGCGTGCCAGACGGTGGAGCCGGCAGCATCGTCGATATCAATGAGGCAGGCGGTTACCTGCCGGCCCGCCTCGGTGGCGGCTCGGTGCATCACATCGCCTTTCGTGCAGCCGATGATGCCGAGGAGGCTGCAATGGTGCGCAAGCTTGCCCAGAACCACCGCATCCGCACCACGGAGCAGAAGGACCGGAACTATTTCCGCTCGGTCTATTTCCGGGAACCCGGCCATGTCCTGTTCGAGATCGCGACCGATGTCCCCGGCTTTGCCGTGGACGAGCCGGCGTCGACGCTCGGCGAAGCCCTGAAACTGCCTTCCTTCCTCGAAGCCCGTCGTTCGGCCCTGGAAGCCACCCTGCCACGCCTCGAGCCAAGCGCGACCTAAAGCACTTTTCCCGCGACGCCCTGTCTCGGTAGGGCAGGAGCGTCGCACGTCCCCATCACCCTCGATCGAGGAGGCAATCGCCATGACCACGACAACCCAATTGTCGCATATCCACCGCTTCGTTCCGGGACTGGACACGAAGCGCCCGCCTCTCCTGCTGCTGCACGGCACCGGCGGCGACGAGAACGATCTCATCGGCCTGGGCGAACTGGTCGCGCCCGGCAGCGCCCTCATCTCCCCGCGCGGCAAGGTATTGGAAGCCGGCATGCCCCGGTTTTTCCGGCGCCTGAGCGAAGGCGTGTTCGATGAAGAGGATCTGCGCCGGCGGGCAGCCGAGCTGGCTGGCTTCATTGCGGAGGCGCGTGAGGCTTACGGCCTCGGGGCGCCGGTCGCATTGGGCTTTTCCAATGGTGCCAATATCGCCGCGGCGCTCTTGCTGCTGCACCCGCAGGCCCTGGCCGGGGCGGCGCTGCTCCGACCGATGACGCCCTTGCGGTCGGCTCCGCCGGCGAATTTGGCGGGCAAGCCTGTGCTGATGCTTTCCGGTGCGGCCGATCCGATCGTCCCGTCTGCCAATGCCGGCACGTTGGCCGAACTTCTCAAGGCGCGCGGCGCGGCCGTGCGCCACGAGGTCCTTCCGGCCGGCCATGGCCTGACGCAGGCCGATGTCCAGCAGGCCAAGGCCTGGCTCGCCGGCTTGTAGTGGCTTGGTAGAGACCGTTTTCCGGAGGCGTGGTCATTCGCGCCTCCGGAAGAGCCTCGTCTGTCCGGCCGCTCAATCATGGACCGGATACGGCCCTTCCGAAAAATCCCTGTCGTGATAGCCCTTACTGCCGACCTCGCTGGCGAGCGGGCTGCGGAAGTCCCGGCCCTCGCGCAGGCAGTCGAGCATGTGCCGGAAATCGTAGCGCGGATGCCAGCCGAGCTCCGCCCGTGCCCGGGCATTGACATAGATGCGATCCACCTGCGGAAACAGTGTCCACCCCCTGGCAGCATAGAGCTCGGCGCAATCGGGAAACAGGCGATGCACGAGCCCCGGCGCATCCGCCCGCAGCGCCGCACAATCCTCCGGCCCGAAAGGCGTCGTCGCCGAGACGATGTAGCGGCCGAAGCCCAGCGAGGACGCCCTCTCCGCCGCCACCAGATGGGCATCGACCACATCCTGGATGTCGCAGCGCCGGTTGAGCAATTCGTTGGCCTGGGCGTTGTCGGTGCCGTAACGCTGCCTCATCTGAGCATCGTCATCGGCTTCCGGGAAGAAGCGCGAGGTGCGCAGCACGATGACGGGCAGGCGATGACGTCGGGCAAAGAGCTCGCACAGCGTCTCCGCCGCGACCTTGCTGGCGCCATAGATGTTCTTGGGGATCGGGATAACGTCCTCGGTGATCCAGGCCGCCGGTTCGCCCGCTGCCGGCGTCAGGGCCGAGCCGAAGGTGCTGGTCGTGCTGGTGAAGACGAAGGATTCGACGCTGGCGGCTGAGGCAGCCTCGAGCAGCGCGAGCGTTCCCTGGACATTGACGCCGAGAAAATCCTGATAGGCATGGGTCGCCACATGCGGCTTGTGCAGCGTGGCCGCGTGGAGAACCGAGCGCACACCCGGCAGGAGGCGCTGAACAAAATCGCGATCGCCGATCGAACCCACGGCATCGGTGAAGGGTGAGGCCTTGATGTCGAGCCCGATGGCGGGCCGGCCCGCTATGCGCAAGGTACGCATCAGGGCCTCGCCCAGATGTCCGGCACTGCCCGTTACCAGGATCGTCATCGTGGCCACCCGCCCTTAACAATTCGGCCTTACGACTAGTGATCGCAGGCTGTCCCGGCCATGCATAAAATATGCAGGGGCATATCAGCCGATGGTGGTGACCAGCCGTCCGGCCCTGCCATCGGCCAGCGTCACCCGCTCCCATAGAACCAGGCTCGGCTCGATCGGCAGGACGGGGTCGTGATTGGCTCCGGTCTCCAGCGTCAGCGAAGAAAGGCAGCCTTCATGCCAGCCGCGGGCCGCGAGCCCCTCCTCCGCCGCCAGGATGTCATCGGAGGCATAGCGGAGCAGCGACCTGCCGAGCAGTTCGGTCAAATCGGCGTGCCACTCAGCCTGCCGCGGCAGGGAAGCCGCCAGCAGGCGATGACTGCGGTCGCAGATCAGGTGAACCTTGGCGCCGGAGGAGGCCACCAGGCGTTTCAAAGCGGCATCTTCGGCCGGCGTCGGGGATACCGCCAGCAGATCCAGGGCGGCCAGCCAGCGCTCCTGCCCCAATGGCGCGCTCCCTCTTTCCCAACGCGAAATGCTGGCCTGGTCGACACCCAGCAATTCGGCGAGGTGGCTCTGCTTGATACCCTTGAGCAGGCGAAGCCGGCGCAGGGCACGCCCCTGCTCGATCGCATTCATCGCTGCAATTTCTCCTTCAGCCCGGCAATGATGAAGCCCAATCCCCGTTCGAAGGCCGTGTCGGGACCCTCCCGATCGAACGTTTCCATGGCCTCGGCCAGCAAAGGCGACGTCGCTGCCGGAGGAGGCAGGTTAGCGCGCTCGGTCCTGTCCGCCTGCGCCGCCTGCTGCTCCATCACCGAGCCGACCACGAAATAGCTGATGGTCATCAGCGCATAGGTGGTGTCGGCCGGGGTGAACCCGGCCTCGGTCAGGCAACGCAACTGCACCTCTGCGTTTGCGGTTTCCGCTCCGTTGGGCCTGGTACCCGCATGGATGCGCGCACCGTCGCGATAGGAAAGCAAGGCTTGCCTGAAACTGCGGGCGTTACCGGTGATGAAGGAACACCAATCATCTTCGGGCCTCGGCACCGCATGCGTATGCCGTTCGGCGAGCATGGCATGAGCCAGGGCATCGAGCAGCGCCCGCTTGTTCTTGAAATGCCAATAGAGCGCCGGCTGCTGCACGCCGAGATGGTCGGCCAGCCTGCGGGTGGTCAGGCCGTCGACACCGACCTCGTTCAGGAGATCGAGGGCAGCTCGGATGACTTTCTCGCGCTGTAGTTTCGCCATGGCGTCCTTCCATGCACCATCTCGGGAGATTCCATCTCCCGCACGGCGATGCAGTCTTGATACCTACCCCATCGGTCCCGATTCAGTAAGCCGGCGCGCAAATTCGGCCTTGACTATTTATCAGTGATAAGTTTGATGGCATCACTTATCACTGATAAATTTTAACCCGGACCGATTGTCTGTTTCCATGACAAGCAAATTCGCCTTGCCCCTCATACTGGGCGTCGTGGCCCTGGATGCCATCGGCATCGGCCTGGTCATGCCGGTCTTGCCCGAGCTCTTGCGCACTCTCGTCCATACCGATGCGGTAGCCGGACATTATGGTGTGCTGCTGGCGATCTATGCCCTGATGCAGTTCCTGTGCTCGCCCGCCCTCGGGGCCCTGTCGGACCGTTTCGGCCGCCGCCCGGTGCTGCTTGCTTCGCTGGCGGGCGCGACCATCGACTACGCCATCATGGCGACGGCACCCGTCCTGTGGGTGCTCTATGTCGGCCGCGCCGTTGCGGGCATCACCGGCGCGACGGCGGCCGTGGCTGGCGCTGCGATCACCGACATCACGCCGGAAGATCGGCGTGCACGGCGCTTCGGCCTGATGAGCGCGTTCTTCGGCCTCGGCCTGGTGGGCGGCCCGGCTCTCGGCGGCCTGCTCGGGGGCTTTTCCCCGCATGCCCCCTTCCTGATCGCGGCCATCCTGAACGGCCTGAATGGCCTGCTTGCTCTGTTGTTTCTGCCTGAAACCCATCGAGGCGAGCGTCGGCCCCTCTCCCGGACTGCCTTCAATCCGATCGCCTCCTTCCGTTGGGTGCATGGCTTGCCGGTGGTGATGGCCCTGATGGCGGTGTTCTTCGTCATGCAACTGGTCGGCCAGGTGCCTGGGTCGATCTGGGTCCTGTTCGGTGAAAGCCGCTTCCATTGGGATACGAGCACGGTGGGGCTGTCCCTGGCCGCCTTCGGCATTCTCCACGCCATCGCCCAGGGGTTCGTGACCGGCCCATTGGCCCAGCGGCTCGGCGAAAATCGCGCCGTCATCCTCGGCATGTCCGCCGACGCGCTCGGCTATGTGCTGCTGGCCTTCGCCTCGCAAAGCTGGATGGCTTTCGCCATCATGATCCCCCTGGCGGCAGGGGGCATCGGCGCCCCCGCCCTGCAGGCGATGTTGTCGCGGGAGGTTGGCGAGAACCATCAAGGCCAGTTGCAGGGATCGCTGTCTGCCCTTACCAGCCTGACGTCCATCATCGGCCCCTTGCTCTTCACCGCGATCTATGTCGCCTCCCTGGCGTCCTGGAGCGGCTGGGCCTGGCTGGTGGGTGCCCTGCTCTATCTGCTGTGTCCCCCGTTCCTGAAACGATCGACTCAGGCCAAGGCTTGAGCAATCGAGTTCGTGCGGGCGGCGCGATGCGGCCTTGCCGCGCTCTCGGAATCCTGCGGCGTTTCGCTGCCGGCGGCATATTCCGCTTGGTTCCCGCGAGGCCTGAATTCTATTGTCAGACGAACCGATTCGATCCAAGACAAGGCGTGCATCAAGGTAAGAGCATCACGCCATAACCGTTTGTTTTTAAACGTCTTTGCGATTTCCGATAGTTTCGTCAAATCGCAGAGCGTTATGGCGGAGCGACCATGCATCTATCCATGTGGACCTATCCCTGGGACATCCAGGACCAGGGGCTGGCTGGCACCATCGCGGATCTGAGGGAGCGCGCCGGGCTCAATACGATCTCGCTGGCGACATCCTATCACGCCGGCCGCTTCCTGCAGCCACGCAGCCCTGTTGGAAAAGCCTACTTCCCCGAGGACGGCGCGGTCTATTTCAGGCCGGATGAACGGCTCTGGCAGGACAAGGAAATCCACCCACTGGTGGCGAAAAACCTCGCCGAGCGCGGCGACATGCTGGCAGCCCTGGTCGAGCAGCGCGCCCTTGGCGGTCCACGCGTCTCCTGCTGGACGGTGTGCCTGCACAATACCAGGCTCGGCATGCTCCATCCCGGCCATGTCACGCGCAATGCCTTCGGCAACCCCAATTATTACAATCTCTGCCCGTCGAGTCCGGCTGCGCGCGACTATGTGGTGACCTTGGTCGAGGACGTCACGCGCAACTACAAGCCGGACATGCTGGAGCTCGAAAGCCCGAACTTCATGGGGTTTGCGCATGAATACCACCATGAGAAGGACGGCGTCGGCCTGAATGCAGAGGATGACTTCCTGCTGTCGCTGTGCTTTTGCGAGCATTGCCTGGCAAGGGCCTCTCGCGCCGGCGTCGACGGGCGAGCGGCGCGCGAGACCGTGCGGCGCTTCATCGCCGACCTCTGTGAACGCGAAATCCCGGAGCGGCAATTTCCCGATTTTCCGGCTGCCGGCATCGATGCCTTCAAACCCTGGCCAGATCTGCGTGCCTTCCTGGCCTGGCGCAGCGAACCGGTGACCAGCCTGATCCGCGAGATCCGGCAGACGGCCGATCCCGCCACCAAGATCGTGCTGATCGACCTCAAGGATGGCTGGCTCGGCGGCGTCGACCATGCCGCCGTGGGCGAGATATGCGACGGCCTCATCCTGTGCTGCTACGACATGACGCCCGCCGAGATCGGCGAGGTGCTCGCCGCAGGCCGCAGGGCCCTGCCTCCCGGCAAGTTCCTGGGGGCCGGTTTCCGGGTGTTCTATCCGGAAAACCGCGGTGCCGCCGACCTGGTCGCGCGGGTTGAGGCAGCCGTAGCCGCCGGTGCCGAAGGCATCAATTTCTACAATTACGGCCTGATACCGGCGAAAAGGCTCGATTGGGTTCGCACTGCCGTCACTGCCATCGCGTCGAAAGACGGCACGACTTAGAGCACCCTGCCCGGCCGCTCGCCCGTCTGGCGGCCCTCGGCAACCACGGTCCCCCCATTCACCCAGACATGGGAAATGCCGGTCGGCAATTGCGTCGAGTTCTCGAAGGTCGCCCGGTCGGTGATGGCGTCCTCGAACAGCACGAGATCGGCGGCGAGCCCCGGGCGGACCAGGCCGCGATCGGCGAGCTGGAAGCGCTGCGCGGCCACCGAGGTCATGCGGCGCACGGCATCCTCCAGGCTGAACCAGTCCTTGTCGCGCCGGAGCGGCCCGGCAATGCGCGGGAAGGTGCCGAAGGCGCGCGGATGCGGCTTGGAACCCGGGCGCGGCAGGCCATCGGAGCCCGCCATGTAGAGGCGATGGCAGCAGGCGGCATGCAGATCGTCTTCGTCGAGCTGGAACAGGATGATGCCGGTCTGGCCGTCGTCCTCCTCGATGAAGCGCAGCATCAGGTCGAAAGGCGTGACGCCGAGCTCACCCGCCGCTTTCTCCATGTCGAGGCCTTCCAGATGCTTGAGCTCGGCGCTGCCGACGGCGGATAGGCGGACATTGCCCCAGCCGATCAGCGATACCTTGCTCTGGCCATGAAAAGCCGGGCCGCCATGTTCGACCCATTCGCGGAGGGTGGCGAGCTTTTCGGGATCGGCGAGCCGGGCCTTGAGGCCGTCGAGCCCGCCATCCATGGCAGCGGGCGGCAGCAATTGCAGGAGCCAGGTGCTGCCGGCCGGATAGGGATACATGTCGAAGCTGATGTCGATGCCCTCGCAGCGCATGCCTTCGAGAAGTTCGATCGCCGCGGGAATCTGGCCCCAGTTCGGCCGTCCGGCCGATTGCAGATGCGACAGCAGGCCCGCCGAACCGGAATGCCTGAGAATGCCGCCGAACTCGCGGATGGCGTCCATCAGGCCAGCCTCGTAGGAACGGACATGGGCTGCGAGCACCTTGCCGCGGCTGCGCACGGTGTCCCCCAGCGCGAAGAGTTCGTCCTCTTCGGCAAAGGCGCTCGGCGGATAGACGAGACCGAGCGACAGGCCTGCGGCGCCCTGGTCGAGCTGGGTGGCGAGCAGGGCACACATCGCCTCGATCTCAGCCGGGCTTGCCGGGCGGCGCTCATGCCCCATCACCGCAAGGCGCAGCGCGGCGTGGCCGACGAGCGATACCAGGTTGAGCGCGATGCCCTCCCCGGTCAGCGCCCGGCGATAGCCGTCGAGGTCGGCGAAGATCTCGCTGTCCAGGGTCTCGCCGAGCAGGCCGGAGAAATGCAGCCGCAGGTTCTCGCGCGAAGCCGGCACGGCCGGGTAGAGCGAGAAGGAACAATTGCCGACCACGATGCTGGTGACGCCCTGCAGCGCCTTTTCGGGCCGGTTCCGCTCGCGCAGGAAGATGAGGTCGTCATGGCAATGGGCGTCGATGAAACCGGGTGCGAGATAGCGCTCGGCCGCATCGACGATCGTGGCGTCGTCATCAGCCTTGAGGTCCTGGCCGATGCGGGTAATGGCGCCGCCGGAAACCAGCACGTCGCCGCGATACCAGGGAGCTCCCGTGCCGTCGATGATGCGCGCGCCCCGGATGAGTGTATCGGCCATGACGCCTGGTCCTTTCTGGAGCAAGGAGCGTTGGGAAGAAACGCTACCTTGCCTATGCCCTTTGCCTCGACGTGTTTACGCCTCTTGGCGATTCCGCCAAATCGCAAAACGCTTCAATCCTCGATCGGTTCGGCCACCTGCATCAGGCAGTCACCGGCCTGGCTGTCGCAATGCAGCCGATGTGAAATCACGATGCCGCCCTCGGCGAAGCGGAGGGCTTCCTCGGGCTGTTCCAGGCGTTCGAGATCGTGATACCAGCCGGCAAGGTCGCCGGTCGCAACCCGAGCCCCGAGCTCGACGGCCGGCTCGAACCAGCCGCGGTGCGTGGCATAGATGCCCTGGCTATGGCGCGAAAGCGACAGCAGCTGCAAGCCAGGCTTGGCGGTGACATCGCCACCCAGCAAGGGACGGTCGATGATGCCGAGCGCCAGCATCAGATTGTCGATCGCTCGTGCCGTGAACGCCATGCTGGCCGGCGTCACCGTGCCGCCGCCGCCGAATTCGCCGCTGAGGCCGATGATGCCCGCCCGCATGGCGGCGCCCATGGATGTCGGCGAGCGCGAACCATTGTCCGCGATGAAGGCATGGCTGGGCGCCATCGCCCTGAGCAGGGCCTTGGCGCGGGTGGAGCGCTCCTCGTCCGGCTGGCGCTCGATCAGGGCGCAGTGGAGATGCGCCATGGAGGTGCCGCCGGAATGAATGTCGAGCAGCACCTCGTGGCGCGGGAACAGTTCATGCTCGAGGAAATGGGCGAGCCGGGCGGTCGGCGTTCCCACGGGATCGCCGGGAAAGGCCCGGTTGAGATTGCCGCCATCGAAGGGCGAGCACCGCCTGGCCGCCATCACCGCCGGCAGGTTGGCCGCCGGCAGGACGGTGACGCTGCCGCGCATCGCTGCCGGATCGAGACGGCGCATGAGGCGCGCCAACTGCAGTTCGCCCTCATATTCATCGCCATGATTGCCGGCCATCAGGAGGAGGCTCGGCCCCGGCCCGTTCCGAACCCGCAGGATCGGTATCCTGATCTGGTAATAGGGCGAACGATCGACGGAATAGGGAATGCTCAGATAGCC
This sequence comes from Labrys neptuniae, assembly GCF_040797145.1. Taxonomy (NCBI): domain Bacteria; kingdom Pseudomonadati; phylum Pseudomonadota; class Alphaproteobacteria; order Hyphomicrobiales; family Xanthobacteraceae; genus Labrys; species Labrys neptuniae. The sequence goes on along the minus strand of NZ_JBFNQD010000001.1, from coordinate 325,430 downwards.
GCTCTGGCGGCCATCGGCGTCGAAATCGAGGGGATGGGCGAGGCCGCTATGCATGGCGGAGTGCTTTCTACAGGGCCGCGATGGCCGTCATCTCGACCCGCAGGTCCGGATCGGCGAGCCGGGCCTCGACGCAGGCGCGCGCCGGCGGATTGGCCGGGTCGATCCAGGCATCATAGACGCCGTTCATGGCGTCGAAGTCGACGATGGCCGGCAGGAAGACATTGACGGCCAGAAGGCGCGAGCGGTCCGTGCCGGCTTCCTTGAGCAGGGCGTCGATCTTGGAAAGCACGTCCAGCGTCTGGGCTTCGATGCCGGCCTTGCGGTCATCTGCGACCTGGCCGGCAATATGGACGAGACCGGCATAGCTGACGGCCTGGCTCATGCGCGAGCCCTTCTGATATCGCATGATCATTTTATCATAATCCTTTGTAAGATCGTAAAAATACGAACCCTTCGAGGCTCTAGCCGAAGGAGGTGGCGAAAGCGCCGATCACCGTGCCATCGACATCGAGCCCGTAGACCAAGGCATGCCGGTCGAGGCAGGTGCAGGGATGCGACAGGCCGAACTCGATGACATCGCCGATGCGCAGATCCCCACCGCCGGTCGTGACGAAGGCGTGCTGGTCGTTGAGCCGGGCAACCGCCGCCGCATCGAGGGTGCCGATACGGCGTCCCTCGCGATAGAGCGCCAATGGACGAGGCAGCCCCTGGTCGATGGCGACGTCGCGCAGGCCCATGCCGCAGATCGCCAGGTCAGGCTCGGGGCGTGACAGAACCTCAGCCCATACGCGCAGAACCGGCTTGAAGCCCCTGGAAGCGCTGATGGTTTCTCCCGAGAGTTCAAAACCGGATCGGCCATCCAGGGCGGCGAGCCCGCGCTCATAGACGCCGTGATCGTGAAAGAAGATCGCGCCGCTGCGCAAGACCAGCGTCGTGGCGGCATCTCCCTTATAGGCCGGCCCGAGGCCCGCGATGACCCGGTCGAAGAACACCGAGCCGCCGGCCGTCAGGATCAGCGGCCGTTCCGTTCCGACACGATTCCGGACGAGGTGGTGGGTCTCGACCGTCAGGGCCATCAATTCGTCGATGCGGCGGATGCTTTCCTTCGGATCCGCCGTCGCCGCGGCGCCCTCATAGGCACCGATGCCGCCCAGTCTGATGCCTGCATTCTCACCGGCGAGGATCGCATCGAGAATGGCCTGTGCGGCCTCGATCGTCCTTGCTCCGGCCCGTCCGGCACCGACCTCCAGCAGCAGGCCGAGGGGTGGCAGGTCATCCCGCGCCTGCCAGATCTCCAGCAGGCTGTCAGCCAATTCGGCCGAGTCGACGAAAACATGCATCTGCGCCTGCGGATGCCCGGCGAGCAAGGCCGCAAGCCGCCGAGCAGCGGCCTTGCCCCCAATCTCATTGGCCAGGATCAGCCGATCGAAACCGGCCTTGAGCAGGACCGAAGCCTGGCGGATATCGGCGACCGTCATACCCCAGGCTCCGGCCTCGACCAGTTCCTTGGCGATATCAGTCGACATCGGCGTCTTGGCATGAGGGGCGATGGCGACGCCATGGTCGCGGACATAGCGCATCATCAAAGCGACATTGCCATCGAAGGCCGGGCGGTCGAGCGACATCAGCGGCAGCGACATGGTGCCGTCATAAGGCTTCCAGCCCTGCCGGCCGATTTCGGCGAGCGGCAAGGGAGCATGGCCGGCGGGAAAGCCGCGCATGCGGTCATCGATGGCATCGAGGGAAAGATGAAGGTCGGACATGGATCAGGTTTCGCTGGTAGCAGCTTTATCGAGGCCGAGGCGGTAGACCCGGTCGGCGGTGGCAAAGAAGAGATCCCGCTGTTCATCCGCGCTGAATTCGGAGGCAACGGTTCGAAAGGCCTCGTAGACCTCCGCGAAGCTGGCATGCAGCCCGGCAACCGGGAAATCGCTGGCGAACATGGCACGCCCCGGACCGAAACAGGCGATGCAGTGTTCGATCACCGGCCTCAGGCTGTCGAGGCTCCAGTCATTGTCATAGGCGACGAGATCCGAGATCTTGACGAGGACGTTGTCGGCTCGCCCCAAAGCTTGCAGGCCCCGCCGCCACAGCGCCATGCCCTCCGGACTGCGGTCGGCCGGGCTGCCACAATGGTCGAGCACGAAGATCGTATCGGGAAAATCTGCAACCAGACGCAGGGCTTCCGTCATTTGCCAGGGAAACAGCATGAGGTCGAAGGACAGGCCGAGCCGCGTCGCCTGGCGCAGGCCGTCGCGCCAGCGCGGATCGCCCATCAGGTCCTTCGAGCGGGCAAAGCTCTTGGCGGGTTCGGGGTGCCAGCTGACGATATCCCGGATGCCGACGACCAGGTCGTTTGCCGCTTCCGCCTCCAGCAGCACCGCAGCGTCGGGACGATCGAGTGGCACGCGAGCCACGATGCGCCGCGCCACGCCGGAACGCCTGTCGAGGCTTTCGAGCCAGCGGCTTTCCTCCAAGGGGTATTCGGAAGACCAGCCCGCTTCGACATGCACGGTGGCGACGATGTTCTGACCGGCGGCATCGGCGCGATAGTCGGCGACGCCGTAGTCGCGGCGGATCGGCGCCAGGCTGCCGAACACCATTTCCCTTTCTTCCCGTTCCGGCGGGCGCAGCCAGGGGTGGCGCCCCAGCGACAGATCCCAGAGGTGATGATGCGGGTCGATCACCGGCCCGCCATAGAGAGCGGTCATCGGCGCGCCTCACGCCCCGAAATCAGCAGCAGGGCCAGAATGAGCGAGCCGAACATGATCGAGCGCCAGCCAGGCGAGGCGTTCACCACCGTGATCAGCGCCGTGGTGGTCACCAGCAGGATGGCGCCCGGGATGGTGCCGGCATAGCTGCCCTTGCCGCCGAGAATGGAGGTGCCGCCGAGCACCACCGCAGCGATCGACATCAGGAGGTAGGGATCGCCGATGCCGACATAGCCCTGGCGGTTCATGCCGAGGATCAGCGTGCCGGCCAGGCCCGCAAAGAAACCGGACAGGGCATAGAGCAGCAACGTGTTCTTGGTGACGCTGACGCCCGACAGCCGTGCCGCCACCGGGTTGGCTCCCAAAGCCAGGAAACGCACGCCCATCGGCATGCGATGCAGCAGGACGAGCACCGCGACGGAGACGAGGATCCACAGGATGATGCCGGCGGGAATGCCCAGCGGCCGCGCCGAGCCCAGCCAGATCACGGCCTTGTTGGTGACGGAAACCGCGCTGCCGCCGGCGACGATCACCAGCAGGCCCTGCAGGAAGGTCGCCATCGCCAGGGTCATGATGATCGGCGGTACGCGCAGGAAGGCGGCACCGGCGCCGTTCACCAGGCCGATACCGGTGGCTATCGCCAAGGCGCCGACGATGCCGATCAGCCCGGTGGCGTCCCAGCCCGGCGAGATCAGCGGCAGCATGATCGCGGTGACGGTGATCACGGCCCCGACCGAGAGGTCGATGCCGCCCATGATGATCACCAAGGTCTGCCCCGCCGCCACGATGCCAATCACGGCGGCCAGTTCCAGGAGATAGCGCAGATGGCCATAGGCGCCGAAGCCGCGCAGGCTGAAGCTGGCGACGAGCCAGACCAGCGCCACCAGGATCAAGGTGAGCAGCGCCGGGTTCCTGAACAGCCCCCTGACGGTCGTGACGAGGCCGCTCATTTCTTCCTCCAGCGCGCGGAGAGTTCGGGAATGGCCACGGCCCCGACGATGATCAAGCCCTGGGCGACATATTGGGCAACCGGCGGGAAGCCGAGGAAGAACATCACGTTGATCATCACCGAGAGCAGCAGGCTGCCGCAGATGGCGCCGCGCATGGTGCCCTTGCCGCCAAGAAAGCCGACGCCGCCCAGCACGGCTCCGGCGATGGAGTTCAGCGTGAAGGGATTGCCGATGACGGGATCGCCCGATCCCGTCTGCGCTGCCACGAAGAGGCCGGCGAGGACGGCGAGGAGGCCGGAGATGGCGAAGGCGATCACCTTCACCCTTTCCACAGGCACGCCCGAACGATAGGCACCGACCGGATTGTCGCCGGCCGCATAGATGCCGAGCCCGGTCGGCGTGGCCAGGAACAGCTTCCAGGCGATCAGCACGATGAGTAGCAGGATGAAGGCCGTCGGTCCGTCACCCGCCAGGAACTCGGAGAACCAGGACGGCACGAAGCCGCCGGGCCGTGGCAGGATCAGCAAGGCGACACCGGTGACGATGAAGGAACCGGCCAGCGTGACGATGATGGCCGGCAGGCGCAGATAGGCGACGATCACGCCGATCAGGCTGCCGATCGCCAGCCCGGCCAGGGCCACCAGCAGGATGCCGCCGACCGAGCCCGCCGGCCCGCCCATGGTCGTGGCGGCGATCACGGCGCCGAGGCTCACCATCGGCCCGACCGCCAGGGTGATGCCGCCATTCAGCATCAGCAGGGCCTGCGCCATGGTGACCAAAGCGAGCGGGAACCAGTTCTGGGTGAATTTGGAAAAGCCACCGAGGCTCAGAATGCCGGGAAACAGCCAGGCATAGAGCAGCAGGAAGACGGCGACGACCACGTAGAGACCGCCGAGGCCGCGATTGCGGCGGCGCTGGACTGCCCAATAGAGGTTGGATGAGGAGACGGTGCCGCTCATGCCGCGACCTCCCGGTTGGAGACGCCCATGGCGGAGCCGACGATGGCTTCCTCGGAAATGGCATCGCCCTCGAGCGCGGACACCGCCCGCCCCTCGCTGAACACCACCACCCGGTCGCACAGGTGCACGAGTTCGGGCGTATCCGAGCTCAACAGGATCACCAGCTTGCCGTCGGCGGCGAAGCCCTGGAGCATCAGATAGATCTCCCGCTTGGTCTCGATATCGACGCCGCGCGTGGGATCGTTGAGCAGCAGCACCGAAGGATCGAGCGGCAGCCATTTGGCCAGTGCCACCTTCTGCTGGTTGCCGCCGGACAGGGCCTGGACAGGGCGCTCGGTGTCGCCCTTGATGGTGAGGCGCCTGGCAAGCTCCGCGACCAGCGAGCGTTCGCGGCCGCTGTCCCGCAGCCCACGCCGCGCCTGCAGGTCGAGCGAAGGCAGCAACAGGTTGGAGGCGATGGAATGGGGCAGGATCAGCCCCTCCTTCTTGCGGTCGGCGGGCACATAGGCAAGGCCCGCGTCGTTGGCGGCCCCCACCGTGGTGAACAGGCCCGACCTGCCGCATAGATGGGCGCTGCGAGCCGAAGCAGGCATGGCGCCATAGAGCCCGAGCAGGAAATCCTCCTGGCCCTGCCCCACCAGGCCGCCAATACCGACGATCTCGCCCGAGCGGGCGACGAAATCGACGTCGCGCACCATGCCGGCGGAAAAGCCACGGAGATGGATGCGTTCCTCGCCGATGGAGCGCTGCGTCCTGGCCGGGAAGAGACCGCCGGCCTCGCGTCCCACCATCAGGCGCACCAGGCCCTCGGCGTCGACGCCGGCGAGCGGCTGGTCGGCGGTGACAACACCGTCCTTCAGAACGGTGACATGCGAGCACAGGGCCCGCACTTCATTGAGGCGATGCGAGATGTAGAGAAGCGCCAGCCCTTCTTCGCACAGCCTGCCGATCAATCCCGCCAGGATGCCGGCCTCATGGCCCGACAGCGAGGAAGTCGGCTCGTCCAGGATCAGCACGCGCGGGCGGCGAAACAGCGCCTTGGCAATCTCCACCATCTGGCGGCGGCCGAGCGCGAGGTCGCCGACCAGGGTGTCGGGCGCTTCCGTCAGGCCGACAAGGCCACAGACCTCCGCGACCCTCCGCTGCAGTTCCTGGTAGTCCACCAGGCCGAAACGGCGGGGATAGGCGCCGAGGCCGATATTCTCGGCGATGGAAAGCTCCGGCGTGAGGCTGAGTTCCTGCTGCACCACCGCGATCCCGGCCTTGCGGGCGAGATCGGGGCTGAAACGCGTGAGGGACTTGCCGTCGAGCACGATCTCGCCGCCGTCCGGTGCCAGGGCACCGGACAACAGGTTGATCAGGGTCGACTTGCCGGCGCCGTTCTCGCCCAGCAGGGCATGGACCCGGCCCGGGCGCAACGTGATGCTGACACCCTTCAGTACCGGATTGCCGTAGAAGCCCTTCAGGACCTGGCGGGCTTCCAGCAAAGGCGGACGATCGCTCATGAAACAAACTCTCCGTGCGAACCTCGACGTCTACTGCGCCAGCAGCTTGTCGAAGAGCGCCCGGTCATAGTCGGAGTAGATGTAGCCATCCGCCGGGAACTTGTCGGCGCGGGCGAGATAGGAGTCGATATTGCTGTCGTCGATCACCGGCAGCGGCACCTTGACCTTGGCCGGGATGGTCTTGCCCTGCAAGGCCTGGACCGCCGCATAGACCGAGAAGGCACCGAGCCAATTGGGCTGCATGGTGCCCCAGCCCTTCAGCTTCTTCTCCTTCCACAGTTCCAGGAACTGGCGGGCGTTCTCGCCGGTGGTCGGTACCTGGTCGCGGCCCTGGCGGTCGAAGGCGAGCACCGAGCCGGCCGACAGGGCGCCCCCGAGCGACAGCACCCCGTCGATCTGCGGATTGGCGAAGAGCAGGCTGGTCATCGCTTCCTGGGCCGGTGCGACATTGTATTCGGTGTTGGTCTCGGTGATGATTTCAAGACCCTTATTGGCGTCGAGCACCGGCTGGGCACCCTTGCGGCGATCGTCGCTGACCGAGACGCCGGCCGGGCCGTTCATGATGATGATCTTGCCCTTGCCGCCGAGCTGCTTGACCATCCATTCGGCGGCCTGCTTGCCCCATTCGAGCGAATCCGTGTTGATCTTGGCGGTAAGGTTGTCGGTGTCGACGAGGCTGTCGAAATTCATCACGGCAATGCCCTTGGCGCAGGCATCGGAGACGACGCGGTCAAGCGCCGTGGACGAACCGGCCTCGACGATGATGGCATCGAGGTTGGCGTCGATCATCGACTGGATCTGCTGGATCTGGGTCTGGGCATTGCCCTGGGCATCGGTGATCATCAGATCCTTGACCAGCCCCTCCTTCTTGAGCGCGTCGACTTCGCTGACGATGGTGCCTTCCGTCTGCTTCATCCAGGTCGGTACGGAGTAGATGTTGGCCCAGCCGATGCGATAAGGCGCCTTGCGATCGCCTTTGACGCAATTCGAGGCAGCCTGAGCCACGCCGGCAGTGGCCGCGAAGGCCAGTACGGCGAGCCCTACTCCCGCCATCAAGGCGCGCCGATCGGTAAGCTTCCGCAGCAAAGAAGTCTTGATCATGTCGTTCCCCTCTTGCGAGCCAGCGGGCCTTGTTCGCAGCCTTGGCTCTTGCATGATGTACAATATACTGTACATATGGTCACAATATCGGACAGCGCGAACTATAGGTGGTTTTTCAAGGCTGACAAGCAGGTGGCGAAATTTTTGAAGGCGTTGCAGCCGCCATCCGAAATATCGTTGCTGAAACGAGCAGTTTGAGGCTTGCATTGATGCGTGCCGTAACGTTCATCAGTGAAATAACGGCGGCGGGCAGCCCGCTCGAGCGGGTCAGGTAGGATAGGAAATGGATTCAATCAGCGACGAAGGTATTGCCAGACGCACACGCGGGCTCGACCGCGCCTTCGAAATTCTCGATTTCCTGCGCATGAAGCGCGAGCCGACCAAGCCCAACGAGATCGCTGCCCGGATCGGGGCGCCGCGCTCATCGGTCTACGAACTGGTCAACCTTCTCTTGCGCAACGGCATTCTCGAATATGCCGATGGCGAGGGCCGGGTCTATCTCGGCCGCAAGCTCTATTTCCTCGGCGCGGCCTATGAGGACCATTTCGATTTCATGCGCGAATGCGACAAGGTCCTGGCCCAGATTGCGGCGGAGACGCGCGAGACCGCCCAGTTCTGCATGTTGGATGGCAACAAATATACGGTCGTCCGCATGAAGGAGGGCGTCAGGCCTTTCCGGATTTCCTCCGATGTCGGGCGTGCCGTGCCGATTCCCTGGACGGCGTCGGGGCGCCTTCTGCTGTCGCATCTGAGCGACCAGGAGATCCGGGATTTCGTTCCGCCCGGTGATTTCCGTCTGCCCAATGGCAGCTTGCTGGATCCGGGCCACTTCATCGCCGAAGTCCGCCAGGCCGCCGCCGCGGGCGAGTTTACCTTCAACAGCATTGTCGACAGCTTCACCCATTGCTTTGCCGTGCCTGTCTTCGACGGACAGGATCGCTGCACCGCCACGCTCTGCCTGGTGACCCCGCGCGAGGACGGCATCCGCAACCGCCAGCATTATCTCGATTGCCTGAAGACGGCGGCGCTTTCGCTGCATGGCAAGGCCGTCGGCCCGCGCGAGGCGGCATAGCCTCTTATCTGCCGCCCGTCAGGCTGAGATGATTGAGCAGATAGCGATGGAGTGTCTCCACCGCCGGCGAACTCTGCTCCGTGGCCGAGCGGTAAAGCAGCAGGTCGACGCTCGGTAGGGTTGGAAACCCCGCCTGCGCGGGCGGTTGGCGCACCCCCGGCACCAGGGCACTCTCGATCAGTACGGTAACGGCGATGCCCGACAGCACGGCTGTCTGCAAACCGCTGATACTGTCGCTGACGCAGGCGATCCGCCAGTTCCGCCCGGCCCTGTCGAGCGCCTCGATGGCATAGTCTCGATAAATGTTGCCGGGCGGCAGCAAAGCCATCGGCACAGGATCTTCCAAATGGGCTGATGAAGTCGCTCCCGTCAACCAGACCAACTGTTCGCGCCCGACGACCTGGCCGCCCGTGAAGCCATCCATGCGCGTCACCAGGGCGATGTCGACGCTGCCCTCACGCACACGAGCCACCAGCGGCCTCGACAGGGCACAACGCAGTTCGATTCGGATATGCGGATAGTCCCGGCGAAAGGCACTGAGGATCGGCGGCAGCAGGAAGGTAGCGTAGAGATCGGGAACGCCAAAGACCACTTTCTCCTCGGCCGCCGTCGGGGCAAACCGTGCGAGGCACTCGTCGTGGCTGCCCAAGATCTGGCGGGCATGGGACAGGAATACCGTGCCGGTCTCGCTCAATTCCAGCGCGCGCCTGGTATCGTCGAACAGGGGACGGCCAATGATTTGCTCGAGTTTCTGGATCTGCTGGGTCACGGCCGATTGCGTGCGTCCCATGCGACGGGAAGCCTCGGTGAGGCTTCCCGTTTCGACCGTCAGGACGAAAGCGCGCAACGAGCGAATATCGAGATAGGTCGACGACATGGCTTCCCCTGCCCGGTCAGGCAAGATGACTATGCCATATGACCTCCGAGCAAGAGATAGCCGGGGAGAAGACCGGTGACCACACTGTTGAACAAGGCCATCCAGCCAGTTGGGCGACCGATCCTCATTCCCTTCACCAGCAAAAGGAAGAACATGGCATAGAGAACGGCCCAAAGCAGCCAGCACAGCGTGAACCAATGCTCCCAGGTGGTCGCCGCCGCCCGGTAACTCTCTATGGCAATCGGCACGAGAATGGCGACCACGGAGAGGCAATACCAGCCAAGCCCGCGGCCGTCATGGCCGTTGATCTGGTTGAAGCCGACCCAGAGGAAGGTGATGCCGAATAGGAGAATCAGCGCGGCGGATTTGGCCGCGCCGAGGGTTAGCGAACTTCCCACCACCAGATCGAGGCTGACGAAGGCCAGCACTGCGCCCGAGAAGAAGTTCGGCAAGGCGACTTCCCTGTCCCCGATCCGACCGAGCAGCCATAGGCCGTTTTGGAACAGGACGACGCCGACATAGAGCAGAACCAAGCCGACCAGCATGAGGGCCTCCCGATCTCAACTGGCCAGAAGTTCTTTGAGGAGGTCATCGAGAGTCTTCACATCGGCCGGACTGGTGCCCGGCCCGCCGGCGAAATGCCCCCAGATGCTGTCGATCTGGCGCAATTCAGCGTTGGGCATATGCCTGACCTCATGGATATTGTCCTCCGGCGGGAAATAGAGGTCCGTCGATGCCGGCACGACGAAAGCCTTCGCCTTGATGGCGCCGAGCGCCTTTTCGAAATCGCCCTGAAAGAACTCGTTCTTGGAGATGTCGCCGTGCTGCCAGCACCACAGCATGGTCAGGAGGTTGTTGGCATCACGTGGCAGGAAGATGCCTTCCCAGAACCCAACCAGGAAGTCCTCGAGGCTGGCATAGCCCATCGCCTCGATATCGAGCTTTTCCCGATAGAAGGCCTGGCTGAACCCCCAGCCGGCATAGACGCGGGCCATGGCCCGCAACCCTCGCGTCGGGGGGGCGTCATACCAGCCCTCCTCGAAGGCCGCGTCGGCGGTAAGCGCCGCCTTCACGCCTTCCAGGAAGACGAAATTGTGACGCGAGCAGCGTGCCGCGCCCTGGAAGGGCAGGATACGCTGCACCATGTCCGGATAGAGGGCTGCCCAGTGATAGGTTTGCCCCGCCCCCATGGACCAGCCCGTTACCAGCGGCAGCGTCTCGATGCCGAACTTCTCCGTCACCAGCCTATGCTGCAGGCGAACGTTGTCATAGGGCGTCACCTTGGGAAAGCGCGCCTTGTTCCAGGGCTCCGGCATGTTGCTCGGCGAACTCGACAGGCCGTTGCCGAGCATATTGGGTACGATGATGAAGTAACGATTGGGATCGAGGGCCAGCCCCTCTCCGATCAGCCACTCGTTTTCATAATGCTGGCCGGAATACCAGGTTGGATAGACGATGGCATTGTCGCGCCTGGTATTGAGAGTTCCGTAGGTCTTGTAGGCCAGCTTGGCCGCGCGCAACGTGGCCCCGGATTGCAATACGACATCGCCAAGATCGTAGATGCTGTAATCCGCCATGCTCCCTCTCCAATTCTTCTTTTTCACGAAGAAAAATCGTGAATATTGAACGAAGACAATTAAGGGGTGCGTCATCTATGTTGGCAAATTAGAAGTATTTATTTCCTATATTAGGATTGCACGCTGAGCCAACCTTCGAAATTTCCTGGCGGTCCCACTGGACGAAATGTCCAGTCGTTCAGCTCCTGCCCGCCTGCTAACCCATGGACGTGGTCGCAACGCGATTGGTTCTCATCATGGGCGCAGCAGCCGGTTTCCGCTCTTCTCTCACGCTTGTCCGCAAGGCCTGCGCAACCTGCCGCGAGTGCGACGTTCGGCACCAGGCCCTCTGCACGGCCATGGCCGACGAGCATCTTCACCGCCTCGAAGACATCACGAGCCCGGTGCTTCTCCAGCCCAATCAGGCGCTGCTGCGCCAGGGCGATCCCTGCCGCAAGGTCTACAGCCTGACATCCGGCATGCTGCGGCTGTTTACCGACCTGCCCGATGGCCGGCGCCAGATCACCGATTTCCTGATGCCGGGCGACTATCTCGGCCTGGTGGATGACGATTTCCATTCCCAATCGGCCGAAGCCGTCGTTGCCTCCAGCCTGTGCGCCTTTCCCATCAACCAGATGGAGCTGCTGATGGACGAGTTTCCGAGTCTGCGGGAGCGGCTCCATCGCATGGCCAGGGCGGCCTTGCGCCAGGCGCATGACAGTCAGCTCATGCTGGGCAGGCTGGCACCGCTCGAAAAGCTGGCCGGCTTCCTGCTCATGCTCGATGCCCGGACCAACCATCACCCCCACCATGGGCGGCGGCTGCAACTGGCAATGTCGCGCACCGATATCGCCGACCATCTGGGCCTGACCATCGAGACCGTCAGCCGTTGTTTCACCCGGTTGAAGGCGCAGGGGCTGATCCGCCTGCCGGAAGCCCATCTGGTCGAAATTCTGCACGAGGGCCGGCTCGCCGAGATTGCCGGCATCGGCCTGTCGCCCGAACATCTTCGGCTAGCCGCCAGTTAGTTCCACGGGCATCAGGCGGCCATCGGCGAGCGCAAGCACCCTGTCGACCGCGCCTTCCGGGATCTCGGCGTGAGTAGCCAGGATGACACTGCGTCCTTGGGTGGCGGCTGCGAGATCGGCAAGGAAATCCGTCTCCATGGCGCGATCGAGACCGGTGGTCGGCTCATCGAAGACCAGGATGTCGGCCGGCGACAGCAAGACGCGCGCGAGGCAGAGCCGCCGCGCCTGCCCGACGGACAAAGTGCGGCCCGCCTCTCCGACGAAGGCATCGAGCCCTTCGGGAAGGCTCCGCACGAAATCGGCGATCCGCGCGGCTTCGAGCGCCGCCCAGAGTTCGGCGTCGTTCGCTTCTGCCCGGCCGATCGACAGATTGTCGCGCACCGAGCCGAGAAAGACGGGCGCGCTCTGGCTCAATAGGGCGATCCGCGCGTGGAGGTCGGCCTGGCGTACGGTGCGGATATCCGTGCCGCCCATGGCGATCGAACCGGCCTGGGGATCGTGCAGCCTGAGCAGCAAGGCAAGCAGGGTCGACTTGCCGCTGCCGCTTTCGCCGATGATCGCCACGCGCTCGCCGGCCGAGATGGTCAAGCTGAGATCGCACAGCACCGGGCGCGCCGGGTCGAAGCCGAAAGTGACCTGGTTCACGCTGAGCGCGCCATTCGGCAGCATCACGGGGCGGTGTGGATCGCTGATCGCCGGCGCCATCTGCGCGATCGCCCGCACCCGCTCGGCCGATGTGACGGCAGCGCCGAATTTGGCGACGCTGCGCACCAGCATGGCCGTCGCTTCGAAACTGGCGAGCACTGCAAGCAGCAGCCCGACGAGCAGAGGACCGCCGATTTCGGCCTGTCGCAAGGCCTCGATGCCGCACCAGAGCACACCGACAAGGGCGATCCCCGCCAGGGCCTGGACGGAGGCTGCGGCCAGCAGGCCGGCGCGCGCCGAACGCCTGCGGGCACGGGCGAGGCGTTTGGCCGCCTTGTCGAATTCCTGCCCTGCCGCCGCAAGTCCCCCGAAGGCAACCAGATCGGCATGGCCGTCGATGCGATCCAGCATGGCGATACGCAAGGCGGCGGAGGCTTCCACCAATTCCGCTCCGAGCCGATGCGAGAACAGGATCAGCACGGTGGGAACACCGGCAAGGGCGAGGATCATGGCCATGGCATAGAGCGGAGCAGCGGCCGGCAGCAGGACGAAAAGCCCGACTGTCATGCCGGTCCCGATCAGCAAGGCGGTGAGGATGGGGCCGAGCGCCGTGAGGAAGACCGTGTCGAGCGTATCGACGTCGGCCGTGAGGCGACTGACGAGATCGCCATGCCTGAGATCGCGGGAGGGCAAGGGAACACGGGGAAACAGGCGGGCGAACAGCCAGCCCCTGAGGGCCGAGAGGAGACGCAAGGTGACGTCGTGCCCGACCAGCCTTTCGCCATAGCGCGAAAGGATCCGCACCAGGGACAGCCCCCGGATCAGCGAGGACGGTCCGAACAGGTTGAAACTCGCCGCTGCTGTGGTGAGAGCCGCTGCCGTCAGGAACCAGCCCGAGACCCAGAGCAGTGCGACGCCGGCGGCCAGGGTCAGCACGGCCAACAACAGCGCCAGACCCATGCGGCCGATATGCTGGCGGAACAGCGGCCAGAAGGACAGCAAGGCGGTCATGCGGTCCACCTCGGCTGTTTCTGCTGCCTGTCGACATGAGGATGCGGCATCGGCAGCAGCTTACCGCCGGCCAGCCGCCAGGCTTCGTCCAGCCGAGCGGCCACGGCGGGCGAATGGGTCGCGATGATCATGGTACGGCCAGCGGCAAAACCGATCAGGGCATCCAGAACGCGGGCCTGCGTGGCGGCATCCAGATGCGCTGTCGGCTCGTCCAGGAGAATCAGGCCGGGGTCACGCAGGAACAGGCGTGCCAGGGCGACCCGATGGCCCTCCCCGCCCGACAGGCCGACGCCTCCCTCTCCGATCGGGGTATCGAGCCCCTCTGGCAGTTTCAAGGCAAAATCCAGGACGCATGCCTGTTCCGCCGCCTGCGCGATTTCCGCGGCCGAGGCGGAAGGCTTGCCCAGCCTGATATTGTCGGCGATCGAACCATGGAACAGGCGCGAGCGCTGGCTGATGAAGGCGACGCCCGCCCGCAGGCTGGCCTCGTCGATCGCAGCGAGGTCGAGCCCTGCGATGCGAATGCCGGCACCCGGTCTCAACCGGGCCAGCGTTTCCAGCAGGCTCGACTTGCCGATGCCGCTTTCACCGAAAAGCGCCAGGTGTCGGCCCGCTCCGATTTTCAGCGAGACGCCGTCGAGCAGGACGCGTTCACTGTCCGGCACCCGGATGGTCAGGTGCTCGACATGGAGCGGCAATCCGCCGGACGAAGCTGGAAGCTGGACGAAGCCTCCTGCGGCAGCGGCTTCCGGCAGGCCGGCGAAACGTGCCTCGATCTCGGCAATCGCCGCCTTGGCCGAAGCCCTGTCGTGATAATGGGCGGCAAGCAGGCGCAGCGGCTGATAGACCTCCGGGGCCATCAGCAGGCAGAACAGCCCCCCCTGCAAGGTCAGGGCAGAGCCGCGCAGGTCCACGAGCCCGAGATAGGTCAGGCCGACATAGAGCGCCACGCCGGCAACACCGAGGGCGGCGAAGAATTCCAGCACGGCAGAGGACAGGAAGGCGATGCGCAGCACGCGCAGGGTCCGGCAGCGCAGATCCTCGCTCGCCCGTTCGACGTCTCTGGTCTCGAACTCGGCCCGGCCAAAGAGTTTCAGCGTGGTCATGCCGCGCAGGCGATCGGCGAAATGCCCCGACAACCGCGCGAGTGCATCGGCTTGCGCCCTGGTCGCGGCTTCGGCGCCCCAGCCGACCAGCGCCATGAACAAAGGAATGAGCGGCGCCGTCAGCAAAAACAGCAGCCCGACCACCCAGTCGACCGGCAGCACCGCAGCGGCGAAGGCCAGCGGCAACACGGCCGCCTGCATGCTCGCCGGCAGGAAACGGGCAAAGAAGCCGTCGAGGGCCTCGACCTGGTCGACGACCGCAGCGCTCAAGGCGCCGGAAGAACGGCATGCCGACCACTCGAGCGAACCGGCCGACAATTTCGCGGCAAGCCGGCTGCGCAGATCGAATTTGATGCGCTCGGCCGCGACGATGCCTGCCTGCTCGCCCAGGGCTCCCAGTCCGAGCCTCGAGGCGATCAAAGCAGCGACCAAGAGGATCGGACTACCGAGCGCCGCAATGCTCTCTCCTCCCACCACGGCCCGATGCAGCACCGAAGCCAACAGATAGGCCTGGGCGACGAGGAGAGCCCCGGAGACCAGCGGCAGGATGGTGGCGATCGCCAGTTCTCGCCGCGCATGACCGGCGAGAGTGGCAAGGGCGGAACGATCTTCCCTGCTCGATCCTGCTGCGATCCGGGGACCGGATGTCTCGCCTGCCTGCTTCACACGAGCCTCATCTTACATTCCGAAGTAACATTGGCTGCGATGGTTCACCGATGATGCCAGTATAGCCATTGCTTTTCTTGCAGCACAAAGTGTTGCGCACTTTAGATTTTATCTTGAAAAAGCAAAATCAATCGAAGCACAATCCCACCATCTTTAGCCGCCGCGGGCTGCTTGGGGCATTGATTTCAATCAATGCCCGACTCGGGTTGCCCGTTTAGGGAAACTTGAAACTGGCGCAACGCCAGTATTGGACCGGGTTTGGCGTCTATGATTGATTTCACCATTGTCGATCTGTCACGACTGCAATTTGCAGCGACAGCCATGTATCACTTCATCTTCGTGCCCTTGACGCTGGGGCTCTCCATCCTGGTCGCCATCATGGAGAGCGTCTATGTGATGAGCGGCAATCCGGTGTGGCGCCGCATGACTTTGTTCTGGGGCACGCTGTTCGGCATCAATTTCGCGATGGGCGTCGCCACCGGCATCGTGATGGAATTCCAGTTCGGCATGAACTGGAGCTACTACAGCCACTATGTCGGCGACGTCTTCGGCGCGCCGCTCGCCATCGAAGGCCTGATGGCTTTCTTCATGGAAGCCACCTTCATCGGCCTGTTCTTCTTCGGCTGGGACCGCCTGTCGAAAGTGGCGCATCTTGCCGTCACCTGGCTGGTGGCACTGGGCGCTAATTTCTCGGCCCTGTGGATCCTGATCGCCAATGGCTGGATGCAGAATCCGGTCGGCTCGGTCTTCAATCCCGATACGATGCGCATGGAGATCACCGATTTCATCGCGGTCATCTTCAATCCGGTCGCCCAGGCCAAGTTCGTGCACACGGTCAGCGCCGGCTATGTTGCCGGATCGATGTTCGTGATGGCGGTCAGCGCCTTCTTCCTGCTGCGCGGGCGCCACCGCGAGCTTGCCCGCCGCTCCATGGTGGTGGCGGCGAGCTTCGGCCTTGCCTCGGCCCTGTCCGTTGTCGTCCTGGGTGACGAGAGCGGCTATGTCGCCACCGAGCACCAGAAGATGAAGATCGCCGCCATCGAGGCGATGTGGGAGACCGAGCCTGCGCCGGCCGGCCTCACCCTCTTTGCCCTGCCCGGCAAGGATGGCAATCGCTACGAGGTCAAGGTTCCCTGGGTGCTGGGCTTGATCACCACCCGCAGTCTGAACAAGGAATTGCCGGGTATCCGGACGCTGGTCGAGCATGCGGAGGTCCGTATTCGCAACGGCATCCAGGCCTCGGCCAGTCTCGACGCCATTCGCAAGGATCCGAACGACAAGGCCGCCCGCGAGGCCTTCGCCAAGCAATGGCCGGATCTGGGTTATGCGCTGCTGCTCAAGCGCTACCGCGCCGATATCCAGAACGCCACGCCGGAAGAGATTCAGCGCGCGGCGCTGGATACGGTACCCGGCGTGGCGCCATTGTTCTGGAGCTTCCGCGTCATGGTGGCCCTGGGCTTTTATTTCATCGCCTTCTTCGGTCTCGCCTTCCTGATGAGCTGCCGCCATCGTCTCGGCGAGAACCGCGCCTTCCTGCGCGTGGCCTTGTGGAGCCTGCCTTTGCCATGGGTGGCGATCGAGGCCGGCTGGCTGGTCGCCGAATATGGCCGGCAACCCTGGGCGATCGAGGGCGTGCTGCCGACCTTCTATGCCGCTTCCGGCCTCACCCTCACCGATCTCGTCATCAGCCTGGGCTTCTTCCTGGCGCTCTATACGAGTCTCCTCATCGTCATGATCTTCCTGATGGTGAAGACCATCCGCAAGGGACCGTCTGAGCACAGCGTGCTGGACGATGCACCGGCCGGCGCGGGCACCCTGCCCGAGCCGGCCCTCGCCCGCACGCCGCGCTGAGCCAGATCAGGATACGCACTCATGACCACGATCCCTCTCGATTATGAAACCCTGCGCCTGATCTGGTGGGCCCTGCTCGGCGTGCTCCTGATCGGCTTTGCCATCATGGATGGTTACGATCTCGGCATTGGGGCACTGCTGCCCTTTGCCGCCCGCACCGACGAGGAACGCCGCATCCTCATCAATCTGATGGGGCCGACCTGGGAAGGCAACCAGGTCTGGCTGATCCTCGGCGGCGGCGCGATCTTCGCTGCCTGGCCGGCGCTCTATGCGACGTCCTTTTCCGGCTTCTACCTGGCGATGATCGCCGTGCTGCTCGCCTTGATCCTGCGTCCCGTCGGCTTCAAGTTCCGCGGCAAGCTCCAGGATCAACGCTGGCGCAATCTGTGGGACGGAGCTCTGTTCCTCGGCGGCTTCGTGCCGGCCCTGATCTTCGGTGTCGCTGTCGGCAATGTGCTGCTGGGCGTGCCGTTCGGCCTCGATGCCACGCTGCGTCCGTCCTATAGCGGCAACTTCTTCGGCCTGCTGCGCCCCTTTGCCTTGCTGGCCGGGCTCGTCAGCCTCGCCATGCTGGTCACCCATGGCGCAACCGTGATTTCGGCCCGTACCCGGGGGCCGATGACGGAGCGGGCGCGCTCCTATGGCCGCCTTGCCGCCCTGGCAACCCTGGTGCTGTTTGCCTTGGCCGGGGTCTGGATCGCCTATGGCATCGACGGCTATGTCGTCACCAGCCAGCAGGACCCGTTCGGCCCCTCCAATCCGCTGGGCAAGACGGTCGCACTCGAAACGGGCCGCTGGCTCGCCAACTTCCACAGCCATGGCTGGATGTGGACGGCGCCGACCCTCGGCCTGTTTGGGCCGCTGGTGGCCTTCGCCGGCCTGTCGGCCCGCATGGGCAAGCTTGCGATCTTCGGCAGCAGCCTCGCCATCATCGGCATCATCGCCACCGCCGGCCTGGCGCTGTTCCCCTTCCTCCTGCCGAGTTCGCTCGATCCTCAGGTCAGCCTCACCGTCTGGGATGCGTCCTCCAGCCACATGACGCTGTTCGTCATGCTGCTGGCGACGGCGGTCTTCCTGCCGCTGATCCTGGCCTACACCACCTGGGTCTTCCGCGTGATGCGCGGTCCCGTCACCGCCGACTCGATCGGCCGCAATCCCAACGCCTACTGAGGAGATCGGTACATGTGGTATTTTTCCTGGATCCTCGGGCTCGGCCTCGCCTGCTCCTTCGCCATTCTCAACGCGATGTGGTTCGAACTGCGCGAGCAGAAAGTGCCTGTCACCAAGGTGGCGGGCAAGCCGGACCGGTCGACGGCCGGTAACTGACAGCGGTTCTCCTGCGATCGTCAACCGATCGGTTGACGATCGCTCAGGCGGTCCTGGCGGCGGCCCATCAGGCCGACGACGAGTGCCGTCAGCAGGAAGAGCAGCGAGCAGACGGCGATCACGCCCAGAAAGGCCTGCTCGAAAGCCGAGCGTGCCAGCCGGGCCAGCATTTCGGCCGACGGCGCCGGCAGCGTTTCGGCTACCAGCAGGGCTTCATCCAGGCTGTCCCGAACGGTGCCGGCAACCGGCAGATCCGGCGGCAACACCAGCATCGCCGTATAGATCGCCGACATGATGGTGCCCATCACGGCAACCCCGAGCGCGCCGCCGAGTTCGTAGGAAACCTCCTCGATCGAGGCGGCCATGCCGGCCCGCTCCTCCGGCGCATTGACCATGATCGCACTGGAAGCGGCCGACATCGACGCGCCGACGCCAAATCCCATGGCGCTCAGGGCCGTGAGCCAGAGCGCCGCTGTCCCGTCATGAGTCAGCAGGAAGGCAGCCAGACCACCGCCGGCCAGCGCCAGCGACATCCAGAGCACATGGCGGGCCCCGAGCCGCGGCAAAGCGAGACCCGCCAGCGGCCCCGCCACGATCGAGGCCAGGGGAATGGGCAGCAGAAGCAGCCCCGCCTGCAGCGGCGACATGTTCCGCACCAGCTGCAGATGCTGGCTGAACACCAGTTCCACGCCGATCAGGGCCGCCGATGACACGGTGGCGACGATGACGCCCGCTGCGAATTCAGGATTGCGGAACAGGCTGAAATCGATCAGCGGCATCTCGCTCCGGCTCTGCCGCCGCCCGAAAAGAAAGAATGCCAGGGCGCCAATGAGCCCCGCCACAAGCGCAACCTCCCAACTCGGCGAACGCTTGCCCAGTTCCTTGATGGCATAGGCGGTGGCGATCAGCCCGGCCATGATCTGGAGCGAGCCGACAAGATCCCAAGGGTGGGTGGCACGGCCCGGACGGTTTTCCAGGACCAGGCCGGCCGCCACCCAGGCCCCGACCACCACCGGAACATTGATCAAAAAGACCGAGCCCCACCAGAAGAACTCGAGCAGAAAGCCGCCCAATACCGGGCCAAACGCCGCGCCGCTCGATGCCACGGCTGCCCAGACCCCGATGGCAAAGGCCCTCTCCTTCTCGCTGGTGAAGGTGACGCGAATGATCGCGAGGGTCGCGGGCATCATCATGGCGGCACCGACGGCCAGCAAAGCACGGGCTGCGATCAGCACCATCGAACTGGGGGCGAAGGCCGCGAGCAGCGAGGCCGCCCCGAAGGCGATCAGGCCGGCCATGAACAGGCGCTTGGAGCCGATGCGATCGCCGAGTGTCCCGCAGCCCGGCAACAGGCCGGCAACGACGAGCGGATAGGCATTGAGGATCCAGAGCTTTTCGGAGGCGGTCGCGGCCAGGTCATGGGTCAGGCGGGGCAGTGCCGTGTAGAGCACTGTCAGGTCGACGACGATGAGGAACAGGGCGCTCGAAACGATTGCGAGAACCAGCCAGCGATTGTGATATGCCATGATCGAGTTCAGCGTTGTATGAAACTATCCGTGCAAAGCGGACCGCTTGCCCACTCCACCTAGCCAATATAAATACATACGTATGGAAACAAAAGAGAGAAGCGGCCTTGGCCGTCCGCGCAGCATCGACCGCAACAAGGTCCTCGATGCGGCGGAAGCCGTGGTGGCACGTATCGGCCCCGCCGGCCTGACCATCGATGCGGTCGCCAAGGAAGCGGGCATCACCAAGGGCGGCGTGCAATATTGCTTCGGCACCAAGGATGGCCTTCTCAAGGCCATGCTGGAGCGCTGGGCCGCAGGTTTCGACACCGAAGTTGCCAAGCTCGCAGCCGAGCAGCCAGGGCCTTTCGCCATGGTCCGGGCTTATGTCGAGGCCAATCGCCATACCGACGAAAAGGATGCGTCCCGTTCGGCCGCCATGCTGGCAACCCTGATCCAGAGCCCGGATCAACTGGCCGATACCCGCGCCTGGTACCGCCGCTATCTGACGGAGATCGATCCCTCTTCTCCCGAGGGGCGCAAGGCGCGCCTCGCCTTTCTCGCCTCCGAAGGCATCTTCTTCCTGCACAGCTTTCAATTCGTGCAGATGACCGAAGCCGAATGGCAGGAGATTTTCGAGGACATAATGCACCTGCTGCCGGACAGTCCGGCATGACGCCCGCGACTAGATTGAAGGCCAAGCGCGCGGATCCACAGCGAGGAAGGCATGAACGAGGAAGGCATGGCAATTTTCCAACCATCAACTTGACATATGCGGCAATTCGTTTTTCAAAGATAAGACTTTGAAAATGGATTGCGCCACCGCTGATGGTGAGCGCAGTCCGCCGATGATGGAGAAAGACCATGGCCTTCACGCTCCCCACCCTGCCCTATGCCATCAACGCCCTCGCCGCACGCGGCATGAGCCAGGAGACGCTCGAGCTCCATCACGGCAAGCACCACCAGGCCTATGTCACCGCCCTCAACGGCTTCGTGGAAAAGGATGCCGCGCTGGCGGGCAAGACGCTCGAGGAGATCATCGCCCTGGTCAAGGACCGGCCCGAGGTGGCACCGGTGTTCAACAATGCCGGGCAGCATTGGAACCACATCCACTTCTGGCAGGCGCTCAGCCCGAATGGCGGCGGTATCCCCGGCAAGCTGCAGGCCAGGATCGATGCCGATCTCGGCGGCACCGATGCCTTCAAGGAAGCCTTCAAGACGGCGGCAACCACGCAGTTCGGTTCGGGCTGGGCCTGGCTGGTCGCGGGCAAGGACGGCAAGCTCAAGGTGACCAAGACGCCGAACGGCTCCAATCCGCTCGCCACCGGCGAAGGCACGCCCTTGCTCGGCCTCGACGTCTGGGAGCACAGCTATTATGTCGATTTCCGCAATCGCCGCCCCGACTATGTCACGAACTTCCTCGACAAGCTGGCCAATTACGAGTTTGCCGAAGCCAATCTGGCCGCGCTTTGACAGCCGGGCGCAGCGTGCCGGGCGGATGGGGAGATATGCCTTTGCGTGAAATCGCCCATTCCGTCCCCGTCACGCCGATGGCACTGACATCGCCGCGCCGGCCTCCCATCCAACGATCGGAGTTTGCGGAGGCGATGTCCAACCTGGCAGCGACGGTGTGCATCGTCGCCGGCCATTGGCAGGGCGAACGCCAGGGGCGCACGGCGACGGCCGTGCTCTCCCTCTCGGCCGAGCCGCCCTCCCTTCTGGTTTCGATCGACCGGACATGCCGCCTGGCCGAGCTCGTCCTTGCCTCGGGCCGCTTCTCCGTGGCGATGCTGGCGAGCGACCAGGAGAATATTGCCGATGCCTTCGCCGGCAAGCTCGGCGGCATCGACCGCTTCAGCGTCGGCGACTGGCAGAGCTGGTCGTCCGGTACGCCGCACCTGTCTTCTGCGGCGGCGTCCATCGACTGCGAACTGATCGGCAGCATGTCGATCCCCACCCATCTCGTCATCGCCGGCGCGATCGTCGGAACGCAGCTGGCGAAGACGACCGCGCCGCTGCTCTGGCACCGGCGGCAATATCATCGGCCCGCCCCGCTTTCGGAGTGGCCGCCACTCTTCGCCGAGGAGCCCCAGCCATGGCCGACGCCAGCGGATTGATCGCCCGCCTCGAGCAGCAGATCATCTCCGGCCGCGACAATGCCCTTGCCCGCTTCACGCTCGGCCGGGCCCGGCTGGAACAGGGCGACCCGGCGGGGGCCATCCTGCATCTCACGCAGGCCATCGCCCTGAAACCGGACTATGCCGCTGCCTACAAGCAGCTTGGCGCCGCCCATGCCAAGGCAGGTAATATATCGGCGGCGATCACCGTCTGGGACAAGGGCTGCGCCGTTGCCCAGGACAGCGGCGAGTTGCAAGCCCTGCGGGAAATGACCTCCCTGCTCGGCAAGCTGAAGCGCCTCCATTCGACCTGAGCTCCCGATCACGCCCGATTATTCGGCAGCATCGATCGCCTGCGTCGCTTCCTTGGGTGTTGCGCCCAGGGTTGCCGCCCAGAAGACCAGGGTAACCGCCGCGATGGCAGCGCCGAGCAGGCTGACACCGGTCCAGCCGGCATAGGCATAGACCAGGGTCGAGGACGACGAGCCAAAGGCGCTACCGATCGAATAGAACACCATATAGGCGGCGGTCAGGCGGCTCTGCGCCTCCGGCCTGACCCGATAGATCATGCCCTGATTGGTGACATGCACGGCCTGGAGGCCGAAATCGATGACGAGGACGCCGAGGACCAGCCAGAGGATCGAGTAAGGCAACAGTCCGATCGGCAGCCAGGCAAGCAGCATCAGGCCGAGTGCGATGCCGGTCACGCGCTGCCCGTAGCCGTGATCGGTCCAGCGTCCCGCCCGGGACGCTCCGAGAGCGCCAGCCGCGCCGGCCAGGCCGAACAGGCCGATCACGCTGTGCGAGAAGGAAAAGGGCGGTGCACTCAGGGGCATCACCAGCGGTGCCAGCAGCGTGGTGATGTCGGCAAAGATCAGCATGGCGATAATGGCACGGATCCGAAGCACCGGCTCCTCGACCAACAAGGTGAAGACCGAGCCGATCAGTTGGGGATAGCTCAACCGGCTCGCCGGCCGAGGCTGTTGCGGCAACATGCGCCAGAGTGCCAGCACGATGAGGAGAGTCGCCGCGGCCGAAGCGAGATAGACCGTGCGCCAGCCTGAAAGATCGGTGAGCGTACCCGCCACCGTGCGCGCCAGCAAAATGCCGAGCACGATGCCGCTGGTGACGATGCCCACCACTTCGCCGCGCTGGGAGGGCCGCGCCAGGCTGGCGGCATAGGCGACGAAGGCCTGAGTCACCACCGCCAGCAGCCCCATCACCGCCATGGCGACGAGCAGCATGGCGCCGTTCGAGGCGAAGGCGATCGAGACCAGAGCAAGGACGGAGAGCAGCGATTGCGCGATGACCAGCTTGCGCCGCTCGATCAGGTCGCCGATCGGCACCAGCAGGACGAGGCCGATGCCATAGCCGAGCTGGGTGGCGCCGACGATCAGGCCGGCGGTTGCTCGCGACAGGCCAAGATCATCCGCCATCACGTCGAGCATGGGATGGGCAAAATAGGCATTGGCGACAGCAAGGCCGCTCGCCACGGCAAACAACAGGATCAAGGTACGCGACAAGGGGGTCGCAGATGGCCCGGCCGTGATTTCAACTTCCGCGGCACGCGGGGATCCCAGCTCCACTTCGGAAGGCATGACAACTCCATCGCAATATAGGTTTAATAATGAAACCATTTGCTTCGTAAATGATAGAGTTTTATGATGCAACCAATTTCCGACAAAGAACGACGAACAGGGTTATGGTTAAGCGCAAGAGCCTCACCGGGGATTATTGTCCGAGCGCACGCTCGCTCGACGTGATCGGCGACTGGTGGTCGCTGCTGATCGTGCGCGATGCCTTCGATGGGCTGACGCGCTTCGGCGAGTTTCAAAAGAGCCTCGGCATCGCCAAGAACATCTTGTCCGAGCGCCTGAAGACGCTGATTGCCCGGGGCATTCTCAAATCCGCGCCGGCGTCGGATGGTG
Source organism: Labrys neptuniae (assembly GCF_040797145.1). NCBI lineage: Bacteria > Pseudomonadati > Pseudomonadota > Alphaproteobacteria > Hyphomicrobiales > Xanthobacteraceae > Labrys > Labrys neptuniae. The sequence goes on along the minus strand of NZ_JBFNQD010000001.1, from coordinate 301,516 downwards.
GTGCGCACCAGGAATATCACCTCACCGAGATGGGGCGGGATCTCTTCCCGGTGATGGTGGCCTTGCGCAAATTCGGAGAAGCCCATTTGTTTGCGCCTGGCGAGCCGCATTCCCGCCTGGTCGAACGCGAGACCGGGCAAGCCATCGAGCTCGAGATCCGCACCAGTGACGGGCGTGCCGTCGATGCCAAGGATGCCATCATCCTCAAGGTCGAGGACAACGACGCGGCGTGATGGAGAGCCTGCGCGCTTGACCTTGCCCCTGGGGCCGCCTCGATAAGAGGATGGTCAACCATCGAGGGGTGATTCATGCCGGCATCCGCGCGTTTCCTCAGCCCGTCCGAAGCCGCCAGGCGGCTGGGCGTCTCGACCAAGGCCCTGCGGCTCTATGAGGACAAGGGCCTGCTTGCCCCGCCGCGCTCCGCCGCGGGCTGGCGCGTCTACGGGCCTGGGGAGATCGACAAGGCGCGTGAGATTGCCGCGTTGCGCCGGCTCGGCTTCTCGCTTGCCGAGATTGCGCGGGTGCTGAAGGGCGATAGCCGCGAACGGGTTGCGATGCTCGCGGCGCATCAGACGGCCATCAAGGATCGCCTCAAGGGACTTGCCGCCACGGCGATGACACTGCAAGCCCTCCAAAGCGGCCACGCCAACACGCCTGCGTTAGTAGCGGGGGATCTCATGCCGCACTCTTCATCCGGCCGAGAACCAGCCATTGCCTTCGACCTGCCCTGGCCCTGGGGTGGCGAACGCTTCGCGATTCAGGACATCAAGCTGCTGACCTACATCATCGGCCCTCTCGGCAGCGGCAAGACCCGATTGGCACTGCGTCTGGCCGAAACCTTGCCGAATGCCGCCTTTCTCGGCCTGGAGCGCGTATCCGACACGGCCGCATTGCGGAAAGGTTTGGCAGCCGATCCGGCTCTTCGCGATCGCGTCGAGCCGATCCTCGCGCAACTCGCCCACCACGGCGCCGGGATGTCCGATGCTCTCACCGCTCTGGCAATCGGCCTGGCAGAGGAAGGCCCCGCCTTTCTTGTCATCGACATGATCGAGCAGGGATTGGACGAGCCGACCCAGCACGCAGTAAGTGCCTATCTGCGAGCGCGCCCTCCCGGCACCAGCCCGCTCTTCGTACTGACCCGGTCTCATGCCATTCTGGACCTGGCGACCGCCGGCGAGGAGGAGGCCATCATCCTGTGCCCCGCCAATCACAGCCCTCCGTCTCTGGTCGCTCCCTTTCCGGGGTTCCCCGGTTACGAGGCGGTTGCGTCATGCCTCGCTTCGCCGACGGTGCGGGCGCGCACGGAGGGTGTCATCGCCTGGAGACCTGGTGCGAGCGGTCGTTCACCGGCCTGAACCGATCCAGGAAGTGGAAGGCGGCGATGTCGGAAAGTCGCCGCTCTTTCCCTGCTCAAGCCCACGGATATGCGACTGCAGCAGGGTGGCCGCGCGCCCGGCATCCCGCTGTCGCAGGGCATCGAGAATCTGCCGGTGGGCGTGGCTGGTGCCGGGGCGCCATCCCGCCGTCCGCGTCGCCGCGAAGATGATGCGCGAATTGGCGAGTTGCAGCCCATCCAGCATGGCAAGCAGCCGGGGCATGCGGCAGGGTGCCACGATCTCGCGATGGAAGGCCCGGTTAGCGAGTTCCCAATCCTCGATGGTCTCAGCCCGGTCACCGGCCTGAAGGGCCTGCTCCATCCGTTCAAAACTCGTCGCATTCAGCCAGGGAATGGCATGGCTGACCGCCAGCACTTCCAGGTTCGCCCGAATCTCGACGACTTCCTGCGCCGCTTTGCCATCGAGCGGCGCCACCCGCATGCCGCGCCGCGGCTCGTTGACCGCCAGGCCCTGGGCGCGCAGCAGCTGGAAGGCCTCACGGGCGGGTACATGGCTCGCCTCGAACTCCGCCGCGATCCTGTCCTGCCGGAGCGGCGTTCCCGGCGCTAATTCCCCGCGCACGATGCGCTCGGCCAGGGTACGCGCTATGCGCTCGGCAACGGTTTCGGCCATGGCAGCTCCATAGATTATCTATGATAAAACCAGATGCATCCTCGCTTCGCAACTTTATGATGATTCCAGATAGATAGATTCAAGATTTTATCTATAATTTTGAGGCGCTGGACATTTGGCTGCCTCTCCTTCCCACGCTCGCGCCCTTCCTGAAGGGATCCGCGACCGGTCATGCGAGGAGACGAAATGCACGATCACCTGTCGACGAGTCAGAACCAGGAGCGCGCGCCCGGTATCCACGGTTCGAGCACGGACCGCGCCGCCCCCCTGCCCTGGAACCATGCCGAGGCGCGCGCGATCTATGACCTGCCATTCAACGACCTGCTGTTCCGCGCCCAGACCGTTCATCGCCGGCATTTCGATCCCAACCGCATCCAGCTCAGCAAGCTGCTCAGCATCAAGACAGGGGGGTGCCCCGAGGATTGCGGCTATTGCAGCCAGTCTGCCCATCATGACAGCGGCCTGAAGGCTTCCAAGCTCCTGGAGGTCCAGCGGGTGATCGAGGAGGCGCGCCAGGCCAAGGCGGGTGGCGCCACGCGCTATTGCATGGGCGCGGCCTGGCGCAGCCCCAAGCAGCGCGACATGGCCATGCTCGTGGCCATGGTCGAAGGCGTGAAGTCGCTCGGCATGGAGACCTGCATGACGCTCGGCATGCTGTCGCCCCAGCAGGCCGGCACGCTCGCCGAGGCCGGGCTCGACTATTACAACCACAACATCGATACCTCGGAGCGTTACTACCCCCAGGTGATCACCACCCGCAGCTTCGCCGAGCGGCTGGATACTTTGGCCAATGTGCGCGAGGCCGGCATCAAGGTGTGCTCCGGCGGCATTCTCGGCCTCGGCGAGGCGGTCGATGACCGCATCGACATGCTGGTGACGCTCGCCAACCTGCCGGAAGCGCCGGAAAGCGTGCCGATCAACATGCTCATCCCCGTGCCCGGCACCCGACTGGCGGATGCCCCGCCGGTCGATCCGATCGAGTTCATCCGCATCATCGCGCTCGCCCGCATCCTGATGCCGGCCTCGCATGTACGCCTCACCGCGGGACGCACGGCGATGAGCGACGAGACCCAGGCCCTGTGCTTTTTCGCGGGTGCCAATTCCATCTTCGTCGGCGAAACGCTGCTCACTGCCGCCAATCCGGGCGACGACAAGGACAGCAGCCTGATGCGCCGTCTCGGCCTGACGGCCGCGCCGATGGAGGAGACGCCGTGAGCGACGCATCGCCGGGCGAACGGCCCCGGCTGGCGCGCTACGCGGCAAGGCTCGGCCAGTTCGAACGCAAGGGGCGTCGCCGGGTCCTGGCACCGCTGAGCGGCATCGATTTCAGCTCCAACGACTATCTGGGGCTGGCGTCGTCATCCCGTTTGCATAAAGCCCTCATCGCCGCCGTCGATCGTCGCGTGCCCGCCGGCGCCGGCGGCTCGCGCCTGCTGCGTGGCAACCATCCCGAGCACGAGGCACTGGAGGCCGAAGCCGCCACGTTCTTCGGCTCACCGCGCATGCTCTATTTCAACGGCGGCTACACCGCCAATCTCGCCGCGCTCTCAACCTTGCCCCAGCGCGGCGATCTCATCGTCTACGATGCCCTCATCCATGCCAGCGCCCATGCCGGCATCGCGGCCGGCCGCGCTGCGGCCGTGGCCGTACCGCACAACGACATTGCCGCCTTCGAACAGGCGATCCGCGCCTGGCGGACGGCCGGCGGCAGGGGCCATCCCTGGATCGCGGTCGAAAGCCTCTACTCCATGGATGGCGATATTGCGCCCCTGGCCGAGCTGATGGCACTGGCCGATGCGCATGACGGCTTCCTCTATGTCGACGAGGCCCATGCCACCGGCGTTCACGGCCTGGGCGGACGCGGCTTTGCCGCCGCCTTGGAAGGGCGCGACAATGTCGTGGTGCTTCACACCTGCGGCAAGGCGCTGGGCTCCTCGGGCGCGCTCATCGGCGCCAGCGCCGTGCTCTGTGACGTCCTGGTCAACCATGCCGCCCCCTTCATCTATGCCACCGCTCCCTCGCCCCTCCAGGCCGTGCTGGTGCGGGAGGCACTCCACGCACTGGCGGACGAGCCGGAGCGGCGCAGCCGGGAATTGTCGCTGATCGATTTTGCCAACAGACTCGTGGTCGAGCGGCTCGGCATCGCGACCAGCGGCTCGCAGATCCTGCCTGTCGTCATCGGCGACAATGAGCGCTGCCTCGCCATCGCCGAGCGGATGCAGGGGGCCGGTTTCGATATCCGGGCCATCCGCCCGCCGACGGTTCCGGCCGGCACGGCGCGCCTGCGTATTTCCATCACGCCCAATGTCGACGAGGAAGTCATCACGCAAATGGTCGAACGGCTCGCCATGGTAATGGCGGAGGAGGATCGATGAAACGAAGGTCCTGGGACCGCGGACGTCCTCGTCCACTCTTGGAAACACAGCGCCTTGGAGAGAGGAAGAGGCGGACGGGACGTCCGCGGTCCCAGGGGCTGCATCATGATTAGGGAGGCCCATCCACGTATCGTGGTCACCGGCACGGATACCGGCATCGGCAAGACGGTGTTCTCGGCGGCCCTCGCCCATGCCCTCGAGGCGAGCTACTGGAAACCGGTGCAATCGGGCCTCGACGAGGAAACCGACAGCGAGACGGTACGACGCCTGGGCAGGTTGCCGCAGGACCGCATCCTGCCCGAAGCCTACCGCCTCGCCACGCCGGCCTCGCCGCATTTTTCGGCAGCCATCGACGGGGTGGAACTCGATCCCGACACGCTGGAGCCGCCGCTGGTCTCCGGACCTCTCGTCATCGAGGGGGCTGGCGGACTGCTGGTTCCCCTGACGCGCCGGACCGTGTTCGCCGACGTGTTAGCGCGCTGGCGCCATCCGGCGATCCTCTGTGCCCGCACGGGCCTGGGCACCATCAACCACACGCTGCTCTCGCTCGAAGCTATGCGCCGCCGGGGCATTCCCATCCTCGGCGTCGTCTTCATCGGCGACGAGCAGGCGGACACCCAGGGTGTCATCACCGAACTCGGCGATGTCAGGAGCCTCGGCCGGCTGCCAAAGCTCGATCCCCTGATCGCCGACGATTTGCATGCCGGCTTCCGGAACTGGATCGACCTATCCATTATCAAGCAAGGGCTTGCCTCATGCTGAAATCCCTGCCGTCGCCGGTCTGGCACCCCTTTACCCAGCATCAGCTCGATCCGGTGACGCGCCGGATCGCCCGCACGGAAGGTGCCTTCCTCTATGAGGAGGACGGGCAGGCCGTGCTCGATGCGATCTCCTCCTGGTGGGTGATCACCCATGGCCACCGGCATCCCGCCATCATGCAGGCGATCCGGGATGCCAGCGAACGCTTCGACCAGATCATCTTCGCCGACTACACCCATGAGCCGGCCGAGACGCTCGCCAGGGGCCTGGTCGAGATCGCACCATCGGGTCTCGCCCATGTCTTCTATTCCGACAGCGGCTCGACCGCGGTCGAGGTCGCCCTGAAGATGGCGCTCGGCTTCTTCCACAATCGCGGCACGCCACGCTCGCGCATCGTGGTGATGGAGCATAGTTATCACGGCGACACCATCGGCACGATGTCGGCCGGGGAACGTGGCGTCTTCAATGCGGCCTATGGACCCTTGCTGTTCTCGGTCGACAGCCTGCCCTTTCCCGCCGCCGGGCAGGAACAGCGCACGCTCGATGCCTTCGAACGCCTCTGCCGACGCGGCGATATCGCCGCCCTGCTGATCGAGCCCCTGGTACTGGGTGCTGGCGGCATGCGCATCTATGCCCCCTGGATTCTCACCGAAGTGAAGCGGATCGCCGAGGCCCATGGCGTCCTCCTGATCGCCGACGAGGTGATGACCGGTTGGGGCCGCACCGGCTCGCTCTTCGCCTGTCAGCAAGCCGGTATCACGCCCGACATAATGTGCCTGTCCAAGGGACTCACCGGCGGCGCCGTGCCGCTCGCGGCAACCCTGTGCACGGCGGAGATCTTCGAGGCGCATCTGTCGGATGACCGCAGCCGCACCTTCTTCCACTCCAGTTCCTATACCGCCAATCCCATCGCCTGCGCGGCGGCTTGCGCCAATCTCGAGATCTGGCGGATGGAGCCGGTCACCGAGCGTATCGCGGCGCTGGCCGCTGGACACAGCCGTCGCCTGGACCGTTTCCGCAGCGATCCCCGCTTCGCCGATATCCGCCAATGCGGCACCATCGCGGTGATGGAGATCGCCGTGCCTTCGGGAGGCTATCTTTCCGATGCCGGTCCGCGACTGCGCGCCTTCTTCAAGGCTCGCGGCCTGCTGATCCGCCCGCTCGGCAATGTGATCTATCTGATGACGCCCTATTGCGTCACGCCTGGTGATCTCGACCGAGCCTATGCGACCATCGACGAGGCGGTGGACCTGGTCACCGGCGCGGGCCGATGACCCGCTGCCATTCGAGCCGCGTGCTCGGCTTCGGCCATTGCGTGCCGGAACGCCGGGTCGGCAATGCCGAGATCGAGGCGAGACTGGGTCTCGAAGACGGCTGGATCGAGCGGCGGACCGGTATCCGCCATCGCCACTGGGCCGGCCCCGGGGACACGCTGAGCGCGCTTGCGGCCGAAGCGGGAGCCGCAGCCCTGGCGGATGCCGGCATCGCGCCGGACCAGGTGGGGCTGGTCCTGCTCGCAACCTCGACGCCCGATCATCTGCTGCCGCCCTCGGCGCCTCTGCTGGCACACCGGCTAGGGTTGCCGAAAGCGGGAGCCGTCGACCTCGCCGGCGCCTGCTCGGGCTTCCTCTACGCCCTCACTTTGGCGGACGGCTTCGTGCGCACCCGGGAAAAGGCCGTGCTGGTGGTAGCCGCCAACATCCTCAGCCGGCGCATCAATCCTCATGAGCGCGCCAGCGCCGTGGTGTTCGCCGATGCCGCGGGCGCCCTCCTGCTCGGCCCCTCCCGCGCCGAGGAGACCGGCCTCCTCGGTGTCGACCTTGCCTCCGATGGCAGCCAATACGACCTGATTTCCATTCCGGCTGGCGGCAGCAATCGCCCCTTCGCGCCGGAAATTGCTGCCCAGGACTTCCTGATGACCATGCGCGACGGCAGAGCGGTGTTCTCGCAGGCCGTGCGCATGATGAGCGATTGCGCCGTGAAGGCCATGACCCAGGCTGGGTTGACAGCCGCAGACATAGACCGTTTCGTGCCCCATCAGGCCAATGCACGCATCTTCGATGCGGTCTCGGCCGAACTCGGGCTCGATGCGGCCAAGACTGTGCGCAGCATTGAGGACTACGGCAATTCCTCTGCGGCCACGATTGTCCTGTCGCTCTCGCTTGCGAACCAAGCAGCGCCCTTCAGGGCGGGCGAAAAGCTGCTGCTCTCCGCCGCGGGCGCCGGCATGACGGGGGGCGCGATAGTGCTGGGCATGGGGTGATGTCTGCTGAGGAAGCCTGACATCCTGGGACCGCCGGCTTCCAGCCGGCTCCTGGAAGCGCATCGCTGGTTGGCAAGGAAGAGCCGGCTGGAAGCCGGCGGTCCCAGGGGCGTCAACTCTTGCCGATCTGGCGGGGCACCTGCACGAAATCCTCGAGATTGAGCCCCTTTTCCGCCAGCAGGGCCTCCAGCACCGGCTGCAGGCGTCCCAGGCTCTCCTGTACGGCGTCGCGCACGGTATCGACGACCACCTGGGTGTCGCGCTCGATCTCGATATTGAGCCGGTCGCCGGCCCGCTTGTCCTCGAACACGGTCATGCGCCGGGTTTCAGGGATGAGCCAGACTTCGAACCAGCCTTCCTTCTTGTCGACCTCGGACACCGTCAGGCTGGCGCCGTTGATGGCGATATAACCCTTGGCGAAGACGTAGCGCGCGAAATCCGGCGGGATGGCGATGCGGATGACCTTGTTGCCTTCCGAAGTGCCGACGGAGTCGATGGCGGTGGAGAAATCGACATGGCCCGAAATCGGATGGCCGCCGATCTCGGCGCCATCCTTGGCGGCCCGCTCGACATTCACGCGATCGCCGGCGACATAGTCGGCCAGGGTGGTGATCTTCAGGCTCTGCAGCATGACGTCGAAGGTCGCCGTCTGCGCCGAGACCAACTCGGTTACGGTCAGGCAGACGCCGTCCACCGAGACGCTGGCGCCGATGGCGAGACCTTCGCTGAAGCCCTCGGGAAAGCGCAGCGTGAAGGTGCGCAAGCCGTCATGATCCTTGACGGCGTCGATATCGGCGACGCCCTGAATGATGCCTGTGAACAAAGGAGAAGTCCTGTCAATGAAGCCGGAGGCCGAACAATGCATCGGCGCCTCGCGATGACGCCTTTAATCATAGATAGGCATGGTTGGGAAAGCCGCCAAGCGCGAGCACCGTACGAAGATGGCTCCCGATGCCTTCAGCGTATCGCCAGCTGGCTTGTCGGATCGAAGAAATGCAGGCTGTCGACCTGGATCCCGATTTTGACGGTATCGCCGGCCTTGCGCCTCGCGCTGACGGGCGCGCTGATGCGCATGCGGGTGGAGATTACAGCCGGGGCGCCTTCGTCCAATTCGTCCAGCCCTGCCCGCTTCTGCTGGGCATTCGCTGCGGGATCGACGAGATCGACATGGACAAGCAGGCTCGCGCCCAGATCCTCCTGAAAGGCGACGCGGGCGGAAAGCGCATCGGCATCGCCTTCGGTGAGGAACAGGTTCTCGGGGCGAATGCCGACGATCACCTCGCGGTCGCCCTGCGCCCCGAGGGCGGATCTTTCCTGCACGAAAGCGGCCGGCAATGGCAGGACGAGGCCCGGCAGGGCGACTTCCATCCCCTGCCCGCCCCGGCGCAACCGGCCGGGCAGCAAATTGATCGGCGGCGCGCCGATGAAGGTGGCGACGAACAGGTTGACCGGCCGATCGTAGAGCTCGCGAGGCGGCGCCAATTGCTGCAGCACGCCGCCATTCATCACGGCCACGCGATCGCCCATGGTCATCGCCTCGACCTGGTCGTGCGTCACATAAACCGTGGTCACCCCGCTCGCCCGCTGCAGGCGGGCGATCTCGGCGCGCATCTGGCCCCGCAGTCGGGCATCAAGATTGGACAGCGGCTCGTCCATCAGGAAGGCGGCTGGCTCGCGCACGATCGCCCGCCCCATGGCGACGCGCTGGCGTTGGCCACCCGACAACTGCCCGGGACGGCGGGTGAGCAGCTTGTCCAGCTCGAGCATCTCGGCGGCAGCCTTGACCTTCTCCGCGATCACCTCGCGTTTCTCGCCGCGCACCTTGAGGGCAAAGCCGACATTGTCGGCGACGGAAAGATGCGGATAGAGCGCATAGCTCTGGAAGATCATCGCCACGTTGCGTTCGCGCGGCGACAGGTCGTTGGCAACCTCCGCGCCGATCGAGAGCGTGCCGCCGGTAATGGTCTCCAAGCCCGCGATCATGCGCAGGGCCGTGGACTTGCCGCAGCCGGAGGGGCCGACCAGCACCAGGAACTCGCCATCGGCGATGTCGAGATCGAGTTTGTTCACGGCCAGGTGCCCATCGGCATAGGCTTTGCTGACCTTTGAAAAGCTGATCGCGGCCATGATGGAACCTTTAATGGGCCGACTTGGTCAGGCCCTGCACGAAATAGCGATTGAGCAGGATCATCATCAAGACGATGGGAAGGGTGGAGAAGTGCGCCAGCGCGCCGAGCGTGCCCCAGGAAATGTCCTTGGTGCCATAGGCCGAGAGCAGCGCCACCGAGATCGGCTTGCTGTCGGCCCGCGTCAGGAACATCGAATAGAGGAAGTCGTTCCAGGAAAACATGATGCAGAAGATAGCGCTGGCGATGATGCCGGGCACCACGGACGGCAGGGCCGTGAACAGGAACGTGTTCCAGTCATTGCTGCCGTCGGTCAGGGCGGCCTCCTCGATCGACACCGGCGAGGCGCGGAAATAGGAGAACATCATCCACACCACGAAGGCGCTGTTCAGGGCTGTGTTGAGCAGGATCACCGCCCACCAGGTGCCGAGCAGGCCGATGTCGCGCATCATCAGATAGAAGGGAATCAGCGTCGCCACCGGCGGCACGGTGCGGATGGCCAGGAAGAAATAGGCGAGCCACACGGCCTTCGGATTCTTGGAGCGGGCAAGGGCGTAACCGGCGGGAACGCCGAGGAGCAGCGACAGCAGCGTCGAGCCGATCGAGATGATCAGGCTCGATTTCACCAGGGACCACAGGTCGAAAAGCCGGAATACATTCTCGAAATTCGCGAAGGTCGGCTCGAAGAAGAGCTGCGGCGGCGTGGTGAAGATGTCCCTCGCCGGCTTGTAGGCCGTCGAAAACAGCCACAGGATTGGAAAAAGAGCGATGACGAGGATGACGATCAGGGCTGCGCGCCGTGCCCACAATCCCCTGTCGGCGGCGGTTCTAAGCATTGCGGTTCCTCGCCGGCCTGACCACGAAGATGAAAAGCGCCGCCATCACGCCGATGCAGATGGTGATCAGATTGCTCACGGCCGATGCCCGGCCGATATTGAAGAACTCCAGCCCCTGCTTGACCCCATGGATCATCAGCGTGGTGGTGGCATCGCCGGGCCCGCCGCTGGTGCTGACGTAGATGATGTCGAAGACGCGGAAGGCATCCATCATCCTCAGCACCAGGGCCAGGAAGGCGGCCGGCAATAGGAGCGGCAGGATGATCAGGGCGAAGCGTTGCGCGCTGGTGGCGCCGTCGACCTGTGCCGCCTCGAGAATATCGGTCGGCAGGGACTTCAGCCCAGCCAGCAGGATCAGCGCCATCAGCGGCGTCCATTCCCAGACATCGACGGCGATCAGGGTCGGCAAGGCGAGCAGTGGATCGGCGAGCAGGCCTCGTGGCCCTGAAATGCCGGCTTCGGCCAGGAAATAGCCGAGCACGCCATAGTCGGCATTGAGCATGGCCTTGAAGATCAGCCCGACGACCAGGGGCGTCACCGTCGCAGGGATCAGCAACAGGCCGAGGGCGATGCGATTGAACAAGTCGTCGCGCCAGAGCAGCAAGGCGATGCCGAGGCCGAAGACGAACTCGATGGAGACGGCGCCGATGGTGAAGATGAAGGTGTTGATCAGCGCCTGGCGGGCGGTCTTGTCGCTCCACAGGGCGACGTAATTGTCGAGCCCGACGAAATGGCGGCCCGCCGGGCGGACCAAGCTGTATTCCTCGAAGGAGTAGAAAATCCCCTGAGCCATCGGCCAGACGGCGATTGCCAGCACATAGAGTATGGCGGGAGCCGCCAGCAGGATCAGGAAGAGCTGGCGCTTGCGCGCATAGGACAGGCGCCGGGGCCTCGCCTTGGCCGCGACGGCGCTTCCGGCGAGGCGCGATGAGTGACTTTCCAAGTTCGAACTCTCCGGAATCGGCGGCGAATGGATAGGCCGGCATGGTCGCGCAGCCACAAGGGCCGCGCAACTATGCTTGCATCGGGCCAGCAGAAGGTTTTCCTGGGACCGCAGACGTCCTCGCCTGCTCTTTGCGCCACAGCGCTCGCAGGATGGGAAGATGCAGGCGAGGACGCCTGCGATCCCAGGACGCCTCGCCTCTCTCAGAACAGCTTTTCAGCCTGGGCCTGCGCCTCGTCCAGCGCCGCCTTGGGATCGGCATTGCCGACCAGCACACCGTTGACGGCTGAGCCAATCAGGTCCTGCAATTCCGGATATTGCGGAATGCGCGGCCTGAAATCGACATTGCCATGCTCGAAGGAGGTCGCCAGCACGGGGAGGAACGGGAACTTCGCCAGGAGATCCTTGTCCGTCATCTCGCTCTTGCGCAGATAGCTGCCGGCACCGCGCAGATTGAACTCCTTGTGCACCGCCGGACTGGTGATCCATTTGATGAAGGCCCAGGCCGCCTCCTGCTTGCGCTTGTCGATATCGGCGTTGATGCCGAGCCCCCAGCCGCCGATGCCATATTCCGGTTGCTTGCCGGCGCGGGCCGGGGTCAGCATGATGCCGACCTTGCCGACGACCTTGGAAATTTCCGGATTGTCGTAGCCGGCGGCGCCGATCGACCAGGTCTGCATGTTGGCGGCCATGCCCTGGCGAAAGCTCTCCTCGCGCGCGCCCCAGTCATAGTCGGCCGCACCGGGAGGAGCTGCCTTGTCGAACAGCTTTTTGTAGTCGACCACGCTCTGGACGTTCGCCGCCGAATTGAGCGTCGGCTTGCCGTCGGAACCAAGGATCGAACCGCCGAGCTGGAAATTATATTGCATCCAGTCCTGCGCCACGGCCGGCCCCTTCTGGCCATTGGCCACGAAACCATAGGTCTTCTTGGCCGGGTCGGTCAGCTTGATGGCATCGGCGATGTAGTCTTCCATGGTCGCGGGCGGCTTCAGGCCGGCGGCCTCGTAGAGGTCCTTGCGATAAGCCAGCACATTGGCATAGCCCGCGAAGGGAAAGGCGACCTGCTTGCCCTTGTAGCCGCCCAGTCCCTGCATCAGGCTGGGATAGATGTCGTCCACCTTGATCTCGGCGGCATCGCGCTTGATCCAGTCGGTCAGGTCGACGGTGTAGCCGGCTTCCGCGAACTGCCCCGACCAGACGATATCGGTGGTGGCGATGTCGTAGCCCTTGGTATGGCCGACATAGTCGGCCGTGATCTTGGTCAAGAGTTCGGGATAGCTCAGGATCTCGACATTGACCTTGGCGCCGGTCGCCTTCTCGAAATCCGGCGCCATCGCGGCCAAGATCACCGCGAACTGGTCGTTCTGCGATGCCAGGCTGAGCGTGACGCCGTCGAAACGCTCCTGGGCCTGCGCCGCTCCCGCAAACACCAGGAATCCTGCCAGCATGAGTGAGCGGCATTTTGCCGTCATGTTCATCGTGGGTCCCCTCCGTTACACCCTCGCAACCGGGAGGCTATCATTGCATTTTTTACGCGCAATCAGAATGTGAGAAATTCGAGCACACTCAAACATTTTTTTGCAACTTAACAAAAGGCAAGCCCTGCATCCTCGCAATATCGAACAAATTATTACATAATTTTGTTTGGTTTGTTGCGGGTGGCCCTTTTCTGCCCCGCACGGACGGAGTAGTTTCACCACTGTGGCCGGAAGGAACGAAGAGCTTCGCCGCGCCAGCAAACCAGGACCGGATGGGGAGGGTTCGATGTCGGCACCACGAGAAGCGGGCAGCAAGGGCGATGCGCTCGCGCGCTCCATCGGCTGGTCACAGCAATGGAGTGCCGAATTTCCCTATATGCTCGCCAACCACCTGCCGATGATCCTGGTCGCCATGCAGCGCATGGGCGCTGACGACCGGAGGCTGGAAGAGTTCTGCGAAATCTACCGTGTCCAGAACGGCCTCGTTCCCGTGCCGGAGCCCAAGGGGGCGATCAGCCGCGAGAACTGGCGCGACTTTCTCGGTGACCGCGAACGGGAAGGCGATTACCGCACCTTCTTCCAGGCGGAAGTCGGGCGGCTCGGCGCCACGCCGACCGCCAGGCTCTATCTGCCGCTCCTGTTCGACGGCTTTGCCGCCAGCGCCATGCATGCCTTCATGCGCATGGCCTATGCGACCTGGACGGACAATGACGAGGAAACCGCCATTGCGCTCGCCTATTGGGCGGCGACCTATCTCGATCTTGGTACCGGCCAAGGCGCGGCAGCTTCGACAGACGATCCGCTCGGCGTGCTGGCCTATATGTATGGGCCTGCCTCCTTCCGCCATATCGTCACCGAATGCGACCTGCTCTGGCACAATATGCGCGCGGTCGCGGCCAAGCCGGAATTCGCGCCCATCCACGACATGCTGGCCATCGGCCCCGATACCATGGACCGTTTCGCCCGGCTGTCACTGGCGCTCTTTGCCGCGACGGGAGACTTTTCTCTCCTGCATGCCCTCACCGGCACCCATTGGCTGCGCATGATGGCGCCGCGTTCGCCCGATCGGGCCGTGCCGATGCGGCGCTTCTGGCAGGCCATCGCCTCGCTCATTCCCAAGATCGGCTTTCCCGACATTCCGGCGGCCGAGCAGGTGGAAGAATGGCGTCGACAGAAAGTGCCGGATTGGCCGGAGATCTTTGCCGAGGCCGTCAGGCATGACGACGAGCACGATCTCAGCCTCACCTTCTCGGCCTCCGAGGAATTCAAGCTTTATCGCGATCCGCTCTACAACTACGTTGCCGCCAAACGTCTCGGACTCATCTGATGCTGCTTGCCAATGCCACCCTGCCCGACGGACGCCGGGCGGATGTCCATATCGTCGACGGCCTGATTGCCTCGATCACCGCGCCCGGGCTTCCGCCCGCCGATCTGGATCGGCGCGATCTTGCCGGCGCCCTGCTGCTTCCGGCCTTCATCGACGGCCATATCCACCTCGACAAGACCCATATGGGCGCACCGCTGGTGCCGCATGTGCCGGGGGAAAGCGTGCGCGAGCGCATCGCCGCCGAGCGTGTCGCCCGCCATGCCGTGCCCCTGCCCGTCGAGGCCCGCGCCACCAATCTCCTGCGCCGCCTCGTCGCCAACGGTACCACTCGGGTGCGCAGCCATGTCGATATCGACAATGACGTGAAGCTCGCCAATCTGGAGGCCCTGCTCGCCGTTCGGGAACGCTGGAGGCCTTGGGCCGACATCGAGATCGTCGCCTTTCCCCAGAGCGGTGTCGTGAGCGAGCCCGGCGCAGCCGAGCTGCTCGATGCTGCCCTCGCCGCCGGTGCGGACCTGATCGGTGGGCTCGATCCCGAGGGCTTCGACCATGACATCCCGGGCCAGCTCGACATCGTCTTCGCCCTCGCCGAAAAACACGGCAAGGGTATCGACATCCACCTGCACGATGGCGGCGAAACCGGCGGCGCCGAGTTGCGCGACATCGCCAGCCGCGCCGAAGCCCTCGGCCTGCAGGGGCGCGTTGTGGTGAGCCACGCTTTTTCCCTTGGCGACCAGTCTCCCGAGAGCTTCGCCAGCACGGCAGACGCCCTGGCCCGAGCCGGCGTGGCGATCATGACATCGAGCCCGGCCGCCGTGCCGGTGCCGCCGGTAAAGGCGCTGCGCCGCCATGGTGTCACCCTCTTCGCCGCGTCCGACAATATTCGCGACTGCTGGTCGCCCTTCGGCAATGGCGACATGCTCGATCGTGCCGCCATCGTCGCTTCCAGGCAGGAATTCTATGCCAATGACGATTTGCGCCTGGCACTCGATCTTGCCACCGTCGAACCAGCCAGGGCGCTCGGCATCACTGGCTATGGCCTGGTGCCCGGCGCGCCGGCCGATCTCGTCGTCATCGACACGCCGAGTGTCGAGGAAGCCGTGATCAATCGCCCGCCCCGCAAGCTCGTGCTGCGAGGCGGCGTGGTGGCTGCCGAAAATGGCGTCGTCGCCGAGGCACTGCCCGCTTGAGTTCGCATCGGGCCGCCTTCTTTCCGTCCAGGGAATCGGGCCAGAGTGACAAGAGCCGGCTTGCCGGCGCCTGATGGAACCTGGACGATACCGTCAATGGAATCAGCGCTGAACCTGCCCGCCGACTGGCGCCGCGATCTGGCAGGCTATGGTTGGAAGGCCCAGTCGATCGGAGCCTCCGGTGCAGGCGTCTTTCGCCTCGAAGCGCCGGACAGACCGGATCTGTTCGTCAAGACCGAGGAACTGTCACCGCTCGCTGAATTGCCGGATGAAGGACCGCGCCTGGACTGGCTGGGCGCCCGCGGCATCCCATGCCCGAAACGCCTGGCGGAGACCCGGCATGACGGCCGACACTGGCTGCTAATGAGTGCCATTTCAGGCACGATCCTGTCGTCTCAGGCCGGTCTTGCCCCGGAACGGGTGGTCGACATCGCCGCCGACGCCCTGCGGCATCTGCATGCTATCGACAGGACCGGTTGTCCGTTCGACCACCGCGCCGACAGCCGCATCGCCTTGGCCGAAGCCCGGCTCAAGGCTGGCCTCGTCGACGAGGAGGATTTCGATGAGGAGCGCGCCGGCCAGACCGCAGCCGATGTCTTCGCCGAACTGTCGCCCCTGCGACCGCGCCAGGAAGACCTTGTCGTCACGCATGGCGATGCGACGCTGGAGAACCTGCTGGCGGACAAGGACGTCTTTTCCGGCTTCATCGATTGTGCCCGGGCTGGGCTCGCCGATCGCCACCAGGACCTGGCGCTCGCGACGCGCAGCATCGGCGATCACTTCGGGTCAACCCAGGTCGAGCGTTTTCTCGCCCGCTACGGCATCGTGCCGGATCCGGAGCGCATGGCCTTCTATCTTCTGCTGGACGAGTTCTTCTGAACCGCGGCGATGTGCGCAGAGGTGCCGCCGCCTCATTTCCTCGATTGCGGATAGATCGTCTCGCCGCGTTTGAGCATGGCGACGAAGGCCTCGATCTTCTTCTTCCGCCCTGCCTCGGTCTTGGTGTTGTGCATGCGAAAGGCCAATGCGAAGCGGTTCTGTGCGCTGAGCATTGCCAGCATCTGCAGCGCTTCCGGCTCGGCCTCGATCGCAGCCTGGAGATCGTCCGGAATCTTCAGGTCCTTGCCGCTCTCATAGGCCCGATCCCAGCGGCCGTCCGCCTTGGCCGCCTCCACCTGCTTCAACCCGTGTTCGGTCATGCGCCCTTCGGCGACCAGCCGGGCAACATTGTCGACATTGATCCGGCTCCAGATACTCTTGCGCCCGCGCGGCGTGTAGCGTTGCAGGAAGCTGCGCTCATCGAAGCTCTTGCGCACCGCATCGATCCAGCCCCAGCATAGCACGACGTCGATCGCCTGCTTGGGCGTGATCGAGGCGAGGCCCGAACCCGCCTTGTGGATCTTGATCCAGACTTCGCTTTGGCTGTCGTGATGGTCGCGGAGCCAGGTGTAGAAGCTCTCGGCATCGGCGAATTCACGGACCTTGGCGGGATCGACAATGACGGGCGGCATCAGGGTTCCTTGGGTTAATGCAGCAGCGGCTTGGGTTCGCTCAGGGGCCAGCGCTTGATGATCCGGTATTCCGTCTTGCCCAACCTGCTGTGAACCAGGCAAAAACCTTCGATCTGAAGGGGGATTGGGTCGATCCGCTGTTCCGATATTGGCCTCTCGCCATAGGACAAGGTCAGATGGGGCGTGAAATCCGGTAAGGCACGTATACCGAACTTGGTCATGGCTGCGCCTAATGTCTCATGGAGCTCTAACAGGCCCGCGCCCTCGCCGAGTAGGACAAGGGGGTAGCGTAGCGCCCTGCCCGGCTTCGGGAACGCACCAAAACTCTTGATGGCATGCAGTGTTATCTCGAAAGCAGGCAATTGCACGAGATCGCCGGCCAGTTCCGCCGCATAGGTACGCGGTGACTTGAGGCGCTTGAAGTCGCCGACATGGTGGAGTGAGACGTGGAAGCGGTCCGGCCGCAACATGCTGCCGCCGAGAGGGTTCGCCTTGAGAAAATCCTGTCTGAACCGTTCGATCCGAAGCGCATCCTCCACGCCGGGAAACACCGCGAAGAACAGTCTTTCGCTTCGTAAAGGCCCGCGCGGAAGCTCGCCATAGAAGTCAAACGCCAACTGCATGATGACCTCGCGTTCTCGACCGGCACTACCCGTAACTAGAACAAAAAGAGAACTATGGTCAACCGCATTGTATTCGGTCGTCAGGCGGCTAATGGCCGCCACCCTGGCGCTAGGCGGCCAGTTTCCTCACCGCGGCGGCATTTTCTCGAATTTCGGCAAATCTGGATCGAGGTGGTCCCAGGCATAACCCCCGCTGGCATAGGTCACCGCCTGTGGCTTGTAGCGGCCCGGCTCGTCGAGGCTCGTGGCACGGACGGCGAAAAATTGCGGCATGGACGAGAAGGTCAGATAGACCGGCGATCCGCAGGTGGGACAGAAATAGCGGGTCTTCCTGACGCCGCTGTCGGCGACCATCTCCCAGGGCCGCCCTTCCCCCGTAAGAGCCACATTCTGCCGCGGGAAGGTCAGGTGGGACTGATGCCCCGTGCCACTTTCGCGCTGGCAGTCGCGGCACTGGCAATCATTGCTGAACACCGGCTCGGCAGTGATCTCGTAGCGGATCGCACCGCAGGCGCATCCGCCGGTATAGGCCTTGCTCATCTCGTCCTCCTCGCCTCAGTCCTTGCTGCCGGCCACGACGTTGCCGAGGTTGCGCAGGACCTTCTTCCAACCCTCGCCCATATTCCTGAAAGCCGTCTCGTTCCTGGGCATCACGAAGCCGGCATGGACGAGGCGAACCCGCGTCCCGCCTTTGGCGGCCTCCAGCGTCCAGGTCACCACCGTATCGAGACGCGATCCATAGCCCGCATTGCTCTCGTCGCCGCCCTGCCAGGCATAGGCGAGACGCTCGTTTGGCTTCACGTCCAGCACCCTGCAATGGATGACGCCGTCCCAGGCGCCGGCGGGCGTGGTGCGAAAGGTGAAACGCTGTCCTTCCACCGCAGCGAAATCGGCAGGCGCCATCATCCAGCGGGCGATGAGATCGCCCGAGGTCAGCGCTTTCCAGATGATCTCCGGAGCATGCGGGAAGATCTCGTCGACCACGATTGCCTGCGTATCCGGCTTCAAGGCTGAATCATTCACGGATCGATCTCCTTCAAGAGGGTTCTGAGATTGGCGAAGCGCTGGCGCCAGAACAGGCTGTAATGGCTCATCCAGTCGGCCAGCGGCTCGAGGCCGCCGGGTTCGGCCCGGTAATAGACCTTCCGCCCCTCCGGACGTTCGGCGACGAGCCCCGCCTGTTTCAACGCCTTGAGATGCTGAGAAACCGCGCCCTGCGTGACGCCGCTTCCCTGCGTCAGTTCGGCAACGGTGATCTCGTCGCATCCGACGATCCGCTCGAACACGGCGCGCCTCGTGGGGTCCGCGAGGGCGCGCATGACGGTGTCGATGGCGATTGTCTCTGTCATGAAAACCCATTAGCAAATGCTAATTGATTAGTCAACACTAATGTTTATGAACTTATAAGAAAGGGGCATAGCGGCATCGTGGGATGCGGCCTGCCCCTTCAACGGCCCGGAGCGTCGCCCCACATACAGGCAACATCGAGAAGGCAGGCGCTCGTCGCGTTCCCGCCCAAAGTCTGGGGCGAAACCCAGTCAGCCCGCTTGCGCCAGAGCTACGGCATCCGCCCCGGCGGGGAAACGGAGCCGGCCGGAGGTGTCGTGGACAGCGGCCCACACAGCCTGCGCAACGTCACTCTCCCGCGTGGTCATGGCCGGCTTCGCGAAGGCCTCGAGAATTGGCCGCGCAAACTCGGCATAGTCCCCGGGGAGCAAATCTTCGACCGGCACGATGGCATTGGTGCCGAACCGGGTGGTCGGAGCATAGCCGGGCTCGACGAGCTTGACCTGCACCCCGAAATGACCGAGCTCATGAGCGAGCGAGCCCGAGAACCCTTCGACTGCCTGCTTGGACGCGGTGTAGGCGGCAGCGAGCGGAAACTCGCCGAGCGTTACGCTCGATGTCACGTTGACGATGGTACCCGCACGACGTGCACGCATTTGCGGGATGAGTGCCCGGCACATGGCCATGACACCGATCGTGTTGGTCTCGATGAGCTGGCGGATCAGCGACATCGGCATGGCTTCGAACGCGCCCACACCGCCCACGCCGGCATTGTTCACGAGTACATCGATCGGGCCCGCAGCGTCCACCAGCGCAGCGATGCTCCGTTCATCGGTGACATCCAGCGGCAATACGCGCAGCCGCTCGGATTGACCGCCAAGAAGGGTCGGGTCGGGGCGTCTCATCGCAGCGATGACGTGCCAGCCATTCTGCAGGAAATGCTCGGCAGTCGCTTTGCCGTAGCCCGAGGAGGTGCCGGTGATGAGGATCGTCTTGTCCATAGTGCCTATCTCCTTGCATTTGACGCCCCAAGATAGACAAGCCGATTTAGACGATATATAATTCAATATCCAAAAATATTTATCAATCGTCCAGAATGGATCCGCTCAGCGACATCATAGGCCTGCTCCGGCCGACTGCCGCCATCTCCAAGCCGATCACTGCGCGCGGCCGCTGGGGCGTGAGCTATCGGGCTCATGACGCGCCCGGGTTCACAATCCTATTGGAAGGGCAGGCCTGGTTGAGATTCGATGGCGAAGAGCCGCTCCGGCTTGCACAGGGCGATTTCGTACTCCTTCCGACGACGCCTGCATTCTCCTTGTCCAGCGAACCGGATATCGACTGCATTCCGGTGGAGCCGCGAAACGAAGCGATCCGGCATGGCGAACCGGAAGGCGCACCCGACCTTGTTGCCCTGGGCGGCACCTTCGCATTCGAGCGCGTGAATGCACCGCTCCTGCTGGCATTGTTGCCCGGCCTCATTCACATCCCGGCTTCGGAGGGACGGACGACACGGCTCGGCCGTCTCATCGACCTGCTCGCCGAGGAATGTGCGACCGATTATCCGGGCAAGGAGCTGATTGTCCGTCGCATGCTCGAAGCGCTGCTGGTCGAGGCCCTTCGCTGGCGCAGCATCGGCAATCGGGCGATGCCTCCAGGTCTCCTCAGCGGCATGCGGGACCCAGCTCTCGCCCGAGTGCTGCAAGCGATCCATGCCGACGTTCGTGCGGGGTGGACCGTTGCCGATCTCGCAAGGATGGCCGGCATGTCACGGTCGGGTTTCGCCGCACGGTTCGGGGAGGTCTTGGGATGTGCGCCAATCGAATATTTGGCACGTTGGCGCATGGCGATCGCAAAGGATGCGCTCATGCGTGGTGTAAAATCCCTGGATCGGATCGCCGATGAAATTGGCTATGAATCCGCCAGCGCCTTCAGCACCGCTTTTCGCAAACGTCTCGGTTGCCCGCCGGGTAAGTTTGCGCGTGAAGTCGCCTGACTGAACGACACCGGTTTCAAAACGGTCCGCCCCTTCCGCTCGCAGGACAGGGACAGGTCCGTGAGCAGTGAAGTCTTCACGGTGTTTAGCGTGTGACGACCTCGTCAATGACCGCGATCGCGTCGACTTCTATGAGGTACCCCGGAGACATGATCGCGACCCCGACAACCACATTCGCCGGTTTGTGATTTCCGAACAACGAAATCTGCGCTTGTTCGATGATCGGGATGTGTTCGTCGCGGTTATAATCGACAATGTAGATGGTGATCTTGCAGACGTGCCCGGGCCGTGCCCCGGCGGCACGGAGTGCCCGGCCGAGATTGGCGAAGGCCAGGCGCGCCTGCGCCGCAAAATCGCCATGCCCGACGAGCTTGCCGTGGATATCCTCGGGCTGCTGGCCTGAGATGAAGACCAGCCTGGATCCTGTCGCAACGACAACCTGGGTGTACATCTCGGGAACCGGCAGATCATCCGGGTTGATGAGTTCGAGCGCCATTGGACAATCTCCTGCTTGGCTCGACTGAAATCGACAGTGGTGATCGCCGCGCCGCCGGCGCATGAGCCGATGGCAAAGCGTCGCCGAAATCGGGTCTGATGTCGAACGCCTTGCGCAAACCTCGCCGGTGATCCGCCATGCGTCAGTCGCGCGATAGGGACAGACCGGCGAGAAGCGAAGAATACGCAGCAAGCCTGCTGGAGACGAACTCCGTGAAGAGCCGCACGCGCTTGGTCTTGCGCGTCTCCCCCTGTGTGAGAAGCCAGAGCGTTCCGTACATGTGCAAGTCGGTACCCGGCACCCTCACCAGCATTGGGTCTGCATCTCCGACGAAGCACGGCAGCGTCGTCATCCCGAGCCCCTGCCGCACCGCGGCGATCTGCGCCCCGGCATCCGTGACCCTGAACGGAACCTCGGCGGCGCGCACCTCCCCCTCGCGGACCCAGTCCGGGATGCCATGCATGCTGATGACGATCCAGCGGATGGGATCAGGCACGCCCGCACGCCACGCTGCTAGTCGATCGCGGGACATGTAGATGGCTCCGAAGACATCCGACCCCTTCAGGCCGTGAAGATTGAGCGGCAGGGTTTTGCGGTCATAGACGACGCGAATCGCGAGGTCGGCCTCTCGGTTGGTCAGATTTGCCAGCTCGCCGGACGACAAGATTTCCATCTCGATGTCCGGATACAGGCACGCGAAATCCGAGAAATCCGGCATGAGCAGGTGTGTCGCGAGCGTCGGCGCCAACGTCACCCGCAGAAGCCCGCGCACGCTTTGGTCGCGGCCAAAGACGCGCGTCTCCAACTGGTGCGACGACGATTCCATCTGACCAGCGAGTTCGAGGACCTCCTCCCCCGCAACCGTCAGGCGGTAGCCCGAAGGCAGCTTCTCGAACATCTGCGCCCCGAGCCGTTCCTCCAGTTGGGCGACGCGTCGCAGCACGGTCGAGTGGTTCACCCCAAGGCGCTCGGCGGCAGCCCGCACCGAGCCTCTGCGCGCAACGGCAAGAAAATAGCGAATGTCGTCCCAGTCGATCATGGTGCAATCCAGCACCACCGGGGTGCGCCTTCCAAAGCCGTGCCTAACACATCAAACATCAATATGGGCGGTCTTCATAGCCCGTACCACCGGACGTAGCTCAACTCAGACCGGCAGATAGTGATCGTCGCAGCCGGTGTCAGCTGTCCAGCCGGATCGTTTTTGCACCATCGATGTGCACGCTTCCGCACTCAACGCTCAGCTCCAACGGACCCATGTTGAGGTTCTCAGGGGCCCCCATACGACCAAAGACGGAGCCAGAAAAGGAGAAGTCATGGGAAAGCTGGACGGTAAGATTGCAGTCATCACGGGTGGATCGAGCGGCATGGCGTTGGCGAGCGCAAGGCGCTTCGTCGAAGAAGGCGCGTATGTCTTCATCACGGGCCGGAGGCAGGAAGCACTCGACGAGGCCGTCAGGCTGATTGGCCGGAACGTAACGGGCGTGCGCGGCGACGCTGCCGATCTCGACGATCTCGACCGCCTGTTCGACACAGTCAGGCGGGAAAAGGGCAGGATCGACGTCCTGTACGCAAGCGCTGGTACAGGCGAAGCCGTTCCGCTGGGCGAGATCACCGAGCAGCATTTCGATGCCGCCTTCGGCCTGAATACGCGCGGTACGCTGTTTACGGTCCAGAAGGCACTGCCGCTGTTCAACGATGGCGGGTCGATCTTCATGACCGGGTCAGTCGCCTCGGTGAAAGGTTTTCCCGGCTACGGCGTGTATGCGGCGAGCAAGGCGGCGTTGCGTTCCTTCGCACGTACCTGGCTCAACGAACTGAAGGGCAGGAATATCCGGGTGAACGTGCTGAGCCCGGGGCCGATCGCCACGCCGATGCAGGACCAAGTTCTGACCGAAGAAGCAAAGCAGATGTTCGAAACCCTGATCCCGCGGGGAAAGATGGGGCGTCCCGAGGAAATTGCGGCGGTCGCGGTGTTTCTTGCTTCTGACGATTCCAGCTTCGTGAATGGGGTGGAGCTGTCCGTCGACGGCGGATTCTCGGCCGTCTGACAGCGCGCCGGATCGCGGGAAGCGACTGACTGGCGGAATGCCCGCGCAAAGGTCGCCACGCAGCGAGACGGATAGCCCGGCGCCACCGAAGGCCGGGAATCAACATCAACACGGATCGGAGAAGCGTTATGAGCTATGCGATTGTAGGATTCGGTGCGGTAGGCCAGGCCCTCGCCCGCGCCTTCGCCCGTAGAAACATCGACGTGATCGTCGCGAGCCGCCGGCCGCCCGAAGCGGTGGCGCCACAGGCTCGGGCGATTGGACCCACGGTCGTCGCCAAGTCGTTGTGGAAGGCACTCGAGGCCGACACGATCATCTTGGCGGTCCCGTTCGGGGAGCATCGCGAGGTTGCGAAGGCATTGCCGAATTGGAAAGGCAAGACGATCGTCGACGCAATGAACGCGTTGGTTCCCCTCGAGGAGCTGGACGGTCTCCCGTCCTCCGCCTTCGTGGCGAAGGCGTTCGCCGACGCCAAGCTCGTGAAGGGTTTCAATCACCTGGTTGCGGCCACCCTGGCTGCCGATCCGGTCGTCGAGGGCGGGCACCGGGTCGTCTTTCTGTCGAGCGACGATGAGGACGCGACCGCTTCTGTGGCAGCCTTGGCCAGACAACTCGGGTTCGCACCCGTCAAGCTGGGAAAGCTCGACGAGGGCGGCGCGCTGGTGCATGCACGCGACCGCGTTTGGGGCCGGCTCATCTTCCAGGATTTGTTCAAGAAGGAGCCGTAGTCGAAGGCGTGCGGCCGCTGTTCGAAGAGTGGGACACGCCCGGCGGAACGGCAGATCTACGGGGCGCCATCTAGCTATCCCCGGCCATCCGCTACTATGCCGCCGTTTCCCCTATTCCCACTCGATCGTCCCGGGTGGCTTCGACGTCACGTCGTAGACCACCCGGTTGATGCCCTTCACCTCATTGATGATCCGGGTCGCGGCCCGGCCGAGAAAATTCATGTCGAAGGGGAAGAAATCGGCGGTCATGCCGTCGACCGAGGTCACGGCGCGCAGGCCGCAGACGCTGTCATAGGTGCGCCCGTCGCCCATCACGCCCACGGTGCGCACGGGCAGCAGCACGGCGAAGGCCTGCCAGATCTTGTCGTAGAGGCCGGCCTTGCGGATCTCGTCGAGATAGATGGCGTCGGCCGCGCGCAGCGTGTCGAGCTTTTCCCGGGTGATCTCGCCGGGAATGCGGATGGCGAGGCCCGGGCCCGGGAAGGGGTGGCGGGCGACGAAGGCTTCGGTCAGGCCGAGTTCGCGGCCGAGCGCCCGGACCTCGTCCTTGAAGAGTTCGCGTAGCGGCTCCACCAGCTTCATGTTCATGCGCTCGGGCAGGCCGCCGACATTGTGGTGCGACTTGATCGTCACCGAGGGGCCTCCGGAGAAGGAGACGCTCTCGATCACGTCGGGATAGAGCGTGCCCTGGGCCAGGAATTCGGCCCCCCCGATCTTGCGAGCCTCTTCCTCGAAGACCTCGATGAACAGGCGGCCGATGGTCTTGCGCTTCACTTCCGGATCGGTGACGCCGGCGAGCTCGCCGAGGAAGCGCTCGGACGCATCCACATGCACCAGGGGGATGTTGTAGTGCTCGCGGAAGAGGCCGACGACCTGGTCGGCTTCACCGGCCCGCATCAGGCCGTGATCGACGAAGACGCAGGTGAGCTGGTCGCCGATCGCCTCATGGATCAGCACGGCGGCCACGGAGGAGTCGACGCCGCCGGACAGGCCGCAAAGCACCCTGCCCTTGCCGACCTGCTTGCGGATCTTCTCGATCATCTCGGCCCGATAGGCCGCCATGGTCCAGTCCGACTCGATGCCGACGATCTTCTGCACGAAGTTCTTCAGGAGCTTGCCGCCATCGGGCGTGTGCACCACCTCGGGATGGAACATGGTGGTATAGTAGCGCCGTTCCTCGTTCACCGCGATGGCAAAGGGCGCATTCTCGGAGGTGCCGACCACCTTGAAGCCGGCGGGCAATTGGGTGACGCGATCGCCATGGCTCATCCACACCGGATAGCGCTTGCCCGGCTCCCAGAAACCGTCGAACA
The DNA here is from genome assembly GCF_040797145.1 of Labrys neptuniae. Lineage (NCBI taxonomy): Bacteria > Pseudomonadati > Pseudomonadota > Alphaproteobacteria > Hyphomicrobiales > Xanthobacteraceae > Labrys > Labrys neptuniae. Next base: position 276,208 of record NZ_JBFNQD010000001.1, on the reverse strand, counting down.
GCGGGCTCGCCTCGAGGATCTCGACATCGGCACGGCCGAACTCGGCGGCGTGCCCGCCCTCGACTTTGCCGCCGAGCTGGGTCGCCAGCGTCTGCTGGCCATAGCAGATCGCCAGGATCGGCACGCCGGCATCGAACACCGCCTGCGGTGCACGGGGGCTGCCAGCCGTCGTCACCGAGGCCGGGCCGCCGGAGAAGATCACGCCCTTCGGCTTCAGCCTCTCGAAGGCCACGGCGGCGCTCTGGAAGGGATGGATCTCGCAATAGACGCCGACTTCGCGCACGCGGCGTGCGATCAGCTGGGTGACTTGCGAACCGAAATCGATGATGAGGATGGCGTTGTGTGTCATGGCAGGGAGGTAGTCGACCGGGGCTTTCGATGCAACTGAGGGAGGATCAATTTATTGCAAATACGCACAAATGGAGAGATGAAATCGGCTCCATCTTGGTGATTTTGCATGCCGACGATCGATCGGCCACGAAAATCATACGTTCCTTCATTCTGCCGTACAGGCCTGGGTTTGCGAAGCCTTCTCTATCCAGGATTTATAGGCCGTGGGATCGAGAATGGTAAGTTCCATGGCCTTGCGGGTCGTCTTGCCGGCCTTTTCGATAGTTGCCTGCGCGACGAGGCGCCCGGCCTTGGCCGGTTTCACGACCCTTTCGTTCAGGCGCCCCGGTATGGCGTCGATCGTCACATCGAGTTCGGGAATGCTCAACGTGTGAATGACATCCTCGGAGGTGACCCGCAGTGCTACATCCGCACCCGCCGCCAGGATGATCGGCTTGCTCTCGGCGCAGATCGCGATCTCCTTGCCGCCGTTGCTGCTCGCCGTGAAGCGGTACTCGATGCGCCAACCTTCTTCACGTGCTGTCAGGAGAACCGTACGCACCGGCAGTCTGACATCGCTGCGAAACAACAGGTCGAAGGCGGATGGCGCGCCGTCGGACGCCCAAGCCGTGGCGATTGCGCACAAGCCGGCAAGGTAGGTCGCGGCGACGTTAACAAGTCTCCGTGACCACTTCATCCCTGCCCTCCGAACATCTCGTCTTCGGGAGGGATATATCATCGCTCAATGCGAGGACAAATCGACGCCGATCAAGCCCGGTGCAGCAGGGCGATGAAAAAGCCGTCGGTGCCGGAGCGGTGGGGCGAAAGCTGCAGGCCGGTGCCGCCCGACGAGCCGAACCGCGCGAAAGCCGAGAGCCCCGCGCCCTTGGCCAGCTCCGACAGGGGCGCAGCGGTGAAATCGGCATGGTCGGCCAGGAAAGCCTTCACCGAGGCATCGTTTTCTTCCGGAAGCACCGAACAGGTGACGAAGACCAGCCGCCCGCCTGGTTTCACCGCCCTGGCCCCGGCCTTCAGCACGGTGGCCTGGTCCTTCTGGCGGTCGGCCAGGCTGGACGGGCGCATGCGCCATTTGGTGTCCGGGCTGCGGCGCCAGGTGCCGCTTCCCGAGCAGGGCGCATCCACCAGCACCAGATCCATGCGGCCGTCGAGGTCGTCGATCGGCAAACTTCCCCGTGGCGTGCGGACCTGGACGTTGCGCACCCCTGCCCTGGCAAGCCGGTCATGGATCGGCGCCAGGCGGCGCTTGTCGCTGTCGGTGGCGAAAACCTGCCCCTTGTTCTCCATGGCGGCCGCGAATTCCAGCGTCTTGCCGCCGCCACCGGCACAGAGGTCGAGCACCTGCTCGCCGGGCCGGGCTGCCGCCACGAGGCCGGCCAATTGCGAGCCTTCATCCTGGACCTCGAACCAGCCCTTCTGGAAGCTCTCCTCGGATTGGATGGCCGGGCTGCGGCCGTCAGGGCCGAGCGGCACGCGCACGCCCCAGCGCGACAGCGGCGTCGCGCTGGCGTGGAGCGGCTCGAGTTCGGCGAGGAGCTTGTCCCGCGAAGCCTTCAACGTATTAACGCGCAGATCCACCGGCGCGCGCTCGGCCAAAGCCCGCCCCTCGGCAATGGCGTCCTCGCCGAAGGCCGCCTCGAAGGAAGACCACAGCCAGTTCGGAACATCCGCCTGAATATCGGGCGCCGCCTGCTCGAGCTTGCGCTCGGCCAGCGCCTTGCGCTCGTCCTCCGTCAGGGGTTCGGGCGCGAAGCGTTCGCCGCTGAACAGGGCGTCGAGCGTTTCGATCGTCTCGCCGCGCTGCAGGACCAGCATGCCGATCAGCGAGGCACGCGGTGCCTCGCTGTCCATCAGCCAGCGTGCCGAGGCGCGGCGGCGCAAGGTGTCATAGACCAGCCCGGCCAGCGCCGCCCGGTCGCCGGAGCCGGCGAAGCGATGGGAGAGACCCCAATCCTTGAGCGCATCGGCGGCGGGACGGCGGCGGGCTTCGATATCGCCCAGGATCTCGATGGCGGCGGACAGACGAGCGGAGGGGGTCAAGGATCACCTGGGAGCACGAAGGCTTGGGAGCGCGGACATCCTGTCCGCTCTTGGAAACACGACAGTTGCAAATAAGGAATAAGAGCGGACATCGCGACATTTCTACATGTCGCTGCGATGTCCGCGCTCCATCAATTCCGTCCAGGATAGTTCGGGCTCTCGCGGGTGATGGTCACATCATGCACGTGGCTTTCGCGCAGGCCTGCATTGGAGATGCGCACGAACCGCGCCCGCTCCTGGAAATCCGTGATCGTCTCGGCGCCGACATAGCCCATCGAGGCGCGCAGGCCGCCGGCGAGTTGGTGCAGCACCGCCGAGACCGGGCCCTTATAGGCCACCTGGCCTTCGATGCCCTCCGGCACCAGCTTCATCGAATCCTTGATGTCGGCCTGGAAGTAACGGTCAGCCGAGCCGGCGGACATGGCACCGATCGAGCCCATGCCGCGATAGGATTTGTAGGAGCGGCCCTGGTAGAGATAGACCTCGCCGGGCGTCTCGTCGGTGCCGGCCAGCATCGAGCCGACCATGGCAACCGAAGCACCGGCCGCGATCGCCTTGGCAAAGTCGCCGGAGGTCTTGATACCGCCATCGGCGATGACAGGCACGTCATGCTCGCGCGCGGCATTGGCCGAGTCGATGATGGCGGTGAGCTGCGGCACGCCGACACCGGCCACGATGCGGGTGGTGCAGATCGAGCCCGGGCCAATGCCGACCTTGATGGAATCGGCGCCCGCACCGATCAGGGCGCGCGTCGCCTCGCCGGTGGCGACATTGCCGGCCACCACCTGCACGGAATTGGACTGGCGCTTGATGCGCGACACCGCATCCAGCACCTTCTGCGAATGGCCATGGGCCGTGTCGACCACGATCATGTCGACGCCGGCATCGATCAGCATTTCGGAACGGGCATGGCCGCCATCGCCGACGGTGGAAGCCGCCGCGACGCGCAGGCGCCCCTGCTCGTCCTTGCAGGCATTGGGATGCAGCGTGGCCTTCTCGATGTCCTTGACGGTCATCAGGCCGACGCAGCGATAGGCCTCGTCGACCACCACCAGCTTCTCGATGCGGAACTGATGCAGCAGGCGCTTGGCCTCTTCCTGCGCCACACCGGTCTTGACGGTGACCAGGCGTTCCTTGGTCATCAACTCGGCCACGGGCTGGTCGAGCTTGTCGGCAAAGCGCACGTCGCGATTGGTGAGTATGCCGACCAGGATGCCGGGCACGCCGGGCGCGGCGCCGGTGACGACAGGAATGCCGGAAATGCGATGGCGCTTCATCAGGGCCAGCGCGTCTGCCAGCGTGGCCTCCGGCGGAATGGTGATCGGGTTCACCACCATGCCGCTCTCGAAACGCTTGACCTGCCGGACCTGCTCGGCCTGCTCTTCGGGGGTAAGGTTGCGGTGGATCACGCCGATGCCGCCATTCTGCGCCATGGCGATCGCCATGTTCGCCTCGGTGACGGTATCCATCGCCGAAGCCAGCAGCGGCAGGTTGACGGAGATGGAACGGGTGACGCGCGAACGGATGTCAGCCTGGGCCGGGAGCACCTCGGAGTGCCCGGGCGTCAGCAGCACATCGTCAAAGGTGAGCGCTTCAGGGAAAAGCGATGAATCAACGATGCGTGTCATTGCCAACTCTCAATCAGTAAAAGCGGAATCGAACCGGCTTCGGGCGGCTGGAATCCGTGCCGCCGGAGCTGGGTTGGCGCGATCGTTTACCATTTGAAATCGACAAGGGAAAGACAGGCAGTCGTCTTTTTACTGCCTGTCAGCCATGCATTTTTGGTCGTAACGAAAAATTCGGTGTGCCGGCCTTCTCAACTCGATCGCGATGGGGCCGAGAAGGCACGCCGGATCACGCCGACTTCGTCAGCGGCAATACGTTGTGCAGGGTCTGGTCTGCACCATCCATGAACTTGCGGATGTTGCGCGCGGCCTGGCGGATGCGCTGCTCGTTCTCGACGAAGGCGATGCGCACGAAATCGTCGCCATGCTCGCCGAAGCCGATGCCGGGCGCTACCGCGACCGAGGCTTTCTCGATCAGGAGCTTGGAGAACTCCACCGAGCCCAGCTCCTTGAACTTGGGCGGGATCGGTGCCCAGGCGAACATCGAGGCTGGCGGAATCGGCACGTCCCACCCGGCACGGGCAAAACTCTCCACCAGGGCATCGCGGCGCTTGCGATAGGTCTCGCGCATTTCGGCGATGCAGTCTTCCGGCCCGTTCAGCGCGGCAGCAGCAGCAACCTGGATCGGCGTATAGGCACCATAATCGAGATAGGACTTCACGCGGGCAAGCGCGGCGCACAGCCGCTCATTGCCGACCGCAAAGCCCATGCGCCAGCCCGCCATCGAGAAGGTCTTGGACAGGGTGGTGAACTCGACGGCGACATCCATCGCTCCCGGGATCTGCAGCACGGACGGCGTCGGCTCACTGCCGAAATAGATTTCCGAATAGGCCAGGTCCGACAGCACGAACAGGTCGTTCGCCTTGGCGAAGGCGATCAGGTCCCGGTAGAAATCGAGGCTTGCGACGCAGGCCGTCGGATTGGCGGGATAGGAGACGATCACCGCGATCGGCTTGGGGATCGAATGCTTCACCGCGCGCTCGGCGGAACGGAAGAAGTCCTCGTTCGGTTCGGCCGGGACGGAACGGATGACGCCCCCTGCCATCAGGAAGCCGAAGGCATGGATCGGGTAGGACGGATTGGGACACAGCACCACGTCGCCGGGCGCGGTGATGGCGGTCGCCATATTGGCGAAGCCTTCCTTGGATCCCAGCGTGGCGACGACCTGGGTGTCCGGATTGAGCTTCACGCCGAAGCGGCGGGCGTAATAATTGGCCTGGGCCTTGCGCAGGCCCGGAATGCCCTTGGACGCCGAATAGCGATTAGTCCGCGGCTTCTGGGCCGTCTCGATCAGCTTGTCGGTGATGAATTTCGGCGTGGGCAGGTCCGGATTGCCCATGCCCAGGTCGATGATGTCGGCCCCCTGCCCGCGCGATGCCGCCTTCACCCGGTTGACCTGCTCGAAGACATAGGGCGGCAAACGGCGGGTTGAGTAAAAGTCGGACATGACGGTGCTTTCGCGCGATAGCGCATTCAGGGTTACGGGGAGCGAACCTCTAAATCATTTCGAAGAATGATGGCAAAAGAAATGCCAAAAATCTGCGCCGGTCGTGAAAAATCGATCCACGACAATGCGATATCGATCATTGCGGCGGGAAGAAGCCGACATGCTTGCGCTGGGACGGGGGAACGCGCTTCTGGGCTACCTTGCGGTTGGCCTGCGCCCGGGCCTTGAGTTCCTCGGGGCTCGGCTGCCGGCCCGGCGTCGCCAATAGGCTGGCCTCCAGCGCCTTACGCTCGCTCATGGACAGAATCTGGTCGCTGCGCGGCGGCGGCAAAGCGCCGATCCGCGGATAGACGTTGGGTTGGCTCGTGCGGGACTGCGTCACGAAGGGTTGAGGCGTCGGTAACGGACCCGAGGTCAGCCCGAGGCGCTTGCTGGTCTGGCCGGAGCCGCCGGCACAGCTGGCAAGCCCGATGCCAGCCACTGCGGCGACGACGAGGAAGGAATGGATCCGCATGACGTTCTCGCAATTTCTCCCCTCTCTTATAGAGCGCTGGCCGATCGGCAAACAGGGAAAATCGATGAAATCACCGTCATGGTTCACAAAGCGATGCGAAGAAGCATTCACAGGAAGGAAAAACATGTTCTAATGAAGGGCCGTAAAGAGCCAAGATGGGGCGCGATGAAGAACGAGAAAAACTCCAATCCCCCTCCCTCGGCCGAGTCGCTGGCCTCCTTTGGACCGGTCGACATCGAAACGCTTGCCCGCAATATGGGGCGTGCGGTGGAGGAAGGCGGCAAGGCTCTGGCGGCCTATCTGCGCCCACGGGAGGACGGCAGGGTCAAGAGCGACATCACGGAGGAGGTCGCCGACGCAGTCAATTCCATCGGTCATCTGGCGCAATATTGGCTGTCCGACCCGCAGCGCGCCCTGCAGGCCCAGACCAGCCTCGCCAGTGGTTTCATGTCCCTGTGGACCTCCTCGCTGCAGCGTATGGCCGGCGAGGAAGCCAAGCCTGCCGCGGAACCCGACCCCAAGGACGCTCGCTTTCGCGACCCCGAATGGAGCCAGAACCAGTATTTCGACCTGCTCAAGCAGGCCTATCTGATTACCAGCCGCTGGGCGGAAAAGCTGGTGCATGAAGCCGACGGCCTGGAGCCGCGCCTGCGCCACAAGGCCGATTTCTATGTGCGGCAGGTCTCGGCCGCGATCTCGCCGAGCAATTTCATCGCCACCAATCCTTCGCTCATTCGCGACACGCTGGCCGAGAACGGCGAAAACCTGGTGCGCGGCCTGGAAATGCTGAAAGAGGATATCGATGCCGGCGATGGCGATCTGAAGATCCGCCAGTCCGACACCTCGAAATTCGAGGTAGGCGTCAATCTCGCCACCACGCCGGGCAAGGTGGTTTTCCGCAACGCCACCATGGAGCTGCTGCAATATACGCCGACGACGGCCAGCGTACTGAAACGGCCCATCCTGATCTGCCCGCCCTGGATCAACAAATTCTACGTGCTCGACCTGACGCCTGAAAAGAGCTTCATCAAATGGTGCGTCGACCAGGGCCTGACCGTCTTCGTGATCTCTTGGGTGAACCCGGACGAGAAGCAGCGCAACAAGGGCTTCCTGGAATATATGAAGGAAGGGCCGGTCACAGCCCTCGATGAAATCGGCAAGATCACCGGCGAGAAGGAAGTCTCCGCCATCGGCTATTGCGTCGGCGGCACCCTGCTCTCGGTGACGCTGGCCTGGCTGGCTGCCAAGGGCGATACCCGCATAACCTCGGCCACCTTGTTCGCCACCCAGGTCGATTTCGACAAGGCCGGCGATCTCAAGGTCTTCGCCGACGAGGACCACATTCAGTGGATCGAGAAGACCATGGCCGAGCACGGCTATTTTCCCGGTTCCAAGATGGCCGCCGCCTTCAACATGCTGCGCAGCCAGGAATTGATCTGGCCCTATCTCGTCAACAATTACATGCGCGGCAAGCAGCCCACGCCCTTCGACCTGCTCTATTGGAATGCGGATGCCACCCGCATGCCCGAGAAGAACCACTCCTTCTATCTGCGCAATTGCTATCTGGAGAACAATCTCACGCGCGGGCGCATGGTGGTGGGTGACGAGACCCTCGATCTCAAGAAGGTGAAGATCCCGATCTATGAGCTGGCGACCCGCGAGGATCACATCGCCCCACCCAATTCCGTCTTCATCGGTGCCCAGGCCTTTGGCGGGCCGGTGCGCTACGTCCTGTCCGGCTCCGGTCACATTGCCGGCGTGGTGAACCCACCTGCCCGCAAGAAATACCAGTACTGGCTCGGCGGCGCCGTCGCCGGCAGCTATGAGGATTGGCTGGAGGGAGCCACCGAACACCCCGGTTCCTGGTGGCCGGACTGGTTGACCTGGCTGAGGAAGCAGGCCCCCGAGGAGGTGCCTGCCGACAAGCGCAAGCCGGGTGGACGCCGCAAGCCTCTCGGGGACGCGCCGGGAAGCTATGTGCGCGTGAAGTCCTAAAGCGTTTTGTGATTTCTCGGAATCACCGAGAACTGCAAAGACGCGTCGCAACAAAGAGTTAGAGCAAACAAGCGTTCGCGTGTGAACGCGCTTTGCTCTAGGGCAAGACCGGACGCATCGTAAGGCCTTGCACATGCTTGCAGGGCCTATATTGATACCTGCCTTGATTTTACGGTCAAATCAGCAGAACTTCCGCATGGCATACCCCAACGATAAAAGTCGTAATCGGGAAGCCATCACATGTGGAACCAGATTTATAACCCTCTCGACAACGAAGTACTGTCCACCATCGCAGCCGCCATCCCTGCGGTAACCTTGCTAGTTCTGATCGCCAGCGGCAAGGTCAAGGCGCACATCGCGGCGGTGATCGCTCTCATCGTCGCCAATCTCATCACGATATTCATCTTTACCATGCCCGCGGGCCTGTCGATCCGGGCCTCCCTGCTCGGCGTCGTCACCGGCTTCTTCCCGATCGGCTGGATCGTACTCAACGTGATCTATCTCTACCGCATCACGGTCGAGAGCGGCCGCTTCGAATTGCTGCAGCGGGCCATCGGCGGCGTCACCGAAGACAGGCGCTTGCAATTGCTGCTGATCGCCTTCTCCTTCGGCGCCTTTTTCGAAGGGGCTTCCGGCTTCGGCACGCCTGTCGCCATCACCGGCGCAATCCTTATCGGCCTCGGATTCTCGCCCCTGGCGGCTTCCGGCCTCTCCCTGATCGCCAACACCGCGCCGGTTGCCTATGGCGCCCTGGGTACGCCGATCCAGGGCCTGGCATCGGTAACCGGGCTCGATCCCTATGTGCTCGGAGCCATGGTCGGCCGGCAATTGCCGCTATTCTCCCTGATCGTGCCCTTCTGGGTGATCGGCGCCTTCGCCGGCTGGCGGGGCATGATCGGGGTGTGGCCGGCCATCCTGGTCACGGGCATCTCCTTCGCCGTGCCGCAATTCCTGATCTCCAACTACATCAACCCCTGGATCGTCGACATCGGTGCCTCGCTGATTTCGATGGCCTGCCTGATCCTCTTCCTGAAGGTCTGGCAGCCCAAGGAGCTCTGGCTCTCGCCCGCCCTGCGCACCAACGATCCGTCAGCGGATCTGGCAAGGCCTCGCACGGATGCCGATCGCAAGCCCTTGACGCAAGCCCAGCTCTGGGGGGCGCTGCTTCCCTGGATCCTGGTCTGCATTTTCATGCTGGTCTGGGGCACCGGCGCCTTCAAGACCTGGGCCAATGCCATCTTCTCCTGGAACTATCAGGTGCCGGACCTGCACAACCAGATCAACAAGGTGGCGCCCGTGGTGGCCAAACCCACACCCGAAACCGCGGTGTTCGCCTTTACCTATCTCTCCTTCACCGGTACGGGCATGCTTCTGGCCGCCATCGTGTCGGGCCTGCTGATGGGGTTCTCGCCGGCCAGGCTGATCGCCGAATATGGCCGCACCATCAAGGTGTGCTCGATCTCGCTTATCACCATCTCGGCCATGCTCGCCATCGGCACGCTGACGCGCCTGTCGGGCGTCGACGCCACCCTTGGCCTCGCCTTCGCGGCGACGGGCGTGTTCTATCCCTTCTTCGGAACGCTGCTCGGCTGGCTCGGCGTCGCGCTGACGGGCTCCGACACCTCCTCCAACGTGCTGTTCGGCAATCTGCAGAAGATCACCTCGCAGCAATTGGGCCTGTCACCGGTGTTGATGGCGGCAGCCAACTCCTCGGGCGGCGTGATGGGCAAGATGATCGACGCACAGTCGATCGTCGTCGCCTCCACCGCGACCAACTGGTACGGTCATGAAGGCACGATCCTGCGCTACGTGTTCATACACTCGATCGTCCTGGCCTGCCTGGTCGGCCTGTTCGTGACACTGCAGGCCTATGTCTATCCCTTCACCGCCATGGTGCTCGGGTGACATTGTCTCCAGGCCAGGGTGACAGCCGGCCTGGATCTCGGTTCAGCCGAGCAATTTCTGGAGAGCCGGATAGATGGCCGGCCCTCCAGCCATGATGGCATTGCCCTTCACCAAGCCGTCATCAGCCAGGAAGTCGTTGGTCCGGCCGCCGGCGGCGCGGATAATGGCAATCGCGCCAAGGCAATCCCAGGAATTGATGTGGGATTCGACGTAACCGAGCAGGCGCCCGCAGGCGACATAGCACAGGCACAGCGCCCCCGAACCGTTGCGCTGATACATACCGCCCGCCTCGAGCAGCCGCGCCAGAACCGCCAGAACCTCGCTCGGCTTGATGCGGTTGTTGTAGCCGACGCTGACCACGCCGTCGCTGAGCGCGCCGCCCTTGTGGGGGCCGATCGGCCGGCCGTTGAGGGTGGCCGGCGCGATCAGCCCGCCGGCGAAGAGCTCGTCGTCCTTCGGCGCGTAGACGAGCCCGAATTGCAGCTCGCCATCACGGACGAACGCGATCGACACACACCAGGAGGACAGGCCACTCAGGAAGGGCTGGGTGCCGTCGATGGGATCGACGACCCAGATGCCGCGCTTGTCGCCGATGCCGCTCGGCCCGGTTTCCTCGCCAAAGAAACCGTCGTCGGGATAGGATTCGGCAATGCGTTTCTTGATCAGCAGCTCGGTCTGCAGATCGGCTTCGCTGACGACGTCCTGCAAGCCCTTGCTCTTCACCGTCAGGCTGTCCAGCTCGTTGAAATAGCCGAGCGCCAGGGCACCGGCCTCCTTGATCAGGCCGTGGGCAAAGGAATAGCGCTGATAGATCGGATCGGAGCTCATTGGCAACATACTCATTTCAAAAGAAAAAGCCGGGGCCAGCCCCGGCTTCTCACTAATCGATGTCTTCGACCGCATCCGGCCCGCCGCCATAGACGCGCTGGGCCAGGGCGGACTTCATGAAGTCGTCGAGGTCACCGTCCAGCACATCGCCGGGCGTACCCGAGGTGTAACCGGTGCGGGTATCCTTCACCATCTGATAGGGCTGCAGGACATAGGAGCGGATCTGGTGGCCCCAACCGATGTCGGTCTTGCCGGCATGGGTCGCCATCGCCGCTTCCTCGCGCTTCTTGAGTTCGGCCTCGTAGAGGCGCGCCTTCAGCATGGCCCAGGCCGTGGCCCGGTTCTTGTGCTGCGAGCGGTCCTGCTGACAGGCGACCACGATGCCCGAGGGCATGTGGGTGATGCGCACCGCCGAATCCGTCCGGTTGACGTGCTGGCCGCCGGCACCGGACGCGCGATAGGTATCGATGCGGCAATCGGATTCGTTGATCTCGATGTTGATCGAGTCGTCGATCACCGGATAGACCCAGACGCTGGCAAAAGAGGTGTGCCGGCGCGCGTTGGAATCATAAGGCGAAATGCGCACGAGGCGGTGCACGCCCGATTCCACCTTGGCCCAGCCATAGGCCTTGTTGCCCTTGAGCAGGATGGTGGCTGATTTGATGCCCGCGGTTTCGCCGTCCGTGAAATCGATCAACTCGACCTTGAAACGGTGCCGCTCGCCCCAGCGCGTATACATGCGCAGCAGCATATTGGCCCAGTCCTGGCTCTCGGTGCCGCCAGCCCCGGAGTTGATTTCGATGTAGGTGTCGTTGTTGTCGGCTTCGCCGGAGAACAGGGCCTCGAACTGGCGTTCGACCACCTCGTCCTTGAGCCGGGCCAAGGCGCCCTGCGCCTCGTCGACGATCGACTCATCGCCATCCGCCTCACCGAGCTCGGCGAGTTCGAGGGTTTCGTCCAGATCCTTCTCGATGCGCACGAGGGCTGACAGCCGATCATCGAGATCGGTGCGCTCGCGCATCAGCTTCTGCGCCTTCTCGGCGTCGTTCCAGAAGTCGGACTGTTCGGAAAGATGGTTCAGTTCTTGCAGGCGGGCGTAGGATGTATCCCAGTCAAAGATGCCTCCTCAGCAGTCCAGCAGACTGCTTGATTTCGTCCGCCAGGGACAGGATTTCAGCGCGCATGAAAGAATCGCCCGTTCGAGATTGGCAAAAGCACTTTCGAGAAAAGTCGACAGACTTTTCGGTTCAGAAAATGCGTCGAAACAAAGAGTTGGAGAAAAAGTACGATTCGGAGAATTCGCACTTTGCCCTCGCCGGGCTTCATATAGGCAAGCTGTCCGGCGAGGGAAAGGACAATCAGTAGAGATCGCCCGTCCCCATCGAGACGGGCCCGCCACCGCCGCCCTCCGAGCCACCGCTGCCGGACCCGATGACGGTGTAGTTGTCGGGCGGTGCCGTGCCGGGCTTGAAGGCTTCCAGGATGGCGCCGCTGCCATCCGAACGCATGCCGGTCTTGCGGTCGATACGGATCAGCTTGATGCCGGGCGGCACGCGGAAGGGCACAGGTGCCTTGTCGGCCAGGGCCGTCTTCATGAAGGTGCCGAAGATCGGCGCCGCCAAGCTGCCGCCCGTGACCTTGTTGCCGATGTGGCGCGGCGTGTCGTAGCCGACATAGAGCCCGCAGACGAGATCGGGCGAGTAGCCGATGAACCAGGCATCCTTCTCGTCGCTGGTGGTGCCGGTCTTGCCGGCAATCGGGCGGTTGAGCGAACGCAGCGTCTGGGCCGAACCGTGCTGGATCACACCTTCCAGCATGGAGGTGACCTGATAGGCCGTCATCGGATCGAGCACCTGCTCGCGCGGGTCAAGCAGCTTGGGTTCGTCCTGATCGCTCCAGTCGTCGGCATTGCAGCCCTGGCAGATGCGCTCGTCATGCTTGTAGATGGTCTTGCCCCAGCGGTCCTGGATACGGTCGATCAAGGTCGGCTTGATCAGGCGCCCGCCATTCTCGAGCATGCCGTAACCGGCAACCATGCGCATCACGGTGGTGGTGCCGGCACCGAGCGCGCCCGACAGATAGGACGGCAGATCGTCATAGACGCCGAAGCGGCGGGCATATTCGGCGATCAGCGGCATGCCGACATCCTGGGCGAGCCGCACCGTCATGACGTTACGCGAATATTCGATGCCGAAACGCAAAGTCTGCGGGCCGTAGAACTTGTTGGAATAGTTGGACGGCCGCCAGGTCTCGCCATTGCCCTGGTTGATTTCGATTGGCGCGTCCATGACCACGGAGGCCGGCGTATAGCCGTTGTCGATGGCGGTGGCATAGACGAAGGGCTTGAAGGAGGAACCGGGCTGGCGCTGCGCCTGGGTGGCACGGTTGAACTCGCTCTGGTCGAAGGAGAAGCCCCCCACCATGGCGAGCACACGGCCGGTATAGGGATCCATCACCACCATGGCGCCGGAGATTTCGGGGATCTGGCGCAGGCGGAAGGTGCCATCGGTCTTGGGCTCGACATAGATGATGTCGCCGACCTTCAGGATCTGGCTGACCTTGCCGACCCGGCTACGTGCCCATTTCACGCCATCCAGATTGATGGTGCCGGTCGGGCGTTCGGTGGAGATCGAGCCGAAACGGTCCAGCGGTGGCTGCAGGCCGATGCGGGCGGAGTTGTCGCCGCTATCGAGCACGATGGCGAGTTGCCAGGGCTTGATGTCGCTCAGGCGCTTTTCCGCCCCCAGGGTCACGCCCCAGTCCTCGCCGAGGTCGACATTCTTGACGGGGCCGCGGAAGCCACCGCGCTCGTCGAAGCGCACCAGTCCGGCCACCATGGCATCCCGTGCCAGGCGCTGGAGCTTCGGATCGAGCGTGGTGCGTACCGACAAGCCCCCTTCATAGAGCTTGTCCTCGCCATAGCGCTCTGCGATCTCGCGGCGGACTTCCTCGGTGAAATAATTGGCGGCGTAGCTCTGGGCGCCTTCGAAGGAACGCGGCGTTACGGCCAGGGGCTCGGCCTGCGCTTTCCGTCCCTCTTCCTTGGAGATGTAGCCATTGGAAACCATCTGGTCGATCACCCAATTGCGTCGACCGACGGCTGCATCGTGATTGCGGATCGGATTGTAGTTGTTCGGCCCCTTCGGCAGGGCAGCGAGATAGGCGACCTGGGCGACGCCGAGTTCGTCGACCGATTTACCGAAATAATTGAGAGCGGCGGCGGCTACGCCGTAATTTCCCATGCCCAGATAGATTTCGTTCAGATAAAGCTCGAGGATCTTGTCCTTGGAATAGGTCTGCTCCATCCGCAGGGCCAGGATGGCTTCCTTGATCTTGCGCACGATGTTCTGGTCGGGCGCGAGGAAGAAGTTCTTGGCAACCTGCTGCGTGATGGTCGACGCCCCCTGCTGGCGACGGCCCTTATGCGTGACATTGGCGATCAGCGCGCGCAGCACGCCCTTGGGGTCGATGCCGACGTGATTGTAGAAATCATTGTCCTCCGCCGACATGAAGGCGTGGATCAGGAGCGGCGGCATCACTTCGATCGGCAGATAGAGGCGGCGCTGGCGGGCATATTCGGCCAGGAGCGCGCCATCGCCCGCATGCACGCGCGTCATCACCGGCGGTTCGTAATCCTTGAGCGCAGCGGTATCGGGCAGGTCACGCGTGTTGGCCCAGACATAGAGGGCCACGAACGATCCCCCGACAAGGAACAACATCGATGCCGTTGTGAACAAAAATCCAAGGAACCGAACGAAAAGTCTCATCACAACGCTTTCATCGGCAATATCTTCCCTGCCCTGCCATTGCCGGGTTTGGGCCAAAGCCGTTCGTTTTCATACCGGCAGCCCCGGCATATTCGGTTGACATCTAACATGCCAGGCCGGCCGAACCCAAGGGCGGCAACTGCACCTCAACGCTTTTGCAGGGCTTTTGTGGAGAAACTGCGGCTCCGGGGCAACATGCCTGTGCAAGACCCGCAGTGACGCCGGCGTGAAGCGCTTCAGGGCGTTGCCGGAGCAGAGCCGCTGGAGGCGGCCGGCTGGTTGGCGCGGCGCTGCTGGAAGAAACCATCGATGGCCGTTACCACGGCATCGGCGGCACGGCTGCGCCAATCGTCCGAGGTCAGCAGCTTCACGTCATCCCGGCTCGACAAATAGCCGAGCTCCAACAGCACCGAGGGAATGTCGGGCGCGGTCAGCACCTTGAAGCCGGCCGAGCGGTGCGGGTTCTTGTTCAGCGTGGCTGCAGCCTGGAACTGGTCGATGAGGACCTTGGCAAAGCCGTTGGAGAAGGACTTGGTCTCGCGCCGCGTGAGATCGATGAGGATATCGGCCACATCGCCGGGCTCCGACGCCAGGTCCACGCCCGCAATCGCATCCGCCTTGTTCTCCTGCTCGGCATAGCGAGCCGATTCGGCGTCGGAGGCCCGATCCGAGAGCGTGTAGATCGTCGCCCCCCGAACCCCGAACGGGTCGTGCAGGGTGTCCGCATGCACCGAGATGAACAGCGAGGCGCGGTTGGCCCGCGCGAACTGTACGCGGCCGGCCAGCGAGATGAAGGTGTCGCCGTCGCGGGTGAGCACGGCCCGATAGCGCCCCGTCCCATTGATCTTGTCGGCAAGCCGCTTGGCGAATTCGAGCACAATGGTCTTTTCCTGCTCGCCGGATTTGGACGTCGCGCCCATGTCGATGCCGCCATGGCCGGGGTCGACCACGACAACGGGCAGACCAGGCTGGCTCTCCGGCAACAAAGGTGGCGAGGGTTGCGGTGGCTGCGGATGCGCCGTCATGTCCGAACTCCTCTGGCTCGCCGCCGTGCGTAGGAAAGCGGCCCGATCCGTTTTGACCAGATCGATCACCAGCCGCGCCGGCTGATCGTCGAGCGCATCGAGGAGGAAGGATTTGTCCACCGCCGCCGGCTCGGTTAGATCCAGAACGATGCGGGACTTTCCGGGCGCGATCAGGCCAAATCGATAGGCGCTGACCACGCCACGCCCATGCTTGCCAGTGTCCGGTGGCATGCCGAATTCGATCTGCGGCAGATCAACCACCACGCGATAGGGATCGGGCAGCACGAAGACGCGGAAATTCAGGTCGCTCACGGAACCGTGAAGATCGACGATCAGGCGCGTGCGCTTGTCGTCACCCGCGAGGCGCGCATCACTGGCCGTCAGGGCGGATGGCGACGCTGTCGCGGGTGGCTGCGTCGGCGCGGGTTCGGCCGTGACCGGAGGGGCAACGGGCCCTTGGGCGGCACGGGCCATCTGGACCTGTCCCACCCCCAACAAGACCACCATGCCTATCGCGGCGAGCCTCATTCCGCCCATCATCTCCAATTGTCCCGCCGAACACGGCCGTCGCGCATGCGGCTCCCGTCGCGGCAACGCAGAGCCCAGCGCAAAATTCGGCCTTGCCAATATCCGCTCGGAAGTGGCGAAACAATGATGAAGGCCCCGAACGGTGTCCCGGACGTTAACGCAGACCCGACGTTTTGCGTGTCCTTCCTGCAACACCCAACGGAAATCCTTGCCAAATCGAACAAGAACTCGATAAAACAAATCTGCTCTCGAATGGTTCTCCGACCATGCCGAATTCGAGCATCAGAATGGTCCCTGCAGACCGGTTGCGCCGTGAAAGCGTGACGATCGTATGCGGTGCCGGCCAAGCCGAGGTTATCCGGCTGCTGATGTGTCCTTAGAGGATAAGGAGAATCACGGGTGGCGTGCGGATCGCCCAGCGATCCGGATCGGCGCGAGCGCCGGTCGGATATCCCGTCCCGCCCATCGACCGAGAGCGCCGTCTCGGGAGCAGTCTCGAGACCCGAACCCGGTGATGGAGCGATGCAAACAACAGCATCCCCCGGACGTCGAGAAGTGATGCAGCGTGCACTCCCCGAGTGGTTTGCACGAACACTGCCGCTTTCGCCTTCGGGACATACCATTCGCCCCTCATCGAGCCTTGTCCCAGCCAACAGAGCAAGCGCCTGCCGCATCGGCAGGGCTGTATCGGTGTTCGTCGCCAGCAGCCCCGCGCATGACCCCGGCCGTGCTTGCCAGAGAGAAAATAATAATGGCCAACAAAATGTTGATCGATGCCGCCCACCCGGAGGAAACCCGGGTCGTGGTGGTCCGCGGCAATCGCGTCGAGGAGTTTGACTTCGAGGCAGCCAATCGCAAGCAGCTGCGCGGCAATATCTATCTCGCCAAGGTCACCCGCGTCGAACCGTCCCTGCAGGCGGCCTTCGTGGAATATGGCGGCAACCGCCATGGCTTCCTCGCCTTTTCGGAAATCCATCCCGATTACTACCAGATCCCCGTTGCCGATCGCCTGGCCTTGCTGGCCGAGGAACAGCGCTCGCATCGCGACGAAGAAGACGACGAGGAAAACGGCAACGCCAATGGTGCGGGCGAAGGCCGCCGGAGCGGTTCGCGCCGCCGCCGCGGCCGTGGCCAGAACCGCACCGAGGCTGCGGAAGCCGAGACGGCCGCCGTCGTCGCTTCGGCCCCCGAACCTGAAGCCTCCGACGACAGCGCGGGTGAGGATGGTGGCTCGGGCGGCATCGTCGAGGTCGGCTCCGGCTCCGACGAGGAGCATGTCGAAGCCCTCGGCGGCGGTGATGTTGCCGACGACATCCCCGAGCGTGTCTCCCGTCCCCGCAAGCAGTACAAGATCCAGGAAGTGATCAAGCGCCGCCAGGTGCTGCTGGTCCAGGTCGTCAAGGAAGAGCGTGGCAACAAGGGCGCGGCCCTCACGACCTATCTCTCGCTGGCCGGCCGCTATTCGGTGCTGATGCCCAACACCGCCCGTGGTGGCGGCATCTCCCGCAAGATCACCAATGCCGTCGACCGCAAGCGCCTGAAGGCCGTGGCCGGCGAACTCGACGTGCCTGACGGCATGGGCGTGATCCTGCGCACGGCCGGTGCCTCGCGCACCAAGGTCGAGATCAAGCGCGACTTCGAATATCTGCTGCGCCTGTGGGAGAACGTCCGCGATCTCACGCTGAAATCCGCCGCACCGACCTTGGTCTATGAAGAAGGCTCGCTGATCAAGCGCTCGATCCGCGACCTCTACAACAAGGACATCGACGAGGTGATCGTCGCCGGCGACGACGGCTATCGCGAAGCCAAGGACTTCATGCGCATGCTCATGCCGAGCCATGCCAAGAACGTGCAGGCCTATCGCGAGGCGGCACCGCTGTTCCAGCGCTTCGGCGTGGAGGCCCAGCTCGATGCGATGTTCTCGCCCTCCGTCAGCCTGAAATCAGGCGGCTACATCGTCATCAACCAGACCGAGGCGCTGGTTTCGATCGACGTCAACTCGGGCCGCGCTACGCGCGAGCACAATATCGAGGACACCGCCCTCAAGACCAATCTCGAAGCGGCGGAGGAAATCTCCCGCCAGCTGCGCCTGCGCGACCTCGCCGGCCTGATCGTCATCGATTTCATCGACATGGACGAGAGCCGCAACAACCGCTCGGTCGAGCGCAAGCTCAAGGATTGCCTGAAGAACGACAGGGCGCGCATCCAGGTCGGCCGCATCTCGCATTTCGGCCTGATGGAGATGTCGCGCCAGCGCATCCGCACCGGCGTGCTGGAATCCTCCACCGAAGTATGCGCCCATTGCGGCGGCAGCGGCCATGTCCGCTCCGTCACCTCGGTGGCGCTGCACATCCTGCGCGCCCTCGAAGACCAGCTTCTCAAGAGCGCCACACATAATCTGGTGCTGCGTACCCGGACGGCCACCGCGCTCTATGTGCTCAACCATAAGCGTGGCCATCTCTATGCACTGGAAGCCCGATTCGGCGTCTCGATCACCGTCAGCGCCGATGAGACAATCGTGGGCAACCAGAACTACCTGATCGAGCGCGGCGATGTCGCCACGCCGCAGGAACCCCGTCCGGTGGCGACCACGGTCCAGGTCGATTCCTTCCCGCCGGCCGAAGAAGTGGTCGAAGTCGAGATCGAAGTCGAAGCCGACGAGGAGGAGGAGAAGGAGACCGAGGGTGGCCGCAAGCCGCGCCACCAGGCCGCGGATGGCGAAGCCGATGCCGGCGACGGCGGTCGCAAGCGCCGCCGCCGCCGCCGCCGCCGCCGGGGCAATGGCGCCGGCGGCGAGGCGGATGCACCGAACGCCGCAGCCAATGAAAACGAGGGTGAAAGCGAAGGTGAAGGCGAGGATGCCGCGCCGGCTGCCGAGCAGGTCGCCGTCGAGTCTCCCGTCGCCGAGGAGGTAACGCCACCTCCGGCCGCCGAAGCTACCGCGCCGAGCGAAGATGAGGGTGCCGATGCCGGCAAGCGCCGGCGCCGCGGGCGTCGTGGCGGTCGCCGCGAGGCCGAAGTGGAGACGCCGGCGGTTGGCGAAGCCGAAGCGCCCGCAGCCGAGGCTTCCGCCCCCGAAGTCGCGACCATTGAAGCAGTTGCAGCGGAAGCCGTCGAAGCCCCCACCATCGCCGAGGCTGCACCCGAGGCGGTCGTCGAGGAAAAGCCGAAGCCCAAGCGCCGGGGTCGCAAGCAGGTGGCGATCAAGACGGAAGCGGAGAGCGCGCCTGCGCCGGTCCCTGCCCCGGAGGCCGAGCCCGTTCAGGCCGAACAGCCCCCGGCACCGGCTCCCGTCGCCGAGCCGGAACCAGAGCCGGTTCAGGAAGCTGTGGCATCTGCCGCGGTACGCGAAGTCGTGGTGTCCAACCCTTCGGCCTATGTCTATGTCGACGCCATCGATCCGGCCAAGCCGAAAAAGGCCGGATGGTGGTCGAAGAAATGAGGTGAGCGACCTGAGCAGAGGGCGTTCATGACCGACCGCTCCTTTGCTCGGCCCTTTCGTATCCAGACCAGTCCGACGACAGGCCAGAGCAACCTTGCGATTCGCGGCGCTTGCGTCGGATGGCGGGGCGCTTGGTGATCCTAGAAGGCGCCGCACTGATGGTCAGTGCGGCGTTTTCTTATGCCGTGGCCATGGGCTGGGAAGCGTTCCTGCAACTCTGGGCGTTTGCGCCCGATGGCAGACGCTTTGAGCATTGGCAGCCGGCATTTTTTCGCGATAGGCTGGCAGCGGGCATGCGTCGCCTGCCTTACCCATCGACCCGGGCTCGCCCTGGTCCAGCGAACATTCCCATTGCGATTTCATTCGTGACCAGCAAACATCATTTCGAGAAGATCGCCTTCGTGGCCACTGCAACCGCTTCGGCGCGCAAGGCGCTCAAGTCGCTCACGGCCCGCTATGGCAACGTCCCGATCGAGGAGGCGGAGGTTGTCGTCGCTCTTGGCGGCGATGGCCTCATGTTGCAGACATTGCACAGGTTGATGGGCCGCAAGCTTCCGATTTACGGCATGAATCGTGGCTCCGTCGGCTTCCTGATGAACGAGTTCCGCGAAAACGACCTGCATGACCGCTTGGCCAAGGCCCGGCGCAGCGTGGTGCATCCGCTTGCGATGTGCGCGGTCGATACGCGTGGCCACACGTCGAAATCCTATGCCATCAACGAAGTCTCACTGCTGCGCGCCCGTTTCCAGGCAGCCAAGCTCAGAATTTCGATCGACGAGCATGTCCGGCTGGAGAGCCTGATCTGCGATGGCCTGATCGTGGCGACGCCTGCCGGATCGACCGCCTATAATCTGTCGGCCAACGGTCCGATCCTGCCCTTGGAGGCGCCCCTGCTGGCGCTCACCCCGATCTCGGCGTTTCGCCCTCGCCGCTGGCGTGGTGCCATCCTGCCGCAGCGGGCACGCGTCACCATAGACGTGCTGGAGCCGGCCAAGCGGCCGGTCAATGCGGTCGGCGACAATGTCGAGGTCAAGGACGTGCAGCGTGTCGAGATAGCCATGGATTCGTCGCAAGACCTCGTCATGCTGCATGATCCTGGGCACTCGCTCGACGAACGTATCCTGCGCGAGCAATTCGATTGGTAGCCAACATGCACGCTTCCACCATCAGGCAATTCGCCCGCCGCCTATGTCTTGCTTCCGGCTTGGCCCTATCGGCCTGTTTCCTGGCCGGCACTGCCGGAGCGAGCGATGATCAGGTCAAGCTGACTGCAGCGATGGTGGAGAAGTTCATTGCCGCGCGCACCGAGTTGACGGTGCTTGCGACCGACCTCACCAAGAAATACGGCGACCGTTCCGACACGCCGGGCGATGATCCGGTGGCCTCCCTGCCGGCATTCCAAGACATTGCCGACGCCAAGACGCGCACCGATGCGATTCTGAGCAAGTATGATTTCAAGGATCTGGACGCGCTCGATATCGTCACCAATTCGGTGATGCTGGCCTATCAGGCAGATGTCCCCGACAATAACGGTGCTGCCGACAGCGGCCAGAACGATCCCGAGGCAGACAAGGCCAAGGCGCGGGCCGAGATCGAGGCGGACCAGAGCCTCACCCCCGAAAAGAAGAAGGAGGCGCTGCAGCAACTCGACGAGCAGTTTGCCTCCCTGCAAGCCTTGACACCCCTGCCCGGCAATGCCGAGGTGGTGAAACCCTTCCTCGACAAGCTCAAACCGATAGCCGAAGCCAATTGATTGACCGATCGACGACCGGCGGATGTGTGAATGAACCACGACAGCTATTCTGACGACTATATCGGCGACATCCTGCGCAAGGTTCACACCATCGCCATGGTCGGCGCTTCGGCCAATGAGGTCCGGCCGAGTTATTTCGTGCTGAAATATCTCAAGCTGCGTGGCTATCAGATGTTCCCGATCAATCCGGGCCTCGCCGGCAAGACCATCCTGGATCTGCCGGTTTATGCCAGCCTGGCAGCTCTGCCCGGCCCCGTCGACATGGTCGATATCTTCCGCAATTCCGAGGCGGCCGGTGCGGTGATCGACGAGATCCTGGCCCTGCCTGTCCTACCCAAGGTGATCTGGATGCAGTTGACGGTGCGCAATGATGCCGCGGCTGCGAAAGCCGAAACTGCCGGCATCGAGGTGGTGATGAACCGCTGCCCCAAGATCGAATATGGCCGGCTGTCCGGCGAGATCGGCTGGGCCGGTGTCAATTCCGGAGCGATTTCTTCCAAACGCGCCACCCGCGATACCCGCGGCTTCCAACGCCTCGGCTTGCGCCAATAGGCTGCCGGTACTGTCTGTCATCGCGAGCGCAGCGAAGCAATCCAGCGTCCTCCTACAAAAACTGGATTGCTTCGCTGCGCTCGCAATGACACCAATTCACCAACGCCGTGTCATTGCGGCCAAGCATTCTACAAGACCATCCAAGGAGGATCATGATGTCGGCTGGGCAACAACCAGGGTTTTCAACGCTTGCCGTTCACGCGGGGGCACAGCCCGACCCAACCACCGGCGCGCGCGCCACCCCGATCTACCAGACGACGTCCTTCGTCTTCGACGATGTCGACCATGCCGCTTCGCTGTTCGGGCTGCAGGCCTTCGGTAATATCTATTCGCGCATCACCAACCCCACCAATGCGGTGCTGGAAGAACGCGTCGCCGCGCTGGAAGGCGGTACCGCCGCCCTGGCCGTGGCCTCCGGGCACGCCGCGCAGATGCTGGTGTTCCACACCCTGTTGCAGCCGGGTGACGAATTCATCGCCTCCAACAAGCTCTATGGCGGCTCGATCAACCAGTTCAACCATTCCTTCCGCTCGTTCGATTGGAACGTGCGCTGGGCCGATGCTAATGATCCCTCCAGTTTTGCCGCGACGGTGACGCCGAAGACCAAGGCGATCTTCATCGAATCCATCGCCAATCCCGGCGGCATCATCACCGACATCGCCGCCATTGCCGCCATCGCCAAGAAGGCCGGCGTGCCGCTGATCGTCGACAACACCCTCGCCTCGCCCTATCTCACCCGCCCGATCGACTTCGGCGCCGACATCGTGGTGCATTCGGCCACCAAGTTCCTGGGCGGGCATGGCAACTCGATCGGCGGCGTCATCGTCGACGGCGGCAAGTTCGACTGGCTCTCCTCGGGCCGCTATCCCTTCCTGTCGGCGCCACGCCCGGAATATAACGGCATCGTCATCGGCGAGACCTTCGGCAATTTCGCCTTCGCCATCGCCGCGCGCGTGCTCGGCCTGCGCGACCTCGGCCCGGCGCTGTCGCCCTTCAATGCCTTCCTGATCCTGACGGGCATCGAGACGCTGCCGCTGCGCATGCAGAAGCATTCGGACAATGCCCTGGCGGTCGCCCAGTATCTGGCCGAGCATCCCGGCGTGGCCTGGGTGTCCTATCCCGGCCTCGATGCCGACCGATACAACGCCCTCGCCCGCAAATACTGCCCCAAGGGCGCCGGCGCGGTGTTCACCTTCGGCCTGAAGGGCGGCAACGAGGCCGGCATCCAGCTGGTATCGAACGTCAAATTATTCTCGCATCTCGCCAATGTCGGCGACACCCGCTCGCTGATCATTCACCCGGCCTCGACCACCCATCGGCAATTGTCGGATGAACAGAAGAAGGCAGCGGGCGCGGGTCCCGACGTGGTGCGCATCTCGGTCGGCATCGAGGATGTCAAGGACATCATTGCCGACCTCGATCAGGCCCTCGCCGGGAGCTGAGGCGCCGGCCCTGCAACCAGCCGCTGCGCGTGTACCGTCGCAGCGGTGAGCAGCAGGACGCCGCCGAGCTGGTGCAGGATTCCCGCCCAGAGCGGCACGACCAGCACGAGCGTGATGATGCCGATCGCCGCCTGGCCCAGCGCGACGGCCGCCACCAGCAAGGCCAGGCCGCGCGCCGGGCCATTGCCTCCACGCATGGCCAGCCAGGCCTGCAGCAGGGCCAGCGCCACGATGAGATAGGCCACCATGCGGTGCTGGAACTGCACGGTCAGCGCGTTCTCGAAATGGTTCACCCAGGTCGGCGCCATGATGTAGAGATTGTTCAGCGCCGGGATGAAATGACCATCCATCAGCGGCCAGGTATTGTAGGCCATGCCGGCCCTCAGGCCGGCCACTAGGCCGCCCATGAAGATCTGCACCAGGATGAGTGGTACCAGGAGATAGGCGATCGCCCGCGCTGTTGCCGGCACAGAGCCATTGGCGCGCTCATCCTTGAGCGAGGACGCGACCCAGACGATGGCGGTGAGGATGAGACAGGCCAGGGTCAGGTGCATGGCCAGGCGATATTCGGAGACCTCGGTCCGATCGGCCAGGCCCGATTTCACCATCCACCAGCCCAGCAATCCCTGGCTGCCGCCGAGCGCCAGCAGGCCGACCAGCTTCACCGTAAGCCTGGGCGTCAGCCAGCCGCGCAGCCAGAAGATCAGGAAAGGCACGGCGAAGACGATGCCGATCAGGCGCCCGAGCAGGCGGTGGCTCCACTCCCACCAATAGATGAACTTGAACTCCTCGAGCGACATGCCGAGGTTCAGCTTCACATATTGCGGAATCTGCTTGTATTTCTCGAACTCGGCCGCCCATTCGGCAGCGGAGAGCGGCGGAATGGTGCCCTTGATCGGCTGCCATTCGGTGATCGACAACCCGGACTCGGTCAGGCGCGTGGCGCCGCCCACCACCACCATGGCAATCACCAGCACCGCTACGACGACGAGCCAGGCGCGGACAGCGGCAAGATGGCCGCGGCTCATGCCGATAAGAGTGGGATTGTCTGCAATGGCGGCCACACGCATGCCTTTCCTGATCGACTGGCTTGGACAGCGCTTTGCGCTCTGACGGGATCGCCGAGACGGGCAACGACGCTCAAGCCAATCCATTGGATTGACTTGGAAACAGAGAGTTGGAGCAAATAAGCGTTCACACTTGAACGCGCTTTGCTCTAGAAGGCGCACAGATATAGAAATCGCTGGCCAGGAGCAACGCGCGCTCGCGTCGCACTCCAGCGGCATGTCGGCCTGCGCCTTTCCGGCTGGCGGAGACGACGCTGAACCATGGAGTTCGAGATCATGGCCCAGGACTACAAGGCACCGTCCCTCCGCAAACTGGTCGGTTCGCTGGCGATGCTGGTGTTGGTCGTGGTCTATGCCCTCCTCGCCATGGCGCTGGCGGAAGGCCGCATCACCGATGCCCCCGCCTGGCTGCAACCCATCCTCTATGCCATTCTAGGCCTTGCCTGGGTCTTTCCGGCCATGCTCATCATCAAATGGATGGAAAAGCCCGGGAATAAGCCGAAGGGATAAGGACTGCCCCTCACCCCAACCAGGCCCCTATCGCCTGCGCCAGGACGTCGACGACAGGGTCGAGCGAGCGAAGATGCGGCGAGCGCTGCATCTGAACGTCGAGAACCAGGCCGAGATCATCGGCCTCTTGGATCGCGGCAATGCCCGGAATGGCGGCTCGTTCCAGGACACGGCGGGGCAACAGGCTGAGGCCGAGCCCCTCCCGCACCAGGGCCAGTTGCAGGCCCGAATCCTGAACTTCGGCGGCGACATGCAAGGCCTGTCCCCGCCGCACCATGGCCGAAGCCAGGAGCCGGCGGGCCTCGCATGGCTCGGGACTGAGAATCCAGCCGGCCTCGGCGATCGAGCCACTCGCCTTCCCGGCAGCGTCGGCACTGGCGGTGATGATCGACAGATGCTCCTGTCCCAGGATGCTGAGCCGGTCGGCGACGACCTCGGCCGAAAGCAGCACGGCGGCATCGAGATGACCACGGCCAAGCTGCTCGGACAGCGGTTGGCTCCAGCCCGTGGTCAAGCGCAGCATCACGTTCGGAAATCGCTGCCGCAGGTCACGAATGATCGGCACCAGGGCACTGCCGGCAATGCCATGGGCGACACCCACCCTGAGCATGCCTTCGGGGTCACGCTGGCTTGCCATCTGCGTAAACTCGTCATAGGCGGCCAGCACCTTTCGGCAACGTGCGAGTGCCTCGACACCCAAGGGCGCCAAGGCCGATGGCTTCTGGCGACGGTCGAGCAGTTCGAAGCCGAGAAGCTGTTCGAGCCGCTGGATCTGGCGGGTGACCGCCGGCTGCGTCAGAGGCAGACGCTCGGCGACCTTCTGGATCGAACCTTCTTCGGCGAACAGAACGAAAGTGCGCATCTCGCTCAGCATCATACATTCTTTGCATATTAATTCTGATTATTATGAATTTGAACATTATGCGCTGCGCTCGCATCCTTGCCAAGCCAAACGGACAAGGAGACGAGAATGAAGGCCATCATCATCGACGGCGAGCCTGGCATCGACAATCTGCGGCTGGTCGAACGGCCGATGCCGACGCCGCGACGCCAGGAAGTGATCGTGCGCATCAGGGCCACGGCCCTCAACTACCGCGATCTTGAGATCATCCGCGGCAGCTATCACACCCGCTTCCCCTTGCCGCTGATCCCGGTTTCGGACGGCGTCGGTGAAGTGGTCGCGATAGGCGAAGGCGTCAGCCGCGTGACGGTCGGAGACCGGGTCTGCAGCACGTTCTGGCAACGCTGGGTCGGCGGCAGTTTCGACATGGCCGAGCCAAGCCATCAGCGCGGCGGCCCGCTTGACGGGCTGCTGGCCGAATATGCCGTCCTCGACGAACAGGCTGTCGTACCCGCGCCCGCCCACCTCACCGACCTCGAAGCAGCCACCCTGCCCTGCGCCGGCGTGACGGCGTGGCACAGCCTGGTCACGCAAGGACACCTCAAGGCCGGCGACACCATCCTCGTGCTCGGCACGGGCGGCGTTTCGATCTTCGCCCTGCAATTTGCCGTCAATGCCGGCGCTCGTGTCATCGTCACCTCAAGCAGCGACGAGAAGATCGAGCGCGCCAGGGCCCTGGGGGCCGCGGCCGGCGTGAACTATCGCAAGCATCCGCAATGGGCGGACGCCGTGATCGAGCTGACCTGCGGGCGAGGCGTCGATCATGTCCTGGAAGTGGGCGGTCCCGACAGTTTCGCACAGTCCCTGCGTGCCGTACGCCGCGGCGGTCAAATCAGCGTGATCGGCTATCTCGGCGGTACTGAGGGAACCATCAATCCGCTCGACATCTTCCGGCGCCAGGTGACGGTGCGGGGCATTCCAGTCGGCTCACGCGCCTCCTTCGAGGCAATGGTACGGGCCATCGACGGCGGCAGGATTCGACCGGTGATCGATCGCTGCTATCCCTGGACGGATATCGGCGAAGCCCTGCGCCATCTCGCAGGCGGCAGGCATTTCGGCAAGATCGTGCTGCAGCATTGATGTGCCGCGGGCAGCAGGCTCAGCCTCGGCTTTCCGCAGCAGCCAGCAGGGCCGCATGCAGCCCCCTGAGGTCGCGGCGGCCATCGTGACGGGTGCCATTGATGAACAGGGTCGGCGTCGCATTCACGCCGCTGGCGATGCCGCTCTCGAAATCGAGCTCGATCCTGGCGGCATAGCGCCCGCCCAGGGCCGCCTCGACGGCGTCCTGACCGAGACCGAGCCGGCGCCCGTAACTGCGCAGCGCCCTGTCATCGAGCGCATGCTGGTTGTCGTAGAGGATGCGATGCGCTTCCCAAAACCGTCCGACTTCACTGGCGGCTTCCGCGAGGCCGGCGGCATGCAGGGCGAAAGGATGCGGCTCGACCAGGGGAAAATGCCGGAAGACATAGCGCAGCCTGTCACCCATCAGACGCTGAACGCCGTCGATCACGCCGACGGTCTCGCCGCAATAGGGGCATTCGAAATCGCCATATTCGACCAGGGTGACCGGCGCATCGGCCAGCCCCTTCACATGGTCCTGCGCACCGACGTCGCGTGAGAGCACGGCCATTATTGCTTCAGGTCCGGCACGATGTCGAAGATCTGGTGTGGCATCCAATGTTTCGACACGACGAGATAGACGCAGGTGAAGATCGCCGCGGCAATCACCGTGGTGATGCCCGCCTTCTTCAGAAGCATCGGCCTTTGCGGCGCGCCGGCCTCGGTGCCCGGCACCACCTCGCCGCCCTCGAACTGGCTCTTCACGCCCAGCGGCAGCACGGCGAACAGCGTCATCCACCAGATGACGAAGAACAGGGCGATCGAAAGCACGATGGACATGGCGACGGTCCGATATCGAGGATACGAGAACACTCACAAAGGCTGCGACGCGCTCTTCCTGGAACGTTTTGCTTTAGACGCCTGCTTCGGCGCACGCAAGGAAACCGTGAGGCCGAGCCGAGCCCATTTCAACGCTTCATCGGGATCGTCCAGCGCCCGGTCAGGCAGGCTCCAATACGGCAGTTGCACCTCACGGTTCTTGCCCCGGTAGCGGAAGGGGCGCGAACCTGCCTGCTCGAACAGAGGCTGGCTCTCGGCATCCGCCTTGATCCAGATCTCATCGAAAGCACCGAGTGCGAAGACCACGCCATCGGAATAAAGGCCAACCCCGCCGAACAAGCGGCGGATGGATAGACGGGGCATGCCGGCGAAGAGGTCGCGCAGATGCTCGTGATCCATCCGGCGGCAGCCTCAGGCCGTCGCTTCCAGGGCGCCACTCGCAGCCGGCGTAATCGCTACCGACTCGCCACAGCCGCAGGCCGAGGTCTGATTGGGATTGTTGAACACGAACTGGGCCGAAAGCTTGTCGGTCTTGTAGTCCATCTCGGTGCCGAGCAGGAACAGCACGGCCTTGGGATCGATCAGGACCTTGACGCCCTTGTCCTCGACCACCTCGTCGAGCGGGTTTGCCGTTTCGGCATATTCCATCGTGTAGGACATGCCGGCGCAGCCGCCATTCTTGACGCCGACGCGTACGCCTTCATAGGGCCGCTCGGCATTGGCCATGATGGCCTTGATCTTGTCGGCCGCGGCATCGGTCAGCGAAACGACCTTGAACTTCGGACGGATCTTGCTCACTGGAACACTCCAACAACACCGGGTTCAAGGCCCGGCGCTCGGTTTACCCCACGAATATAAGCGCGACTCGGCGCGAATGCGAGAGGGAGAGGATTGGATCCCTCACCACATATCCAGCGCGACGCGCGCCTCGTCGGACATGCGCGACTGATCCCACGGCGGATCGAAAACCATCTTCACCTGCACCTCGGAGACACCGGGCACGCTTGCAACGGCATTCTCCACCCAGCCGGGCATCTCGCCCGCCACCGGGCAGCCCGGCGCCGTGAGCGTCATGTCGATGCTCACCTTGCGATCGTCGGCGATCTCGACACGGTAGATCAGGCCGAGCTCGTAGATGTCGGCCGGGATTTCCGGATCGTAGACGGTCTTGAGGGCGGCCACGATCGCGTCGGTCAGCCGATCGATCTCTTCCGGCGGCAAGGCCGTCGCCCCTGCGACAGCCGGTTCATTGGGCCGGGTCTCGGCCAGATTTCCGTCGGCCATCACTGCCTCCGTCATGCGAAAAAGCTCTGCGCCTTGATCAGCGCCTCGACCAGTGCATCTACCTCGTCGAGCGTATTGTAAAGCCCGAAGGATGCGCGGCAGGTCGAAGTTACGCCATATCGCGCCAAAAGCGGTTGAGCGCAATGTGTTCCTGCCCGCACCGCGATACCGTAGCGATCCAGCACGGTCGCTACGTCATGGGCATGGGCATTCTTCAGCTCGAAGGAGACGATACCACCCTTGCCCGGCGCCTCACCAAAAATCCGGATCGAATTGAGCTTGGAGAGGCGCTCCTGGGCATAATGCAGGAGCTTCTCCTCGTGAGCCCGGATATTGTCGCGGCCGAGCGCCATCATGTAGTCCACTGCCGCACCCAGCCCGATCGCCTGCACGATCGGCGGCGTGCCGGCTTCGAAGCGATGGGGCGGCGTGGCATAGGTGATGTTGTCCTCGGTCACCTCGCCGATCATCTCGCCTCCGCCATTGAAGGGCGGCATGCGCTCCAGCCACTCCTTCTTGCCGTAGAGCACGCCGATGCCGGTGGGCCCATAGACCTTGTGGCCGGTGAAGGCGTAGAAATCGACGTCGAGATCCTGGACGTCGACATCGAGATGCACAGCGCCCTGGCTGCCGTCGGCCAATACCGGAATGCCGCGGGCATGGGCCAGGGCGACGATTTCCTTGAGTGGCGTCACCGTGCCCAGCACGTTCGACATATGGGTGATCGCGACCATCTTGGTGCGCGGCCCCAGGAGCTTTTCGAAAGCCTCGATATCGAAGGAGCCGTCTTCGCGGATCGGCGCCCATTTCAGCACGGCACCGGCGCGTTCACGATGGAAGTGCCAGGGTACGATGTTGGAATGGTGCTCCATAATCGAGAGCACGATCTCGTCGCCCTCGCCGATCTCGAGCAGCCGCCCCATGGAGGCGGCGACGAGGTTGAGGGATTCAGTTGCCGACCGCGAAAAGATGATCTGCTCGATCGAGGGGGCGTTGAGGAATTTGCGCACGCTCTCGCGGCCGGCCTCATACGCTTCCGTCGCCGCATTCGCAAGATAATGCAAGCCCCTGTGAACATTCGCATATTCATGCGTGTAGGCATGCATCATGCGATCGAGCACCGCCTGGGGCTTCTGGGCCGATGCGCCATTGTCGAGATAGACCAGCGGCTTGCCGTGGACCTGCAGGGACAGGGCCGGAAAGTCGGCACGGACCTTAGCCAGATCATAAGGAAGTGCGGCGACGGGCTTGTTCACGTTCCTGTTCCTTCACTCGGAGTGGCGGTCCCGCCACCCCATCAATCGCAACCCTGGAATGGCGGCCCGTGGCCGCCACTCCTTCAGACCCGCTTGTCGAGCCAGGCCTCAGTGAGGGCGTTGAGGCGCTCACGCAGTTCCTCGTTCTCTACCGTCTCGATGGCCTCGCCGACGAAAGCCTGCACCAGGATCGCCTCGGCCTCCTTCTGCGGGATGCCGCGGGCCTTGCAGTAGAACAACAAATCCTCGTCCAGGGCGCCGCAGGTCGCGCCATGGGCGCAGACGACGTCATCGGCGAAGATCTCGAGTTCCGGCTTGGCATTGGCCTCGGCCGTCTCCGACAGCAGCAGCGAACGGCTCATCATGCGCCCGTCCGTTTTCTGTGCACCGGGACGAACCACGATCTTGCCCTGGAACACCGAGCGGGCCTCGTCGTCGATGACCGCGTGGAAAAGCTCGCGGCTCTCACCGCCCAGTGCCGTATGATCCACCACCAAAGTGGTGTCGGCATGGCGCTTGCCGGCCAGCAGCGTCGCGCCCGACAACACGATCTTGGCATCGTCACCCTTATAGGTGACGAAGAGCTGGTTGCGCGCCACGGCTGCGCCAGCCTCCAGGGCGAAGCTCTGCAACAGAGCTTCCTTGCCGAGCGAGGCCAGCACGGTGGAGATGTGCTGGGCCTCCAGGCCCTGGACCTGGAAGCTGATGCGCTGCAGTTCGGCACCGTCGCCGACCTTGACGGCGAGCGCCGCATTGGTCTGATGGGCAACGCCCTCCGGCCCCTCATAGCTGTCGATCAGCGTCAGCTTGGCGCCGGCGCCCAGGACAACGAGCGACCGCGTGAAGGTTGCCTGCGCCACCGTACCGGTGTGGCGGGTCTCGATGGCAACCGGCAGGCCGATTTCGACGCCCGCATCGACGCTCACAACCACGCCGTCGCTCATGAAGGCGGTGTTGAGATCGAGCACGGAATTGTCAGGCGCTCCGGCGCTGAGATCGGCGATGAGCGCATCGTCCGTCGAGGCGAGCGCCTCGGCGAGCGACGTCACCTTCAACCCCGCCGGCAGTGTGGCAAGGTTCGACAGCGCCGGAGAATAGGCGCCGTCGACGATCACCAGGCGGATATGCTCGAGCCCGGCGAGAAACTCCTCCGCCTTGCCCGCCGCACCGGGTGTTCCCCGCGGGCTGGTAGCAACGGGATTGGCATCGCGCATCAGGTTGCGCAGGTCGGTATATTTCCACTCCTCGACCCGGCGATGCGGCAGGCCGCTTGCGCGGAAGCGGGCAATCGCCCCGTCGCGCAGGCCGCGCACGGCCGCGACACCGGGCAGTGCCTCGCGCAGGCCGCCGAACGCCTCATCCAGCGCCGTCTCGGCCGAAGTCTTTACAGCAACGATATTGGCCATGGTTACGCAGCTTCCTCGTAGTCGCGATAGCCGTTGGCTTCGAGCTCGAGCGCCAGTTCCTTGCCACCCGACTTCACGATGCGACCCTTGGAGAGGACATGCACGCTATCGGGGACGATATGGTTGAGCAGGCGCTGATAATGGGTGATGACGATGAAGGAGCGCTTGGGCGAGCGCAGCGCGTTCACGCCGTCCGCCACGATGCGCAGCGCGTCGATATCGAGGCCGGAATCGGTCTCGTCGAGCACGGCGAGGCTCGGCTGCAGCAGAGCCATCTGCAGGATTTCCATACGCTTCTTCTCACCGCCGGAGAAGCCGACATTGAAGGCGCGGCGCAGCATTTCCTTCGAGATCTTAAGCTCATCGGCAGCACTGTTGACACGCTTGATGAAGTCCGGCGTGGAGAGCTCGGCCTCGCCACGCGCTTTGCGCTGGGCATTCAAGGCCGCCTTCAGGAAGGTCATGGTGGCGACGCCGGGGATTTCCAACGGATACTGGAAGGCCAGGAAGACACCGCGCGCCGCGCGCTCATCGACCGGAATCTCCAGGATGTTCTCGCCGTCGAGCAGGATCTCGCCCTGCGTGACCTCATAATCCTCCTTGCCGGCCAGGATATAGGAAAGGGTCGACTTGCCGGAGCCGTTCGGGCCCATGATCGCCGCGACTTCGCCGTCCTTCACCGTGAGGCTCAGCCCCTGGATGATCGGCTTGCCGTCGATTTCGGCATGGAGGTTCTTGATTTCGAGCATCGTAGAGTTCCTAGAAATAGTGACGCCGAAGCGTGAAAGAGGTGACGCGCCGCCTTAGCCGACGCTGCCTTCGAGGCTGATGGAGATGAGCTTCTGCGCCTCGACCGCGAATTCCATCGGCAAATGCTGCAGCACGTCCTTGACGAAGCCGTTGACGATCAGCGCCGTCGCCTCCTCGGCCGACAGGCCGCGCTGGAGGCAATAGAACAGCTGGTCGTCCGAGATCTTCGAGGTGGTGGCCTCATGCTCGAACACCGCCGTCGAATTCTTCGATTCGATATAGGGCACGGTGTGCGCCCCGCAGTGCTCGCCGATCAGCAGCGAGTCGCAATTGGTGAAGTTGCGGGCACCGGTGGCCTTGCGATGGGCAGAGACCAGGCCGCGATAGGTGTTGTTGGAATGGCCGGCCGAGATGCCCTTGGATATGATCCGGCTCTTGGTATTCTTGCCGAGATGGATCATCTTGGTGCCGCTGTCGACCTGCTGGCGGCCATTCGACACGGCGATCGAATAGAACTCGCCCTGGGAGCCCTCGCCGCGCAGGATGCAGGACGGGTACTTCCAGGTGATGGCCGAACCGGTCTCGACCTGCGTCCAGGAAATCTTCGAGCGCGCGCCGCGGCAATCGCCGCGCTTGGTGACGAAATTGTAGATACCGCCCTTGCCCTCGGAATCGCCCGGATACCAGTTTTGCACGGTGGAATATTTGATCTCGGCGTCTTCCAGCGCGATCAACTCGACCACGGCGGCGTGGAGTTGGTTCTCGTCGCGGCGCGGTGCCGTGCAGCCTTCGAGATAGGAGACATAGGCGCCCTTGTCGGCGATGATCAAAGTGCGCTCGAACTGCCCGGTCTTTTCCTCGTTGATGCGGAAATAGGTCGACAGCTCCATCGGGCAGCGCACGCCCGGCGGCACATAGACGAAGGACCCGTCCGAGAACACGGCCGAGTTCAGTGTCGCATAGAAATTGTCGGTGGTCGGCACCACGGTGCCGAGATACTTCTTCACCAGGTCCGGATGCTCGCGCAGCGCCTCGGAGATGGAGCAGAAGATCACGCCAGCCTTCTTCAATTCCTCCTTGAAGGTGGTGACGACGGAGACCGAGTCGAACACCGCATCGACGGCGATGCGGTTGGCCGGCGCCACGCCTTCGAGGATTTCGACCTCGCGCAGAGGAATGCCGAGCTTCTCATAGGTTTTGAGAATGGCCGGATCGATCTCGTCGAGCGATTTCGGCGCGGCATTCTGCTTGGGCGCCGCATAATAATAGAGATCCTGGAAATCGATCGGCGGATATTCCACGCGAGCCCAGGTCGGCTCCTGCATGGTGATCCAGCGCCTGTAGGCATCGAGGCGCCATTCGGTCATCCAGTCAGGCTCGCCTTTCTTGGCCGAGATGTAGCGCACGATCTCTTCGGACAGGCCTTTGGGTGCAAGCTCCATCTCGATGTCCGTGACGAAGCCATATTTATATTGGTCGACGTCGATCGCCCGGACCTGTTCGACGGTTTCCTGGACTGCAGGCATGTTGGTCTCCTGGTGCCACCCGAAAGCAGCAAATTTTACAGATCGGACAGGGATTTATGCTGCCCGATGCCTTCTGTCATGTAAGTTCTTGCGCAGCCTTTTCCAGGCCGCGACGAAAAACTCGATCTCTTGGACTGTGGTTTCCCGTCCCAGCGATACGCGCAAGGCGCTACCGGCCAGCGCCGGCGCCACGCCCATCGCTGTCAGCACATGGCTGACCTTCACCTTGCCCGACGAGCAGGCAGATCCCGAGGAGACGGAAATACCCTCAAGATCCAGCGCAATCAATGTCGTTTCCGCCGCCATCCCCGGTTCGGCGAAATTCAGCGTGTTGGGCAAGCGCCGGACGCCCTCGCCGAACAGCACAATGTCCGGCGACGCGTCCCGCAACGCCGCCTCCAGAGTCGAACGCAAGGCAAGGCTCTCCTGCCCGTAAGCCGCGAGCTCCCGCGCGGCGGCGCGTGCTGCCGCGCCAAAGCCGGCCAGAGCCGGTACGTTCTCGGTACCGGCCCGCAATCCCTTCTCCTGGCCGCCGCCGCGGATGAGAGCATTGGGCTGATGCAGGCTATCGCTGGCCAACACCAGCGCGCCGGCGCCAAGCGGTCCGCCAAGCTTGTGGCTCGAAATCGTTAGAAGATCGGCCCCGATTTCGTTGATCAAACAGGAGATTTTTCCTGCCGCCTGCGCGGCGTCGCAATGAAACAGGCTGCCGGCCTCACGCACACGAGCGGCAATCTCGGCCACCGGCTGCACCACTCCGGTCTCGTTGTTGGCCAGCATCACCGACACGAGGCCCGTCTCTCCGCGTTCGTGCCAAGCGCTCAGCCGACCCTCGAGTGCGTTGAGGTCGAGCACTCCATTCCCATCCACCGGCAACAGGTCGAGTTCCGTGCCCTGCGGACGCACGCCATTCAATACGCTGGCATGCTCCACGCTGGACACAGCCATGCGCCGGAGGGGCGGCTTGCCGGGGCGTTGCCAGTCAAGATTGAGGGCGAGATTGTTGGCTTCCGTAGCGGAGGCGCAGAAAACCACGTTCTTGGCGAGCGCACCGACGAGATCGGCGACATCATGGCGCGCCGCCTCCACCAGCTTGCGCACCACACGGCCATCCGCATGCACCGAAGATGGCGCACCACACAGATCCAGCGCGGACAGCATGGCGGCGCGAGCCTCCTGCCGCAACGGCGTGGTTGCATTGTGGTCCAGATAGGTGCGCGACCTGGTCAAACCTCAAAAATCCATTGTTCTGCCGCTCTACCGATGCGGAAAAGCTTGCAAAACGCCCTGCTCTTCGTGTTAAGAAGCGCTACCCGAACGCGGGCTGGGTGCAATGCGTCCTCATCGGCGCATGGATCAGAGCGCATCGCATCCGAGCGGTGAGCTACTTTAGAATGGTTCTAAGCCATTAGAATTATTCTAAAGTCATACTCCTGCCTCCCTCAGCCGTCAAGGCCAGTCATCGGAGCCGGAGCGCGCGTCCCAAGCGGGAATTCGCGGTCCGCCCTAAGGAGGGCCCGGATATCCTGCAAGGTTTCGAAGTTCTCGCGGAACTCGGCTGATCGGGAACCGTTCGGATCAAGCGAGCACTGCTCTGGCACACGAAAAAGGCAACTCAATATATGCCCGAAGTTACGTTCACCGGCCCGGCAGGCCGCATCGAAGGCCGCTTCCAGCCGTCCAAGCAGCGTGGGGCCCCCATTGCGATCGTCCTGCATCCGCATCCGCAATTCGGCGGGACGATGAACAACAAGATCGTCTATGATCTGTTCTATGCCTTCGTGCAGCGCGGTTTTTCGGCCTTGCGCTTCAATTTCCGCGGCGTCGGCCGCAGCCAAGGCTCCTTCGACCACGGCGCCGGTGAGCTCTCCGATGCCGCCTCGGCGCTCGACTGGGTCCAGGCGGTGACGCCCGACGCCAAGTCCTGCTGGATCGCCGGCGTCTCGTTCGGGGCCTGGATCGGCATGCAGCTCCTGATGCGCCGCCCGGAGATCGAGGGTTTCATCTCGGTTGCCCCGCCCGCCAATCGCTTCGACTTCTCCTTCCTCGCCCCCTGCCCGTCCTCCGGCCTGATCGTCCATGGCGATGCCGATCGCGTCGCACCGCTCAAGGACGTCGAGACGCTGGTGTCGAAGTTGAAGACGCAGAAGGGTATCGTCATCGAGCAATCGGTCATTGCCGGTGCCAACCACTTCTTCGACAACAAGACGGACGAACTGATCGCGTCCTGTTCGTCCTATCTCGATAAGCGCCTCGGGCTGAACGACATCGACGCGGCCTGAGCGCTGTCGAGATCTTGATTTGAGGCAACAAGCCAGCCCGCCTTCCATGGCGGGCTTTTTGTTGCACGGTTTTTGCTGGAGCACGACATGTCGTTAACCATCCGCCGGGCGAAACCGGCAGACACCAAGACCGTCCTGGCCTTGATCCGCGGCCTGGCGCTGTATGAGAAGCTCGAACACGAGGCGGTCGCCACCGAAACCGACCTCAATGCCAGCCTGTTCGCCGCCAATCCCCGCGTCTTCTGCGAGATCGCCGAGTGGCAGGGCGAGACAGCCGGCTTCGCCCTGTGGTTCTACAGCTACTCGACCTTCCTCGGCCGCCACGGCATCTATCTCGAGGATTTGTTCGTCCGGGATGCCTATCGCGGCCACGGCATCGGCCAGGCCCTGCTCGGCCATCTCGCCAAGCGCTGCGTCACGGAAAAGCTGGGACGCCTCGAATGGTCGGTGCTCGATTGGAACGAACCTGCCATCGGCTTCTATGAAAGACAGGGGGCCGTGCTGCGCAAGGAGTGGATCGGCTGCCGGCTGGCGGGCGAGGCGCTGGAGAGACTGGCACTGTCAGCAAACGCATCCGGCGCTCCTTGAGAGTGGCGGATGCGCGGGCCCTATTGGGCATGCTCGGGCGCCAGGACCATGTCGCCATATGCATTGTCATTAAAACCCCAGAATGGATAGGCGTAGCCGCCCGTCAGCCCGCTTGACTGGGTGAAGACTTTGTCTGCCGTAAGCGTGTTAGCATCAAACGCCTTGCCACGTTTCTTGGCCACGAATGGCTGAAAGTCGGCAATTTCCAGGTCACATTGGCTTATAAGACGCCAGTCTAGCTGCAGGCGGCCATTGACGGCAAAACGCTCCAGCCTGCCTAGTGGCTCCAGACATCTAACGTGAACGTCCTCTCTCAAAGCCTGATAGTCATGGACTTTACCAGTGAGTTTTATGCAGGTGCCAGGGTCGGGAATATTGAAGAAGCTGGGGCCAAAATCAGGACAAATGTCCGCAAACATAACAGCATCGCTTTTGGTCAACGGCATGTCAGCGGCGTGAGCAGTTGCAAGGGTCAGAATGCCTGCCACCGTGGAGAAAAATAGAGCCCTCACAGCCAATTTCATCCCTGATCGAAATTCGATGACCTAGTTTTCTTCCGTGATACCAACTCACCCAATACACGACTCGTCATCCCCGGCGTAGCAAGGGCAAACGGATCAGGGGCTAGCGGGTAGGCTTTGGCCCAGGATTCCTTTCCCGCCGCCTTCGGCTCCGCCGGGAATGACAGCGCTCTACCTACACACGCCGTTCAAGATTGACGAGGGCTGGTATCAGACCACGTTGGATCGACTGCCGGCTGATCGGCAAAGTGCTGGCCGAGGGCGGCTGAGGACGTTCCGGGACCGCCGGCTTCCAGCCGGCTCTTGGAAGCACTGCACCCGCCGATGAGGAAGAGCCGGCTGGAAGCCGGCGATCCCAGAAAGAACGTGCCGGTCCCACTCCATCTCTCGATGGAGTTGAGAAGACCGGCACGCCGGGCTCAATCGAAATCCGGAACCTGGCGCACGGCACCCTTGGCGGCGCTGGTGGCCATGGCGGCATAGGCGCGCAGGGCCGTGGTGACCTTGCGCTTGCGCGGCGTGGCCGGGCGCCAGGGCGCGGCTCCCTTGACGGCGCGACGGCGCTCAAGCTCGGCTTCCGGCACGGCCAGCACGATGGTGCGGTTGGGAATGTCGATCTCGATGCGATCGCCGGGCTCGACCAGGCCGATGGTGCCGCCCTCTTCCGCTTCCGGCGAGGCGTGGCCGATCGACAGGCCCGAAGTGCCGCCGGAGAAGCGGCCATCGGTGATCAGGGCGCAGGCCTTGCCCAGTCCCTTCGACTTCAGATAGCTGGTCGGATACAGCATTTCCTGCATGCCCGGCCCGCCGCGCGGTCCTTCGTAGCGGATGACGACGACGTCGCCGGCCTTGACCTTACCGTTGAGGATGCCGTCCACGGCCGCATCCTGGCTCTCGAACACCACGGCCGGGCCGGCGAATTTCAGGATGGACTCGTCGACGCCGGCCGTCTTCACGATACAGCCGTCGAGCGCCAGATTGCCCTTCAGCACGGCGAGGCCGCCATCCTTGGAATAGGCATGCTCAGCCGAGCGTATCACGCCCTTCTCGCGGTCGAGATCGACATCGTCCCAGCGCCGGTCCTGGCTGAAGGCGACCTGGGTCGGCACGCCGCCCGGCGCGGCCTTGAAGAACTCGCGCACGCTCTCGCTCTTGGTACGCACGACGTCCCACCGATCGAGGGCTTCCGCCATGCTGGCCGAATGCACGGTCGGCAGGTCGCGATTGATCAGGCCGGCGCGGTCGAGCTCGCCGAGAATGCCCATGATGCCGCCGGCGCGATGGACGTCCTCCATATGGACATGGCTGACGGCCGGGGCGACTTTGCAGAGCACCGGCACGCGGCGCGACAGCCGGTCGATGTCGTCCATGGTGAAGGGAATCTCGCCTTCATGCGCGGCGGCCAGGATATGCAGCACCGTGTTGGTCGAGCCACCCATGGCGATGTCGAGCGTCATGGCATTCTCGAAAGCCCCGAAATTGGCGATCTTGCGCGGCAGCACGCTCTCATCGTTCTGCTCGTAATAGCGACGCGCCAGATCGACGACGAGATGGCCCGCCTCGACGAAGAGGCGCTTGCGGTCGGCATGGGTGGCGAGCGTCGAGCCATTGCCCGGCAGCGACAGGCCGAGGGCCTCGGTGAGGCAGTTCATCGAGTTGGCGGTGAACATGCCCGAGCAGGAGCCGCAGGTCGGGCAGGCCGAGCGCTCGATCACCTTGACGTCTTCGTCCGAGACCTTGTCGTCGGCGGCCGCGACCATGGCGTCGACGAGATCGAGCGCCTTCTTCTGGCCGCCGAGGACGACCTTGCCGGCCTCCATCGGCCCGCCGG
This sequence comes from Labrys neptuniae, assembly GCF_040797145.1. NCBI lineage: Bacteria > Pseudomonadati > Pseudomonadota > Alphaproteobacteria > Hyphomicrobiales > Xanthobacteraceae > Labrys > Labrys neptuniae. The sequence goes on along the minus strand of NZ_JBFNQD010000001.1, from coordinate 237,176 downwards.
ACACGAACACCGTGGGAATGTTGAGGCGCAGCGAGGCCATCAGCATGCCGGGGGTGATCTTGTCGCAGTTCGAAATGCAGACCATCGCATCGGCGCAATGGGCGTTGACCATATATTCGACGCTGTCAGCGATGAGTTCGCGCGAAGGCAGGCTGTAGAGCATGCCGTCATGGCCCATGGCGATGCCGTCATCCACCGCGATGGTGTTGAACTCCTTGGCGACGCCGCCGGCCTGTTCGATCTCGCGGGCCACCAGCTGTCCCAAATCCTTGAGATGGACATGGCCGGGCACGAACTGGGTGAAGGAGTTGACGACAGCGATGATCGGCTTGCCGAAATCCCCGTCCTTCATGCCGGTGGCGCGCCAGAGGCCACGGGCACCGGCCATGTTGCGGCCATGGGTGGTGGTACGGGAACGATAGGCAGGCATCGGCGTCTCTGTGCGTTCGTTAAATCAGGCGGGAAAGCGATCGTATATGAGCCGCCAAGCCGACAATGGCAAGCATGTTTCCGCCTGAGACGGCAGGCGTCTCGCCTGCATCTTCCTTTCCGGCAAATTCGATGTTTCCAAGAGCAGACGAGACGCCCGCGATCCCAGGGGCGCTAGCTTCCGCCGAAATCGTAGCTGGCGAAGGCCTCCACATTGCGGGGCTTGCGGAAGATCTCCGGATGGCCGAGGGCATGGCGGGCATCCTCGTAGCCTGAAGCCCAATGCTCCTCCATCATCAGGCGGGAGAAATCATAGTCCTTGCTGGCCCCTTCATATTTGCGGGCCCTGTAGATCAGCTGCACGATATTACAGGCCTTGCGCTCGACTGCCTTGCTGAGCAGTTCGACATCGTCCTCCAGGCCGAAATCCGCCGGCAATTCCGCCAGGATGCGCTTGAGTGCGCCACGAAGGCGCTGGCGTTCACGAGCGCGGGTGGTCGCCGCCCGCGTGCGGCTGGAATATTGGATCTCCTTCTGCCGGACCTCGACCTCGGCCATGTCCTTGGGGATGTCGCCGCGGGCATTCCACAGATCGACCTGGAAGGCGATCGTATCGAGATCCTGCTGCTCCAGGATCCATTGCAGGGGCGTGTTCGAGACCAGGCCGCCATCCCAATAGAATTGCCCGTCGATCTCGATCGGCGGGAAACCAGGCGGCAGAGCGCCACTTGCCATGATATGTTCCGGCGTGATGCGCGCCGTGCCGTTGCCATTGTCGAAATAGGCGAAATTGCCACTGGCGATATTGACCGCTCCAACCGCAAAGCGGGTCTCGCCGCTGTTGAGCCGATCGAAATCGACCAGCTGCAGCAGAGTCTGCTTGAGGGGTGCTGTATCATAGAAACTGGTGGCGCCGACGGAGCCGGCCGGCATGAAATAGGGCGGCGGAAAGCGCGGCTCGAAAAATTTCGGCGCCCCTTTCAATAGAACCTGGCCGGCCAGCAGTTGGTTCACCAGCTTGTGCTGGCGATCGCCTTCCCGGGCGAACAGGCGAACCCATTCGAGAGCCGGCTCGAAGGGCGGGTCGCTCACCATCTCCCAGAAACGCCGGAGCTTGGCGACGCGTTCGCCGGGGGCGTTGCCGGCGATCAGGGCAGCGTTGATGGCACCGATCGATATGCCGGCGATCCAGTTGGGCTGGACGCCTCCCTCTTCAAGCGCCTGATAGGCACCGGCCTGATAGGCACCGAGCGCGCCCCCGCCCTGCAACAGCAGGGCGATGCGCTGAAAACCGTTACGCTCTTCCTCGGCATCGACGGATTTACGGCGGGTGCGGGTGCTGGCTCCATCTGCAACTGTCATGGCGCGATTCCATCCTGCAAACCCAGGCCGGCTATCAGACCACCAGCACGATCACATGACAAACAGGCTTCTTGCCCCACACCGCATTCACGGCCGAACGCACCGCGCGCTCCACGGCCAGTTCGACCGCGTCCGGATCGCGCCGCTTGGGCTTGGGCAGGCTGTCGATCACCAGCAAGGCGGCATCGGCGATGACGTCGTCCATCAGGCGACCATCACCGACACGCACTGGCAGGCCGGAGAATTTCACATCCGGCTCGTTGACGATCTCGCCCTTCTCGGACAGAGCGAGCGCAACCGAGACAGCACCGGACCAGGACAGGCGCCGACGTTGGGGGATAGTCTCCTCGGATGCGTTGATCAGCACGTCACCATCGAGGCAGATACGCCCGGTCGGCGCCTCGTCCACCACCTTGGTATCACCTTCGCGCAACGCGATGATCTGGCCGTCACCGGCCGCGACGACTTCAGGCACGCCGAGCGAACGGGCGAGTTCGGCATGTTCGGCCAAGTGCCAAGCTTCGCCATGCACGGGAATGGCGATCTTCGGCCGCGTCCAGTGATACATGTCGGTGAGTTCGCCGCGCCGCGGATGGCCGGAGACATGCACGAGCTGGTTGCGATCGGTGACGATCTCCGCGCCCTGCCGCACAAGGCCGTTGATGATGTTGCCGACGGCCTTCTCATTGCCCGGAATGGTGCGCGAGGAGAAGATCACCGTATCGCCCTTGGCCAGCGTGACCTCAGGGTGCTCGCCCCGGGCGATGCGCGCCAGCGCAGCGCGGGGCTCGCCCTGGCTGCCGGTGAGCACGGCGACCACCTTCTCCCGCGGCAGGCAGCCGTAGCTTTCCGGGTTCAGGAAATCGGGAATGCCGTCGAGCAGGCCGCATTCGCGCGCGACCTGGCAAACCCGCTCCATGGCCCGGCCGACGATCACCACGCTGCGGTCGTTCGCCATGGCGGCTTCGGCGATCGAACGAATGCGCCCGACATTGGAAGCGAAGGTGGTGACGGCCACCCTGCCCTTCCTCGCGCCGATGATCTCCGCCAGATTCTTGGCGACGTCGCGCTCGGAGGGAGAACGCCCGTCGCGGATTGCATTGGTGGAATCGCAGACCAGGGCCAGCACGCCTTCATCCCCCAATGCCTTGAGCCGTGCGGCATCGGTCGTGGGCGGGATCACCGGCGTCTCGTCGATCTTCCAGTCACCGGTGTGGACGACCATGCCCGCAGGGGTGCGGATCGCCAGCGCATTCGACTCTGGAATGGAATGGGCGACATTGATCAATTCGATGTCGAACGGCCCCAGCGTGAATCGCGCCTGGGAGGGGATGATGCGCAGATCGATCTTGGGCGCATCGGGATCGTGCAGGCGCTTGGCCTCCAGCAGGGCCGCGGTGAACTTGGTGGCATAGACCGGCACCTGCAGTTTCGGCCAAAGATGGATGAGTGCGCCGAAATGGTCCTCATGCGCATGGGTGATCACGATGCCCGTCAAATTCTTGCGCTGCGCCTCGATGAAGCGGGTATCGGGCATGACGAGGTCGACGCCCGGCAGGTTGTCGTCGGCAAACGACACGCCGCAATCGACCATCAGCCATTGACGCTTATTCGCCGGGCCATAGCCGTAAAGCGCCATGTTCATGCCGATCTCGCCAATGCCGCCGAGGGCGCAGAAGACGAGGTCGGAGGTATCGCGTGCCATGTTTGGTTCCTTACGGGCGCGTTGGCCCCATTATTCGCATCAGGCTGCAACGAAGGCAGCCAAACTCTTCATGAATCGGATGAATTAAAGCGTTTTGCGATCCGGCGGAATCACCAAGAATCGCAAAGACGTGTCGTACGAAAGAGTTCGAGCAAAAGAGCGTTTCCCCCAAACGCGCTTTGCTCAAGGGACCAGGCCCGGAAAGAAGATCTCGCCCGCCGAAATTTCACGTCGCGCTCCGGCATCGTCGCGCAGGATCAGTACGCCTTCGGCGTCGAGAGCCTCGAACACGCCATCGATGTCGCCCGAGGGCAGGCGCACGACGATGCGGCGTCCGAGCCCGGCAGCGCGCTGCAGCCAGGCCTCGCGGATGGCGGCAAAGCCGGCACCGCGCTGCCATTGCTCCAGACGCCGGGCAAAGCCGTCCGTCAGCGCCACGAAAAAGCTCTCGACATTGATGGCGGCGTCGCTCGCCGCAAGATGCGTGGCCGGATAGGGCGTGCCTTCGGGATGGCTGGCGATGTTGACCCCGCAGCCTATCACCGCCGAAAAACCACCGCCGGCATGGGCGCCTTCGACCAGGATACCGGCGAGCTTGGCGCCGCCGATCAAGACGTCATTGGGCCATTTCAGGGCCAGCGCCGCGGCGGCACGCGGCGCGGTGGCGAGCACCGCATCGCTGAGCGCCAGGGCGGCAACGAAACAAAGATCGGCCGCCCGCCGCGGTTCGGCGGGATCGACCAGCAGCAGCGAGGCATAGAGATTGCCCTGCGGAGAGCTCCAGGGGCGGCCGCGCCGCCCCTTGCCGGAGACCTGCTCGCCGGCCGTCACCCACAGGCGGTCCTGTCCGCGCTGCAGGGCTTCGACATTGGTCGAACCAATCGAGTCGAAGTGTAGATGACGGAAGCCTGCCGCCTGTGCCTGAACTCCAAGTTTCATCGGCCGCGTTTCATTGCCCCTGCTTGCATCAGCCCGAGGGCAGGAGCGAGGCGGCCGCAGCCGCGGCCGGACCGGTCACCAGAGTCGGCCAGACAATGAAGAACACCGTCACGATGGTAGCGATGGCAAGCACCCCGGCGAGCGAAGCCGACATCGGCTCGAACTCCTCGGCGGGCTCGTCGAAGAACATCACCTTGATGATGCGCAGGTAATAGAAGGCCCCCACCACGCTGGAGAGCACGCCGAGGATTGCCAGCGGCCACAGGCCCTGATGCACGGCGGCGACGAACACATACCACTTGGCCCAGAAACCGGAGAGCGGAGGAATGCCCGCCAGCGAGAACATCAGCGCGGCGAGCGCATAGGCCATGATCGGCTGCTTGCTCGACAGGCCGGCGAGATCGCTGACACTCTCGACATAGGCGCCCCTGCGCTTCATCGACAGGATCACGGCAAAGGTGCCGATGGTCATGGCCAGATAGAGCGCCAGATAGATCAGCACGCCCTGCACGCCCTCCGAGGTCCCTGCAGCCAAGCCGACCAGGGCAAAGCCCATATGGCCGATGGACGAATAGGCCATCAGGCGCTTGATGTTGCTCTGGCCGATCGCCGCGAAGGAACCAAGGGCCATCGAGGCGATGGCGATGAACACCACGATCTGCTGCCACTGGGCAAGCGCTGCCGGGAAGGAGGTGATGATCACGCGGACCAGCAGCCCCATGGCGGCAATCTTCGGCGCACCGGCAAACAGGGTGGTCACCGGCGTGGGCGCGCCCTCATAGACGTCGGGCGTCCACATATGGAAGGGCACGGCCGAGATCTTGAAGGCCAGGCCGGCCAGCAGGAAGACAATGCCGAAGACGAGGCCGAGGCCGACATGCCCCTGCACCGCAGCAGCGATGCCGGTGAACGACACGGTGCCGGCGAAACCGTAGATCAGCGATGCGCCATAGAGCAGCATGCCCGAGGAGAGCGCGCCGAGGACGAAATATTTGAGGCCCGCCTCGGTGGACTTCAGGTCGTCGCGATGGATGGAAGCGATGACGTAGAGGGCCAGCGACTGCAATTCCAGCCCGATATAGAGGGCGATGAGGTCGTTGGCCGACAGCATCATCATCATGCCGGTGGTGGCCAGCAGGATCATCACCGGATATTCGAACTTCTCGATGCCGCGCGAGCGCAGGAAGTCGCTCGACATCACGATCGCCGTTCCAGAGCCGATCAGGACCAGGATCTTGGTGAAGCGGGCGAAGGCATCGACGCTGAAGGAACCGTTGAAGGCCTTGCCATCGGTGCTCATGGCCACCAGCACCGCGACCACGGCCAGCAACACCACCGAAAGGGTGGTGACCATGCCGTAGCCGCGCGGCGCCGAGAAGACACCGATCATCAGCAGAGCGATGGCGCCGAGGACCAGAACGATTTCCGGAAGCGCCGTTGCAATTTCAGAAGCAGACATGGCTCGCCTTCGGATCAGTTAAGCGCAACGCTGGCAGCTTTCGCCGCCTGGATGAGATGGGTGACGGCGGCTTCGCTCATGTTCAGGATCGGCTTGGGATAGACACCGAAATAGATCGTGAGCAGCACCAGCGGGGCCAGGATGATGAACTCCCGGCCGGTGAGATCGGCGATGCCGGCCAGGCTCGGCTTTTCCAGCGCGCCGTAGACGACGCGGCGATAGAGCCAGAGTGCATAGGCCGCCGACAGGATCACGCCGAAGGTGGCGAAGAAAGCCACCCAGGTGTTGGTCGAGAAAGCGCCCACCAGCGTGAGGAACTCGCCGACGAAGCCTGAGGTGCCGGGCAGGCCGACATTGGCCATGGTGAAGACCATCAGCGCCAGCGCATACCAGGGCATGCGGTTGACCAGGCCGCCATAAGCCGCGATCTCGCGGGTATGCATGCGGTCATAGACCACGCCGACGCAGAGGAACAGCGCACCCGAGACGATGCCATGGGAGATCATCTGGAAGATCGCGCCCTGCACGCCCTGCTCGTTCATCGAGAACAGGCCCATGGTGACGAAGCCCATATGGGCGACCGACGAGTAGGCGATCAGCTTCTTGATGTCCTCCTGCATCAGCGCCACCAGCGAGGTGTAGACGATGGCGATGACCGAGAGCGTGAACACCAGTGGCGCGAAATATTCGGACGCCGCAGGGAACATCGGCAGCGAGAAGCGGATGAAGCCGTAGCCGCCCATCTTCAGCAGGATGCCGGCCAGGATGACCGAACCCGCCGTCGGCGCCTCGACATGGGCGTCGGGCAGCCAGGTGTGCACCGGCCACATCGGCATCTTCACGGCGAAGGACGCGAAGAAGGCCAGCCACAGATAGGTCTGCATCTGCACCGGGAACGGGTGCTTGAGCAGCACGGCGATGTCCGAAGAGCCGGCATTCCAATACATCGCCATGATGGCGATCAGCATCAGCACCGAGCCGAGCAGCGTGTAGAGGAAGAACTTGAAGCTGGCATAGATGCGCCGCTGTCCGCCCCAGATGCCGATGATCAGGAACATCGGGATCAGGCCGCCTTCGAAGAACAGGTAGAACAGCACGATGTCCTGCGCGCAGAACACGCCGATCATCAGCGTCTCCAGCACGAGGAAGGCGATCATGTATTCGCGCACGCGGTTCTGGATCGAGCGCCAGGAGGCGAGGATGCAGAACGGCATCAGGAAGGTGGTCAGGATGACGAAGGGCAGCGAAATGCCGTCGACGCCCATGCGATAGTTGATCGCCCCGCCCGTGGTGCCGCCGAGCCAGTTGGTGTTCTCCACGAACTGGAAGCTGGTGTTTGCCGGATCGAAGGCAAACAACGGGAAGAGCGAGACGACGAAGGTCGCGATGGTGGTCCACAGCGAGATGATGCGCGAATTGCGCTTCACGCTTTCGGAGTCACCCCGAAGCACGAGCATCAGCACCACGCCCACCAGGGGCAGGAAGGTCGTGACGGAAAGAACCGGCCAGGACATCAGTGCGTGCCTCCGAGCATGGACCAGGTGAACAAGGCCGCGATGCCGATCAGCATGGCGAAGGCATAGTGATAGAGATAGCCGGTCTGCAGCTTGACGACGCCGCGGGTGACGTCAACGACGCGGGCCGAGACACCATCCGGGCCAAGGCCGTCGATGACGGCGCCATCCCCCTTCTTCCACAGGAAGCGGCCGAGCCACTTGGCCGGGCGGACGAAGGCCCAGTCATACAGCTCGTCGAAATACCACTTGTTGAGCAGGAAGTTGTAGAGCAGCGGATTGCGGGCAGCGATGGCCGCCGGCACCGAAGGCTTGACGATGTACATGTAATAGGCCGTGGCCCAGCCGATGGCCATCATCGCGAAAGGTGCCAGATGAACGAGCCATGGAACATGCTCCATGCCCTCGAGGATCTTGGTCCCCTCGCCCAGTGACACGGCCTCGCGCCAGAAATGCTCCAGCCCTTCCTCGGTGGCGAAGGAATGGTGGAACACCATGCCCGCGATCACCGCGCCGACCGACAGCACTGCCAGCGGGATCATCATCGGCATCGGCGATTCATGCGCATGGTCATAGGTATGCGCATCGGCCCGGGTCTGCCCATGGAAGGTCATGTAGATCAGGCGCCAGGAGTAGAAGGAGGTCATCAGGGCCGCGATCACCGTCATGCAGAAGGCATAAAGCGGGATCAGGTGGCCGCCTTCGGCATAGGCAGCCCAGGCCGCCTCGATGATGCCGTCCTTGGAATTGAAGCCGGCGAAGCCGATCTGGGTGAAGGGAACGCCGAAGCCGGTGAGCGCCAGAGTGCCGATGATCATCGCCCAATAGGTCAGCGGGATCTTCGACTTCAAGCCGCCCATGTGCCGCATGTCCTGCTCATGATGCATGGCATGGATGACCGAGCCGGCACCGAGGAACAGCAGCGCCTTGAAAAAGGCGTGGGTGAACAGGTGAAACACGCCGACATTGTAGGCGCCGACGCCCAGCGCCACGAACATGTAGCCGAGCTGCGAACAGGTCGAGTAGGCGATGACACGCTTGATGTCGTTCTGGACCAGGCCGACCGTGGCGGCGAAGAAGGCCGTGGTGGCACCGATGAAGGTGACGAAGGCCAGCGCATTCGGGGCGTGCTGGAACAGCGGCGACAGGCGCGCCACCATCACGATGCCCGCCGTGACCATGGTAGCGGCATGGATGAGCGCGGAGACCGGCGTCGGGCCTTCCATCGCGTCCGGCAGCCAGGTGTGCAGCAGGAACTGCGCAGACTTGCCCATGGCTCCTATGAACAGCAGCACGCAGGCCACCTCGAGCGCCGGCAGCGTATAACCGAGGAAGTGGATGCTGGTCTCGGCCTTGCTGGCGGCTTCCTTGAAGATGCCCTCGAAACCGACCTGACCGAAGATCACGAACACCGCGAAGATGCCGAGCTGGAAACCGAAATCGCCGACGCGGTTGACCACGAAGGCCTTGATCGCCGCCGCATTGGCCGAGGGCTTCTTGTACCAGAATCCGATCAGGAGATACGAGGCCAGGCCCACGCCTTCCCAGCCGAAGAACATCTGCACCAGATTGTCGGAGGTCACCAGCATCAGCATGGCGAAGGTGAACAGCGACAGATAGGCGAAGAATCGCGGCCGTGCAGGATCCTCTTCCATGTAGCCGACGGAATAGAGGTGGACGAGCGAAGACACGGTGGTGACCACCACCAGCATCACGGCCGTCAGCGTATCGACGCGCAGGGCCCAGTCGATCTGCAGCTTGCCGACATGGATCCAGTCGAGCACCGGAACCGAGGCGGTAGCGCCGTTGAAGCCGACATTGATGAAGGCAACCCAGGACAGCAGGCAGGACACGAACAGCAGGCCGGTCGTGACATATTCGGCAAAACGGATCTTGCCGGGCGAATGCGGGGATTCCTCGACGGCGTGATGATCGTCGTGACCATGGGAGTCATGGCCGTGATCGTCATGACCATGCGCGTCGCGCCCGTGGGCACCATGGCCATGGTCGCCGTGGCCATGCCCGGAGGTCTCGGCAGCATCGGCCGGCGCCAGGCGCCAGGTCAGCATGTTGGCGATGCCGGCAATCAGGAAGCCGAGGAGCGGCAGGAAGACAATTGCGTTATACACGCCCTCAGCCCTTCATCACGTTGATATCTTCGACGGCGATCGAACCGCGATTACGGTAGAACGCCACCAGAATGGCCAGACCGATCGCGGCCTCGGCGGCGGCGACCGTCAGGATCAGCAGGGTGAAGACCTGGCCCGTAATGTCGTGCAGCGCCGCGGAGAAGGCGACCATATTGATGTTCACCGCAAGCAGGATGAGTTCCACCGACATCAGGATGACGATGACGTTCTTGCGGTTGATGAAAATCCCGAGCACGCCGATGGTGAAGAGAACGGCGGCGACGGCGAGAAAATGGGAAAGATCGACGGCCATGTGTCAGATCCCCTGCCCTGGCTGAACTTTGATGACCTCGACCGACTGCGCCTTGGTGCGCGCCGACTGCAGGGCCGGATTCTGGCGCTTGACGCCTTCCTTGTGGCGCAGTGTCAGCACGATGGCGCCGATCATAGCCACCAGCAGCACCAGGCCGGCGCCCTGGAAGAAGAAGGCATATTGCGTGTAGAGCACGCGGCCGAGCGCCTCGGTGTTGGTGACGGAAGTATCGATCTGCGTCTGCGGGTTGACGACGATGCCGGGAGAGATCGCCCAGCCGACCACCACCATCAGCAGTTCGATCAGCACGATCAGGCCGACCAGGAAACCGATGGGCAGATATTGCAGGAAGCCCTGGCGCAGCTCGGTGAAATCGACGTCGAGCATCATCACCACGAAGAGGAAGAGCACGGCGACGGCGCCGACATAGACCACGATCAGGATCAACGCGAGGAACTCGGCCCCGGTGAGCATGAACAGGCCGGCCGCATTGACGAAGGCCAGGATCAGATAGAGCACCGAATGCACAGGGTTGCGCGACAGGATGACCATCAAGGCCGATGCCACGCAAACAAAGGCGAACAGGTAGAAGAAGGCTGTCGCCACATTCATGTTCAAACCCCTCTCCGGCCCGTTTCCGTGCCGTCTAGTCTCAAACCGCTTCAGCCTGGCTGAAGCACGTACAAACAAACTCGGTCCGTCAGGTCCGCTCGGCGCCTAGCGATAAGGTGCGTCCTTGGCAATGTTCTTGGCGATTTCCCGCTCCCAGCGGTCGCCATTGCTCAGAAGACGGTCCTTGTCGTAGAACAGCTCTTCGCGCGTCTCTACGGCGAACTCGAAGTTCGGCCCCTCGACGATGGCATCCACCGGGCAGGCTTCCTGGCAGAAGCCGCAATAGATGCACTTGACCATGTCGATGTCGTAGCGGGTCGTCCGCCGCGTGCCGTCATTGCCGCGCGGGCCGGCCTCAATGGTGATGGCCTGGGCCGGGCAGATCGCTTCGCACAATTTGCAGGCGATGCAGCGCTCTTCACCGTTGGGATAGCGACGCAAGGCGTGCTCGCCCCGGAAACGCGGCGACAGCCGGCCCTTTTCGAAGGGATAGTTCAACGTTGCCTTCGGCTTGAAGAAATAGCGCATCGACAGGAAGAAGGCCGAAACGAATTCCTTCAGGAACAGCGCCTTGGCGGCCTGATCGAGACCGACGCGCGGCCGGCTGGGATTGGCGGCGGTCATGGTGCCCATCCGGTGATCTGGAGGAAGCCTGCGACGATCACGACCATGGCGATCGACAGCGGCAGGAAAACTTTCCAGCCGAGACGCATCAGCTGGTCATAGCGGTAGCGCGGCACGAAGGCCTTCACCATCGCGAACATGAAGAAGACGAAGGTCACCTTGACCAGGAACCAGATGAACCCCGGGATCCAGGTGAAGGGCGGCAGATCGATCGGCGCGCTCCAGCCTCCCATGAACAGGATGGTGGTCAGGGCGCACATGGTCATGATCGCCACATACTCGCCCAGCATGAACAGCAGGTAGGGCGTCGAGGCGTATTCGACCATGAAGCCGGCCACGAGCTCGGACTCGGCTTCGGCCAGATCGAAGGGCGGCCGGTTCGTCTCGGCCAGGGCCGAGATGAAGAAGATGATGAACATCGGGAAGAGCGGCAGCCAGTACCAGTTCAGGAAGGTCAGCCAGGGCAGACCGATCAGGCTGGCAAGACCGCGGCTGTGCTGAGCGTCGACGATGGCCGTCAGGTTCAGCGAGCCGGCGCAAAGCAGCACGGTGATGATGACGAAGCCGATCGAGACTTCATAGGACACCATCTGGGCCGCGGCGCGCAGGGCCGACAGGAAGGGATATTTCGAGTTCGAGGCCCAGCCCGCCATGATGGTGCCGTAGACACCAAGAGAAGAGATGGCGAAGACATAGAGGATGCCGACATTGATGTCGGCGATCATCGTGCCGGCCGCCACCGGCAGCACGGCCCAACCGGCCAGCGCCAGCACGCAGGTGACGAAGGGAGCGAGCAGGAAGACGCCCTTGTTCGCGCCCGCCGGGATCACCGGCTCCTTGAGCACGAACTTGAGCAGGTCGGCGAAGGACTGGAACAGCCCGAACGGCCCGACGACGTTGGGACCGCGGCGCAGCTGTACGGCTGCCCAGACCTTGCGGTCGGCCAGCAGGTAATAGGCGATGAAGACAAGCAGGCAGACCAGCAGAACCACGCTTTGCAGCGCCGGCAGGCCTACCTTCCACAGGAGTGTTTCCCAGATCGTCATGGCCCGTCCTTACTCCGCCGCCAGCGGCAGCGCGCCCGAGGCGAGCTGCGAACACTGCGCCATCACGGCCGAAGCGCGCGCGATGGGGTTGGTCAAATAGAAATCGCTGATCGCAGCCGCGAAAGCCGCCCTGTCGAAGTCGCCACCGACATTCGCCAGAACCGAGATGCCGGCGACATCGGCCGCGGCAACCTGGCCGATCTGGCCGAGATGGGGAATGGCGGCAAACAGGGCCTTGCGCAAGGCAGCGAGCGAGTCATAGCCGAGCTTGGCACCGACGGCTTCCGACAGGGCCCGCAGGATCGCCCAATCCTCACGTGCCTCGCCGGGCGGGAACGCCGCGCGGTTGGCGAGCTGGACCCGGCCTTCGGTGTTGACGAACAGGCCCGAACGCTCGGGATAGGCGGCGGCCGGCAGGATGACGTCGGCACGATGCGCGCCGCGGTCGCCATGGCTGCCCTGATAGACCACGAAGGCACCCGGCTCGATGGTGATCTCGTCGGCGCCCAGCAGGAAGAGCACGTCGAGCGCGCCGGCCTTGGCCATGCCGGCGGCATCGAGGCCGCCCTCGCCCGGCACGAAACCGACATCGAGCGCACCGACACGCGAGGCCGCATTGTGCAGCACGCCGAAGCCGTTCCAGCCCTCCTTGACCACGCCGAGGGCCTGGGCAGCCTTGGCGGCCAGCGACAGCAGGGCTGCGCCGTCGGTGCGGGCATAGACACCGCCACCCACGATGATGACGGGCTTGGTCGCCCCCTTCAGCAGATCGGCGAAGGCGCCCTTGCCGGCCGCGAGATCGGCCAGGGTATCGGGTCCGGCGCCGAGATAATCATAGGTGTAGGTCAGATCGGCCTGCTCGCCGATCAGGCCGACCTTGGCGCCGCGCAACCAACGCTTGCGGATGCGGGCATTGAGCACCGAGGCTTCCTTGCGCGGATTGGTGCCGACCAGCAGGATCGCATCCGCCTCTTCGAGGCCGGCGATGGTCGGGTTGAACAGGTAGCCGGCGCGGCCCAGGGCAGGATCGATCTTGGCGCCGTCCTGCCGGGCGTCGAGGTTCTTGGAGCCGAGCTTGCCGATGAGATCCTTCAGCGCGAACAGTTCCTCCACCGCCGCGAGATCGCCGGCGATCGCGCCGATGCGTTCCGGCTTGGCAGCCTTCACCTTGGTCGCGATGGCGGCAAAAGCCTCCTGCCAGGTGACCGGCTTGAGGCGGCCATCGACACGCAGATAGGGTCGGTCGAGACGCTGGGTCCGCAGGCCGTCCCAGATGAAGCGGGTCTTGTCGGAGATCCACTCCTCGTTCACCAGCTCATTGGTGCGCGGCACGATGCGCAGCACTTCCCGGCCGCGCGCATCGATGCGGATGGCTGAGCCCACCGCATCCATCACGTCGACGGATTCAGTCTTGGAGAGCTCCCAGGGACGGGCATGGAATTCGTAGGGCTTGGAGGTCAGGGCGCCGACCGGGCAGAGGTCGATGACATTGCCCTGCAGTTCGGAGCTCATCGCCTTTTCGAGATAGGTGGTGATCTCCATGTCCTCGCCACGCCCGATGGCGCCGAGCTCGGAGACGCCGGCGACTTCCGTGGTGAAGCGGACGCAGCGCGTGCAATGGATGCAGCGGTTCATCACCGTCTTGACCAGCGGACCGATATATTTGTCTTCGACCGCGCGCTTGTTCTCGGCATAGCGGTTCTTGTCGACGCCGTAGGCCATGGCCTGGTCCTGCAGGTCGCACTCGCCGCCCTGGTCGCAGATCGGGCAGTCCAGCGGATGGTTGATGAGCAGGAACTCCATCACCCCTTCACGCGCCTTCTTGACCATCGGGCTCTTGGTGAGCACCACCGGCGGCTCGCCGTTCGGGCCTGGGCGCAGGTCGCGTACCGCCATGGCGCAGGAAGCCGTGGGCTTGGGCGGACCGCCCTTCACCTCGACCAGACACATGCGGCAATTGCCGGCAATCGACAGGCGCTCGTGGAAGCAGAAACGCGGGATCTCTGCACCCGCGACCTCACAGGCCTGGAGGAGTGTGTACTCCGCCGGGACCTCGATTTCCTGTCCGTCGACGATCAACTTGGCCATGGATAACCTTGACGATCAGGCCTGGACTGCAAGACGCAATCCAGACTCTTTCCAAACTCGACTTCGCAAAATTCCGTGCCGCGATCAACATCGCGAAGCGAAAATTCAGCGCTCTGAAAGGCCGGAAACGGGAGGCGATCCCGGCCCCGATAAGTTGCAACCGGCGGGAGCCGGCCTGCTATTCCGCCGCCTGCAGGACAGAGGTGGAATGGGGGTTGGCGGCATATTGATCGATGCGCGCTTCGATCTCATGACGGAAATGGGTGATCAGGCCCTGGATCGGCCAGGCCGCTGCGTCACCCAGAGCGCAGATCGTATGCCCTTCGACCTGCTTGGTGACGTCGAGCAGCATGTCGATCTCGCGCTTCTGGGCACGTCCTTCCGCCATGCGGGTGAGCACGCGCCACATCCAGCCCGTCCCTTCGCGGCAGGGCGTGCACTGGCCGCAGCTCTCATGCTTGTAGAAATAGGCAAGCCGGGCGATCGTACGCACCACGTCGGTGGACTTGTCCATCACGATGACGGCGGCGGTGCCCAGACCCGAGCGCAATTTCGAGAGCGAGTCGAAATCCATCGGCGTGTCGATGATCTGCTCGGCCGGCACCATGCGCACCGACGATCCGCCCGGAATGACCGCCTTCAGATTGTCCCAGCCGCCCCGGATGCCGCCGCAATGGCGCTCGATCAGTTCGCGGAAGGGAATGCCCATTGCCTCTTCGACGTTGCAGGGCTTGTTCACATGCCCCGACACGCAGAAGAGCTTGGTGCCGACATTGTTGGGGTTGCCGATGCCGGCGAACCAGCCGGCCCCGCGCCGCAGGATGGTTGGGGCGACGGCGATCGACTCGACGTTGTTCACCGTGGTCGGGCAACCATAAAGGCCCATATTCGCCGGGAAGGGCGGCTTCATGCGCGGCATGCCCTTCTTGCCCTCGAGGCTTTCGAGCAGCGCGGTCTCCTCGCCGCAGATATAGGCACCGGCGCCATGGTGGACGTAGAGATCGAAATCCCAGCCGTGCTTGTTGTTCTTGCCGATCAGGCCGGCTTCGTAGGCCTCGTCGACGGCGCGCTGCAGGGCCTCGCGCTCACGGATATATTCGCCACGGATATAGATATAGCAGGCATGCGCATTCATGGCGAAGGAGGCGATCAGGCAGCCTTCGACCAGATGCTGCGGATCATGCCGCATGATCTCGCGATCCTTGCAGGTGCCCGGCTCGGACTCGTCGGCATTGACGACGAGATAACTCGGCCGGCCATCCGATTTCTTCGGCATGAAGGACCATTTCAGGCCGGTGGGGAAGCCGGCGCCGCCGCGTCCCCGCAGGCCCGAAGCCTTCATCTCGTTGATGATCCAGTCCTGGCCCATCTCGAGGATCTGCTTGGTACCGTCCCACGAGCCACGCTTGATGGCCGCCTGCAGTCCGGGTGACTGGAGGCCGTAGAGATTGGTGAAGATGCGGTCGCGATCAGCAAGCATGGCGAACCTGTCAATAATGAAACTTCTTAAAACGCTCAGGTGGGAAGGATGGCGTCATGCCCCTTCCCGCCCACTTCAATCCAACTTCTCGCCGGCCGGGTTTTCGGGACGCCAGCCGGTCGCGAGTTTCTTGGCCTGCTCGATCCAGCCGTCCCGCAGGGCCCTGCCCTTGAAAGCCCCGAGATTCTGGTCGACCCAGGCAAGGTTGCTGTCGTTCCAGGCGGCGATCTGATCGAAGTGATAGACACCCATCTGGTGCAGCATTTCCTCGAGCTTGGGACCAACGCCGTGGATCAGCTTGAGATCGTCAGGCCCGCCCTCGCGAGCGGCCTTCAGCAGGACCGGCTTGTGATCATCGGAAACAGGAGCGGGCACCGGTGCGGCGGGGGCTGGCGCTGCCGCCGGAGCTGCAGCTACAGGTGCCGCCGTCGTAGCGGGAGCAGGAGGAGGAGGTGTACCGGCAGCCTTTGCAGCTTCCGCCTTGGCTGCCTCGGCCTTCGCGGCTTCCAGCTTGGCCTTTTCTTCCTCGAAGCGCTTTTTCCAGGAGCCGATGACCGAGCCGTCATAGAGCGCCGGGTCGTTCAGGGTCTGGGCGCCTCCTTCCGGCTCGGACGAGAAGCGGCCGTTCTGTGGCCCCGGCTTCACTTCCTTGCCGGCAGCGAGATCGTCGATGATGCGTTCCATGATCTCGGGAGTGAGATCTTCATAGAAATCGGCGTTGATCTGCACCATCGGCGCATTGCAGCAAGCCCCGAGGCACTCGACCTCCAGCCATGAGAAATTGCCATCGGCGGTCACATGACGTTCCGGACCGACGCGTTTCTTGACCACGTCGCGGATCGCCTCGGCGCCGCGCAGCTGGCAGGGCGTGGTACCGCAGAGCTGTATGAAATATTTGCCCACCGGCTCCAGGTTGAACATGGTGTAGAAGGTCGCGATCTCCAGAACGCGGATCTTCGCCATGCCCAGACGCGCCGCGATCACCTCGATCGCTGCCTGGGACACCCAGCCACCGGCCTGTTCCTGCGCCTTCCACAACAGCGGTATCACCGCCGAGGCCTGGCGGCCGGGCGGGTATTTGGCAATCTGCTTTTCCACCCACGCCTCGTTTTCGGACGTGAAGGCAAAGCTTGCCGGCTGGAGTTCCTGGGGCGCGAGCCTGCGGACGGACATGCGCATTCCTCTTTAACTGCTAGAGCAAAGTGCGTCTTGGCAAACGCACTGTTGCTCTCACTCCTGGTTTCGACGCGTCTTTGCGATTCGTGGTGATCCCCTCAAATCGCAAGACGCTTTTGCAACCGGTTCAACGCCGGCTGCGACCCAAATCAACGATCGACTTCGCCGAACACGATGTCGAGAGAACCGAGAATGGCAGAAACGTCGGCCAGCATGTAGCCGCGGCACAGCCAATCCATCGACTGCAGATGTGCAAAACCCGGCGCGCGGATCTTGCAGCGATAGGGCTTGTTGCCGCCATCCGAGACCAGATAGACGCCGAATTCGCCCTTTGGCGCCTCGACCGCCGCATAGACCTCGCCGGCGGGCACATGATAGCCCTCGGTGTAGAGCTTGAAATGGTGGATGAGCGCTTCCATCGAACGCTTCATCTCGCCGCGCTTGGGTGGCACGACCTTGTTGTCGGCGGCCGAAACCGGCCCACTCGTTGCACGCAGCAGCGCGCAGCACTGCTTCATGATGCGGATCGACTGGCGCATCTCTTCCATGCGGATGCAGTAGCGGTCGTAATTGTCACCGTTCTTGCCGATCGGAATGTCGAAATCGAGCTCGGCATAGCATTCATAGGGCTGCGACTTGCGCAGGTCCCAGGCGGCCCCCGAGCCACGCACCATCACGCCCGAATAGCCCCAGGCCCAGGCATCGTCGAGCGACACGATGCCGATATCGACATTGCGCTGCTTGAAGATGCGGTTGTCGGTGAGCAGGCCTTCCAGATCGTCGCAGACCTTGAGGAAGGGATCGCAGAAGGCTTCGATATCGTCGATCAGTTCAGGCGGCAGGTCCTGGTGAACACCGCCGGTGCGGAAATAGGCGGCATGCATGCGGCTGCCCGAAGCACGCTCGTAGAAGATCATCAGCTTCTCGCGCTCTTCGAAGCCCCACAGCGGCGGGGTCAGCGCGCCGACGTCCATGGCCTGGGTGGTGACGTTGAGCAGATGCGAAAGCAGGCGTCCGATCTCGGAATAGAGCACGCGGATGAGCTGCCCGCGCTTGGGTACCTCGATACCGAGCAGACGCTCGATGGCCAGGCAATAGGCATGCTCCTGGTTCATCGGCGCGACGTAATCGAGCCGATCGAAATAGGGAATGGCCTGCATGAAGGTCTTGGCTTCGATCAGCTTCTCGGTACCGCGATGCAGCAAGCCGATATGGGGATCGACACGCTCGACCACTTCTCCGTCGAGCTCCATGACCAGACGCAACACGCCGTGGGCCGCCGGATGCTGCGGGCCGAAATTGATCGCAAAATTGCGTAGATGCGGTTGGTCGTTCATGTCGTTTCCAAACTTTCCGAGTTGGCCAGCTGGTTCGGAGCCATTTCGAGAGTCTTGCTAGTCCTGATCCGGCGCGCGGGAGCGCGTCAGCTCGCCTTCGCCTTCTCGTCGCCGGGCAGGACATAATCCGTCCCTTCCCATGGCGACAGGAAATCGAAGTTGCGGAATTCCTGATTGAGCCTGACAGGTTCGTAGACCACGCGCTTGGCCTCGTCGTCCCAGCGCACCTCGACGAACCCGGTCATCGGGAAGTCCTTGCGCAAGGGATGGCCGTCGAAGCCGTAGTCGGTCAGCAACCGGCGCAGGTCTGGATGGCCGGTGAACAGGATGCCGTAGAGATCGTAGGCTTCGCGCTCGAACCAGAGCACGCCGGGGAACAGTGCCACAGCCGAGGGAACCGGGGTCGCCTCGTCGGTTTCCACCTTCACGCGGATGCGCACGTTCTTGGTCGGCGACAGCAGGTGATAGACCACGTCGAAGCGCTTTTCACGCGCCGGATAATCGGCCCCGCAGACATCGATGATCGAAACGAAGCGCGTGCCGGCATCGTCCCTGAGGTGCTTGAGCACCGCCAGGATATTGTCGGGATCGGTGGTGACGGTCAGTTCGCCAAAAGCATGCACGACATTGGAGACGGCCTGCGGAAAGGCAGCCTGAAGCGCCTCGCCGATCCCCTGCAGAGTTTCAGAGTTTGCCATGTCAGCTCCGCTCAACGCTCGATGGTGCCGGTACGGCGAATCTTCTTCTGCAGCAGCAGCACGCCATAGAGCAGCGCTTCGGCCGTGGGCGGGCAGCCGGGCACGTAGATGTCGACCGGCACGATGCGGTCGCAGCCACGCACGACCGCATAGGAATAGTGGTAATAGCCGCCGCCATTGGCGCAGGAGCCCATCGAGATGACGTAGCGCGGCTCGGGCATCTGGTCGTAGACCTTGCGCAGGGCCGGCGCCATCTTGTTGGTCAGCGTGCCCGCGACGATCATCACGTCCGATTGACGCGGGGAAGCGCGCGGGGCGAAGCCGAAGCGCTCGACGTCGTAGCGCGGCATCGAGACCTGCATCATCTCGACCGCACAGCAGGCGAGGCCGAAGGTCATCCACATCAGCGAGCCAGTGCGAGCCCAGTTGATCAGATTGTCGGCGGAAGTGACGAGGAAGCCGCGATCAGCCAGCTCGGCATTGATGTCGACGAAAAACGGATCGGTCGACCCGACCGGCTTGCCGGTATTCGGATCGATGATGCCCTTGGGTGCCGGCGCCACCAGCGTGCCACCTGATGTCTCCAGGTTCAATCCCATTCGAGCGCGCCCTTCTTCCACTCATAAACGAAGCCGATGGTCAGCACGGCCAGGAAAATCATCATCGAGGTGAAGCCGAACAGGCCGACTTCCTTGAACGTGATCGCCCAGGGGAACAGGAATGCCACTTCGAGATCGAAGATGATGAACAGGATCGACACCAGATAGAAGCGCACGTCGAACTTCATGCGCGCGTCGTCGAAAGCGTTGAACCCGCACTCATAGGCGGAGAGTTTTTCCGGATCCGGGCGCTGATACGCCACGAGGAAGGGCGCCACCAGAAGCGCCAGGCCGATGACGGCCGAGACCCCGATGAAGATGATAAGCGGCAGATAGCCGGCGAGAAGGTTGTCCATCAGCACGAACCCTATAGCGTTTTGCGATCCGGTGGGCTCACCGAGAATCGCAAAGACGCGTCGAGACAAAGAGTTGGAACATTGCGGCGTTGTCGCTGAAACGCGCTTTGCTCCAGCTGTGATCGACCGGGAGCGCTTGAACTCGGGGTCGCCACGTTTGGACGATACGGGCATGGGCGCGCTTCGACAGCGGCGCTCACGCCGGTCATCCCTCTACAGCGCTTTGGAAAACCACCTTCACGCTGCGTCGTGGACGACCTGCAGCGAGCCTTAAACCACGGCTATGGGAGGCGCAAGCTTGGAAGCGTTCCAGCCAAGAGATTCCTACCGCACTGCGGCAGAATATCGGGCGATTCTGGCATGATCTTGGCGCATAGCCGTTATGAGTTGCAAGACACTGCCTGCTTGCAACCGAACACATTCGCAAATGGTCGGGCTGAAAATGCAAAAGCCAGCCCGAAGGCTGGCTTTTTGTCACAAAATGGCGAGAGTGACGGGACTTGAACCCGCGACCTTCGGCGTGACAGGCCGACGCTCTAACCAACTGAGCTACACCCCCGTCTCTCGCCAGCGGCGGCGAACCGTGCTGGCGTGGCGCGGTGATTAGAGGGCCTCCCGCACAGTGTCAAGCGTCAATTCGCAACGCACTCGAAATTCAGTTCGCGATGCGGGCCAGCCGAAAGCGTTTGATGTCCTCGGGCGTCAGAATTCGGATGCTTCCGACCCCATATTGCTCGGCTAGATCGATCAAAGCGGGGTTCACGCCCATCTTTTTCGAATAGGTGCGCAGCATTTGGGTCACTTCGGGGAATCGCCGCGTACTGCGCAGAACCGAGAGCGGATCACTGCCGGAACTGTTGGGCAGATATTCGCGATGAACGCCGACTCGCGATCCCGCGGGGACGAATCGCTTGTTGCCCCCCATCAGCGCATAGACGCAGGCCGACATGCAGGAGCCGTTGACGGCAACCGGCTGCCCGCCCAGCGTGATAACCCGCCCGACGAAGACGCTCGTGCGCAATTTGCGCAGCACATGGCCCAGATTGACCCCCTCGACCAGATGGCCACCGGGCGAATCAATGATCAGCACATTGCTGGTGCCGAGTTTCGAGGCCTGCTGAGCGAAGGCAATGAAACGTTCCACCGTGCCGCTCGTCATCTCGCCATTGGCAACCATCAGGCTGGGGCAGCGCTTGCCGCATCTGGTGCCGAGGGACAGGCTCACCACCTTGAAATCCATGGCGGCAGCTAGGGCTTGCTGCGGCAAGGCGCTCCAGCACAACCCTACCGCAAGCGCCCCCAGCCCGATGGCACGCAACAAAGAACTCACCATTATGTCTGCTTTTCCTTCGAGCAAAGCGCGTTTGGCGTTTGCCTACTCTCACTCTTTGGTTCCACGGGGCATTGCGTTCCTGGCGATCGTACCAAATCGCAAAAGGCTGTTGCCCGGCGGACCGGGCATCATTCGATATCGGCAACCGGTGCCCGCACCACTCCCGCCGTTTCCAGCGCCCAGGCGGCCCGCAAGGCCAGATCCTCCCGCCAGGCGGGGGCGATGATCTGTACGCCGATGGGGAGCCTCTCGCCCTCGTTCCAGAGCGGTACCGTGACCACAGGCAGTCCAATAAAGGAAATCGGCTGGGTGAACAGCCCCAGATTCGCGCGAACAGGCACGGCCTGACCGCCGACCTCGATGGTGGTCGCGTCGATTCCGGGGGCACGACAAGGTGTCGCCGGCGCCAGAATCAGATCGATTCGCTCGAAGATGCGATGCATCTCCGCCTGGAACCAATGACGAAAGCGATGCGCCGCGCTTACCCAGGTCGCCGGCACCATGTTGCCCGCTATCAACCGGTCCCGGACACCTGGCGCGAAATCCTTGGCACGGGCGCGCAACCGGTCGCGGTGCAGCGCCCCAGCTTCGGTTATGGTGATCAGGAAGGCCGCTGCCCGGGCGACGGCCGCCTGGGGGATCTCCACGACCTCGCTGGCGTCGAGCGCCTTGGCGCAGCGCCGTACGGCCTCCAAAGCGTCGCGATTGCCCTCCGGGCGGAAGTAACCATCCGCCACGGCGATGCGCAGCCCCTCGATGCCGCGGCCGAGTTCGAACAGGGCCGGCTGCACCGGGCGCTGGGCACAACTCGGATCGTCGGGATCGGGCCCCTGCATGGCATCATAGGCGAAAGCCAGGTCACGCGCCGAACGGGCCAGAGGCCCCATGTGATCGAGACTGGCGACGAACGGAAAGCTTCGTGCGCGGCTGAGCCGCCCGAAGGTCGGCTTCAGGCCGAACAATCCGCACAGCGAGGCTGGCACGCGGATGGCGCCATTGGTGTCGCTGCCGAGGGCCAGGGGCACGAAGCCCGCTGCCACCGCACTTGCCGGACCGCTGGAAGATCCTCCCGCCAGGTGGTCGAGGGCATGGGGGTTTCGCGAGGGAGCCTCGTGCGGATTCTGCCCGGTGAAATCATAGGCGTATTCGCTCATATTGAGCGCCCCCACGCAGATCGCCCCCTGCCCTTCCAGACGCTCGATCAACGTCGCGTCCCGCGTGGCGGGCGGATTGTCCCGATTGATCCGGGAGCCGGCAAGGGTGACGAGACCGGCGATATCGTAGAGGTTCTTCACGGCGAAGGGCACGCCGGCCAGGGCCCCGACCGGTTTGCCGGCGGCATGGCGGGCATCGATGGCGTCGGCCCGTGCCAGCGCGCGCTCGGTGAGCAGCGCCGTAAAGGCCCCGACTTTGCCGTCCAGCCGCTCGATGCGCGCAAGCGTGTGCTCGATCGCCGCGCGGGCCGTGAAGCGGCCGCTGCGGATGCCGGTGGAGATTTCCAGAATGCCCAGTTGCGGCGAGCAGCCCTGATCGAGCAGGCTGGTCATGCTTCGAAGACCGCAGCGGGCTGATTGCCATCCTCGATCGGGAAGGACAGCACCAGCTGTGCCAGATCGGCGGTCAGTTTCAGATTGGCGGCGACGCCCTCGCGAAAATCGGGATCCACTTCGATTCCGATCATCGGTGCCATCGCATCGATGACCGCCTGCGCATCGAATTCGGGTTTGCCGCTCATCGCATCGCCCCTCGAGAATGATGTAGGCGGACTGTCCCTCCTTCGCCTCCCGAAGACAAGCCAAATGATATGGCATCACCGAAGTTTGCGCAGGCGACGTCGCTCCATATGCTTGGCCAGGCGAAGAAAACGGAAATAGGCATAGTTCGTCGCCGTCGCGATGCCGTAGAGGCCGCGTACGAAATGACGACGCCCAATATAGGCCTTCAGGAAGTTGAGGGGGAATTCGGTCAGAATTCGCCAGCTGCTGAGTGTCTTGCCTCTCTTGTCGAGATCTTCGGCCTGCTGCTCGGTATAGGCGTTCAACTTGGCAATTTCATCGCCGAGCGAACGGATCGAATAATGATGAATGCGTCCCTTCAGCCGTGCGATCCGCGGTTGATCGTTGAAGTGCACCCGGTCATGCACGGTCGAATCGGCATAACGGCCGCGATCGAATCGATAGAGCCGCACCGGTGCCAGCGTGTATCCCCAGGGATGGGGCTCCCTTTCCCCCGGAAAGATCTCGGCGATGTCGATCTCGTAGCCATCGGCCTGAGGCCCGTCGCCCGAGAACAGGTCACGGATCTCGGCCGCCAGCTGCGGTGATATCACCTCGTCGGCATCGATATTGAGAATCCAGTTGTGCCGGCACTGCGTCTCGGCAAAGCGCTTTTGCGGACCATACCCGGGCCAGGGATTGTGGATCACCCTGGCGCCGAGCTTTTCGGCGATCGCCTGCGTGCCGTCGGTGGAGCCTGAATCGACCACGATCAGGTCATCCGTCAGGCCACGCGCGGCCTCGATCGTCGCACCGATGCGATCGGCCTCGTTGAAGGCGATGATGAAGACGGACAAGGGCTGCGGGCCAGGCTGTCCGGATGCTGGTGCGGGTGGTGACATGCCGGTGATCTAATCGAAGCCTCGAAAAATGGCCAGCCCATCGGCCGCAAGCCGGAGATTTTGTCCGTAACGACGCTGCGGCATCCGCCTAAAGGCCAAGAGCAGTGCCCATCCTGCTGTGGTAGTATTCGCTGCGCACAAATCAGGGTTGTAACGAAAGATCCAGCAAGGACGAAGATGTCATCGTTGCCGGCATGGGTTCCCGGCGCGGGCGTCATGCAAGCCTTCCGCTTTCGTCTCGTGATCGAGCCAGTTCAAGCGTCGTCAATTTTCACGGTTCAAGTTGCGGATCGCTGTCATCAGACAGCGATACCTCACGCGTGTCTCGAAACGAAGGACGCAAGGATCGCATCGCCAAGGGAGTCCGGTGCCGGCGGCGGCAGGCCGCATTCGACGACAGGAGAACAGCGATGGCCTTACAGAATGCAACGATAGACCCGGACAAACTCAACGCCTTCATGGGCAAGATGCTCAGCGATGTCGGGGCCGCGATGAACGCATCGCTGCTCCTCATCGGGGACAAGCTCGGCCTCTACAAGGCCCTCGCCGAGGCCGGGCCGATGACCTCCCAGCAACTCGCCGAGAAGACCGGGACATCCGAGCGCTACATCCGCGAATGGCTCGCCGCGCAGGCCGCATCGGACTATGTGGTCTACGATCCGGGGACGGGCCACTTTTCCATGCAACCGGAACAGGCGGCGGTCTTCGCCGACGAGGACAGCCCGGTCTTCCTGGGCGCCGTGGGCGATCTCGTCGCCGCGACCCTGCGAGACGAACCCGCCATCTCCGATGCGTTCCGCACCGGCAAGGGGGTCGGTTGGGACAAGCGTGACAAATGCCTGTTCTGCGGTACGGCCCGTTTCTTCCGCACAGCCTATCGCCATCATCTCGTGCAGGAATGGCTGCCTGCCCTGGAGGGCGTGATGGAGAAATTGGAGCAAGGCGCAACCGTTGCCGATATCGGCTGTGGGCATGGCGTTTCGACCATGATCATGGCCCGGGCCTTCCCCAATTCGCGCTTCTACGGCTTCGACTATCATCCGGGTTCGATCGACGACGCCAGGAGCGCCGCCGAGGCCGCGGGAATGGCCGACCGCGTCACGTTCGAGGTGAGCACCGCCAAGACGGTGCCCGCGCGCGGCTACGATCTCGTCTGCTTCTTCGATTGCCTGCACGATATGGGCGACCCCGTCGGGGCCATGCGCCATGTCAGGTCCACGATGGCGCCCGAAGGAACCTGCATGCTGGTCGAGCCCTTCGCCAACGACCGACTCGAGGATAATTTCAACCCGGTCGGACGCGTCTATTACGCCGCCTCGACCGTGATCTGCACGCCAGCCTCGCTCGATCAGGAGGTCGGTCTGGCCCTCGGCGCACAGGCCGGCGAGGCCCGCCTGCGCAAGGTGGCCAATGAAGCGGGTTTCACCCGGTTCCGCCGTGCGACGGAGACACCGTTCAATCTCATCCTCGAAGCGAGGCCGTGATGCGACGACGTCCCTGCCGGCCGTTCAGGCCGGCAGCATCTTGCGATATTGGATGAAGCCCGAACGGGATGCCACCTGATCGTAAACGGCCTGAGCCTCGACATTGCTCTCGTGGGTCAGCCAGTAGATGCGGCTGGCTCCCCAGCGCGTGGCCTCCTGATAGGACCATTCGATCAGGGCGCGGGCGACACCTCGGCGGCGGGCCCATTCGGCGGTGAACAGGTCCTGCAGATAACAATAAGGACCCGGCGTCCAGGTCGAGCGATGCAGGATCAGGTGCACGATGCCGGCAAGCCGGCCATCGATGAAGGCGCCATAGGCGGACATCGGCTCGGCAGGATCATGGAACCGCGCCCAGGTCAGCGCCGTCGTCTCCTCCGGCACCGATGCCTTGTAAAAAGTGAGGTAGCCCTGCCAGAGCGGTTCCCAGGCAGGGCGATCCTCGGCCGTGAGCGCACGGATCTCCATCAGTCGAGATTGAACTTCGACATCTGGCGATGCTCGCCGTGGATCCGGCGCACCGTGCCGTTGAGCGAACGATAGATCACCGTCTCGGTGGTGATCACGGGCCCGCGGAACTTCACGCCCTGGAGCAAAGCCCCGTCGGTGACACCGGTCGCCGCGACGATGACGTCGCCGGAAGCGAGCTCTTCCATCTTGTATTTGCGGGTCGGGTCGGTGACGCCCATCTTCAGGGCACGCTCGCGCTTGGCCTCGGTATCGAGGATGAGGCGTCCCTGCATCTGGCCGCCGACGCAGCGCAGAGCCGCAGCCGCCAGCACGCCCTCCGGAGCGCCGCCAATGCCCAGATAGATGTCGATGCCGGTCTCATGGGCATTGGTGGTGAAGATCACGCCCGCGACGTCGCCGTCGGTAATGACGCGGATCGAAGCGCCGACCTTGCGGATCGCCTCGATGATCGGGGCGTGGCGTGGACGATCGAGCACCAGGGCGGTCAGTTCGCGCGGCTTGACGCCCTTGGCCCTGGCCAGGGCATGCAGATTGTCCTCCACGCTGGCATCGAGATCGACGACACCCTCGGCGTAACCAGGCCCAATGGCAATCTTGTCCATGTAGACGTCCGGGGCGTTGAGGAGCGAGCCGGCCGAAGCCATCGCCATCACGGCGATCGAACCCGGCATGTCCTTGGCACAGAGCGTGGTGCCTTCCAGCGGGTCAACGGCGATGTCGACTTTCGGGCCCAGGCCGTTGCCGACCTTCTCACCGATGAACAGCATCGGCGCCTCGTCGCGCTCGCCCTCGCCGATCACCACGGTGCCGTCGATCGGCATCTTGTTGAGCTCGCGCCGCATGGCGTCGACCGCCGCCTTGTCGGCGGCCTTTTCATCCCCTCGTCCACGCAGCAATGCCGAGGCAACGGCGGCGCGTTCGGTCACACGGACCAGTTCAAGGGAAAGGATGCGCTCGATGACATCCGTCGGCTTGACCTGAATAATCTCCGACATGGCTTCCTCCGTTGTTAGAGTGTGTCGTCAGTTGCGGCTTGGCGTTCGAGGCAGCAAACCTGCCCCGCGACACGCCCTGAGATGCTGCTTACTCGCGCTCGATGCGGATCAATTGCGGCGTTTCCACGATGTAGCCATCGGCAACCATGGCATCGACGGCCCCGCGAATATCGGCCTCGGTGGTGGCATAGGTGATGAGGATGACGGGCACGGCGCCAGCGACCTTGCTCGGATCGTCGCCGCCATAGACCTTGCCGCCTCGATGCTTCTGCACGATCGATTCCAGCGAGATCCCCCGCTCGGCCATACGCGTGGCGATGCCTGCTGCGGCACCCGGCCTGTCCGCCACCGAAAGACGGACATAATACCCGCCCTTATGGGCCTGCATGGCGGCGGCCGGCAGGGGCTCGAGATCGCCGGTCTTGCGCCCGAACGGCGCTCCGGCCTGGCCGCGCGCGATATCGGCGATGTCGCCGATCACGGCGGAGGCCGTGGCTTCTCCACCGGCGCCCGGGCCGACCAGGGTCAGTTCCGGCACGGCATCGGCATCGACCGCCACCGCGTTGGTGACGCCGTTGACCTGAGCGATCGGGGTCGATTTCGGCACCATGGTCGGGTGGACGCGCTGCTCCACGCCGGCTTCGGAGCGCGTAGCGACGCCCAGAAGCTTGACGCGGTAGCCGAGCTCGTCGGCGGCCAGCAGATCCTCGGTGGTGATGCGCTCGATGCCCTCGACATGGATGGCATCCGCGTTCACCTGCGTGCCGAAGGCGAGGCTGGTAAGCAAAGCAAGCTTATGGGCGGTATCGAAGCCGCCAATGTCGAAAGTGGGATCGGCTTCGGCATAACCCAGGCGCTGCGCCTCCTTCAGGCAGGCATCGAAGGACAGGCCCTCGGCCTCCATCTTGGTCAGGATGTAGTTGCAGGTACCGTTCAGGATGCCATAGACGCGATCGATATTGTTGCCGATCAGGGCTTCGCGCAGCGTCTTGATGATCGGCACGCCGCCGGCGACGGCCGCCTCGAAATTGAGCGCGACGCCGGCCTTCTCGGCCCGCCTGGCGAGATCGACGCCGTGGCGCGCCAGCAGAGCCTTGTTGGCGGTGACCACCGGCTTGCCGGCATCGAGGGCCGCCTTCACCGCCTCGTGCGCCGCCCCCTCCTCACCGCCCATCAATTCGACGAAGACGTCGATCCCGGGATCACGGGCCAGTTCGACGGGGTCATCGAACCAGCGGAAACGCTCCATCGGCAGGCCGCGGTCGCGCGTTCGCGAGCGGGCGGAAACGGCGGTCACCGTCACGGCCCGGCCGCAACTGGCGGCAAGCGCATTGGCACGACGATCGAGAAGGCGAATGGTGGAGGCACCGACGGTGCCAAGGCCGGCAATACCGATTTTAAGAGGATCAGCCATCATCAGTCCGAACTTGAGATTGCGCACTTGTGCAATGGCGCGCTGCCGGGATCAAGTCATCCGGACAGGGATTTCTCGCGATGAACTTTCCAACTTTGGTGGATAGAGCGCGTTTCCAGGGCGCCGCAAGGCATCCCGCCTGCTCCCGGAAGCGGTGCGAAGAGAAGCGAAAAAGGCGGGCCGGATGCCCGCACTTCCGGGAATCGAGCTTCAATCGGCGGAATCGGTTTCCTTCCGGCCCCGGAATCCCGTGGCAAGCACATACATTTCGCTGGAACCTGCGCGGCTCGCCGCCGGCTTCAAGTGCTTCACCACAGCGAAGTCACGCTTGAGCAAGGTGAGGACATCGCCTTCGGTGCCCCCCTGGAAGACCTTGGCGAGAAAGGCTCCGCCCGGAGCCAGCACTTCCACAGCGAAATAGGCCGCGGCCTCGACCAGCGCGATGATGCGCAGATGGTCAGTGGCACGATGGCCCACCGTGTTGGCGGCCATGTCGGACAGCACGAGATCGGCGGGGCCGCCGAGCATCGCCTTCAACCGGTCGGGCGCCGCATCGTCCATGAAGTCCATCTGCTCGAAATCGACACCGGGAATGGGATCGATGGGCAGGAGGTCGATTGCCACCACCTTGCCGCGACCGTTGACGGAATCGGTGATCTCAGCAGCCAATTGCGACCAGCCACCGGGGGCAGCGCCAAGGTCGAGCACGCGCTGGCCAGGCTTGAGCAGCTTGGCCTTGTCGTTGATCTCGATCAGCTTGTAGATCGCGCGCGAGCGCCGTCCCTCGCGCTTGGCGCGGGCGACATAGGGATCGTTGAGCTGGCGCTCGAGCCAGAGCTGCGAGGAATGGGTCCGCCCCCGCGCCGTCTTCAGCCGCACACCCAGTTCGCGCGCACCGCTGCCCCGACCCGAACTGTTCTTGCCCTTGCCGGAACCACCCTTGCCTGCTCCGCCACTCACGGGTTGCGCCCCGCACCATTGTGACGCCAGACGCGATCCTCCTGCATCATCTGCACCAATAATCCTTCGCGCAGGCCCCTATC
The DNA here is from genome assembly GCF_040797145.1 of Labrys neptuniae. NCBI lineage: Bacteria > Pseudomonadati > Pseudomonadota > Alphaproteobacteria > Hyphomicrobiales > Xanthobacteraceae > Labrys > Labrys neptuniae. The sequence continues at coordinate 207,953 of NZ_JBFNQD010000001.1, read as the reverse complement.
GGCCACGCGCAATCGTTCACAGGGAAAAGCCCGCCGTATGGCTTCGAAAATGGCACATCCGGCCATCACCAGATCAGCCCGCTCCGGGCCGATACAGGCATTGGCGACGCGCTCCTCATAGGTCATGTCCAGGAGGCGTTCGAGCACGTTGTCGATCTCGCCGCGCGACATCCACAAGCCGTCCACCCGGCGCCGGTCATAGCGGGGAAGATCGAGATGAATACCGGCCATGGTGGTCACCGTGCCGGAAGTGCCCAGCAGATGCAGGCGCTTGACACGCTTGGCGATCGCTTCGCGGTGCGCGAACGAGGCCAGCATACCCGATACATCGTCCACCATGCGCTCGAAACTCTCGCGCGTCACCCTGACGCCGCCATGGCGCTCGGAGAGTGTCACCACCCCGACGGGAAGCGACGTCCAGCCGCGCACCCTGGGCTGTCGGTTCCGGTCGGCCGGATCGATGTCGAGCCAGACGATCTCCGAAGACCCGCCGCCGATGTCGAAAAGCACCACGCCGTCGAGATTGCGGTCGATCAGCGGGATGCAGCCGGCAGCGGCTAGCCGGGCCTCTGTTTCCCGGTCGACGATCTCAAGATCGAGCCCGGTTTCCTTCAGCACGCGCTCGACGAAGAGCAATCCGTTATCGGCCGCGCGGCAGGCCTCCGTGGCGATCAGCCGCGCCCGATCGACGCGCCGGTCCCGCATCTTCTGCGCACAGACGGCCAGGGCGTCGACAGCCCGCCCCATGGCATTGATATGCAGGCTGCCGCTGGCACCCAGTCCCTCGCCGAGCCGAACGATGCGCGAAAAGGCGTCGATGACGCGAAATCCCTCTCCCGTCGGGCGCGCAACCAGAAGGCGGCAATTATTCGTGCCGAGATCAAGCGCCGCATAGGTGTGGTGACGGCGCGCCTGCTCTCCTTGCCGTAATTGCGGCACGGATAGATGTGCACCATCACTCGACCGAGGCGCTTGTGCCTCCAAACTTCGATCCACCAAAATACTACCTTGACCGTGCCCGGTCGCAATTTTCCTGCGCCACAGGCATTTCGCCACTTCGTTTGCGAGTGTAACAAGTTCCGCGCCGGTGGCGAGAAAGAATTCCATCTATGTTCGTGTTATCAAGATCATGAAAGCTCCAGCCAAATTGCGTGTGGCGGCGCTGATCGTCGCGGCGGGACGCGGATCGCGGGTCGGCGGCGCCGTTCCCAAGCAGTATCGTCTTCTGGGAGGGCAAAGCGTCCTCGCCCGCACCCTCGCCCTTTTCGAGCAGCATCCCGCCATCGACAGCATCGTCACGGTGATCGGCGCGGGAGACGAGGACCTGTTTGCCGCATGCTCGGCGGGAATCAGCAAGCAGGCGGGCTCCGTTCCCGGCGGCAGCACCCGGCAGGCGTCCTGCCTCGCCGGGCTGAAGGCGCTGATTGGCGACCGGCCCGATATCGTGCTGCTGCATGACGCCGCACGCCCCTTCGCGAGCCCCGCTTTGATCGACCGGGCGATCGAGGCGGCGCGCGCGCACGGGGCGGCCGTGCCAGGGCTGGCGGTTACCGATACCATCAAGCAGATCGACATGGACGGCCGGGTCAAGGCGACCCCGGAACGCAGCCTCCTGCGCGCCGTCCAGACGCCGCAGGCCTTCGGCTTCGACCTGATCCTGTCCTCCCATCTCGCGGCAGCCGAAGCCGGCATCGAGACCCTGACCGACGATGGCGCCGTCGCCGAATGGGCCGGCCATCCTCTCCACATCTTCGAAGGCGAAGCGACCAACATGAAACTGACGACGGAAAGCGACTTCCAGCGGGCGGAACAGGCGGCCAACGACCTGGCGGCCCTCGGCGACATCCGAACCGGAACCGGCTTCGACGTCCATGCCTTCGACGAAGGCGACCATGTCTGGCTCAACGGCGTGAAGATCCCGCATGAGCGCGCGCTGAAGGGACATTCGGATGCCGATGTCGGTCTTCATGCCCTGACGGACGCCATTCTCGGTGCGATCGGCGACGGTGACATCGGTTCGCATTTTCCGCCTTCCGACCCGCAATGGAAGGGCGCCTCGTCCGATCGCTTCCTAGCGCACGCCGTCGGCCTGGTGCGAGCGCGAGGCGGCGCGATCGCCCATCTCGACGTCACGCTGCTGTGCGAAGCGCCCAAGGTCGGTCCGCATCGGGACGCCATGCGGGCGCGCATCGCCGAGATCGCCGGAATTGCCGTCGACCGGGTGGGCGTCAAAGCGACCACCACCGAAGGCCTGGGCTTTACCGGCCGGCGCGAAGGTATCGCCGCCATGGCATCGGCGACCGTAAGGCTGCCCTGGGGCTGATCGGAGCGCGGACATCTCAGCGACATGGAGGCATGTCGCGATCTCCGCCTCTTTGCCTCCAACTTTATGCTTTCAAGAGCGGACAGGATGTCCGCGCTCCGAGTGAGGATACCGGCCATGAATGACGAGATCTTCTTCGAACAAGCCACCAAGGTGCTCGCGGCTTGCCGCGCCAAGGGCCTCATGGCCGCAACGGCGGAATCATGTACCGGCGGGCTGGTCGCCGGCGCCCTCACCGCTATTCCCGGCTCGTCCGACGTGGTCGATCGCGGCTTCGTCACCTATTCCAACGAGGCGAAAGCGCAGATGCTCGGCGTCTCGCCGGACCTGATCGAACGCGACGGCGCGGTGAGCGAAAGCGTCGCCTTCGCCATGGCGGAAGGAGCGGTGCTCCATTCGCGCGCCGATCTGGCCGTGGCGATCACGGGCGTTGCCGGCCCTGGCGGCGGCACGGCCGCCAAGCCCGTCGGCCTCGTGCATTTTGCGGCCTGGAGCCGGCAAGGGCCGCGCCTGCATGTCGAGCGCCGCTTTGGCGACCTGTCGCGCTCACAGATCCGCAGGCACGCGGTGGAGCAGGCTCTCGACCTCCTGCTGAGACTTGCCGGTGAGATCAGGGTGACCGTCTAACATTACAGTTGTGTTTTCATGCGAAGGGGACCCGGAGTGTCGGCCTCCCGGCTGACGTCGTGAAAGGAAGCGCTTGCCGGCAAGCGGGCTGTCAGCCGGGAGGTTGACACTCCCCCCAACCGATGCTCCTGCTCCCTCACGCGAACGCAACCATAGCGCTAAGACGCCGCGATCGCCTTGCGGCCATAGACGACATCCGCCCTTTTCTCGAAGGCCTCGGCGAAACGACGGAAGGCGGCCTCGAACATCGCCCCCATCAGCATGCCGAGCGTGCGGGAGCGGAAACTATAGTCGATGAAGAACTCGACGACGCAGCCCCCTGCCCCGTCCTCCTTGAAGGACCAGCGATTCTCCAGATGGCTGAAGGGGCCGTCGAGATATTCGACCAGGATCTGCAGCTTGTCCCTGTCCATGGTCACGCGGCTGGCAAAGGTTTCGCGGATCAGCTTGTAGGCTACCGTCATGTCGGCGACCATGACCAGCCGTCCATCGTCCTGCGGCTGGCGGCTGCGCACCCGCAGCGCCGAGCAGAGCGGCACGAAGAGCGGGTATTTTTCGACATCGGCCACCAGATCGAACATGTCGGCAGGCGAATGCTTCACGCGGCGCGTGGTACGGAAAGAAGGCATGATCAAACTCCGATGCCTTCATATAGGGATCGGCCAGCAGGCAAAACAGTTTAATCGCGGGGTCCGGACGGCAAAGAGCGGAGTCGACCCACGATTTCGTTTGACAAATCGACACTTGATTCAAATGTTGACTAAGTCAACATTCAATGGCTCCTCCCATGTCCGTCATCGACGATATCCGTGACTTCAACCGCTTCTACACCCATAAACTGCGCCTGCTCGATCGGCACATGCCTGCCAGCCCCTTCCCTTTGCCGGAAGCGCGCGTGCTCTACGAGCTCGCCACCGCCGGGGAACAGACGGCCGCCGACATCGGCCGGCGCCTCGACATGGACAAGGCACATCTCAGCCGGATCATCGCGCGCCTGAAGGCCCACCGGCTGGTGGAAAGCCGCACCGACCCTGCTCATGCCCGCCGCGATCTGCTGTCGCTGTCTCCCGCCGGACGCCATGCCTTCGCCGAACTCGAAGCCGGCACGACCGCGCAGCTCGACAGCCTGCTCACCCCTCTCGGAGAGGCAGATCGCGGCCAACTCGTCGGCGCCATGCGGGAGATCAAGAAGCTGTTCGACGTGAAGGAGCGCACGCCGCAACCCGTCATGCTCCGCAAGCCCAGGCCTGGGGATCTTGGCTGGATCACCCATCGCCAGGCCCAGCTCTATCACCAGGAATATGACTGGGATTGGACCTATGAAGGGCTGGTCGCCACCATCCTGGGTGATTTTGTCGCCAACTTCGATCCGGCGCGCGAGGATGCCTGGATTGCCGAACTCGATGGATGCATCGTCGGCTCGATCTTCCTGATGAAGAGCGATGCCCCCTCCGTCGCCAAGCTGCGCCTGCTGTATGTCGATCCCAGCGCCCGCGGACACGGACTGGGCAAGAGGTTGGTGCGCGCCTGCATCGAGCGCGCCCGAGCCCTCGGCTATGCCTCCCTCACGCTATGGACCAACGACATCCTGGCGGCGGCAAGGAAGATCTATCAGGCCGAAGGCTTCCAGCTGGTGGCGGAAAACCGCCACCATTCCTTCGGCAAGGACCTCGTTGGCCAGACCTGGACGCTGGATCTCGAACGAGCTTGCTAGAGCATCGTGCCGAAAAGTCGACACCGGTTTCGGCAAAAGCGATGCGACAACAATAACCTACAGCATCGGGCTCGAGTCCGATGCTGCCCTCGCCGGAAGGCAGAGCCAGGTTTGGCAAAGCGACGGCAGCAGGAGGATTGCTCCTCCGGCTGCACTTGCAAGGGACGACTGTCGCCAGCCGCGCTATTGCTGGCTCTTGGCCTTCAGCCTTTCGCCGATCTTCGAGGCGAAGTTCATGACGTGGAAGGTGTAGTTCTCTTCCACCGTGCCCTGGAAGAGATGCGCCCAGGGCCCGATGGCATAGATGCCCAGATCCTCGCCGCCATGGGTTTCGCTCGACAGCGGCACCAGCGAGTGCTGCACGAAGTCGGGCTTGGTGGTTTCCTCCGTTGTCAGCATCGGCCGTTCCTTGGGCTGCTTGTAGCCGCCTGGACCGTTGGCGAAGCCGATGGTGGTATAGGTCTTGCCGTCGGTGCCGTAGATCGGTTCGTCGTCGACCCCGACGGAAATGCCGAGGATCGGGTTGCCGCGCTTGGCATAGCCGGCCATCGTCAGCGTATGGCTATGGTCGCCGGTGACCACGATCAGGGTCTCGTCGAGGTTGACCTTGCGCAGAACCGCCTTGACGGCTTCGTTCATCGCCGCGGCATCGGAGAGCGTGCGATAGGCATTGGACTCGTGGCTGGCATGGTCGATCCGCCCGCCCTCGACCAGGAGGACATAGCCTTCGGGATTGCGCGAGAGAATATCGATGCTCTTTTCCGCCATCTCCGCGAGGGAAGGTTCGCCTGCCTTGTCCTTGGGGCGGTCATGCTCGTACTGCATGTGCGAGGGCTCGAACAGGCCGAGCAGATGATCGGTCTTGGCCGGATCGATGGCCGCGAACTGCTCCTTGTTCCAGACATAGGCCCCCTTCTCGCCATAGCGATCGAGCCAGGCCTTGGTGAGGTCCTTGCCGTCCTTGCGTCGGCCCTGTTTCTTGGCGGCGTCGCCATATTCGACATCGGGTGTGCCGATCGGCATGAAATTGGCGCGGCCGCCGCCCATGGCAACCTCCAGCCCGTCGCCATACCGCATTTCCACCAATTGGCGCGCAATGTCGGCGCAGCCGGCCGCCACCGCCTCGGCCGGCATCAAGCCGTCGTCCTCCCAGTCGCGATTGGCGATATGCGCATAGGTCGCCCCGGGGGTGGCGTGAGTCAGGCGCGCCGTGGTGACGGCGCCGGTCGACATGCCCAGCGTCTCCGCCATTTCCCACAGGGTCGTGACCTGCTTGGTCTTCTGGTCCTCGCAGGAATCGAGCTTGGCGGTGTGGTTGAGGCCCATCACGTCGTTGATGGTCTTGACGCCCGCGGTCATCGCCACCGCGCTCGGGGCGGAATCGGTGATCTGGGCGTCGGACGAATAGGTCTTGGAGGCCGCGAGATAGGGAAAGCCTTCCCAGGCCAGCACATTGGATTCGCCATCGACCCCGCGCTGCTGCCCTTCGAAGATGCGCGCGGCCGTCACGGTCGAAAAGCCCATGCCGTCGCCGACGAAGAGGATGACGTTCTTGGCCCGGTTGGTGTTCTTCTGCAGCTTGAGGATGGTTTGGAGCGTGGCGTCGCCCTGCTTGAAATAGGGATCGTCGGCCTGGACCACCTTGGCATTATCGGCCCAGGCGCTCGTCGTTGCCATGAACAGCAAGGCAGCGCCAAGCGAAGCACCGGAAGCCATTCTTCGTTTCAGTGATGTCTTCATTTTTCCTCCCCCAGCATTGGCAACGCGCCTGTGAAGCTGGGGGCAAGACTAAGGCATTTCCAAGCGAACGTGACAGATTTTTGACAGACAAAATCTATCAAAAACAATACATTACATAAAATACACAATTCGCCAGAGCGCACATCAACGAAGCGCGCGCTCCGCATGACGGCCTGTAGACCAACCAATAGGCTGAAGGACCGGCTTCGGCATGGCCCGAAGCCGCAAGGCTGATCGTCTTTGCTGGCGGCCTAGGCCCGACCGAGCTTGGCTGCCCGATTGGCCTTCAGGCGGGCAAAGTCGTCACCGGCATGGTGGGACGAGCGTGTCAGCGGCGAGGAGGAGACCATCAGGAAGCCCTTGGTATAAGCCACCGTCTCATAGCTCTTGAACTCGTCCGGCGTGATGTAGGCCACCACCAGATGGTGCTTGCGCGAGGGCGCCAGATACTGGCCGATGGTGATGAAATCGACATTGGCCGAGCGCAGATCGTCCATCAGCTGCAGGACCTCGTTCCGCTTCTCGCCGAGCCCGACCATGATGCCGGACTTGGTGAAGATGGAGGGGTCGAGCTCCTTCACCCGCTGCAGCAGCCGCATCGAATGGAAGTAACGCGCGCCGGGGCGGACGGTGAGGTAATTGGAAGCGACCGTTTCCATATTGTGATTGAACACGTCCGGCTTGGCCGCCACCACGATCTCGAGGGCGCCTTCCTTGCGCAAGAAGTCCGGCGTCAGGATCTCGATGGTGGTGCCGGGCGAATGGTGGCGGATCGCCTTGATCACTTCGGCGAAATGCTGGGCGCCGCCATCCTTGAGGTCGTCGCGGTCGACCGAGGTGATCACCACATGGCTGAGGCCGAGCTTGGCCACGGCGATGCCGGTGTGCTCGGGCTCCTTGGGATCGAGCGGGCCGGGCATGCCGGTCTTGACGTTGCAGAAGGCGCAGGCCCGCGTGCAGGTGTCGCCCATGATCATGAAGGTGGCGTGCTTCTTGTCCCAGCACTCACCGATATTGGGGCAACCCGCCTCCTCGCAGACGGTGACGAGCTTGTTCTCCTTGACGATCGCCTGGGTGTCACGCCAGCCCGGCGAGCCCGGCGCCTTCACGCGGATCCAGTCCGGCTTGCGCAGCATGGGCTGATCCGGCCGGTGCGCCTTCTCGGGATGGCGCGGCCGGTTGTCATTGTTGAGGAGATCGAGGACGACAGCCATGACAAGCCCTTCGGTTCATTGAGGCCGATATATCAGGAAAGCTCGCGTTTCACCATTGCCGGACAAGCTCGGCAAATCCCTCGCACACGCATGCCTACGTCGCCGCAGGCATGCGTGCATGCCGCGATATCCGATTACATATGGATGGCGCGGCCATAGGCGTCCAGGACGCTCTCATGCATCATTTCCGACAGGGTCGGATGCGGGAACACCGCATGCATCAGCTCTTCCTCAGTGGTCTCCAGGTTCATGGCGATCACGAAGCCCTGGATCAGCTCGGTCACCTCGGCACCCACCATATGAGCTCCCAGGAGCTTGCCGGTCTTGGCATCGAACACCGTCTTGACCAGGCCTTCGGGCTCGCCGAGTGCGATGGCCTTGCCATTGCCGATGAAGGGGAAGCGGCCGACCTTGACGGCAAAGCCCGCCTCCTTGGCCTTCTTCTCGGTCAGGCCGACGCTGGCGATCTGCGGCGTGCAATAGGTGCAGCCGGGGATCTTGTCCTTCTCGAAGGCATGCGGATTCTTGCCGGCGATCGCCTCGACGCAGACCACGCCCTCATGCTCGGCCTTGTGTGCCAGCATCGGAGGGCCGGCGACATCGCCAATCGCGAAGATGCCGGGCACGTTGGTCTTGCCGAAACCATCAACCACCACGCAGCCGCGATCGGTCTTCACGCCGAGCTTTTCCAGGCCGAGATTCTCGATATTGCCGACCACGCCGACGGCCGAGATCATGCGGTCCGCCTCGATCACCTGGGACTTGCCGTCAGCAGTCTCCACCGTCGCCTTGACCGAATTGGCGGTCTTCTCGACCTTGGTCACCTTGGCGTTGGAGAGGATCTTCATGCCGGCCTTCTCGAAGCGCTTGCGCGCATGGGCGGCGATTTCTTCGTCCTCGATCGGCAGGATCTGCGGCAGCACCTCGACCACCGTCACCTCGGCGCCGAGCGTGCGATAGAAGGAGGCGAATTCGATGCCGATGGCGCCCGAGCCGACCACGATCAGCGATTTGGGCATGTCCGGCGGCACCATGGCATCGAAATAGGTCCAGATCAGCTTCTTGTCCGGTTCGAGGCCCGGCAGCACGCGTGGGCGGGCGCCGGTGGCGACGATGATGTTCTTGGCCTGGTAGGTTCCCGGCCCCTGGGCGCCCTTCGGCGCCGGGATGGCAGGCCCCTGCACCGACTTGGTCGAAGCCTTGACTACGATCTCGCCGGGCTTGGTGATCTCGGCCTCGCCCCAGATCACGTCGACCTTGTTCTTCTTCAGGAGGAAAACGACGCCGGTGGCGAGTTGAGCGGAGACCCCACGAGAACGCTTGACCACGGCGCCGACATCGGCCGAGACCGAACCGTTGAGCACGAGGCCGAAGTCCTTGGCGTGCTGGGAATTGTGCAGCACCTCGGCCGAGCGCAGCAGCGCCTTGGTCGGGATGCAGCCCCAATTGAGGCAGATACCGCCCAGATGTTCGCGCTCCACCACGGCCGTCTTCAGCCCGAGCTGGGCGGCACGAATGGCGGTGACGTAACCGCCGGGGCCGGAGCCGATCACGATGACGTCGTAGGAACTCATTTGGGGTCTCCTCTTGGGCCTGGCGCCGGGAACGCTCTTCGTCTGGGCACGGGGCCGGAAATCAGGTCTCAGATCGTCCGATTGCTAGAGTGTTTTCCAGAAAAACCGATAGACTTTTCAATCAAGAAAACGCGTCAAAACAAAGAGTTAGAGAGAAGGTGCAATTCCGAGAAATCGCACTTCTCTAGCCTGCATCGGCGGCAGGCGCCGACATTGGGGGCGTTCCGGCCGGTGCTGCCCCCGCCGGCGAGTTCCGGGGCTGGGTCTTCCAATCGCGAGCGAAGGCGCATTTGTAATACCCCGTCGCGATATTAAGGGTTCGCGGCAGCTCCACACAGATCACCGGCTTGCCCGTTCCTTGCTGGGGCAGCGGCTGTCCGGTCGCAGGATCGATCGCCGGCGCGGCGGCGGGCTGGCCGGGTGCCGGCGGGCGATCAAGCGTGGTTTTGCTCGAATCCAGCACGCTCCAGGCCACCGGAACGACACCGGGAACACCATCCCGCCAGGCCCGGCCCGATCCGTCCGGGTCAAGCGTGACGCGATAGCCGTCGCCAATGGAGGCAATGCCGGACATGGCGATCTCGCGCGCCTGATCCATGGTCGGCTCAGGCTTGGGCGGAGCCGCAACGATGGGCTTGCCGGCTAGGCCGGGGGTATTGCAGCCCCCGAGGCCTGCCGCCAGCACCAGGATTGCGATACCTGGCGCCCAAGCTCGTCCTGCGGTCCTGCCGTTCAAACCAGCATCCCCATGGGCTTTTCGATATAGCCCTTGAAGGCCTGCATCAGTTCGGCGCCCAGTGCGCCGTCGACGGCGCGATGATCGGTGGAAAGCGTCAGCGACATGATGGTCGCCACCTTGACCTCACCGCCCTGCACCACCGGCTGCTTGATGCCAGCGCCAACCGCCAGGATGGTGGCGTGCGGCGGATTGACGATGGCCGCAAACGACTTCACCCCGAACATGCCGAGATTGGAGACCGAGCCGGTGCCGCCCTGATATTCCTCGGGCTTGAGCTTGCGGCTCTTGGCCCGCGCTGCAAGGTCCTTCATCTCGTTGGAGATGGCCGACAGCGTCTTGCTTTCCGCCGCGCGGATGATCGGCGTGATCAGGCCGCCCGGGATGGAGACGGCGACGCCGACATCGGCATGCTTGTGCTTGAGCATGGCGCCGTCAGTCCAGGAGACATTGGCATCCGGCACGGCCTTGAGCGCCAGCGCATAGGCCTTGATCACCATGTCGTTGACCGAGACCTTGAAGGCGGGCTTGCCTTCCTTGGTCAGCGGCGCACCGTGGTTGATCTGTTCGCGCAGGGCCAGCAGGGCATCGATCTCGACTTCCACCGTCAGGTAGAAATGCGGGATGGTCGACTTGGCCTCGGTCAGGCGGCGCGCAATGGTCTTGCGCATGCCGTCATGCGGAATTTCTTCGAAGGAACCGGGAGCGAACAGCTTCTTGATGGTCTCGTCGGAGGTGCCGGCCGGCGCAGCCGGAGCAGGCGCGGCCTGGGGAGCCGCCGCGGCCTGGGCCGGTGCCGCAGCGGGAGCCGCCTTGGCGCCGCCGCCGGCGATGGCCGCCTTCACGTCCTTCTCGACGATGCGGCCATGCGGCCCGGAGCCCTGGATGGCACCGAGGTCGAGGCCGGCCTCCTTGGCGAGGCGCTTGGCCAGAGGCGAAGCGAAGATCCGCGCACCGGCCTGGGCCGGAGCCGTTACAGGCGCCGAAGCAGGAGCGGCGGCTGGCGCAGGAGCACTCGAAGCGGCAGGAACCGGAGCAGCAGATGCCTCGGCAGCAGGAGCCTGAGCAGCCGCCTTGGGAGCCGGGGCACCGCCGGCGGCAGCAACCGCCTTGGCGTCCTCGCCCTCGCCGGCAATCACCGCGATGAGTTCGTTGACCGGCACGTCGGCGGTACCCTCCGGCACCACGATCTTGGCCAGCACGCCCTCGTCGACGGCCTCGACTTCCATCGTCGCCTTATCGGTCTCGATTTCGGCCAGCACGTCACCGGACTTGATGGTGTCGCCTTCCTTCTTCAACCATTTGGCCAGGTTGCCCTTCTCCATCGTGGGAGACAGAGCCGGCATCAATACATTCACGGGCATCGGCAACTCCTCAGCGATAGAGAACGGCTTTGGCCGCTCCGACGACTTCGGCCACGCTCGGCAGAGCCAGCTTTTCGAGGTTGGCGGCATAAGGCATCGGCACGTCCTTGCCCGAGACGCGCAGGACCGGCGCGTCGAGATAGTCGAAGGCCTGCTCGTTGACGCGGGCCGCGATCTCCGACCCCACGCCCGACTGCTGCCAGCCCTCCTCGACCACCACGCAGCGGCCCGTCTTCTGCACCGAGGCGATCACCGTGGCGGTGTCGAGCGGGCGCAGCGAGCGCATGTCGATGATCTCGGCATCGATCCCCTCGCCTGCCAGCGTCTCGGCCGCCTTCAGCACATAGGTCATGCCGATCGACCAGGCGACCAGGGTGATGTCCTTGCCCGGCTTGACCACCTTGGCCTTGCCGATCGGCAGGACGAAGTCGTCGAGTTTGGGCACGGGATGGCTGTGGCCGTAGAGGATCTCGTTCTCGAGGAAGATCACCGGATTGGGATCGCGAATGGCGGCCTTGAGCAGGCCCTTGGCATCGGCGGCCGAATAGGGCGCCACCACCTTCAGGCCGGGCACATGCGAATACCACGAACCGTAGTCCTGGCTGTGCTGGGCACCCACGCGCGCCGCGGCGCCGTTGGGGCCGCGGAACACGATCGGGCAGCCCATCTGGCCGCCGGACATATAGAGCGTCTTGGCGGCGGAATTGATGAGGTGGTCGATCGCCTGCATGGCGAAGTTGAAGGTCATGAACTCCACGATCGGCCGCAGGCCCGTCATGGCCGCGCCGACGGCAATGCCGGCGAAGCCATGTTCGGTGATCGGCGTATCGACCACGCGGCGGGCGCTGAACTCCTGCAGCAACCCTTGTGTGATCTTGTAGGCGCCCTGATATTCGGCGACTTCCTCGCCGATCACGAACACGCTCTCGTCGCGACGCATTTCCTCGGCCATCGCGTCGCGCAACGCTTCGCGCACGGTCTGGGTGACGAATTCGGTGCCGGCCGGAACCTCCCCGGAAGCGTCGTGGGCATCCACCGGTGCTGGAGCCGACTGCGCCACGGCGGGTGCGGCGACGGCGGGAGCCGCCACGGGCGCGGCGGCCGGCTGGGCCGGTGCCGAGGCTGCCGGGGCGGCGGCTTCGCCTTCACCCTGGATGAAGGCGATCTTGGTGTTCACGGCGACATTGTCGGTGCCTTCGGGCACCAGGATCTGGGTGAGCACGCCCTCATCGACGGCTTCGACTTCCATCGTCGCCTTGTCCGTCTCGATCTCGGCGATCACGTCGCCGGACTTGATGGTATCGCCTTCCTTTTTGAGCCATTTGGAGAGCTTGCCCTGCTCCATGGTGGGAGAGAGGGCCGGCATCAGGATATCAGGCATGGGTGCCTCGAAGTCTGGAGAATGGGATTTACGCGAGCAGGCCGGGACGGCCGACCGTCACTTCAGGACGTCGGTCCACAGCTCCGAGGGATCGGGCTCGGGATCGTTGGTGGCGAAATCGGCGGAATCGTTGACGATGTCGCGGATCTCGGAATCGATCTTCTTCAATTCTTCCTCGCTGATGCCGTGCTCGCCGAGCAGGCGTGCGCGGCTCTGCTCGATCGGATCATGCTCGGTCCGCATCTTCTGGACTTCGTCCTTCGTGCGGTACTTCGCCGGGTCCGACATCGAGTGGCCGCGATAGCGGTAGGTCAGCATCTCCAGGATATAGGGGCCCTTGCCGGAGCGGGCATATTCGATCGCCTTCTGGCCCGCCGCATAGATGGCGCGCACATCCATGCCGTCGACCTGCTCGCCGGGGATGTTGAAGGACAGGCCACGACGGGAGAAATCGGTCTGGGCCGAGGCGCGGTTGACCGAGGTGCCCATGGCATATTTGTTGTTCTCGATCACATAGACGACCGGCAGCTTCCACAGGGCCGCCATGTTGAAGCTCTCATAGACCTGGCCCTGATTGGCGGCGCCGTCGCCGAAATAGGTCAGGCTCACCTTGCCGTCGGAGCGATAGGCATTGGCAAAGGCCAGGCCCGTGCCAAGCGACACCTGGCCGCCGACGATGCCATGCCCGCCATAGAAGGCCTTCTCCACCGAGAACATGTGCATGGAGCCGCCCTTGCCGTGCGAATAGCCGCCCCGGCGTCCCGTCAGCTCGGCCATGACGCCGCGGGGAGCCATGCCGGCCGCGATCATGTGCCCATGGTCACGATAGCCGGTAATGACCTGGTCGCCTTCGCGCGAAGCCATCTGCAGCCCGACCACGACGGCCTCCTGCCCGATATAGAGATGGCAGAAACCACCGATCAGGCCCATGCCGTACATCTGCCCCGCCTTCTCCTCGAAGCGGCGGATCAGCAGCATCTCGCGATAAGCGTTGAGCTCCTGTTCGCGGGAGAACGACGATGCCGTCTTGGTTGCCCCCGCTGCCTTGCCCGAGCGGGCGGCAGTCTTCGAAGCCTTGCTAGCGGTAGCAGCGGCCTTTGCGGCTGTAGCGGCCATGAACCCTCCGATTATTGGTGGCTAAGCTGAGGAAGTGCTAGCGCATCCAATATCAAAAAGCGAGAGCTACACCCAAATGCTGCAGTGCAACATATTGAACATGCAACACAATTATGAATTAACTTAAATTCAGTTCATTCAATAATGAACTCAATTCCTGTTATTCTTTTACACATTTTCGTCAAACTTCGGGACGGACAAACAGCCGCCGCGAAACAGAAATCGATTTAGCGGCGGGAAGCCGCAACAAGTGGAAAGCCGCCCCTACTTGGTCAGCAAGACTACTTCGTCATTGGGGTGAACGAGGCCCAGCACGTCACGCGCTTTCTCGTCCAGCATGTCCGGATCGATCGCCTGCGACCTGAGCAGGTTCACACGCCGATCGAGAGCGGCATGTTCCTTCTGCAACAGAACCAGTTCGTTGCCCAGATCCTGCTTCTGCTGGTCGAATTGGTGCTGTGCCTGGATGCCATGCTCGCCATTGAAGGCCTGATAGGAAAAATAAGCGATGGCTGCGGCCGCTCCCGCCAGGAGCGCGAGCTGGTTCAGGATGGCGCGGATGCGTGTGCGAATGACCATGAGGGCATGGTTAAGTCCGGATGGTTGATATTCCGTTGACGCCGCTTGCTGCAGCGCAAAATCTACGGCGTTTCGTCCCCTTCCGCATGCTGGGCCGGCAGGACCGCCATGCAAAAATGCGGCCCAAATAAAAAGCCGGGGAGTAGAAGCCCCCCGGCTTTCGTTTTTACATCGCGTGAATCGGCCTCAGGCGAGTGCCTTCAGGGCAGCGCGGCCGCCATAGAGCGCCTGGGTGCCAAGGGCCTCTTCGATGCGCAGGAGCTGGTTGTACTTGGCCGTACGATCCGAGCGGGCCAGCGAGCCCGTCTTGATCTGCCCGCAATTGGTGGCGACGGCGAGGTCGGCGATGGTGGAATCCTCGGTCTCGCCGGAGCGGTGGGACATCACGGCGCGATAGCCGGCCTTGTGGGCCATTTCCACGGCGGCGAGCGTCTCGGTCAGGGTGCCGATCTGGTTGACCTTGACCAGGATCGCATTGCCCAGGCCCTTCTTGATGCCCATGGACAGGCGCTCGGTGTTGGTCACGAACAAGTCGTCGCCGACGAGCTGCACCTTGGAGCCTACCTTGTCGGTGAGCAGCTTCCAGCCCTCGAAATCGTCCTCGGACAGCCCGTCTTCGATCGACACGATCGGATAGTCCGCCGTCAGCTGGGCGAGATAGTCCGCCTGTTCTGCGATGGAGCGCTTCACGCCCTCGCCGCTGTAATCATAGACGCCGTCCTTGAAGAACTCGGTGGCGGCGCAGTCGAGGGCGAGCATCACGTCCTCGCCCGGCTTGTAGCCGGCCTTCTCGATGGCGCTCATCACGAAATCGAGCGCAGCCTTGGCCGACGGCAGGTTGGGGGCGAAACCGCCCTCATCGCCGACATTGGTGTTGTGGCCGGCATCCTTCAGGCCCTTCTTCAGGGTGTGGAAGATCTCGGCACCCATGCGCAGGCCTTCGGCGAAGGTCGGAGCACCGACCGGCATCACCATGAATTCCTGGAAGTCGATGGGATTGTCGGCATGCACGCCGCCATTGACGATGTTCATCATCGGCACCGGCAGGACGCGCGCGGCGGGACCGCCGACATAGCGCCACAGCGGCAGGCCAGCCGACTGGGCCGCCGCCTTGGCGACGGCGAGGGAGACGCCGAGAATGGCGTTAGCGCCGAGACGCGACTTGTTCGGCGTGCCGTCGAGATCGATCATGGCCTGGTCGATCTGGATCTGGTCTTCGGCGTCCAGACCGCCGAGCGCCTCATAGATCTCGCCATTCACGGCTTCGACCGCCTTTTCGACGCCCTTGCCGCCATAGCGCTTGCCGCCATCGCGCAACTCGACCGCCTCATGTGCACCGGTCGAGGCACCGGAAGGCACGGCCGCACGGCCCGTCGAACCGTCCTCCAGCAAGACATCGACCTCGACCGTCGGATTGCCACGGCTGTCCAGAATTTCGCGGGCGATGATGTCGCTGATGGCGGTCATGGTGCTGCTCCTGTTTGCGATGACGGATTGTTCGTCGCGCTCATAGCGGATGAACGGCCATGGCGAAAGAGCAAAACAACGTCACCAAACTGCCATCTCAGACACGCGCGGCCTTGGACGGCAATAGACGGGCCTGTACTTCGTCGAGCATTTCCTGCCGCGTCGGTGTCATACCGCCTGCAGCTTCGGCTACCTTATGCATGAGATCGATCAGATCCTTGCGCTCGTCTGCCGCAAGCTGTTTGTCGAAGAGCGGCGCCAATTCACGGAACAGCACCGAGAAGCTCGGGGTGTTGCGGGCGACATATTCCGCAAAGGTGCGATGTTCGACCAGCTTATCGCCATAGCCGAACACAGTGCGGGCGGCTTCGTCGATCAGCTTTTCCGCAGCTGGCAGCACAGCGTGATCGACGCTGCCTAGCTTGATCAGCAGGGCGAGAGCGCCATCGCGTGCTTCCGTTACGGAGCGTACCGCCGCTTTCGCCTCCGCGTCCCGAGCCCGCTGCATGCGCCGCTGGCGCGCCGCCGCGCTGAAATAGGAGGCGATGACTTCATGCCCGTCAAAGCGGATCAGCCAAAAGACGAACCAGCCCATGAAGGCACTCAGGATCAAAGCAATGACCGGCATAGTATTCCCCAGCGTTAGTATGGAGGTCTTGCCACGAAATAGTCACATTGTCACGACAGCCGACGTTGCTCCGCGCAAAGCATGTTCGCGCAGGAACACCTGTTTGCGCTCACAGCCTGTTTCGGCCTGCCTTCATGATCCTTGTCGATGACGGCAAATCGCAAAATGCCCTGGGAAACAGCTTGCATGGCTGTTGAAAATCGCCGATTGGCGAGCCGATTATCCGTGCATGGGAGACAGACATGCCCAGTTTCGACCCTTCCACGCTGCAGCTTGGCAGCGAAAGCAAGATCCCCGCCTCGCCCGAGGAAGCCCGGCTCGACAGAGTTCCCAATCCGCAGGCCGACACGCTCTATCTCGCCCGCTTCACTTGTCCAGAATTCACCTCGTTGTGCCCGGTGACGGGGCAGCCCGATTTCGCCCATCTCGTCATCGACTATGCGCCGAAGGACTGGCTGGTCGAGTCCAAGTCGCTCAAGCTCTATCTCACCAGCTTCCGCAATCACGGAGCCTTCCACGAGGATTGCACCGTGGCCGTCGGCCGCCGCCTCGTCGAACTGTTGGAGCCGCGCTGGCTGCGCATAGGCGGTTATTGGTATCCGCGCGGCGGCATTCCCATCGACGTGTTCTGGCAGACCGGCAAGCCGCCCGAAGAACTCTGGCTGCCCGACCAGGGCGTACCGACCTATCGCGGCAGGGGCTGAATCCGGGGCCGCCGGCCCGTCGGCCGGCTCTTCCTCGCAGGCAAGCGCCGCGTTTCCAAGAGCCGACCGGGATGCCGGAGGCCCGTCCCCTCAGCCCTTGGCGATCGCGTCGAACTGCTTCAGGCGTGCCAGCAGCGCCTCGAGCTGGTCGAGCGGCACCATGTTGGGACCGTCGGACGGCGCGTGATCGGGATCCTGGTGGGTCTCGATGAAGACAGCGGCCACACCGACCGCCACGGCGGCGCGGGCGAGCACCGGCACGAATTCGCGCTGGCCACCGGTCGAGGTCCCCTGCCCGCCCGGCTGCTGCACCGAATGGGTGGCATCAAACACCACCGGCGCACCGATCTGCTCGGCCATGATCGGCAGCGCGCGCATGTCGGTCACCAGCGTATTGTAGCCAAAGGAGGCGCCGCGCTCGGTCACCAGCACGTTGGGATTGCCGGTCTCGGTGATCTTGGCGACGACGTTCTTCATGTCCCACGGCGCCAGGAACTGCCCCTTCTTGACGTTGACGACCCGGCCGGTACGGGCGGCCGCCACCAGGAGATCGGTCTGGCGCGAGAGGAAGGCTGGAATCTGCAGCACGTCGACGACCTCGGCGACCTTGGCGCATTGGTCGTTCTCATGGACGTCGGTAATGACGGGCACGCCGAACTTCTCGCGGATCTCAGCAAAGATCGGCAACGCCTTGTCCAGGCCGACGCCGCGAGCCCCCTTGGCCGAGGTGCGGTTGGCCTTGTCGAAAGAGCTCTTGTAGATCAGGCCCATGCCGAGCCTGTCGGTGATCGCCTTGATGCCGGTCGCCATTTCCATGGCGTGGTCGCGGCTCTCCATCTGGCAGGGGCCTGCGATCACGGTGAGCGGCAGCGCGTTACCGATGCGGAGCTTGCCAAGGGAAACGACGGAGTGGGCGACGGTCATGGGCGATCCTGGAACTGAGAGGTCATGCCGGAGATAAGGCTGCAGGCGCGCGAAGGCAAGTTCGACTCCCCTCGTGGAGCGGTTCTCTCTCCGCTCAGGCCCTGGGCTCTTCGAAAATCAGGGCTGTGCCGAAATTGTCGGCGGCCGCTACTGCCAGGTGCTTGCGATGGCGGACGAAGGGGATGCCTGCCTGATCGAGGCGGGCAGCCATGCCCTCGAGCGGCGCCGTCACCTTGAAAGCGGCAAGGCGCGGACCATCGGCCAGCGATAGCGTCGGCTCGAGGCCGAGCACGTCACGGTAGCAGTCGGGCGACATTGCCTCCACCGTCCCGCGGGGCGTGACGATCGCCATGTTGCGGGCGCTGGCGCAGACCGCCCTCGATCCGGTGAAGGCTTCGAAGAAGGGCACGGTTGCCGCCGGCTCGGCGGCCAGCATGACGATGCCTCCAAGCTTGACGGCCCCGTTTGCATGGCGCTGGAAGTCGGGATTCCAGAAATTCTGCGGCTCGTGCTGCTGCGTGGCAAAAAAGCCTGACGCCGGCATGGCTGCGTCGGCGGCGAAGGCGAGCGTGAAGGCGACGCGGACCTCCGAACCATCGGGCCGCCTCGCCTGGCGTTCGAAAAAGAACGGCTCGAAACCACCGATACCGGCCTCGTCGAAGGCCAGCCTGTCGGCAGCGGCATCCTGCGCCTCGACCACCAGCATGGCGAAGCCGTCGCCATAGCGATCAAGATAATCTCGGGAGAAGGTGGCAAAACGCGAGCGATCGGCCCAGACAGCATCGGTGATGCCTTCGCTACCAACCGTGATCAGCTCCAGGAAAGTGCCCGGGAACTGCACCACATGGTTCTCGGTGCCCCAGGGGTGGCGGTTGCGGGCGCCGACCGTGAAGCCAAGCGCCCGGTAATGCGAGGCAGCGGCCTCGAGGTCGCGAACGGCAAGAACGAGATGGTCGAGACCGCGTGACATGACGCAACTCCGGATGGGGAGCGGGTCTTCAGACCCGCTTGGAAACGAACCGGCCCATCAGGCGGGTCTGAAGACCCGCCCCCCCGGTCACACCAGGCGGCTCTGTTCGACGGCAGCCGCGATGAAGCTCGAGAACAAGGGATGCGGCTCGAAGGGACGCGACTTCAGTTCGGGATGGTACTGCACGCCGATGAACCAGGGGTGGTCGGCATATTCGATCGTCTCCGGCAGCAGGCCGTCCGGCGAGGTGCCGCAGAACACCATGCCCTTGTCTTCCAGGCGCTCGCGATAGCTCATATTCACTTCGTAGCGATGGCGATGGCGCTCGGAGATCGAGACATTGTCATAGATACCGGCGATCTTGGAGCCCGGCTTCAGCGTCGCCTGATAGGCGCCGAGCCGCATGGTGCCGCCGAGATCGCCGCCCTGAGCGCGCTGCTCGAGTTCGTTGCCCTTCATCCACTCGGTCATCAGGCCGACGACCGGCTCCTTCGTTGCGCCGAACTCGGTCGAATTGGCATTCTTGATGCCGGCGAGCGAACGGGCGCCCTCGATCACCGCCATCTGCATGCCGAAGCAGATGCCGAAATAAGGCACCTTGCGCTCGCGGGCGAAGGTCACCGCCTTGATCTTGCCCTCGGCGCCGCGCTGGCCGAAGCCACCGGGCACCAGGATGCCATGGACGTGCTCCAGATGCGGAGCCGGATCATCCTGCTCGAAGATCTCGCTCTCGATCCAGTCCAGCTTGACCTTGACGCCATTAGCGATGCCGCCATGGGTCAGCGCCTCGGTAAGCGACTTATAGGCATCCTTCAGGCCGGTATATTTGCCGACGATGGCGATGGTAACCTCGCCCTCGGGATTGTGGATGGTCTGGGAGATCTTGCGCCAGCGCGACAGGTCCGGCTTGGGCGCATCCTCGATGCCAAAGGCGGCCAGCACCTCGGTGTCCAGCCCCTGCTCGTGATAGGCGATCGGCACGTCATAGATCGACGCGACGTCGCGCGCCTCGATCACCGCGGTCTCGCGCACATTGCAGAACAGAGCAAGCTTGCGGCGCTCCTCCTTGGGGATCTCCCGGTCGGAACGGCAGAGCAGGATATCGGGCTGGATGCCGATCGAGCGCAGTTCGGCCACCGAATGCTGCGTCGGCTTGGTCTTGAGCTCGCCGGCCGAGGGAATGAAGGGCAGCAGCGTCAGATGGGTGTAGATACAGGCGCCGCGCGGCAAATCGGACTTGATCTGACGGATCGCCTCGAAGAAGGGCAGCCCCTCGATGTCGCCGACGGTGCCGCCGATCTCGACCAGCACGAAATCCACGCCGTCATTGCCCTTGAGGACGAAGTCCTTGATGGCATTGGTGACATGCGGGATGACCTGGATGGTGGCGCCGAGATAGTCGCCGCGCCGTTCCTTGGTGATGATGTCGAGATAGATCCGGCCCGTGGTGATGTTGTCGTCCTTGGAGGCCGGACGCCCGGTGAAGCGCTCGTAATGGCCGAGGTCGAGGTCGGTTTCGGCCCCGTCGTCGGTGACGAAGACCTCGCCATGCTCATACGGGCTCATCGTGCCCGGATCGACATTGAGATAGGGATCGAGTTTGCGAAGGCGGACTTTGTAGCCGCGCGCCTGCAAGAGGGCGCCGAGGGCGGCTGAAGCCAACCCTTTTCCAAGCGAGGAGACCACGCCGCCGGTGATGAAAATGTACCGCGTCATGGACCCCCACTTAGACAAAAACACAATGATTCGACGAGCGGGCAATCGCTGCCCGCAGGATTATTTTCAAGTGACGCAAAGCGTTTTGCGATTTGGTGGAATCACCAAGAATCACAAAGACGCGTCGGAACAATGAGTTAGAGCAAATAAGCGTTCGAGCTTGAACGCGCTTTGCTCTAGGACGCTACAGTCCCGAGCCCGACAATCACGCTGCCGGGCTGTTCATTACGGCTTGGCCGGTGCAGCCGGTTCGCCACCGCCCTGCAGCTGGTCGAACACCGATCCGCCATTGGACGGGGCCGGAGCCGGAGCCGCCGGTGCGGGCTGGGCAGGCGTGGCCGGCTGGCTGGTCGGCGCGGCCGGACGATATTGGTCGAGCAGCGAACCACCCGGACGGCTCTGCTGATTGGCAAGAATCGTCAAGAGCAGGCTGGTGATGAAGAAGGCAGCCGCGAGGCCCGCCGTCGTCCGCGTCAGCAGATTCGCCTGGCCGCGTCCGGTCATGAAACCGCCAGAGCCGCCGCCGATGCCGAGCCCCCCGCCTTCGGAGCGCTGCAACAGCACCACAACAACAAGGGCCAGGACCACCATCAGGTGGATCGAGATGAGAACGGTTTGCATGGACTGATCCGGAAAGAATTCGGGCGCGTTCCTACACGAAGCGAGGGCCGCTGACTACCCCTGTCATATGGGAAGCTGGCATGAGTTGCGCCAGCCCCCGTTCTTGAAGCTCAGGCGGGCTACCTGGCGGCGACAAACGCCTCGTGCTCGCGCACGAGTTCGCCCGACAGCGCCTTGGCAATCAGGGTCCGTGTCTCCGGGATACCGTAGATCGCCGCAAAGGAGCCGAAGCGCGGGCCGCGCTGCTCGCCCAGGAGAATGCGATAGAGCGTGTTGAACCACTCCAGCGAGACGCCGGGGCGCTCGGGCGTGGCGCCCTTGGCCTTGAAGTCCTGATAGGGCGGCAAGCTGCGGCCGACATCATAGACCTTGTCCTGTATCATCGCCGCATCGGCATCGGCCGGCAGCTCGCCGAGGGCGTCGGACAGCGCCACGAGGGCGGCGCGCTCGGCGTCATCAGGCACCGAATACTGCTTGGCCGGCTTCACGAAGTCCCGGAAATAGCGGATCGCGTACTCGACCAGCCTGTCGAGCTGCGGATGGGTTTGCGGCGATGCATCCGGCGCATGGCGGCGCAGGAAGCCCCACAGCACGTCCTTGTTCTCCGCATTGGCGACGGCAACCAGATTGAGCAGCAGCGCGAAATTGATCGTAGTCCGCGCGCCTTCCTGGCCGATCGTCTCCGGCGCCGGTGGATTTCCGCCGTGAATATGCCAGACCGGGTTGCCGAGCTGGTTCTTGGCATCCTGCCGCCCGAATCCGCCCAGAAATTGCAGATACTCGTCGACGGCTCGCGGAATGACGTCGAAATGCAGCTTCTTGGCCGAGCGTGGCGACTGGTACATGTACAATGCCAGGCTCTCCGGCGTGGCATAGGTCAGCCATTCGTCGATGGTCAGGCCGTTGCCCTTCGACTTCGAGATCTTCTGGCCGTGCTGGTCGAGGAAGAGCTCGTAGACATAGTGCTCCGGGGCCGTACCGCCGAGGATCTCGCAAATGGCGTCATAGACCGGCGCGTTGGTCTGGTGGTCCTTGCCGAACATCTCGAAGTCGACATCGAGCGCCGCCCAGCGCGCACCGAAATCCGGCTTCCATTGCAGCTTCACCTTGCCGCCGGTGACCGGCAGCGTCTTGTCGACACCGTCCTCATCGGTGAAGGTAATGGTACCCGCCTTGGCATTCACATCCTTGAGCGGCACATAGAGCACCCGCCCGCTGCTCGGAGAGATCGGCAGGAACGGCGAATAGGTCGCCTGCCGCTCCTCGCCGAGGGTCGGCAGCATGACGGCCATGATCTCGTCGTACTTTTCGGCAGCCTTCAGCAGCACGGCATCGAGCTTGCCGGATGCGTAGTATTCCGTCGCGCTGGCGAATTCGTAGTCGAACCCGAACGTATCGAGGAAGCGGCGGAGCATGGCGTTGTTGTGATCGCCGAAGCTCTTGTAGTCGCCGCCAAACGGGTTGGGAACACGGGTCAGCGGCATCTGCAAATAGGGCTTGAGCGCTTCGGGATCCGGCACATTGTCCGGGATCTTGCGCATGCCGTCCATATCGTCGGAGAAGCAGAGCAGCCGGGTCGGGACGCGATCTTCCGTCAGCAGGCGAAACGCATTGCGCACCATGGTGGTCCGCGCGACCTCGCCGAAGGTGCCGATATGCGGCAGGCCCGAGGGACCATAGCCGGTCTCGAACAGGACCTCTTTCTTGTCGCCGGACCGCTTCTGCAGACGGGCGACGAGCTTCCTCGCCTCCTCGAATGGCCAGGCGGCGGAGACATTGGCGGCCGCGACGAGCTCGGCCGGATAGAGATTTGACATATTCGATCCGATTTTTTCTGCTGCTTGTGGAGGGGAAGCCAGGCGGCGTGCGAGACGGCTTGATTTCCCTCGACCGCAAGCGGAAGGCACAGCCATATTCAGGCTGGGCCGCAGCGTCAATCTTGGCGCGAGCAAATGATCGATCGAGGGGCTTCATGACGCCGCTTCTGGACTATCTGACAGCCGCTCTCGTCACCCTGCTCGTGGTGGTCGATCCGCCCGGCCTCGGCCCGATCTTCCTGGGTGTCACGCGCGGCATGAACAAGGAGCAGCAGCATTCGGTCGGCTGGCGCGCCAGCGTGATCGGCTTCGGCGTGCTCGCCTTCTTCGCCATTGCCGGCGAACCCTTCCTCAGGCTGCTCGGCATCACCACCCCGGCCTTCCGCATCGCCGGTGGCCTCCTGCTGTTCGCTATCGCCTATGAAATGGTGTTCGACCGCTCCAACGTTCGCAAAAACGAAACCGCGGAGACCGCCATCACCAAGGATTTCATCTCCAATGTCGCCGCCTTTCCGCTGGCGATCCCGCTGATCGCCGGCCCAGGCGCCATCACGGCTGTGATGCTGCTCTCCGCCCAGGCCCATGGCGAGCCCGCCAAATTCGCCTCGCTGTTTCTCGTCATCGCCTTCGTCACGGCCTGCTGCTACGTCTCGTTCCGGCTGGCAGGGGTGATCAACAAGCTGCTCGGGATCACCGGCAATGTCGTGCTGACACGGCTTCTCGGCATCGTGCTGTCGGCCCTGGCGGTACAGTTCATCGTCGACGGGGTCAGGGCGATCGTGGCCGGATAGCGGGCCCGCAGCGCGTTCGGCTTCTTTTCCGTCACCGGGGCGGCGTGATGATCGCGCTTCCTGACGCGCCCGACAGCAAAACGCCGGCCACAGGACGTGACCGGCGCTTCGGATAGCCTGTCGATGGGCCTCGTCCGATTTCAGAACGGGATGTCGTCATCCATGTCGGCCGAGGAGAACTTGCTCGAGCCGGCCGGTGCCGGGCGACGTTCCATCGGGCTCGACGAGCCGAAATCGTTGCCCTGATAATCCCGGCCGCCATCACCCTGCCCGCCGCCGCGCGAATCCAGGAGGGTCATCTCGCCGCGATAGCGCTGCAGCACGATCTCGGTGGAATATTTCTCCACGCCCGAGGCATCGTTGTATTTGCGGGTCTGGAGCTGGCCCTCGAGATAAACCTTGGAGCCCTTCTTCAGATATTGCTCTGCGATGCGCGCCAGCCCTTCATTGAAGATGACCACGCTGTGCCACTCGGTCTTCTCCTTGCGCTCGCCGGTGGCCTTGTCACGCCAGCTCTCCGTCGTGGCAATACGCAGGTTGACAACCGGTTCGCCCGAATTGAGCCGCCGCACTTCCGGATCGCGGCCGAGATTACCGACCAGAATGACCTTGTTCACCGAGCCCGACATCGAGGCTTCCTTCCTTCGCTTCACAGCCTGCCGGCCTAACCGGCCCGCACGCCCCATGGCGCCCCGAGGGGCGCCTCCATCATTCCTGCTCTAGCATGCTCCCGGCGCCGCACCCGCAAGGGAATTGGCTTCATGCACAACTAGTTTGTTCCACATTTGTTCACACAATGCAAGCGCCTGACCTTAACTATCCGCTTACCAAACCGCACCAAAGGCCCTGCCATGTCGAACTTGGCCATTTCGCCTCGAATCATGTGGGAATCTGCCGTATCCGGCCAAGAAAACCTTGCCTTTGCCCGATAACTTGCCCAACAAGCAGGTCGAAAATCCGAGCCGCGCTTTCCGTCATCGCTCTTTCGCCACATTGGGCGTGCAGGGGAGCCGCACACTTCAATTCTTAGTTCCATACGAGGGCAGCAACATGGCAGGACCAGGACAACAGCGCGAAGCGAGCGACGGGGCCAACACGGTAGCGGCTCTGGGTTTGCGGCGCGCCGCTTTGCGCGGCATGCTCGCTTCCCCGATCATCGATGCCGACGACCAGAAGGGCCTGCGCGACGAACTCGTCGCCGAACTGCGCTCCATCGCCAATTCGATCTCCCGCGCTCCCGCCAAGAACGCGGTCGAGCTCTGCGCCAAGCTCGACGTGCTCGGTGAGGAATATCGTCCCGACGGCGACAGCGGTTCCATTCGCGAGCTGATCGCCTCGATCCGCCGCGACGTCGTCAGCCTGACCGGCCGCCCTGCGGCCCAGGAGCGCGCCTCCTTCCAGACGATCCGCCCGCTGCACAATGCCCGCGCCGCCGAAACGACCCAGCAGCCGGCTGCGGCCGAAGCAACTGGCGAAGCCAAGGCTGACTAAGCCTTTCTTCGTCGCCGGAAACATCACCCCCGCGGAGCGATCCGCGGGGGTTTTTCTTTGGACTTCCGCCCTCCCCCCTCTGGAACTGCCGGGAGCAAGGCGCGTCCGATCGATTTCGCCTCGTGGCGCAACGCCTCGCCCCAAACGAAAGGGGCAGGCTCGCGCCTGCCCCTTCAACACACCGGCATCCGGACCGACAAGCGCCCTTATTGAGCGTTGTCGCCCTCGCCTTCGTCGTCGCTGCTGCCGCCTTCGTCGCCACCACCGGCACCGCCGCCGCTGCCAGCGCTGAGCACCTGGCCGTTGACGCTCACGGCCTTGGTCGCCGCGTCGAAATCGACATCCCACACAGCCTTGCCGTCAGCACCGGTCTTGGCCAGTCCCTTGATCAGGGCGATGCCCATCAGGGCCGATTCCTTGTTGGGAACCTGCGCGGCGTTCACGGCCGCGATGATCTGGTCGAGATTGGTGGCCGAAATCGTCACCTTGCCCTTCTGGCTCGGCATGACGCTCATCTTGCCTTCAGCGCTCACGGCGCCGGCCGGGGCGGTGAAGGTGCTGGGCGCCAGGGTCACATGCGGCTGTCCGGCCATGAAGAGGGCCAGGAATTGCGGCGTCAGTTCGTTGGGGATCGGCGGATCCTTGCTCGCATCGAAATTCTCGATCGCCAGCTTGGTGATGGCCTCGAGATCGACGCCCTCGAACTTCACATCGATATTGCCCTGGCCCGGAACCAGCGGAGCCACCCAGCCTGGGATGACCGGAGACTGCGGCAGCACCAGCCCATCATATTTGATGTCGATGCCGTAGGAGGCATCCTTGACCGCACCGGTCATGCCGACGCCGTAGCTGAGGCTGCCAAGCTTGACCGGACCGACAGGCGTGTCGATGGTGACTTCATTCAGCTTGGTGGTGCCGGACAGGTTGTTCCACAGCGGCAGGGCTGCAGTCAGCTTCTGCTTGATCTCGGCCTGCTTGGCGATCAGTTCCTTGGGATCCTTGGAATTGGCGGCCATGCCAATGAATTCCAGCACCGTGGAAAGCTGGAAATTGTCGATCTTGCCATCGGTGGTCAGCGACTTGGCCGCGACCTTGATGGTCAGGGGCTTGGTCTTGCCGACGATGTTCTCGACGAAATCGGTGGCCGAACCGGTGGTGCTGACGTCGACGCCCCCACTGCTGCCGGCGGCTCCGGTCAGCTTGGAGGTGATCGCGCCCATGCTCGCGGTCACGGTGCTCTCTGCATCGTCCATGTCCATCGACATCGAGGCGCAGGTCGCTTCATAGCTCGAGAAGGTCGAGATCTTGGGATCGAACACGCCCGTCGACTTGCAAGGCGCCGTAACCTTCATCGCGAAAGGCTTGTCACCCTGGGTGCCGCTGAAATTGTAGTTGATCGGCGAATCGCTGGTCACCGCATAGGTGCCGTCCGAATTGGGCGTGGCCAGATAGGTGATCGGATCGAAGCTCGCAGTGACGCCGGCTCCCTTGAGCTGGGCCAGGGTGGAGCTGAGGTCGAGCTTCACGGCATAGGCACTGCCCTGCGGGGTGATCGACAGGATGCCCTTCTCGAAAAGGCCGCTGCCGAGCGTCTTGGCGAGGCTGTCCTGCAGTTGCTTGGCGCCATCCGCCGATACGCCCTGCGCAAAGGCGGGAGCGCTCAGCAGCGTCGCGGCCAGCAGCGTGCTCCGAAAAGCCAGCCTGGCGGCGGGACTGCGGCGTTTCATGCGAAGAAGTTGCATGGAGTTTCCTTCAGTGGGTGGTAAGCCGTTTCGCGGCGCACTCTTAACGCATAATCATGAGGTGCGCACGCCTGGGTCGATGAAAGAGCGGTGGACGTTCAGAACCGGCTTTGAACCGGTACAGCAGCACTAGGCCCCGTCGCGATCGGAAACGAGGTGCCGAAACGCACATGACACATTCGATAGTCTCCGTGACGGGAGCGTTTATCACGCTGCAGGTGGATCATCCTGAGGCTGTTATGGATTATGGATGAGGCAACGGACAGTTCCGCACGTCACAAACCTTCCTCGATACAGACAACGACGCGCGAGCGCCGCCGAGTAGCCATGCGGCGGTCACCACCCAGGGTAGCATCCTAGCACCAGCCCTCAATCGATACATGACAAGAGGTCAAAAAAACGGCGAGAACCGCGATTGCCAGCATGAAACGTTTACGGTTTCGCAGCATTATGCGATGAAAACAAAAGTGCCCTCGGTAATGGTTCGGTGTTAGACCTACATCGCTGCCTTCCGAAAAAATGGAAGCGACAATGACAATTCTGAAGATCCTCACCGCCGTTTTCGTCCTGGCCGGCCTGGCAGCCTGCGCCAGCGACTATGGTCAGGCCGACCGCCGTCCGGCTTACGTCGTCGGTCCGGATACGCCGTTCCCGCGCTGAGCCCTGCGGCCGTAACAAACGCCTTGCCGGTCATTCGTACGGGTCGAGGTTGTTCATCTATGGCGCTGTAAAATTCGGGCTACAGCCCCTATCAGGTTTTTCAGCCTGCACGAACGCCCTGCCGATCCGGTAGGGTTTTCTTTTGGCAGAAGCATCAGCCCGGCACGTTCTTCCCCAACACAGTGAAGCTCATCAGCAACCGCGCCCCTTCTGATCAAGACATGGGGGTGGTGCAGCACCATGGGTACGTCCGCTGCTTGAGAGAGGCCCCCGACGGGAAGGATCCTGAGCCAAACTTGGCGCAGCCACGGCGAGGAACTGCCCGCCAGCCTCTCAAAAGAAAAAACCCGGCGCGCATCGACGGCCGGGTATTCAGTTACATGACAATGAGTACGCCGGTCAGAAGGGGGACTGCCGACCGTCGCACTGAATTATCGGACGAGCCGGCAGGAAGCTGCAACCGGTGGACACGGGCGGCACAGGGATTGTGGAAAGACAACAAAGGACTGGCAGCACGCGATCGCCTGGCGCCCCCATACCAAGGTATGGATTGTTGGGAACCGAGCCGGTCTCTACGATCCAAGGGCTTCTTTGGAAATGGAAGCTGGAGGCCCGGGTCTTTAATCAGACAGCCCCCCAGCCCTAAGCCGGGCCTCCTATTTTACCTCCCCCTCATCAAGCCGATCCGGTCAAGCCAGCGTGCCAATTCAGCGGCGCTCGCTGCTCCGGCAGGCTGTCTAGGTCCCACGAACCAAAGGCGATCTCACCGAGCCCAACCTTGTTCCCGGTGAAGCGAATCCTTTTCGTCGGCCAAAGAAAACCCGACGCTGTCGGACGCCGGGCCAAGGTGGTTGCCTGCGGCACCTTATTGCACCGCAAGGTGAATTGTGGAGGTTCGGCATAATTCGAACGTGATATTGCACCGCACGGACAGTGGCGCCCTCGCCCCTCCGGGACCCGAGGTACCTTGGGCACCATATACCTTCGGTTGAGTGGGCGGCAAATGCCACAATCTGAACAAGAAGTGATAGCACCTGACTTCGAGGGAGGAATTGGGGGGCGCCATGGAGAACCACATGCGCTTCATTCGCAATACCTCAACCCTGACAAAGGCCCTGTCCGCCGCCCTCCTTGGGGTTTCCCTGTTCGCGACTCCCGTTCTCGCCAACAATGGCAAGGGAGGTGGTGACGGTGGTGGCAATGGCGGTGGCCACGGTAATGGGAATGGTTCGGCTCATTCCTCCAGCGCCTCTGCTGGAGACAGCGACCAGGGAAGCACATCAGACCTTTCGGCAAGCCAGCTTGGTAAGTTGAACGGCTTTCTTCATGCTTCGCCATCTGCTCTCAAGCATGCGTCGCCGAAGTCGGCTATCGGGAAGGTCGTGGCCTATGGCGGCTTGCTGGAGGGCTATCTTTCTCCCCAGCAGGGCACGACGGCTCCGACCCTCGCTCAACTGGCGGCAGCCCTTGCGGCAGCGACCAACAAGCCTCTCACTCCGGCTGTGATCGAAGCTATAAACGCCAAACTGGCCGCGACCAGTCCGACGTTGGCCACGGCAATTTCCGGATATAGCGGCGGCGCATCCGGCCTGGCCAAGGATATTTCCAGTGCGGCGTAGCACACGCCGCACTGGATAAGTCAGCGTGCCAATTCACCATCGGTCGCTGGCTCCAGCCCGGTCGGGCGCCATTCAAACACCCGATCGGGCTACCCAAAGAAAAACCGCAGCGATGACAAGCAGGCAAATTGGGCTGTCGCGCAAGGCAGTCTGAGGGGCTTCTGAAACAAAGGCCGGTTGCCAGGCCAATACAGACATGAATGCCGGGATCTTCCGTTCTTGCCCGCCAGAGGCAGCCTTCCACAATGCGGGCCGCCCATTCAACCCATCCGGGAAGATGGCGCAATATCGACGTCGATGAGGGAAGTGGCGGAGACGCAGGGATTCGAACCCTGGATACCCTTGTGGGGTATGCTCATTTAGCAAACGAGTGCCTTCAGCCTCTCGGCCACGTCTCCATTGCCACCCGGATAGACAATCCCGGTCTGGCAATCAAGGTAAAATCGCAACCACCCCCAAGCTTTGTGACGGACACCGTCACGGACGCGGCCCAGCGTCCCGCACGGCAGGGCATGGCGGGAGAACAAGCCGACCTTGGATGTCGCAGGCGATCTTGCGATGGGCGAGTTCGCGAGATTGCAAATCGGCTCGATGAAGCGCCTGGGACGAGCCAGCATTTCCACTGACACGCAGTTTGTTCTAGGAAGCGTCAAGGAGAGACAGCATGAACAGCACTGCCAAGTCCCAAGCCGCCATTCCCAGCTCCGCGATCACGCCCAGCCGAGATATCGAGCGCCTGCTCGAGATCATGGCGGCCTTGAGAACTCCCCGCACCGGCTGCCCCTGGGACCTCGAGCAGGATTTTGCCAGCATCGCCCCCTATACGATCGAAGAGGCCTATGAGGTGGCCGATGCCATCCAGCGTGGCGACATGGCCGATCTCACCGACGAGCTCGGCGACCTCCTGCTGCAGGTGGTTTTTCATGCCCAGATGGCGCGCGAAGAAGGTCTGTTCGATTTCGGCAGTGTCGTCGAGGCGATCACCACCAAGCTGATCCGCCGCCACCCGCATGTCTTCGGCGAGGCCAGGAACCTGCCGCCGGCTGAGGTGAAGAAACTCTGGGCTGAGATCAAGGCGCAGGAAAAAGCCGAACGCGCCCGCCGTCATCCCCCCGCCGGCCCGGAAAGCGCCCTCGAAGGCGTGCCTGCCGCCATGCCGGCGCTGACGCGAGCCGTCAAGCTTCAAGAGAAAGCGGGCAAGGTGGGCTTCGACTGGAACGACATCCGCATGGTGCTTGCCAAGGTACGCGAAGAAGCGGACGAGATCGAAGCCGCACTCGATGAAGGGGCCGACAAGGACGCACTGACGGCGGAAATCGGCGATCTGCTTTTCGCCGTCGCCAACATCGCCCGCCATGCCCATGTCGATGCGGAAGGCGCCCTGCGTGGTGCCAATGCCAAGTTCGAGAGGCGCTTTCACTTCATCGAAGCCCGCTTGAGCGAGAAGGGCACGACACCGGCCCAGTCGAGCCTGGACGAGATGGATGGCTTGTGGAACGAGGCCAAGCGAGCTGGGCTGTAACCCCCTCTCCTTCTCCCGTGAGCATCGCTTTCCCAGCGAGTTCGATGGCACTTCCAGCCGTCGCACAGCCTCGCTGGCCGTGCGCGGCATTCCGTGCGACAACCCCGGACGCACCCGCATTCCTCGTCCCGCGTGATCCGCCATGTCGTCCAGCCTCCCCCCTGCCGATGCATCCGCCGCCCTCAGCGTGGAGGAACGGCGCGAGGCCATCGTCAATCTGGTGCGTCAGCACGGCTTCGTCGGCGTCGAAATGCTGGCCAGTCGATTCGGCGTTACCGTCCAGACCATCCGGCGTGATCTCAACGATCTGAGCGGCGAAGGACGGCTGGCCCGCTATCGCGGCGGCGGCGGCCTGCCTTCGAGCGTCGCCAATATCGACTACAGCGCTCGCCAGATCATGAACCAGGCGGAAAAGGAGCAGATCGCCAAGCTGGTGGCGCGTCACGTCCCCGATCACGCTTCCATCTTCATGAATATCGGCACCACCACGGAGGCCGTGGCCGCCGCGTTGATCCACCATCAGGATCTGCGGGTGATCACCAACAATCTCAACGTGGCGACGATTCTCTCGCGGCACACCGATTTCGAGATCACCATCACCGGCGGCTCCGTGCGCAACCGGGATGGCGGCGTGCTCGGCCCGGCCTGCGTGGACATGATCAGCCAGTTCCGAGTCGATATCGGCATCATCGGCATCAGCGGCATCGACAGCGACGGCACACTGCTCGATTTCGACTATGACGAGATTCGCGCCGCCCAGACCATCCTGCGCAACGCCCGCAAGACCTATCTCGTCACCGACCACACCAAGTTCCAGCGCAGACCCCTGCTGCGCATGGCGTCGATCACCGAAGTGAGCGCCGTCTTCGTCGACCAGACTCCCCCTCAGGCACTTGCCGAATTGCTGGCGAGCAGCGGCACGGAGCTTCACATCGCCAACCTCTGATTGCGCAACACCACCTCGACGAGAATTGTGACACTGTTTGTCACCTAAAATTCGCCGCTACGTCATTTTCGAATCCCTGCATTCCGAAAATGACGCATTAAAGCGCAAGCGACATTCTACATCTATGCTCGGCTCATCTTTCTCGCCGCCCCGCAAAATCGCGTTACCATGGTACCGCGATTTGTAAAACCACCAAATAACCCCAGTGTTTTCGACGAACCGACCACTGGTTCATTCATGTTGCAGCGCAACCTGGGCGCCTGCAATGTCGTTTCTGAATAAATCAACCTCGACCAAAAATGTTCGTTTCCATGGAAACGAAAGAAAAAACTTTCTGTTGCGAAAACAAGAAAGCGCGACAACATTGCCGCCGAAACAAGCGCCTTCATCAATGAAGGATCGAAATACAGGGAGACGGAACGCCATGGTCCACGCCACCTCGCCATGCTCGACCGCCGTCCCCGCCACTGCCCTGCCGCGGAGTGACACCCCATGAATCAACAGGCTTCCGCAAATGAGATTTTCGACGTCTTCGTGATCGGCGGGGGCGTCAATGGATGCGGCATTGCCAGGGACGCCGTTGGTCGTGGCTATTCTGTGTATCTGGCCGAGATGAACGATCTGGCCAGCGGCACGTCGTCCAAGGCTACCAAGCTGATCCATGGCGGCCTGCGCTATCTCGAATATTACGAGTTCCGCTTGGTGCGGGAAGCCCTCACCGAACGCGAAATCGTCTGGCGCAACGCACCCCATCTCGTCCACCCGCTGCGTTTCGTGCTGCCCTATTTCAAGGGCCTGCGGCCAGCCTGGATGCTGCGGATCGGCCTGTTCCTCTACGATTATATCGGCGGCCGCAAGAAACTGCCGCCCACCCGGACGCTCGATCTGCGGCGCGACGAAGCCGGCAAATCGCTGAAGCCGATCTTCTCGAAAGCTTTCGAATATTCCGACTGCTGGGTGAACGATGCCCGCTTCGTGGCCCTCAATGCCCGCGATGCCGCCGACCGCGGCGCCATTGTCCGCACTCGCTGCAAGGTCGTCTCGGCGCGCCGCGACGCCGGCCTGTGGCACATCCGGCTGCGAGACCAGATCAATGGCACGGAGAACGAGGTCACGGCCCGTCTCCTCGTCAACGCCGCCGGTCCCTGGGTCGACACCGTGCTGGCGGATGTCGTCGCGCACAAGGAGCCGAACCAGGTGCGCCTGGTCCAGGGCAGCCACATCATCGTGCCCAAGCTCTTCGACCACGACCGCTGCTACATCTTCCAGAACCCGGACGGGCGCATCATCTTCGCCATTCCCTATGAAGATGAATTCACCCTGATCGGCACGACCGACCAGGACTACAAGGATGATCCGGCCAAGGTCGCGATCACGTCCGGCGAGACGGAGTATCTGTGCAAGGCGGCAAGCGAGTATTTCGCCAAGGAAATCAAGCCAGCCGACATCGTCTGGACCTATTCGGGTGTGCGGCCTCTCTATGACGATCACGCCACCGCCGCCCAGGCAGCCACCCGCGACTATGTCATCAAGGAAGAGTTGATCGACGGCGCGCCGCTGATCAACATCTTCGGCGGCAAGATCACCACCTATCGCCGCCTGTCGGAATCGATCCTCGAGCATATCGAGAAGACCTTGGGTGCCAAGGGCAAGCCCTGGACCGCCGATGCCCCCCTGCCGGGCGGTGACATGCCCAATGCCGATCTCGATGCCTTCATCCGCTCGCTGATGGCGCGCAAACCCTTCCTGTCCCCCGCCCTCGCCCGGCGCCTGGCCAAGGCTTACGGTACGCGCGCCTTCAAGTTCCTGGACAGTGCCAACGGCATGGCCGATCTCGGCCGGGATTTCGGCATGGGCCTCACCGCTGCCGAGATCGACTATCTCGTCGACCAGGAATGGGCCGTGACCGCCGAGGACATCCTCTGGCGCCGCTCCAAGCTTGGCCTGCATCTGCCGCCCGAGGCGGCCGGTGACATCTCCGCCTATCTCGCCGCCAGGCAGAAGGCGCCCGTTCCCCACTGAACTCGTTCCCAGATCCAACCGGACTGCAAGAACATATCGAGGAGGAAAGCATGACCAAATATGTCGGGTCCATCGACCAAGGCACGACCAGTACCCGCTTCATCATCTTCGACCGGCGCGGCGAGATCATCTCCGTCGACCAGAAGGAACACGAGCAGATCTATCCCAAGCCCGGCTGGGTCGAGCATGATCCCGCCGAGATCTGGCGCAACACCCAGAGCGTGATCGCCGGTGCCCTGAAGAAGAAGGGACTGACCACGGCCAACCTGGTCTCCGTGGGCATCACCAACCAGCGCGAGACGGCAGTCCTGTGGAACCGCAAGACCGGCGCAGCCGTGCACAACGCTCTGGTCTGGATGGACACCCGTACCGACAAGCTCGTGGCCAAATTCGCCAAGGAGGGCGGCCAGGATCGCCTGCGCGCCAAGACCGGCCTGCCGCTTGCCACCTATTTCTCCGGCCTGAAGTTGCGCTGGCTGCTCGACAACGTTCCCGGCGCCCAGAAGGCGGCCGAGGCCGGTGACCTTCTCTTCGGCAATCTCGACACCTGGCTGGTGTGGAACCTGACGGGCGGCACCAAGGGCGGCCTGCACCTGACCGACGTTACCAACGCCTCGCGTACCCAGATGATGGACCTGGAGACGCTGGACTGGGATGCCGACATTCTCAACCTGTTCGATATTCCGCGCGCCTGCCTGCCGCAGATCCGCTCTTCCAGCGAAGTCTATGGTACCTGCACGGGCGTGCTGGCTGACGTTCCGGTGGCCGGTATTCTCGGTGACCAGCAGGCAGCCCTGTTCGGCCAGGCCTGCCTGCAGCCGGGCGAAGCCAAGAACACCTACGGCACCGGTTGCTTCATGCTGATGAACACCGGCGACAAGCCCTTCCACTCCACGGCCGGCCTGCTGACCACGCTCGGCTACAAGCTCGGCGACAACAAACCCATCTACGCCCTGGAAGGCTCGATCGCCATTGCTGGCGCGCTGGTGCAATGGCTGCGCGACAACCTCAATCTGGTGAAGACCGCGCCGGAGATCGAGGCCCTCGCCAATACCGTAAAGGACAATGGCG
Organism: Labrys neptuniae; assembly: GCF_040797145.1. NCBI lineage: Bacteria > Pseudomonadati > Pseudomonadota > Alphaproteobacteria > Hyphomicrobiales > Xanthobacteraceae > Labrys > Labrys neptuniae. The sequence goes on along the minus strand of NZ_JBFNQD010000001.1, from coordinate 172,874 downwards.
ACGTCTATTTCGTGCCGGCCTTCTCCGGCCTCTACGCGCCGCACTGGAAGGAAAGCGCCCGCGGCGTGATCGCCGGCCTGACGCGCTTCGCCAACAAGGGCCATATCGCGCGTGCCGCCCTGGAGGCGACCGCCTATCAGACCCGCGAAGTGCTCGATGCCATGACCAAGGATTCGGGCGTGCAGATCAAGGAATTGCGGACCGACGGCGGCATGGTCGTCAACGAGCTGCTGATGCAGTTCCAGTCCGACATCCTCAACGTTCCCGTAGTGCGGCCCAAGGTCATCGAGACGACCGCCCTCGGCTCGGCCTACGCGGCCGGCCTGGCGACGGGGTACTGGAACTCCACCAAGGACATCTCGGAAAACTGGGGCGTCGACAAGCGCTGGCACCCGATGATGAAGGAAGAGCAGCGCAGCAAGCTCTTCAGCGCCTGGAACAAGGCCGTCAGCCGCTCGCTCGACTGGGCCGTCTGACCATCACGAACCAGGGAGGGCCGCACCCGGGGGGTGACGGCCCCACAACACAGGGAAGAAAAACATGGCAGTTGGGTTTGTTGGTGAGCTGATGGGCACGGCCACGCTCATCCTGTTCGGGGACGGTGTCGTGGCCAACGTATTGCTGGCCAAGAACAAGGGCCAGAATTCGGGCTGGATCGTCATCACCGCCGGCTGGGCTTTCGCGGTGCTCTGCGGCGTGCTCGTCGCCGTCGCGGCGGGTGCCCCGGGTCATCTCAATCCGGCGGTGACCCTGGCCTTCGCGACCGCGACCGGCGATTGGAGCAATGTCGTCCCGTTCATCGCGGCCCAGTTCATCGGCGCCTTCATCGGAGCCATCCTGGTGTGGCTCGCGCATCTGCTGCACTGGGGTGAGACTGAAGACCAGGGCCTCAAGCTCGCGGTGTTCTGCACCGGCCCCGCCATCCGCAACTACGGCGCCAATCTGGTGACGGAAATCATCGGCGGCTTCGCCCTGCTCTTCGTCGTCGCCGCCATCGGTTCGAAGGGTGTGGCGACGCCGGGCTATCTCGCGCCTTTCATCGTCGGCATGGTGGTCTGGGGCATCGGCGTCTCGCTCGGCGGTCCCACCGGCTATGCCATCAATCCTGCCCGTGACCTCGGCCCGCGCATTGCTCACGCCGTGCTGCCGATCGCCGGCAAGGGCGGTTCGGACTGGGGCTATTCCTGGGTGCCGGTCGTCGGCCCGGTGATCGGCGGCATCGTCGCCCTCATGCTGGCGAAGGCGACGGGCATGATGTAACGGGCATGCCCGCAAGAGACCAAGATGCCCCACTCTTGAAAATGGCCGGCTCGTCCGGCCATTTTTATTGCTGTTACCGCCGTTGTCGCGTCGAGCCCGACGTGACAGTTATACCAATGGTCATGAGCCGGCCCGTCGGATTGTTTTCGGAGCAAGACAGCGATGAAACGCATCCTGATCACCGGCATGTCCGGAACCGGCAAGACGTCAGTGATCCGCGAATTGCTCGCCCGTGGCCACCAAGCCCATGACCTCGATACGCCGGAATGGTCGCATTGGGTTCCGGCCGCCCCGGGAGATGACCTGACACCCGGCCAGGGCGAGGACTGGGTCTGGCAACTCGACAAGGTCGAGGCCCTGCTGTCGCGATCATCCCCCGGGCCTTTCTTCGTCAGCGGCTGCGCCGAGAACATGGCTGAGGTCTTTCCCTTGATCGACGCCATCGTCCTGCTCTCGGCTCCCCTTCCCACCATCATGGCGCGGCTCGCCGCCCGAACGGGTTGGGGCTATGGCCATGCCGAGGAAGAGCGTCGCAAGGTCGCCGAACTGATCATGGCGGTCGAGCCGCTCCTGCGCCGTTCGGCCGATTTCGAGATCGACACCCGTCAACCGGTGCAAGCAACCGTCGACGCGCTATTTCGGTTTATCGGATCTCGCAGACGTCTGTGCTGCCATCCGCGATAACGGCGCCATCACGCCCATCCCCGTACCGTGGCGAGACGATCGCATGCGGGGGGCTGCCATGTCACGTATGGGCGTTGTCAGGACGGAGCGATCAGGCGCGCGGCATGCCGGGAGCCGAGCAAGCCTGTGCGCCGTCGTTTTCGGCCTTGCAATGGCTGCAGGAGCGGCCGAAGCCGCACCGGCCATCCAGTGGGAAGTTGCCAATCGCTTTCCCCTGTTTCGCAATGAGGACCATTTCCGTGCCCTCGCCGGCCTCTATGCCGACCTGCCCTTGGCCGATCGCCAGAACCAGCCCGTGATGGCGCTCGAGGTCGAGCTGGAAAAGCGCGCCGATGCCAGGCAACTCGGCAAGGCTTTCGGCGATCCCGCGACGATCTGGCGTTTCGGCTGGGCCTCGGCCCTTGCCCGCAGCACCTGCTTCAGCGCCACCAATCGCGGGCATTGGGGCTGCAAGCTGGCCAATGGCGAGGACTATGTCGGCGCCCGCAAGAGCGACATCCTCGCAAGCATCACCGAAGCCCCTGCGGGTCGCCAGTGCCAATGGCTGGTCAATGGCTCGGTGGCCGCTACGGCAGCTTGCGACACCGCGCAGATACGCCTAACCGACATCCCCATCGGCACCGCCTTCACCCTGTCCGTCAAGGCTGACGGCTCGACCCTGGCCGAAGCGCCGGACCAGACGATCCGACCGATCACCATCCTCGGCATGGGTGATTCCTTCGCCTCCGGCGAGGGGAACCCCGACAAGGCCGCGGTGCTCGGCACCGACGTCAACAATTTCCAGGAATCGTCGCATCTGCCGGGTGAATCGGGATGGCGTGGCAGGCTGCGCCTCTACCCCCTCCGCTACAAGCACAATTTCGACAAGAGCTTCGGGATCGGTGCCCTGTGGATCAACCAGCAATGCCATCGCTCGCTCTATTCGCACCAGCTCAAGGCGGCCCTGGCGCTCGCACTGGAAGCGCCGCATGCGAGCGTGACCTATCTGGGCTATGGCTGCACTGGCGCCGAAGTCTTCGAGGGCCTGCTCGGCTACTGGGTCGCCCGCGACGACGTCCCCAAGGACAGGCCGGGCAAAGCCGGGCAGTACGATGCCTCGCCGCAGGTCATGCGGGCCTTGCGTGACCTCTGTCCCCTGCCCCTCACGGGCTATAATCGCTTCTCGCCGCCGGCGCATTTTTCCTGGGACACCGATCTCAAGCGCTGCGCTGCCTTCAAGCGCAAACCCGACATCCTCCTGCTCAGCATCGGCGGGAACGATATCGGCTTTTCCCGGGTCATAGCCGGCGAGGCCCTGGCCGCCAGCAGCAATTTCCTGTCGCTTAGACGAACCGCCGAAAGGCTTTGGATCAAGGGGGCTGGTCCCATCACCTTTCAGGATGCCACGGCAGCGGAGAGTTCGCTGGCCGAGCGCTATCGCGTCCTGGCCCAGGCCTTCGAGCGGCTCCTGGGCCTGACGGCCTCCCAGGTCATCCAGACCGGCTACCCGCAAATGCTGCACACGGGTAGCGGCACCTGTCCGCATGCCCCCAGCGGCGAAGCCGGAACGGCCGGAATGGATCTTCACGAGATCTTCCGGATCAGCAAGCCGACCACGGGCCCGGAATCGGTCACCTTCGTCGACGGTCTCAACTCCAAGATCCCGACCCTGGTCGGATGGCAGGTGGTCAGCGACTTCGCTGCAGCCTTCAAGGGCCACGCCTTGTGCCAGCCTGGCATGGCGGACGGCAGCAATGCCCCGGACGGGCTTCGCTTTCCGATCAGCAATCCAACCGGACAACGCTGGACGCCGTTTTCGCCGCCGGCCTGGCAGGCCTATCGCCCGCGGCAACGCTGGTTTGTCACACCGAACGATGCCTTTCTCGCCGCCAATACCATGCGTACGCTGGCGGGCAGTGGCGGCGATCCGCACATGAACGGTCGCGCCCAGCCCGTCCTGGCCGCCACCCTCAGCGGCTCCTTCCATCCCAATGCGCTTGGTCAGGCCGCCATGGGGGACGGGGTACTGAAGGCTCTGCGCCAGAAGCTGGGATTGCCCGCACCCACCGCCCCGGCGCCGTAGCGACCGCCCGTGCCGAAAGGGCAATCTCGAACGGGCTCCAAGATTAACCATGTCGCGAGAATGCCGGCCGCCTGGTGATCTCCCCGAAGATCAGGAAAAACGCTCGTTTTCCTCTCGATCGACGTCATTTCGGCCAGTAAAACGACCTTGAACACTATCAGAGCGAATCGCAATTAATATATTGGGCCAAATCTTGTCTGACTGGGCCTTGCTTCCGTCCGATTCAAGACCAAAAGTTAATTTTCAGTAAATGAGCCATTCATCGTAGCGTAGCGTAAGGATGCTCAACCATGAAGAGACTTCCGGGTCTGATCCTGATCACCGGCCTTGCCGTCAGCACGGCCTCCTGCAGTTCGAGCCCGGCCGGGCGAGCCTTCAACGGCGCCCTGATCGGCGGCACCAGCGGCGCCATCGTCGGCAGTCTCGTCGCTCGCCAGCCGACCACCGGCGCGCTGGTCGGAGGTGCCATCGGAGCAACCACCGGCGCTGTCGTCGGTCTCGTCACGACGCCGGAGCCCGCCCGAACCAGTTGGTTCTGAAGTCCAGCGCTCCAAGCCCCAAGGAAGCAGGGTCCGTTGCGCCAGACGGACAGCCAGGGCAACGCCGACTGGCTCCAGTTCACCTCTCCATTTGACGCTCGACACCGCCAAGCGCCATAGTCGTGCTGTCGTCGCACGCCGTGTGTGGAGGGCCTTCGATGTCGAGACCGGTCACGGGTTCGGCGGGAGCCATCATTCTGACGATCTGCCTGGCTCTACCGGCGCTCTCGTCGGAGCTGGCGCCGTGGCCCCCTCGCGATCCCGGACAGCCCGAAGCGAACGTCGCCATGACGAGGGGCTGGATCACCACCTTGCGAGAAATCCGTGACTTCGCCAGCCTGCAGAAGGCGGCCGGCTCCGGCGGCAAGCTTCTTGCCGTCGAAACCGATCTGGAAACACCCCGGGCAATCTATGGCTGGAAGGGACTGGACGGCCGCGGGCAGATGAAGGTCTTTCTCTATCGCAACGGAGATTTCGGTATCACCGCCACGCCTGCAGACGGGGCGGGTGACATCACCATGAACAACTCGGGGGCCTTCGTCTGCCCTTCCTGCTCGCCGCCGGTCGATGCCTGCGGGCGGCGTCCCTCATGGGTGTCGCACAGCGTGCATTGGGATGGATCCGATTGCCATTGCACTATCACCGGTCCGCAGACATTGCGGCCTGGCCCGTGTTGAAGGCAGGTTCGGACTAGGCAAAACCCGCAACCAGGATGAGCTCCCGGCTACCCGCCTCTACGGGCTGACGATCCCAATCGCCGTACCAGATCTGGCGAGAAAATCCGGCCTTCTCGGCAAGAGCAGAAATCGTCGCCTGGGACGCGAAGCGCAAGGTGCTGCGGCTGGAGATCTCCGTTCCATCATCGAAGCGATAGATGGAACGAAAAGATACCAGCTCGCCCTGTTTCTCGATATCGACATGCGCCGTTTCGGTGGCCCCCGCCACGGAACTCCCCACCAGCGGCTTCGCCCATTCTTCCCAGATCCGCGCGTCGGGATTGCGCGTCTCGAACGCGAAGCGCCCGCCCGGCGACAGCCTTTGTTTCACGGCCCGCAGGAAGGCCAGCGTGGTCTCGTCGTCGAGCAGAACCTGGAACGCGTGCCCGGTCATCACGGCAAGGTCGAAACTTCCCTGGACCTCTCCGACCAGTCCGTGAACCCACCGCACCAGTTGCCCCTGCGGACGCGACCGTGCCACGTCCAGCATGGCTGCGGCCGGGTCGACAGCGGTGACTGCATGCCCCTGCCGGGCAAAGGCTGTCGCCATCATCCCGGTTCCGCATCCGATATCGAGGATGGCGAGCGCCGGTCTGCCTGCCAAGGCGAGGTAGAAGTCGCTGTCCGGTCCCCACGGGTTCTCCATGTCGTAGAGAGCCACCAGGCGCGGATCGGTGTAATGCGCACTCAGCTCATTCAACGGCTGCGATCCCGAACCGCCGCCTGACCTGGTCGGCACGTTCCGGGGCCACGCGCACGGAGACATGGGTGACGCCATCCTCGTCGGTCTCGCGGGCCAGCACGTCGGTGTTGGCATGCAGCCAGGCAAGGCCTGCGCCATCCGCGGGAGGGATGTCGATGGCGAGTGTCAGCCGTCCGGCGGCAACCACCGCCTCGACCCGGTCGAGCAGTGCCGGCAGCCCTTCCCCGGTCACGGCCGAGACCACCACGGGCCGATTCCCGCCTTCGCGCCGGGAGGCCGTCAGCAACGCCTCGCGCCCCGGCTCTTCGAGGAGATCGACCTTGTTCCAGACCTCGATCACCGTCTGCCTCGTCCCCTCCTCGATGCCGAGGCTGTGCAGGATGGAGCGCACGTCGCCCGCCTGGGCTTCGGTGTCGCCATGGGAGATGTCGCGCACATGCAGGATGACATCCGCCTCCAACACCTCTTCCAGCGTAGCGCGGAAGGCCGCCACCAGCATGGTCGGCAATTCGGAGATGAACCCCACCGTATCGGACAGGATCGCCTTGGTGCCATGCGGCAGCTTGAGTGCCCGTAGCGTCGGATCCAGCGTGGCGAACAGCATGTCCTCGGCCAGCACCTCGGCGCGGGTCAGCCGGTTGAACAGGGTCGACTTGCCGGCATTGGTATAGCCGACGAGCGCCACGATCGGATAAGGCACCTTGCGCCGGCTGATGCGATGCAGGGAACGGGTGCGTTTCACCTGCTCGAGCTCGCGCTCCAGCTTCACGATGCGATCCTGCAGCAGGCGCCTGTCGGATTCGATCTGGGTTTCACCCGGACCGCCGAGGAAGCCGCCGCCGCCGCGCTGGCGTTCGAGATGGGTCCAGGATCGGACCAGGCGACCCTTCTGATAGTTGAGATGGGCGAGCTCGACCTGCAGCGTACCTTCCTTGGTGCGCGCGCGCCGGCCGAAGATTTCGAGGATGAGGCCGGTGCGGTCGATCACCTTGGCGCCCCAGGCCTTTTCCAGATTGCGCTGCTGCACGGGCGACAGGGCGCAATCCATCAGCACGAGGGTGATATCCTCAGCCTCGACGACCGCCTTGATCTCCTCGACCTTGCCTTTGCCGATATAGGTCGAGGGCCTGATTTCGCCGAGCGCGACCACGACGGCACCGACCACATTGAGATCGATGGCGCCGGCTAGGCCGACGGCCTCTTCGAGCTTGGCTTCGGGTGATCGCACGAGGTCGTTCTCGCTCCGGCGCGACAGCACCGGGGCGACGACATAAGTTCTTGTGCCGGAAGCAACTTCCAGCTCATGCGCATCGATGCGATGCGCCGGATCCTTGAGAGTATTTGCTGTCAAACGTCAACTTTCGGGCGGGGTTGCCCCCGCCACCGCCGGTACGGCAAGAATCAAAGCTTGTCCGCGCCCTCGATCTCACCGCCTTCGAAGAGTTGGACGGGATGGCCCGGCATGATCGTCGAAATCGCGTGCTTGTAGACCAGCTGGGAATGACCGTCGCGGCGCAAAAGCACGCAAAAATTGTCAAACCAGGTCACAACGCCTTGCAACTTCACACCATTCACCAGGAAGATCGTGAGCGGGATCTTGTTCTTGCGGACATTGTTGAGAAACGTGTCCTGTAGATTTTGGGTGCGCTCCGCCGCCATAATACCCCCGAAACTCCTTGACCGCGGTTGGTCCGCGGACATTCACAAGCAAAATCAGCCAACGCTGACGCGCCTGCCTTTCATGCAATCATCCTACATAGTCGACGGGGATGCTGCGTCGCGCAAGCAAAAGTTTGCAATCGCCACGCGTCATTCCGCCCAATCTGTCGGAATGATCGCAGATGGGCCCCAAGCCATCATCTGTCAAGCAACAATGGTATACCATAAACTAAAGTGAACGCTCGGCCACCTCATGGAACCGTGCGCGCAAACGCGTGGTGAGAGCCCCCGGCTTACCGTCACCGATCACCGTATCGTCAATACGCACGACTGGCATGATCAATGCCGTCGCCGCGGTCACGAAGGCTTCCTTCGCGGCCTTGGCTTCCGCCAGCGTGAAGGGCCGTTCGCTGATCAGCAGATTATCGCGCCGGGCGAGGTCCAACAGCGTGGTTCGGGTCACGCCCCGCAGAATGCCGCTCTCGGCCGGGCGGGTCAGCAGCGTATTTTCGCGGGTGATGATCCAGGCATTGCTGGCCGCCCCCTCGGTGACATAGCCGTCCTTGTCGACGAACCAGGCCTCCTTGGCGCCGCGCTCCTTGGCCCTTTGCCGTGCCAGCGCATTGGGCAAAAGGCCCGTGGACTTGATGTCGACCCGTTCCCAGCGATTATCCGGCAGGCTGATTACCGAAATGCCGTTGGTAGCACCCGCCTCGGCCTTGCTGCGGTCGACGGAGCGGGCGGTCACCACCAAAGTAGGCGGCGTATCAGCTGCCGGAAACACGAAATCGCGTCTGGCCGCTCCGCGCGTGACCTGGAGATAGACCAAGCCATCGCGGACACGGTTGCGCCGGACGGTCTCGCGCAGGATCACCTTGAGCGCCCCCTCCCCGACAGGCATGCCGATGCCCAGCTCCGAGAGGGACCGCTTGAGCCGGGCAAGATGCCGGGTCTCGTCGATGAGCCGGCCGCCGAAAACCTCGCAGACCTCATAGACCCCGTCGGCAAACTGGAAGCCACGATCCTCGACATGCACGCAGGCGTCGCGCAGCGGCACATAGACCCCGTTCACATAGGCGGTGCGGCTCATGATGGCCTCAGGCAAGCTTCGACCGGGATTGGGCGGCAAGGGCTGCCGCCAAGACTCGGCCAAGATTTGGCAACCCAGACGGTGTGCCGCAGATTGAGGCCAGTGACAACCCGCGATCAGCCGTCACGCCAGCCAGAAGGGCGCGCCCTGGGCAAAACGCTTCCAGAGCTTGTGCAGCGAACCGGCAGCGACTTCCTTGTCGCGAGCCTGCCAGCCGGTGACCAGGCCGGCGCCACGATGCAGGGCGGCATCCTGCGTTTCGTCCGTGAGCACGGCCAGCAGACCGCCCGTCGTCGCCGCATCATTGGCCAGACCGAGCCCTTCCTGGAGATCAGCCAGCCGGGCAAGATAACGCTGCGCCTCTTCCTTGGTGTCAAAGACGCCCCGGAAGAACTCGGCACCGTAACGCAGCTTCTTGAGCACGAGCCGCAACTCATGCTGAGCCACCGGCTCAAGCCGCCTGAAATGCTTTCCCCCTTTCAGGGCACGGCGATGCAGCCGTTCCAGCGCCTGGCGAGCGAATTGCTCGGCGGTCTCCGCCAGGATGCCAAGCGAGCCGCTGGCGATATCATTGCGCCAGACGCGCCTTTCGACGGTGCGCCCGAGCGTCAGCAGGAAACGGTTGTAGCGGGCACCGGCGAACAGTTCGCGCAGATGCTGATAGCCATGCAGCCGCCTCGGCTCGACATGAGCCCGCATCGCCGCAAAGGCCTTCTCGTCGGGGCAATGTGTCTCGATGCCGGGAATGGTATCCACCACCAGCACGTCCCAATTGCGCACGGGCCCGAGCGTCGACGCCAGCCACTTGGCCTCCACCGCCAGCAGCGCGAGCGTCGGTGAGCCGATCTGGCGTTGGAGAATCGAAATGGCGGTGCGCATGCGCCGCAACGCCACCCGCATCTGGTGCACACCTTCCGGCGTCCTGCCCTCCTCCACCACGGCCTGATTGGCGACCATGTGGCGCTGGCAGTCACCGAGCAGCTTAGCGACGATCTCGTCGACATTGTCGGCGGCGCCGATGCTGCCCTTGGCAGCCCGCACGCCCTCGGCCGGCGGATCATAGGCGAGCTTATAGCCACGATCGGCCTTGGCCAGCGTACCTACGCGAAGGGGCGCGACATCGAGCAGGGCCAGGGCGACGTCATAGAGGGCACCCGCGTCTCCGCCCTTGAGCTCCAGTTCGAGCTCGCTGATGGCCTCGCGGCGCTCACCGGCCCGAATCTCACCCTGATCGAAGGCAAGTTCCAGTTTGGCGGCCGGCAGGTCGAGCGCCTGGATACGCCGGCGGAACTTGGTGACGAAGACGGCCTCGAGCACGCCGTTGCCGACGCCGTCCATGCCGATCTCCAGGGCTTCGGGCGGCAAGAGGGCCAGATCCGGCTCCAGGCTCGGTACGGGCACTTCCCATTCATGGCGCGCCAGGGGATTGGTGCCGTCGGCCGGGCGTTTGAGCGTCTGGATAAAGCTCTTGCCGCTCTTGCGTACCCTGAGGGCGATCTTGTTGCGATAGAGCTGGCGATCGGGCGTATCGTAATAGGCGTTCTCGAAATTGCGAAAGACGCCGCGATTGCGGGCATGCTGGGCAATGACGGGAACCGCAGCGAGAGAATCGAAGCTGTCGGCGGGGGCCAGCAGCTTGAGTTCGATTTCCCGATTGGCAGCCGGGGCCGGCAAGGTCGGTGCGGGCACTGCCGGTGCGGGTCTACTGCCTGTTTCCACGTCTTTACTCCGAGCAATGTCGTCACCGGACCGACGCGCCCGTTTTGATGACGATTTGATGACGAAGTGGAGCTATGGCAGATCAAATTGTCACATACTACCGCCCGGCAAGCCCTGAAACACGCATCACCGTGGACAAATGTGGTTCAAATCATTTCCCGCGCCAGCGATGTGAATGACCAGAGCCTGCAATGCGGGGGCTGCCGTTCGCATTCGACGGGGTACCAGGCCCCGCCCGTCAACCGGTCCAGCCGCCGTCGATGATGTGGATCTGTCCCGTCGTATAGGTAGCACCGGCGAGGTAGACGACGAGATCGGCAATCTCCTCGGGCTGACCGATTCGGCCGATCGGCTGGCGCGCGACGAAAGCGGCACGCGCCGCCTCATAGTCGCCGGTTGCCTCCAGCCTTTCGCGCAGGGAGGGGCTTTCGACTGTCCCGGGGGCGATGGCGTTGCAGCGTATGCCCTTGCTCACATAGTCCGCCGCCACCGATTTGGTGATGCCGACCACTGCGGACTTCGAGGCCTGGTAGGCAAAACGGTTGGGGATTCCCTTCACCGACGAAGCCACCGAAGACATGTTGATGATGCTGCCATCGCCGCGCTGCAGCATATGCGGCAGGAAGGCCCTGATCATGCGGAACATCGCCGTGACGTTGAGATCGAAGGCGAAATTCCAGTCCTTTTCCGTGCAATCGAGAATGGTGCCGGCATGGACGACGCCGGCGCAGTTGAAGAGAATGTCGGCCTGGGGTCCATGACGTTCGGCAAAGGCGGCGATCGCCTCCGGCGACAGCACGTCCAGCCGTTCGACGGCGATGCCTTCAACCCCGGCGAGATCGGCCAGCTTGTCTTCGGCAATGTCGGTGGCGACCACCTGTGCGCCGGCGCGGGCCAGCGCTATCGCCGAGGCGCGGCCGATCCCCTGGGCGGCCGCGGTGACAAGGGCTGTCTTGCCCTGTAGGGGTAGGGACATTTCACTCTCCGTCGTCGATCGCCGGCGAACCGGCTCTTTTGCATGTGCTCGGCTTTGCTTGGGGACGCGCCTGCCTGAATGGACCGGCGCCCCTTCCCGATTGATAGCTGCATTTGTATGAATTATTCAAATCGAAGGTCGTCGCAAATCGTCGCGCATCGCCTTGGGAGTATAATCTGACCGGGCCCGGTTGCCCGGGCCATCCCTGTCCCATATGGTCGGCGCCGCATCGAGTTTCTGAGTCTGACAAGGCGGGATTATGTCCGGACAGCGCACTTTTCTTTATGTCGGCGGCCCCACGCGCCCAACGCCATATTACCCAACCCACAACGCCAAGGGCATTTCCGCTTTCTCCTTCGACCAGGCAACCGGTGCCATCACACCTGTCGGACTGATCGAGGGTATCGACAACCCAACCTGGATCGGCGTCGACGCCAAACGCAAGGTGCTGCATGTCAACAGCGAGGTGTTCGGCTGGAACGAGGGCACGGTTTCGGCCTATGCCATCGACCCCGCGGACGGCACGCTGAGCTATATCAACAAGCAGCCGACCCTGGGCAGCATCGCCGCCTTTAACAGCCATGACCGCAACGCCAATTTCCTGCTCGTCGCCAATTACAGCCTGACCGCGGAAGGCGAACTGCCCAACAAGGCCATCGCGGTGTTGCCGATCCGCGAGGATGGTGGGCTGAAAGCAGCCGTCAGCGACGCCACCCATGCCGGCACGGGACCGGATCCGGAGCGCCAAGAGCGCCCTCACCCCCATTGCGTCCGCGTCACGCCCGATAACCGCTATATCGTGGTTGCCGATCTCGGGCTCGACCTGCTGGTGGTCTATCGCTTCGATGCCCAGACCGGTGCGATCACCCGCGCCGGAGCCGCCTCCGTCCCAGCCGGGGCCGGTCCGCGCCATTTCGTCTTCCATCCGCGCGGCAATCTGCTCTATGTCGCCAACGAGCTCGACTCCACCGTATCCTCCTTCGCCTTCGAGGCGGACCAGGCCAAGCTCACCTTGGTCAGCACGATTTCGGCACTGCCTGAATCAGCCGGATCGGGCAGCTTCTGCTCGGAAATCGCGATTTCGGCCGATGGCGCCTATCTCTATGTCGGCAATCGCGGCCACGACACGATCGGCGTCATCGCCCTCGACAGCGAAGGCGGCATGGTGCTGGAGCACAACGTGCCCTGCGGCGGGCAGTTTCCCCGCCATTTCGCCATCGACCCTTCGGGCAATTTCCTGGTGGCGGCCAGCCAGAACAGCGACAAGCTCGTCGTCTTCGCCGTCAACAAGGAGAGTGGCGAGTTGACCCCGACCGGCACCGAGATCCAGATCGGCACGCCGACCTGCGTGGCCTTCCTTCAGATCGACGAAGCCTGAGGCATTTCCCAAAAGCCGGCATTACGGAGCGCATCGCCCTTTGCGATGCCTCCGCAGCCCTTGGAAGCAAGACGTGGGCGACAAGCTTCTCATTCTCGATGTGGGCTCCACCGCGCTCAAGGCGGTGCTGTACGACCGCACCGGCACGGCCGTGGCCTCGGCGACACGGCCTCTGACCACGCAGACCCTCTCGGACGGGTCCGTCGAGCAGGATGCGCGCCAATGGTGGACCGCCGCTCAGGCGGCGGTGAGCGAGCTGCCTTTTCGGTCCGATGTCTGCGCGATCGGCCTGGCCGGTTCGATGCAGAACCTCATCGCCCTTTCCCCGACGGGCGAGCCCATTGGCCCGGCGATACTCTATTCCGATCGCCGGCTCGACCAGCATGAAGTGGCGGCCCTGCGCGACCGGCTTCCCGGAGATTACGGCCAGCGCACCGGCAATCATCTCGATCCTGCCCATCCTATCCTCAAGCTGATGCGGCTCGAGCGCTTCCTTCCAGGCCCGTCGCTCGACGCCGTCACCGGCTTTCTCTTCGGGGCCAAGGATGCCGTGATCAAGCGCCTCACCGGGCGTAGCGTCATCGATCCCACCACTGCGACGACGACCGGGCTCTACAACATCGTCAGCAGCGCCTGGGATGAAACCCTGCTGGCGGCAGCCGGCGTCAAAGCCGCGCAAATGCCGAAAATCCTGGCTGCAGACGCAATCGTCGGCCCGCTTGCCGCTGAAAGCGCCGTCGCCCTCGGCCTGCCACGTGACATCCCAGTCTACAATGGCGCCGGCGATGGCGCGGCCGCAACCTGGGGTGCCTTCGCCGATGCACCCAACACGGCCTATGCCTATATCGGCACGACCGGCTGGGTCGCCGGCACCATGGACATTGCCGATGCCCGCCCGCCGCGCGACAGCTATACTCTGGCCGACCCCGTCGAGGGCAGCCGCGCGATCGTCATCACGCCCTTCCTGTGCGCGGGCGCGGCGCTCGATTGGCTGAGCGAGATCACATCCCTGCCGGTGGAGACGCTGCTCGATCACGCCTCGGCTGGTGGCGCCGCCTCCCATCCGCTGTTCCTGCCTTATCTCTTCGGCGAGCGTTCGCCCTTCGAGGATCGCGCGGTTCGCGGTGCTTTCCTCGGCCTTGATCGCGGTCACGGGCCGGGTGCTCTGTGCCGGGCCGTGCTCGAAGGTATCGCCTTTGCCATCCGCCACAATCTGGAAGCCGCCGGCCTGCCGCGCCAGCCGTTGACGGTGATCGGCGGTGGCGCCCGCAGCCCGTTGCAGCAACGCTTCCTCGCCGAAGTGCTGAACCGGCCCGTGATTGCGCCGGCTGCCAGCCAGGAGATGCCGGCGCTCGGCATTTATCGCATGCTCGCCCCCAGGCTTGGCTTCGAGCCGGTGCAGCAATTGACGGGCAGTGTCACGGTCGAGCCTCATCCTTCTCGCGCGGAAGCCGCGGAACGGCGCTATCACAGCTATCGTGCCGCATCGGATTTCGCGCGCGAACTGCCGCGGACTATGCCATAGCAACGCAAAGAAACTGCCCGGGAGATCCGACCCGGGTCGAAGCTATCGGGGGATCCACGTGAAGATCGGTGTTTCAATCTTGGCCATGACCTTGGCCAGCGTCGTCGCGAACGCGGCCCAGGCCGAGGATATCGCCGTATTGACGCCCTATATCAGCTCGGTCGCGACCAACGAGATCGTCGAAACCTTCAAGAAGGATGCCGCCGGCAAGGGCTGGAACGTCAATGTCGTCGATACCCGCGGTGACCTTCAGCAGCTGGCAAGCCGGGTCGAGGACGTCACCAATGCCGGCGTGAAAGCCGTCGTCCTGGTCAGCGTCGATCCCAAGCAGATCGCCGACCAGGTCGCCGCCGCGGCGGCCAAGAAGATTCCCGTCTTCGCCCTCGACGGCGCCCTGGCGCCCGGTGTGACCGCCAGCATCGCCACCGACAATTTCGCCCTCGGCACCATCCTGTCGGACAAGCTGTTCAAGCAGCTGGGCGGCAAGGGCAATATCGTCAAGTTCTACTATTCGGCCCATCCCGGCGTGCATCAGCGCGAACTCGCCCTCGACAAGGCGCTGGCCGCCAATCCGGGCATCAAGGTGATCGCCGAGCATTATGTGAAGGTCCCCGGACCGATCGACGATTCACGCCTGGCCATGGAAACCTTCATCCGCCAGCACGGCACCAAGATCGACGGCGTCTGGGCCGCCTGGGATGAGCCGGCGATCGGGGCTCTCCTCGCCCAGCAGAGCGATGCGCCCGATTCCAGGATGGTGATCGCCGGCATCGACGGCAATCCGCAGGCCGTCGACCTGATCAAGCAATGCACCGACCTGGTCGCGACCGTGCGCCAGGACTTTCCGGGGATCGCCCATAGCGCCGTGACCGAAATCGCCAATGTGCTGGAGGGCAAGCCCGTCAGCAAACAGGAAATCCAGGTCGAGGCCAAGGTCGTCGACCGGGCAAGCCTGGGCGTGACGTGTCCGCAATGAGCCAGTCCTCCGGCCGCGCTGTTCCGCGGCTCGAGATCACCGGCCTGAAGAAACATTTCGGCGGCGTACATGCCCTCGATGGCGTCGACCTCAACGTCAAGCCTGGACGCATCCATGCCCTGCTGGGCGAGAACGGTGCCGGTAAGTCGAGCCTGCTCAAATGCCTGTCGGGCGTGTATCAGCCCGATGGTGGTGCGATGCAGCTCGACGGCGCGCTCCATGCTCCGCGTGATCCCAGGGCGGCGGAGGCCGCGGGTCTGCGCTTCGTGCATCAGGAACTCAACCTGGTACCGGGTTTCACCGCGGCCGAGAACGCCTTTGTCGGCCGGCGCTACCCGCGCCGTTTCGGCCTGATCGACCGGCAGGCCATGCAACGCCGCCTGGCGGCTGTCCGCGACAGGCTCGGCATCGCCCTGCCGCTGGACGTCCCGGTACGCCATCTCTCGGTGGGCCAGTGCCAGCTGGTCGAGATCTTGCGGGCCTTGATGGACGAGGCGCGCATCCTGGTGCTGGACGAACCCACGGCCTCCTTGAGCGAAAGCGAAGCCGCGATCCTGAGAAAGGTGGTCGTCACTCTCGCGCAGGCGGGATGCGCCGTGATCTTCGTCTCCCATCGCATGGAGGAGGTCTTCGAGCTCGCGCAGGACTATACGGTATTGCGCAACGGCGTCACCGTCGGCCAAGGCCTGATCACCGAAACCACGCCCGACGCCGTCGTGGCGATGATGGCCGGTGACGCCCAACTCCGCGACGCCCTTCCGCTTCCGGCCAGGCGAGCCGAAAAGCTGCTCGAGCTCGACGGCTTTTCCCCCTCGCCCCGGCACGGCTCCCTGCAATTGAGCGCCCATGGCGGCGAAATCATCGGCTTGTACGGCATCGTCGGCAGCGGGCGCTCCAGCCTGTTGAAGGCGCTCTGGGGCGCGATGCCGCGGGCGAGCGGCAGGTTATCTCTGGCCGGGCGGCCCTTGCCGCCGGCCGGCATCCCCTCCCGGCTTCGGGCAAGAGTCGCGTTTGCGCCGGAGGACCGCCGCGGCAGCGGCCTGGTGATCAACCACTCCATCCTGGACAATGCCACCCTCCCCCGTCTTTCCGACGGTCGGGCCGTGGCCGGCCTGCCCCTCCTGTCCTGGCCGACCTTGCGACGCAAGGCCAGCGCGATGCTGGATCGGCTTGCCGTCCGCTACGGCCGCCTCGCCGACCGCATCGCCACTCTCTCCGGCGGCAATCAGCAAAAGATCTTGATCGGGCGATGGTTCAGGCCGGGT
Organism: Labrys neptuniae; assembly: GCF_040797145.1. NCBI lineage: Bacteria > Pseudomonadati > Pseudomonadota > Alphaproteobacteria > Hyphomicrobiales > Xanthobacteraceae > Labrys > Labrys neptuniae. Next base: position 156,322 of record NZ_JBFNQD010000001.1, on the reverse strand, counting down.
CTGCGCCTCTTCCTGCTGGACGAACCGACGCGGGGCGTCGACGTCCGTTCCAAAGCCGAGATCCACGCCCTTTGCCACGAGCTCGCCGGCGACGGCACGCTGATCCTATTCGCCACCAGCGACATCGAGGAACTGTTCGCGCTGGCCGGGCGCATCGTGGTGATGGCCAAGGGTGAGATCGCACTGGACGCTCCGGCCGCCGGCTTGACCCGCCAGCAGGTGCTCGCGGCGACCTTTCGCACAGCAAGACCGCATCGGGACTCCCGGAGGACAGCTTGAACTTCACCGCCCGCTACGGCACGCTTCTTGGCCTTTTCGTCATCGTCGGGGTTTTCTCGGCCCTTTCGCCGGGTTCCTTCGCCCAGGCCTCCAATCTGATCAACATCACCCAGCAATCCTCGCTGCTCGCCATCGTGGCTCTCGGCGCGACCTGCGTGATGGTGCTGTCGGAATTCGATCTCTCGGTCGGGGCGGTGGTGTCCTGGGCCGGAATCCTGGCCGTCAGCCTGTTCGCGCAAGGCTGGGGCATTCCGGCCACCATTCTTGCCACGCTGGTGTCGTCGGCGGTCGTCGGCTGCGTCAGCGGCTATCTCGTCTCGCGCCTGAGGGTGCCGAGCTTCATCGCCACCCTCGCCATCGGCACGGTGGTCGGCGGCTTCACCTTCTGGATCAGCGACGGCGCCACGCTGTTCGGCAATATTCCACCGGCCTTCCGCGACCTCGGGCGCGGCACGCTGGCAGGCGTGCCGGTACTGACGCTGTGGGCCATCGCCATGACGGCCATCTGCGTCATCCTGCTGGATTTCACCGAGCCCGGCCGGCGCATGGCGGCCATTGGCGGCAACCGTGAAGCGGCTCGCCTCACCGGCGTTCCGATCGTGCGCAGCACGGTGCTCGGCTTTGCGATCTGCACGCTGTTCGCCGGGCTTGTCGGCCTCCTGTTGGTGGCGAGGCTGGGCAGCGCCCATCCGACCGGCGGCAATGGCTTCCTGCTCCAGGCCTATGCCGCCGCCTTTCTCGGCATGACGGCTTTTCGTGGCGGCGACGCCAACGCCCTCGGCACTCTGCTGGGTGCTGTGATCATCGCCGTGGTGGCGAATGGCCTCACCATCCTCGGCGTGCCCAACTACATGCAGGATATCCTGACCGGCCTGATCATTCTGGCAGCCGTGCTGGTGCGCAATGTCGGGCGGCTGCGAGATTAGAAATAATGCAGTTCCCTGAATGGGTAACGCCCGATTTGCCATTGCCGGGCTTGACCCGGCTATCCAGAAACCACGGCAAAAAGAAGCTGGATTGCCGGGTCAAGCTCGGCAATGGCAAACCTCACCTGCGCTTGGCTGACGCTGCCGCGTTCAGGCTCCCGCATCTGCCTTGAAATGGGGGCTTTCGAAGCCGAGCTTACGCAGACCGGCCTGGATCTCCGGAACGCGCATGAACAGGTTCCAGATCAGGCCGGTGCGATAGTTCTCGATCATCACGATGATCGGGCCCTGGTCGATCGACAGGAAGGTGTCGGCGAACCAGTCCCGTTCCTCGCTGAAGGCATCGACGAAGCCGAAGCGCCCCCAGACCTTGTCGCCATATTTGGCGAGGAAGTGGCGCAGCGCCGCCATGGCTTCCCTGGGCGCATAGGGAAAGCTCGACAAGGCGGCCGTCGGGCTGATCACGCCATTGTCTTCGCTCGGCTGATGGGCGGCATAGCCGTCAGGATCATCGCTCGCCGTCAGCCCCCAGCAATCGGGGCCATAGCCCTTGTGGCCATGCGGATTGAGTACGCAATGGCGATGGTTGATCATCGTATGGGCCACGTTCTGCTGCCAGTAATCGGCGTAGCGGTCCTTCAGGCCGCGAGGATCGAGTCCCAGGAAGGAATAATGCGCCCAGAACAGCGGCCCGCCGCGATCAGGGCCCAGCGGCAGTTCGATGTCGTAATAGCTGCGCGGCGCCCCGAAATCCTTGCTGGCCGCGAAGCCACGATGATAGGCGGCGGGATCGATGGGATAGCGCGGCGCCGATACCGCCATCACATAGGCGATCAGGCACTCGTTCCAGCCATGGATGTCGTGATCGAGCACGAAGCCGTTATTGGGGCTCCAGTGCCAATAGAGCGCGTGGCGCCCCTGCGTATACCAGTTCCATTCGATCTCGCCCCATAGCCCGGTGATGCGCTGGCGCAATCTGGTCTCGGCGGGGGTGTCGGTATCGAAATATTCGCGGGCGCAGAGCAGGCCCTGGAACAGGAAAGCGGTTTCGACCAGGTCGCCGCCATCATCCTTGCGGCTGAAGGGCCAGACCTTGCCGGTCTCGCCATGCATGAAATGCGAATAGGCGCCATGGAAACAAGTGGTCGGCTCGATGACGTCGATGATTCTGGTCAGCCGTTCCAGGCCCTCGGCGCGGGTGATCCAGCCTCGTTCCATCGCCACGATCATGGCCATGATGCCGAAACCCGTCCCGCCGATCGCCACCAGGTCGTTGGGCGTATCCATCGTGCGGGTGGTACGGTCGCGGGCCATGCCGCTCACCGGCTCCGCTCCCTCCCAGAAGAAACGGAAGGTCTGGCGCTGCACGGCTTCCAGCAGTTCCTCGTCGGGCAGGTTGACGAGATCGGCGGCCTTGTAGAGCCCAGCCGGTTCAGTCTTGGCCATGCCCTTATCCACCTTCTCCGCCGCGATCTTCTTGTCGCCCTTGGAGAGCTTCTTCTTGCCGGCCTTGTCCTTTGCCATCGTCCCGACTTTCACCCGTTGCAAGCCATGAGGGCTGCCTGATCGATCTTTAGATAGACGCTTCAACAGAAGCGAACATTTATTTGAAAAGTATGGTCTTTTTATACACTGCCTTTGGATTCGTCCGCCTCATCCCGATCCGGTTTCTCTGACGCGCGGTCCGCTTGTGTCCTGTCATTGAGAAGCCGAAGAGTACGTGGAAAGAAGCTGGCCTTGGAGCCGGGCCGGCCGATATGGATGATGGTGGATTTGCCAAGATCCTTTTCGAAAATGGCGAAAACCTTGTCGCGTGTTCCCTCATCCAGACCTTCCAGGGCTTCGTCGATGACGATCCAGGTCGGCTGCTGCAGAGCGAGGCGGGCAAAAGCCACCGTCTGCTGTTCCTCGTCGGCGAGGTCCTTGTCCCAGCGCACATTGCGGTCGAGGTCATCGGCCAGATGACCAAGCCCCACGGCGGACAGAGCATGTTCAAAATCGGCCTGCTCGAACTTGGCCACCGGCTGCGGATAGGACAGGATCTGCCGCAACGTGCCCTGGGGCAGATAGGGACGACGCGGCATGAAGGTGACCTGCCCGCCCTTGGGAATGCTGACCTGACCTGAGCCGAAAGGCCACAGACCGGCCAGAGTGCGAAAGAGCAGAGTCTTGTTCGCCCCGGCCTCGCTGACGATCAAGACCCGCTCGCCGGGTTGGATCTGGACATGGTCTTCGTTGAGGCGGCTGTGCCCGCTCGAAGCTTCGATCACCAGATCATCGAGGCGGATGCCGTCATTGTCGGTCTCGGTGAACTCGATATGGCTGGCTTCCGTTTGTTGAATATCGATATTGGTGACGGCATAGCGGAAATTTGCCACGCGCAAGAGCGTGGCCCGCCAATCGGCAATGGTGTTGAAATTGTCGACGAACCAGCGCAATTGCGATTGCACCTGATTGAAGGCTCCAACGGCCACCATAAGGCCGCCGAACGTCAGGTTCCCGGCAAAATAGATCGGTGCGGCGACCAGGAACGGCGCGACCTGGGTGAACCAGCCATAGCCGGAGGTCACCCAGGCGAGCCTGGCGGTCGCCGTTACCAGCCGCCGCATTGCCTGCAGGACAGCCTTGAGATCGAGATTGAGCTGGCGCTCCTCGTCCTTTTCGCCGTTGTTCAGCGATATGGCATCGACATGCTCACTGACCCGCACCAGCGAAAAGCGGAATTCCGCCTCCCGCGCATAGCGATCCGCATTCAATCCGATCAGAGGACCGCCGACATGCCACGAGAGCAGCGAAGCCGTGACGGCGTAAAACAAGGCGGCCCAGACCATGTAGCCTGGAATGGCGAAGCTGTAGCCTTCGACGTTGAAGACAAAACCGCTGGAGAGACTCCACAGCACCGTGATGAAGCTCGCCAGATAGATCGAGGCTGACAAGAGTCCGATGCCGAGATCAGTCGACAATTCGGTCAGGTGGCGGGCGTCCTCGTGCAGGCGCTGATCCGGATTGACGCCGATCTTACTCGAATTGGCGAGACGAAACGCGCGGCGGGGCCGCATCCACTGCCCGATGAGATCCTCCACCAGCCCCTGTCGCAGCTTGAGCTTGACCATCCAGCTCAGCCAAGTCTGGGTGACGTTGAGGATCAGCAGTCCACCCGCAATCGCAATGAAGACCAGGAGTTGCTGGAGGAACTGTGCCAGGTCCTTGCGGGCCAGGGCATCGTAAAAGGGTTGATTCCAAGCGTTCAGCAGGATCTGGAAATAGCCGGTGACCGCAATCACCAGGACGACCCCGACGAGAAGCAGGAGCAACTGGTTGCGATGGGGCGAGGAAACGAAGGCGCGGGCCATCATGTTGAGCTGCAACAGCAGCCCGCCCATCGACTGCTCAGACTGCCCAGGCTTGTCCGGCTCGTTGCTCGGCGCGTCGGCAGGCTTCCCGCCGGATTGTGCAACCATGAATCACTCTCCGTCTCGACTATAGCCGGTCATCTGGCAGAGTCATCCTCAAGGGTAAGCGAGTAACGCGTACGACAGCCGGCACGATGCGTGAGTGCGCATGTTTATGCGCCTTTGTGCGTTTTCATACTTGCATTCCCCCCACTCAAGGGACATAAGCGGCCTGTTCATTGGATCCAGCCTGCCATGGAAACTTCCATCCTTCTCGATGCCGGCCTCATCCCTGCCGAGCGGCAGCGTCTTCTCCTGCAGCGCATCGAACAGGACGGCCGCATCGCCTCTGTCCAGGCGGCACTGGATTTCGCGGTGTCGGAGGACACCATTCGCCGCGACCTCAAGGAACTTGCCGATGCCGGCCTGATCGAGCGCGTGCATGGCGGTGCCCTGCGCAAGTCCCGCGCCTCACACCGATTTGATCGGCGCCTGATCAGCAACGAGGCGCAGAAGAAGCAATTGGCGGCCTATGCCCTGCGTTTCGTCGAACCGGGAATGGTCGTCCTGCTCGACCAGAGCACCAGCAATCTGATGCTGGCACGCCAGCTTCCGGTCGAGGCCGGCCTCACCGTGATCACCCCCTCGCCCGACATCGCCGTCGCCGCGCTCGATCGCGGCATCGGCAAGCTGGTGCTGATCGGCGGGCAGGTCGACACCCAGTCGCGCAGCGCCAGCGGCGCCGGCGCGCTGGAGCAGGTCGCCTATCTCAAGCCCGATCTGTGTTTCCTGGGCGCCTGCGCCGTCGACCTGATCGAGGGCGTGACCGTGGTCGATCATGACGACGCCCATCTCAAGCGCGCCATGGTCGCCGCCTCACGCTCGACGATGGCTTTGGTCACTGCCGAGAAGCTCGACACACGCTCGACCTATCAGGTCATGCCCTTCGCTCGCCTCGATCGCATGGTCACCGAGAATGCGAGCTCGAACACCATTCTGCAGCGCTACAGCGAAAGTGGCGTGGAGATCCATCTTGTCTGAAACATCCTCTTATCGGCCCGGCTGGCGGGTCTGGCACCCGACGGCGTCGACCTTCTACGTCAATGGCGCTCTCTATGGTGTCTGGGCTACGCAGATCCCTCTCGCCAAGGAGCGGCTGGGGCTCGATCCCATCGTGCTGAGCATCGTCCTGCTGATGCTCGGGGCCGGGGCCGTGCTCGCCATGGCCGGCAGCGGCTGGATCATCCAGCGCCTCGGCACCGCGGCTCTCATCCGGCTGAGCGGCGTGATTTTCCTGGCCCTGCTGCCCGCCATCCCCCTCATGCCGGACGTCTGGCTGCTCTCCAGCATCGTTTTCCTGTTCGGCGCCAGCGGCGGCTGCATGGATGTGGCGATGAATGCCGATGCCGCCAGGATCGAGAAGCAGGTCGGCCGCCCCTATATGTCGTCGTTCCACGGCATGTGGAGTCTGGGCGGATTGACCGGGGCTGGCATCGCCACCCTGATGCTCCGCTGGACCGACGGCGCTTCCCAGGCGCTCATCGTGACGGTGGCACTGGCCGTCATCTTTGCCTGGGGGCAGAGAGGCCTCGCTCCCGGCAAGGTCGCTGCAACTGCCGACGCCGGCACCGGCAAATCACCTTCCCTGCGCCCGGCTTTCCTCGCGGTCGTGGTCGGCCTGATGGCCGCGCTCGCCTTCAGCGGAGAGGGCGTGGTGCTGGACTGGGCCGCCGTCTTCCTGCGCGAACAATTGGGAGCCGGCCAGGAATTGGCCAATGTCGGCTATGCCGTCTTCGCCGGGGCGATGGCAAGCGTGCGTTTCCTGGGCGATCCCATCCGCCGTCACGTCGATGGCGTTCATCTGGTGCGAGGCGGCTGTCTGCTCGCCTTGATCGGGCTCCTGATGGGACCGCTTTCGGGCAATGTCTATGTCGCCATCCTCGGCTACGGCTTGACCGGCATCGGCTTTGCGAATGTGGTGCCGGTCCTGTTCAGCACCGCCGGGGCCATGCCGCGCCCGGAAGTGCAGATCGCAACGGTGTCGACCATGGGTTATGCCGGCCTGCTGGCGGCGCCGCCCTTGCTCGGAACCGTTGCCCATGTGTCGACGCTTGCCGGCATCTTCTACGTCGCAGCGGTGTTCACCGTGATCATTGCGTTGCTGGCGCCTGTCTGTGCCCCACGCGGCGCTTCGGGTCGCCCGGCTACAGAAGCGGGCTGACCAGCCGCGCCAGATTTTCGGCGACCTTGCGGATCCAGGGGCGCCGGCGCCATCTGTCCAGTTCCATCCGGTCGCTGCCCGCGATGTAGTCATCCTGCATGCGTCGCAATTGCAGCGTGACCTCGCGGTCGTAGATCACCACCGTGACCTCCGAGTTCAGCACGAAGGAACGCATATCCATGTTGCTCGAGCCGATCAGGGCGACGTCGGTGTCCACCGAGACATTCTTGGCATGCAGGAACTTGTCGCGGAAAAGGTGGATGCTCACGCCGGCAGCCAGCAATCCGCCATAATAGGACTGCTGGGCGAAACGCACGAGGCGGTGATCCGAAATCTTGGGAACGACCAGATGCACGGCGACGCCGCGCAGCACGGCGATCTGCATCGCCTTGTGAACGGCCTCGCTGGGAATGAAATAGGGCGTGACGATCACCACACGCTGCAGGGCCGAATGGATGGCGGTGACGATCAGGCTTTCGATCCCTCCCACCCGATAGTCCGGACCGCTGGGCAGGACCTGCATCGCCAGGGTACCGCAGGCCGGCGTCGGCGACATCACGCTGTCGAGCGGCAGCGCTTCCTCCGTCTCCAGGAACCAGTCGGCGATGAAGACGGCCTGCAATTCCAGCACCACCGGCCCTTCCAGGCGCAGCATCAGTTCCTGGTTCGAGATGTCGAGCACCGTGCGGGCCGCAATGATGTTCTGAGACCCTGCATAGCCCACCCGCCCGTCCATCACCGCAATCTTGCGGTGGTTGCGCAGGTCCGCCCGCGCCGACTTGCGCCGAAAGAAAGTGACCGGAAGGATGGGATGGGCCTCGACACCGTAATCGGCAAGCGTCGTCAGCACGCTGCGTGCCCATGGCCGAGAGCCGATCGCATCGATGAGCACGCGGCATTTCACGCCACGCGCCTGGGCACGACCGAGGGCTTGCATCACCTTCTGCCCCACTTCGTCGTCCGCGAAGATGTAGAACAGCAAGTGGACATGATGCTGGGCAGCGTCGATATCGGAGACCAGCCGATCGATCATCCGCGAATAATCGCCGAGGAAGTCCACTCTCGCGCCATCGACGACCGGCAGCTTGCCCACTCTTTCGATCAGCACCGCTGCACGGGTGAAGCGCCGCGGCAGCCGCTCGCGTGAAACTTCGGTCAGTTCGCGAACCTTTTCGGCGGACAGGCTCAGGATGTCAGGAAGGCGTTCGAAACGCTTGCGCCGCCAGCGCGGATAGGTGGCCCGCCCGATCAGGAGGTAGAGCAGCAGGGCCGGCCAGGGCAGGAACATCACCAGCAGCAGCCAGCTGCGCGCCGCATCCGAATTGCGCCGGAACGGCACCACCACGATCATGACGAGGCGGACCGCCCATTCGGAATAGAAATAGGCCCACGCCAACACGCTCAAACCCGGCAAGGTCAGATCGGAGAACGACAAGGCGGGCCTTTCCATGAAAAAACCCACGCAGCGGGCTGCGTGGGTGTGACTTGCGTCAGATGGCGATCCTCAAAGCGTTCTTCGATCTGACGAAATCGTCAAGCATCGCAAAGACGCGTCCAAACGAGGAGCTAGAGCAAAGTACGTTTTCGTGAAAACGCGCTTTTCTCCGAGGGATCTCACCCCTTACGGGCACTGCACGCGGCGATACCGCACGTTGCCGTAGTAATCATAGTAACGACGAGTGCAAGCACGCGGCGTGGTTTCGGCACCGACGATGGCACCGGCAGCACCGCCGAGCACGCCGCCGACGATGGCGCCGCCGGCCGAACGGGTGGCCAGGCCACCGATCAGCGCACCGCCGCCGGCACCGATGGCAGCGCCACCGAGCGCGCGGTCACCGCGCGAATATTCCGAGCAGCCCGCGAGCAAAAGCCCTGCAGCTGCTACGATCAAAAGCTTCTTCATGGGAGATCCTCCGTGGATGCCGATCCGTATCGATCATATACAGATACAACCGAGAGCAAAGCCCGATTCTTACATCATGCACACCATGAACCGGAGATGAATGACTACGTAAGGACAGCTCGTGCTTCAGATGCCATCGCTTTCTGCCAAAGCCGGAGCATTTCACTGCCGACTCAACCGAAATGACGCATGTCACCGACATACAAACTTCTACGGCGAAGACAAGTTCCCTTCCGTGTACCGGTGCCTTTCCGAAGGGATCGCGCGGGCGATGAACAATCCTTCTCTCGCAGGTGCGGAAAGGCCGCTTGCGCCGGGGCGCCATGACGATTAAGCGGGATATCCTGAAGCAAAGCGCGTTTGAGCGGAAACGCACTTTGCTCTAGAGGCAGTTACCCAGGCGCGTCTTTGCGATTCTTGGCGCCCCGCAAATCGCAAAACGCTGTAGGATCTAGTTTGTTTGGAGCGACAAGCGATGGAAGCGCTCTTCATCGGCCATGCCTATATCGACGTGACCTTCGTTGCGGATGACATGCCGCGCGGCGATGAAAAGTCGGTTGCCAAGGACTATGCCGTGGCTTTCGGCGGCAACGCCACGACGGCCGCTTTCTGCTGCGCCAAGCTTGGCGTGATCCCCGACCTGATCACCACCAATTCGAACGACTGGCTCGGCCGCATGTTCATGGACATGGCGGCGAAATACGGCATCTCCGTCCATCCTCGCAAGGTCAAGCGCTCATCGCTCTCCTTCATCATGCCCAAGGATGGCAAGCGCGCCATCGTGCGTGCGCGTGACGACGACTACCTGCATCCCTATCCGCATCTCAATCTGGGCAATTGCCGCGCCCTGCATCTCGACGGGCATCTGGCCGATGCCGCGCTCTACTATGCCAAGGAATTCCGCAAGCTCGGGCGCCTGGTTTCGCTCGATGGCGGCGGCCTGCGCTCCAACACCGACGAATTGCTCAACTATGTCGATGTCGCCGTGGTGGCCGAGCGCCTGTGCGAGCAGATGAACCTGACCGAGACCGAGATGCTCGACTATCTCAAGGGCAAGGGCTGCAAGATCGCCGGGGTGACCGCCGGCGAGCGCGGCATGCTGTGGTATGACGAGAGCGGCAAGGTCCAGCGCCTGCCGGCCCTCAACGTGCCGAAGGCCTCGGTGGTGGATACCAACGGCGCCGGCGACATCTTCCATGGCGCCTATATGTACTCCTATCTCAGCCGCCCGCTGTCGCGCTGGGAGGAGCATTTCCGCTTCGCGCGCGGCGCCTCCACCCACGCGATTCAGTTTCTCGGCAACGAAGCCAAGCTGCCAACCCGGGCGGATGTGGAGTCCATCGAAACGCGCTTCCAGCCCGTCGCCGCGTCCTGATCGCCTTTGTGAGCCGGCGGGTCGTCATGGCCCGCACCGGACCATCCCGACGAGCCCTTCGCCATGGCCGGCTATCTCGCCCTCCTCTACAGCATCGTACTGACGCCACAGCGGCGGGTCGTGATGGAGGAATTGCGCGCGATCGCCACCGGATGCGGCTTTGATCGTCCCCGCACTCTGGCCTCGACCGGCAATCTCGTCTTCGAGGCGCCCGAACAGGACATCGCCGTCCTCGAAGCCCGGTTGGAGGCCGGCTTCCTCGGCCATTACGGCAAACATGTCAACATCATCGTGCGCAGCGCCGAGAACTGGCGGAGCACCGTTGCCGGCAACCCATTCCCGGCCGAGGCCGAACGCGACGGCGGCCTTGTCATCGCCCGCCTGATGCGAGCCCCGCTCGGCGAGGACATCCTGGTCAAGCTGGAACGCTATTGCGATAGAGGCGAACGTCTTGCCCTGGTCGGCGGCGATCTCTGGATCGCCTTCGCCGGGCGCCCGAGCGAAAGTCGCCTTGCCGGCGCCCTTTCCACCAAGCGGCTCGGCGTCGGCACTGCGCGCAACTGGAACACCATACGCGGCCTCGGCCAGATGCTGGCCTGAAGCGGGACGCCGGGAGCTGTTTCGATCCCGGCGCTTCGGTTTCAGCCTTGTGCGGCCTGCGCCTCTGCCACGGCCACCGCCGTCATGTTGACCACGCCGCGCACGGTCACGGCACGGTTGAGGATATGGGCCGGCTTGGCGGCGCCGATCAGGATCGGACCGACGGGCAAGGCATCCGCCAGCATGCGGGTAAGCTGGAAGGCGATGTTGGCCGCATCCAAATTGGGCATCACCAGCACATTCGCCTCGCCCCGGAGCCGCGAGGAACTCAGCTTGAGGTCACGCAGGCTTTCCGACAGCGCCGTATCTGCCTGCATCTCGCCGTCTGCCTCCAGATCGGGACGCTGCTCGACCAGGAGTTCCAGGGCCCTGCGCATCTTGCGGGCCGCGTCGGTGTCGTAAGAACCGAAATCGGAATGCGACAGCAGGGCGATCTTCGGGTCGATGCCGAAGCGGCGGACATGCTCGGCGGCCAGGATGGCCATTTCGGCGATCTCTTCCGCGCAGGGATCGGGCTTGACCTGGGTGTCGCAGATGAAGAAGGCGCCCTTGGCGGTCAGCACCAGGGAAAGAGCCGAATAGTCGCGCACACCGGGCGCCAGGCCGATGATCTGCCGGACATAGCGCAGATGGCGCATATAGGCCCCTTCGAGCCCGCAGATCATCGCATCGGCATCGCCGCGATGCAGGGCCAGGGCGGCGATCACTGATGTATTCGAGCGCACGATGGTGCGCGCCGTATCCTGGGTAACGCCGCCGCGCCCGGCCAGGTGGTGATAGAGCGACCAGTAATCCTTGTAGCGCGGATCGTCGGCCGGATCGATCACCTCGAAATCATGCCCCGGCTTGATCGTCAGGCCGAAACGCTGGATACGGGTCTCGATCACGGAGGGACGCCCGATCAGGATGGGCCGGGCGAGCCCCTCTTCCAGTACCACCTGGGCGGCACGCAGCACGCGCTCGTCCTCGCCTTCGGCATAGACCACGCGTTTGGGATCGGCCTTGGCGGCAGCGAACAGCGGCTTCATCACGAAGCCGGAGCGGAAGACGAAGCGAGTCAGGCTCTCGGCATAGGCTTCCAGGTCGGTGATCGGGCGGGTCGCGACGCCGGTTTCCTGGGCGGCCCGCGCGACGGCAGGAGCGATGCGCAGGATCAGGCGCGGATCGAAGGGCGAAGGAATAAGGGAATCGGCGCCGAAGCGGCGGCTTTCGCCACCATAGGCACGGGCGACCACATCCGACGGCGTCTCACGGGCGAGCGCCGCAATCGCCTCGACGGCCGCGTGCTTCATCTCCTCGTTGATGGTGGTGGCCCCGCAATCCAGGGCGCCACGGAAGATGTAGGGAAAGCACAGGACGTTGTTGACCTGGTTCGGGAAGTCCGAGCGGCCGGTACAGATCATGGCATCCGGGCGGGTCGCCTTGGCCAGTTCCGGCATGATCTCCGGAAATGGATTGGCGAGCGCCATGATCAGCGGATTATGCGCCATGCGCGCGATCATCTCCGGCTTGAGCACGCCGCCCGCGGACAGGCCGAGGAAGATATCGGCTCCCTCGATGATGTCGTTGAGGGTGCGCGCTTCGGTCTCCTGGGCGTAGACGTCCTTCCAGGGGTCCATCAGCTCGGTGCGGCCCTTATAGACCACGCCCTTGATGTCGGAGATGAAGATGTTCTCGCGCTTGGCGCCCAGCGAGACCAGGAGGTTGAGGCAGGCAAGTGCGGCCGCGCCGGCCCCCGACGCCACGATCTTGACGTCGGCTATCGACTTGCCGGCCAATTCGAGGCCGTTGCGGACGGCGGCGCCGACGATGATGGCCGTGCCATGCTGGTCGTCGTGGAAGACCGGGATCTCCATGCGCTCGCGCAGCAGGCGCTCGACCTCGAAGCACTCGGGCGCCTTGATGTCTTCCAGGTTGATGCCTCCGAAAGTCGGCTCGAGCGCCGCGACCACGGTGACGATCTCCTCGATCGACTTGGAAGCGATCTCGATGTCGAAGACGTCGATGCCCGCGAACTTCTTGAACAGGACCGCCTTGCCTTCCATTACCGGCTTGGAGGCGAGCGGGCCGATATCGCCGAGGCCGAGCACGGCGGTGCCGTTGGAGACCACGGCGACGAGATTGGAGCGGGCCGTCAGGTTGGCGGCCTCGAGCGGATCGGCGTGGATGGCCTCGCAGGCCGCCGCCACGCCGGGAGAATAGGCCAGGGCGAGGTCGCGCTGGTTGCCGAGCGGCTTGGTCGCCTGGATCTCCAGTTTTCCCGGCTTGGGATAGCGGTGGTAGATCAGTGCCCCGGTCCGCAGATCCTCGGACATGGTCGAGGAGTTCGTAGGGGCTGCCGAGCCGGCCTGGACATCTGACATTGCGTTTCCCGTCCTGTTGGCTAGGGCAAGGCGCATTCGTCGAACGCTGCTTTGCTCTAACGCCTTGTTTCAATGCGTCGTTGCGATTCTCGGTAGTCCCCTCAAATCGTAAAACGCTCTGGTCCGGGGCCTTGCGCGGCCCCGGCTTTCTCCGTTTTAGCGCATGCCATTACGGCCGCCAGCCCCGAGACTGTTATTTTTCCTGGACGTTCAGACGAATATGAAGTTCGCGCAACTGCTTGGGCGTCGCTTCCGAGGGGGCACCCATCAGGATGTCTTCGGCGCGCTGGTTCATCGGGAATAGCGAGATCTCGCGCAGATTCTGTTCACCCGCCAGCAACATGACGATGCGATCGACGCCGGCCGCCATGCCGCCATGCGGCGGAGCGCCATACTGGAAAGCCCGGTACATGCCGCCGAAGCGCTCGATCACCGTCTCCTCGCCATAGCCGGCAATCTCGAAGGCCTTCACCATCGCTTCCGGCTTGTGGTTGCGGATGCCGCCGGAGGCAATTTCAAAGCCGTTGCAGGCGATATCGTACTGATAGGCCTTCAGCGTCAGCGGGTCCTGGGTGTTGAGCGCATCGAGGCCGCCCTGCGGCATGGAGAAGGGGTTGTGCGAGAAATCGACCTTCTTCTCGTCCTCGTTCCACTCGAACATCGGGAAGTCGACGATCCAGGCGAGCTCGAAACGGCTCTCGTCCACCAGCTTGAGGTCGGTGCCCACCTTGGTGCGGGCGGCGCCGGCAAACTTGTAGAACTTGTTCGGATCGCCCGCGACGAAGAAGGCGGCATCGCCGGCCTTCAGGCCGAGCTGCAGCCGGATCGCCTCGGCCCGTTCCGGGCCGATATTGTTGGCGATCGGTCCGCGCGCGCCGATGCCTTCGGCATTGGGATCGGCCTGCTTCGTCGTCTCGTCGGTCGCCTTGTCGAAGAACAGGATGTAGCCCAGGCCCGGCTGCCCTTCGCTCTGCGCCCAGGAATTCATGCGGTCGGCGAAGGTGCGCTGGCCACCGCCCGGTCCGGGGATGGCCCAGACCTGGTTGGCCGGGTCTTCGAGCATGCGCGCGAAGACCTTGAAGTTCGAGCCTCGGAAATGCTCGGAGACCTCCTGCATGATCAGCGGGTTGCGCAGGTCCGGCTTGTCGGAACCATATTTGCGCAGCGCCTCCGCATAGGGAATGCGCGGCCAGCCCTTGGTGACGCTCTTGCCCTTGCCGAACTCCTCGAAGATGCCGGTGATCACCGGCTCGACGGCAGCGAAGACGTCTTCCTGGGTGACGAAACTCATTTCGAGGTCGAGCTGGTAGAACTCGCCCGGCAGGCGGTCGGCGCGCGGGTCCTCGTCGCGGAAGCAGGGAGCGATCTGGAAGTAGCGGTCGAAGCCCGCCATCATCAACAGCTGCTTATATTGCTGAGGCGCCTGCGGCAGAGCGTAGAACTTGCCGGGATGGATACGCGAGGGCACCAGGAAGTCGCGCGCGCCTTCCGGCGAGGAGGCCGTCAGGATCGGCGTCTGGAACTCGTTGAAGCCAGCCGCCTTCATGCGCGTACGCATGCCATCCACCACCTTGCCGCGCAGCATAATGTTGTTGTGGATGCGCTCGCGCCTCAGATCCAGGAAGCGGTATTTCAGGCGCGTCTCTTCCGGATAGTCCTGGTCACCGAACACGGGCAGCGGCAGTTCGGCTGCCTGTCCCAGCACCTCGATCTCGGTGACGTAGACTTCCACCAGGCCCGTGGGCATCTCGTGGTTCTCGGTGCCTTCGGGGCGCTTGCGCAGCTTGCCGTCCACGCGCACGACCCATTCCGAGCGCAGGGTCTCCGCCACCTTGAAGGCCGGCGAATCCGGATCGACCACGCACTGGGTCAGGCCGTAATGGTCGCGCAGGTCGATGAACAGCAGGCCACCATGGTCGCGGATGCGGTGGCACCAGCCGGAAAGCCGCACGTCCTGCCCGACATGGTCGAGGCGAAGATCAGCACAGGTGTGAGAGCGATAACGGTGCATAGGCGTGTCTTTCCGGACAAAGTGTTTTGCGATCGGACGGTATCACCGAGAATCGCAAAGACGCGTCAAACCAAGGTGCCAGAGTATAAGTGCGTTTTCGCCGAAACGCGCCTTGCTCTGGAGTTTGAGGTCATAGACCCCAACGCCACCGCCGCCGTCAAGGAGCAGCTTGACTTGTCCGGGCCAAACAAGGCCCTGAACATGCATTTAAGGCCGAAATCCTTGCCTTGTGGCGCCGTGTGCCCGATAAGCATATTCATGCCACAATCCTCCAGTTCCCCAGTCGCCATCATCACCACAACCCCGGACCTCGCCGCAGCCTGCTCTCGCCTCGCCGCACATGAGTTCGTTACCGTCGATACCGAGTTCCTGCGTGAGACCACCTTTTGGCCCAAGCTCTGCGTCGTGCAGGTTGCCAGTCGCGAGGAGGCTGTGGTCATCGACGCCCTGGCCGAGGGGCTAGACCTTGCTCCCCTGTTCGAGCTGCTGCGCAACGAGAAGGTGCTGAAGGTCTTCCACGCCGCCCGGCAGGACATCGAGATCGTCTGGCATCTCGCCGGCTTCATTCCCGCGCCGCTGTTCGACACGCAGGTCGCCGCCATGGTGCTGGGCTATGGCGACTCCATTGCCTATGACCAATTGGTCCAGCGCATCACCAACGCCCATATCGACAAGTCGTCCCGTTTCACGGACTGGTCGAAGCGCCCCCTCACCCAGGCCCAGATCAATTACGCCGTCTCGGACGTCACCCATTTGCGTGACGTCTACCTCAAGCTTGCGGCGTCGCTCGAGAAAAGAAAGAGGAGCCATTGGGTCGGCGACGAAATGTCTGTCCTGACTTCGCCGGATACCTATCGGCAGGCCCCGGAGGACGCCTGGCGGCGGGTAAGCGGACGCGTGCGCAAGCCGCGCGATCTTGCCGTGCTGGTCGAGGTGGCAGCTTGGCGCGAGCGCGAGGCCCAGTCGAAGAACGTGCCGCGTTCGCGCGTGCTCAAGGACGACGCCATCACCGAAGTCGCTCTGCAAGCCCCGGACACGCCGGAGAAGCTGGCCGGTATCCGCATGATTCCGAAGGGATGGGAACGCTCCCGCCCCGGCCTCGACCTGATCGAAGCGGTGAAGGCCGGTCTGGCTCGAGACCCAGCGAGCCTGCCACGCCAGGCACCGCCGCGGATCGCCAGCAATGGCGCCGGCGCGACGGTGGAACTGCTCAAGGTGCTGCTGAAGATGGTGGCTGAAAGCCAGGGCGTCGCCGCCAAGGTGATCGCCACCACCGACGATCTCGACATGATCGCAGACAGTGACACAGCCGATGTCCCAGCCCTGCATGGCTGGCGCCGCGAACTGTTCGGCGAGAAGGCGCTCGCCCTCAAGCACGGCAAGCTGGCACTGGCGATCGAACGCGGCAAGGTCGCGGCAATTAGCCGATAGCTGGCTGTAATTGACTTGCGCTATGAGCCGGGTGAAGGCTGGGCGAATCGTTCGATGCGCCGGGCCTTTGGACGCATCGCAAGCAGGAGTATGAGCATAAAATGAAGGTCGCGGTTCTCGGCAGCGGCGTGATCGGAGTGACCTCCGCCTATTATCTGGCGAAGGCCGGACATGAAGTCGTCGTGCTGGATCGCCAGCCCGGCCCAGCTCTCGAGACCAGTTTCGCCAATGCCGGCGAGGTTTCCCCCGGCTATGCCTCGCCTTGGGCGGCTCCCGGCATCCCGCAAAAGGCGATCAAGTGGCTGTTGATGAAGCATGCCCCGTTGATCCTGCGCCCCCGTCCCGATCCGGCGATGGTCGCCTGGGTCTGGCGCATGCTGCTCAACTGCACCTCCGAGCGCTATGCCATCAACAAGAGCCGCATGGTGCGCCTGGCCGAATATAGCCGAGACAAGCTGATCGAGCTGAGGGCCGCCACCGGCATCCGCTATGACGAACGCATGCAGGGTACGCTGCAGCTCTTCCGTACCCAGAAGCAGCTCGACGGCATCGGCAAGGATGTCGAGGTGCTCAAGCGCGACGGTGTCCCCTTCGAGGTCCTCGATGCGGATGGCTGCATCGGCGCCGAACCGGCTCTTGCCCATGTCCGTTCCCTGATCCGCGGCGGCCTGCGCCTGCCCAATGACGAGACCGGCGACTGCTACAAGTTCACCGGCGCGTTGGCTCAGCTCGCCGAAACGCTCGGCGTGCGCTTTCGCTACGGCGTCGAGGTCAAGCGGCTCGTCTTCGCCGGCGACAAGATCGAAGGCGTCGAGACCAGCACAGGCGTCGAGAAAGCCGACGCCTACATTGCGGCTTTCGGCAGCTACACACCCGGTTTCGTCGCGCCGCTCAGCCTCAAGGTGCCGGTCTACCCGGTCAAGGGCTATTCGCTCACCATTCCGATCGTCGACGAGAGCCGGGCGCCGGTCTCCACCATCATGGACGAGACCTACAAGATCGCGATCACCCGGCTCGGTGATCGCATCCGTGTCGGTGGCATGGCCGAAATTTCGGGCTTCAGCAAGGACCTGCCGCCGGCCCGCCGTGACACGCTGGCCCAGTCGGTAAGCGACCTCTTCGGCGGTTCGGGCGATCTGGCCGCCGCGAGCTTCTGGTCGGGCCTGCGTCCGATGACGCCGGACGGCACGCCGGTGATCGGCCGTACGCGTTACAAGAACCTGCTGCTCAACACCGGCCATGGCACATTGGGTTGGACCATGGCTTGCGGGTCCGGCCGTGTGATGGCCGATATCGTCAGCGGCAAGAAGCCGGAGATCGACGTCTCGGACCTCGGGTTGAACCGCTACGGGGCCTGAACGTTCCGGTCCTTCATCCCGGCAGAGGCCACACCCCACTGGCTGCAGACAGCGGGGTGTGGCCTTTGCCAACCTGTCTCCCCTATTCCGCCGCGACCGTGACAGTCTCCGCCGGATCGATGATCCGGATCACGGCCTCGCGACCGATCAGGCGCCCGAGCGCCTTCATGCGGGCGTTGAGGCGTTCGCCCACCAGCCCCTCCAGGTCGCGGGGCACATCGAGCAGCAGTTTGCCATGACTGACATAGAGCGGCGCGCGCGGTAGCACGCCCGGCATCGAGGCGGACAGGATGTAGCCTACCCGCATCAGCCCCCCGAGGATGCGCGCCCGGTCGAGAATGCGCGCGGTGGCGATCTCGCGGATGCGGGGAGACAGCTCCTCCTCGTTCAGGCCGACATGGCGGAAATAGTTCGCTACCGCCATATAGGCGCGGCCACGATGATCGACGCCGACAAAGGCGGCGTGGGCGATGATGTTGAGGCTCTGCTCGCCGCGATAATCGGGGTGGGCGCGCCAGCCGATATCGGCCACCAGGCAGGCCGCATGGCGCTGGCGTTTCTCGTCGGCCGTCTCGTCGAGGTGGGTCGATGCCATGAAGCGGTCGCCCCAGCGCACCAGTTCCTCGCCGTGCCGCGGCGAGCGCGAACGCAGGATGTTGAGTTCGCTGGCCGCGGTGATCAGGGGATCGAGCTTGCGGCTCTCCTCGTCGAGCAGCGAATAGAGCAGGCCTTCACGCACGCCCTGGGCCGAGATCACCACATCGCGCGGCTTGCCGGCCTTGATGACCTCGCTCATCACCGCCGCGCCATAGGCGAGCAGCGGCAGGCGCCCGGTCGAAACCGTGTCCTTGCCGATCAAAGTGGTGTTGTCGACCCGCATGATCAGCTTGCAGAAATCGAGCATCTCCCGCGCCGGCACGCTGTAGCCATGCATGATGTGCAGGGGATAGCCGAGCTGCATCATGTGCAGCTTGGCAAGCGAACGCCAGGTACCGCCGACCGCATAGAAGGTGCGGTCCTTCAGATGTTTCAGCGGATCCGCCTTGGCGAGCTTTTCCTGGGCGATCTTCGACGCCTTGCGCACCGACTGGCCGGACGTATCCTGCAAGGCAAGCCCGCCGAGCGGTGTCGTCATGCCCGCTCCGGCGCGATGGCCGTGCACCTCGATCAGTTCGAGCGAACCACCACCCATATCGCCGACCACGCCGTCCGGCATATGGAACCCCGAGATCACGCCATAGGCCGACAGGCGCGCTTCCCGCTTGCCCGACAGGACCTCGATCTCCGAGCGGCAGATCGCCGTGGCGCGGGCGATGAACTCCTCGCCGTCCTCGGCATCGCGCGCCGCCGCCGTCGCCAGGACGTAGAGGTCCTTCACGCCCATGGTGTCGCATAGGGCGCGGAAGCGGATGAGCGCCGCATAGGCCTTGGCGACGGCTGCGGGATCGAGGCGCTTGGTGGTCATCACGCCACGGCCGAGGCCGCACAGCACCTTCTCGTTGAAGACGGCCGTCGGCGCGCGCGTCAGCCCCTCATAGACCACCAGACGAACCGAGTTCGAGCCAATGTCGATCGTCGCGATCGGCGGTCCCTGGCAGATGCGCCCCTGCGCGAAACCGGGCTGTCCCGGGCTCGGCCCCGCCAGGTCGGCGGCCTGGACATGGGGCAGCGTGTCAGCGTCTGCGGCTGAGGAGCGTTCGGGGAGAGTTGTGTTCAAGAGATTTGCCTCGTCCCGATAGGCTGGGATTGGTCATGAAATATTTGTGGGCGTTGAAGGGCTCTTCGTCGGGCTGCGGGACTATGCGTTCCGCAGTTCCGTCGGGCAAGATGCTCCAGCTCTGTTGATTGTCGATAAGATTGGCGATCATGATCTGATCGAGCACCTGCTCGTGCACCGTCGGGTTGAGGAT
This sequence comes from Labrys neptuniae, assembly GCF_040797145.1. Taxonomy (NCBI): domain Bacteria; kingdom Pseudomonadati; phylum Pseudomonadota; class Alphaproteobacteria; order Hyphomicrobiales; family Xanthobacteraceae; genus Labrys; species Labrys neptuniae. Next base: position 136,553 of record NZ_JBFNQD010000001.1, on the reverse strand, counting down.
GGGGCAGAGCGCTTCGACGCGGCGGTCGAGATTGCGTTCCATCAGATCGGCCGAGGAGATGTAGACGGCCGCCTTCTGGTGCGGCAGGCCATGGCCATTGCCGAACGCATAGATGCGGCCATGCTCGAGGAAGCGGCCAACGATCGACTTGACGCGGATGTTCTCCGACAGGCCGGGAACGCCCGGCCTGAGGCAGCAGATGCCGCGCACCACCAGATCGACCTGCACACCCGCCTGGCTTGCTGCATAGAGCGCATCGATGATCATGGTGTCGACCAGCGAGTTGCATTTGCACCAGATAGCGCCCGGCCGGCCAGCCTTGGCGTGCTCGATCTCGGCATTGATGTGGTCGAGGATGCGCTGCTTGAGCGAGACGGGCGAAACCGCCATGCGCTCCAGCGCCGCCGGCTCGGCATAGCCTGTGATGAAGTTGAAGATGCGCGAGACGTCGCGCGCGATCACAGGATCGGCGGTGAAGAAGGACAGATCCGTGTAGATCCGCGCGGTGATGGGATGGTAGTTGCCGGTGCCGACATGGCAATAGGAAACGAGCTGGCCCATCTCGCGCCGCACCACCAGCGAGAGCTTGGCGTGGGTCTTCAGCTCGATGAAGCCGAATACCACCTGCACGCCGGCGCGTTCGAGATCGCGGGCCCAGCGTATGTTGGCTTCCTCGTCGAAGCGTGCCTTCAGTTCCACCAGCGCCGTGACCGATTTTCCGGCCTCGGCGGCCTCGGCCAACGCCTTGACGATCGGACTGTTGGAGGAGGTTCTGTACAGCGTCTGCTTGATGGCGACCACGTTCGGGTCGCGCGCTGCCTGGTTGAGGAACTGCACCACGACATCGAAAGATTCGTAGGGGTGGTGCACCAGGATGTCCTTCTGCCGGATGGCGGCGAAGGCATCGGCCCCGTGATCGCGGATACGCTCAGGCGAGCGCGGCGAATAGGGCTTGAATTTGAGGTCCGGACGATCGAGCCCGACGAGTTGCGACAATTCGTTGAGGGCGAGCATGCCCTCGACGCGAAATACCGCGTCGTCGGCGACGTCGAGTTCCTCTGTCACGAATTGGCGGATGCTGTCGGGCATGCCGGCCTCGATCTCGAGGCGGATCACCACGCCGCGCCGGCGCTGCTTGAGCGCCGTCTCGAACAGCAGCACCAGGTCTTCCGCCTCTTCCTCGACTTCGAGATCGGAATCGCGGATGACCCGGAAGGAGCCCTGCCCCTTCACGGTATAGCCGGGGAACAGTTTGGCGATGAACAGCACCGCCAGATTTTCCAGCGTGATGTAGCGGGCCGCCCCGGTTTCGGCGAAGTCCGGCAGGCGGATGAAGCGCTCGACCTTGTGGGGCGCACGGATCAGGGCGTTCAGCATGCGCCCGTCGCTCATGCGCTTGAGCTGCAGGGCGATGGTGAAGCCGAGATTGGGAATGAACGGGAACGGGTGGGCCGGATCGACGGCGAGCGGGGTGAGGATCGGGAAGATGTAGCTGAGGAAATAATCGTCCAGCCACGCGCGTTCGGCCTTGGAAAGGTCGCGCGGCTCGGTGATCACGATGCCCTCGAGCAGCAGGTCGTCGCGCAATTCGGTCCAGCGTTTCTGCTGGTCGGTGGCGAGCTTGGACACGGCCTCGCCGATCTTGACGAGCTGTTCGGCCGGCGACAGGCCGTCGGGACTGCGCGCCGTGACGTCTTCGCGCACCTGGCCGATCAGGCCGGCGACGCGCACCATGAAGAACTCGTCGAGATTGCTGGCCGAGATCGACAGGAATCGCAACTGCTCGAGCAGGGGATGGCTCTTGTTGGACGCCTCTTCCAGCACGCGGCGATTGAATTGCAGCCAGGAAATCTCGCGATTGATGAAGCGATCCGGGCTGACGCGCAGCGCGATCGAGTCTTGAGAGGGAGCCACGTCACGTGCCGCCTCCCGCATCTCATCGCCTTGCATCGCGCTCTCCACCGTCTGTGCCGTGCTGGTCATGGTCGTCAATGCCGCTCGCTATGTCCCGGGCTGCCGTTCCCCATCCCGCCGGTCGGAATCGCCGTCCGCCATGGGGAAGCCTGCTTAGGCCGCCTATATGACAATGCTGTCACATAAAATGGCCGCGCTGGGGAAAATTCGCAAAACTTCGCCCCGTCGCCTGTGGAACCGTCGCTGGCTGCTCAATGAACTGGACCCGGGCGGACAGCATGAGGCATCTTCCGTGCGGCCATCGAGCCTCTCATTCCAAACGGACGAAGCGATCCGTCCGCCCCAGGAGCAAATCCGGCATGTCCAGGCCCGCAGTTGTTCCCATGATGATCCTGGCCGGCTTGCTCTCCCGACCGACGCATGTCGTAGCCCAGATCGATGCCTCCGCGACGCTTCAGACCGGTCGATCCAGCACTTCCGAATGTGTCTCGGTGCAAGATTCCAGCAATCCGGGTGGAAATGGTGGCTCCCTCATCGGTTGCATCAATCCGACGACGGGTGCTTTCGAGCTTCCGTCCAATCTGCGCAACCAAGGTGATATCGACGAGCGCGTCCTCCGATCTTATGGTTTTCGCGGTGACGGAGAGAGCCATCCCCTATCCAGCATCACCACTCTCAACGGCCGCAACACCGCAGGCTGGTCCCTGGTGCAATGGCAGGTGATACTCCCGGCCGCACGCGCCCTTTCCGACGAGATCGACGGCGTCGTCATCAATACGCTGATTCAGACGAAAACCAGCGCCCTGAAGTTTCGCCTAGGACCTCTGACCGCCCGTTTCTCCACGCCGATCATCTCTGCTTGCGGCCAGAGCATTCGCTTCGAGGGGGCCGGACCGGAACTCACCGTATTTCGCTTCGGCGCCAGCAATGGCTGGGATCACTGCCGGACGGGGCCCCCGAAGGGCGACAAGCTGGAGCTGCACGGCATCAAGTTCCAGTCCAGCGACACCGCCTCCACGAGCACCATTGGAATTAACGCCAGGTTTACGCCCCGCGTCAACGGGACCTATTCCAACTTCGCTCTCGAGAATTTCAACACCGGCATGGTCCTGGTCAACTCGGCAGGTACCATGATCGAGGGCGGTATGATCACTGCCGGACCATCGCGCAAAGGTCTGGCCAACACAGGAACCGGTATCTGGTTTCGCGGGACGAACACCTTCGTCAATCGTATCCAGAACACGCTGACGCAATATTACCGGATCGGCTATCGCTTTCAGTCGACCAATCCCCCGAAGATGCTGGGGCTCGAGGATCAAAGCCTGATCAATTCGGCCGCCGGGGAAGTCGGCACCTGCATTCAGATCGATTCCGACTACAAGGGCTACTCTCCCCTCCAATATGTGGCGGACAATTTCTCCTGCGACGCCTATGAGGGCCATGTCGATGCAAGACAGGTCTCTCATCTGTCCATAAAAGGTGGCAATTGGCTGATCCACCCGGCCACGGGATCCTGGACACCAGCCGGCAAGAACTTCTTCAACTTTTGCAGGGCCTCCACGGTACGCCTCGAAGGAGCCTGGATTTCCAACAATGCCCAACCCCTCGAGGTTCGCTCCCTTATCAACGTCACCGCTGCCTCCTGCGGCATTCCGAATGGAGCCGGCGCATCGGATGTGCAAATCCGCAACAACAAGATCGAATATCGGGGCTTGAAGACCTCGACCGCCCTGATCGTCAAGGACCCTAGCACCAGCGGGGTGGTGGTCGCCGGCAACCTCTTCACCGAGTTCTTCAAGCCCGGACCACCGCCCCCCAATGCATTCTCGTGGGCCGGTTCGGACGCCCAATCGGCCCTTTATCAAGGCCTCGCCGGCGAACTCGTGCAGACATCGCCGCCATCAGTCGACATGACCAACGGAGCTGTCCGGGACATCGGCACATTCTCCCTCGCGCCGGGTGTCTGGAGTTGCCACGCCCAGCTCCAGCTCCTGCCGGCCGGTGGGGCGAAGGTTCGAACTTTCCAGGGGGCCTTCAGTACACAATCCACCGCGATGCCGGTTGCACCTGGACAAGGCATGTTCATGGAAACCGGCGAATGGTCGGGCGGGGAGATCCGGGGTATCGGTCCGTTCGTGTTCGACTTCACCACGAAAACGCAGAGTTCCGCTGTCCATATCGTCGGAGCTGCGTCTTTCGCCGGCGGCCAGCTCCAGATGAACACCGTCGGCCAGTGCGTCCGTCTGCGATAGAGCTCGCACCATTACGGGCCGATCGCGATCGACCTCATTCCTCGTCGAATGGCGACGCCAGCACTTCCTTCAGAAGTTCGGCCGCGAGTGCCCGCGTGATCCGGCGGCCGCGTGACAGGCCTTCGCGATCGAGCACGGCAACCACCTGGCGTGCTGCGGCGAAGGAGCGCTCGATGCGTCGGACGAGGAAGTCGACGAGGCTGGAATCGACGATGAGCTGCCGGTCGAGGAAGAGCTTCACCAGCAGCATGCGGAAGAGATCGTCGTCCGGCGTGGCGATGGTCAGGGCCGTCATGGCCCGCAGGCGCGAGATGAGGTCGGGAAGCACAAGACCCCAGCGCTCGGGGGGTTCGTGAGCGGTGATCAGCAGGGAGGCGCCCGCCTCGCCGGCGAGATTGAGCAGATGGAAAAGCGCCTTCTCGTCGATGCCACGCCCGGCATCTTCGATCACCACCGCCTTGTGTGAGACCAGCACGGGGACATTGTCGTCCCGCAGCGCCTCGCCCGTCAGCGTGACCGCGCCTGCGGCTTCGGACCAGATCGCCGCCAGATGGCTCTTGCCCGAGCCGCTCGGGCCGATCAGCAGGGCACGACGGGACGGCCAGTCCGGCCAACGTTCGATGAAGGCATAGGCGGCCTCATTGGACGGCGAGACCAGGAAATCCTCGCGGGCGAACGAGGCCCGCAGCGGCAGATCGAGCGCCAATTGGCGGGGAAGGGTCACGACGAAGGGTCCGATGGCAGCACCGCGGCCTGAGCCTGGCCGACATGGCCGGTATAATACTGGCTGGCGAGGTAACGCGACAGGGCAAAGCGCACCAGGACGCCGATCGCCGCCGCCACCGGCACGGCGACCAGCAGGCCGATGAAGCCGAACAGGCTGCCGGCGGCCAGCAGGGCGAACATCAGCCAGACCGGATGCAGCCCGACCGAACCGCCGACCAAGCGTGGCGAGAGCACATAGCCTTCGAGAATCTGCCCTGCCACGAAGACCAGGGCGGCATAGACCGGCAAATGCCAATCTGGCCAAACCTGGACCAGTGCCACGCTGACGCTGACCACGAAACCAAGTATGGAACCGACATAAGGGATAAAGGAGGCCAGACCGGTGCACAGCCCGATGAGGAAGCCGAAGCTGACACCGAGAAAGGTCAGGCAGGAGCCGTAGAACAGACCAAGCAGGAAGCAGACCGTCGCCTGGCCGCGCACGAAGCCGGCGATGGCGGCATCGATGTCGCGGAAGATGCCGCGGATGGCGTCGGCATGGTCACGCGGCAGCCAGCTGTCGACACGCGCCACCATATGATCCCAGTCGAGCAGGATGTAGAAAGCCACCACCGGCGTGACGATCAGGATGCTGACCACCCCGATGACAGCCTGGCTGCCCGACCAGAGCGAGGAGACGAAGGTGGCAAGGACCTGGGCCCCCTGCCCGACATAGTCGCCGAGCGACTTCTGGATGTCCTGCAGCCGTTCGGTAAGCAAGCCCCCGAGCCAGCTCTGGTTGAGTTCGCCCAGAATGCGCTGCATGGAGGCCACGATGCTCGGCAGCCTCTCGCGCAAGCCGTTGAACTGCTCGCCCAGCATCGGCACCAGCAGGAGGATCGCCAGCACGATGAGGAAGATGAAGCCGAGCAGAATCAGGGAGGCGGCTGCCCAACGGGGCAGTCCCAGCCTCTCAAGCCTGTCGGCGACGGGATCGAGGAAATACGCGATCGCCAGGCCGGCGACAAAGGGCCATACCATGCCCTGGAGTAGCCAGATCAGCGCGATGAACAGGGCCAACGCACCGAGCCAGAAGAATACCTGCCGTTGGAGGCTCATCCATTCGCTCCTGAAGCTCGATCCACACCGTTCTCCCCGGCCAAGCAAGCCTCGTCCGGGACGGCTGAGATGGCGGATGGCCTTCCGCGGCCGGAATATTCATCCGGCCATATGGTTGAGCCACTGGCGCAGATAGGCGGCAGCCGAGGCAATGGTCAAGAGCGTGACCAGGATGGAACCCACTTCGATCAGGAAAGGAAAAGGCCATCCAGTGCCCTTGGCGAACAGCACGAGCGCCACAAAAGCGATCTGTACCGCGGTGTTGAGCTTGGAAAGCATCAGCGGCGCGATCTGTACCGGCTGGCTCATGACCCAGGACACCAGCACGGCGCCGATGATCATGAAATCGCGGAAGACGGCGAGGATAACCAGCCAGGCAGGCACCACACCGACGATCCCCAGCGTGACGAAGATCGAAACCAGCAGGGCCTTGTCCGCCAGCGGGTCGAGCACGGCCCCCAATTCGCTGCGCATGTCGAAGCGCTTGGCGATGAAGCCATCGACGCCATCGGAAACGCCGGCAACCAGGAAGGTGACGAACGCCCAGCCCCATGCCCCCGAGGTGATGCACAGCACCGCCAGCGGCACCAGGCAAAAACGCAGGATGGTGATCAGATTCGGTATCGTCATGATCGGATCGTAGCAAACCACGAGAGGGCAGGCACGTCGGGGCGGATTCGCCGGCATCCTCTGCGGTTGTCTGGCAGGTCGGGCGACCCGACGGTGACGTCGGGCATCGCCGTGACACGTCCAAACAAGGCGTCAGAGCACCACCACCGTGGTGCCGACCCCCACCCGCTGGTAGAGGTCCATTACATCCGGGTTGGCCATGCGAATGCAACCGGAGGACACCGCCCGGCCGATGGTATTCGGCTCATTGGTGCCGTGAATGCGATAGAGCGTGGACCCCAGATAGAGCGCACGCGCCCCCAGCGGATTGTTGAGGCCGCCCTCCATATGATCGGGCAGTTCGGGACGGCGGGCGATCATTTCCTTGGGCGGCGTCCAGCTCGGCCATTCAGCCTTGCGGCTGATGGTTTCGGTGCCTTTCCAGGTGAAGCCCTGTTTGCCGACGCCGATGCCATACCGGAGCGCCGTGCCGTCGTCCTGCACGAGATAGAGCCGCTTCTCCTTGGTCGAGATCACGATGGTGCCGGGGCTGTAGCCCGAGAACGGCACCACCGTGCGCGGGATCGGGGACTGCGCCAGCATGGCCTGCCCATCGTCCTTGGTACCGGAATCGAGATTGGGCGAGATGCTGTTCGGATCGATCGAGGCCTGGCGCTGCGGGCGCCGGCCTGGCGTCACATCGCCATCCTGGTCGCCATAATAGCCATAGGGATCCTCTTGATAGTCGTAAGGCTCCTCGAAGTTCCGATCCGCCCGGTAGGTCGGCTGGGGATCCCGCCACTGGCGCGGACGGGAGACGCCATCGTCCTGATAATAGCCGTCGTCCGGAGGATAGCCCCACTCCTGGGCCTGGGCCGCCCCCCCGATCACCAGAAGGGCAAGGACGGGTAAAAGTGCTTTTCTTGCAATCGTCATGTCGAGAACCACACGTCCCGGAAGAACGCCCGGGGTTGCGCCCTGCAGGGCAATGCAAGGCAAGATGGCTGCGACAATCCCGGAAACGACGGGCGTAATTGTGGCAATGGCAGCGGCAGAAAGTCGCTATTTTTTAACCCTTTGTTCAGCATGCATTCAGATCGGGTTGATTGTCCTTGCGGAAAGGGATCCCATGTCCTCCACCGTGAGTTCCTCATTCAAAGCCACTTCCTTGCCGTGAGGGCAGCGCATCATGAGCCTTGCCACGGTTCCGATATCCGCCCTGGCCGTTTCGCTTCCCGACGAGGCAGCCGCGCAGGCATGGAACGGCTTTCTCGAATTTCGCTCTTCCCAGGAAGCGGCGGCGGCCCGTCCCGCGCATATGTTGGGCGAAGGCGGCAAGGACGATTGGGTCCACGCTCTGCATTGGAAAAAGCCGCGGGCTACGGTCGACCCGATCGGTTGCTTCCTGCTGCGCGACGTCGAGGTCTGGCGTCCCGGCATCCTCGTCCATGGCGGCCAGGTCATCGACGATGCCAATCTGTCGACCAACGTCGCCTTGTCCACGGCCCGCGCCGACACGAATTTTGCCTCGCGTTTCAGCGAGACGGCGGCCAGACCCATAGACCGCCCCGCTCTCGTCGTGGCCGGCCCGGGATATACCATCTGGGGCCATTGGCTGGTCGAATTCCTGCCGCGGATACCCATTGCCAGCCAGTTCCTGGCATCGCTGCGTGAAAAATGGGTCATCCCGCTGCCCCATGACACGCCGTCCTGGGTCGAGGATTTGCTACTGTCGGCCTGCAACGTGCCTCGGGAAGCAATCCTGCGTTACACACCGGGACGGGAGCGCCTGCTCTTCGCGCGCGCGGTGGTACCGACATTCTGCTTTTCCGGCGAATATACTTTCCACCCCTATCTTCGTGAATTCTACCGGTCGCTGGTACCGGCTTCGGCGCCGGCCCACCGGCGCCTCTGCCTTTCACGAGGCGGTCCCGGCCCCTCGGCCAATCGGCCTTTCAGGCAGCGGGACTTCTTTGAGCAGCAGGCCAGGCGACGCGGTTTCGACGTCATCCGTCCCGAGGAACTGAACCTGTCCGACCAGATTGCAACGTTGTCGCAGGCCAGCGCCCTCATCGGCGAATATGGCTCGGCCCTGCATGGCTCGGTCTTTGCCGGGCCGGGCACCGTCGTCGGCTGTATCGGGCATTGGAACGCCGTCCAGATGCGCTTGAGCGACGTGCTGGAGCAACAAGGGGTCTACCTGACTCGCGGATGCCTTTGGCCCAGCGCCGACAGGCCGATGTCCATCGACACGAGCCCGGACGACATCGAGAGCTTTCTCGATCGCGTGACATCGCTGCTGGACTGAGTGTCCGGCGCTCGAATGTCCGTCCTGGCGACGTGACGTGATCCCGTCAAATCGCAAAGCGCTCCAGAAGCAGGCGCCCCACTGCTACTTGCCCGTGAACCGATTGTTCTTGGGGAAGCCCTTGGGTGGCAGGCGCCCGGCATCGGCGCGATTGCCAGTCCATTCGACCAGGTCGGTGACGGTCCAGGTCCGGTCCGAGGAATCACTCCAGGTCAGTCCCTGCGCCTTGTCGAACACACGCACGTCGGAAAGTCCGCCGTCCTTGTATTTCTGTAGCCTGACGCCCCTGCCCCGCGACATCTCGGTGATCTGGTGCAACGGGAAGACCAGCATCTTGCGATTCTCGCCGATCACGGCGACCGTGTCGCCGATGGCGGGCACGATCAGCTTGGCTTCCGCCGGCGCATCGACATTCAGCACCGACTTGCCCTTGCGGGTATTGGCCAGGATATCGTCCTCGGGCACCAGGAAGCCACGTCCGTCGGTCGCCGCAATCAGCAACCGTCGCCCGCCCTGATAGGCGAACACGTCGACCACGTCGGCCCCCTCGTCGATATCGACCATCAGGCGGATCGGCTCGCCCATGCTGCGGCCCCCCGGGAGCTTGGAAGCCTCCAGCGTGTAGACCTTGCCATTGGTGGCGAGGATGAGGAGCCGGGCCGTCGTCTCGGACTGGAAGCCGAGCTTGAGCCGGTCGTCGGCCTTGAAGCTGAGGCCCGAGAGATCGCTGAGATGGCCCTTCTGGGCCCGGATCCAGCCTTTTTCGGAAACGATCACGGTGATCGGCTCGCGTTCGACCATCGCCTCGGCCACCGCCGACAGATCGATGGTGCCTGCCTTCGAGGCATCGATGTCGGTACGGCGCTTGCCAAGCGGCGTGTCCGGGCCGAACTTCTTGGCGACTTCGCTGACCTGCCAGCCCACCGTCTTCCATTGCAGCGCCTCGGAGGCGAGCAGCTTCTCGATGCCGGCCTTCTCCTTGGCGAGATCGTCGTGTTCGCGCTTGAGTTCCATCTCCTCGAGCTTGCGCAGATTGCGCAGGCGCATGTTGAGGATCGCCTCGGCCTGCACGTCGGTCAGGTCGAAGGCCTTGATCAATTCGTCCTTCGGCTCATCCTCGTAGCGGATGATGCGGATCACCTCGTCGAGATTGAGGTAGGCGATGATATAGCCGGCCAGGACCTCCATGCGCCTTTCCACGGCGGCGAGGCGGAACTTGGAGCGCCGGATCAGCACGTTACGGCGATGGCTCAGCCATTGCTGCAGCGCTTCGCCCAGCGAGAGCACGCGCGGCACCTGGCCATCGACCAGCACGTTCATGTTGAGGGAAATCCGGCTTTCGAGCTCGGAGAGCTTGAACAGCGATTCCATCAGCACGGCTTCGTCGACATTGCGCGACTTCGGCTCGATGACGATGCGCACATCCTCGGCCGATTCATCGCGTACGTCGCCAACCAGCGGCAGCTTGCGCTCATCGAGGAGCTCGGCAAGCTTTTCGATCAGGCGGCCCTTCTGCACCAGCCAGGGAATCTCGGTGATCACGATCACCCAGGTTCCCCGCCCCAGATCCTCCTTGTGCCAGCGTGCCCGCACGCGAAAGCCGCCACGGCCGGTGCGGTAGCTTTCCTGCATCGAGCCGGCGCTTTCGACGCAGATGCCGCCGGTGGGAAAATCCGGCCCCTTGACGAATTGCAGGAGGTCGGCGGTCGAAGCCTGGGGATTGTCGATCAGATGCAGCGCCGCCTGGCAGAGCTCATAGGCATTATGCGGGGGAATCGAGGTGGCCATGCCCACCGCGATGCCCTGCACGCCATTGGCGAGCAGATTGGGGAAGGCGCCGGGCATCACCACCGGCTCCTCGTCCTCGCCATTATAGGTGGCGCGGAAGTCCACCGCGTCCTCGTTGATCCCTTCTAGGATCAGGGTGGCGACCTCGGTCAGGCGCGCTTCGGTGTAACGGTAGGCGGCGGCATTGTCGCCGTCGATATTGCCGAAATTGCCCTGCCCGTCCACCAGCGGATAACGCTGGGCGAAATCCTGCGCCAGGCGCACCAGCGCGTCGTAGACGGCCTGGTCGCCATGCGGGTGGAACTTACCGATGACATCGCCCACCACGCGAGCGCATTTCTTGAAGGCCTGGTCGGGATCGAGGCGCAGCAGGCGCATGGCATGCAGGATGCGCCGATGCACCGGCTTCAGGCCGTCGCGCGCATCCGGCAGGGCTCGTTGCGTGATTGTCGAGAGTGCATAGGCAAGGTAGCGCTGCTCGAGCTCGGCGCGCAGATTGACCGTCCTGACTCCATCGCCTTCCGGCGGATCGTCCATCTCATCCATGCGGTTGACTTACCGAAAATGCCTGATTCGGAGCAAGTCGTAGACCTTATGATACAGGGCCAATCCCCCGATCACGTGCTATTGTAGCGTCATTCAGGACTCCATCCTGTTCGGTCTCGCTGGAGTCCCCATATCCTTATTGGTTCCAGTGGCGTATTTCTTGGGTCAGGAATGCATCATGTTTCAGAGTTTGCCGTGGCGAGGTCAGGGTAACGTGGCGGAATTGTCTCCGCCTCCGCAGAACGAAATCGTCAAGCCGCCGCGCCCCGTTCTGGGGCTTGCGCTCGGTGGCGGTGCCGCACGAGGGTTCGCCCATATCGGCGTGATCCGCGTGCTGGTGGAAGCGGGCTACGACATCGACGTGATCGCGGGTACGTCGATCGGAGCGGTGGTCGGTGGCTGCTACATTGCCGGCAGGCTCGACGACATCGAGGACTGGGCCCGCAGTCTCACCAAGCGCCGGGTCCTCAATTTTCTCGATCTGAATTTCGGCGGCAGCGGCCTGATGTCCGGCACCAAGCTGGCCCTGCTCCTGCAGAATGGCCTGGACGGCGTGCAGATCGAAAGTCTGCGCATTCCCTTCGTCGCGATCGCCACCGAAATCGGGCCGGGCCACGAAATCTGGCTGACGCGCGGCAATCTGGTCACCGCCATGCGCGCCTCCTATGCCCTGCCCGGCATTTTCGAGCCCGTCCGCATCGGCGGGCGCTGGCTGATGGATGGTGCACTGGTCAATCCCGTGCCCGTCTCCGCCGCGCGCGCCCTCGGCGCCCGGGCGGTAATCGCCGTCAATCTCAATGGCGAACTGACAGGCCGCGGCGGCGTCATCCATACATTCGGGGCCACCTCGATGGAAATGGACGACCCACCCGTGCCCAAGCGCAATGGTTTCGGTGCCGCCACCTCGATGGTCCGGCGTCGCTTCGGTTTCGCCAGATCGCGCGAAACGCGCCAACGCCGCAACTCGCCCGGCATCCACACGGTGATGATGGAGGCCTTCAACATCACCCAGGACCGCATCTCCCGCTCGCGGCTGGCCGGCGACCCGCCCGATGTCTCGATCGGGCCGCGCCTCGGCCGCATCTCGCCCTTCGACTTCCATCGCGCCGCCGAGGCGATCGACATGGGTGCCGAAGCCGCCTTGAAGTCCCTCGACGACATCAAGGAGACCATGGAAGCGCTGGCATAGCGCCCTCCATCCCGCACAAGCCTCTGGATCTCAACGCGACGCCTGGAGGACGGTCGTCGTCATCAGGGTGCGATCAACCCGTCGACGCCGGGACGGGACAGATGCAGCAGTTGATAGATGGTTCCTGCCTCTTCAGGCGGCTCGCACGCCCACAGTTGAAAGACCACCAGCGTCCAATCCGTGGGGTCGACCGCGAGGGTCGACAGGCAGCTCCCATCCCTGGCCGCTTCGAGAGCCAAGCGCTCGCGCGCTTGCGCAATGTCGCCGGCCGGATCGATCTCGGCCTCCATCCTCTGCTCTCGAAGCGTCGCAAAACGTGCCTCTGACAGGGATTCCGGGCCGGACAGACACGAGACCCCAGCCCAGCGCCGTACCGACGGACGGCCGAAGGCGGAGACGAGGCCGGCAAAGCCCCCGCCTTCCCACAGGAAGCGGCCCATGCCTTCAGGCGCGGCCCACAGATAGAAGGGGGCATATTGGTTGACGGCCGCGCCGTGAACACCTTTTTCCCGGATCAGATAGGCCTTGAGTCCCAGCCCCGGAAAATTGTCGAGCAGCGGGCCCTTGCTGGCCACCCGGGCGCGGATGATCGCCATGTCGTAATCGGCCGGCAAGGTGATGGCATAATGCATCGCTTCCATTCGAAACTCCTCACACCGGTTCGTGCCACTGCACGGCGCGGCCATCCTGCACAGCCTGGACGCTGACATAGACGAAGGCATCGGCTTCGCCCGCGCCATGCCAATGCAACTCGCCGGGCGCGAACCAGACCGCATCGCCGGGGTCGAGTTCGATGATCGGGCCATTGCGCTGCTGCGCAAGGCCACTGCCGCTCACCGCGAGCAGCAATTGTCCACGGGGATGGCTGTGCCAATGGGTGCGCACACCCGGATCCAGCGTGGCTCGCATGGCCGTGGGCTCGCCATCCCGCACACCCGCGATCAGATGCTGCACCCGGAAGGGCGCGGACGCGATACCCGCCGGTGCAGTCTCTATCGCCTCGCCGGCCCGGATCACGGTCATCTCGCCGGGAAGGCCCGGCCCGCTCATGCCGGCACCTCTTCCACCATCTGGGTGAGGCCATTGCTGAAGGACCAGCCGTCGCGCTCGGTGGTGGTGACGACGATCATGATGTCGTCGGGCCGAAGTCCCGGCGCCTGAGTGAGCAGTTCCACCAGGCGCCGGTAGAATTGCTGCTTCACCGCCGTGCTGCGCGGGCGCCCGGCCGTGATGGCGATCAGCACGAAATCGTCGGAACGCTCACCGCTGAAATAGCCGCGATCGTAGACCAGCGCCTCCGGATCGAGCTGTTCGATGATCTGGAAACGGTCGGCCAGTGGAACCTCGAAGGCTTCGACCAGGGCGCGATGCAGATTGTCCGACAGGGCGCGGAGATAATCAGGGGATTTCCCCTTGCGGAGTGAAATGCGGGCGAAAGGCATGACGGATGTCCTCAACGCCAAGGCCTGCTGCCTTGACCCGTCCATCATGTCACTGCATATTCGTCCTGAAAATCAGGAAATATTTGATAATACATCCTGAAAATCGGGACAATTTTCATGCGCCTGGTCAATTTCGACATCGATGTCCTGCGCAGCTTCGTCACGGGCATCGAACTGGGCAGCTATGCCCGCGCCGCGGACCATCTCAGCCGGTCCACTTCCGCGGTCAGCGCCCAGCTCAAGAAGCTGGAAGAACAAGCGGGCACCGCCTTGTTCCGCCGGGCCGGCCGCGGCCTGGCGCTCACCGAGGCGGGTGAAACGCTGCTGACCTATGCGCGCCGCCTGCTCGCCCTCAATGACGAGGCGGTCTCGGCCCTGAGCGGAGCAGATCTTGCCGGCCATGTGCGCTTCGGCGTGCAGGAAGATCTGGGAGAGACGCTGCTGCCGCAAATCCTCGGCCGTTTCGCGCGGGCCCATCCGAGGACGCGCATCGAAACCCGCCTTGCCCGCAATGCCGATCTGCTGAAACGCATCGCCAGTGCCGAGCTCGACCTCGCCATCGCCTGGGGAGACCAGACGAGGCAGGCCCCAGCCGCCATGGCCGGCGAGCATCTCGCCGATATCGCCATGCGTTGGATCGGCCTTCGTGATGGCCTGTCCGGGCAGCGCTTCGGCGACCGGCTGACGAAGCGGGATGAACCTTTGCCGCTGGTGATGTTCGAGGCCCCTTGCCTGTTCCGCAGCGTCGCAACCGAGGTGCTCGACCGCGCCGGCATTGCCTGGCGCATCGCGGTGACCAGCACCAGTCTCGCCGGTCTCTGGGCGGCGATCTCAAGCGGACTGGGCGTGACCCTGCGCACCGAGATCGGCCTGCCGAGCCATCTTGCCGTGCTTGGCGAGGAAAGCGGCCTGCCGGCGCGATTGCCGACACTGCCGCTGCTGCTGCATCGCACGCAGGCTCAGCACAATGCGGCCACGGACCGGCTGAGCGAGATCATGCGGGAGAGCCTGACCCAGCCTCTCCTGCCCAAAAAGATCGCCTGACGCTCCCGGAGCAAAGCGCGTCCACAACGAACGCTCTTTGACCAGACTTTTCGTTCCACCGTGCCGCACAATCCGCCACGGCGCCCGCTCATAAAATACTTTAAGATCAGGCCGTAATATATTCACGCATCGCCTTGGCTTCCGCCTCCATTTCGGCCAGGCGGAACTTCACCACGTCACCGATCGAGACGATGCCGACCGGCAGGCCATTTTCGACCACCGGCATGTGACGGAACTTGCCGGCCGTCATCCTTTCCATGATGTGGGGAATGGTATCCTGCTCATGAACGGTCTCGACCTTGGCCGTCATATGCTTGGATACGGGATGGTCGAACCCCTCGGCCGAGGCCTTGGCGAGCGCGCGCACGATATCGCGCTCGGACAGGATGCCGGCGATGCTGCCGTTCTTGTTGGTGATCAACACCGCGCCGATGCGCTTTTCGGCGAGCGTCCGGGAAGCGTCGGCAATGGTTGCGTCCGGCGACAGAGTGACGATGTCGCGGCCCTTGCCCTTCAGGATCTGTGCAACGGTCATGGGTACTCTCCTCAGACTGAACGTGCGCCTGCAGCGTCTTGATCTTGGGGGAGAATCCCGACAAGGGACGACCAGCCCCGCCTATGATGATGGCGTCTGCACGCCCATCGCGCAAGGGGCTGGTTCAAATGCAACCATTTGGTGAATCGATTTACGGATTGGACCCTCAGGAGCCCGAGCCGGCTTTCAGAATGAACTCGACCAGAGCCCTGCGCCGATCGGCATCGTCCATTCCGGCATAGATCATCCGGGTTCCCGGCACCACCGCCTGCGGTGCCGCGATGAAGCCATCGAGGGTGGCGGCGTCCCAGGTCAACCCGCTCGCCTGCATGGCCGGCGAGAAGGGATAGCCCGGCAGCGTGCCGGCCTTGCGGCCCGCGAGCCCCTGCAGGATCGGTCCGGTAGCCGAACGGGCCCCGCGGCCGATCTGGTGGCAGTGGGCGCAGGGTTCGAACACCGGGGCGAAGGTCGCTTCCGGCGGGCGGATATCGGCAATCGCCTGGGCAGGCGACGGGGGCGGAGCAACCTCGCCGACCGAGCGCAAGGCAATGAAAGTCCCGACCGCGACACCACCGAGTGCCGCGGCCAGGCCGAACCAGACAATCCTGCTCACGAGGCGAGCGCGCGGCGCATCTTGTCCAGCGCCTCCTCACGGGGCGCCTGATAGTCGATCAGCGTCACCAGTTCGCCCTTGGCGTTCATCATGTAGACGGCCGTCGAATGATCGAAGGTATAGCCGTCCCCTTCCCCAACCTTCTTGGCGTAGACGCGGAACTTCTTGATGATGTCGGCCACCTGCTCGGGGGTGCCTGTGGCGGCGGTGATGCGCGGATCGAAGCTCTCCAGATAGGTCTTGAGCAGTTGCGGCGTATCGCGGGCCGGGTCCACGGAAACGAAGACGACGTTGAACTTGTCCCCATCCGGCCCCAGCGCCTTCAATCTGTCCGTCATGTCGGTCAAGGTCGTCGGGCAGGCATCGGGACAATTGGTGTAGCCGAAGAAATAAGCGGTGGGCTTGCCCAGGAAAGTGGCCTGTGTCACCGGCTTGCCGTCCTGATTGGTCAGGCTGAAATCACCACCGATGAAGCTGGACTGGGCCGTCGGTTTGCCGCCCATGCTTTGCAGGGCCAGCACGCCCGCGGCCGCCAGCACGGCGAGCAGCGCCACGAGAACCACCAGTTGGAGACGACTGGATTTGAGGGTCATGAACACCTCCCGCCTCAATGGTTGCTGTGGTCGGCTTCGGCCGGCTGCTTGGCGCCAATGGCTTCGACCTTGAACTTCACCGGCACCGTGCCGGCCTTCTCGAACACCAACGTGCCGTCGATGGACTGGTTGGGCTTGAGCTGCTGCTTGAGCCCGGTGAACATCAGATGGAAGGCTGACGGGCTGAGTTCAACCTTGCCATGGGCCGGAATTTCCAGCCCGCCTTCGACGGGCGACATCTTCATGACGCCGTCCTTGTTCGACATCTGATGGATCGAGAAGCCGGCTGCGGCCGAGAAGCTGCCGCCGACCAGCTTGTCGGGTTGGTCACCGGTGTTCTCGATGATGGTGTAGCCACCGGCGACCGGCGCTCCCTGCGGGGTGGCACGGGTCCAGGGATGGGCGATCTGGAGCGTGCCGGCCTTGTAGTCATGGGCCAAGGCCCCGGAGGCGAGCGTGGAGGCGAGCGCCAGAACACCGAAAATCCGGGTGCCGAAGAACGGAACGAGTTTCATGGGAAAACCTGAACGGAATCGAGCAGCCTTGCACAGGCTGCGGAGGAGGAAGGGTGAAGGCGGTGAACCGTTCAGCCTATCGGCGGTCCGCGCGGCCAGACGGGCCTGCGATCCTGCCTGGTCGCCGCGAAAAAGCCCTGCGAGGGGCGGAACCTGACGACCTGCGGAAAGCGGATGACGCTGGCGACCGCCTGGACCTGCGGCAGAGCCGGCGCCAGGCGAAGTGCACACTGGTCACAGGAATGGCCACCATGGGCCTTGCCGCCGGCATCCGCATCGCCGAACTGGCAGATGGTGACCACCGTCCCGGCGATGACGACGGTTGCCGCGCCTCCCCGGCCCTCCTCGCTGGCGAGCGAACCGCCCATGCCGTTGAGCAGCAGCCCAAGGGCCAGCAAGGCAGCCAGACATTGCCGCAGCAATGGGAAGTGGCGGGATAGGATCATGGCCGCATATGCAGCCGAGCCGCTGCCGAAAGTCAAGGCGGCGCCATGGCGCATGAAAACGCCCAGGGCCATACGTTCGAACATGAGCGCGTCCTGCACTGACGCCCTGTTTCGCAGCGTCTCCGCGAGACCCGATGATTCCGCCAAATCGCAAAACGCTCTGGGGAGCGCCGATCCTCGGCACCCGCCGAAAACAAAAATGCCGGCCTTCTCAACTCCATCTCCTGATGGGGCTGAGAAGGCCGGCAGTCGTCAAAAATCTCCGGAGCCTGGCGCATTCTTTAAAAACGCTTCCCTGCTCCACCTCCTCGCTCCGACAAGCCTCTGCGTATCCCGGTGGGCTTCACCAGGCCGCAAATGCTCTAGTCGTCGCGATAGACGCGCTCACGGCGCTCGTGCCGCTCCTGGGCTTCCAGCGACAAGGTCGCGATCGGCCTGGCGTCGAGACGCTTGAGAGAGATCGGTTCGCCCGTTTCTTCGCAATAACCGTAGGAGCCGTCATCGATGCGGGCAAGGGCCGCGTCGATCTTCGAGATCAGCTTACGCTGGCGATCCCGGGCTCGCAGTTCGATGGCACGATCCGTTTCCGAAGAGGCACGATCGGCTAGATCGGGGTGGTTCTCGTTCTCGGCCTGCAGATTGGCGATGGTATCCTGCGCTTCGCGCAGGATGTCGAGCTTCCAGGCATTGAGCTTGCGCCGGAAATAGTCCCGCTGACGCTCGTTCATGAAAGGCTCGTCGTCAGTCGGCCGATAATTGGTATCTACACTCAATGAAGTCATGTAAGAATCCCAACACTCCGCTACTGGGCGAGAGGTCTATAGTCGCAGTGACGCGTCACGACAATGCTCTTCGTTGTCACCGATTCGTTGAAAACGATAAAGTTGTGCACATGGCTTAGCCGGCCGTGTCCTCCTTGCTCTTTAGAATGAGGCCTCCGGCGACGTCCGTCACGCCCGGCCTGGGCAAGGCATCGAAGGGCATCGGCCTGCTCGCCATCATGGCCGCAAGTCCAAGGCGGGCCGTCAGGATGCCGTTCAGGACGCCTTCCCCCAATTTGGCCGATATACGCGAAGCCAGGCCGTGGCCGAGCGCCTGGCTGATCAGGGAATCACCGGCGGCCATGCCGCCGGTGATGGCGAGATTGCCGAGGGCATGGCGCAGCAGGCGCATCATGCCGAGGCCGCCCGGCCGGCCGCCATAAAGGGTCGCGAGCCGTCGGATCACCCGCAACGTCTCAGCACCCACGAAAAACATGTCGACCAAAGCACGAGGGCTGACGGCGGTGACCAGCGACACCCGCTTGGCCGCATCGGCGATGATCCGCTGGGCTTCGGCATCGAGCGGTCCCATCAGTTCGCGCTCGGTGACCCTGATCAGATCAGCGCCGTCGACGATATCGCCGGCGGCCGCCTCCACCGCCGCGCGGGCCCTGGCCATGCGCGGGTTGGCGGCATAGAGCTTGACGAGATCGCGCGACAGACCGCGCGCTGCATCGCGGTCATCCTTGGCAATGGCCAGCAATGCCCTGTCGTGCAGATGCTCGATGCGCGACAGCCGCATCAGGCCGATGACTTCCCGGATGGCAATGACAGCGAAAGCCAGAACCGCCAACCCCGTCAGGGCGGCGCCGAGCCAGCCGAGCCAGCCGGCATAGGAAAAGAGGTCGTCGATCAGCTTGGTCAGCGACAGGCCGACGGCGAGAGAGACCAGTCCGCCCACGGCCGACCAGAACAAGGTGCCCCAGCGCGAACGGCGCGGCCGCTGCGGCGCGACTTCGGCAGCCTCTTGCTCGAAGGCCTCCGGTTCAGGCGTCACCACCACATGGCCGCGCCGCATCGCCGCCGCCACCGGCGTATCGGCCATCACCACATTGGGATCGTCGAGGCGGAAGGCACGCGGCTTGCGGGGTTCCGTATTCATTCGCTCACGCCAGTTTGTCGCCGATCAGGAATTCGAGCGCCCGGTCCAGGCGAATATGGGGAAAGATCTGCCCGTCTTCCAGTCTGGGCGGACGGAAGCGGATGAAACGGTAGTCGACCCCGCCTTCCCGGAGGTTTTCGAGGCCGTTGAAGCCGGAACCCGAGAACACGGCATTGGGATCTTCGGGCAGTTCGCCCGGGAACACGGCGATCTCGGCCTCACCATCGAAGACCTCGTCCCCCGAGCGCTCGCCGGCCATGGGCGTACCGATGATGCAAGGCAGGTTCTCGCGCCCCTGCTTGACGCTGGCCTCCCTGGTGGCGCGGATGGAGGCGAGCGCCACCACATCCACGCTGGCGCCCGAAAAGGCCGCGCGCCCGATCGCCCCATCCGCCATCTTGCGCAGGATCGCCTCGAGACGGTCATGGCTGGTGTGATGCAGATGATCGGCCTTGGTCGCGGCGAACAGGATCTTCTGGATGCGCGGCCGGAAGATCGCCGACCACCAGCTGTTCGCGCCCACGCGAAAGGCCGACAGCACCGAAGTCAGCGCGGTTTCTAGATCATGCACAGCCTGGGGGCCGGCATTGAGGGCGGACAGCGCGTCGACCAGCACGATCTGGCGGTCGAGCCGGGCAAAGTGATGCGTGAAGAAGGGGCGCACGATCTTGTGCTTATAAGCCTCGAAGCGCCGCTCCATCATGGCATGCAAGGAGCCGGACCTGATATCCCCCGCCTTGGAGAGATCGAGCGGCGCGAAGGTCAGGGCCGGCGACCCCTCCAGATCGCCCGGCAGCAGGAAGCGTCCCGGCGGCAGAGTCGAGAGGGCGAAACGCTCGTCGCGTCCGGCCTTGAGATAGGCGGTGAACAGCGCGGCAGCCTCGCGCGCCAGGGCCTCGTTTTCGGGAGCCGCCGGATCGAGCCTGGCCAGCATTTCGTGCCAGGGGCCGGCAATGGCCAGGCGCGATCCCTCGCGGCTGGCGGCGATCGTCTGCGCCGACCACTCGGCATAGCTCATGTTGAGCAGCGGCAGGTCGAGCAGCCATTCGCCGGGATAGTCGACGATATCGAGGGTCAGGCGCGACATGCCGGCGGCAAAGCGCCGGTTCGACTGGAAATCGATGACCAGGCGCAGTTCCGAGATCTGGCGCGTCGAATCGGGCCAGCGCCGGGCCGGGCCGGCCAGATCGGCCAGATGAACCTCGTAGTCGAAGCGCGGCACGGTGTCGTCAGGCTGCGGCGACAGCGAGGAGCCGGCAATGCGGCCCTCGGCCTGGGCACGGAAGACCGGCAGGCGCCCTCCCTCGACCAGGGCCTGCACCAGGGCGGTGATGAATACAGTCTTGCCGGCGCGCGAAAGGCCAGTGACGCCGAGGCGGACCGTCGGATTGAAGCTCGACGCGGCAAAACCCGCCAAACTCTTGGCCGCGATCAGCGCTTCGTCGAACACGGACATCCAGGAGGAGGCTTGTGGCGGCATGGTCCGCATCACTTAAGGGCAAGCGCGGCAAAATTCCAGCATGTCGGCGAAAACGCTGCATGCGTGACGGTGAAGGGGCGGATGTCTCGCCCGCACCTTGGGTACATTGTGTCACGACACCACGTTGCGCACGAAGCGCACGATGCCCTGCCCGGCATTGACGTAGCTATAGGATTGCGAACTGTCGAAGATCAGGAAATCACCGGCCGCGACGACCTCACCGCCGCCGGCCGTCTCGACGATCAGCACGCCCTCGACGACATAGAGCATTTCGCGCCAGCCCTCGGCATCCGGCAGCGCGTCATAGCGATCGCCGGGCCCCAGGCTCCAGGTCCAGAGTTCGGCCGCTCGCCGCGCCGGTGCCGCTCCCAGAAAGGTGGCACGGCTGTCGGGATGCATCCCACGCCAGCCAAGCTGATCGACACGCTGGTTGCCGGCCTGGCCTGGATCGCGGACGATCGCCCCGAAGTCCACCCCCAACACGCCGGCCAGCCGGTCGAGATTGGCCAGGGAGATGTTGGCGTCTCCCGCCTCCACTGCCACGATCAGCCTCCGACTGAGGCCGCTGGCCTCCGCCAGCGCCGCCTGGCTCATGCCTGCCTCGGCGCGCAGACGCCTGACATTGGCCCCGACATGGACGAGTACATCCGCCATTCCACTCTCATCCCTTGACTGCGCAATATAATGCACATATGGATGAGCAATATAATGCGCAACAGGCAAGGCGGCAATCGGTCATGAAGATTCGCAATTTCGGCGTCGAGATCTGGATGAACGGGTATGAGAACCATTGTTCGCACAATCTGGCGGAGACCTGCGTCGAATCGCTGACGATCGCGCAATTGCTCGAGATTGCCGGCAAGCCCCAGAGCGCGCTCGATGATCTGCTGGCGATGAAGATGACCTATGGTGCCATCGAGGGCAGCGATCGCCTGCGGGCTGCCATCGCGGCGACCTATGCCCGCCAGAAAATCGAGAACATCGTGGTGGCCCATGGCGCGATCGGTGCCAATGCCCTCGTGCACGAAACCCTGGTCGAGCCGGGTGACCGCGTGATCTCGGTGCTGCCGACCTACCAGCAGCATTACTCCATTCCCGCCAGCTACGGCGCCGACGTGCAGATCCTCAAACTGCGCGAGGAGAACGGCTTCCTACCCGATCTCGAAGAACTGCGCCGCCTCGCTTTGCCCGGCACCAAGCTGATCGCCATCAACAATCCCAACAATCCGACGGGTGCGCTGATGGACGAAGCCTTCCTCGGCGAGATCGCTGCCATCGCCCGCGCCTGCGGCGCCTATGTGCTGTGCGACGAGGTCTATCGCGGCATAGACCAGGAAGGCGACGGCTTCACTGCTTCCATGGCGGATCTCTATGAGAAGGGCATCAGCACCGCCAGCATGTCCAAGGCCTATTCGCTCGCGGGCCTGCGCCTTGGCTGGATCGCGGGTCCCGTGGACCTAATCCACGCCGTCTCCATCCATCGCGACTACAACACCATCAGCGTCGGCATGATCGACGATCATTTCGCCACCATGGCGCTGGAGAACCGCGACAAGGTCCTGGCGCGCAGCCGTTCGATCGTGCGCGGCAACCTCGCCATCCTCGATGCCTGGGTCAAGGACGAGCCACGGATCAGCTATATCAAGCCCCGCTCCGGCACCACGGCCCTCTTGAAATACGACCTTCCCATCGCTTCGGAAGCGTTCTGCATCCGCCTGCTGGAGCGCACCGGCGTGCTGTTCACGCCCGGCAGTGCCATGGAAATGGAGGGATATCTGCGTATCGGCTATGCCAATGGCAGCACTGTCCTGCGCGAGGGCCTGGCCCGCGTAAGCCAATTCCTGAAAGAGTTCGACTAACGCCCTGTTATACAGGGCACTATCGGCATTTTTTCTACCGGCGCCGCAGCGTCTCGACCCGTGCCTGCGCGCTACTGCGCCGGGCAGCCTCAGCCACCTCCCTGGAGACGATGGTCTGCCCGATTGGCGCTATGGCGATGCCGGCGAGCTTGAGGTGCTGGATGCCGAAGGGAATGCCGATAATGGTGACGAAGCAGAACAGCGCCGAGCAGACATGGCCGATCGCCAGCCACAGGCCGGCGAAGACGAACCAGATCACATTCCCGATCAGGCCGAGGCGGCCGGTACCGATATCGTCCCTCTGATAGAGTTCGCGCCGGCTGATCGCCTCG
The DNA here is from genome assembly GCF_040797145.1 of Labrys neptuniae. Classification (NCBI taxonomy): domain Bacteria; kingdom Pseudomonadati; phylum Pseudomonadota; class Alphaproteobacteria; order Hyphomicrobiales; family Xanthobacteraceae; genus Labrys; species Labrys neptuniae. Next base: position 113,341 of record NZ_JBFNQD010000001.1, on the reverse strand, counting down.
CGCCCGAACGGAAAGAAGCAGAAATTCGAGATCGTCAGGCAGGCCCGCCCCCAGGGGATGCCGACGATGGTGATGAAGGCCAGCAGGCCGAGCAGAAACCAGGCGATCCCCAGGAAGATGCCGCCGAAGACGAACCAGATCAGGTTTCCGATCAATCGCATCAGCGGCTCCCTCCAATCATCTGCATGGGCACGGCAATCAGCCCAAAACGGGTGCTAGCGGTCCAGCATCTTCGGCGAGAGGAACAAGGCCAGCGTCGCCTGATGGCCGGCGATCCCGGCCCAATCATCGAGTTCGAAGTCGAGAACGGCAAGGGCAGCGGTCGGAAATTTGCCGCTGAGCGGATCGGCTGCCGTCCCCGCCCCCCGTGTCAGGAAGGCCGCGACCTGTTCCAGGCCGGGATTGTGGCCGACGATCAGCAGGGTCTGCACCTCGGGTGCCACCGCCCGAATGACGCGCAGTATCGTTTCCGGCGGTGCCTCGTAGATCGCCCGCTCGAAATGCAGCGTGTGCGGCCCCAGGCTGCCCTCGATCAGGGCCAGCGTCTCGCGCGTGCGGCGTGCGGTCGAGGCGATCACATGGTCGGGCTGCAGACCGCGGCGGGCGATCTCCCTTCCCATGCGCGGGGCGTCCCGCTGCCCCCGCGGCGCAAGGGGACGCTCGTGATCGGAAACACCGTCGGGATAGTCCGATTTCGCGTGCCGCAGCAATATCAGGCGCTTCATCAATCAGTCACTTAGAGTTCTTCGACAAAGCTATGATTTCAGGTCGATATTCGAAATGCATGGTGTCGTAATGGTACCATTTTCCACCCCAGATGAAACCGTGCTTTTCGAAAACCTCGACAATCTCCATCGGGATACGGTTTTTGTAGGAAACCTTGTCCGTCTCCTTCTTGGCCCCGCCCCAGCGCCAATAATCGGTGAATTTCACATTGATGTCGATCGCCGCGGCATAGGCGTGCATGCTCATGCGCGACGTGCCGGCGATCACGCGGCAGTTGAAGGTTCCGGCCGAAGGCTTGAGATAGACGTGGAATTTAGCCGGGAGGGCTTCGAGATCGCGCGAGACGGCCTCCAGCCGATCGGCAACGCCATTGGCGGTGGCCACGCGCAGCGTGCCGCCTCCCAAACCAGGGAGCCACTGAATGGTCTTGAGCTTGACCTGCCCCTTCGTGCAATCGCCATACATGGCATCGAACAGCGCCTGGTTGCGAGCGCGGCCAGGATCGTCCGCCGGCGTGGCCGGCTGCTTGTAATGGGCCCCGAGCGTATAGGGCATCACGAACATGTCGCGGATATCGGCCTTCTCGATACGCTGCTGCGGCGTCTTGTTGGCAGCGCCGTCGGAAAGCGCGATATGCTGGCCATTCTTCAGAATGAGATCCTTGGCGTCGTAGCCCGCGATGAAATCAGGATAGGCCGCCACCAGAGTATCCAGGGTGGGATCGGCCATCGCCGCCGATGCAAAAGCCATCGACAGAGCGAGGGCCAGCGTTCCGGTCCGAACGACATTCCTCATTGACCGGCCTCGGCGCGCTGGATCAGGGCGACATTGGCTTTTTCGACGGCGCTGAGTTCGACATTCCAGGTCCAGGGACGATACCAGGAGAATTGGGAGAAATAGGCGCGCAATTGCGTGTCCTTCATATAGCGGCCGCGGCGCGCATAGATCTCGTTGCGGGCCAGACGCAACTGCTGCCCCGACAGGCCCGAAATATCGTTCCAGTTCAATCGCCTGCTCCCCGAATCCGGCAAGATGAATTCAACCTGGTTGTTGCGGGGTGCGGGCGTGGGTTCCGCCGGCTCGATCGCCGCCTGCTGTTGGAATTCAGGCTGCGGCTGGGGCTCCACGACGGGCTGGGGCGTCGGTTGAGGCGTGACCTGAGGTTCCACCGTTATCGCCTTGACCGGTTGCGGTGTCTCGACCTTTCCGGCCATGGCGAAGGAACCGATGATGGCCTCGTTCACCCAGGGGGTCTGGCCGCCCTGGGTCGACTGGTCGACATCGGCCCTGACCTGGCCGAACATCTGGCGGATGTCGAGGCCGGGCGTCTCCATATGGGCGAGCAGCGCCGTGGTGAAGGGCGAGTTGCGCCCGCTGCCGTCCTGCGCCACTGAACCCGGCGCCGTAGAGAAGGCGATCAGCGTGCCCTTGGCCGAGGAGGCGTCGAGATCGATGCGGGCCAGCCCGCGCGTCCCCGCCCCCCGCGTCAGCTGGCGCGTCAGGGGATTGTCCCGGCACGAATCCAGGATCACGATCTTCACCTTCGGCGCCGCGCTGTCGACCAGTTCCAGCAGCTTGTCCAACGACAGGGTCTGGGTGTCCAGATCGAGCTCGTCCGAGATCTTGGCCGAGACAGGCACCAGGTAGTTGCGCCCCTTCACCTGCACGCCATGGCCCGAATAGAACACCACCACGCTGTCGGCATGGTCGGCATCGCGCAGGAACGCCCTCAGCCCGTCATTCATCGCCGCCAGGTCGCCGTCCTTGACCAGGGTCACCGCATAGCCGATCCGCCCCAGCGCCGCCGCCATGTCGTTGGCGTCATTGGCCGGGTTCACCAAAGGCGTCACCGAGCGATAGGCGCTGTTGCCGATCACCAGCGCCGCCTTCTGGGCCGCCAGAGCCTCGCCCCCGACAAGCAGGCCGGCGAGCAGAAAAAGACCCCACATATAACGTCGCATCATCATGGCCCGACCGGTCTTATGCACCTTCACAGAGTATCACCTTTTGTTAACACATCGAACGCGCGAAAAAGCACATCGAGCCCCCAGCACAATTTTGAGGAGCGATGGCTGTGGCAGGATTGTCACGCCGACCAACCGTCTCATGATTCAAGGCAATTTCGCCGATTTCACCCTTGCAACGAAGCAGCGCTTGCGGCCATGAAAGCTGCCACCCAAGTGTTGTGTACGGGATCGGAGAGGCCGTGGATTTGCGCCAGGCAACCGCCATTGCGAAACAATTCATGCCACGGCCGGGCAAACCGGCCAGCCTCGCGGTTCTCGCCCTGCTCGCAGCAACCGGCACGGTCCAGGCAGGCGACGATTCGCAGCCCATGCAATTCAGCATCATTGCCTCCGGCAAATCCTGTCCGGGATGCGTGGTGATCAATGCCTCGGGCCAGATCGTCGACGAAACCTCGCGAAATTTTGCCGTCTTCCTCTCGCAGAACCGCCTGAGCGGTGTGCTGCCGGCGGAACCTGCGGACGGGCAATTACCACCAAGCGATGCGACGAAGGTCATCATCGCTTTCGAGTCGATCGGCGGCAAGGTGCAGCCTGCCCTGATCATGGGGCGCCGCATCCGCAAGGCCGGATGGACGACCGTGATCGGCCAGGCCCGCCTTCAGCGCGGCCAGCCGGTCTTCAATCAGGCCGGCTGCTTCTCGGCCTGCACCATGGTGATGCTGGGCGGTACAGCGCGTTTCGTCGTGCCGGGCTCGAAGGTCGGCGTGCACCAGTTCTCGCCGCAATTCACCGATGGCGAAAGCTTCGATGCCCGCGAAATGGGCCAGATCGTGCGTGACTATGGTCGCGAGGTCGTCAGTGTCTATGATTTCGTCAAGACTCTGGGGGTGAACGAAGCGTTCTTCACCACTACCCTGCGCACCCCCTTCAACAGCCTCGACGTACTGCCCGAAAGCCAGTGGATCCCGGTCGGGGTCGCCACGACCCTGCTGCCGGCCTCCGATGAACCCGTTACGACCTCGAGCCTGCTCAACGGCAGGGGGAACGACCAGCCGATGGCCGCTGTCGCCAAGCCGAGCGTGGGGCTCAAGGCCTCGCCGGGCATCCCGCCGGCCGGCCACGGCCGCTGGACCCTCATCCAGGCCGCGGGCCTGCCGGCAACCGCGGAATTCGCCAGCGAGCAGTTCCGTGTCGCCCTCGCCTGCCGCGACAGCAAGACGGCGCGCCTCGAACTATCCTTCAAGGCCCTGGCGCCGCTCGATCTCGAACGTATGCGGGCTGCTGCCGTCTCGGCGCGATCGCTTAGAATTGCCGGGCGCCAGATTGCGATAGACAGCGTAGAGGCGGCCGGAAATGGCGAACAGAGCGTTGCCGCCCTGCTCGCCGCCAAGGATGTCAGGGATTTGCGCAGGAGCGGCAATCTCACCGTCGCCGTGCTCGACAAGGCCGGTGAGCCGGTCGGTCGATCGGAAGCGATCCCGACCGAAGACGCCTCGAAAACGCTCGACGACGCCATGGCGTCCTGCGGCGCCTGAGAGCCCGACGCCCCGGGACAGGCTGTGGCCTTCGCGGCCTCGCTGCGCCTTTTTTATGAGGCAGAGGCCTAATCCATCAGGAACGGCGCCGTCTCGCGCTTCAATGCAGCTTGTCGGCTTCCCAGGCTGCCCGCATGGCATCGTCGACCGAGGCGAAATGCGGCGACACATCGTCGGTGGTTTCCTCGGCGTGCGGCTTCTCCTCACGGATGACCAGCACAGAGCAGCCGGAATGGCGTACGATGGCGCTCGCATTGCAGCCGAGCAGATAGGTGGCGACACTCGGTTGGTGTGAACCGACCACCACGAGATCGGCCTTCTGTTCCTCGGCGATGGCCAGAACTTCGTGGTAGATGCCGCCGATCCGCACCACGCTCTGCACCTGGCCGCCCGGCAGCAGTACCGTGCGGGCGAGATCGGCGAGCGAGCCCTTGGCCTTTTCGGCCACTTCGCCTTCAAAGCTTACGGGCACCGTATCCAGCATCATCAGGGGCATGATCGGCACGACATGGACCAGGGTCAGCGTCGCGCCGGCGGTATCGGCAAGTTTCACTGCGCTGTCGATGGCGAGTCTGGCCAGTTTCAGATCTGCAATATCGACAGGAACGACGATCGACTTGAACATCTTGTCTACTCCCGTTGGCCGAGCTGACGCACAGAACAGAATAGACGTTATGGCGTCACGCCTCAGTTGAAAGAGCACGCCCCAGCCATCCTTAGATGGCTGTACCTAATCGATATAGGGCCCCCTGACGAATTGCAAACGCTTGGGATGCCAAAAAGTTCAGAGCACACCGAGTTTTTTTTGCAGGGAAGACGATGAGGTTGTGTATTGAAACGTCAAGCGTTTCTCCGGGTAGATATAGCGGAAAGCCTTCTGCGCCATCAGTGCGCCTTCATGGAAGCCCGACAGGATCAGCTTGAGCTTGCCGGGATACCAGTTGATGTCGCCAATGGCGAAAATGCCCGGCTGCGATGTCTCGAAGGTCTCGGTGGAGACCAGCACCAATTCGTCATTGTGCAAATCGAGCCCCCAGCTCGACACCGGTCCAAGCTTCATGGTCAGGCCGAAGAAGGGCAGCATGTGCTCGACCGGCAAGGTGTAGACCGTGCCGGAATCCTCGCGGATCACCGCACCCGAGAGCTGGCCATCCGCTCCCTCCAGGCCGACGACCTGCCCGAATTTCAGGTCCATCGCCCCCTCTGCCGCCAAGGCCCGCATCTTCTCCACCGAATGGGGAGCAGCCCGGAACGCATCGCGGCGATGCATCAGGGTCACGCGCTTGGCGATGGGCTGCAGGTTCAGCGTCCAGTCGAGGGCGGAATCGCCGCCGCCGACGATCAGCACGGAGCGGTCGCGGAAAGCCTCCATCTGCCTGACGGCATAGGAAACCGACTTGCCCTCATAGGCTTCGATGCCCTCGATCGGTGGCTTCTTGGGCTGGAAGGAGCCACCGCCGGCGGCGATCACCACGGTCTTGGTCTCGAACACGTCGCCGGCATCCGTGGTGACGCGGAACAGGGGATCACCGATGCGCTCGATCGTGGAGATCATGCGCGACAGATGGAAGACGGGCGAGAACGGTTCGATCTGCTTGAGCAGATTGTCGACGAGTTCCTGCCCCGTCACGATCGGGAAGCCGGGAATGTCGTAGATCGGCTTTTCAGGATAGAGCTCGGCGCACTGGCCGCCGATCTTGTCGAGAATGTCGACCACATGCACCCTGATATCGAGCAGACCGAGTTCGAATACGGAGAACAGGCCGACAGGCCCGGCGCCGACGATGAGCACGTCGGTCTTGATAATCTCAGTCATGATCTGTCCGATAGGTGGTTCACAGCAGCTTCTAAAGCGTTTTGCGATTTGGCGGAATCGCCAAGAATCGCAAAGACGCGTCCAATCAAAGAGTGAGAGCAATGCGGCGTTTCCGTCTAAACGCGCTTTGCTCTAGGGCAGCAAGGCTGACCAAAGTCAACGAAGCGCATGCCCTCGTCAACTCCGCAATCATGATCAAATCAGCGCAGCTAGGGTGAGGCCACCGGAGACAGATCATGACCCGACACGAAACCAGCCTTGCCTATGCAGCTCGCATCGAACGGGTGATGAGCCATATCGCCGATCATCTCGACGACAGGCTCGAACTCGACGATCTGAGCGACATTGCCTGCTTCTCGCCCTACCACTTCCACCGCGTTTTCGTAGCGGTCACGGGAGAAACCGTGGCAGAGGCTGTGCGGCGGCTGCGCCTCCATCGTGCCGCCGTCGAGCTCAATCGCTCGCAGCACGCGCTGGTACGCATCGCCACCCGGGCCGGCTACGGATCGGTGGCGGCCTTCACCCGCGCTTTTGCGGCCTCCTATGGCTCGCCGCCGGCCGCCTATCGGCGTGCGGGCCAGGATCTGCGCCCGGTCCTTCAGCCATCAGGATCTCAAGCCATGACCCGTGCCACTGCTTTGCGCTCAACCCTGCACTACGACGTCACCATCGAGACTGTGCCCAAACTCCGCCTGGCCACCCTGCCCCATCGCGGCGACTACCAGAAGATCGGCGTCAGTTTCGAGCGCCTGTTGGCCTGGGCTGGCGGCCACGGCCTGCTGCGCCCAGGCGTCCGCATGATCGGCATCTACTATGACGATCCCGACAGCAAGCCTCTCGCGGAACTGCGCTCGGAAGCCGGGCTCGCCGTACCGGAAGATAGTCCTCTCGCCCCGGCTATGGCCTGGCGCGAGGTTGGCGGCGGCCCCGTGGCCCGGCTTGTGCACAAGGGCCCCTATGCCGATCTCGATATCGCCTATGCCTATCTCTACCACAGCTGGCTGCCGCATTCCGGGCGTCAGCCGGGCGAGGCGCCCTGCTTCGAGGAATATCTCAACGACCCGCGTAGCGCGCCGCCGTCCGAATGGCTGACGGCCGTGAACCTGCCGTTGAAGTGACATCCATCCGGATCAGAGGCTGGCACCCAATCGAGTCAGCCAGCGGCGCCAGCTTGGTGCGACGTCAACCGCCACCTTGGTAAAATCGGCTTCGTCTCCGGCGCGGTACTTTGCAACGGCAGCGAGAGTATCCGGGGAGACAACCAGCGAAGGACACGGCTTTGCCGGCTCCAGCGGGACCGTGCTGCGGGCGTTGAAGACGTAGCGCCCGCCGCAGCTTGCCACGGTTGGTTCCCGCCGCGTGGCTTCGAAATGATCATGCCCTTCCTTCAGATTCAGCCAGAAGGTCAGGTCGGGGCCACTCGCATTGACGGCCATGTTCCGGGCATGCATGCGGAAAGGAAAAGCCTGCACCTGAATGGTTTGCTGCCCGGCATCCAGGGCGTCGCGCACCAGCGGATAGATTTCGTTGATGCCACCATCCGTCATGGCGAAACAGCCGACAGAGCGGCACGCACCATGCACCATCAGGGCAGACCCGGTATAGCCAAGGGAGCGTTCAAGCGAGTTGGGAAAGCCGAGGTTGAAGGAAAGGTAATAGGCCGAGCGCGGATTGAGCGAGGTCTTGGTCAGGGTGTAGAACCCTTCCGGCGATTGACGGTCGCCTTCGCGCCTTTTGCGCCCGAGTTCACCCGACCAGCTACAGATGGGCCATGTCTTCAGAAGAGAAAAGCGCCCGTCTGCGCCTTTCTTCCAGATTTCAAGCTCGTTTTCGGCCTTGAATATGCGGATCAACACCGGATCGGCGCTCTTCATGCCTGCTTTTGCCATCACCGTTCGAACCGACATCGGTATGGGTTGAAGGTGACGCTGTTCGAGCGGAATACCAGGCGGAAGGGCGGCAAAAACAGGCGGTTTTTCATCCTTGAACGGCAGGTGGAGCCCCGAGCGATCAAGCATCGCGGGCAAAGCCGTGAACGCTCCTGTCAGCGCAAGTATCGAAACACCAATACCGATCATGCGCCTCGTCATTCCAACTCTATCATCTACATGAATCGGCCCAGCAATCGCAGGCTTTTCCGGCGGATTTGTGATTGCTGCGGCCTTGGTGGTTACGGTCCCGCCCGGATTTTCATGGGAAATGTGCGGCGAACAAGCCGTCGCCCCGTCACTCCTCGTAGCTCACGACGATCTCCCCGATCCCCTCGCAGCTGCCGCGCAGGGTGTCGCCCGGCTTCACCGAGCTGACCCCGGCCGGTGTTCCAGTCATCAGGAGATCGCCGGGCGCCAGCGCCACATAACGCGACAGATAGGCGATCGCCTCCGGTACCGACCAGATCATCTGCGACAGATCGCCGGACTGCTGCACCTTGCCGTTGACCGTCGCCTCGATCCTGCCCTTGTCGGGGTGGCCGATGCGCGCCGCCGGCACGATGGCGCCGATCGGGCAGGACTGGTCGAAGCCCTTGGCGAGCTCCCACGGCCTGGAAAGCTTCTTGGCCTCGGCCTGGATGTCCCGGCGTGTCATGTCGAGGCCGACGGCATAGCCATAGACATGGTCGAGCGCCCGTTCGACCGGCATGTCCCGTCCGCCCCGTCCGATGGCGACCACAAGCTCGATTTCGTGATGCAGATCCGAGGTCTGGCTCGGAAACGGCAACAGGCCGCCGGGATTGACGGCATCGGCAGGCTTGGCAAAGAAGAAGGGCGGCTCGCGCGTAGGATCGGCTCCCATCTCGCGGGCATGATCGGCGTAGTTGCGGCCGACGCACCAGATGCGCCGCACCGGAAAGACGGCGGTTTCACCGGCGACCGCTACGAAGGCCTGTGGCGGCGGTTCAATGACATAGTCCATCGCAAGATCTTCCTGGTTGATTAGAACGCTCCGGCTCATCGCGCCGACAAGCGCAAGTCAGTCGAACACTTCCCTCAAGCGCCTGACGATATCGGCCACACCGAACCTCACGGGATCCGTCGTGGGCAGGCCTTCGGTCTCGCCGATCTCGGCCAGGCAGGCCCTGGCAGCCGTCTCGTCCAGGGCTTGGGTGTTGACGGCGATACCGACACATTGAATGCCCGGATTGGTCAGGCGGCCATTGGCGATGGTGGCGTCGATGACGGCTCGAATGCTCGGCAAGGCGGCCGGCACGCCACGCATGGTCGTGCGGGTCGGCTCATGGCAGACGACGAAAGCATCGGGCTGGGCGCCATGCAGCAGCCCGAGGGTCACGCCGGCGAAGGAGGGATGAAACAGGCTGCCCTGCCCCTCGATCACGTCCCAATGACGGGGGTCGGCATCGGGGCTGATCCATTCGGCGGCGCCGGAAATGAAATCGGCCACCACCGCATCCACAGCCACGCCCCGCCCCGAAATCAGGATACCGGTCTGCCCCGTGGCCCGGAAATCGGCGTCGAGGCCCTGGGCCCGCATCTCCCGTTCCAGGGCAAGGGCAGTATATTTCTTGCCGACCGAACAATCGGTGCCGACAGTGAGCAGACGCAGGCCGCTGCGCTTGGTGCCCTTGCCGGTGGCAAAACTCTGGCCCGGGATACGCACATCGTGAAGCTGCCGGCCATGGCGCCGGGCGGCTTCGGCAATTTGCGGAAATTCCTCCAGCCGGCGATGCAGGCCCGAGGCGACGTCGAGCCCGGCTTCCAGCGCTTCGACGATCACGCTGATCCAATGCTCCGGCAGGACGCCGCCGGCGTTGACCACCCCGATCACCAGCGTCCGCGCGCCACGTCGAACACCCTCGCCAATGCCGATGTCCTCCAGCCCCAGATCCGCCCTGCACCCCGGCAGCCGCAACTGACCGAGGCACCAGTCCCTGCGCCAGTCGACGATACCGGCCGCGGTCTTGGCGGCAAGCTGGTCGGCCACGTCGCCAACGAACATCAGATAGGGCTTTTCGATCTGCATGGGGGCGGCGACCTTCCTGAAGATATGCGCGCAGTGGTTGCCGGGTCGCGCCGTCACACGCTATCCTATTGACTGCACAGAAATATTGGCAAAATGGCACGGGGCTTTTTGCGCATCATGCCCGAAAGATTAGTATGACCTCCAGTGATTCCCCCGCAAGAGCCCGTTTCGCAACTTGAAGCCCGAGCAGGACATAGACAACAGCGATCTGACCCAGACGGGTCCCGCTCGGCTGGCGCCAACAGGCGCCTGGGTCGCACGCAATTCGCGGCATCTGGAAAAACTCTCCGCGATCATGATCAAGGCCGCCCCGGCCAATACGGTGGTGGAGTTCGACCTGTCCGGCGTCTCGCAGCTCGACACGCTCGGTGGGGTCGTCATCGAGAATATCCGGGCGGCCTTCGGCGCGCGCAACTCCACGCTCGAGATCACCAATGCTACCGAAGCGCAGGCGATCCTGCTGGCGGAGATCGCGGCGCAGAACATTACGTCGCCCCCACAGCCGCCGGAAGCGCATCATCTCATCGAACTCCTGGCCGATCTCGGCCAGTCCATGCGCCGGATCGTGCATGATGCCGTGAACATGAATGTGTTCCTCGGCGAAACCATGCGCGCGATCGGACGCCTGCTTACGGCGCGTACACGCTTTCGCTGGGCCGCAGTGGTCAACCAGATCGAATTGATCGGCCTGCGCGGCGTGCCGATCATCGCGCTGATCTCCTTCCTCGTCGGGGCCATTCTGGCCCAGCAGATGATCCTGCAGCTGAGCTATTACGGTGCCACGCTGCTGGTGGTGTACACCCTGGCCGTGCTGATGTTCCGGGAAGTCGGCCTGCTGCTTGCGGCCATCATGGTGGCCGGCCGCTCGGGTTCGGCGATCACGGCCGAACTCGGCTCGATGAAGATGCGCGAGGAGATCGATGCCATGCACGTCATGGGCATCGATCCCATGGAAGTCCTGGTCATCCCGCGCATCCTCGCCTTGATCATCGCCCTGCCGATGCTGACCTTCCTGGCCGCGATGGCGGGTATGTTCGGCGGCGCTCTGGTGGCCTGGGGCTATGGCGGCATCACGCCCACCACCTTCCTGCAGAACCTGCGCGATTCGATGACCATGCACACTTTCCTGGTCGGCCTGATCAAGGCGCCGGTCATGGCGCTGATGATCGGCATTACCGCCTGCATCGAAGGTTTCAAGGTCCAGGGATCGGCTGAATCGCTCGGGCGCCAGACCACGGCCTCGGTGGTCAAATCCATGTTCATCGTCATCGTGGTCGATGGCCTCTTCGCCATCTTCTTCGCATCCATCAGTTTCTGACCATGGCGCCCCCAGACCAATCCCGCGAAACCATCATCTCCGCCCGCGACGTCCGCGTGAACTTCGGACCCCGATTCATCCTCGACGGTCTCAGCCTGGACGTCTACCGCGGCGAGATCCTCGGGGTTGTCGGCGCTTCGGGCACCGGCAAATCGGTACTGATGCGCACCATCATCGGCCTGGCGCCGCTTCACTCCGGACAGATCGAGGTCTTCGGCCTGGACTATCTCAATTTGCGCCCGCGCGAACAGCAGCGCATCGCCCGGCGCTGGGGGGTGCTGTTCCAGCAAGGCGCCCTGTTCTCCTCCCTGACGGTGAAGCAGAACATCCAGGTTCCGATGCGCGAATATCTCAAGCTCTCGCCCAAGCTGCTGGACGAGCTCGCCATGCTGAAGATCGCGCTGGTCGGCCTCAAGCCCGATGCTGCCGACAAGCGTCCCTCGGAACTCTCCGGCGGCATGATCAAGCGCGCGGCACTGGCGCGGGCGCTGGCCCTCGATCCGGACCTGGTTTTCCTAGACGAACCGACCTCCGGCCTCGATCCGATCGGCGCCGGTGAATTCGACGAATTGATCGCCACGCTCAGGCAGACACTCGGCCTGACCGTCTATATGGTGACGCACGACCTCGACAGTCTCCACGCGATCTGCGATCGCATCGTGGCGATCGGCGAGGGACGCGTGTTGGCCCAAGGCCCGATGGAGACCATGCTCGCTTCCGAACACCCCTGGCTGCGCGCCTATTTCCATGGCCCCCGTGCCCGCGCCGCCTTGGCGACCGCCAGTAGCGGCGCCAGGAAACCGGGTTGAGCATGGAGACCGAGTTGAGCATGGACATCGAGCTGAACATGGATAGTGCCTGACCCATGGAAACACGCGCTCACAATGCCCTGATCGGCCTGTTCACGCTTGCAGTCGTCGCCGCAGCGCTCGGCTTTGTGGTCTGGTTCGCCCGCATCAGCGAGAGCCAGACGGTCCGGCGTTTCCAGGTGGATTTCGCCGGTTCCGTCACGGGCCTTACCGTCGGGTCGAGTGTCACTTTCAACGGTATCCGGGTTGGCCAGGTCGAAACGCTGGAGATCAATCCCAACAATCCCTCGGGCGTGATCGCCATCATCAGCGTCCGCGACAAGACCCCGGTGAAGGTCGACACTTCGGCGAGACTGGAATTCACCGGTATCACCGGCGGCGCCAACATCCAGCTCTATGGCGGCAAGCCGAACACAGAGGACCTCAAGCCCAAGGACGACCAGCAATATGCCGTGATCCAGGCCCAGCGCTCGGAGCTGCAGAACCTGGTCGATGGCGCGCGCGACACCATCACCCAGGCGGCCTCCACCATGAACCGCCTGGATGGCTGGATCGCCCAGAACGAGGGCAATGCCACGGCGACCATCCAGAACGTCCAAGCCTTCACCAAGGCGCTCGCCGACAATTCCGCCAATGTCTCCGACTTCCTGCACAGCACCGGCGAGGCTGCCCAGAGCATCAAGCGCGTGGCCGACAACCTCAACGGCATGACATCCGACCTGCAGGCCTTGCTCAAGGCGGTTTCACCCGAGAAGATTGATCATATCGTCAGCAACGTTTCCCTGGCTTCCGACAATCTGACGTCGTTCACCAAGGCCTTCGACGCCGCCAAGGCGCAGGCTGCCGTGGACAATATCACGGCCTTCAGCAAGACCCTGGCCGACAGCCGCGAGCCGCTGCAGGCGTTCGCCACCAATGCCTCCTCGCTGACGGCGCAGCTCAATGCGATGGCGCCGAAGCTCGATGCGGGCCTCGAAAACATCAACCGCATCACAGCTGCCGTCGATAGCGGGAAGGTCAACCAGGTGGTCGACAACGTCGCCGCCTTCACCGGGGCCCTCGGCCAGAACGCCGAAGAAATCACGGCTTTCGTCAAGGATGCCCGCAGGATTTCGGGCGACCTGTCGGCAATGACGCCCAAGCTTGCCGCTGCCTTCGACAGTTTCAACAGGGTCGCGACCGCACTCGATCCGGCCAAGATCGACGGCGTCGTCACCAATGTGAACAAGTTTGCGACCACCCTCGGCGACTCCAGCGCCCAGGTCCGCCAAGTGGTCGCCGATGCCGGCGATATCTCCAAGAAGCTCAACCGCGCAGCCGACCAGCTCGACGGCATCATGAAGAACATCACCGCCATGACCTCGGGCCAGGGCGGCCAGGGCATGTTCGCCGAGATCACCGAAGCGGCCAAAGCCATCCGCCAATTCGCCACCAATCTTGACGCCCGTACTGCGGCATTGGCCAAGAATCTCGACCAGTTCACCGGCGCCGGTCTGCGGGATTATCGGCAATTGGCCGTTGACGGACAGAAAACCCTGCAGAATCTGCAGCGAACCCTCAACGGACTTCAGCGCAATCCACAACAGCTGATCTTCGGGCCGAAATCGAATATCCCTGATTACAAGGGTAAATGATATGCGTGGTGTCGGTATGCGTTCCCTCCTCCGCCCCCTGCCCGCCCGTCCGGCAAAGGCCCTGGCGCTCGCGGCAACCCTGCTGGCCGGCGGGTGCTCCACGCTGGCCGGCTCGCCACCGCCGGCCACCTATGACCTCAGCGCCCCCCGGGACGTCGAGGCACGCGGCAACAGCCGCGCCCAGATCATGGTGGCCGAGCCGACCGCGCTGCAGGCCATCAACAGCGACCGCATCCTGGTGCATAGCGCCAACAGCCAGATTTCCTATCTGCCTGCGGCCCAATGGGCCGACCGCCTGCCCGTGCTGGTGCAGGCCCGCCTGATCCAGACCTTCGAGAATGCCCACCGCATCGGCATGGTTGGACGACCCGACGACAAGTTCACGCCCGATGCCCTGCTGGTGACGGAACTGCGTGATTTCCAGATCGATGCCGGCACTTCGCCCGTCGCCGTGGTCACGGTTGCCGCCCGGGTGGTCAGCCAGAAATCGGGGCGCATCGTCGCCGCCAATCTGTTTTCCGCCCGTGTCCCCGCCGCCGGCTTGACCGGTCAGCAGGCCTCCGCCACCCTCGATCAAGCCCTGCGCAAAGTGCTGATCGAGATCGTGGCCTGGACGACGGGCAAGGCATCCCTGGCATCATAATTTCGATTAAGATTCAATCATAATAGATTGAAACAAAAGGGATATCCTTTGATTCCCTTCAACCCGCCCCGGCGATCATGCCTCCGCCGCCTGCCGGTTCGATTCAGCTGAACAGCGCAGCCTTCTTAGTGAACGGCATGATCTCGATTTCGCCGAGAGTCAGGTGAGGCGCGAGTTCGCGTGCCTTCGGCGGGGCGGGCCGGTGTGCGACGGCGACCTCAACGTCCTTGTCCACCACCGCCTCAGGCTCGAGCCTGAGGGGAGCGGTAAAGATCGAGTGCTCCTCCTCCATCGGTTCCTCATCGATGAAGGTCACCAGCCCGGGAGGAGGTGCAGGCTCGAGTGCTTCCTCCACCACCGCCACCATGTCGAGCACCTTGTCTCGCTCGCTCTCCGGTATTGAAAGACCGGCAGCGCCATCGCCCTTGCCCGAAATTGCCGCCCATTTGTCGAGGCGATGCTGAGCCGTCTCCTCGCCGGCCGCCAGTTCCCTGTGCCAGCGCTGAGTAGCGAGGTGATTGGGCGGCAGGATCAGTTCCTGGCGCGGCACGTCCAGCGTCAGCAACGCCTCGGTCGCCTCCTCATCGAGTTCCAGGATCGGAAAGAGCTCTCCGGGTTCCGCCGTGCCGCCGCCGGTCGCGGAAACAGCCTCGTCTTGCTCGATGGCAGTGGCGCCGATCTCGCCTCCAGCCTGCTCGTCGGCCAGCTGGGTGAACGGGGCATCGGGGCTGTCAGGGCTCGCCAGGTCGGGCGGCAGACCCAAGGACGCGATCTCGGTTGCCGCAAGTTCGAGCCCTGCCCATCCCCGATCGGTGCCAGTGACTTCAGCCCCGTGCCCGGCAACCGGTTCAGCCTGCTCCGGTTCGGCGGTCGACGACGCCATCATCGTGGAAGCTTCCGCCTCGATCGGCTCTGCAACTTCGTCCTTGGGCGTATCTTCCGCCAGTTCAGGAGTCATGGCGGAACCAGCATCCACGCCATCCGATCCGGCTTCGGAAACGGATCCGGTGCTGTCTGTCTGGGTTGCCGCATCGCTCCTTCCGAAAACCGACGTCTGCTCTTCCACGCGGCGCTCGACAAGGGAGGGCGGTGCATTCCCCGGCGACGAAGCCACGCTGGCAGCAACCTCCACGGTTACCGGAGCCGATTGGGCAGCGGCGATCGCCTGCGCGATATCGGCCATACCGCGCGTGACCTCGTCACGGGCATCCAGCGCCCCGGCACTATGGACGAGACGCTCGAGACGGCGGATCGCCGCCAAGACCACTTCGGTGTCGGCATTGCGGTTTCGGCGGGCATATTCGGCCAGGAACCAGCGCCCCCGCGCCGTCTCCATCACGGCCGCTTCGATGGCGCCGTAATCCTCTTCGCTGAGCAGCGTTTCGGGCGAAAGCGATTGCATGAAATGGCCCTCGTCAACTGGCACAGGCGGGCGTAAGAGAATCAACGAATCGTCGTTGTCCTGATTCTCACCCCATATAATCCAAAGCGCCCGCCCGGAGCCAATCCTGTGCGGTTGTTTTCCCCCGATGTCGCTGATTTCCTTCAAGGATTGGAGCGTCTCACGCAAATCTGCGATCGCAGCCAGCGTGACCTACGCCCTGTTGCTCTCCGGCCCCGGCGTCTACACGCCCTTCTTTCCCCTTTGGCTGGTCGAGCGGGGCTTCGATGCCAGCGATATGGGCCTGCTGCTCGCCATCCCCATGCTGATGCGCGTGACTTCGGCCCCCTTCGCCTGGGTCGGCGACGGTCCGCTCGGCCCACGCCGCACCTTTCTGTTCATGGTGTGCTGCGCGGCCTTCGGTTATGCCGGCCTCACTTTTGCCGAGAGTTTCACCGCGGTCGCCATCAATCTGGCCATCGCCTTTGCCTTCGTGGCCGCAACCACGCCCTTGCTCGACACCATCGTTCTGGGCGGTGTCAGCCTGCATGGCCATAAATACGGCCAGATCCGGCAATGGGGCTCGCTCGCCTGGCTCGTTTCAGGACTCACCGCCGGTCTGGTGCTGAAGCATCTGCCGATCACGACGGTGCCGCCGATTCTGGCGATCCTGGCGGCACTCACGGTTTTCGCCGGCCTGTCCCTGCCGGACGATCGCAGCCGCGGCCGGCGGCTGGTCATGCGGCCGGCATCGGAAGGCACCTCGCCCCCGCTCAAGCTGATGATCGTCTTCGTTGCCGGCATTGCCTGCCTGCAGGGGGCCCACGCCTTCCTCTATAGTTTCGGCACGCTGATCTGGCAGGATCAGGGCTTTTCTTCCTTGCAGATCGGCGTGCTCTGGGCCATCGGCGTGGTGCTGGAAACCAGCGTCTTCCTGTTCGGCAGCAATATTGCCGGGCGGCTCGGTCCCTACCGCCTGATCCTGTTCGGCGGAGCTGTCGGCATCACACGCTGGATCCTGCTGGGCCTTGCTCCCGCCAATGGCTTCGCCGTGGCCGGGCTCCAGGCCCTGCACGGCTTTTCCTTTGCCTGCGTGCATCTGGCCACCATGGGATGGGTCGCCCGCTTCACGCGCAATCCCTCGGCGCGCCAGGGCGTGGTCGCCTCGGTCATCGGCATCGGCCTCACCCTCGGCACCGTGCTGTCCGGCGAACTCTACGGCCTGTTTTCAGCCCATGGCTATTTCGCCATGGCCCTGATCGCCATGATCGGCACCGGCCTGGTGGTCGTCGCCGGCACGGTCGAGCGCAGGAGTGGCGCTCAGCCCCAGAGCCCGGCTTCGGGTGGATAGACGGTGCTGCCGTCATAGCGCAGACCCGGGTCCCGGTCGCGGGCGAGCAGCAGCGGCCCGTCGAGATCGACGACGACGGCCTGGCTGGCAAGCAGCAGTGCCGGAGCCATGGCCAGGGACGTGCCAACCATGCAGCCGATCATCAGGTCGAGCCCCAGCGAACGCGCCTGCCCGGCCAGCGCGATGGCTTCGGTAAGGCCGCCCGCCTTGTCGAGTTTGATGTTGATGGCGTCATAGCGTCCCTTGAGGCTCGGCAGCGACGCGCGGTCATGCAGGGATTCATCGGCACAGACCGGCACGATCCGCTCCACCTGCGCAAGGGCGCCATCATCCCCGGCCGGCAGCGGCTGCTCGATCAGCGCGACGCCGGCCTCCGCGCAGGCGCGCAGATTGGCCGCGAGATTGTCGGCCCGCCAGCCCTCGTTGGCATCGATGATCAATTGCGACTGAGGGGCATGGCGGCGGACGGCGGCGATGCGCGCGGCATCATCGGGCGTGCCGAGCTTGATCTTGAGCAGTGGCCGATGCGCGGCCTTGGCCGCTGCCTCGGCCATGGCCTCCGGCTCGCCCAGTGAAATCGTATAGGCGGTCGTCAGCGGGCCGGGTTCGGCCAGGCCCGCCATGGCCCAGGCCGGCTTGCCGGTAAGCTTGGCCTCCAGATCCCACAAGGCGCAATCGATGGCGTTGCGGGCAGCACCGGCTGGGACAAGGTCCTGGAGTGCGGCACGCGACAGCCCGGCCTCGATCGCCCCACGCCGTGCCTCGATCGCCTCGATCACGCCTTCTACCGTCTCGCCATAGCGCGCATAAGGCACGCATTCGCCGCGTCCCCTCAGGCCGTCGCATACGATCTCGACGACGACCACAACGGCCTCCGTCTTGGATCCGCGGGCAATGGTGAAAACGTTGGCGAGCGGCCAGCGCTCCACGGCGACGGAAAGATGCGCGGCCATGGCGAAGATCAGGCCTGCTTTTCGGGGGTGTTGACGATCAATCCGTCGAGATTGTCGCGAACGCGGATCTGGCAGGAGAGCCTGGAGGTCGGGCGCACGTCGAAGGCGAAGTCCAGCATGTCTTCCTCCATCGGCTCGGGCTCACCGACCAGAGGCATGAAGGCCTCGTCGACATAGACATGGCAGGTGGCACAAGCGCAGGCGCCACCGCACTCGGCCACGATACCCGGAATGCCATTGCGGATCGCCGCCTCCATCACCGTCGAGCCCGGCTCGGCCTCCACCTCCCGGCTTTCGCCGGTGTGATCTCGGAATATGATTTTGACCATCGTCCATCTCAGCTTTCTGACAAGCGTTCTATATAGAGCGCATTGGCAAGGTTCCAGTCCGGCCCCATCGAGATTGCACGCGAGGCGGGCTTTCCGGACGCTCCACTTTTCACCAACGCGGTCCCAATCCCGGGAAAACCTCGAATTTGCCTCATTTTCGCGCGATTTCGACGTGGTAAAAAAGTCGTTAACGATGCTGCTGGAAAGCGTGCCGAAGCGGTTTCCATTCCCAGCCGTGCAGGATAGGATTTCAAGCTGGCAGCATTGTCCTTCGCATAGGCGGACCGATGCGAACCCCATTTCGTCTGGGATGGGGGCCGAAACAGGTGCAGCGATTTCAGCCTGGGGTCGTCCGGATCCCAGGCGGGCGGCGTTGAATTGAGTAGCGTGAGGCAGATTATGGCGAACAAGTCGAAGATGCAGGATCCGGCGGATGCCGCCCTGTCTGCGATCGAGGAAGCACTCAATCTGAGCACGGCTGCTTCACAGACGCCTGACAAGGAGCCCGCGCAGCTGCCCAAGGCCGACGAGGGCTTCAACTTCGAAGTGGAACCCGAGCCACAGGAACCACCGGCCGCCGCACCTCGCGCCGAAGACAAGCCTGCTGCCGACCGCCCGCTCGCCCGTGAACCCCGCTCGCCCGCCAATGACGATCGCGCCAGCGTTGGCCAATTGCTGCAGGCCCTCCAGCGCCGCCCCTCGCGCACGCCCTATTGGACCGCCCTCGCCCTTTCCGTCGTCTGGCTCGCTGGCGGCGCCCTGCTTCTCAGCATCCTCGGCAACCTCAACCTCGCCAACCTGTTCCAGGCTTCGACCTACCAGGCCAATCCGGGCCTGGCGCTCGGCATTCTCGCCGTGGTGCTGCCGCCCTTCTTCTTCTTTGCCGTGGCCGGCCTGATCTGGCGCTCTCAGGAAATGCGCTTCGTCACCCGTTCGATGACGCAAGTCGCCCTGCGTCTGGCGGAGCCTGAAGGAGCCGCGGCCGAGGCTGTCACCTCCGTCGGCCAGGCCATCCGCCGGGAAGTCGCCGCCATGGGCGACGGCATCGACCGCGCCCTCGCCCGCGCCAGCGAACTCGAAATCATGGTGCATAACGAGGTTTCGATGCTCGAGCGCTCCTATACGGAGAGCGAGCAGCGCATCCGCTCGTTGGTGGACGATCTTTCGACCCAGCGCGAAGCCATCGTCGGCAATGCCGACCGCGTACGCTCGGCCATCGTGGTCGCGCATGACGACCTGACCCTGGCGCTCGGCTCCGTCGCCGGCCGCATTTCCTCGGAAGTCTCCGAAGCCGGCCTGCAGGTGATGCGCTCCTTCGGCGAGCGCGGCAGCCAGCTCACGTCGGAGCTCGCCAAAGTTGGCGACCACATGGTCGGCGCCATGGCCGATCGTGGCAATTCGCTGATCGACCGCATGACGACGACCGCGCAGGACGTCAACAAGGCACTGTCGAGTTCGTCCGACCAGGTGACCGAGCAGCTCAACCGCCGCGTCGCCGAGATCACCGAACACCTGACCTCGACCTCCAACCAGGTCAACGAGAACTTCGCGACCCGCGCCAACGAGATCAGCAACACGTTGTCCTCGCGCGCCCTCGAGCTCAACGAGACCCTGACCACCAGCAGCCAGCGCATCGTCGACGACATCGTCGAACGCGGCACCGCGGTCAACGACACGCTGGTGCGCACCGGTTCGGGCCTGACCAATGCCTTCGCCGAGGGCACCGACGTGGTGGTCAGCTCCATTCGCGATACCGGCGCCAAGATGGTCGAGCAGATCATCGGCTCCGTGGCCGACGTCAATAGCACGCTGCGCTCGACGGGCGATGCCATTCTCGGCGACTTGCAGAACCGCGGCATGGACGTCGCCGGCAAGCTCGAGAGCACGGCCACCCAGATCGCAGAGATCATCACCACCCGCGGCGGCGACCTTGCCGATCGCCTCACCCAGACCGGCGAGCGCATTCACGAATCCATCGTGGTCGGCGGCGGCGACATCGATCGCAGGCTGGCAGCGACCGGCCAGACCATCGTGGCCAACATCGAAAAGCGCAGCACCGAAGCCGAGTCTGCTGTCACGGCATCGGCACAGCGCCTGCAGGCCGTGCTGGAAGAGGAAGGCACACAGCTTTCAGCCCGTATCAACACGGCCGCCCGCGACGCTTCCGGCATTCTCGCCATTGGTGGCGACACGCTGACCCGCGTCATCGGCGAGCGCAGCGCTGCCGCCGTCTCGCAGATCAATTTCGGCGTGTCGCGGCTCGAGAACACCGTCGAAACCCAGACCAACGCCTTCGGCAAGGCTCTCGCCGAACGGCTGGACAGCCACGAGAAGCGCAGCCAGGAGATCGCAGACAATCTGCATGCGCGTCTCGACGAGCGCCTGTCGGGCCTGGAATCCCGCAGCCTCGACCATGCCCAGAAGGTACATTCGGCCCTGGACGACACGCTCAAGGGCTTCGATACGCGCTTTGCCGAAAGCGCCGGCACCATCCATGCCGGGCTCGACACCCGCATGTCCGAGTTTGAGCATCGCTTCAAGTCGCTCTCCACCCTCGCCCATGCCGATCTCGACCGGCGCCTGGGCGAATTCGAGGTGCGCTTCGCCACCAATATCCAGAACAACCGTTCGGGCCTCGACGATACGCTCAAGGGCTTCGAGCAGCGCTTCAACGCCAATGCCGAGCAGGCGCATGGTGCTCTCAGCCAGCGCCTCGGTGAGTTCGAGCAGCGCTTCGGCACCAATGCCGAGGATATCCACGCCTCGCTCAGCCAGCGCCTCGGTGACTTCGAGAAGCGCTTCGGTTCGGGCGCCGACAGCATCCATGCCTCGCTCAGCCAGCGCCTCGGCGAATTCGAAGAGCGCTTCGGCGCCGGCGCCGAGACCATCCACACCACGCTCAATCAGCGTCTGGGCGACTTCGAGAAGCGATTCGGCTCGGGCGCCGACAGCATCCATGCCTCGCTCAGCCAGCGCCTCGGCGAGTTCGAGCAGCGCTTCAGCGCCGGCGCCGAGGATATTCACACCACGCTCAATCAGCGTCTGGGCGACTTCGAACAGCGCTTCGGTGCGGGTGCCGATGACATCCACGCCGCCCTCAGCCAGCGTCTGGGTGACTTCGAGCAGCGCTTCATGTCGGGCGCCGGCGACATCCAGACTGCCCTTTCGCAGCGCCTCGGCGAGTTTGAGCACCGCTTCATGTCGGGAGCGGGCGGCATCCAGACTGCCCTCGCCGACCGCATGAGCGAATTCGAACAGCGCTTCATGTCGGGAGCGGGCGACATCCAGACCGCCCTCGCCCAGCGCATGAGCGAGTTCGAACAGCGCTTCGGCTCCGGTGCTCAGGGGATCGAGACCACGCTCAACCAGCATCTGGGCGAGTTCGAGAAGCGTTTCGGTTCCAACGCCCGCGACATCCAGACCACGCTCAGCCGCGAGCTGGGTGGTTTCGAACAACGCTTCGGCGCCAGCGCCGATCAGGCCCAGGCCGCGATCGAGCAGCGCATCAGCGATTTCGAGCAGCGCTTCGGCGCCAGCGCGGACCAGGTCCAGGCCTCGGTCGACAAGCGCCTGGGCGAGTTCGAACTGCGCTTCGGCTCCAGCGCCAACGGCGCTCAATCGGCTCTCGACAAGCGCCTGGGCGAATTTGAACAGCGCTTCGGTGCCAGTGCCGAGGATGCGCATGGCCGGATCGACACGCGCCTCAAGCAGTTCGAGCAGTATTTTGCCGGCAGCGCCAATGACGCCCATACCCTGCTCGATACCCGCCTCAATGATTTCGAGCGCCGCTTCCAGCTGATGGCCTCGACGGCCGCCTCGAATTTCGAGAACCGCATCAGCGACTTCCAGGCCAGCTTCAGCGACACGCTGCAAGCCAACCAGGCCGATCTCGCCGCCCGTCTCGGCGATTTCCAGAGCCGCTTCAACGGAGATGTGCAGAACACCCAGGCCGCGCTCGACGACAGCCTGGCCGCCTTCGAGATGCGCTTCGCCAGCAACACCGCTCTGGTGCGCTCCTCGCTCGACCAGCGCTTCGGCGCCTTCGAGACGCATTTCCTCAACAACTCCTCCGTCTTGCAGGACGCACTCGACGAACGTCTGGTTACGCTGCAGGCGCAGGTCGCGGCCAATACCGACGTCATCCATGGCGCGATTGCCGACAAGCTCAACGCCTTCGAGACCAAGTTCCAGTCGAACGCGACCACCATCCACGCCACGCTGGACAATCAGCTCAAGGCCTTCGAGGATGGCATGAGCCAGCGTATCGGCGAGGTGAACCAGTCATTGGGGCGCCAGATCTCCGAGCTCGACGACATCGTCAGCAACCGCGGCCAAGCCCTTGCCGCCCGCATCGGCGACGATTCCCGGGCCCTCAGCGACGACCTCGCCCAGAAGCTGCTCGGCTTCGAGAGCTCAATCCGCCTGCACGGTACCCGCCTCACCGACCAGGTGCAGGGTCACACCGCCCAGGCAGCCGAACTGCTCGGTGGCAAGCTCGAAGCCTTCGATGCCCGTTTTGGCACCCACACGGCCTCCGTCGCCCAGACGCTGGAAGAGAAGCTGGCGGCACTGGACGGGCAGTTGTCGGATCTCGATGACCGCCTGACCACCAAGGCGAGCGACGTCGCCCAGGCCATCGAGGGCCGCCTCGCCCGGATCGATCAGGGCCTGGACAGCCGCGCCCGCTCGCTCAACGAGACCCTGGCGACCCGTACGCTCGAACTCGCCAAGCTTCTCGGCGAAGGCGGCAAGGAAGTCGGCGCCACGCTGGAAGCCAAGGCCCGCGAGGCCAGCGACCTGCTCGACGGCCGCGCCGCCGCCATCGGCAGCGTGCTCGACAACCGCGCCTCCCAGATCAGCGACCTCCTGGATGGCCGCAGCAGCGCCATCGACGAATTGCTCGGCGGCCGCGCCACGCAGATCAGTGCCCTCATCGACGAACGGACGCAGGCGATCGGCACCCTGCTCGACGGGCGGGCCCGCGAGATCACCTCGCTCATCGACGGCCGCAGCGCGGCGCTCACCGAGACCCTGTCGCGCCGCGCCGACGACATCGTCGTGGCGCTCGGCAACAAGGGCGCCGACCTGACCGAAACGCTCGGCGCCCGCGCCGAAGACCTGACCTCGCATCTCGACAGCCGCTCCTCGCTGATGAGCAACGACCTGACGGTCAAGGCGGCCGAAATCGCAGCGCAGTTCGACAGCAAGACCACGGCCATTGCGGACGCGCTGTCCAGCAAGGTCGGCGAAATCGATCGCGCCCTCAGCACGCGTGCCGACGACATCGCGCACACGCTCGACTCGCGGATCACCCGCTTCGAACAGGACGTTCTCGGCCGCCTCGCCGATCTTTCTGACTCGCTCGACTCGCGCGGCCTGCATATTGCCGACACCCTCAGCGAGAAGGTGCAGAACGTCTCGGTCGACCTCCTGCAGAGCGTCGCTTCGGTCGATGCCACGCTGAGCCGCCTGTCCGGCGACGTCAGCGTCAAGCTCGGCGAGCGTGCAGAGGAGATCAATGCCCTGCTCGACACCCGCGCCAATGCCATGGCCGGCCTACTCAGCGAACGCGGTCAGCAGTTGATCGACACGCTGAACCAGATCTCGGGCGATGTCAGCACGCAGTTGCGCGACAAGACCAGCGCCCTCGCCAGCCTCCTGGGCGCCCGCTCCGGCGAGATCGCCCGGATTCTCGACGAGCGCGGCCAGTTTCTGGTCGAGACGCTGTCGACGCGCAGCACCAGCATGTCGAACGAACTCGGCGACATCGCCGACACGGTGGCCAAGGCGCTCGACGAGCGTGCGGGCCAGCTTGCCGAGTTGATCGGCCAGAAGGGCGGCGACCTGGTCGAAGCACTCTCGACCAAGCGTTTCGAACTCAGCCAGGCGCTGGAGGCTTCGTCGCAAGCCCTCTCCTCCTCCATCGAGACCAAGGCCAGCCAGGCGATCGGCGATCTCGGTTCGTTGCAGGCCCGTCTGCGCGAGGAGATCACCGGGCTGCTGGATCGGGTCGCGGGCACCAACACCGCCCTGCACGAGTCGCTCGACAATTCCACCAAGGCCCTCGATGCCATCGAGGGTGGCCTGGCCGGCCGCCTGCGCGACTTCCAGTCGACCATGCTGAATCTCGCCGACCAGACCAGCGGCGCGACCGATCGCGTCGGTGATCAGGTCACGACGCTGCGCGACCTTGCCGCGCACGTCATCAGCGATGTCGGCACCATGGCCAATCGCCTGGAGGAACAGAGCAACCACCTCAGCAGCGCTGCGGCTGTCCTGACCGACACACAGACCCGTGTCGACCAGGCCCTCGACGAACGTCGCGCCACCCTGGAGGCCCTGGTCTCCACCGTCGGCGGCAAGGTCGAGGCGATGGAAGCGATGATGAAATCCTTCGCCGAAGTGATCGAGGAAAAGCTCGCCAATGCCGAAAGCAAGGCGCGCCAGACCAGCGGCCTGCTTGCCGACAACGCCAACACCACGGCGCAGGCCATCGCCGACCAGTTCGAGCTCATCCGCGCTACCACCGGCAAGGAGCGCGACCGCACCTCCACGGCCCTCAAATCGACCTATGAGCAGGCAGTGCAGGAAATCTCCGGCCTGTTCGGCAGCGCCACCGAGCGTTTCGCCGAAGTGGCCCAGGAGATGCGCGGCATGACCCAGACCGTGAAGGAGGAGCTGGAAGCCACCCGCTCCGAGCTCAAGCGCGGCCTCTTGGAGATCCCGAAGGAAACCTCGGACTCCACCGCCACCATGCGCCGCGTCGTGGCCGAGCAGATCCAGGCTCTCAACGACCTCGCCGATATCGTCAGCCGCTCCAGCCGCTCGCTCGATATCGCCGAGCCGACCGACCGGCCGATCCCTGCCCCGCTCCGGCTGCGCGAGCGTGCCGACGTGGCGGCCGAGGCCCCTGCTCGCCGGGCGGAAATGCCGCGCGCCGGCACGCTGCCTCCGGTGCCCGAGTTGAAGCCTGCCGCGCCGGCCCGCAGCACCGCTGTGGCAGCACCCGCCTCGCGGGGTGAACGTCGCGGTACCGGCTGGCTCTCGGAAGTGCTGGCCCGCGCCTCGCGCGAAGAGCCCGAACCGGCTCCCCAGGCCAACACGCCCGCCGTGATGGCCTCCTCCCTCGACACGCTGTCGGTCGATATCGCCAAGATGGTCGAGCATGACGCCGTCGCCGAGGTTTGGGACCGCTACCGTCGTGGCGAGCGCAACGCCTTCTCGCGCCGGCTCTACACGCTGCAGGGCCAGCAGGCCTTCGAGGAAATCCGCCGGCGCTATCGGCGCGACGCGGACTTCCAGGCGACGGTGGACCGCTACGTCCAGGAGTTCGAACAGCTCATCACCGAAGTGGACCGCGAGGATCGCAGCGGCAACATGGCCAGGACCTATCTCACCGCCGATTCCGGCAAGGTCTATACGATCCTGGCGCACGCCGCCGGCAAGCTCACCTGAGCCCGGCTGGAAACGACCTTTCTCAACTGCCCGGTTGAGCATGGAAAAGGCCCCGAAATCCCGGGGCCTTTTTCGTTGTGTCGGCAGGATGGCTGCCATGCCGAAGCCGAGCTTGCGCTGAAGCCAGGCGCCGCTATTGTCCGTCAATCCTCAGCCAACATGCCGACGCCCGGCTTGCAGTGAGACGTTTGCGATGGTTGACGCCCTGCTCCATCAGTTCCATGCCTTGCTGGCGGTCTATGCGCTGTACACCGTCGCCGTCGCCAGCCCCGGCCCGAGCAACATGGCCATCATGGGCGTGGCCATGGGACAGGGGCGCCTGCCGGCGCTGGTACTGGCTTCCGGCATCATGACGGGCTCGATGATCTGGGCAATGCTGGCGGCCACCGGGGTTTCCACCTTGCTGGCCGCCTATGCCAACGCCATCACCGCCATCAAGATCGGCGGTGGGCTCTATCTCCTCTATCTGGCCGTCAAATCGGCGCGTTCGGCCTTCAAGGCCGGCCAGGACGAAACCAGGCAAGAACGGGGTCCGATCGACTACCGCCGGCTCTACTGGCGCGGCCTGATGCTGCATCTGACCAATCCGAAGTCGATCCTGGCCTGGATCGCCATCATGTCGCTCGGCCTGAAATCGGACGCTCCCGGCTATACGGCCCTGGCCATCATCGTCGGCTGCGCCATGATCGGACTGACGACCTTTGGCGGTTACGCCCTGGTCTTTTCCGCCCGCCCCATGGTTCGCCTTTATCAGAAGGCGCGGCGTTGGATCGAAGCCACGCTGGCATTGTTCTTCGGCCTGGCCGGTATCCGCCTGCTGCTGTCGCGGATGTGAGTCCAGACATCGCCTGGTCATAGGGCCGCGCGCCGGGCTTCAACCTTGATAGTCAAACCGGCAGGCTGGCACGGCCCTGTTTGACCGCACTGGCTGGCGCAGGCGTGGTCTTTGCCCGGCTGCAGGCATCCACCACATTGGCGACGAACTGGTGGGCGCAGGCGTCCCAGGAATATTTCAAGGCCTCCGCCCGGGCGTCCGCGGGTTTGAGGTCGAGGCAGGCGCGCGCCGCGACGGCAAGGTCGTTGTCGAGGATGCCGGTCCTGCCGGAGCTGATCACGTCGATCGGCCCCGTCACCGGAAAGGCTGCCACCGGCAGGCCGCTGGCCATCGCTTCGAGCAGGACGATGCCGAATGTATCGGTCAGGCTCGGGAAGACGAAGACATCCGCCGAGGCATAGGCCCTCGCCAGGTCCTCTCCCTCCAGCATGCCGGCAAAATGAACGGCCGGATAGCGCGAGCGCAGCATCTCCAGGGCCGGCCCACCGCCAACCACCACTTTCGAGCCGGGCAGGTCGAGATCGAGGAAGGCCTCGATGTTCTTCTCGACCGCAACCCGGCCGACATAGAGGAAGATTGGGCCCGGCAGGTCGAAGATGCGCACCGGTCTCGGCTGGTACAGTTCGGCATCGACCCCGCGAGACCAGCGCATCAGCCGCTTGAAGCCGCGGGCCGCCAGTTCACGCTCGAGAGCCGGCGTAGAGACCATCGTCCCTGCCCCGGCATTGTGGAAACGCCGGATCCAGCGATAGGTCCAGTCGAGCGGTACCGGAACGCGCGCGGCGAGATATTCGGGAAAGCGCGTGTGATAGCTGGTGGTGAAAGGGCGTCCCTTCTTCAAGCAGGCCCGGCGGGTCAGCAGGCCGATCGGCCCTTCGGTGGCGATATGGACATAATCCGGCTTCTCGGCCTCGATATGCCGCTCGATAGCGCCGAGCGGCGGCATGGCAAGGCGGATTTCCGGATAGGATGGCATCGGCACCGACCAGAAGCGATCCGGCGCCAGGAAGTCGATTTCGACGCCCTGTCGCGCTGCAGCCGCAGCCGTCTGCTCCAGGGACCGGACGACGCCGTTCACCTGCGGGCGCCAGGCATCGGTGGCGATCAGGATCTTCATGGGACCGGCTCAGGCGGCGCGCTGAGGAACCAGCGTCTCGTCCTGGAGGGCCGGAGGCTTGTCGGCCTGCCGGACCAGTTCGCTCCAGCGCACCAGTTCGAAACGACCGTCGAAATGCTCGACGATCGCGGTGCAGCTTTCCACCCAGTCGCCGGAATTGATGTAGGTGACGCCATCGAGGTCGCGCAGCGTGGCGTGGTGGATGTGGCCGCAGATGACCCCGTCGCAATTCAAACGCTTGGCTTCCTTGGCCAGGGTTTCCTCGAAATGGCCGATGAAGCTGACGGCGTTCTTCACCTTGAGCTTGGCCCAGGCGGACAGAGACCAGTAGGACATGCCGAGGCGCCGGCGAATGGCGTTCAGCCAGGTATTTACACCCAGGGCCGTGACATAGGCC
Source organism: Labrys neptuniae (assembly GCF_040797145.1). Lineage (NCBI taxonomy): Bacteria > Pseudomonadati > Pseudomonadota > Alphaproteobacteria > Hyphomicrobiales > Xanthobacteraceae > Labrys > Labrys neptuniae. The sequence continues at coordinate 85,097 of NZ_JBFNQD010000001.1, read as the reverse complement.
CAGTCGCCGAGCAGGGCCAGCCACTTGGCGTGGCGCACCACCACGTCGAAGGCATCGCCATGCATTACCAGGTAGCGCTTGCCATCCGCCGCGACATGCACGGTCTGCTCGATGACCTCGATGCCCCCGAAGTGATGCCCGGGAAAATCACGCAGGAACTCGTCGTGATTGCCCGGAATATAGACCATGCGCGCGCCCTTGCGGGCCTTGCGCAGCAGCTTCTGCACCACGTCGTTGTGGGCCTGCGGCCAGTACCAGCCGCTTTTCAACTGCCAGGCATCGACGATGTCGCCGACGAGGTAGATCGTCTCGGCGTCATAGGCGCGCAGGAAGTCCAGCAGCATGCCGGCCTGGCAGCCACGCGTCCCCAGATGCACATCCGAGATAAAGAGCGCTCGGTAGCGCGTGCCTTCGCTGTCGCTGTTCATGGCACCATCCTCGCCTGGTCCAAAAAACCTGTCGTCGAAACGAAGCATGAGAACGCGGCGCTTGCTTTGATGCGCTTTGCTGCAGACATCAGCGAAATCGACGACGCATCCTGATTGTCACAAACACGATTCAGTTCATGGTTTTATGACAGGCGACATGTCCGAGGGGGATCGCTGCCCATTCGCCCGCTTTTTCTCTGATGGCGTCTTGAGCCGAGACGAAAACAGCTCGATTTGCAAAGACGCGCCGAAACAAAGACTTGCAGCAAACAGGCATTCACTCATGAGGGCCTTTCGCTCTAGTGATAGGCAACCCAGAGCACGATGGCACCAAGCACAATGCGGTAGATGATGAAGGGCCAGGTCGAAAAGCGCTCGAGGATGCGCATCAGTCCCCAAAGGGCGGCAAAAGAGGAAATCGCCCCGACCACCAGGCCCACCAGGAGGATCAGCCAGCCTTCAACGGAGAGATGGGCACGCAGAAGCGTGGCGATTTCGTGCAGGCCGGCCAGGGCAATCGCGGGAATGCCCAGAAGGAAGGAAAAGCGTGCCGCCTCCTCGCGCGAGAAACCGCAGAACAGCGACGCCGTCAGGGTCGAGCCGGACCGCGACACGCCGGGGATCAGGGCGCCCACCTGAGCGAGCCCGACGATCAGGGCATCGCGCAATCGCATGTCCTCGACCCGGCGCCGATGGCGAGCCAGGAGTTCGGCAGCAGCGAGCAGGCCGCCCATGACAAGGCAGGCAAGGCCGATCACAGGCAGGGCCCGCAGGGGACTGTCGCAACGATTGAGCGTTGGCGCGAGCAGCAGGCCGGCCAGCACGATCGGCACCGTACCCAGCACCACGCCGACCGCCAGGCGAAATTTCGGGGACATCCAATCCCCCGTGCGTACGGCCGCCAGCGACCCAAGGGTGATCGAGCGGATATCCGTCCAGAAATAGCAGACCACCGCGCACAGGGCCGCAAGCTGCATGGCCGCGGAGAAGGCCGAGCCGGGGTCCTGCCAGCCGAGCAGGGCCGGCACCAATCGCATATGGGCCGTGGAGGAGATCGGCATCAACTCGGTGATCCCCTGGACCACGCCGAGGAAAGCGACCTTTGCCACCCCCAACGTCATAAAGCCGGTGTCGACGCCGTCGGTGCAAGCGCCACTCATTCCACACCTCAAGGATTGCGCCCGACCCAGCACGCGCACCCACAAAACTTTCGATCGCGGCAACTTTACGGCAGGCCAGCGTCGCCGATGAAATTGCGGTGCGCTTCATGTGACGGCGTGTTGCCGCTGCGGCGAGCGGCAAGATTAAATCGGACACAACTTCGGCTTGTACCCTTGAAGCTGCCCCCAGCCACCCCCAATTGCTCGGGTGCTGGGTTGCAACATGGGAGAGGATAATGACCTCTTGTTCTACGCGTGGCCGCTGGCATCCGCTTCATGTCGTGGCGGTCATCGCCGGCTTTCTGATCTGGTGGCCGCTTGGCCTGGCGGCGCTGGCCTATTTCATCTGGGGCGACCGCTTTCCCCGGGAAAAGGTGCGTGAAGGCTTCGAGCGGGCCAAGGCGGAATTCGCCGGCTTCTCGCGTGATCAGCGCAGCTATGCCGGCCATGGCTGGTCGGCCACCGGCAATGCCGCTTTCGACGACTATCGCCGCGAGACGCTGCGCCGCCTGGAAGAGGAACGCCGGCGCCTCGAGGAAGAAGGCCGCGCCTTCGCCGAATTCGTCACCAATCTGCGTCGTGCCCGCGACAAGGAAGAGTTCGATCGCTTCATGGCCGAGCGCAATGCCGCTCGCAATGGTGGCGAGGGACACTCCGCCTGATCCCGAGAGCAAGGTGCGTTTGGGCGGGAGCGATGTAGACCGAGCGGGTCGCACCTTGCTCAGGCCACCAATGTTTCCAAACCGATCACGAGGCCCGCACAGCCCGGCTGTGCGGGCTTTGTCATGTGCGGGGCTTGGGGACGACAGGCTTGGGCGCAACCTTCGCGAAACCCGCGAAGGACTATCCGTTCTTTTTGCGCAAAGCGCGCTTCCACCACATTTTGCCCGCAGATTGAGGGGTGTCTTCCCTCTTCTCGACATGATTCCAACCATTCATCTGACAAATATTGGTGTGGCATCCCACACAGTGCTTGCGACCGCCCCCCCGATCGGGCATGGTCCGCACCGGCCGGCTGATGGCATTTGCCTCGCGAGGACCGGCTTTCAGGATCGATAATTTCAACGACAGCCGAAGGGCTGCAACTTTCGTCTAAAGGACCCCACAATGAAGCTGGTACGGTTTGGCGTGCCGGGCTCTGAAAAGCCCGGTTTGATCGATGCGGATGGCAAGATCAGGGACTTGTCGGCCCATGTCGCCGATTGGAAGGGCGACGCCCTCTCGCCGCAGTCTTTGGCCCGGATCGCCGCCCTCGCGCCAGCCTCGCTGCCGGAAGTGACCGGCAATCCGCGCCTGGGCTCCTGCGTCGCCCAGCCCGGCAACTTCATCGCGGTCGGCCTCAATTATGCCGACCACGCCGCCGAGAGCAACATGCCGATCCCCCAGGAACCGGTGCTGTTCAACAAGGCACCGTCCTGCGTGGTCGGCCCCAATGACGACGTCGTCATTCCGCGCGGTTCGGAGAAGACGGATTGGGAAGTGGAGCTGGCCATCGTCATCGGCAGCCGCGCTTCCTATGTCGAGGAGAAGGACGCCCTCTCCTACGTCGCCGGCTATGCCGTCTGCAACGACGTCTCCGAGCGCGCCTACCAGATCGAGCGCTCCGGCCAGTGGATGAAGGGCAAGGGCTGCCCGACCTTCGGTCCGCTCGGCCCCTGGCTGGTTACCCCCGACGAAGTCGGCGACGTCCAGAACCTTTCCATGTGGCTCGATGTCGACGGCGAGCGCGTGCAGACCGGCTCGACCAAGACCATGATCTTCGGTGTCGCCCACATCGTGCACTACATCTCGCAGTTCCTGATCCTGGAACCGGGCGACGTCATCACCACCGGTACGCCTCCCGGCGTCGGCATGGGCATGAAGCCGCCGCGCTATCTCAAGCCCGGCAATGTGATGACGCTCGGCATCGAGAAGCTCGGCGACCAGCGCCAGACCACGGTTGCCTGGAGCGCCTGAGCCGTCCGCCAGCCCTGACGGCATGACCGGCGCCCTTCCCCGCTCGACGGGAGGAAGGGTGCCAGGTGTCGCAAGGCTGGACAGCACAACATGAAAAAGCCTTCGCGCCGGCATGAACCTGCGCGAAGGCTTTTTTATTGGAAATTCAGCGTCTTACTTGAAGATACCAGGCTGGTTGGGTTCGCCCGGATCATCCCAGCGATAGGTCAGGCCCGCCGAGACGATGTCGACCGAAGCATCGACTTTGCCGAAATAGGGCAATCCTGAATAATGGGGATTGCGAGAATCGAGCTTGATATCGCCATTCAAAGCAAACAGGTGCGAATAGGCAAGATCGACCGAAAGCTTGTTGTTGAACTTGTAGCCCAAGCCGATCGAGGCATGAATGCGATCGCTGTCAGGCAGGCGCAGGTCGCGATTGGTGTCGGAAATCGGCGACCATTCATAGCCGAGACCAGCCCGCAGTGTCAGCTCCGGGCTCCAGGCATACTCTCCGCCGATCGAGGCATAGTAGCCATCATCATACTTGAATGGCAGGGTCGTGACCTCGCGGCCGGCCGCGGGTCCTGACGTCGCAACGACGGGAATCACGCCGAAGCGGCTCCAATTCGTCCATTCGAAACCAGCGGAGAGCGTGAGTTCGGGCGTCACCCTTTGTGTGATACCGATGGTGAGCTGATCGGGCAAAGTCAGATCGGCCTTGACGCGCATCTGGCGCAAAATAGGCAACGCAGCGCCCGGATTTCTAAGGGTCCCCTCAAGATCCTGTTTAACAGCCGAACGGTAACCGATGCCAATCTGGGTGCCGTCGACCGGCGTGATCGTGAGACCGGCAGTCAGACCATAGCCCCAACTATCGCCCTCGATTGAGGCGGTCGGCGCGCCAGGAAGAGTTGCGCTGCCCGGCGGAAGTCCTGGGAACGGAGCAGCCTGTGTCAGGCGGGTCTTGAAATACATGGCCTGAAAGCCGAGGCCGACCGAGAGCCAATCCGTCACCTTGTAGGCGATGGTCGGATTAACATCGAAGGAGATCACCCTCGAGGTGCGGGCATAGACCTGTCCCGGCGAATTGAAGGGATTCTTGGTGACCAAGCCGAAGGGCGTGTTGGTGGCAAGGCCGATCCAGAGCCTGTCATTGACCTGATAAGACGTATAGCCCGCCGCCAGGATGCCGTCCTGCGCGATGTCGCCGGTGCTGGTCCCCTGCCACAAAGGCGCCGGCAAACCGACGAAAGTCGGCGTGATTTCAGCCTGCGGGAAGATGCCGCTCACAGACCACTGGGACTGCCAGCCAGGAATGGCGGTCATCGTCGCCGGGTTCCAATACATGGAGCTGAGGCCCCCCGATCCGGCCGCAACACCGGCAAAGCCCTGGCCAAGACCAATTGTGCTCTGCTCGCGCAGCGCGAAAGAGCCGGCATAGGCTTGGCTCGCAACCAGCGAAACGCCGGCCATCAGCAGGAATGCGAGTTGGGTGTTTCTTGCCATTCGTTCCCCCATATCATGACCCGCCGCTACGGCAGGTCCGGCTGAGTAATCTCAGCTGCCTATTGCTTTTGTCTGACCACAAGCAAGTAAGTGTTGCTTGCGGACGGTTCATTCGAACTCATGATTCTTCGTACCAGAATATTCGACGCTTCGTAACGGCCGGGGTCGCCGTTTCATCGTGTTTCCGTCACACCTGTGTCTCAATTCAGCGGGGTTGTTGCGTTCCTGTAACACTCGGTTTTTACGTCAACTTGGGGCGAGAAACATGCTTTACCGAGTGAAAAACCATCCCAAAGCTCGTTTGCTCGCGACCACGCGGGTCGGGGGCACTCCGACGGCTCGATGAAAGAGGAGTGAAACACAAACGTCTCCATCATCATCTTGTTGGATGACAATACATCGCAAAGCTTAGATAATTCCCGAGAACTTCTTCAGGCGGGAGCTCGGCAATGAGCGTCATCCCTTTTCCTCGCGTCGGCCTGCAGAAAGGCCCTGCAGCCCTGTTGCCGCCCATTCCCATCTTCGATGCACGCGACAGCGGCCTGGCCCTGCACGCCCAGGCCCGCCTGGATACGGTGCGGGCGCTGCTGCGCTCCTGCCTGATCTCGATGCCGGCGGAGGCCCATGGCAAGGTGGCCGAACTCGATGCCGGCGCGCATGCCTGGCTGCTCGCCAGCCCCTCCCCCTATGTCGGCGAGATCGAGGCGATCGCCGCGCTCCTGCCGATGCCTGGCGCCTTCCTGATCAACGCAGCCTATGAGTGGGGCTGCACAACCCTGGCGGCGGCCGCTCCGGACGGACGCGGTGCCCGGCTGCTGCGGACGCTCGATTGGGATTTCGACGGTCTCGGCCGCTTCGTCGAGGTGGTCCGCCAGCGCGGCCCTGCAGGAGAATTCCTCAACGTGACCTGGCCTGGTGCGGTGGGGGTGCTGACGGCTCTGGCGCCCGGCCGCTTTGCCGCCACGATCAACAAGGGTCCGGCACCAGCCGGCGCGGCCAGCGCCAGCGGTGCGATCGTGCCGGATCTGTCCGGCTTGCGGCGCGGGCTGATGCCCGCCATGCACCTGCTTCGCCGCGTCTTCGAGGAGGCTCCCGATTTCGCCACCGCGCGGGACCTGATGGAACGTATACCGATCGCCGCCGAGACGATCTTCACGCTGACGGGCCTCTCGCCTGCCGAGACCTGCGTGATCGAGCGCAGGCCTGAGGCTTTCGTCACGCAGCCCGGCCCGGTCGCCGCCGCCAATGACTGGGCCAATGCGCCGAGCTGGAACAATGGGATGCTGTGCGAAAGCGACAGTCCCAGCCGCCGACTGGCGATCGCCTCCCATGCCGGCCGGGCCATGGCGCCCTTCGCCTGGGTGGAGCCCCCCTTGCGCAATGCCATCACCCGGCTTGCCGTCGAGGCCGACGCCCGCCAGGGCAGCCTGCGTGTCCGCGGCTATGAGGCAACACCGGACCGCAGCGATGCCATGCCCGTCACTGCCGACCTTGAGCTGCAGGTCTGACGACAGCGCTGGCGGGAAACACGCGCACTCGCGTCACCATAGAAGAAGGGGCGGACCGTTGGCCCGCCCCTCTCCGGTATTGCCTGTCGTGGGACCTCAGGCCGCCGCAGCGACCGTTTGCGGTGCGTCGTCGCCGCTCAGCGCCGCTGCGAGCTGGGCCTTGTCGAGTTCGCCCTCCCAGCGAGCCACCACGATGGTGGCGACGGCATTGCCGACCAGATTGGTGAGGGCGCGGCATTCGGACATGAAGCGATCGATGCCGAGGATGAGCGCCATGCCGGCAACCGGGACGGCGGGCACCACGGCCAGCGTCGCCGCCAGGGTGATGAAGCCGGCGCCGGTGATGCCAGCCGCGCCCTTCGAGCTCAGCATGGCGACGAGAAGCAGCAGGATCTGGTCGCCCCAGCTCAGCTGGATGCCGGTGGCCTGCGCGATGAACAGCGCCGCCAGGGTCATGTAGATGTTGGTGCCGTCGAGGTTGAAGGAATAGCCGGTCGGAATGACGATGCCCACCACCGACTTGCGGCAGCCGGCCCGCTCCATCTTGTCCATCAGGCTGGGAAGCGCCGCCTCGGAAGAAGAAGTGCCGAGCACCAGCAAGAGCTCTTCCTTGATATAGCGGATCAAGGCAAGGATCGAGAAGCCGTTATACCAGGCGACTGCCCCCAACACGACCAGCACGAAAAGCAGCGAGGTCAGGTAGAAGGTGCCGATCAGCATCAAGAGATTGGCGACCGAACCGATGCCATAAGCGCCGATGGTGAAGGCCATGGCGCCGAAGGCGCCGATGGGGGCGGCCTTCATCAGGATGGCGACCAGCCGGAACATGCCGCGCGAGATCGAGTTCAGCACGATCATCAGCGGTTCGGCCGCGCTGCCGATCTGGGCCAGCGCGATACCGAACACCACCGAGAAGAACAGCACCTGCAACACGTCCCCGCCCGCCAGCGCGCTGATCGGGTTGTTGGGGATGATGTTCATCAGGAAGCCGGTGATGGTCTGGTCATGCGCCTTGGCGGCATAATCGGCCACTGCCTTGGGATCCAGCGTGGCCGGATTGATGTTCAGTCCTGCGCCCGGCTGCACGACATTGCCGACTAGAAGCCCAATGATCAGGGCCAGTGTGGAGAAGGTCAGGAAGTAGATGAAGGCCTTGCCGACGACACGGCCGAGCTTCTTGAGATCGCTCATGCCGGCAATGCCGGTGATCACGGTCAGCGCGATCACCGGGGTGATCACCATCTTCACCAGCTTGATGAAGGCGTCGCCCAGCGGCTTCAGGGACTTGCCGATATCGGGATAGAAATGACCGAGCAAAATCCCCAGCGCGATCGCGACAAGGACCTGGAAATAGAGGTTTGCATAGAAGGGGCGCTTGCGCGGAGCTTCTGCCTTGGGCGTCTCGCTGAGGGCGATCATCTGTTCCTCCGTGGGGCCTTGGCAGGCAGCCTGGCCCATGGGTTTCCTCGACGCCGCTTTCTGCTAGCGGCTTCCCTGTGAACAGCAAGTCTCGTGCCAACCTTCCAAGATATTGATATTGCTTGCCTTCACGATTCTTACCCGATGACGGCGCCGGCAGCATTGAGCGAAGTCCCGCACATCGACCTTGCTCTTGTGCGGATTTCCGCACATGCTCGATATGAAGGATGACAGCGGAAACCGATGAGCGGAGCGGCACAAAGACGGCGAAGGCGACGGATCGAATGGCTGATTTTTGCTGCCCTCAGCCTGGCAAGCCTGGCACTCTCCGTCTGGCTCGCCGGCAATTACGGCACGCGCCAGGCCGCCGACGCCCTCAGGGCCCAGGCTGCCGGCAGCGCCACGCTGGATATCGCGGTCCTGCGCAGCGAGCTGGAAAAACAGCGCACGCTTTCCCTGGTGCTGTCGCGCGATCCCGATGTGCTTACTACCTTGAGCACGCCGGATACGGCCCATATCGGCGCCATGAACGCCAAGCTCGAAAGCCTGAACGCGGGCGCGCGCTCGGCCGTGATCTATCTGATCGACCGCACGGGCCTGGCGATCGCCTCCTCCAACTGGAAGGAGGACATCAGCTTCGTCGGCACCAACTATGCCTTCCGCCCCTATTTCACCGAAGCCGTGGCCAAGGGTGATACCGAGCATTTCGCCCTCGGTACCGTCAGCCAGCGGCCCGGCCTCTACATCGCCCGACGCATCGACGGCCCAGGCGGCATGCAGGGCGTCATCGTGGTCAAGGTGGAGTTCTTCTCGGTCGAGGAAGACTGGCATCGCTCGGGCGCCATCGTCTACGTCACCGACCCTCGCGGCATCGTGCTGCTGACCAGCCAGCCGGAATGGCGTTTCATGGCGCAGGCCCCGATCACCGCCGAGGAGGCAGCCAAGATCCGCGCCTCTCTGCAATTCGGCGACTCGCCACTGGCCGTCTTGCCGATCCGACGCAGCCAGGCGGCGACGCCGGGCGCGGACTTCGTCTCGCTGCGCGGCAGCGGACTGCATCTTGCCAGCGCAAGCGAGGTCCCTTCCACGAATTGGCAGCTGCATCTGCTCGAGCCCGCCGCACGAGCGCTTGCGGCCGGCGCCGCGACCTTGCGCTCCATCGCCTTTGCCGTGGTCGGCGCCATTCTGGTCCTGCTCGGCATTCTGCTGCACAGGCGCCAGCGGGCGATCGCGCGCACCGCCGAACTCACCGAGGCGCAGATCGAACTCGAGCATCGCGTCGAGGCACGCACGCTCGACCTCAGCCAGAGCAACGCCCTCCTCTCGGCCGAGATCGACGAGCGCCGCAAGGTCGAGGCCAAGCTGCAGACCGCGCGGGACGAACTCACCCAGGCCAACCGCCTTGCGATCCTCGGCCAGATCACGGCGGGCCTTGCGCATGAGGTCAATCAGCCGGTCGCCGCCATCCGCAGTTTCGCCGACAACGCCGCCATTTTCCTCGATCGCAGCGAGCCGCAGCCAGCACGCCAGAACCTGGCGACCATTGCCGGGCTGACCGAGAAGATCGCCGACATCATCGCGCAACTGCGCCGCTTTGCCCGCAAGGCCAGTGGCGATGTCGGTCCAGTTGCCTTGCAGGACGTGCTCGACGGCGCACTGCTGCTCGTAGGCATCAGGGCACGGCGCCAAGGGGCCGAGATCGAGGTCGAGCCGGTCGCCGAGGATCTCCAGGTGGCTGCCAATCGCGTTCGGCTCGAGCAGGTGCTCGTCAATCTCCTGCAGAATGCCCTGGAAGCGTTGGAGGGACGGTCCGAGCAAACAATCCAGATCGGCGTCGCCTGCGAGGGCGAATTGGTCCGGCTCGTCGTCGCCGACAACGGCCCCGGCCTCGCGCCGGAGGTGACGGCCAACCTCTTCACGCCCTTCACCACCACGAAAGCCGGCGGGCTCGGCCTCGGGCTGGTGATTTCCAAGGACATCGTAGAGGAATTCGGTGGCCGTCTCGAGGTCGAAAGCCAGCCGGGACAGGGCTGCCGCTTCCTGGTGACATTGAAGCGAGCCGAGAAAGAAGGATGAACGGAATGGGCAACACTTTGGTATTCCACTTCATTCGGTCTTCGCCTCCCGTCATTGCGAGCCTTTTCCCGGCGAGGCGCGCATTATGACTGCCAGCTCCGCCTTGCCCGTTGCCTTCGTCGACGACGATGCCGTCCTGCGCGAAGCCAATGCCCAGACGCTGCGGCTTGCCGGCTTCGAGCCTTTCCTGTTCGAATCCGCCGTCGAGGCCCTGAAGGCCATCGACGAGCGCTTTCCGGGCGTGGTGATCACCGACCTGCGCATGCCGCGCATCGACGGCATGGAACTGTTCCGGACCTTGCGCGCTCGCGATCCCGACCTGCCGGTGATCATGATCACCGGCCATGGCGACATCGCCACCGCCGTCGAGGCGATGCGCGAAGGGGCCTATGATTTCCTGCCCAAGCCCTTCGCCTCCGACAGGTTGATCCAGAGCGTCAGGCGCGCCACCGAAAAGCGGGCGCTGGTGATGGAGAACCGGCGCCTGCGCCAGGCGGCGGAGGAGGCCCATGCCCCCTCGCCCCTGCTCGGCGATGCTCCCGCAATGGAGCGTTTGCGCGAGACGCTGAAGGCGGTGGCCGATGCCGATGTCGACGTGATGATCGTGGGCGAAACCGGCACCGGCAAGGAATTGGTGGCCGACCAGCTCCACCATCTTGGCCGCCGGCGCAGCGGGCGTTTCGTCGCCCTCAATTGCGGCGCATTGCCCGAGACGGTGCTGGAAAGCGAGCTGTTCGGGCATGAGAGCGGCGCCTTCACCGGCGCGTTGAAGAAAAGGGTTGGCCTGATCGAGCATTCCAGCGGCGGCACGCTGTTCCTGGACGAGATCGAGAGCATGCCGCTCAGCGCACAGGCCCGCCTGCTGCGCGTGCTCGAACAGCGCGAAATCACGCCGCTCGGTTCCAATACGGCCCGGCAGGTCGATCTGCGCGTGGTCGCCGCCGCCAAGAGCGATCTCGGTTCCTCCGCGCACAAAGCGAGCTTCCGCGAAGACCTGTTTCACCGGCTCAATGTGGTGACGCTGCGCATTCCGCCCCTGCGCGAACGGCAAGAGGATGTGCCCTTGCTGTTCGCCGTCTATCTCGACCGGGCCTGCCGGCGCTTCCAACGAGAGGTACCGATGCTGACACCGGCCGTGCGCCATCACCTCGCCAGCCACGACTGGCCCGGCAATGTGCGCGAGATCGTGCATTTCGCCGAGCGCGTAGTGCTGGGCCTCGCCGAGATCGACCTCGCCGCGACGGGGAAAGCCTCCCCTCCTTCGGCCGGGCCGCAAGGCGCCTCCCTGCCCGAACGCCTGGAGCGCTACGAGGCCGACCTCATCCGCGAGGTTCTCACCCAGCACAAGGGGGATGTCCGGGCCAGCCTCGAAGCCCTCGGCATCCCGCGCAAGACCTTCTACGACAAGCTGACGAAATACGGCATCAACCGCGCGAGCTTCGAAGCGGGAGAACCATAATCTGCGGGTGCACGGGCATCTTGGCCGTTCTCCCCTTCCAGAGTGCGTCGCATTTCCAAGAGCGGGCAAGATATCCGCGCAGCCCGAAACACAACGGCCCTCCCCACTGTCGCGGGAAGGGCCTCCATGACTTCAGGACCTGGCTATCGCCTTAGAACTGAGCCGTCTCGGTCGAATGTTCCATCGCCGTGGTCGAGCTCTGGCCTTCGCCGAGAATGGTGGCGACGGCATCGAAATAGCTGGTGCCGACTTCGCGCTGGTGGCGGGTTGCAGTGAAGCCGTCGGCTTCCGCGGCGAACTCGGCCTGCTGCAGCTGCGAATAGGCGGCCATGCCATCCTGCTTGTAGCGGCGGGCGAGATCGAAGGTGGTGTAGCTGGTGTTGTGGAAGCCAGCCAGCGTGATGAACTGGTACTTGTAGCCCATCGCACCCAACTCACGCTGGAACGCCTTCATCGCCGCCGGATCCATATGCTTGGCCCAGTTGAACGACGGCGAGCAATTATAGGCCAGCATCTGGTCGGGATGGACCTTGCGCACCGCTTCGGCGAAGCGCTTGGCATCCGGCAGGCTGGGCGTCGAGGTCTCGCACCAGATCAGGTCGGCATAGGGCGCATAGGCAATGCCACGGGCGATCGCCGCCTCGAAGCCGCCCTTGAGCACATAGAAGCCTTCCGGCGTGCGCTCACCGGTGATGAAGGGCCGATCGGCCTCGTCGACATCGGAGGTGATCAGGCGGGCCGCCTCGGCATCGGTGCGGGCCATGATCAAGGTGGGCACGCCCATCACGTCGGCCGCAAGGCGCGCCGCATTCAACGTCTTGATGAAGGTGCGCGTCGGCACCAGCACCTTGCCGCCGAGATGGCCGCACTTCTTCTCCGAAGCGAGCTGGTCCTCGAAATGCACCGCGGCGGCGCCGGCCTCGATCATCGCCTTCATCAATTCATAGGCGTTGAGCTGGCCGCCAAAGCCGGCCTCGGCATCGGCGATGACGGGCACGAAATAATCGAGCTGCTCGCCGCCCTTGCCGTCGACGCGCTCCATGGTCTGGATCTGGTCGGCACGCTGCAGGGCCTTGTTGATGCGGCGCACCACCGAGGGCACGCTGTCGACGGGATAGAGGCTCTGGTCGGGATACATGTTGCCCGAGGTGTTGGCATCCGCCGCCACCTGCCAGCCGGACAGGTAGATCGCCTCGAGACCGGCCTTGACCTGCTGCACCGCCTGGTTGCCGGTGAAGGTACCGAGCGTCGGCACATAGTCGCGCTTGTGCAGCAGCTCCCACAGGCGCTTGGCACCATTCTCGGCCAGCGTATGGCGGATCGGCAGCGACCCGGCGAGCCGCTCCACGTCACGCGGCGTGTAGTTGCGGCGGACGTTGCGCCAGCGATCCGGCGCCCATTCCGGGGCGGGGAAGGTCTCGGCGGGGCGGTTCTTCTGGGTATCGAGCATCACAAAGTTCCTAACGTGGAGACGTGTAAAGAGATTGACGGTGACAGCATCCCTGCCTGCCTTGGTGCTGCGCCACCTGCTGGCAAGGAAAGGCCGGCTGTCGCCACGACCATGCTGCGGTCGTGGCCGAGATACCGGCGGTCCTACGGCTCAATTGCGCCGGGTGCGGGTGAAGGTGGCGGCGATCATCGACTGCCCGTCGAACATGTGTTCGGAAGCGCCGCCGCCGACGCGGGTGAAGCGATGCCGGCCGATCTTGTGGACGATCGAGAAGTCCCGATCCGCCAGTCCCTGGGCGTGATACTCGGCGTTGATCTCGGCCATGCTGGCACCGATGATGGTGATGAATTCGTCGTGTTCGTTGCTCTGGCGCATCTGGTCCATAACACGTTCCTCCGTGCCGCGTTTCGTGTTAAGTCAATGATTGACACTGCGGCGCAATAAAGCAAGACGTATCGCAATTCCGGGGCGTCAACCGGAAAAGCGCTGTAAAGAAAATTTTGTAATGTTGTAAATCCTGTAAATATTTACAACGTGTCGGGACCAGGGACGAGCCATGACAAGCGCCATGCAAGAAGCCGATCCGCGCATCGGCGGCAAGATTCAGAGACTGCGCCGGCAGAGCCGGATTTCGCAGGCGCAGCTCGCCAGCTCGCTCGGCATTTCGGCGAGCTATCTCAATCTGATCGAACACAATCGCCGGCGCATGACGGTGCCGCTTCTCTTGAAAACCGCGAGCTATTTCGGTGTCGATGCCACCGAGCTTGCCGAGAACGACGATTCGCGCCTGGCCGGTGACCTGATGGAACTGTTCGGCGACGATCTCTTCGCCGACAGCGACGTCACCAACCAGGATGTGCGCGATCTCGCCAGCTCCAACCCGCAGATCGGCCGGGCCATCGTCCATCTGTTCGATCGCTTCCGCTCGCTGCGCAATGCCAATCAGGGCGCCACCTCGGCGCAGGAGGCTGGCTATCACGTCGCCACCGATGCGGTTTCGGACTTCCTGCAGGCCAACGCCAACTATTTCCCGGGTCTGGAGGCCCAGGCCGAACGCATTCGCGGCGAGATCGACAATCTCTCCGATTCCTTCGAGCCCGGCCTCAAGCTCTACCTCTCCAACGTATTCGGCGTGCAGTGGCGGCTGGCCCCCCTGCCCCAGGGCCTGGCCGGTCGCCTCGGCCGCGACGAGGAAACCTTCGAGACGGCCGACGTGCTTTCACCCGAAAGCGCCACCTTCACGGCTGCCCACCGCCTCGGCCTGCTCGCCGCCTCGCGCGAGATCGAGCATCTCATCACCGAAAGCGCCTTGCCGGCCGATGCACCGGCCCTGGCCCGCCATGCCCTCGCCGCCTATTTCGCCGGCGCCGTGATCATGCCGTATCAGCCCTTCCTCGCCGCCTGCCGGGAGACGCGCTACGACATCGACAGGATCGCCCGGCGCTTCAAGACCAGCTTCGAGCAGGTCTGCCATCGCATGACCACGCTGCAGCGCCCCGGCGCCAGCGGCATCCCGCTGCACCTGATCCGCACCGACATTGCCGGCAACATTTCCAAGCGTTTCTCGCTCTCCGGCATTCACATCCCGCGCCATTCCGGCGCCTGCCCGCGCTGGAACGTCTATGCCGCCTTCCTGCTGCCCGGGCAGATCAACATCCAGATCAGCCAGATGCCGGAAGGCACGCGCTATTTCTGCATTGCGAAGTCATTGACAAAGGGGGGGCATCGCCACAACGCTCCCCGGCGCCATCTCTCGATAGGCCTGGGCTGTCACATCTCCCATGCCGCCGAGATGGTCTATTCCGACGGCATGGACGTCTCCAATGCCGCCCAGGCGGTGGCGATTGGGGTGGGCTGCCGCATCTGTCCGCGTCTCGATTGCGGGCAACGGGCCCATCCTCCGGCCGAGCACAAGCTGGTGCTGAACGAGCACGAGCATGCCGAAAGTCTCTATTCGCGTATCTGAAAACCGGCTGCGGGAAGAAATACTACGCCTCACCAGGCTTGCCGAACCATCGTGCTAGGGCCTGAGAAGCTTCCTCCGGGTCGGCGGCAGTGCCATCGCTGGCCCAGGCGACGACACCATCGGGGCGAACCAGAACGGCGCTCAGGTCGAGCCGATCATGGACGCCAGCGGCGACATAGGTGATCCGGTCGCTCCACTGCGAGGCAAGGGCGCGACGATGGGGCTGGGCCTCGAAGTCCAGGAAGACGCCTTTGCCTGTCCTGAGGAGTTCGGCCAGCCTGGTACCGTCGTTCAACGCGAAGTCGGGGGCACTGCGGCCCACCAGCGGATGGCTGTCACCGAGATCATAGCGCAGCGACACCCCCCAGACGCGCTCGGCGAAATAGGTCGCGCCATCGCGCGTCTCGACGAGGTCGCGGATGATGGCTTCGAGCGCGCGTGTACTGGCGGTCGGCCGCATGACCGCGACCTGAGCGCGGGACCAGTCGAGGATTTGTGCACCCACCGGATGACGCTCCTCGAAATAGCTGTCGAGCAAGCCGGCCGAAGCATCGCCCCGGATGGTGGCGACTAGTTTCCAGCCGAGATTCATCGCATCGCCAACGCCGAGATTGAGGCCCTGCCCGCCCAGCGGAGAATGAATATGCGCGGCATCGCCGGCCAGCAGCACTCGCCCCTTCCGATATGCCGTGGCCTGATAGGCGCGATCCGTCCAAGTCGCGGCCATCTTCAGGGCGGTCAGGGTGACATCGGTCCCGGAAATACGGCGCAGCACCGCTTGGACATGGTCGAGCGTGATCGCCTGGCTTCGATGGCAGGCGCCGCCGTCGAAATTGACCATCGCGATCGTCCCGGACTGTGAATAGGTGTACACGCCTGTCGGGGTATAGTGACGGCCCGGGCTGAGCCTGTCCGGATCCGCCATGTCGACGTCGACGGAATAGCCGGTGAACTCGGGATCGGTGCCGGCGAACTCAAAGCCGCCGGCCTTGCGCACCGTACTGCGGCCGCCGTCGCACCCGACGAGCCAGCGCCCGCGAAAGGTCGAGGCGCCGGCACGAATGGTCACGTCTTCCTCCGATTGATCGAAGCTCTCGACACCAACACCGTACCGGATCTCCGCCCCCAGGGCATGGGCACGCGCGGCCAGGACGGTTTCGAGATGCTCCATCGTGACTGCGATGCCGGAGTCGGCCGGGCTTGGCAGGCGATAGGGCCACCTGGAAGCATCGATATTGTCATGAAAGAACTGGATACCGGCGAAATGCCCGCCGGGACGGCGGGGCTGCTGCATCCAATGCGCGCTGGCCTGGGCACCATGGCCCGAACCGTCTTTCGCGGGCTGCGAGGACGCGATCTCCTCCAGCAAACCGCGACGATAGAGAGCTTCGACGCTGGGCACCGACAGGCCCCGCAGGCCGAAGGGAAGCTGTTTCAGAGGGGACCGTGTGTCCTCGTTCTGCTCCAGCACCAGCACGGACAGGTCGGCAAGGCGCAGTTCACAGGCAAGGAACAGCCCGACCGGCCCCGCGCCGGCAATCACGACATCATACAGCAAGGAACCGATCCTCCATCGCATCGGTACACGCCGGCATGCCAGGCGGCATTACCTCGCTCGAAGGCGTCGCCATAGGCCCAATCATCCCTTGAGGCATGTCACCAATATCATTATAAAAATTACACTGAGTGCGATTTTTTATTACACTCAGTGTAATTTTGCAAGAGGTCGCAATGGAACCGGTTCGCATGAAAAACGCCTCGGAAAGGCCTGATGGCCTAAGGGAACGCAAGCGGCGTGAAACCTCCGGGCGCATCGTCGAACAGGGCCTTAAACTGTTCGTGAAGCACGGCTACGAAGGCACGACGCTGGAAGCGATCGCGCAGGCCGCCGGCATTTCACGCCGGACCTTCTTCTATTATTTCAAGTCGAAGGAGGATGTGCTGCTGGCCGCGCATGACGGCGGCTTCCGTGAGGAACTCAAGCCGGCCATGCTGGCGGAATCTCCCGAGCAGCGTCCGCTCGCTGCCGTCCAGAACTGCCTGGTCAAGCTGGCCTCACGGCGTGAGACCAAAGAGTCCGTCATTTTCGACCGCCTGATGCAATCGACTGAGGCCCTGCGTGCGCGCAAGGAGGCCGGCTTCGTCGAGACCGAGCGAATCCTGCTCGAAGCGATGTGCGAACTATGGCCATCGCCGGAACGGCGGGATGGGCTTCGGCTGGTGGCGATGGTGGCGCTCGGTACACTGCGACTGGCCCTGGAGAGATGGAAGCAGGACGAGGCGGCCCTTCCTCTCGCCCATTATGTCGAACAAAGTTTCGGCCTGCTGGCGAAAGAGTTCTGAAGCGGCCATTGTTCCGAAGCGAGGCGTCAGAACGCAGGCTGGGCCTCACAGCCAACCTCTCCTCATCGCTGCAGCTTTGCTGGTGCCGACGGTATTGCTGCTTGCCCGATGAGGCACCGTCATCGCGACCATTGGTATAGACTGTCTCCATGTCCGCCCTCATCCGCAAGATCATCCATATCGACATGGATGCCTTCTACGCCTCCGTCGAACAGCGTGACGATCCCTCACTGCGCGGACGGCCGCTGGCGGTGGGCTATTCGGAACGCCGCGGCGTGGTGGCGGCGGCAAGCTATGAAGCGCGAGCCTTCGGCGTGCGGTCCGCCATGCCCTCCTCGACCGCGCTGCGCAACTGCCCCGATCTCGTCTTCGTCAGGCCGCGCTTCGAGGTCTATCGAGCCGTCTCGCGTCAGATCCACGCTGTCTTCGCCGAGTTCACGCCGCTGATCGAGCCTCTATCACTTGACGAGGCCTATCTCGACGTCACCGCGAATTTACAGGGCCTGCCCAGCGCTGCGGCAACGGCGCAGGCCATCCGCGCCCGCATTCTCGAAGAGACCGGCCTAACCGCCTCTGCCGGCATCTCCTACAACAAGTTCCTGGCCAAGCTCGCCTCCGATCATCGCAAACCCAATGGCCAGTTCGTCATCACACCTGCGATGGGACCGGCTTTCGTGGAGACATTGCCGGTGGCCAAGTTCCACGGCGTCGGCCCGGTCACGGCCGAGAAGATGAACCGGCTCGGCATCATGACCGGCGGCGACCTCAAGGCGCAGCCCCTGGAGGATCTCGTCCGCCATTTCGGCAAGGCCGGCGCCTGGTACCATGCAATTGCACGGGGCGAGGACGACAGGCCGGTGGAACCGGACCGCCCGCGCAAATCCTCCGGTTCGGAGACGACGTTCGCCGACGACCTGACGAAACCCGAGGATATCGAGGCTGGCGTCCTCGCCATGGCCGACGAAGTCTGGGCCTGGTGCGAGAAAACCCAGGCCTTCGGCCGCACCGTGACAGTGAAGATCAAATATGCCGATTTCCAGCAGGCCACCCGCAGCCGCACCCTGGCCGCACCGGTGCACACCCATGAAAGTCTGCGATCCGTCAGCCTGGACCTCATCCGCAGCGTGTTTCCGCCGACGAAGGGCATCCGCCTGCTCGGTGTCACCATGTCCGGTTTTGCCTCTGAGGACGCGTCGGACAGCGAACAGCTCGAACTCGGCTTCGGGGAGCCATGACCGCCGAAGAAGCGTGCCCAGCCGCCCGTCGAATTGCCACTTGACTTAAAGTTCACTTGAACTTTTATCAATATGCCCTGAGTGATTCAGGGAGTCTCGATCGATGAGCGTTCATAGCGATCTCAAGGGCCTGCGCGCCGCCGTTACCGGCGGCACCTCCGGGCTCGGGCTGGCCCTCGTGCGGGCGCTGGCCAAAAGGGGCGCGCAGGTGGCCTTCGTCGCCCGCACCAGGGAGGCCGTCGAGCGCGTGTCCGTGGAAACCGGTGCGCTCGGCATTGTCGGCGATGTCGGACGCAAGACCGATATCCATGCCATCGCCCTGCAGATCACCGGCAATCTCGGCGGCCTCGATCTCCTCGTCAACAATGCCTCAAGCCTGGGGCCGGTTCCCCTCGCCTTGCTGGCCGATACCCAATGCGAGGAACTGGAAGAGGCCCTCGCCACCAATCTGGTCGGCCCTTTTCGCCTGACCAAGGCCTTGTTCGGTGCCCTCACGGCCTCGGCTCGGCAAGGGCGTGACGCGGTCGTGGTCAACATCACCAGCGATACGGCCGTCAACGCCTATGCGGGCTGGGGCGCCTATGGCGCCAGCAAGGCTGCGCTGCAGCATCTCACCGCCATCTGGGCCGAGGAAGCCCGCGAAGAGGGTGTGCGCTTCCTCGCCATCGACCCCGGCGACATGGACACGCCCCTGCACGCGCAAGCCGTTCCGGAGGCCGACAGATCCGCGCTCAAGCGCCCGGAGGAAGCGGCTGCCCACATCATCGGTGCCTTGGGCCTGGACCAACCGCGTCTCGCCTTGACCCTGGAGACCCGGCCATGATCGCCGCCGGCAACCCTGAACCAGGCTCTGCGCGGCTGCTCGCCGTCTCCAACTCCGGCAAGATCCGCCATTTGCCGCGCAGCGCCCTGTCGCTGTTGTTCAATCCTGGCGACCTTGTCGTCGCCAATGATGCGGCCACGCTTCCCGCCAGCCTTGCCGGCAGCCATGCCGACAGCGGCAGGCCTCTCGAGGTCCGGCTCGCCGCCTGGGTCGCGGCCGGTGATCCCCGTCGCTTCATCGCCATCGTCTTCGGAGCCGGCGATCACCGCATGCGCACGGAAGACCGCCCCGCACCACCGCAGCTTCTCGCCGGCGACAAGCTTGAGCTTGGCCCACTGACGGCCGTGGTCGAGCGCCTGCACGGCTATCCCCGCCTGGTATCGCTGCGTTTCTCCGGTCCCCCGGAACGGATTCTCGCCGGGCTGGCGCGGCACGGGCGGCCGATCCAATATGCCCATGTGCCCGAGCCTCTCGCTCTTTGGGCCATGTGGACGGCAATCGCGGCCGAACCGTTCGCCTTCGAACCACCCTCGGCCGGTTTCGCGCTCGACTGGCGCACGATCGCCGCCTGGCGACGCCGCGGTGTTGGTTTTGCCAGCCTGACCCACGCCGCCGGCATTTCCTCGACAGGCGACGCGGTGATGGATCTGCGCCTGCCCTTCGACGAGCCCTATCGCATCCCGGCAGCGACAGCGGCCGCGATCACACGCGCGAAAGCCACCGGGGGACGTGTGATCGCCATCGGGACCAGCGTGGTGCGGGCCCTCGAACATGCCGCCTCGGCTCCTGGCGGCCTCAGGGCCGGCGACGGCCTGGCGCAGGGCCGAATCGGGCCGAAGTCGAGGCTTCGCCTCGTCGATGCCGTGCTCAGCGGCGTCCATCAGCCGGGCGAGAGCCATTTCGAACTGCTGCGCGCCTTCGCCGACGATCTCACTCTCGACCGCGTCTCGCTGATGCTGGAAGCCTGGAACTATCGCGCCCACGAATTCGGCGACTCCGTGCTGATCGAGCGCCGGGCGTCGAAGCGGAAAGAACAGGGCGCAGATCGGCCGGGGCGCCTGACGGCAAGCTCCTTATGGGCGGGCACGGCCCCTACTCCATGAGGGCCGCCTTCATGAAGCAGACCATGGTGGCGTGGACGGGCTCGTCGCCGACCACGCGGATGGCGTGCTGCCGGTCGCAGCGATAGCGCAGCGTCTCGCCGGGCTCCGCCCGTTCGCGCACGCCGGCCACGTCGACCTCGACCATGCCGGCCAGGATCGAGAGGCATTCGACCGAGCCGCGCTGGTGGGCGTCGCTTTCGAGCACCCCGCCCGGCTCTGCCCGGAAATCATACCATTGCAGCCATTCCACCGTCTTCAGCCAACCGACCACCGCCAGACGGCACTTGCCGTCGTCGGAAATGATCACGGGCGTATCGACACGGGTGGTCTTCTCGATGAAGGGCTCGTCGTCGCTCGAACCCAGCACTCTTTCGATCGAAACGTCGAGAGCCTGGGACAGGCGCCAGATCGTCGCCAAGGTGGGATTGGTCTCGTTGCGCTCGATCTGGCTGATGATCGACTTGGCCACGCCCGACTGCTCGGCCAGTTCCGACAGCGAGAGATTATAGGCCTTGCGCAGGCGCTGGACCGTCTTGCCGAGCTGTCCCGATAGCGCAACCGCGCCCGCATCGAGCTCACCCCGCCTGTCCAACCCACTCATTGCCAGCCTTTCGTTTGTTATGACGAACGATTGTTTGTTCTGGCGGACAATACGGCCAAGCCGCGCAGGAGAAAAGCCCTTTGATGGGAAACAGGGACAGTCCGGTGCCCTGTCTATCCTCTATGAACCTTGCATGGTGCCGACGCTGTCAAAGCTGCGGAAGGCGAACTTTGGCGCGAGACTCCCTCAGCGAAGCAGATCGTCTTAAGATCGGCCTCTCGATTGCATGCAAGCGGGCTGCAGGATCGACAATGGGACGACGATGGGACGTGGGCAAAACAGTTCGGGCGAGCCTGTCTTTTGGTACCGGCCTCCGGCCGTCGGCCTGAACGCGCTGGTCAGCGGGATCTACGGCTATCGGGAGAACGGCACTGCCATGCAGGGCCTCACCGAAGCGGCCTCGCTGACCGTGCCGCTGATCGTCAATTTCGGCAGCCCGTTCCGCATCGGCCTCGGCCAGCCACCGACCTGCACGGACACTTATGGCAGCTTTGCCGCTGGCCTGTTTGCCGGCCCCATCGTCATGGATTCGGACGGTGCGGCCGAATGCATCCAGATCAATTTCACGCCACTCGGCGGCCGGCTGTTCTTCGGGCTGCCGATGAGCGAGCTGGCCGACAGCATGGTCGCACTGGATGATCTGGCCGATGCCGGCATCAACCGATTCGCCCGACGGCTCGCTGACCTGAACTGCTGGGAAGCGCGCCTCGATCTCGCCCAACATTTCGTCGCAACCCGCCTTGGACGGGCCTCGCAGGCCAATCCCGCCATTGGCTGGGCGTTCTGCCAGCTCATGCGAAAAGGCGGCGACGTGCGCATCGGCGCGCTGGCGGAAAAACTCGACTGGAGCCGCCGGCGCCTGGTCGCAAGTTTTCGCGAAGAGATCGGCCTCCATCCGAAATCCGTCTCCCGCATCATCCGCTTCAATGCCGCGCAGGATCTCGCCACCAAGGGCACGGCAACGGGTTGGGCCGATATCGCAGCGGCTTGCGGTTATGCCGATCAGGCGCATCTCACCCGCGAATTCACCGCGCTGGCCGGCTGTTCGCCGACGGCGTGGCGCACGGGCGGGTAACATTTCTTCAAGACGGCCCATGGCCATGCGAACAAGGATCGCTCCGGTTCGCAAACGGAGACATCCCCCATGCCGCTATCATCGACCGAAGCCCCACGCCTCTACCCGGCCCTGCGCTACGCCAATGCCCGCGCCATGATCGACTGGCTGCAGGAGGCCTTCGGCTTCACCCTGCACGCCTGCTACGCCAAGGGCGACATCGTCGAGCACGCCCAGCTTGCCCTCGGCTCCTCGATGATCATGCTCGGCACGGCGCGCGATGACAATTTCTGCAAGATCGTCGGCTCGCCGGGATCGGGCGGCGGCAAGTCGATCTATATCGCCGTCGACGACGCCGATGCCGCCTATGAGCGCGCCAAGGCCGCTGGGGCAAAGATCGAGGAAGAACCTGTCGATCGCGACTATGGCAGCCGCGAATTCATCTGCCGTGATCCGGAAGGCAATATCTGGGCTTTCGGCACCTATTGGCCTAAGGCATCCGAGCCGGCCGCCCCCTGAAAAGCAAGGGCGGCAGTCACGAAAGCCACCGGAAAGCAGATAGAGGTTTTCGACACGAACGCCGCGGCAGAGACAATCCGCGGCGTCGGACCTTCTTCCGGAATCGGGGCCGGCGCCGCGGCTGCCTTCACGCTATTCCGCCGCCAGCTTCCTTGCCTGTGCATCCTGGATCGTGCGCCATACCACCTCCGGCGTCGCCGGCATGTCGAGCCTGGTGACGCCGACGCCGCGCCTGAGGGCATCGATCACCGCATTCATCACCGCCGGGGCAGCGCCGATGGTGCCGGCCTCGCCGGCCCCCTTGACGCCGAGCGGATTGTTCTTGCAGGGGATGTTGCGCGTCTCGAAATGGATGAAGGGCAGATCGTCGGCCCGCGGCAGAGCATAATCGGTGAGCGAAGCCGTGAGCAACTGACCGTCTTCCGAATAGACCGTGCGCTCCAACAAGGCCTGGCCGATGCCCTGTACCACGCCGCCATGCACCTGTCCCTCAAGCAGCAGCGGGTTCACCACCATGCCGAAATCGTCGACGATGGTATAGCCGAGGATATCGGTGACGCCGGTCTGCGGGTCGATCTCCAGCTCGCAGATATGCGTGCCGTTGGGATAGGTCGCCTCGCCGGGCTGATAGTCGGTCTCGGCACTGAGCAGATCCGGCGTCGCCTTCGGCAGGCGGGCGAGCGCTGCAAAGTCGATCGCCTTGTCGGTGCCGACCACCCGCACCCGGCCGTCGACGATTTCAAGATCGGCGATACCGGCCTCGAGCTCGTCGGAGGCGAGCGTCTTCAGCTTCTCTGCCAGGGTCTGGCTGGCCCGGGCCACGGACGCGCCGCCCACCGGGATCGAGCGCGAGCCGCCTGTGCCGCCCCCTGTCTTGATCAGGTCGGAATCGCCCTGGATCACGTTGATACGCTCCAGCGGCAGATCGAGATATTGCGAGACGAACTGGGCGTAGGCCGTCAGGTGGCCCTGCCCGTTGGTCTGCGTGCCGATCAGCACGGTGGCGGTACCGTCCTTTTCCAGCGTGACGCTGGCGGCTTCCTTGGGCCCGTCGGCGCAGGCCTCGATATAGGTGGACATGCCGATGCCACGGAACTTGCCCGCCTTCTTCGAGGTCTGCCAGCGGCCCTTGAAGTCGCCCCAGCCAGCGACCTCCATGGCCTTGCGCATGTGGCCCTCGAACTCGCCCGAATCATAGGTACGGCCGGTGGGCGCCTTGAACGGCATCTGCTCCGGCTTGACGAAATTGCGCGAGCGCACCGTATCGACCGAAAGCCCGGTCTCGAAGGCGATGGCGTCCATCAGCCGCTCGATGAGATAGGCGGCCTCCGGCCGGCCGGCACCGCGATAGGCATCGACCGGCAGCGTGTTGGTGAAGACGCCGCGCACCCGCACATCCATGGCGTCGATTGCATAGGCTCCGGTCGCCATCAGGGCGCCGAGCCAGGGAATGAAGGGCCCGAACTGCGAAAGATAGGCGCCGAGGTCGCCGATAATGTCGATCTTGACCGCCAGGATGCGCGAACGCCGGTCCAGCGCTGCCTCGATGCGGCTGATATTGTCGCGGCCCTGGGTGTCGGCGAGGAAATGCTCGGCGCGATCAGCGAACCACTTCACGGGTTTGCCCAGACGCCGCGCCGCCTCCAGCGAAAGCGGATATTCGCGATACATGAAGGCCTTGGTGCCGAAGCCGCCGCCGACATCGCCGGTCTTCACATGCACCTTGTCGGGCTCGACCTTGAAGACATGATTGGCGAGCGTATCGCGGATGGAGTGCACGCCCTGACTGCCGACCGTCAGGGTGAAGCGCTTGCCGTCCCATTCGGCGAGGCAGCCGCGAGTTTCCATGTAATTGGCGACCAGGCGGTTGTTGACCACATCCAGGGAGACCACGCGGGCCGCCTTGTCGAAGGCCTTGGCCACCTTCTTGGTGTTGCCGATCTGAGCATCGAAAGCCAGATTCGAGCCGTGCTCCGGCCAGACCAGGGGAGCCCCGGGTTCCAGGGCCGCGACGGATCCGACGATGGCGTCGAGCGAATCATAGTCGACCGGGATCGCCTCGGCGGCATCGCGGGCCTCGGTGAGCGAATCGGCGACCACGAAAGCCACCGCATCGCCGACATGGCGCACCACGTCACGCGCCAAAAGCGGATAGGGTTGCGGGCGTTGCGGCGAGCCGTCGGCGTTCTTCATCAAGGCCAGGCATGGCAGGTCGCCGAGCCCGTCGAGGTCATTGGCCGTCAGAATCAGCCTGACACCCGGCATCGCCGCGGCGTCGGAGAGATCACCGATGCTGAAGCGGGCATGGGCATAGGGAGAGCGCAGGACATAGGCCCTGAGCACGCCGGAACGCGATTCGTCGTCGACATAACGGCCGGCGCCCGTGATGAAGGACTGATCCTCCTTGCGGCGCACGGCTTGGCCAACGCCAAATTTGGTGGGCGGCATAGGGGACCTCCGGCGATTTAATGAATGGCGCTTTTGAATAGAGCCTTCGAATAGCACGCCGAAGCGCAATTTCAAAAAAGCTGAAGAATTTTTCCGTCACACGCTAGACACACACAAAGAGCTTTGCTACATCGCGGCCATCGAACGCGGCACCGCGTCGCGCTTCGGTGGTTTCGATGGGCGCATAGCTCAGTTGGTAGAGCAGCTGACTCTTAATCAGCGGGTCCTAGGTTCGAGCCCTAGTGCGCCCACCATCGAAACTCCTGATATCGCTGACGAAAAGCAAGGCGCCCTTCGAGGCGCCTTCTTTCGTTTCAAACCGAACCACTCCGCGTAAGGCCCCTCCACTTTCCTTTCCGTCATGCGCAAGGCGCAGAGATTTGCGCAATGATGCTCGCCGGTCTGTGGCTCGGACAAGCCTCCTGGAGGCAGAAGATGCCGGTAAATCATGCCGCCATCGAGCCCGGATGATGTCGGCGTTGCCCAATAAAAAGTCGGCGCGCTGTCCCGGAAGCTTACTTGAGAACAAGCCGGACCCGCGGCAGGCGCTTACGGCATCCATAGTTCTGGCTGGTCCATTCGCGATGAATATTGCTTTCGTCGGCAATAACTACAGGGTGCCGCATCGTAATGTATATTGGCCGGAATTCGGATGTTATCACGACCTGAATTCCCAATTATCCTTCATATCGGAAACGAATTTTCCTCAACGAGACAATCTTCGAAACTAATCATCTCAGATGATGACATGGTTTCGGCATTCCCCCTCCTAAAGAGTTAATATTTGTACCGTCTCTACTCCTTATAAAATTTCACCCAAGTGATATCATCAGTGTTACTGGACTGGGGGCATTCCAGAAAGAGCGAGTTACTGACCATGAACATCGCCTTTGAAAGCAAAATAGAGAGAGGACCGCCATCAAATTCCGTTGAAATAGATCACATACTCGAGACCAGCGAACGAGCATTCAAAGAAAATTACAACATTCGACCTTTCAAAGTTCATCACACACTTTGCCGGAGCGGCTTGTTCGAGATCCCCGAGATCGTCAAAACTGCTCGCAGCATCATCGAGAGTGGCAATGCCGCCGACTTTCTCGCACTCGATTTGAGAAAGGAATCGATCAGCAGCAAATTCACCGAGGCTGCGCAGCATGATCGCCTGACAGAGGTGATCGAGCGCCTCGGCGAGGGCGGTTCCTGGATCAGGCTTTCGCGTACGCAGGACTACAATGGCGACTATGCCCGGGTTCTGGCCAAGCTCATCGACGAAATCGGGATCTATGCCGATCGTCCGTTCCGCCAGGAGGTGACCTGGGCAACCCTGACCGTGATTCTGACTTCGCCGGGGATTTCCACCCCCTTCCATATCGACCACGAATCAAACTTCCTGTTCCAGATTCAGGGCGAGAAGGATGTCTGCCTGTTCGATCCCGGGGATCGCGAAGTCCTGCCGGAAATCGAGCTCGAACGCTTCTATGCCAGCAGCTACAACACCCCGCGCTACAAGCCCGAACTGCAGAGCCACGGCCAGATCTTCAAGCTGACGCCTGGCGAAGCCGTGCACCATCCGCCGGTGGCGCCCCACTGGGTCAAGAACGGCAGCAACATCTCGGTCAGCCTGAGCATTTCCTTCTGCATGCGCCCGTTGGAGCAGCGAGCCAGGATCTATCAGGCTAATTTCATGCTGCGTCAGCTTCGGCTGAAGCCCAGACCGCCCGGCCTCTCCCCGAGACGGGATGCCCTCAAGGCCAAGCTGGTCTCAGCCCTCGAAATGCCCAATCCCAAGACCTTCCAGGACATCGTCTATTCCCCGATGACCCGGCTGAAATCGCCCATGCAATTCCTGAAGAAAGTTTCCGGCCATCGAGGGAGCGCCTGAAAGTCGAGGTGCCTTCCGGTCGCGCGCCATTCGAGCGATCGATGGGGCTGCCAAAAAGAAAAACCCGGCGCTGTCGGAACGCCGGGCCAAGGTGGTTGCTGTCTCGCTGAATCGCGAGGCAGCGGTGATAAATTTCATATCACGTGATACGCGCGTGACGCGAAAGCTGGGACGCAAAAGCTGGACGGACACGCTGCCCTGATCCCGGCGTTCCCCACCAAAGAAAAAGCCCGGCGATACGCTACCTGCCGGGCCAAGATCGGATGCGACGTATCGGGCCGGTATTGGGACGGCCGACAACGCGCGATGATTAGACCAAATGGTGTGACGGGAGCGTGATAGAGCTCGGCCCGCTATGCCTCCGCCATTCATCGCAGCCAGTTTCTTGATGAAGAGACCGCTTGCTACCCCATCTCTGCGCCCTGCTGCCATCGCCGGCCGTCACGGCTTGGATAGCCGCTTCACATTGGACCGAACCTTGCGTCGATAGTCTCGAACCACGGCACCAGGCGCCGCGCCCGTCATCAGCTTGCCAGCGGCGTTCTGTGCGGCAGCGACTTTCTCGCTGATCATCAGCTTGGCCTCGCGCTCGGCACGGCTGCCACCCTGTGCCAGCCGAAGCGTACGCAGCCAGATGGCCTGCTGCGATTCAAAAGCAAGCATCGACATGTCGTAAAACAGTTTGAACATCAGGTCTCCTATGCCCTTGCGTAACATAGCCCGATGTTTGCGACGCAGCTATGTCGATCACGCAAGTCCGGCATTCACACCCGCTGTTCCTCCGCGACGACAGCCCTCCTTCGCCGCTCCTGCTGAAGAGGACGACCTGCCCCTCCGGCCTTCGGGCTGGAGGAGCTTCCTGCGTTTTGCTTCAGAACGCGTTGGTGGCGTCCTTGCGCATCTTCTTCACGACGGGATTGGCCCCCATCCACAGGAACAGGCGCGTCAGGGCCACAAAGAGCAGGAACAACCCACCGAGCACCAAGGGTACCAACCATTGCTCTTCGCCGCGCAGGCGGAAAGAGCCGAGACTGCCCAGCTCCTGCCAACTGTCGGTCAAGGCAACGAAGCCGAGGACCACTGCCAGATTGAAAGCCAGCGATATGACGAGCCCGACAAGCGCTATCAGCCACGCTTTGCCGCCCCTGGGTTTCGTGCCGGTGCGGGTGGCATAGTATTTTCCGGTTCCTGAGCCCGCCGTCATCAAGGGCAGCACGCCCAGGAAGGAATTCTTGCTCATGTCGATATGCAAGAAGGCCTCCAGCAAGAAGGCAATGACCACGACGGCGACCGCCGCAAGAACATATATCCATGAAAAGCGAAAGACCGCTGCTCCGAATGAAACGGTATTGGTCGCCGGAACGTAACTATCCACTTACAAGCCCCCCAAGGCTCAAACGAAACTCAGCAGGCTGTACTCAACCAGCATTCGAGCGTCCCTCTAGCTGATTCTCCTTGCTGTTATGAGTTGTACGTTCGGACTAGGCAGTTCCAAGCGAAACGCATCGTCACCTCTGCTTACATAGGAACGCCGGATCGAGGCGTATGGGAGCATGATGCATATAGCCAAAGAAAAGCCCGACGCGACAAGGCATTCCGTGCCGGGATCTCCGGATGCTATGATGTCACCGAGGTCAGAGCGCGGTAAGCAACAATCGATCAATAGATCGAAGAGCATGACAGGGATGCGATGCAGCTAAACTGGCCATTGCCCCGTCGGATCATATCCTTGGACCTCGACTGTATTCCAAATGTTCTTCACCATATACCAAGATCGGGAATTTCGTTTATATCAAGGTATGCAACGCCAATACCTATGTATGGCCCGACTGCGCCTGACGTCTAATTCTCATCTAAGTTTCAGCAGTCTAACTCACGGGCGTTCCCACCCCGGGAACCCGGAGGCCCGGATGACAACCTCAGCAAGGCGTCCTCCCCGGGCCTCCCCCCTTTTTGGGCGATCCATCCTTTGCATATGCAACCGCGATTGACCTTTTTCTCGCGGAGGACGCGAGCCCATCTGTCCTGATCCTCGGTCGGGAAGAAGTGAGCGAGGCAATGTGCGCCCTGTGCGAAAACGCACAACCATGTGCCGCGGCACAGGCTAAGCCGCGCATGGATCATCTCGATGGTCCACGCAGTGCATCTCGACACATCTCCATCAGACCCGAGCCCGCTCCATGATCGCCAGAGCCCCTATCCTGCTGCCCGCCGCGTTGATGTGCCTGGTCGCGCTTGCGCCCACCGGGCTTGCCGCTCAAGAGGCCGCCATGGCGAACGCTCCTGCAACGGCCTCCGCTTGCGCTCCAGGCTTCCATTTCAATCAGTGGCGCAGATGCGTACCCAACCGCTCCATCAATGACGCCAGTCGCGATGCATTCGATCCCCGACGCATGGTGTCGAGTGCTTCGGTCGGCCAGACATCGGAGCATCGCAAGAATATCGACGTGTGTCCGCCATCGCAGCGTCCCAATCACGCCGGCCAATGCATTCCCAACGGTTGACGGGAGCCGACACACCTCGAAAACGACCGATACTGCCGAATTGCCCCCTCATCGGCCGGCAGCAGAGGGACCCAAGGGCCCGTGAGCCCTTCGTTACCCTTCTGCGTAGTTCGAATAGGCCCTTCAGGCAGCGCGCTTGCGCAGGCTCTTGATGCCGCGCCAGACCAGGAACAGCACCACCGGCGCCGCGCACAGCATGGCAATGGCCTTGTCGACATGCCAGATATGGCTGACGCCCTCGATCATGTAGCCGATGATGGCAAGGGCATAGTAGGAGATCGCGATGATGGAGAGCCCCTCCACCGTCTCCTGCAGACGATATTGGCTTTCCGATGTGCGCGAAATGGTATCGAGAATCGTCTGGTTCTGGGTTTCCAGGCTCAGGCTGATATGGGCGTTCAAGAGTTCCGCCGAACGTTCCAGCTTCATCGCTACCGCCTGCAGGCGCTTTTCCGTCGCCAGGCAGGTGGCTACCGCCGGTGTGGTCCGATTGGTCAGATAGCGGTCGATGGTGGTGAACTCGCCGATCGGTCGCTCGACGAGTTGCCGCAGACGGGTGTCGAGCACGGCCGCATAGGCCTGGCTCGCCGCGAAACGGAAGCTGGTTTCCTCGATGCTGCGGCCGACCGCGGCCGACAGCGCGTGGATGCTCTCCAGTGCCTCCCGGTTCTCCCCGGTCGAGTGGGCATGGCCGACGCGTCCCATCACCTGACTCACAGCCCCCTCGAACTGGCGGATCGTCGAGCCGAGCGCCCGAGCCACCGGCAGGCCGAGCAGGACGAAATTGCTGTAGGTCTCGATCTCCAGGAGCCGGCGCACGAGCACGCCGCGGCGCAAGACGTTGCACTGGCCGGCCGCGAGTTCGTAGCGGGTGAAGCCGTCGCGATCACGATTGAAGTCGGTCGCGACCTGGGCCCTGCCGTCATAGAGCTCGGAATAGCACAGGCTGACCGGGTTGAAGCCGACCAGCGCCGCTTCCGCGATCGTGTGGGTTTCTGTCAGGTCGACACGCGTGGCGCTGACCCGCTGCAGCCCCGCAAAGCAATCCAGGCCGATATCCTCCGGCCAGGGCTCGCGGTCGGTGAGATCGGACTGCCAGGTCAGGGTCGCAAATTCGTTGTGGAGTTCGAAGGTGGCCTTGCGCCCTCCCCGTTCCACCTTGATATGGCGTGTACGGGCGTCATCGAAGGGCAGCAGGGACTGGCCGGCGAAAAGGGCGAAGCGCCGTGCCACCTCCTCCAGCGAAGGTCCGGCGCCCGTTGGCATGAAGGCGATCCTGCGGATCCGAGCCGAGGTTGCGATCGGCTCCGTCGGCCGGGCATGCAATTCGGCATAGATGGCCGCTCGCTCCGGATGGTCGACAAACGGGGGCTCGCTCGCTTCCGAGACGCCGATCGCCGTCATCGTGATTTCTCCAATTCCATTGCGCCGAGCCTTTCGAAGCAATTTCCGGGCCATGGCCTGCTGGTTCACCCACCCGTACCCGCAGGAAATACACGCCAGCGTTGCAGTGCGAAAGGCTGAACAGGCGCTCTCGCCCGCCTCCATTTGACGCGGCACGCCCATTCTTTGCTTCTCATCGACGGTTGCGGCCCTTACACCGGCATGTCGCAATCGCCCGTCAGGAGCACGAGAGCCATCGTGAGTATCATCTTGGTCACCGGGGGCGCCGGCTATATCGGCAGCCATGTCTGCAAGACCCTGGCCTCATCCGGGTACAGCCCCGTCGCCTGCGACGACCTCTCGAACGGCAGAGAAGCCCATGTACGCTGGGGGCCCCTCGAACGGGGCGACATCACCGATGCGGACTGGCTGGCCGGCGTTTTCGCTCGCCATCGACCCGAGGCGGTCATGCATCTTGCCGCCTATGCCGACGTGGGGTCGTCGGTCACCGATCCCTCGCCCTGCTATGAGGCCAATGTTGCAGGCACGCTCGCCGTGACCGAGGCAGCCCGGCACAACGGCAATTGCCCGATCGTCTTCTCCTCGACCTGCGCCGTCTATGGTGACGCTCCGGCTCTTCCGGTGACCGAAACCTCTGCCACGGCGCCCGTCAGCCCCTATGGCACCACCAAACTCATCGGCGAGCAGGCGCTCCGGCACTATGACGCGGCCTATGGCCTGCCGAGCGTGGTGCTACGCTATTTCAACGCAGCCGGCGCCGACCCCGACGGCGAGATCGGCGAGAGGCATGCGACGAGCAGCCTCGCCATACCCAAGGCCATCCGGGCTGCCCTGGGCCTCGGCCCCGCCTTCAAGCTATTCGGCACGGACTACGGCACTGCCGACGGCACCGCCATGCGCGACTATGTCCATGTCGCCGATATTGCCGATGCACATCTGCGGGCCCTCGATCACCTGCAGGCAGGACGCGGCAGCCTCACGCTCAATCTCGGCAGTGGCCGTGGCGTCACTGTACGAGAACTGCTGAATGCGATCGAAGCCGTCACCGGACGCCCGGTACCGATCGAGCCCCGCCCCCGTCGCAGCGGCGACCCGGCCGCCCTCTATGCGAATATCGAAAGGGCAACCGATGTGCTGGGCTGGACCCCGGCCAACAGCGACCTCCATGGCATCGTCGCCAGCGCCGCGGCCTGGATCGAGAAGTCGCCGGGCTGAGCGATGCCAATGGGCTCCAAACTGTAGTCGCGGCTTCCATTTGAGTAGGATTTGGCGTGTCGGCCTCCGGCTGGCATCTGAAACAAACCGCTTGCCGGCAGGCCAAATGCCAGCCCCGCTCCATCACCTGATGGAGCTGTGAGGCTGACATCCCGAAATCGCCGAACCACAAATGCAGTTGTTGTATTAAGCTCCGTCTGTTCCCAGCAGGCGTGCATATTTGTCTGTGGCCTCGACCAGACGATGCAGCGTGCCCGGCTCGGAGAAGGAATGGCCGGAATCCTCCACCATCTGCAATTCCGCCTTGGGCCAGCGCTTGGCCAGTTCCCAGGCCGTGACCGGCGGACAGACCACGTCGTAGCGCCCCTGTACGATGGTGCCGGGAATATCGGCGAGCTTGCCCGCGTCGCGCAGCAACTGCCCCTCCTCCATCCAGCCGCCATGCACGAAATAATGGTTCTCGATGCGGGCGAAGGCCAGGGCGAACTGTTCCTGGGCATGGCCGGTGGCGGGGCCTTCCGGCATCAGGGTCGAGGTCTCGCCTTCCCACACGCTCCAGGCCCGGGCCGCTGCCAGGCGAACCGCAGCATCGTCGCCCGTCAGGCGCCGGTGATAGGTCAGGATCGGATCGGCCCAGGCATCCTGCGGCAGGTCCTTGCGGAAGGCTTCCCATTTGTCCGGGAAGAAATAGGAAGCGCCCTCCCGATAATACCAGTCGAGTTCCATGCGGCGCAGCGTGAAGATGCCCCGCAGCATGAGTGCCTGCACCGTCTGGGGATGGGTCTGCGCATAGGCGAGCGCCAGGGTCGAGCCCCAGGAACCACCGAACAGGCTCCAGCGCTCGACCTTCAGCACCTCCTTGCGCAGGCGCTCCATGTCAGCGACGAGATGCCAGGTGGTGTTGGCGTCGAGATTGGCATGCGGGCGGGAACGGCCGCATCCGCGCTGGTCGAACAGCAGGATGTTCCAGTGGCGCGGATCGAACAGGCGCCGATGCTTGGCCGAACAGCCGGCACCCGGGCCGCCATGCAGAAAGGCCACCGGCAGGCCGTCGGGATTGCCGGCCAATTCCCAATAGATGGAATGGCCGTCGCCGACATCGAGCATGCCGGAGCGATAAGCCTCGATTTCGGGATAAAGCCCGCGCCTCGGCGTGCCGTCGGGCTCGCTCGAGCGATCAAACGCCATGATGAAATTCCTGCGTACTGAAGTGATCCCTGCCGATGGACGCAGGGAAGCCCTGACAATGCGAATGGCTGGCTTCGGGGGAAGCCAGCCACGGAAGTGGCTGCGGCCGACGAGGCCGGCCGCGCTGTAATCCTCAGTGCAGAATCTGGCTGAGGAAGAGCTTGGTGCGCTCGTGCTGGGGATTGGAGAAGAAGGCGTTGGGCTCGTTGCTCTCGACGATCTGGCCGGCATCCATGAAGATCACCCGGTCCGCAACTTGGCGGGCAAAGCCCATTTCATGGGTGACGCACAGCATGGTCATGCCGTCATTGGCAAGGCCGACCATGGTATCGAGCACTTCCTTCACCATTTCCGGATCGAGAGCCGAAGTCGGCTCGTCGAACAGCATGATCTTGGGATTCATGCACAGGGCCCGGGCAATCGCCACGCGCTGCTGCTGGCCGCCCGAAAGCTGGCCCGGATATTTGTTGGCCTGCTCGGGAATCTTCACGCGCTTGAGGAAGTGCATCGCCTTTTCGGTGGCATCGGCCTTCGACATCTTGCGCACCCAGATCGGGGCGAGCGTGCAGTTCTCCAGCACGGTCAGGTGCGGGAACAGGTTGAAGTGCTGGAACACCATGCCGACTTCGCGCCGCACCTCGTCGATGCGCTTGAGGTCGTTGGTGAGCTCGATGCCATCGACGACGATCGAGCCCTTCTGGTGTTCCTCCAGGCGATTGATGCAGCGGATCATCGTCGATTTGCCCGAGCCCGACGGCCCGCAGATCACGATGCGCTCGCCCCGCTTCACGGTGAGGTTGATGTTCTTGAGAACGTTGAACTCACCATACCACTTGTTCATATCGGTGATCTGAACGGCGATCGGGCTGAGTTCTCCAGCAGTGTTTTGAGCGGCGTTAGCCATTTTTCCCCTCAACGTTTGTAACCGGTATCGAGACGACGCTCCAAGCCCTGCGAGTAGCGCGACATCGAGAAACAGCAGATCCAGAAGAAGATAGCGGCGAATGCATAGCCCGTATAGTAGGTCACGGGCGTCGCCCAGTTCGGATCGGGAATGGACGCCTCGATCGTCTTCAGGAAGTCGAAAATGCCCACGATGGCCACCAGCGTGGTATCCTTAAACAGGGCGATGAAGGTGTTGACGATGCTGGGAATCACCAGGCGCAGTGCCTGCGGCAGGATGATGAAGATCAGCATGTAGGAGTAGTTCAGGCCCAGGGCCTGGGCCCCCTCATACTGGCCCTTGGGAATGGCCTGCAGGCCGCCGCGCACCACTTCCGCCATATAGGCCGACCAGAACAGCGCCACGCCGAC
Organism: Labrys neptuniae; assembly: GCF_040797145.1. Lineage (NCBI taxonomy): Bacteria > Pseudomonadati > Pseudomonadota > Alphaproteobacteria > Hyphomicrobiales > Xanthobacteraceae > Labrys > Labrys neptuniae. The sequence continues at coordinate 50,554 of NZ_JBFNQD010000001.1, read as the reverse complement.
GAGCACGCGCAGCAGCGAATCCGGACGCCAGCCCTCGGGCAGGAACAGCGGCAGCATGACATTGGCCATGAACAGCACGGTGATCAGCGGCACGCCGCGCCAGAACTCGATATACATGACCGAGATGGTGCGGGCGATGGGCATGCGCGAGCGCCGCCCGAGAGCGAGGAGCACACCGAGCGGCAGGGACGCCACGATGCCGACCACGGCGATCACCAGCGTCACGAGAATGCCGCCCCACAGATTGGTGGGGACATGCACCAGCCCGAAGAAGCCCCCCACCAGCAGCCAGAAGGCCAGCAGCGGGAAGACGACGAAGAAGTAGAGAACGCCCCAGCCCTTCGCCCCGATCCGCGGCCAGAGCAGCCAAAGGACTCCGATGGCGGCCAGCAGGCCCGTGAGGTTGACGCGCCAGCGCTCGTCGACCGGATATTGGCCATAGATGAAATATTGCAGACGCGTCTCGACGAACGGCCAGCAGGCACCGACATGCCGCCCGACATTGGCCTCGAGGCAGGCATTGCGGTCGGTGCCGGTCCAGACGGCATCGAAGATCATGAAGCGCAGGACGCCCGGCAGCACCCAGAGCACCAGCAGCACCGCCAGAACGGTGAGGATGGAGTTGGTGACGGACGAGAACAGGTTCTTTTTCAGCCAGCCGAGCACGCCGGTGGTCGCAGCCGGCGGCGGCTGCGGCTCGAAGGTCTTGGTCGAGACGAAGGCCGGGCTGCCGGCGGCGGAAGTTGCGTCGCTCATGGCCCTACCTCTCCACCAGCGCAACGCGCTTGTTGAACCAATTCATGAAGCCGGCAATCGACAGGCTGATGATCAGATAGACTGCCATGGTGATGCCGATGCATTCGATCGCCTGGTTGGTGTTGTTGAGCACCGTGCCGGAAAACACCTGCACCAGATCCGGATAGCCGATGGCCACTGCCAGCGACGAGTTCTTGGTCAGGTTGAGATACTGACTGGCGAGCGGCGGCACGATGATGCGCATCGCCTGCGGGATCACCACCAGGCGCAGATTGTGGCTCGAGCGCAGGCCGAGAGCGCCGGACGCTTCCGTCTGGCCATGCGGCACGCCGCGGATGCCCGAGCGCACCGTCTCGGCGATGAAGGCCGCGGTGTAGATGGTCAGGCCCAGGAGCAGCGCCACGAATTCGGGCTGCAGCCGGAAACCGCCGGTGACGTTGAAGCCGCCGACCTTGGGGTAATCCATGGTGAAAGGCATGCCGGAAGCGAAGAAGGCCAGCAGCGGCAGGCCGATGACCAGCGCCAGATTGACCAGCAGCACCGGTGGCCGCTTGCCAGTCTCCATCTGCTTGCGTTTGCCCCAGATGGAGAAGCCGATGGCACCGAGAACACCGACCAGAAAGGCACCACCGACCAGACCGGCACCCGCCTGCGGCATGGCCGCCGGAAAGAAGATGCCGCGATTGTTGAGAAAGATGCTCTCGCCGAAGGTGATCGACTGGCGCACGCCCGGCAGGGGCTTGAGCACGGCGCCATACCAGAACAGCAACTGCAGCAGCAGCGGGATGTTGCGCACGACTTCGATATAGACCATGGCGATCTTGGCCACGATCCAGTTGTTGGACAGGCGGGCCACGCCGATGATGAAACCCAGGACCGTCGCAAGGATGATGCCGAGAGCGGCGACGATCAGTGTGTTGGTGATGCCGACCAGCAGCGCGCGGCCATTGGTAGACAGCGAGGTATATTCGATCGGCGTCTGGCCGATGTCGAAGCTCGCCGTGCGTCCCAGGAAGTCAAAGCCAAGCGAACGGCCCTGCCTGGCCAGGTTTTCGACGGCATTCCAAGCGCCCGTCAAGATGATGAGCAAGACGATTGCCAGCAGCACGATCTGGAAGACAACAGCCCGTAACTTCGGATTGTTGAACCAGTGGGTACGCCCGCCGCCGTCTCCCCGGTCGACTGCCAACGTCATTGTCTCATTCTCCCCAACACGCAGATAGTCCTCACCCTTTTTTACGGATTCCTCTGGAACAAGGTGCGCTCACGGCTGAGCCTCCTGCCCCAACATCTTGTTTCCAGGCCAATCCGACGGATTGGCTGGAGCGTCCTTGCGATTTTGACTGCCCCCGCCCGATCGCACGACGCTTTGAAAAATCACCCGGCAAATACGGAATGCATCTTGCCGGGGCCGTGCGCCCTCAACGAATGGGCGGTGAATATTGCAGGCCCTTGTCGGTCCATAGGGCATTGAGCCCGCGCTCGATCTTGAGCGGTGACTTCGAGCCGAGATTGCGGTCGAACACCTCGCCATAATTGCCGACCTGCTTGATGATGCGATAGGCCCATTGATTGTCGAGGCCGAGTTGCTTGCCGAAATCACCCTCGCTGCCGAGCAGGCGCTTGATGTCCGGCTTGTCGGACTTCAGCATGTCGTCGACATTGGCCTGGGTCACGCCGGATTCCTCGGCCTGGACCAGGGCAAAATAGACCCATTTGACCACGTTGAACCACTGGTCGTCGCCCTGGCGCACGGCGATGCCGAGCGGTTCCTTCGAAATGATCTCGGGCAGCACGACATGCTCGTCCGGATTCTTGAGGGCCAGGCGCACGCCATAAAGCCCGGAGGCATCGGTGGTGAAGGTGTCGCAGCGGCCGGACTCATAGGCATTCTGCGCCTCGCCGATCGTGGCCAGCGTCAGGATCTGGTAGGGCTTGCCGATGCTGCGGAAATAGTCGGAGAGGTTGAGCTCGTGCGAGGTGCCCTGCTGGACGCAGACGGTCGCGCCATCCAGTTCCTTCGTCGATTTCACGCCCAGCGACTTCTTCACCATGAAGCCCTGGCCATCATAGTAATTGGTGGCGGCGAACAGGAAGCCACCGGTCTCACGCGTCAAGGTCCAGGTGGTGTTGCGCGGCAGGACATCGATCTCCGAGGCTTGCAGCGCGGTGAAACGATCCTTGGCGGAGAGAGGCACGAATTTGGTCTTGTCGGCATCGCCCAGCACGGCCGCAGCGAGGGCCCGGCAGTAATCGACGTCGAAGCCTGCCCATTTGCCCTGTTCATTGGGGATGCTGAAGCCCGCCAGCCCCTGATGGGCGCCGCAGATCAACTGGCCGCGCTGCTTGATGGTATCGAGCGTTGCCGCATCTGCCATGGAAGCACTCAAGGCAGCGAAGAAGCCAACGGTCGCCGCGCAGAGTTGTTGCCTCATCAATGTCCCCCTTCGATCTCGGCCCGGCTCGACAGCGCCCTCGCCGAAGTGCCCTGCCGCCCTGTCTGCGTGCCAGCCCCGGAGGCAAACCTCCGGGGCTGGTCTTGGCGATCTCAACGGATCGGCGGGGCGTATTGCAGGCCCTTGTTGGTCCACAAGGCGTTGAGGCCGCGCTCGATCTTCAGCTTGGATTGGGAGCCGAGGTTGCGATCGAAGATCTCGCCGTAATTGCCGACCTGCTTGATCGCGCGATAGGCCCACTGATTGTCGAGGCCGAGCTGCTTGCCGAAATCACCCTCGGTGCCGAGCAGGCGCTTGATGTCCGGCTTGTCCGACTTGAGCATCTCGTCGACATTGGCCTGGGTCACGCCGGATTCCTCGGCCTGGACCAGCGCATAATAGACCCATTTGGCGATGTTGAACCACTGGTCGTCGCCCTGGCGCACCGCGATCGCCAGCGGCTCCTTGGAGATGATTTCGGGCAGCACGACATGCTCGTCCGGATTCTTGAGGGCGAGGCGCACGCCGTAGAGCTGAGACGAATCCGACGTGAAGGCATCGCAACGACCGCCTTCATAGGCGTTCTGCGCCTCGCCGATCGTGGCAACCGTCAGGATCTGGTACTTCTTGCCGAGGCTCCGGAAATAGTCGGAGAGATTCAGCTCCTGGGTCGTGCCCTGCTGCACGCAGATCGTGGCTCCGTCGAGGTCCTTGGCCGACGCCACGCCCAGCGACTTCTTCACCATGAAGGCCTGGCCGTCATAGTAATTGGTGGCGGCGAACAGAAAACCGCCGGTCTCGCGCGACAGGGTCCAGGTCGTGTTGCGCGGCAGCACGTCGATTTCGGAGGACTGCAGCGCCGTGAAGCGGTCCTTTGCCGAGAGCGGCACATATTTGGTCTTCTCGGCGTCTCCCAACACGGCGGCCGCGAGAGCGCGGCAATAGTCGACGTCGAAGCCCGCCCATTTGCCTTGCTCGTTGGGGATGCCGAAGCCGGCAAGGCCCGCATTCGAACCGCAGACGAGCTGGCCGCGCTGCTTGACAGTATCGAGCGTCCCGGCATTCGCGGCCGCGACACCCAGGGCGACAAACGCACCTGCAATCGCCAGAGAAAATTGCTTCTTCATGAATGAAATCCCTTCGTCAGTGGCTGGTTTGGAGCGGGGCCGGAGCAGCGCAGTCAGTCGCCACCCGAATTCCGCTCCGCAACGGTCCCTCAGGACTTATTCCGCAATTCTCAACGGATCGGCGGGGCGTATTGCAGGCCCCCCTTGGTCCACAGATTGTTGAGGCCGCGATCGATCTTCAGCACGGTCTTGGGGCCGAGATTGCGGTCGAAGCTTTCACCGTAATTGCCGACCTGCTTGACGATCCGGTAGGCCCACTGATTGTCGAGGCCGAGCTGCTTGCCGAAGTCACCCTCGGTGCCGAGCAGGCGCTTGATGTCCGGCTTGTCGGACTTGACCATCTCGTCGACATTGGCCTGGGTCACGCCGGCCTCTTCAGCCGAAAGCATGGCGTAGTGCACCCATTTGACCACATTGTACCATTTATCGTCGCCCTGGCGCACGGCCGCGGCCAGGGGCTCCTTCGAGATGATTTCGGGAAGCACGACATGGTCGTCGGGATTGGCCATCTTGACGCGCACCGCATAGAGGCCGGAGGCGTCGTCGGTGTTGACGTCGCAGCGCCCGCCCTCATAGGCCCTTGCCGCTTCTTCCGGCGTATCGAAGCTGACGATGTTGTAGGGCAGATTGTGGGTCCGCATGTAGTCGGAGATCGTGAGCTGGCCGGTCGAACCCTGCTGGGCGCAGATCGAGGCTCCCGAGAGTTCGGTCGCCGATTTGACGCCGAGTGACTTCTTCACCAGGAAGCCTTGGCCGTCATAGAAATTCACGCCGGCGAAGAGCATGCCGGCGGTGTCGCGGCCGAGCGTCCAGGTCGAGTTGCGGTTGAGCACGTCGATCTCGCCGGACTGCAGCGCGGTGAAGCGGTCCTTGGTGGAGACCGGCACGAATTTGGCCTTGGTAGCGTCGCCCAGCACGGCTGCGGCGATTGCGCGGCAATAGTCGACGTCGAGGCCGGTCCATTCGCCCTTCTCATTGGGGGCGGCGAAGCCCGGCAGTCCGGTGTTGACGCCGCAGATCACCTGGCCGCGCTGCTTGATGGTATCGAGCGTATCGGCGTGTGCGCCGACCCCACTCAACGCCAGCGCCGCACCGGCTACCGCGGTAAGAAGTGTCTTTCTCATGGATGGAGGCCCCTGTTCGCTTCGTTGTCAGTGTAACGAGAAGGCCCTTGGACGGCTGGCCGCGGCGTCAGAACCGGGCCGCCCCACCGGGCATGTTTGACGTTTCCAAAGCTCAAAGCGCGTTCTGTCGCGAGCGCCCTCTGACTCTGGTTTCTTGTTTCGACGCGTCGTGGCGATCTTCGGCGTATCCGCCAAATCCCTCAACGCTTTAGGACAAAACACGCTTAGACGGAACGCATTTTGAACCACATCTTTGTTATCGACGACAGGGCGAGGCCTGAAACCATCGCCAGACTGTTGAACGTCGTGATTTTTTTGAACTGCCGCCACCTCTTCCTGCGTTCGCGAATGGATGTTTCGAGCGTTCCCGGTCAATGGCCGGGAGGAACGGGCGTTCCGTCGAGGAGGTATGATGACGAGCTCAACGATCCGGACATGCCTCGCCGGAGATGAGGAGCGACCTGCCGGCCGTGCGTGCTGAAGCGGTCATTGCAAGGTCCCCCGTATCGATCTGTCCCGCGGCAAAAGCGCCCAGCTTGTTCTCGCCGGTTACGACCCGTGCCTTGCAGCCGATTGCAAGCGCTTTGGCCGCCCACGTCAAGCGGAATTCGCGAAAAGCGGGCGAATATTCACAAAACTGGCCTGTGGAAGATGTCGCGGCCTTCGAGATTGACGCAGGGGCGGCCGGGGACGAATGTAACCGTTTCAGGACCCAATCGAATCTATCATGAAGAAGATCAGCAAGGACGAGATCGCGACCTTCGGTGAAAATACGCGTCTGGTCATCGGCGGGCGTGAACCATCCGAATATCACGGCTTCGTCAACCCGCCCGTCTACCATGGCTCCACCGTTCTCGCTCCGACGACGAAGGATCTCATCAACCACACGCCGCGCTACAGCTATGGCCGCCGCGGCAATCCGACCAGTGACGCCCTGGAAGAAGCGCTGAAGACGCTCGACGGCAGCGCCGGTGTGGTGCTGTGTCCCTCGGGGCTATCAGCTGTCTCGACCGCCCTTCTCTCCTGCCTTTCGGCCGGCGACCATTTGCTGATGGTCGATTCCACCTATCAGCCCACCCGCCAGTTCTGCGACAAGGTGCTCGGCCGCTTCGGCATCGAGACGACCTATTACGATCCGCTGATCGGCGCCGGCATCGAAACGCTCATTCGCCCGAATACCAAGGCAGTCTATCTGGAAGCCCCCGGCTCGCAGAGCTTCGAGATGCAGGACGTGCCTGCGATCGCCGAGGTCGCACACCGGCACGGCGCCACCGTGCTGCTCGACAATACCTGGGCCACCCCCTTGTTCTTCGACGCATTCGGCCATGGCGTCGATCTTTCGATCCAGGCCGGAACCAAATATATCGTCGGCCATTCCGATGCGATGTTCGGCGTGGTCTCGGCCTCACGCAAGGCCTGGCCGGCGCTGAAGAGCTTCCACGGCGATTCAGGTCAATGCGTCGCGCCCGACGACATCTATCTGGCGATGCGGGGGCTGCGCACCATGGGCGTGCGCCTGCGCCAGCATCAGGAAAGCGCGCTGCGGGTAGCGAAATGGCTGGCCAAGCGCCCCGAGGTTCACCGCGTGCTGCATCCCGCGCTGGAGGGCGATCCGGGTCACGCCATCTGGAAGCGCGATTTCAAGGGCTCGTCCGGCCTGTTCTCCATCGTGCTGCAGCCGGCGCCGATGGAGGCGATCGGCGCCTTCCTGGACGATCTGAAATTCTTCGGGCTCGGCTATTCCTGGGGCGGCTATGAGAGCCTTGCCCTCCCCTTCGACTGCAAGACCTATCGCAGTGCCACGAGCTGGGATCCGGGCGGCCCCTGCGTGCGCATCCATGTCGGCCTGGAGGACGTCGCCGACCTGATCGGCGATCTCGACGCGGGCCTGGCGCGATTCAGGGCGGCGCGGGGGTAGCATCGGGCGCCCCTGCCGCCCTCTTGCTATTTCGGTAGCAACTCCCAGGTCATACCGACATTTACTTCGATGGTCTGAATGCCTAGTTTAAGGGGAACTGCAGAGGCATCGTCCTTTCCAAAGACACGGTAGTCCGCACGAAGAGCCAAGGGAAGGATCTCCGTCTGCGGCATGACTCTCAGAACACGACCGAGGCGGACGCCGGCAGCATCCGCGTAGATCTTCGCCTGTCGCTGGGCCGCCTCCAGTGCTCTTGCGCGAAGCCGAACCGTAATCTCTTCACGTTTTTCGACGCCGAACGTCACACCCAAGACATTGTTGGCACCTGCGCGGATAAGCGCACTGGCGAGGGCACCTGCCCTGGCCGGATCGCGAACCGCAATCTTGAGAACATGGTCGGTGCGATAGCCCTTCTGCTTGCCGTGAACCACGTTGCCCGCCCCTGCCTTCTCTTCCTCGAAGACGGGCCTGAGGGTGAGATCCTCGGTCTTGATGTCGGAACTTGCAATTCCTGCAGATGCCGCCTGATCAAACACCGCCTTGGTCGCGCGCGCATTGTCATCGGTCGCTTGATCGGAATCCTGTGCTTCGGTGCGGATCATTAGGCGGATCACAGCAAAATCGGGCACTGCGTCTTCTCGCGCCTGAGCCTGAACGGTCATGCTCGGTGCGTTGTCCACACCGGTCACATAGGCCATCGCTTCGGCACGGTTCATGGGAAGATCGGCCGCCAGTCCCGCCGAGGGCATCGGCCAGGCCGCGCAAACAAACCCCAGGAAGAGCAGTCTCCAGTTGGCAGGCTTCATCGCGCAGTATCCCCTGGTTGCGAACCGTCCGGATCCTTGACCGCCATGCGGAGCGAAAGGGCCGGCATCTTGCTTTCTTCGGCCGGAAGTTTCGTCATCACAATGACCGGTCGCGAAGGCCGTCGGCGCTGAGGTAGTTATGGCGCTAGCTTGAGGCGCCCTGCCCCTCCGCGGCTTCCTTCGCCTCGCGCTTCTCCTTGAGCACCAGCGAGACGTTGCGGATATAGATCGCCAGGCCCGAGCCCTGGCCGATGATATAGACGAGGTCGGCCCGGACCAGGGCGTAGAGGAACAGGAGGCCGCCGCCGCCGATCGACAGGATCCAGAAACTGAAGGGAATGACGCTCTTGCCAGCCCGCTCGCTCACCCACCACTGGATGACGAAGCGGGCGGTGAACAGCGCCTGGGCGAACAGGCCGAGGACCAGCCAGAAGTCGAAATTGGTGTAGAAGACATTGTGGAGATAGCCGCCGAGGGCATTCGACAACTCAATCAGCATTCTGTCCCCCTCCGCTGACATCAGGCACGCGCTTGCGCCGGCGGATCAGCCACCATACGCCGACGAGATCGAGAATGCCGACCCACAGCCTGTCGAAGAAACCGTAGTTGGAAACGCCGGTCAGCCGGGGCCGATCGACCACATCGACATGGCCGACCTCGAAGCCCTCGCGCTTGACCAGAGCCGGCATGAAGCGATGCAGCGCATCGAAATAAGGCAGGGCCAGATAGACGTCGCGGCGGATGGCCTTGAGGCCACAGCCGGTGTCGCGCGTGCCGTCCTTGAGGACAGAAGCGCGAACCTTGTTGGCGGTACGCGACTGCCAGCGCTTGAAGCCGGTGTCCTTGCGGCCGAGCCGTTGCCCCGCGACCATGCCGGTCGCGGCGCCGCCAGCGATCAGGGCGTCGACGAGGGCGGGGATATAGGCCGGGTTGTTCTGGCCGTCGCCATCGATAGTGACCATCAGGCGGCCCCGCGCATGGCGAATACCCGTGCGCACGGCGCAGGACTGGCCGCAGGATGCCTTGTGGCGCAGGCTGCGCAGGTAGGGCAGTTCGCCCTTTAGCCTTTCCAGCTCCGTCGGCGTCGCATCGCTCGAGCCATCGTCGACATAGACGATCTCGAAACTGCGCCCGGCCAGGGCCGCGGCGATTTCCCGGATCAGCGGCTCGACATTGCCGGCTTCGTTGCGGACCGGAACGATGACGCTGATCTCAGGCGCATTGTCTTGTGATGACATGAAGAGTCGAACCTCAGCGGCGCGCTCGCCACGCCTCGATCAGCGTCTTTGCCGCGTCTTGCCCCCGCAACGCAAGAGCACCATCGCGGTTTTGCCGGAAAACAAGCCCCCGACGACCCAGAAAGTCGGCGAACCAGAAGGTGGCGAACCAGCCGAACAGGGCGCCGGCGACCACATCGGCGGGATAATGGGCACCGAGGATCACCCGGCTGAGGCAGACCAGCCCGCCCAGCACGAACAGCCAGGGACGCCAGCGCGCCCCGCAGAGCAGGATGATCACCGCAGCCACCGTCCAGGCCGTGGTGGCATGGCCGGAGGGGAAGCTGGCATTGGCGGCGCGCCAGGAAAAGGGTTCGAAACTCCAGCTTGCGCCCGCCTCGACATGCAGCGGCCTGACACGGCCGATCGCGCGCTTGATGACATTGACGGCAAGCCCTGTTCCCGCGATGGCGACGAAGGCAAAGGCAAGCTGCAGCCAGAGCTGGCGCAGGGCGGCATCGAGCCGTGGCGGCAACTCCAGATCGACCACGCCGAGCAGGACAAGCGCCACGCCGAGCGGAATGAGATAAAGGCCGGAATCACCGAGATAGGTGACGAAACGCGCCAGCCGCACCACAAGATGTGGCCATTCGGGCAGGATGTGCAGGGAAGCCGGATCGGCGAGCACCATCAAGGCGATGACGAGCACGCCGCCAAAGGCGATGGCGGCGGGCGTCGCCACCCGTCCGAACAGCGGCCGTGCCGGCAGGCGCGCCGGTGCCCGCAGCCGCTGGCCAAGCGCGCGCCAATTCTGCGTATGCGACCATTGACGAATGGCATTTCTCATGACGCGTGGCCGGTCTCTACAGCGCCATCGGGCGAAGGCACGAGCTTGGCGCGGCCGGCGCCGTCCCGAAGGCCAGCCCACCGCATCATGCCACTCACTTGCATTCCGTCTGCGGCAGGAAATCGAGCGACACCATCGTTCCCTTCAGGCGGAAATCGCCATAATCCAGGGTCAGGCTGCCTGAAATGCCATCGGCGTAGAGCTCGAAGGACATGGTATAGACGGGGGTCTCCTCGCCGACGGCCTTCTTGGTCGGGTCGAAATAGGAAATCGTCACGGGCCAGCGATCGACGCCATCGAGTTGCTTGGCCTTGGCCTCGACGCCTTCGCGCGGCTTGTCGGGGCCGATCTTGGCACCGATCACCGCGAGGGTGTTGTAGATCTTCTGGCCGCCATCCGATCCATCATAGACCTGGCTCTCGAACACATGCTCGCCGGCCCGCGCCGCCAAGACGATCGCCTTCATCTGGCCCGTGGGAAAGAGAACCCGGTCGGACAGATCGAATTTGGTGGATTTGGGCTTCTTCAGCGCGACGCCGACCGTGCCGCTCTCGGCTCGGTTGGCCTGGCCATCGACGCTGCCATCCAGCTTCTGGTTGGTGAAATTCTGGGAATTGAAGCGGAAATTGCGCCCCTTCTCGTCCTCGAACGTGGTGGAGCGCAGATCCGAGGTGTTGACGCCGCCGCCGCTCAGGCCGATTTCGGTGACCTGCCGGAAATTGAGCGCGTAGCCGCTGCAGGCATTTCCCGAGAAATCATACACGATGCGCCCGCGCATGCTGTCGACGCTCGACTGGTCCTTGCGGCGGTCGAGATTGAGATCGTAGACGGCCCGGTGCGCGACGAAGGGAACGGTCGCCGCCGCGGGGATCGCAGCGCTCGCCGCCACCTTCTGGGGCGCAACGCCGTCCTGCGCCGAGGCCATCCCCGGCACAGCCAGGAAGAGCACGGCCGGAAGAAGCACGATCCTTGGATGGACCGGAAGTGTCATCCGCATGAAGCAAATTTCCGTTTCAAAAATCGGCATTACCATAAGTGGCATGCCCTGATGCCACAATGCTCAAAGAGCCTGCCAATCATGACGGAATTAGGCCCAAAGATTGTGCCATTCCACATTCATCAACAACACCGTTTACGATCCGTTCGCGGCCGCGATACGAACATGCCATAATGAGCCGAACTGCGAATCGCCAAGCAGAGTACGATCCTGGCGCCGGACGGCTGGGCGGTGGAGACCGACAGGAGCCAGCTGGAAAACGCCCT
>NZ_JBFNQD010000001.1:0-39051 GCF_040797145.1 Labrys neptuniae | reverse complement strand
GCTTCACTCACGAGTGAGTGAAGCGCACCAACTCTGCAAATGTCCGAAATCTTGCGGGTTATCCCTGATCGAACCTGCGCTTCGATCAGGGATAACCCGCTCAGCGAAACGCATTGTGCGAGATACCGACTGCATGAGTGATACCTCCGATCTGTTCGGGAGCGACAAGCCCGCCCAATCCAAGACGAGCACCGACAAGGCTGAGAATACGAAGCGCCCCTCGACCCAGTCGATCGCGGCCGCCTTGAAAGCGGGCCTTGCCCCCAAGCCCGCCGCGGCAAAAGGCGGCGAGGACGGCTATGGCGCTTCCTCCATCCGCGTGCTCGAGGGCATCGAAGCCATTCGCATGCGCCCCGGCATGTATATCGGCTCGACAGGGCCGGAAGGCGACGGCCTGCACCATCTCTTCGCCGAGGTGATCGACAACTCGATGGACGAAGCTGTGGCCGGCCATGCCACCTTCATCGATGTCGAGCTCACCGCCGATGGCTTCGTCTCGATCACCGACAATGGGCGCGGTATCCCGGTCGAGCCCCATCCCCAATTTCCGGACGAGTCGACCCTGCAAGTCGTGATGACCAGGCCGCATTCGGGCGGCAAGTTCAACTCCGACGCCTACCAGACCTCCGGCGGCCTCCACGGCATCGGCGTCACTGCGGTGACCGCCCTGTCGGAGCTCATGGAGGTGGAAGTGGCGCGCGGGCGCGAACTCCACCGCCAGCGTTTTGCCCGCGGCGTGCCGCTCGGCCCGGTCGAGCATATCGGTGCTGCCCCCAATCGCCGCGGCACCCGTGTGCGCTTCAAGCCGGACATCGAGATCTTCAAGCACGGCATCGCCTTCGATCCCATGCGCCTGTTCAAGATGGCGCGCTCCAAGGCCTATCTCTTTCGCGGCGTCGAGATCCGCTGGAAATGCGCGCCGGAACTGCTGGCCGGCCACAGCGACGTACCGGCCGAGGAGAGCTTCAAGTTCCCGCGTGGCCTGGAAGACTATCTGCGCTCGGCCAGCGAGGGCCTCGAACTCGTCACCGAGCAGATGTTCTCCGGCCGCGTGCCCAAGCCGGAGGGACACGGTTCGGTGGAATGGGCCATCGGCTGGTTCGCCGAGGACGAAGGCTATGTCTCCTCCTATTGCAACACCGTGCCCACCCGCGAAGGCGGTACCCATGAGGCGGGCCTGCGCATCGCCCTCTTGCGCGGCCTGAAGGATCATGCCGAGCGGATCGGCAACAAACGCGCCAACCAGCTCACCACCGAAGACGTGATGGCCTGCACGGCCGCCATGCTCTCGGTGTTCATCCGCGAGCCGGAATTCTCGTCCCAGACCAAGGCCAAGCTGGTGACCACGGAAGCCAGCCGCATCGTCGAGCAGGCCTTGAAGGATGCCTTCGACCATTGGCTGGCCTCGATGCCCTCGCAGGCCGCCAAGCTGCTCGACTTCGTGGTCGAAAGGGCCGAGGAGCGCCTGCGCCGCCGGGCCGAGAAGGACGTGGCCCGCAAGACCGCCACGCGCAAGCTGCGCCTGCCCGGCAAGCTCGCGGATTGCTCGAACAATGCCGCGCAAGGCTCTGAATTGTTTATCGTCGAAGGTGATTCCGCCGGCGGCTCCGCCAAGCAGGCGCGTGATCGCGCCAACCAGGCGGTGCTCCCCTTGCGCGGCAAGATCCTCAACGTCGCCAATGCCGGCAAGGACAAGCTCGCCCAGAACCAGCAATTGCAGGATCTGGGGCAGGCGCTCGGCTGCGGCATGGGCACGCAATATCGCGACGATGATCTGCGCTACGAGAAGATCATCATCATGACGGACGCCGACGTCGACGGCGCCCATATCGCTTCGCTCCTGATCACCTTCTTCTGGCGCCAGATGCCGCGCCTGATCGAGCGCGGGCACCTTTATCTCGCCGCCCCGCCGCTTTACCGCCTGACCCAGGGCACCAAATCGCTCTATGCGCGCGACGATGCCCATAAGGACGAGCTGGTGAAATCGGCCTTCAAGCCCAACCAGAAGATCGAGATCGGCCGCTTCAAGGGCCTGGGCGAGATGATGCCGGCTCAGCTGAAGGAAACCACCATGGACCCCAAGAAGCGCACACTTCTCAAGGTCACGGTGATCGACGAGGAACGCGCGGAGACCTCGATTTCCGTCGAACGGCTGATGGGCAACAAGCCTGAAGCCCGTTTTGCCTTCATCCAGGAACAGGCCGCCTTCGCCGGCGAACTGGTCGATATCTGAGATCGAGTGGCATTGGCGTGCTCCCGGCAGGGGAGCACTTCTCCGGGTGCGCGGACGTCCCGTCCGCCTTTCTCTGCAAACAAGGCGTTTCCAGGAGCGGGCGAAACGTCCGCGCACCCGGGCATTCGCCGCATCGAGGCTCAGGTCTCGAAATCGCCGAAGATGTCCTGGAGCCGCGTCAGTCGTTCGACGCGCTCGCTGACCTCGTCGCCCAGCACGACGATGACATTGCTCAGCATCAGGTCGAGCACGGCCGTGATCGTCGCCGCCCCGTCCCAGAGCGGGCCGTGGGACCCCGGCACCACCAGGCAGATGTCGGAAACCTCCGCGCCCCACGGGCAGAACTCGTCGGTGATCAGGACAACCTTCACGCCGGCGCGGCGCGCCTCGACCGCCAGGGGCCGCGCCTTGGAGGCGAAGCGGCGGACGTCGTGCAGGAAGAGCAGCCTGCCGCTCACCGAGCCGTCGAGCAGTTCGGCATAGGTGCCGTTCAGCCCGTCGACGAATTGCACGCGCGGTCGCGTATAGGAGAGCTGGCTGGCGAAATATTGGGCGATGCCCCGCACATTCTGATAGGCGGCGACATAGACCTCGCTCGCGCCGACCAGGGCCTCGATGGTCTGCTGCCATTCTGGCGAGGTCGTCAGCCCGTAGATCTGGCCGAGATTGTCGATCTGCTGCTGGATCAGGCCGGCCAGCAGCTTGCCGCCACGAATGTCCTCGCGCAGCCGGTCGACCGGCCCCTTCACCTGCCAGGCCGGATTGGAGCTGCCGCGCCGCAATTCGCGCTTGAGCTGGTCGAGGCCGTCGAAGCCCATGCGCCGGAGAAAGCGCCCCACCGTCATCGGCGACAGCTCGAGGCGTTCGGCGATCGACTTGGCAGTCTCGAACGGAAGATCGGCGATGTTCCGTTCGAGATAATTGGCGATCAGCTTGTCGGACTTCGACCGCCGCAATGCCTCGTCTTGCAGGAGCTTCAGGATACGCTGCGCCACATCACCTCCCCAGGGCGTGCCGTCGGCCTCACTGGGCCGTCTTGACCTTGGTCCAGACGCGGTCCAGCTGGCGAATGCCGGGGCCGAGATCCTGAAAGATCTGCAACCTCTGCATGGTTTCCTGCGGCGGATTGATCTCCTTGCTATTCTTGATGTTGTCGGGGGTCAATTGCCGGGCCGGCAGATTGGGCGTGCCGTTGGTCTGCTGCGAGACGTTTAGGGCCGCAATCTCGGGCCGGGTGTAGAATTGCAGGAACTTGATGGCGTTCTGCTTGTTCGGCGCCGATTTGAGGACGCAGATATCCTCCTGATACATGGTGGCCCCCTCCTCCGGGATGACGAAGCCGAGATCCTTGGGGTTGCCGAAGACGTCGATCATCGCGCCGATGAAGAAATGCGCCGCGGCGACGTCGCCCGCCCCCACCATGGGGCGTGCGTCATAGGTGAAGGCGGCAACTTGCGGCTTCATGGCGATCACGGTCTCGGCCGCCTGCTGCAGTTCGGCCGGATCGGTCGAGTTGACCTTGTGGCCGTTGAGGATCAGTCCGACCGCGAGCACCTCGCGCATGTCGTCGAGCAGGGTGAATTTCAGGCCCTTCGCCTTCACGGTCGCGAGCAGATCCTTCCAGCCGGTGACATCCTTGCCCAGCACCTTGCGATTATAGAGTATGCCGACCGAACCGAAGGCATAGGGCAGGCAATATTCGCCCTTCGGATCGCTCTTGGCCCTGAGGAAGCTGGGCTCGATATTCTTGAAGCCCTCATAGGTGTCGATATCGGTCTTCTCCAACAGGCCGAGCTTGTCCATGATGTCCTGCATGTGCACCGACGGAAATACGATGTCGTAGCCCGTCGCACCGCCCTGGATCTTGGCGAGCATCTCTTCGTTGGAAGAGTAGGTGGAGAG
This sequence comes from Labrys neptuniae, assembly GCF_040797145.1. NCBI lineage: Bacteria > Pseudomonadati > Pseudomonadota > Alphaproteobacteria > Hyphomicrobiales > Xanthobacteraceae > Labrys > Labrys neptuniae. Next base: position 34,916 of record NZ_JBFNQD010000001.1, on the reverse strand, counting down.
ATTGACCTTGATCTTGGTCTCTTCCTCGAACTTCTTCAGCACTGCCGGATTGATGTATTCGCCCCAATTATAGACGTTGAGCTCCTCCGCCCGGGCGCTGCCCGCCGCCAGCAGCGCCGCCATCGACAGGGCCAGGCCTGCGCACCAGGCGCGCCGCTTCGTCCGGCCTCGAGCGGCCGCATCAATGGTCTTGGTCATCGAAATTCTCCTCTGGTGACTTGCGCCCGGCACGAACCTCCAGGGTCCGATTTTCCTTCGCGCTTTGCAGGCCACGGCTTCTGTCGGCCGTTGACTTCACCCGATAAATGGTATCCAAATATCTTAACATAACAAGAGTTATTTTGATAACATTCGGAGGGAAGACAGATGCAGGACCAGATCGTCCGGCTGGTGGGAGCGGCCAAGGCCTTCCCCACCCCGGAAGGGCGCAGCGTGACGGCACTGGACGCGATCGATCTCGATGTGCGCCGCAATGAGTTCCTGACGCTGCTTGGCCCCTCCGGCTGCGGCAAGACCACCTTGCTCCATGCCATCAGCGGTTTCGTCGAGCTCGATTCGGGACGGATCCTCATCGACGGGGAGGACATGACCGAGCGCCCGCCCTATCGCCGCCCCGTCAATACCGTGTTCCAGAACTACGCCCTCTTCCCGCATATGACGGTGGGCGAGAACACCGGCTATGCCCTCGAAATCGCCGGCGTCGGCAAGGCCGAGCGCCTGCAGCGCGTCACCGCCGCATTGCGCATGGTCGGCCTGGACGGCACCGAAAGCCGGCGGCCGCGCCAGCTATCCGGCGGCCAGCAGCAGCGCGTCGCCCTCGACCGGGCCATCATCGCCCGGCCCAAGCTCGTCCTTCTGGACGAACCCTTGTCGGCGCTCGACAAGAATCTGCGCCAGGCCATGCAGATCGAGCTCAAGACGCTGCAGCACGAGCTCGGCATCTCCTTCATCTTCGTGACCCACGACCAGCAGGAAGCGCTGACCATGTCCGATCGCGTGGCCGTGCTTTCGGGCGGCCGCATCCAGCAGCTCGACACGCCGCGCAACGTCTATGACCACCCCGCCAGCACCTTCGTTGCCACCTTCGTGGGTGCCAGCAACCTGTTCGAGGGCAAGGTCCGGGGTGATGAACTGGTGACGGAAGACGGTACGACGATCCGCCATCGCACGGTGCGGACGCCGGCATCCGGCAACGCCACCGCACTGATCCGCCCCGAGCAGTTCCTCCTGGCTGACAATGACACCAGTCTTCCCGGCCTCGATATCGAGCTCAGGCAGATCGTCTTCGTCGGCTCGTCCTTCGAATTGTTCGGGCATACGGTACAGGGCCGGCCGATCGTGGTCGAAGTGCCCGCCACGCGCCGCGAGGCCGTCGGAGCCATCGAGCAAAGCCGCCGGGCGCGGATCTCCTACGATCCCGGCGCCGTCCACCTCATCGAGCCGAGCGCGAGCGCCTGACATGTCCATCGCCAGCCGCCGCCGCTTCGAACTTTCCCTGCTGCTCGGTCCCGTCAGCGTTTTCCTCGCGCTCTTCTTCCTGGTGCCGCTTGCCATCATGATGGTCACCAGCTTCCTCGCCCCGGGCCTCTATGGCGGGGTGGAATGGAGCTTCTATCCGCATAATTTCGGGCGCATCCTCGGCTTTGCCGATCCGGCCTTCGAGGAATTCGATCCGATCTACATCGCGATCTTCCTGCGCTCCCTGAAGATCGCCGCCTTCACGGTGCTGACCGCCTTGATCGTGTGCTATCCGGCTGCCTTCTGCATCGCCAGCCTGCCGGCGCGCTGGAAGAATTTCTGTCTCTTCCTGATCACCCTGCCCTTCTTCACCAGCCTGATCGTGCGCCTGTTCGTCTGGGTGCTGATCCTGCGCCAGACGGGCCTGGTCAACGAGGCGCTGCTGTCGAGTGGGCTGATCGCCCGCCCGCTCGATCTGATCTACACCGACGGCGCCATCATCTTAGGCATGGTCTATGTCTACATCCCCTTCATGTTCATGCCCGTCTATGCCAGCGTGGAGAAGCTCGACTGGACGCTGGTACGCGCCTCGCTCGATCTCGGCGCCGGGCCGATCCGCACCTTCCTGCGCATCATCCTGCCTTTGACCGCCCCCGGCATCGCCGGCGGCGCCATCATCGTCTTCATCCCGGCGCTCGGCAATTTCGTGGTGCCGGCCATTCTCGGCGGCGCCAAGGTGATGATGCTCGGCAACCTGATCGAGCAGCAATTCCTCTCCGCCCGCAACTGGCCCTTCGGCTCGGCGCTGGCCATGATGGTGATGAGCGTGATGCTCGTGCTGCTGATGGTCTATGTCTTCGCCTCCAGCCGCCGCCCCGCGGCGGCGATCCAGGGAGGCAAGGCATGAAAGCCGTCCGCTTCCTCGCCCGTGGCGGCCTCGTCGCCTATACGGCCCTGTTCTTCGCCTTCATCTATGTGCCTCTCGCGGTCATCGCGGTCTATTCGTTCAACGCCAATCCGGTGAACATGATGACCTGGAGCGGCTTCACCACCGAGTGGTATGCCCAGGTCCTCGGTTTCAAGACCGCGATCTCGGAGAGCGCCCTTTATATCGAATCGACCGACCAGCTCCTGCGCGCCGTCAGGAACAGCCTCGTCATCGCCGGGGCGACCACGGCGATCGCCACCATCTTCGGCACGGCGCTCGCCATCGCCCTGCACCGCTATGCCTTCTTCGGTGCCCGCTTCTATCGAGCCTCGCTATTCATGCCCATGCTGATGCCGGACATCGTGCTCGGCATTGCCCTCTTGATCTTCTTCGTCAATGCCGGCATCGAGCTCGGGCTGAAGACGATCATCATCGGCCAGTGCACCTTCCTGATCTCCTATGTCTTCATCGTCGTCTCGGCCCGGCTCGCCGGCATGGATCGCACGCTGGAGCATGCTTCGGCCGATCTCGGCGCCAATGAATGGACGACCTTCCGCAAGGTGGTGTTTCCGCAGCTGCTGCCCGGCATCGTCGGGGGGGCGTTGCTCGCCTTTATCATCTCGATGGACGATCTGGTGATCACCTATTTCATCGCCGGCGTCGACGTCACCACCTTGCCGATGTTCATCTTCGCCATGCTTCGCCGCGGCATCAAACCGGAGATCAACGCGATCGCCGTGATGATGCTCGCCTTCTCCTTCGTGGTCGCCTCGCTCGGCCTCTACCTCCGTTCCCGCCAGAATTGACCAGCATGACACAAGCCAATCCTCCCGGGCGCAAGCCCCGCGCCCGCGACCTCGGCCTGCCTTTCTCCGGCAGGACGGGGGCACACAATGCCATCACCGATGTCGAAGGCGTGGCCGTCGGCTTCACCACGATCCTGGAAGACAGTCCCCGCCCCGGCTGCAAGCGGCCTTTGCGCACCGGCGTCACCGCCATCCTGCCGCATGCATCCTCACCGACGCCGATTCCTGTTTACGCCGGCGTGCACCGCTTCAACGGCAATGGCGAGATGACCGGCACGCATTGGATCGAGGATGGCGGCAGCTTCATCGGGCCAGTCGTGATCAGCAACACCCACGCCATCGGCATGGCGCATCACGCCACGGTGAAATGGATGCTCGAGCGCTATGCCTCCACCTATGACACCGACGATTTCCTCTGGATCATGCCCGTCATCGCCGAGACCTATGACGGGGTGTTGAACGATATCAACGCCCTTGCCGTGTCCGAAGCCGATGTCCGCGCCGCCCTGGACAGCGCCGCCGGCGGCCCGGTCCGCGAAGGCAATTGCGGCGGCGGCACCGGCATGATCACCTATGGCTTCAAGGGCGGCACCGGCACGGCCTCACGCATCGTCGACTATGACGGCACCGCCTACACCATCGGCACGCTGGTGCAGGCCAATCACGGCCAGCGCGATTGGCTGACCATTCGCGGTGTGCCGGTGGGCGAGCATCTTCGCGACGGCACGCCGCAGAGCCAGATGCAGGAGCGCGGCTCGATCATCGTCATCATCGCCACCGACCTGCCGCTTGCCCCGCACCAGCTCCAGCGCCTGGCACGCCGGGCTGCCATCGGGATCGGCCGTAACGGCACGCCCGGCGGCAACAATTCCGGCGACATATTCCTGGCATTCTCCACCGCCAACGCCAGACCCATGCTGCACCGTGCCCCGTCGCGTTTCGGCATCGAGATCCTTAACGACGAACGGCTCGATCCGGCCTATCTCGCCGTGGTCGACAGCGTCGAGGAGGCCGTGGTCAACGCCATGCTCGCCGCAGAGGATGCCGGCGGCACGCCCTATGATCGTTTCCTGATCAAGGCCCTGCCGCACCCGCCCCTGATGGAGCTGATGCGGCGCTATGGTCGGGTGGCGTGAGGGCTTGCACTTTCAGCGCAAGGGCAACCGCTTGTAGCGACCCGGCTCCTCCGGGTCGTGATGCTGGCTGTAAGGCCCCTCCTCCAGGAACAGCCTGTGACAGAAGGCGAGCTTGTCCCTCGACAGGGTGACGCCGAGACCGGGCCCCTCCGGCACGGCGACGAGATTGTCGACCGGCGCGAAGACGCCTTCCTCCACCACATCGTAAGGCTGCATGCGGAACAGCGACTGGCTGGGCTCGCGCAGATGGGAGAAGGCCGCGCTCAGATGCAGATAGACGGCACTGCCGATGCCGGTATTGGCGCTGTAGCACCAGAAATCGATGCCCATCGCCTCGCAGGCGCCGATGAAGCGCACCGTGCGGCCGATGCCGCCATGCACGTTGACGTCGGTGACGATGGCATCGGGCACGCCGAGCGCCACCGCCTTCTGGATATCGACATTGTGCCCGGAAAACGGAATGGCGGTGTGCCGGCGCAGGCTCGCCATCTCCTCGAAGGTGGCGCAGGGCTCCTCCCAGTTGCGGATGTCGAGATCCTCGATGCGGCTGGCGATGCGTTTGGCCTCCGTCACCGAATAGGCCATGTTGGAATCGATGCGGATGATCGCATCGGGTCCGAGCTGCCGGCGCATCAGCCTGAGCGCCTCGATGCTCGGCTCGGGATCGCGGGTGCAGAGCTTGCCCTCGAAGATGGTGGTGCCGAACCGCTCCTTCAGGCCAACGCAATAGTCCGCCACGGCCTCCGGCGTGAGTTCGCCGCCCTTGCCGTTTCTGGCCTGGCGAAAGCCGAAATAGTCGGCGAAGGCGATCTTCTTGCGCACGGCCCCGCCGAGCAGATCGTAGAGCGGGCGGCCCGCCGCCTTGCCCTTGATGTCCCACAGCGCCGTCTCGATGGCGGCGAAGGCCCGGATCGAGGCGAAGTCGACATTGGAGGTCACGCCGCGCCAACTCGGCAGGCTGGCGAGTTCGGCGCCGGCGACGTCATGGGCATCGCGGCCGATCAGGGCCGGCGTCATCCGCTCGACGATGGCGCAGGCCTGCCAGGAGGCGGCTTCGCCGAGCCCGGTGATGCCTTCGTCCGTCTCTACCTCGACGACGCAGCGCGAGGATCCCGGCAGCCAGCCGAAGGACCACCAATACGGCGCCTCGATCGGCAGGTTGATCGGCGTGGCGCGAATGGCGGTGATCTTCATGGGATGGGGGATCCTGGCGGGGTGGGAGAGGTAAGCTGTGGCGGGGATGAGGAGGATTGGCAAGTACCCTGGGAGCGCGGACTTCCAGTCCGCTCTTGGAAACGCCGCCTTATCAGAAGAAAGAGGCGGACAGGATGTCCGCGCTCCAATCTCACTCCAATCGGCGCCGGAACAGCCAGCTGGCCGCCGCCAGCGAAACGGCCGCGATGACTGCCATCGGCCAAGTGTTGGCGAGCACGGCGTCGAAAGGCAGGTCGCGCAGGAACACGCCCTTCACGATCACCAGGAAATAGCGCAGCGGGTTGATCACCGTGATCGGCTGCAACCAGGCCGGCATGTTCTCGATCGGCGTGGCGAAGCCCGAGAGCAGCATGGCCGGTACCAGGAAGAGGAAGGCCCCGAGAATGGCCTGCTGCTGGGTGGTCGACAGGGCCGAGATGAACAGGCCGATGCCAGCCACGGCGAGGAGATAGAAGACCGCGCTGCCGTAGAGCAGCAGCAAGGAGCCGCGCAGCGGCACCCCGAAGATCAGGACGGCGGCCACGATGTAGACGGTCAGATGGAAGGTGCCGATCAGCATGGGCGGCAGCACCTTGCCCAACAGGATTTCGTGCGTGCGAAGAGGCGAGACCATGAGCTGGTCGAAAGTGCCGAGTTCCCGCTCGCGCGCGATCGACAAGGCCGTGACGATCAGCCCGATCAGGAGCGCGATGGCCGCCACCAGATTGGGCACCATGAACCATTGGAAGATCAGGTTCGAGTTGAACCAGTTGCGCGCGACCACGTCGATGGCCCGCCCTCCGGCCGCTTTGCCGAGGGCGGTATCGGCGCCGAGGCCGGCGGCGATCTGGTTGAGATAGCCCGCCACGATCTGGGAGGCATTGGACTTGCGGCCATCCAGGACAAGGCCGAGATCGGCCGGCCGGCGCGCCTCGATGTCGCGCGAGAAGGTCGGGCCGATCTCGATGGCGGCGATGACCTCCTGCCTGTCGATGGCGGTGCGCAGTTCTCCCGGATCCTGCGTGCGGCGGACGGAACGGAAGGTGGGCGAGCCTTCGACGCGCCGGATGAGCTCCTGGCTCCAGGCGCCATTGTCGCGGTTGAGCACGAGAACATCGACATTCTTCACCTCCAGCGTGGCGGCGAAGGAAAACACCAGGAGCTGGAGGATGGGCGGCACCACCAGAATGATGCGGCTCTTGGGATCGCGCAGGATCCCCAGCAACTCCTTGATGATCAGGGCCTTAAGGCGAATCCAGGCCATCTCAGCCGATCCTCTTGCGGGTGCTGCGGGCCGCTGCCAGGAAGAAGACGAAGCCGATGAACAGCATCACCGCGATGGCCTTGAGGAACATCGGCCAGATGTCGCCGGCCAGGAACACCGATTGCAGGCTGGGAATCAGATAGCGCACGGGCAGGATCAAGGTGATCCACTGGATTACCTGAGGCATCGAATTGATCTCGAACAGGAAGCCCGACAGCAGGAAGGCCGGCAGGAAGGCCGAGATCAAGGCGAGCTGCGAAGCCAGGAACTGGTTCTTGGTGGCGGCCGAGATCAGGAGCCCCTGCCCCAGTGCCGGGATGAGGAAACTGGCCGACAAGGCATAGAGCGCCAGCAGTGAGCCCCGGAACGGCACGCCGAACAGGAGGACTGCCACCAGCACGCACAGGGTCATCGAAGTCAGGCCGAGCAGAAAATAGGGTATGAGCTTGCCGGCCAGCAATTCAGCGGCGCTGACGGGGGTCGCCATCATCGCCTCCATGGTGCCGCGCTCCCATTCGCGGGCCACCACCAGCGAGGTCAGCAGCGTGCCGATCAGCGCCATGACGATGGCGATGGAGCCGGGAACCAGGAAGTTTCGGCTGGTCAGCTCGGGGTTGAACCAGAAGCGCTGTTCCACCTCGATCGCCGGCCGGCCGACGCCGCGCTCTCCGCCCCGGATCGCTGCCCAGCTGGCGATGACGCCGCGGGCATAGTTCTGCACGAAATTCGCATTGTTCGGATCGGAGCCGTCAACGAGGACCTGGATCGCTGGCCCGGTGGCGGAGGCGAAATCGGCGGCAAAAGTCGAGGGAATGACGATGATGCCCTTGATCCGGCCGAGGATCAGCGCCTCCTCGAAGTCGCGCCGGTCATGCCCCTGCTCGACCTCGAAATAGCCGGAGGCCTGGAAACTCGCGGCAATGTCACGGGTCAAAGGCGACGGATCCTCGACAACCAGTCCCACCCGGGTGCGGGTGGCGTCGAGCGACACGCCATAGCCGAAGAGGAAGAGCAGAATCAGGGGCAGCACGAAGGCGATCAGGATGGAGCTGGGATCGCGGACGATCTGATAGCTTTCCTTGCGAACCAGGGCGGCGAAGCGCAGCAGCCGGGCGGAGCGGTCCGCCGCGACGGATGGCTGCGCGGTTTCCCCCGCCGCCGTAGAGCGCCCTGGTCCGTGCTCGCTCATGCCACCTTGACCTCCGAACCCTTGGCCTCCGAACCCTGCACGAGCGCGACGAAGGCATCCTCCATGGTCGGATCGGGATTGGCGGCATCGGCCACCCGTGCCTTGAGCTCGTCAGGCGACCCCAACGCAATCGAGCGCCCGCGATAGATCAGCGAAATCCGGTCGCAATATTCGGCCTCGTCCATGAAATGGGTGGTGACCAGCACGGTCACGCCCTTCTCGACCAGCGCGTTGATATGGGTCCAGAATTCGCGCCGCGTGATCGGATCGACACCTGATGTCGGCTCGTCGAGGAAAAGCGCTTCGGGCTCGTGCATGACGGCGCAGGCCAGCGCCAGGCGCTGCTTGAGGCCGAGCGGCAGATCCTTGGCGGACATGCTCCGGCGCCCTCCGAAATCGAAGATCTCGGTCATCAGTTCGATGCGCTCGCGTTTGCGCGCGCCGGTCAGGCCATAGACGCCGGCAAAGAAGGCGAGATTCTGCGCCACGCTGAGATCGCCATAGAGCGAGAATTTCTGGGCCATGTAGCCCAGGCGATTGCGGGCCTCGGCCGAGTCGCGCCTGAGGTCGAAGCCGGCGACGCGCCCCTCGCCGCCGGTGGGCTTGAGCAAGCCGCACAGCATCTTGAAGGTGGTGGACTTGCCGGCACCGTTCGGTCCCAGGAGCCCGAAGATCTGGCCGCGTGGGATCTCGAAGGAAATGTCCTGCGCGGCGGCGAAATCGCCGAAATGCTTGGTCAGGCCGCGCGCCTCGATCACGGGCCTGCCCTCCTCGGTAGGAAGTGCCTGGGTCGCCTCGGCCAGCCGCGAGCGTCCGCCGGGGCCGCCGCCGAGCAGGTCGACGAAGGCATCCTCGAAGCGCGGCTGTATCGGCTGCGGCTTTGCGCGGGCACCCGCGGCGCGCGCCGCCTCCTCGGCAAGGCCTGCCTCCTGCCCGGTCACCAGCCGGATGGCCTGCCCCTGAATGACGCCGTCGACGACCCCCGGCACAGCGAGCGCCCGCGACAGCGCCGGACGGCGGCGGCCCTCGATATCGCCGAGACGGAACACCCGGCCTTCGACCTTGCCGGTAAGTTCGGAAGGCACGCCGGTAAACAGCAGCTTGCCCCGATTCAGCAAGAGCACGCGGTCGCAGGCCTGGGCTTCGTCGAGATAGGCGGTGGACCAGACGACGCCGATGCCCTCATGGGTCAGGTCCTCCACCATCTTCCACAGGTCCCGCCGCGAAATCGGATCAACACCGACACCGGGCTCGTCGAGCAACAGCAGGCGCGGCTTCTTGAGCAGCGCGCAGGCCAGGCCAAGCTTTTGCTTCATGCCGCCGGACAGCCGTCCCGCCAGGCGCGTGGTGAAGGCGGCCAGATCGGTGAAGGTCAGGAGTTCATCGAAGGTGGCGGCGCGTTCCGTTTTCGGCAGCCCGCGCAGATCGGCGTAGAGATCGAGATTCTCCTGCACCGAGAGGTCCTCATAGAGACCGAAGCGCTGGGGCATGTAGCCGATCGCCGCCTGGATCGAAGCCGCGTCGCGGGCGGTGTCGAAGCCGAGCACCCGCAGGCTTCCCTGATCGGGCAGCATCAGGCCGGTCATCAGGCGGATCAGCGTGGTCTTGCCGGCACCGTCGGGGCCGACCAGCCCGGTGATCTCACCCGGCCGGATCGTGGCCTCGATGCCGTCGAGAGCCTGGATCGCCTCGCCGAAATGCTTGCTGACACCGGAAATCTGGACGACCGCATCGGTCATGCGCGTTGCCTTTCAGGGCTTGCCGCCATCCACCGCTGCTCCATCGGACAGGCGTACCGTCACCGGCATGCCCTGCAGGAGCGCGCTGTCGGGCTCGTCGACCACGATGCGCAGGCGATAGACCAGATCGGTGCGCAGTTCCGGCGTCTCCACCGTCTTCGGCGTGAACTCGGCAACCGGCGAGATGAAGCCGACGCGGCCCTTGTAGCGCTTGGCCGGATCGGTATCCGAGCGCACCTCCACCATTGTGCCGGTATGGACACGTCCAAGATCGGTTTCAGCGATGAAGGCCCGGACCCAGACCGGCTTGGCAAGCGACAGCACGAAAGCGATGTCGTTGGGGGCAAAGATCGCGCCCTTCTCGTGGACGCGCGAAAGGATGACACCATCGGCTGGAGCGACCAGGGTGGCATCGCCAACGGTCGTCCGGGCCGAAGCGAGATTGGCCTCGGCCGCCTCCAGGCTGGCCTTGGCGGCGGCGATGTCCTCCGAGCGCGTGCCCTGCTCCAGCAGGGTCAGGGCTTCCCTGGCCGCGTTGACCCGGGCCCGCGCCGCGTCGCGGGCGGCGACCGCCTGGTCGAGCCCGCCCTGGGATACGGTGCCGCTCGGCCGAAGCTGGAAGGACCGGGTGTAGCTTTGTTCGGCATTGATGAGATCGGCCTGGCGTTCGGCGAGTACGGCCTTGGCCTGTGCGATCTCGGCGGCGCGGGGACCGGCCTCCAGCTTGGCGAGCGTGGCGCGCTGGCTGGCCGCCTGGGCCTGCGCCACCTCGACCAAGTCCTGATACGGCCTGACGTCCAGGCGAGCGAGCGTATCGCCGGCCTTCACGCTATCGCCCTCGTCCACCAGCGTCTCGGCAAGCCTGCCGCTGACGCGAAAACCGAGCTGCACCTGGCGGATGTCGACATTGCCATAGAGCACCAGTTCCTTCCCGGTGCGTTCGACCCAGCCCATGCGCTGGGGCAGATCGAACCACCAGCCGGCGAACCCGGCACCGGCGATTGCGAGCAGGACGACGGGAATGGCAGCTTTCTTCATGAGCGGCCTCCTTCCGCAACCAGCGCGGCAACGAGTTCGCCGGCATGGCGCCGTACGGTTTCGACCTCGTCGGCGCCGATGGTGTCCCAGGCGAGATGGCGTTTCACGGCCGCATGTGCGACGCGGAAGACCATCAGGCCGCCGAGCAGGGAAAGGGTGCGCAGCCTGACATGGCGGGAAGTCCCCTCCTCGCCGAGGATGAGGCCCACCAGCAGGCTCGCGGCCTCGAGCATGGGCTTCATCACCTGTGCAAAGATACGCTCGAAAGCCTCCGTCGGTTCCATCTGCTCGCGAATGAGGAAACGCGCCAGCGGCTCGGATATCGGTCCGATGAACAGGGTCGCCATGGTTTGGGTCAACTCGGTCAGGAAGGCCTGGGCTTCCTGCCGGTCGATGGCGCCTCGCCCGCTCGCGGCTTCGGCAAGGCGAGCCCGGATACGCCCGCCCAAACCGCCGACATGGGATGAAATCAGGTTGGCAATATGGTCCGCGGTGGCGACGTAGAGCCCTTCCTTGGAGCCGAAATAATAGGTGATCGCCTGCAGATTGACGCCGGCGGCATCCGCCAGCATGCGGGTCGAAGCACCGTCGAAGCCATAGCGACCGAACACGCCGATCGACGCATCGAGCAGCTTCTCACGGGTTGCATCGCCTCGGCCGTTCGAGGCCGGAGGGGGCGATTGTTTCTTGGCCATGACGCAACCCATAGACGAAATTTACATTCCAGTCAATCGATTGAATTATACCGCCGGAACAAGGCAATCACGCTGACGGGCTGGCCAGGTCAAGTCTGGCGTAGGCCAGCCACACCGAGGTCCCAGGGTATTGCTGGCGACATTTTCCTTGAAACATTTCCACGGGGATGGACATTGGCAACCCAAGGCGAAACGAAGCAGGCCAGATGACGCAACTCGACGAATATGCGCAGGGTGACGGCACCAAGAAATCGAACCGGCAAGCCGAACTGCTGCGGTTGCTCGAGCGCAGCCATTACCTCTCGATCGAGGAAATCGCCGAACGTTTTGCCGTGACGACGCAAACCGCCCGTCGCGACATCGTCGCGCTGGAAGCCACCGGCCAGGTGCGCCGCCTGCATGGCGGGGCCACGATCGCCACACCGGTGGATGCCGTCACCCGCCGCCAGCGGCGCATCGAAAACGCCTCGCAGAAGGCCCGGGTGGCAGCTCTCGTCGCCCAGGTCATTCCGGACGGGGCCGCCGTCTTCATGGACACCGGAACGACCTGCGAAGCGGTCGCCTATGCGCTGCTGCAGCGGCGAGACCTGCGGATCGTCACCTATAGCCTGCGGGTGGCCACCATCTTCAGCGAGAATTCCAGTTTCGCCCTGGCGATTCCCGGCGGCTCCGTGCGGCCGGTGGATGGTGGCGTTTTCCGGGAGGATACGGCCGACTATATCCGCCGCTTCAAGTTCGACTTTGCCGTGATCTCGGTCAGCGGCATCGACCAGGCCGGCGACATCTGCGACGACGACCTGGCCGAGGTCTCGGCCGTTACCGCCGCCCTGGCGCAGACCGAGCGCACCATCCTGGCCGTGGACAGCACGAAATTCGGCAAGCGTGCGCTGGTCAGGCTCGGCTCTCTCGAGGATGTCGACATCCTGGTCAGCGACGACATTCCCGCCCCCTTTCGCGACAGGGTGCACCGAAGCGGCGTGGAAACCCGTGTCGCCGTCGCGGACGCGCAGGAAGCCCCTCTCGAATTGTAGCGGTCAGCGTCGCCTCGCAGCCCATGACCGCGACGTGACGGCGGCGCTGATGCCGTGGCTTTGAACATCGACACGGCGGCGCCGGAAGAGGCATCACCCGTCTCGGCGATGCCAAGCTGCCGTACCGAGCGCATGAGCACCACCAATTCTGGTTGTTTTGGTCCGGGACTTGCATCAGACCAGCTTGGCATCGATGGCCAGCCACACGAGATGGGCATCGTTGCGGGCACCGAGCTTGGTCTTGATCTGATAATGGTAATTGCGAACCGTCTTGAGGCTGAGATGCATGGATGTGCTGATCGCCTCGGCCGACCAGCCCGATGCGATCAGGCGCAGAATCTCGGTCTCGCGCGGGCTGAGCTCGGCCAGCGGCGATGAGGCATGGGTAAGGCGCTCGGCCGCGATCTCGCGCGCCACGTCATTGCTCATCGCCCGTTCGCCCTTGGCCACCAGGGCAACGGAATTGACGAGCTCGGCGGCATCGCTGCCCTTGGTGACATAGCCGGCGGCCCCCGCCTCGAACGCCTTGAGGGCGAAAGCGGCCCCGCTGTGCATGGTAAAGATGAGAACCCGGGCGGCATGATCCCATTGGCGGATATGGCGCAAGGCTTCGATGCCGCTGAGGCCCGGCAGGGAAAGATCCATCACCACCACGTCGGGCTTGGCTTTCCGGTAGGCCTCATAGGCCGAAACGGCATCGCCGGCTTCGGCCACCACGCGATAGCCGGGCACCTTTTCGAGCAGCCGCCGATACCCCTCCCTGACGACGGGATGGTCATCGACCAGCAGGATGCTGAGATCGCTCATGCCGGGACAGGCTGGGCCGGGCCGCGCATCCGATTGGCGCGATCCGCAAGCAACGGAATGATTGCAGCGATGCGAACGCCGTGTCGCGCCTGGCCGATGGAAAGGCTTCCGCCCAGTGCCGTCACCCGTTCCCGCATGCCGAGAATTCCATGCCCGGCCTCCATGGTCAGCCGTAGCGGATTGCCGCCGCCGTCATCCTCGACGCTGAGCTCGACAGCGCCCCCCTCCTGCAGGCCTGTTCGCTTGACGAACAGGCGGATATCGCGCGGCTTGCCGTGGCGCGCGGCATTGGTCAGGCATTCCTGTGCAATGCGATAGATGCTGAGGGCGATGGCGTGCGGAAGGCCGGTGAGATTGCCGGCGATATCAAGGTGGAATCGGGCGCGCGTGGTGTTGCCGACATTCCAGCCAGCCACGAGTTGGGCCAGACTGGCCTCCAGGCCCAGTTCCTCGAGCTCCTGCGAACGCAACCGTTGCAGGGTGCCGCGCAAGGTCGCATTCATCCGCCGGGTCACTTCGGCGATGGATCGAGCGTCCTTGGCAATCTCCGGCCGGTCCTCGGCCTCCAATTCGATGGCGCCGGCAAGGGCATTGACGGCCGCCAGACACTGGCCGAATTCGTCATGGAGATCGCGCGCCAGCGTGCGTCGTTCCTCCTCCTGCACCTGGAACAGGCGGTTGGTGAGGGCGACGCGCTGGGCCGTGGTCTCGGCCAAACGGCAGGTGAGATCGTTCAAGGCGCCGGCGATGCGATCGAATTCCGCCGTCCGGTAGCCGGGCAGACGATAGCCGTAATCCCCGCGTTCGAGGCGGCGCAGGCCGGCGACGATGGCACGCGCCGGCAGAAGGGACTGGCCGATAAAAAGCCCGGCGAGTACGCCGATGGCGACCGCCAGCAGGCCCGCCACGCTGAGCACGATGGTGATGCGGTCCCAGGCCAGCCGCACGGCGGCACCGTGGTCGGGCACGGCCTCGATCGTGCCGGCCTGACGCTGGCGGTCACTGAGGGGGCGCTCGACGGCCTGGTTGGGCCCGAACAGCCAATCATAGGACGTTTCGAACCAGGCCGGCGCGGGACGGCCGATCGTCTCGAGCTGGCTGCACAGGCGCCGGGGCGCTTCCTGGCCGAGCGTGACGGTTATGCATATGCCCGGCGAAATCACCTTCATCGTCACGATGGTGTTCCAATCGGGCAAGGGCAGGATGAGGTTGCGCGAAAGTCCGCCGCGCCAGAGCAGCTCGCGCCAATAGAGAGCTTCCAGCGCTTTGGAGACCCGCTCGGCCGAGGCGCGTGTCTCCGTTTCGGTGGCATGGCGCGTATCGTGCAAGACCCAGCCGATGGCACAGGCGAGGCAGAGAACGATGGCGGCTGCGAGCCGCAAAACCAGATGACCGAAGAGGTTCATGGCCCACTCTTGCTGGATCGACCCCCTCGAATAGTGAGCATGGCCCACAGGGCTGGCAAGCACAAAGGCTGCGAGACGACGCCCGGAAGCCAATGTCGGGCAAAATGCCCAAATGAGATCGGGACATCTACCCAGGCTGCCGGCTTTCACCGTTGCTAGCCTGGAACATGATCCATCGATCCATAGCAACCGTCAGCAAGTCCCCTGAGTCCAAACGTCCAATGAGTCCGACCGTCCCATGAGCGAGCGTCAACCGCGCCTTTCCGGTGCAGATCCCCTGCTGCCCTGGCTCATCTTTACCGGCGTCAGCATCTTCGCCTTCCTCGTACTCTGGTATTTTGGCTTCATCGCCAAGATGATCGACGAGGACAGGACCTATATCTCCGTTGTCATCGTCCTCCTCTATGTCGCAAGCAGTCTACATTGCCTGTGGCGTATCGTTTTCATCGGGCGCGAGGGGGAGGCTGCCCGCCGCACGGCCCAGTGGGTCATTCGAGGTGGCAAGTCCGCCCTGGCGACCATGGGTTCGGTGCCCGACGGAAAGCTTGGGCAAGGCCTGGTCGCCGGCCACATACGCGACCTCGTCACCAAGGCCGACCTGCAAGGCTCGGCCCGCCTCGACCAAACCTTGCTGTTGCGTGTCCTCGCCGACCGGCTGCGGGGTTCCAACCGCTATGGTGCCTTTGCCAGCGATACGTTGATGAAGCTCGGGCTGCTCGGCACCATCGTCGGCTTCATCATGATGCTGGCTCCGATCGCCGGGCTCGACACCGACAGCAAGGAAGCCGTGCGCAGTTCGATGTCGCTGATGAGCGGGGGCATGGCGGTTGCCATGTACACGACGCTGGTAGGCCTGATCGGTTCGATCATGATCAAGGTGCAATATCATTTCCTCGACGGCGCCACCTCGCGCATCTTCTCCTTCGCGGTCGATCTCACCGAAGTCCATGTGATTTCGGCGCTGGAAGCGCAAAGGGCGCCGGGATGATCGATGACTTCGATCTCCACGGACGGGAAGAAGCCTTCGACCCGTTCAGCGTGGTGCTGTTCAAGGCCCTGCAAGTCATCGCCTTCCTGTTCTTCGTGGTGTTCATCATCATTTCCCCCAAGGCCAATGAGGGCAAGGTCGACAGCAAGGCCGAGTTCATCATCACCATGGATTGGCCCGACAATCATCCCGACGACATGGACATCTTCGTCCAGGATCCCCTCGGCAACATCGCCTGGTACCGCCGGCGCGAAGCGGGTTTCCTGGTGCTCGATCGCGACGATCGCGGCGGCCTCAACGATTTCGTCATGGTCAACGGGCGCAAGCAACAGACCAAGGTGCGCGAGGAGCTCGTCAGCATTCGCGGTTTCGTCGCCGGCGAATACACCGTGAACGTCTATCACTTCACCGCCCTGACCAAGCAGCCGGTGCCGGTGACGGTAACGGTGCAAAAGCTCAATCCGGTCGCCAAGATCGTCGCCCGGGAGACGATTGAAACGGCTGACGGGGGAAGCGAGCAGACCGCCATACGCTTCACCATGGACGCGCGGGGCGAGGTCACCGGCACCAGCCGGGAGGCCAAGTCGATCTTGCGCGGCATGCACAATGCCTGGAGCAAGAATCTATGACCGCGGCAATGACGGTGGGCGGCGATCATGCTTGAGACCAACCTGCTCTGCCTGGTGCTCGCCTATGTCTTCCTCAGCCTCCTGATGCTCACCGTGCTGATCGGGCTGGCATTGCCGCGTCTGGTCAAGATCGGCGCGATCGTCGTGGCGAGCCTGTTCTATGTCGTCGTGTTCTTCTCGATGCAAGGCTTGCTGGGCTGGTCGGCACCTGTCGGCGTGCCGGCCCGCTTTCAGGTGCTGTGGACGAGGATCGTCGAACCCAATGTCGTCCAGGGCGAAACCGGTGCCATCCATCTCTGGCTCGAGGAGCTGGATGCGGCCAACCTGCCGACCGGCGAGCCGCGCGCCTATCGCCTGCCTTATACGACGAACCTCGCCGGCCGGGTGGCCAAGGCGCAAAAGGAGATCGAGAAGGGCAATCTGCAGGGGGGACGCGCGGAATTTTTCGGAACGGGAGCATCGCAAAGCGTCCCCACCGGCCCGCTGCAAACCGGAGCACCGCCCGGAGGGGATCCTTCCGGCGGCGGCCTGTTCGACCCGGCTTTTCTCGGCGGGCAATCGCGCAACGTCGATCTCGTGCCGCTACCGAAACCGGCGTTGCCGCCGAAGGACATGCCCTGACACTGCCTTGCCGTTCATCGCGGCAGCGACGCTGCCTTCCATGATCTGAACCATGCGGTCTTCAACAGAATTGGAAATGGGACATGCCGGACACGAAGGACGACAATGTCCAGGGCAAACTTCTTCTGAGGGGCGGAGCCCTTTGGCTCATCGTTGCCCTTGTCCTTGCCTGGTGCCTGGTGGGACTGGCCTTGCAACTCCCGGGATTCGGTGCTGTCTTCCCCGGAAAATATCAGCGTGTCCTGCAGGCGCATATCGACTTTCTCTTGATGAGCGCGCTGCTTTTGGGCTTCTACGGCACCAGGATCGCGCTGCCATGGCATATCCGCTGGGCCATGGTCATCGGTGCGTTCACAAATTCGATGCTCTTCCTGCTGATGGCCATCTTTCCTGCCCTGGACCCGACCGGCCCGTCGCCCGTCACGGGATTTGCCCGCACGATTTTCATCGGCCTCAGTCTGTTGAGCTTCTTGATCACCAGCTATGGCTTTGGGCGTGGAGCTGTCCTGGCCTTGCGATCGACCTTCACACGCTGATCGCTCTTTCAACTGGCCAAACGACGAGGGGCTGAAACGTCGGTGCGTTTCACCCCCTCGGATGTTCGGTAGCCGTCCTTGCGAGGCAGGCTATTCCGCGCCGGCCGGTGCGTCGGGCTCGCGCTGCGGCGGTCCTTTCGGCTTGGCCTTCGGTTTCTTGGCCGAGGCCTGGCTGTTGTCGGCCACCACCGGTTCGGGCTTGGGCTTGGCCGGGCCTGCCGGATATTCGAAGCCCAGTTCCTGCCTGCCCTCTTCGTTGGTGACGACCGTCACCCGCACGGCTCCGCCCGACTTCAGCCGGCCGAACAGCACCTCGTCCGCCAGCGGCGTCTTGATGGCCTGCTGGATCAGGCGAGCCATCGGCCGGGCGCCCATGAACTCGTCATAGCCATTGGCCACCAGCCAGGTACGGGCATCGTTGGAGAGTTCCACCGCAACATGCCGATCGGCAAGCTGCACTTCGAGCTGCGCGATGAACTTGTCGACGACCTGGCTGACGATCTCCTGCGACAGGTGGTCGAAGGCGATGGTCGCATCCAGGCGGTTGCGGAACTCCGGCGTGAACAGGCGGTTGATCGCCTCGGTGTCGTCGCCCTCGCGTTTGTTCTTGGTGAAGCCGAAGGCCGCCTTGGCCAGATCCGCCGCGCCGGCATTGGTGGTCATGATCAGGATCACATTGCGGAAGTCGACGCTCTTGCCGTTGTGATCGGTGAGCTTGCCGTGATCCATCACCTGCAACAGGATGTTGAACAGGTCCGGATGGGCCTTCTCGATCTCGTCCAGCAGCAGCACGCAATGCGGATTCTGGTCGATGCCGTCGGTGAGCAGGCCGCCCTGGTCGAAGCCGACATAGCCGGGAGGCGCACCGATCAGGCGCGACACCGTATGGCGCTCCATATATTCGGACATGTCGAAGCGCAGCAGGTTGATGCCGAGCACCGAGGCAAGCTGGCGGGCGACTTCGGTCTTGCCGACGCCTGTCGGCCCCGAGAACAGATAATTGCCGATCGGCTTTTCGGGATCGCGCAGGCCGGCACGGGCCAGCTTGATGGCAGCCGAAAGCTGCTTGATCGCCTTGTCCTGCCCGTAGACCACCCGCTTGAGGTTGGTCTCCAGATTCCTCAGCGTCTCCGTATCGTCCTTCGACACGGTCTTGGGCGGGATGCGCGCCATGGTGGCGATGGTCGCCTCGATCTCCTTGACGCCGATCGTCTTCTTGCGCCGGCTTTCGGTCACCAGCATCTGCGAAGCGCCGGTCTCGTCGATGACGTCGATCGCCTTGTCCGGCAACTTGCGGTCATTGATGTATTTGGCCGACAGCTCCACCGCCGCCTTGATGGCGTCGTTGGTGTAGCGCAGCTTGTGATATTCCTCGTAATAAGGCTTGAGGCCCTTGAGGATCTCGATGGTGTCGGGGATGGAGGGCTCCGCCACGTCGATCTTCTGGAACCGGCGCACCAAGGCGCGGTCCTTTTCGAAATACTGGCGGTACTCCTTGTAGGTGGTCGAGCCGATGCAGCGCAGCAGGCCGGCGGCCAGGGCGGGCTTGAGCAGATTGGAGGCATCCATGGCCCCGCCCGAGGTAGCGCCGGCGCCGATCACCGTATGGATCTCGTCGATGAACAGGATCGCGCCCGGATAGGCCTCGATCTCCTTCACCACCTGCTTGAGGCGCTCCTCGAAATCGCCGCGGTAGCGCGTGCCGGCGAGCAGCGTGCCCATGTCGAGCGCGAACACGGTGGCGCCGCGCAGCACTTCCGGCACGTCGCCTTCGATGATGCGGCGCGCGAGGCCCTCGGCGATCGCCGTCTTGCCGACGCCGGGATCGCCGACGAAGAGCGGATTGTTCTTCTGCCGGCGGCAGAGCACCTGGATGGTGCGCGTAATCTCGCTGTCGCGCCCGATCAACGGGTCGATCTTGCCGTCCCGGGCCTTCTTGTTGAGATTGACGCAATAGGCGTCGATAGCGTCCTGCTTCTTCTTGGACGCATCCTCGCCATTGGCCGTCGCCTTCGGGCTGTCGCCATCGGTCTCGTCGACGCCGCGCGGTGCCTTGGCTTCCGACAGGCCGGGACGCTTGGCGATGCCGTGCGAGATGTAGTTCACGGCGTCATAGCGCGTCATGTCCTGCTCCTGCAGGAAATAGGCGGCATGGCTCTCGCGCTCGGCGAAGATCGCCACCAGCACGTTGGCGCCGGTGACTTCCTCGCGGCCCGAGGACTGCACGTGAATGACCGCGCGCTGGATGACGCGCTGGAACCCTGCCGTCGGCTTGGCGTCGTCGCGGCCGTCGGAGACCAGATTCTCCAGTTCGGTGTCGATATATTCGACCAGGTTGCGGCGCAGAATGTCGAGATCGACATTGCAGGCCCGCATCACAGCCGCCGCGTCCTGATCCTCGATCAGGGAGAGCAGCAGATGTTCGAGAGTCGCATATTCGTGATGGCGCTGATTGGCAGCGGCCAGAGCGCGATGGAGGGACTGTTCGAGGTGTCTTGAAAAGGATGGCACGATCAGTTCCTCACTTTTCTTCCATGACGCATTGCAGCGGATGCTGATGCTTACGGGCAAAATCCATGACTTGAGTCACCTTGGTCTCTGCGACCTCATAGGTGTAGATGCCACACTCTCCCACGCCATTGTGGTGAACATGCAGCATGATGTGGGTGGCACCGTCACGATCCTTGTTGAAGAAGCGCTCCAGCACCTCGATGACGAATTCCATCGGGGTATAATCGTCATTCAGCAACAGGACCCGGTAGAGTTTGGGGCGTTTGGTCGCCGGCCGCGTCTTGGTGATCACGGCCGCGTTAGTGCCCTCACCGCCACCTGGAGCTCGGGGTTCGCGGGCCATGCCGATCAGGGGAAACGGCTTGTGCGCGGCGCTCACTGCAATATCCAGAATCGTTGAATCTTCCATTTCGACAACTGCAATCGCCTGCAGCCTAACATGATCTCGACGAGGAAAAAGGCTTCCACGAACTGAATTTATGATCGCCCCCGACTTTCCGCTAGTGCGACAACGCGCAATAATGGGTTCCACGTTCTGAACAGCGGGTGAAGTGCCTCTTTTTCATTCATTCTCAACCAATCGGACAATCATGCGACCAAAATGCCGCGCTGGCTGGGCACTTAACCGATCCGTAACCGCGTCCGCCTAGGTTCATTGACTGTGTCGTCCCTGCAGCGGCACGGTGAGACGGCCTCCCTCCGGCAACGGGGTGGGGTGAGCCCCGGACGAAGGGCGAATGAGACCACCGGTCTCGCAGGGACATGTAATGGACGGTGCCGTCGCGCCGGTGAGTATTGGGGACTTTGCATGCTATCGCGTTGGATCGGGGGCGGACTGGCCCGGACCACCACAATGGTTGCAGCCGGCTTGGTAGTGTTCACGACAACCCTGGCCTTTCATCCGGATGAAGCGGATGCGCGCCGCCGCGGCCATCATGCCGCCCCGGCGCAGAAATCGATGAAGCATGCGCGCAGCAAGCGCGTGCGCTCGGAATCGGCCGCCTCGGCCATTCCCGCCGACATGCGCAACAATCCGCGCTATGCCGCCATCGTGGTCGACGTAAAGACCGGGCGCACGCTTTATGAGGCCTCCCCCGAAGCCTTGAGGCATCCCGCCTCCATCACCAAGGTGATGACGCTCTATCTCCTGTTCGAACAGTTGCAGGCCGGCCGGCTCTCGATGGCGACCGAGCTTCCCGTTTCCGCCCACGCCGCCTCCCAGTCCCCCACCAAGCTCGGCCTGCGCGCCGGCCAGACCATCCGCGTCGACGACGCCATCAAGGGCATGGTGACGCGCTCAGCCAATGACGCCGCCGTGGTGGTGGCCGAAGCCCTCGGCGGCTCGGAAGGCAATTTCGCCAACTACATGACGCGCAAGGCCCGTGCACTGGGCATGTCGCGCACCACCTTTGTCAATGCCTCCGGCCTGCCCGATAACCGCCAGATCACCAGCGCCCATGACCTCGCCATCCTCGGCATGGCCATCCAGAAGCGCTTCCCGAACTATTATCGCCTGTTCTCGACCCGCAGCTTCGTCTATCGCGGACGCCCGATCCCGGGGCACAACCGCTTGCTGGGTTCGGTGGAAGGCGTCGACGGCATCAAGACCGGCTATACCAATGCCAGCGGCTTCAATCTGCTGACCTCGGTCAAGCGCAACGACAGGCAGTTGGTCGCCGTGGTGATGGGCGGCCGCAGCGCCGCCTCGCGCGACGTCGTGATGCGCCGCCTGATCGATGCCTATCTGCCAGTCGCCTATGCCGGCAATGCGGTCGACCGCTCCGCCACCCAGGTCGCCCGGGCCGAACTCCCAAACGATGCCGAGCCCATGGCCGCACCGCCCCGCCCGCCGGTTGTCCGGCCGGCCGTGGTCGCTGAAGCGCCGAAGGCCCGCCAGGCCGCTCCGGTGGCGGCGCCGATGCCGCCCGAAATCGTCGGGGACGCGGCGCCCGCTTCCGCTCCGCAGGCCCGACCCCAGCCCGTTCCCGCCAAACCGGTCATGGCCTTCGCGGCGCCCAGCACCCCGAGCATGCGTTGGGTCCAGGGTCTCCAGCCGGTCACGACCGCGCCCGCTACGCCGCCTGTTCGCGCCGGCCAGAGCAGCGAGGCCAGCCCCGACACCACCGCCACGGTGCAGAATGTCCGCACCGTTGCCATCACCCGTGATTCCGTCGCCTTGGCCGCGCCGCAGCGCAGCGGCTGGATCATCCAGATCGGCGCAACCGACAGCGAAGGAGCCGCCCGGCAGTTGCTGTCCAGCGCCAAGGCAGCCGGCAACAAGGCGCTCTCCTCCGCCCGCCCCTTCACCGAGACGGTCAGCCGCAACGGTTCGACCCTGTGGCGGGCACGCTTTGCCGGCTTCAGCGATCAGAACCAGGCCCAGTCGGCCTGCAGCGCCCTCAAGGCGGCCTCCTTCGCCTGCGTTGCCGTGAAGCTCTGATCCTTCGGCCAGAACAAGTATTCCGATTCAGGCGCGGCCTTCTTCGGACAGGCCGCGCCTTTGTTTTGCGGGAATTGCGCTTTCACACAGAAGGCGCAAAGCAAGGGGGCGATAAACAAGACACCCTGCGATTTCGCTTAGTCGCGGGGAACGCAAAGACACTTCCAGCCCACGGCTTGGAGCCAGCAAGCGTTCAGTCTTGAACGCCGTTGGCCCCAGGATAAAAGCGGCTTTCGCCGGAACACACTTTGCTCTGGGAAAAGGTCGCAAGCTTAATCGTTGCGTAACCATGTTCTGCGACGCTCAAGCATCGTCGGAACCGAGCAAGTTCGGTGGAGTTAGCGTCAATGGCCTTCAAGAAGCATGTCCCTGGCCCGGTTGACACGAGCAGCCATCTGCGTCGTGCCCCCCTTGTCGGGATGGATTTTCTTCATGAGCGCCCGGTGCGCTCGACGAATTTCCTGGGCGCTCGCCCCCGGCTGCACCCCAAGGATCTGGTAAGCTTCCTGCTTCGTCATCGCGTCGGACGCCGCCGCTCCGAAGCCCCGCGCGTGCGCATCATCCTTGAAGTGTTCGCGCCATCCGGCAAGCCTGCGGTCCAGATAAGCTTCAAGGATTGAACGACCGACAAAGTCGGCGGCGATCTCCGCCCGCAGTTGCATCAGTTCCCCTGCCTGCATGGCCGAAAGGCGCCGGCCCGAAAAACGCCCGCGAATGACCTGCCCGTCCACCGGCTGCCTGCTGGCGTCGAGCATGATCACCAGATCCGCGGTGCGTACCGAGCTGGGTCTCGTCGTCGAACCCGGAATGACGCCATCCGGCAATTGCGGCAGCCAGCCTCGCATGCCCGCAGCCAGGACCAGCAGAGGCAGCCCCATGCCCCAGACGCCGCGTGTCAGCAGATAGAGGCCGAAGGCAAAGGCAAGGAAACTGCCGCCGCGCCGCAGCAGGCTGTCCAGGACCGGCGTCTTCGACAGCATGCCTGGCTTGAGAAACGGCCACAGGCAGAACAGCACCACGCATGCGAAAATAAGCTGGCCCACTTCTATCCGATCTGCGAAACAGCCATCGATTCGAATCTTGGAATCCGAGTCTTGCCAGTTGAGCATTCCCCGAGCAAAGCGCGTTTAAACGCAAACGCGGCCTTGCTCAAACTCTTTGGTTCGACGCGTCCTGGGATTTGGAGTGACCGCCAAGTCACAAGACGCTCCAGAACCCTGGTCAAGCGAATACGACACTATGCACCTGCGGAGTAAGGGATGGCACGCCAAACCCTGGTGGTTCGAACCGTGGCGGAGTTGCGCCAGGCCGTGAAACGCTTTCGCGAGGTGCAGGAGACGGTCGCCCTGGTGCCGACCATGGGCGCCCTGCATGACGGTCATATCACCCTGGTGCGGCAGGCCCGCCAGCGGGCAAGCCGGGTGGTGGCCACGATCTTCGTCAATCCGACCCAGTTCGCGCCGACCGAAGATCTCGCCAAATATCCCCGCACGGAAGCGGCGGATCTAGCCAGGCTGCGGGATGTCGGCTGCGATCTCCTGTTCGCTCCCGACGCCAGCCAGATCTATCCGCACGGCTTCGCCACCACGGTCTCGGTTGCCGGGCCGGCGCAGGCCGGCCTGGAGGATCGCTTCCGTCCCGGCCATTTCGCCGGCGTGGCGACAGTGGTGGCCAAGCTGTTCTGCCAAAGCGGCGCGGACTTCGCCCTGTTCGGCGAGAAGGACTATCAGCAGCTTTGCGTCGTTACCCAGATGGCGCGCGACCTCGATTTGCCGATCACGGTCGTCGGCATTCCGACCGTGCGCGAAGCCGACGGATTGGCGATGTCGTCGCGCAACCGCTATCTCGCGCCGGAACAGCGGGCCAAGGCCCCTCTCCTGCATCGCACCCTCCGGCAGGTCGCCGATGCCCTGATCAAGGGCGTCGACATCGAAGCCGCCCTGGCATCCGGGCGCAGTGCCATCACGGCCGGAGGCTTCGAGCTCGACTATCTGGAAGCACGGCAGGCGGTGAGCCTCGCCCCGGTTACCGGACTTGCGGAGGGGCCGGTGCGATTGCTGGTGGCTGCCCGGCTGGGTGCGACCCGCCTCATCGACAATATCGGCGTCGAGACGCCCCGGCATTAACCAAATTGCCGTCGGGAAAGGTGACGAAACCGTGGCAATCATGCCACGCATCCCTTCGTTGCCCGCGCGTGTTTGAAAACGGGAAATCGTGGTTAATCCACCGTTAACATGAGATTTTTCAAAGAGTTACGACACTTCATACCCCGTCCGGATCTTGTTTTTTCTGCGGCAAGAGCGTTGTGCGGCCCCTGCCCTTGTGCGAAGTTGGCTTCGGGAACGGGTAATTGGCCCTGCTCTCTGGGTAAACATCCGGTGGCGGGCAAAACGGGTCTGAAGATTGTGATGCGCTTCGGGATCAGGATCAGGTCGAATTTGAGCCGAATGGCCCCTAAAGCCGCCTTGGCCGCCGTGGCGCTCGCAACGGCATTTCTGCCGCATTCGCAGGCTGCCGCCGCCGGCCACAGCGCCATGCCGATCTATGCTCCCGTGGGCGACGTCACCACCCCGCCCTCTGGCTATCTGCAGTTCTGCAAGGACAATCCGGCCGACTGCAAGTCGGGCTCGCAGGAAGCACGCGACATCGTGCTCTCGCGCCAGGCCTGGAAGGATCTGATCGCCCTGAACGACCAGGTCAACAAATCGGTCAAGCCCGTCACCGATCTCGACAATTACGGCAAGGTCGAATGGTGGGCCTACCCCACCAATGGCAAGGGCGACTGCGAGGACTATGTCCTGCTCAAGCGCAAATTGCTGATCGACGCCGGCTGGCCGCGCTCGGCCCTGCTGATCACCGTGGTGCGCGACAAGAAGAACGAAGGCCACGCCGTCTTGATGGTGAAGACCGACCGCGGCGAGTTCGTGCTCGATAATCAGGAAACCAAGATCCTGTCCTGGCGCGCCACCGGCTATCGCTACGTCAAGCGCCAGTCGCAATCCGACCAGAATGCCTGGGTCTCGCTCGGCGACACGCAGACCACGGCCATCGTGTCGGCGAAGGGCAACTGAGTTTTTTCCGGGTGCGCCGACGTCTCGTCCGCCTCTTCCCCACGGCGCGTGTCATGTTTCCAAGAACGGACGAGACGTCCGTGCACCCGGAAATACGCTCCCCGCGACTTAATCCACCCTCTTCAACCCCTTGGCAAAGCGCTTGGCGTTGGCGACATAATGCGCCGACGACTGCCTGAGCTTGGCGACGGCTTCCGCGTCGAGGGGACGGAGCACTCGGGCCGGCGAGCCGACGATCAGCGAATGATCCGGAAATTCCTTGCCTTCGGTGATCAGCGCATTGGCGCCGACCAGACAGCCCTTGCCGATGCGTGCGCCGTTCAGGATGGTGGCCCCCATGCCGATCAGGCTGCCGGCACCGATGGTGCAGCCATGCAGGATGGCGGAATGGCCGATCGTGCAATCCTCCCCGATGGTGAGGGGAAAGCCGGGATCGGAATGCAGCACGGCACCATCCTGGATATTGGAGCGCGCACCGACGGTCATCGGCTCATTGTCGCCGCGCAGCACCGCACCGAACCAGATATTGGCGTCCTCTGCCAAAATCACGCGACCGATCACCCGCGCATCGGGCGCAAGCCAGTAGCGGCCGTCGGCCGGCACCGACGGCGCAATATCGTCGAGCGCATAGAGGGGCATGGCAGAGCTCCGTTCCTGGGATCGCAGGCGTCCTCGCCTATGAGCGCTAACGCTGTGGTCGTGGCCTAGCATGGGAGGGTCGATCTCCAGATCGACCATCCTGAAAACATCACGCGTGATTATGGACGAAGATGGCCGATCTGGAGATCGACCCTCCGTGTTTCATTCGCTCCGACCAGTAAAGCCCGCGCCCAATACCCGCGATCCCGCAAATAGCCGATCAGTCCTCGAGGTCGATGTCGAGGATCGCCATGTGGAAGTCGTAGGAGGTCTCTCCGTCTTCCTTGTCCTCGGAGACCACGCCGATCGACTCCTCGCCGATATAGACTTCCGCGCTGTCAGTCTTGCGGGCACGAGGCACGACGCGAATGGTGGCATTGCCGAAGGTGCGACGAAGATAGGCTTCGACGCGCTGCATGTCTTTCTTGTCCACTAGACTTCCTCGGTTGAATGCGCCGGGCGACTTTGCCGCCCCGCCATCCCCGGGCTTTGCCATGCCGAAGCCTGCTTCGCAAGAGAATGCGGGCCGACACCCTGTGCAATCGAGCAAGTTAGGGCATGCCGAAGGCGGGAAAAGCGCAATCTCCGCAGATCATCGGATTGATCGAAAGCTGATGCGATGGCGAACGATCGCGGGACGGGATCATCGCATCGAAAGACGGCTGCCAGTTTCCGGTGGAAACGATGCGGCGATTGGCTCTTGCGGCATCCGTTCCGTTTCCGACGCTGTTTGCGATGCCATCGTCACCTCACGCGCATTAGAACACCGGCCCGACGATGGTGAGCAGATTGTCGTATATTCGACGCAGCCTCGGACGCTTCTTGACGTCTTGTTCATCGACCTGCGTCGACGACGAAATATAGATATCCTGCCGGGCCCGAACATCGCCGGAGTTCTTGTCCGAATAGAAAAGGATGTTGTTTTCGAAATTGAGATAGAGACTGCGGAAATCCATGTTTGCCGAGCCCACCAGCGTGAGCTGGCCGTCCACGACCACGGTTTTCGCATGGAGGAGGCCGCCATGATATTCGTAGATCTTCACGCCCGATGCGAGAAGCCGCGCATAATGCGCCTTGCTGATCGCACTCACGACATGTGAATCGTTCCGGGCAGGAAGAATGAGGATGGTTGTCACCTTACGGCGCGCCGATGCCATCAGGCTGGCGAGAAGCTGCAGATCCGGGACAAAATAGGGTGTCGAGATCACCACCTCCTGCTGGGCGCTCTGGAGCAACGAGACGAACACGTCCGACATCGACCCCTTCGGAGACATCGGCCCCGTCCCGAAGGCCGCCGCCGCGCAGTCTCCCTCCAACTCTCCCGGGAAGGGTTCGCTGGCCAGGCTGGACAGGTCTTCGCCATATTCGACGGCCCAATCATTGGCGAAGACGAGTTGGTTCTGGCGAGCCACCGGACCTTCAAACCGAAGCATGATGTCGATCCAGGGCGCGAACCGCGGCTTGATACGGAACTCCGGGTCCGCACAGTTCTGGCTGCCGCAATAGGTGACGCTGTTGTCGACGACGACGATCTTGCGATGGTTGCGCAGATCCGGGCGACTGATCGATGCCAGCGACACACCGAGCGAGGACACCAGCGAGACGCAGAGCTTGATGCCCGATTGCTTCATCGCGGCCCAATAAGCGGAGCGGATGAGATCGCGCGATCCGAAGGCGTCCACCACCACGCGGCAGGTGACGCCGCGCGCTGCCGCCCGCCGCAGGGCCTCGACGACGAGCCTGCCATTATTGTCCGTCAGCCAAATGTAGAACGAAACGTGGATGGTCTCTCGGGCGAGGTCGAAATCGTGGACCATGTCGCGGATCGCGGCGTCGGAGTCGGCGGCCAGGCTCGCCACGTTCCCGATTGCGGCCCCGCATCCGTTCAAGGACGCGCAGGTCTCGAATACCGGCCTGTACCGATCGGGAATGAGGCCGGAGGACATGCCGCCCGACATGGCGGATATGTTCGCTATGGGCTGTTCCCAGACCGTAGCCGCCCGTCGGCGGAAACTGCGCGCCATCCAGGGCTCGCCCAGAAAAAGATAAACCACAATTCCGATGATCGGAAAGCCGATGAGCACGAAGAACCACGCGGCGCGCGCGTCTGAACTCATGTCATCGTTGAGCAGCACCCGGCAGAGAACCGCTACGTGCACGGCAAGGACGAGCGCCAGGGCTAGGAGGTGATGCCACATGATATATCCTGCTCGGGAAGCGACCGGGCGAAGCGCGATATAGGCTTAAAGAACGTGCCTGAAACCCTGAAGGATTGCGATCAAATGGACGTCACTTTCGCTGCGAAGTTCCTGGGCGCGCTGTTCGCCATCATGAATCCCTTTATCAACCTGCCGATCTTTCTCAGCATGGTGAGCACCAAACCCGTCGCTCAACAGCGCGGCATGGCGGTGACGATACTGTTCTATACGGCAGCGATGTGCATCGTCATTTCATTGTTTGGCGGGTACATCATCGCTTTTTTTGGTGTCACCATTGCCTCTTTCCGCGTCGCCGGCGGCCTGGTGCTTCTTGCCATCGCCTTGTCCATGCTGAACGGCAAGCCGGTCACCTCGCACGAAAGGGGCGAGCAGGAAAAACAAGCCGACAGGACGGCTGAAAGCGATACCGATGGTGATCTGGCGTTCTATCCGATGACATTTCCGATGGTCGTGGGACCGGGCACCATGGCCACGCTGATCGTCTACGCAGCGCAAACCCATAATGCCGCGCAATATGTATCGTTTGCCCTCGTGCTTGCGAGCGTCCTGCTCGCCCTGTTCATCGTCCTGTTCTTCGCCGCCGAGATTGGCGAACTCCTCTCCGCCAAGGTGCGGGTCATCATGACCCGGATCATGGGCATGATACTTGCTGCGATCGCGGTCGAAATGGTCATCGAGGGAGCCAAGGTGATGTTGCCGGGCCTGGCTTGAGAGGCACGGAAATGCTGCAGATCTCGGCGACGATGAAATGACGGCTCGGCTTTACGAGCCGAAGGGCACGAAACAGGGAGAACCGTCATCCTCAACTCCTTCGAGAAATGGAGCAGGATCGGCCATCTTAGCCTGTTGTCGCAAATGACCTGCCCTATAGTATCAGACCCGATTTCGGAATCGGATCTGGTACTATAGGTTATTGTTGTCGCATCGTTTTTGCCAAAAACCGGCATCCACTTTTCGGCACGATTCTCTAGAGCCCGACGTCATGCCAGAAGATGTCGTCCGGCAGCGGACCATGCAGGATCTGGTCCATGCTGCGCGACGGCTCAGCGCAGCCCGCCTCCCCGACCACGCGGGCCGGAACGCCCGCCACGGTCGTATTGCGCGGCACCGCCTTGAGCACGACGGAGCCCGCCGCCACGCGGGCGCATTGGCCGATCTCGATATTGCCGAGGATCTTGGCACCCGCCCCGATCATCACGCCGCGGGCGATCTTGGGATGGCGGTCGCCGGACTCCTTGCCGGTGCCGCCCAGCGTCACGTCCTGCAGGATGGAGACGTCATCGCCGATCACCGCCGTTTCGCCCACCACCAGGCCGGTGGCATGGTCGAGGAAGACACCGCGCCCGATCGGCACGTTCGGATTGATGTCGCACTGGAACACGGCCGAGGAACGGCTCTGCAGGTAGAGGGCGAAATCCCTGCGCCCCGACTTCCAGAGCCAGTGAGCCAGGCGATGGGTCTGCAGGGCGTGGAATCCCTTGAAATAGAGGATCGGCTCGATATAGCGATTGGCGGCCGGGTCGCGATCGATCACTGCCGCAATGTCGGCGCGGATCGCCGAGGCGATGCTCGGATCAGCCTCGAGCGCCTTGCCATAGGCCTGGGCGATCAAGGTCGCCGGCATGTCCGAATGATCCAGGCGCGAAGCGATGCGCTGCACCACGGCGCTTTCCAGCGAATTGAGCTGCAGGATATTGGCGAAGATGAAGCTGGAAAGCTGCGGCTCGGCATGGGTGACCGCTTCAGCCTCGGCCCGCACTCGGCTCCAGACCGGGTCGACGATTTCAAGCCCATGGGAAACCAGGCGCTTCGACTGATTCATCTGCCTATCCGCTGAATGGAAGGTATCTCCTTCCTTTTTAGCGCAGTGATGCCGGCAGTGCCAATGTTCATTTAGACGCCCTGCTCTGCGAGGAATGCCAAAACGCCTTGCTTGTAGACCTTGTCGCCGACGGCGGGGTTGTGATCGCGGTTGGGAATGTCGAGCACGGCGGCATTGGGCATCATCGCGGCCAGTTCCTGCGCCGAACCCGCGATCGGATCGCGCGTCCCCACGGCGATCAGGGTCGGTTGCAGGATCCTGGCGACCTCGGCCGGATTGAGCTGGACCCGCGAGCCACGGATGCAGGCGGCCAGGGCCCGCCGGTCCGCACCGCTCTTGTCGGCAAAGGCACGGAACATCCGCCCGATCGCATCCGGCACGTCGTCGAGCGACGGCGCCTCCATGGCTGCCGCGATGGTGGGCGGCAGGGCCTCACCCTGCACGAGCCGCACGCCCAGGCCGCCGAATATAACCGCATCCACGCGCTGGGGATGCTCGAGCGCGAGGAAGGCTGTGATGCGGGCGCCCATGGAATAGCCCATCACCGCCGCCGAGCCGATGCGCAGATGATCGAGCAACGCGACGGCATCGCCTGCCATCGCAGCAGGATGGTAGGCGGCCGGATCGTAGAGCTTTGAGGAAGCGCCATGGCCGCGATTGTCGAAGGCGATCACCCGCCGGCCCTGCCTGGTGAGCAGGTCGACCCAGCCGGTGCCGACCCAGTTCACCTGATGATTCGAACCGAAGCCGTGGATGAGAAGGATGGGCTCGCCTTCTCCTTCGTCGATATAGGCGATTTCGACGCCGTCATGATCAAAACGCTGCATCGGCGCGGTTTTCCTTTGCTCTTGCTCCCAATAGCCCCTATCGCATCCCGTGCGGCACCGCTATGGTCCGCGCGAGAGAAAATGACGGAGCCCAAGTCCCAGCGCGGGCTCCAAATCGCGGACTGAAGATCGATGGCAGGCCATTCCATTCCCCATTTCCAAAATGACCTCGGCTTGAAGGTCATTCGCGTCGGCTCGAAGGAATTCATGTGCCAGGGCGCGAGCGTGCCGTTCGACCACCCCCACATCTTCATCGATCTCGGTTCGGATGACGAGGCGGTGTGCTCCTACTGCTCCACGCTCTTCAAATATGATCCCAAGCTGCCCGAAGGCATGTCGGAACCGGCGGCCTGCACGGTGAACGCCCACGCCGCCTGAACCGGCCATGGATATCGCGATCGCCGGCGCCGGCATCGGCGGGCTGACGGCCGCCCTGGCCCTGGCCCGGCGCGGCTTTGCCGTCGAGATCTACGAGCGCGCCGCGGCGCTCGAGGAAGCCGGAGCCGGCATCCAGCTCACGCCCAATGCGCTCAACGTCCTGTTCGGCCTCGGCCTCGGCCCCGCGCTCGAGGCGCATATGGTGGTGATGGATGCGGTGCGTATCCGCAAGGGCGCCACCGGCGGCCTGATCCAGCAAATCCCGCTCGGCCAATGCCGCCAACGCTGGGGTGCGCCCTATGGCGTCATCCATCGCGCCGACCTGCAAGCGGTACTGGTGGCGGCGGTGCGCCAGCGCGGCATCCCGCTGCATCTGAGCCGAGAGCTGCATTCGGTCCGCCAGGACCAGAAGCGGGTTATCCTCTCCTTTGCGGCTGGCGCCCCTGATGTCTCCGCCCGTATGCTGATCGGTGCGGACGGCTTGTGGTCGAAATTGCGGCCCCTGCTCGGCCTCGAACAGCCGCGTTTTGTCGGAAGGCGGGCTTGGCGCGCCGTGATCCCGATGCAGGACGTCCCTGTCCTGTTTCAGGGCCTGATGACCGGGCTCTGGCTCGGCGACAATGCGCATTTCGTGCATTACCCCGTGCGGTCGGGCCAGGCCCTCAATCTCGTGGCGGTGACATCGGCCGAGGATGCCGGCCCCGGCTGGTCGACGCCGCAGCCCCTGCAGGCGCTGCTGCCGCATTACGCCGGCTGGGACGGACGCCTGCGAACCTTGCTGGCCACGGTGCCGCAATGGCGGACCTGGCCGCTGTTCGAAGGCCGCGCCGACGGCCGGATCGCCACCGGCCGCATCGCCCTGATCGGTGACGCCGCCCATCCCATGCTGCCCTTCATCGCCCAGGGCGGTGCGGCGGCCATCGAGGACGCGGCCGAACTGGCTGCCCAACTCAGTGGCGCCGACGACAATGATGTTCCCGCCCGCCTACAGGACTGGTCGCGCCTGCGCCTGCCGCGTGTCGGCCGGATCCAGGCCGAGGCACGCAGCAATGGCGAGCGCTATCACTGGCGCTGGCCCCTTGCCGCCGCCCGCGATCTCGGCCTGTCGGCTCTCGGCGGGCGGCGCCTGCTGGAGCGCTATGACTGGCTCTATGGCTGGAAGCCGACACAAACGGCTTGAGCCGATACGATTCCGGCCCTAAGCAAGGCCGGCGCTGCGGACGTGGCGAAATGGTAGACGCAGCAGACTTAAAATCTGCTTCGGGAAACCGGGTGCGGGTTCGAGTCCCGCCGTCCGCACCAGAGATAACTAGTGGACTGTGACCGTAATCACGGGAACGATTGGCGCTGGCTGTGGAGAGGTGACCGTGGCGGCCAAGGCGAAGGTCTTTGAGAATCTCCCTAGGTTCGCAGTCTGAGAAAAGGCTGTCGATCAAACACGCTGGCTTGTCCGACAGGCATGTGCCGGATGCCGGCTCACTAACCAGGACTGGCGCTCATCCTCATGAATGGGAACTACGACGACATTCTATCGCGCATCCCGACCGCGCCACTTTGGTATGATGAATACGGGGTCCCGCGCTATGAGCCATTCACCCCGCGCCGCACCGGGAACATATATTGCAACGAAGCGGTACTTGTAGAGGTCGTGTGTTAGGCGTGCCTACGCACCTTTACCGTTTGCTGCTCTTTTAACATGCCGGTGTTCCCGAGCATGGAAGACCATTCGCAGGCTGACCTTATTCGCCACAACTATGAGTTCCTCTATGGCGACCCACCTCGTCACAGCGAGGGGACCTATTTGCACGAGAGCGCCAAGATAACCTGTGTCGCGGGGGACAGCATGAACACACTGGCGGTTCGCGTTCTCGAATACTGGAAGCGAGATCGATGGGAATGGGTCCGGGACCCCTCGCTAGAGGTTACCATTGAGAGCGACGAGCGGGACCGGATCGAAAAGGGGCAATGGTGAGCAATTCAGCCCCTAGCTCTTACCGGTCCCCCTCAAGTTCCTCATCGCGAACCCTTCCGGCCTCATACAGCGCCACACATCGCTCCCAGGACCCTATACCGGATGGAACACAATGCTTCACTCAAGGAAGCGAAAGACCACTGCTATGGCCAAGGCACACTTGATCGATATTTTGAGATGACCGGCCACACGGAGACGAACGTGAATGCTCTCTGGCACCACAGGGCCAGCGCTTTCGGCCCGCCATGCCATGCTTGCGCCCCCCCTGCGGACGCCTAAGGCATCATTCTGTGCCGAGTGCGGGGAGCCCCGGGAGAGTCCCTAAGCGCCCTCCTCCTCCCGAGGCATACCCCCTAGCCCAGCCAAAGAGAAAGCCCGCCAGTGACTCTTAGCGGGCGTTCTAGGGGCATCCTGCGCCCCTTCACGGCCACATAACGCGCTTGGCGGTAGAGCAGCAAAGCGAACGGGGAGGAAGCGGTATGAGCGACCCGAAAGGCTCGTCAGGGGGCCAGCCCAATCACGTGGCGGCAGAGGCAACTGCAAACGCCAACGTACAAGGAGGCCACCTAGACCACCCACATGGCCAGCGGGGCATATCCTCGCTAGGATCTATCCCTACTAGGGGAAGACGCATCGGGAATACGCTTGCTCTTTTAGGCATAGCGGCCACTGGCTTGGCCATCTGGCGCTATTGGCCCGGCAATGATCCAGCTACCATCAAGCCTTCGCTCATCAAGTCGATCTTCGTTGATGGGGAGACCCAATCACGCTTTAAGGACAAGGCGCTTGTATTCTGGCTGCTTGCGGGTTGGGCGGTGGTGCCGTCCCTATGGTTCCTCGCGGAGTTGGCGTGGTGGTCCCCTTACTCGGAGCAGCTACCGGACAATATTACAACGCAACAGCTCGAAGTCCGCAAGCAGCGCATCGAGGAGTTCAAATACATGCAGTCGCTCTCCCGAGCCATTTGGGTTGCCGTGCTGGCGGTCCTTGCGGTCTTGTTCGGCGTGAGCATCTCAGGGGCCCCGGCAGGCTAACGGAAGGCAAATGAGAAAGACCCGCAGCCATCACGCCACGGGTCCTCATGGCTCTCCCAAGATGATGGCGGCCCTATGCCCGCCAAAGGAAAAAGCCCGCCGGTGACTCTTAGCGGACACTCTAGTGGCCTACCTCTCACGCTCAGCCGAATGTGAAGGTGAAGGCCCGTCCGCCTAGGGTCCCGGTGCCGGTCCCACGGGTACCCGTCGAAGCGAACTCAAAGGGGCCGCTCTGTCCATTGCTGCAGTTGAACACGCCGGAGCCTTTGCGCGAGGTCTCATAGACAAAGTTGCCAGTACAGGTGAGCCCTTTGTTGCTCTTGATTTGCAGTGTGCCGCCGCCATCGGCATAGCCCGTAGCGCTGCCCGTAAAGGTCTCACCACCCGTAGCCATTGAGCCGCGAACGGGCAGCGTCATGCTGCACCCACCAAGAATCAAGGATGATGTAGCGACGGCAATCTGGCCTGCTGCCGGTTTTTCGGACACCAGGTTAAGCTAACATAGCTTTCTCCTCGAACTCGACAGGGCTCATATATC